>JAWLAZ010000001.1:0-1876023 GCA_041395205.1 bacterium
GCAGCGCTGGCCTTTCCACTGCTACTGACTATCGTTTACACGGCGCTGTGGATCTATGACAATAATATCTATGTAGGCTGGAATGCTCATCACTTTCCCTGGTGGCTGCTGCCCCTGCCGGCATTGCTGTTGCTGCTGGTCAATGGCTGGCTGTTCCTGACGAGCATGCTGCTCGGGCTGGCAATCGGCCCGAGGCTACGCAACCCGCTTTTGGGCATGCTACTTCCCTGGCTGTTCCACATCGGCGGTGCGCTGGCCCTCGGACTGACAATCGCCGGCCTGCACGAGTTGATGTATGGATACTCGTACTACGCATACTACGACAGGCCGGATACTGACATCCTCTACCTGTTTTTTCCCACACTGTTCCCGCTGGCAGCGCTCTGGATCCTGCACCGCGCGGCATTCCGCCGCATGCGCGACTGGCTGGCAGCGGAGCAGCGTGATACCGGCAGTCAGGGAACTGGCAACTTGGAAAACAGCGCTGCACAAAGCACAGGACGCAGGACAGGCCTTCCACTTGCAGTTGCGCTGATCGGTGGAGTGCCTCTGCTCTGCGTGGCAAGCCTGTTCCTGGCAAGCCTCGGCTACAGTCAACCAAAGCCGACACCAAGCGGGGATGCCCTGCTGGACTGGTATGTGGCATACAACGACGCCCTGATTGAGAAGCATATCCTGCACGAGCCAGTTGCCGGCAAACCTTCAGACCTGACGAACTACTGGTTCCCGCGCGACTGGGGAGTCTGGTATGACGACGGGCTGGCGAGGCAGGCGGAGCCACTACTTGGCAACAACCCGGACTGGATCAGGCTGCGCTCTGAACTGCTGCTTCTCGACATGAGCAACGACATTAACCAGATCCAGCCCCCGCCCCGGGTTGCCAACGAACTTGGTGCTAAGGACAATGAGGAACTGGCCATCATGCTGCTGGAACAGGCTCTTGAGCAGGGCATGGATGATCCCTGGGCGGAGTTTGCCGTATTGAAGTACCGCCTGGGGCAGACCGGTAATGAGATTGCTGAGTATGACAGCCCCAGCCGGGGAGATGTGCCGGCATCACTGCTGGCGGAGAATTCGCGCCTCGAGGAAGCGATCACGGAGCTGGCACAGGAGATGCAGGAAGCCTGGCCCCTGTACTGGCATGCCGGCGACATCTGGAGAACGGATCCGGAACGCGGCGCGGAGCTGATCGAGGCTGGCAACGCCCTGCCCTGCACCAGCGTCGGCGGGCATTTCGTGGAGCGCCGGTTGTACCCCGCCATCCTTGATGGCAGGCTGGCACTTGAGCCGGTGCCTGCGCAGATGCAGCACAGTTTCAATCCCTATTACTACAACGACAGCATCGGCTTGCATGACAACTGGTCAAGCTTACGCAGTATGCTGGAACAGTACGCGGCGGGGAATGACCTGGCGAAGCTGGACAGCCTGAAGGAGATGCTGCTGCGCTGCAGCGCCTGTGAGGACAATAACTTCGTTTCCAGCATCCAGGGTCTTGGCAACACAAGCCGGATCTGCACCGAACTGCTGAAGCGGCCGGATATCAGCACGGAGGACTACAACAGAGTCAGCTCATACAAGTCTGAAGTGCGGCAGCTGATTGCCAGCTACAGGAGCACACCGGCAATGACGGCAATGCTGGCCAGGCAGAAGGCACAGAAGCCAGCCACGGGTGACTACCTGCCGGATTACCTGCCGCGCGGTAAGTGGGAGATTCCGCCCGTGGTCACCGAGATACTGCTCAGTGGTGGCAGGCTGCAGGTGATGTACAGCCTGAAATGGGAGGAGGATTCACTGGCCGTGGCGGTGGACCACCTGCAGTGGACACGGGATCATCGCGAGGACATCCTCGCCCTGCAGGACTTCGAGTTCAGCTCGCTGGAGATGGCGGATGAATAGTGGTCAGTAGTCAGTGGTCAGTAGTCAGTGGTCAGTGGTCAGTAGTCAGTGGTCAGTGGTCAGATTGCCCGGCTTACACCGGACATCCTCCCGGCGGCTGAAGGCCGCCGCACCGGCGAGCTGAATGCTCGCGCTCCCTTCTGCCTTCTATCTTCTGCCTTCTGCCCCTTGCCTTCTGCCTTGCTTGCCAGAATGAATTCCGGCCTCCATTTGCCAGGCTGACACCTGGCCTCCGGTCAGCAATGAGCAATGAAAAGGGGAGCCCGGAGGCTCCCCTTGTCAGTGGTCAGTAGTCAGTGGTCGGTGGTCAGATTGCCCGGCTCGCGCCGGGAAACCGCGCCGAGCTGGCGCTCGACCTCCGTTGCCCGGTTTGCACCGGGCCTCCGAGCCCGGTTTGCACCGGGCCCCAGGTTATTCGCCGCAGGGGTTGTCAGCGGGCGGGGTCTCGCTGCCGCTGCCATCACCGGCATTCTGGCCACCTTCGCCCTCACCGGCATTCTGGCCGCCTTCAGCCGTGTCGCCACCCGCGTCCTCGCCGCTCTCGGCATCTGAGCCCCCGGCAGCTTCGCCGCCGGCAGCATCCGTGCCAGCCTCGCCCGTGCCATCCTCAGCGCCCATGTCCTCCAGCGCGGAGATGTCCGGCAGCTGCAGCTGGCCGCCCTCGAAGGGAATCGAGTTGCCGGGGTTGCTCTGGGCCTGCTGGATCGCCTGCTCAAGCTGCTCCTGGCGGTATTCGGCACGCAGGTCCTCCACGGCCTTCAGCCCGTCCTCGTCATCCAGCTTCTCGTAGGCCTGCTGGATCAGGTCCAGGGTTGCAGTGTCGGAATTGGCAACGTACCTCAGGGCCGACTCCAGGTTCGTGCGGGCCTCATCGGCGCGGTCAAGCCAGGCCAGATTCAGGCCGCGGGCCGCGAAGGCCGCCGCGTTGTAATCGTCGGCAGCGGTCACGCGGCTGAGGTTGTCCTCGATCTCCGCGCGGGCCGCGCTGCGGTCAAGCTGCTGGCCGAGCATCATGTCCTCGGTATCCATCCACTCGAAGTAGGTATCGGCCACCATCCAGTGGCTGAACATGCTCGGTGTCTCATCGTTCGTGGTATTGCCGAGCTTGAGATAGCCGATCGCCAGGGCATACAGCGGAGTGCTCGCATCGGCCTCCTGGGGCTTCGTGCTGTCCTCGACCAGTGCATCCTCGATGCTGGCAACGGGCTCGCTCTCCGCGGCGGGCTCCTCCTCCGCCTCGGTGGCAGGCGCCTCGGCACCCTCCTCAGCGGCGGCTTCATCGGCGGCGATGATCTCATCCACCGCTTCCTGCATCCCGGCCCCGTCGTCAGCGGCGGCACCGTCCTCCTCCGCCGCAGCTTCGGGATCCTCACGGTTGTCCGCCAGGCGGTTGTCCCACTTCGGACGCAGCACCTCGAAATCGAAGTTCGCACCCACGGCGGCAGTGCCGGCGATGGCCTTCAGGTCCTCGAAGCTCACATCCGCGGGGGTGTAGAGCCGGTCATCCAACAGGGCCTGGTAGGCCAGCACGTAGGGCACGTTGATCTCGACACGGGCGTTGTCAACCATGTCGGCGATCTGCTCGTAGACCTTCGTCGGATCCGACTTGTTGAGCTGGATCTGGCGGGCCTTGACACTGAGATAGCGTTCGCCGATCTCCTCCTCGGTCGGTTCGTAATCGTCACCCTTCTCATCGCGGATCTTCTGGATCAGTTCGGGCTTCTTCTCCTCATACTCCGGACCCTCGGGATCGCGGCGCTCGTAGACCTGGAAGCGCTGCAGACCGGCCGGGATCTCGAACCACTCGGTGGTCTCGCCGACCGGCGTGGCGAACAGGGCCTTGTCATTCTCCTCATCCTGGATCAGTCCGGGGAAGACCCAGGTGTTTAGGTCGCCGCCGTTCTCGGCATTGCTGTCATCACTGAACTCGCGGGCCAGCTCCGAGAACTTCTCGCCGGCGGCGAGACGCTCGTCGATCAGGAGCCGGGTCTCATTCATCTTCTGCTCCTTCTCGGCGTCGGCCAGCTCCTGCAGCTTCTCCTGGCAGTTCGTGACCAGCAGGCTCTGGCGCACGTTTTTCTCCCAGGTTGCGTTGTCAGTGCCGTTCATGCTCAGGAAGCGGCGGAAGGCCTCGCGGCGCGCCTTGTTCTTGTTGAGGTTCCTGGCAAGATCACCGACCACGTTGCCGGTGGTGTCATCCTGGGCCGTGAGGAAGTTGTCAATGATCTTGCTGCGCTCCTCCTCGATCTCGGCCTGGGTCACGCTCACGCCGTACTCCTCGCCCTGCTGCAGCAGCACGTTGTCACGCACCAGCTTGCGGGCCGTCTCGCCGTAGATCTGCAGCAGCAGCTCATAGTCATTGCGGTTGTTGCGCATGTAGTTGCTGACCATGAACTCGACGTTCTTCGAGAAGTCATCGAGCGAAACCGGGCGGTCGTTGACGAACATCGCCACGCCCTCGTAGCGGCCGGTCGTGCTGACCAGCGGCAGGGCGTTGCCGGCGGCGCCGATTCCCGCATTGCGGTCACTCTGGACGATCGGACTGTAGAAGACACCGACACCCAGACCACCGATGATGGACACGAGCATCACCCCGGCAAAGATCCAGATGCCGGTGGCGCCTTTCTTCCTGACAAACTCCATGAAACGCATCGTACGTATCTCCTATCCGCCTTTCGGGGCGCACACGACCCCACGCCGCAGCGTGAACTAGCGATTATATCAGGAACCGGGAGATCCGGCAGCGCTGCGCCGCAGCTATCAGACGTCGAGCAGCTCGCCGTTCTTCACGGCCCAGGCGATGCCGTCCGGTTCACCGTCGGGTTCGATGGGCACATTCGTAAGCGGGCCCTTCTGGATACAGGGCAGCGGGGAGATGCGGTTGAGGTAGTAGCTCTTGCCTTCATCCCCGAAAAGATCGCCTCCGAGTGTGGGCGTGCCGAGGAACTTCACGAGGTAATAGCCGCTGATCCGGCGAGGGTAGAGCTCGGCACTCGAGCTGCCGGTGCCGAAGGGTACCTTGCCGGAGCCGTCGGTCTCGAAGATGGGCAGGTAGCCCCAGCCATCCGCCACATAGCCGAAACCGCGGTTCTCGAGCTTCATGTTGGCGGCGACATTCCCGAGCGTGCGGGGATACTGCCCCTCGCTGCTGCGGTAGCTTTCGATGGCATTCACCACCTGGTCCACCTCCGCCTGGTGCTCACGGCCATACCAGTAGCCCCAGCGCACATATCGGTCATCATCCAGCAGCTCGCCGGCTTCCGCGGCGGGCACGAGCTGCAAGTGCAGTTCGAGGCCCTGGCGCTCGCGGTAGGAGCGCAGGTAGCTGTCCATGGCATTCAGGAGCGGCTTGTCGCCGGGAGACTGTGCCGCACTGGCCGCATCATCACCACCGACGAAGCCAGTGATCGTGATCAGCTGGCTGGCACCGTCCTCCACCCGGGATTCCACGCGGTAGCGGTAGACATAGGCATCCACGCCGCTGGCCTGCCAGGCATCACCATCGGCCATCAGGGTCTGGCTCAAGCTGTTGTGGAAATCCTCATTGATCTGCACGGCGATGAAGGGATCGCCGGAGAGCTGGCCGGCATCGGACTGCTTCCGCTTCGCGCCGGAGAAATCGATGCGGCTGATGCCGTAGCCCAGCACGGCAATGATCGCCACCACGAGGATGATCTTCAGGATCTGTGAACCGGCCGGGGCATCCAGCCCGGCTCCGGCCTCAAAGGCCGGCGGTGCTCCCTGGCCGCCGCTGCGGAAGCGGAAGCCGCATTCCGAGCAGACGCCTTCGCTGAATTCGGTGATGGTGTTGCAGCCCGGGCAGAGCCGTGAACCCTCCACGAGCTGGGCCGCAGCTTCGCCGCCGGCGGGCTCGGGGTAGTCATCGCTGCGGACCGGCTCACCGGCACCACCGAGGCGCATGTGCAGGGCCACACCGCTGTCGATGTCCTCATCACGCTGACGTGGGGCTGGAGCCCCGCCACCCTGGGCCGAATAGTCCGGCTCGACCGGATCCCCTCCGCCTCCCAGGCGCATGTGCAGGGCCAGGCCCGGGTCCAGATCTCCACCCTCGCGCTCAGCCCCCTTGTCAAGGGGATCGCGCCCGTCTCGCTTGTCATCCATGCCAATCACTCCCGGCCAGAATGCTGATTCTAGCATTACATGTGACACGGAAATGCTAGACTGGTTCGCGGTGAACAGGAACCTGGTGAGCCGGGCGGAAATCTGGGTGTTGAGCAGGGGAGCCAGCTTCCTTTTGCTGATGCTCCTGCTGCGCGCAGGCTGGATGTACTTCCGCTTCAAGAGCTTTCCGCTCAGTGACCTGCAGATGCTGCTGCCGGCGCTTGCGATCGGAATTCTGCTGCTTGTGAACTGGAGCCTGCGCGGCACACTCGGGCAGTTGGTGGGGGGCCTCGTGGGCCTGGGCTGCTGGCTCCTGGGGCTCTGGATGATCCCGCTGACGAGCTGGCCGATGGCGGACCTGCCGCAGTGGATCGTCTACGGCGGGCTGGGCTTCCTCCTGTTCTGCCTGATCTACACCTCCATCGCCCGGGCTTCGAGCCGCCTGCGGCTGCGGCTGCATGGCCGGGACTGGATCCTCCGGCACCTGCGTACGGAGAGCTACTTCCGCCGCCTGGATGCACACGGCCACCTGATGGGACTCGGCCTGATCCATAACTGAGACAGCAAGGGTCCCGTTTTTATTAAATGATGGTTATATCGGGGTCAAGCGCTTGTCGGATGGCGATTAAGCGCTGATAGAATAGTCCACTTTTCTAATCCATAGAGGTTTAACTATGGCTCCTGTAAGTTATCAGACAGTTATGGCGTGGCTGGAATATTGGGCACTTCCCCCCGCAGACAGTTATAAGCAGTGGGGCAGGGTTTTCAATCATCTCTTTCTATCCGACGACCCAACTAACTATTCCGAAGCTGCCCTGGTTTTTCCGCCAACTACGACGGACCGCTGGTGCCGATGCCTCCGCATGACGAGGATCGAACCTAAGTCCAGACACCTGCTGTAGAAATCCTTTGTGAGCTACAAATCTCATCGGTTTGGAGCTGAAACTCCGTATCGATGATTTCAGTCGCTTGCTGTATTTTGATTGAATCTGCGTTAAACTTTTTGTACCAATTTCTCCACTATCAGCTGGTAGCATTCCAAACAGGCGGGAATCAGGCATGTCAGTAAGAGCTGCACTATATGACCAATATCGTCACGGAAAGATGGCATTCATGCAGGACAATCTGCTTGAACTGAGTTTCCTGATCGAACGATGCGAAACGTTGGAGCCTATGATCTCAGATGAACATAGTTTCCAGCATGAAATACGATTTCGCTTACTTGCATTCAAGGCTTTTCATCACATCTTTGAAGACCACTTCACCCAGGCACTTATTGAATGCAATACGCTCTACAAGGAAGAAGTTCTTACAAACAGCCGTGGTATCCAGAGAACTGCCATGGAATTTCTTATCTACATACTGGGGAACATACAAGGCTTTGGGCCCGGGGAGTATGCAAGCGTTCTGATAAGTCCGGAAAAGCTGGGACGGATCTGGCTGGAGTTGGCTGATGTCGATCCAACCCGGCAAAAAGCACTGGATATGCTGATGCTGAAGATTTCGGGGCAGGCCACGATTACCAGCTGTACCCGTTCGAACTCCCCCTGCCTGGAGGAAGTTCTGAAGCGCATGAATGAACTCTTCAACCTGCGTCTGAGCAGCATCCCCAGACATTATCGGGATTATCCCAGTGCAACTCAGGATTCCCACCTGTACTGGGGTCACGAAAAGGTCAAGGCAATGTATCAGCCCGATTTCAGGTACGAGGAGTTGCTGGACTTGTCATCGAAGGAAGTGGTGATCCTGTGTAACGGCAGTGAATCGTTCACGGATGTGCCGTATGCGATCAAGGCTCATGAAGGCTTCAACAGGATCATCGCCTGGCGTTTCTGCTGCGACATTCAGCCGGGACAGGATCTACATATTCCCGCAATTGAAGTCCCGGAACTCTGAGCACTAGCTAACAGGAGAGTTCGCAACCCGCATTCGCTGAACAGGCGCAGCAGCTCTGCGTCTGAATAGGCAGGAGGGTGAGCCCATACCCACTCCGGGTGAACCCTCCCGTCATTTCCCAAGCATCCGGCCGGTGCGGCTCCCAGGCACATCTCCATAATGCACCGGCCGGAATTTTCCTCTCTACCCTGCCACTGACCAACCCGCGCATCCATCAGCCAGCCATCATTCTCGTACGATTCCACTGAGCGGCCGGCGCGCTATCCCCTAATATGTTCTGACATGCCCGAGCTGCGCCTTGACCCGTACAGCCGTGTGGCCCTGCTGGGCCTGCTGCGGCGTGCGCTGGCCGGCAATGCCGAGGCCGGGCGCAGTGCCATCGGACGGCGGCGCATTGAGCAGCTGCAGGCGCAGCGTACCGAGCTGATGAAACAGCGCAGCGTGCTCGTCACGGATGAGCAGACGGCGCAGTCCCGTATGAAGGATGCCGTGCGCAGCGCGCGGGATGCGCGGCTGGATGTGCAGATCTTCACCGAGGAACAGCCCGAACCACCGGCAGCGCACCGCGGCCTGTTCGGTACACGGCCCAGCCCCGAGCGGCGTGCCTGGGAAGCCGAGCGCAGACGCCTGGATGAACTTGCCACGCTGGAGGAGGCTGAGGCGGCGGAGTATGCCGCGATCCATGAGCAGATCGCCGCGCGCCTGCAGGGCCTGAGCGAGGATTTCGACAGACTGAATGACAGCTATGCCGCGGAACTGGCAATGCTGCGCGAGCAGCTCGCGGCCTGGGTCTTCCTGCAGCTCAGCGGCGGGGCCGGGGCTGATGCCCGTGAGGAACTGGGGGAATTCCGGCGGCTGCTGCGCGGGGAACTGAGCGTGGCCGTGCTTTTGTCGCTGCTGCAGCTCTTCGACGAGGGCCCGCAGGCCGCACTGACGGGGCTCGGGGAGCTGACGACGATCTGGGAACAGCATCCGGACCCGCTGCGCCAGGTGCTGGAGGGTGCCTACCGCCTGCTGCGCGATGGCAGGCTGGAGCGCCGTGAGGCCGGGATGTTTTCCGTGGAGCAGTTCAGCCAGCCCGGACACTGGCGGCTCTACCGCCTGCTCAGGGTGCTCGGCGGCTGGCCGGACCCGGCCGAGCGGGATGCGGCGGGGATCGGGCATACGCTCTGGGCGCTGGAGCATGCCCTGCTCAGCCAGGCTCCGCCTGCGGACTGGCAGGGGCAGCCCTCGGAGGGCCTCGCCGCCTGGTCCAGCGGGGAGGACTGCGTGGTGCAGCTGCTGTGCTGCCTCACGCTCTGGCAACGCGGCGACCTGAGCCTGATTCCGCAGGCTGCGGGCATCCCACTCGCTGAGATCCGTGCGCCCCAGCGCCGCGGCGAGGACTGGCCGGGGCTGTATGCCACGCTCTCCGGACGGATGCTGCCGGCCTGGCCCCAGCCGCTGGCTGGGCTGATCTGGTCGGAGCTGGCCTGCCTCGTGCTGCTGGCGGCGCAGCGCACGGCACCGGATGAACTGTACCGCTTCTGGCTGCAGGAAAGCGGCAACTGGCCGAAGACCCGGCTCTACTGGTGGACCCGCTCCCGGCTGCAGGAGGACCCGGCGCTCATGCAGCGTTGCCGGGATGAACAGCCCGGACTGATCGCAGTCGAGCCCGGCTCGTTATAATGGACTGATGGAGCAGGGACTGTCACTGACAATCATCGCCGTGGCCCAGGCGCTGGGCCTGCTCGTGCTGATCGGGGTTGCCGCCGCGCTCGTGCCGAAGCTGACGGCCCTGCTGGGCGAGCTGACGAGCACCGCGAGTGAGGCCCGCCAGACCCTGAAGTCGGCGGAGAGCCTGGTGCGCAATGTGCAAGACCAGGACATCCTGCGCAAGCTCTCCGGCACGCTTGACAACGCCCGCAGCGCGGTGGGGCGGATCGAGCCGCTGGCCAGCCAGCTTGAGCAGACGCTCGGCGAGGCCCGCACCCTGCTGGACGATGCGACCCAGACCAGCCAGAGCGCACGCGCGCGGATTGACGACCTGGCAACGATGCAGAAGGACATCACCGCACTCAGCAGTTCGCTGGCTGACATCACGGGCGACCTGCACGACCGGGACCTCGCGAAGCGGATCACGAACCTGCTGAGCGACATCTCGCTCCTGACCGCCGACATCGGGATTCTCACCGAGAATGCCAACAGCTACCTCGAGAAGGGCAAGCCGCTCGTGAGCAATGTGGCCGAGGTGGTGAGCAATGCCCGCGAGCGGGTGGGCGAGGTCAGCCGCGCCGTGGCCAATGTGCGCCAGAGCATCGGCGGGCGGCGCAACGGCGGTACGGGCGAAGGTCCTGCCGGGGACGGGGAATAGCTCCGTCAGCCGCAGGCCTCAGCGTCAGTTACGACAACTGCACATATCACCGCATCTCAGGCTGCAGTGACTGCATCGATGCTGCTGCCGCCAGCTCCAGTGGCATCCGCATGCCGTTCCAACCTCCGGCAGCGGACCGGATTCCAACTAAAAGATTTTTAGTTAATCCACCTGCGCGCAGCTCCAACTAAAAATTAGGCGCTAATTTTTAGTTAGCCCCTTTGCAACTAAAAGTTTTTTAGTTAGAATCTGCGGAATGCGTGCTAACTAAAATTTACGGGCTAATTTTTAGTTAGCTGCGCGCGCGGTGCGGAAATGAACAGAGAAAGCGGCATATTCCGGAATGTTCCCACAACGGGAGAGCCCTTTCGCGCATTCGTGCCTCATCCACTGCCACCCGAGCCGCCGCTGCAGATGGATGATCAGCTGATCAGCGTGACCGCTGAAGCCGCGCTGAGTATCGGGCGGCTGGATGGCATTTCAGACATGCTTCCCGAAATGTCCCTGTTCCTGTATTTCTTCATCCGCAAGGAAGCCCTGCTTTCCTCGCAGATCGAGGGTACGCAGTCCTCCCTCAATGAACTGCTGCTGTTTGAGGAGGAGCGGGAGAATGTCCGGCCCTCGGATGACGTGCTGGAGGTATCCAACCATATCTCCGCCCTGGAATTCGGAGTGCAGCGGCTGCAGAGCCTGCCCCTCTCGCTGCGCTTCATCCGGGAGCTGCATGCCATCCTGCTGGCCCAGGGCCGGGGCAGCGCCAGGAATCCCGGCGAGTTCCGCCGCAGCCAGAACTGGATCGGCGGCAGCAGGCCGGGCAATGCCCACTACGTTCCTCCGCCACCTGAACTCCTGATGGACTGCCTGGGCAGTCTCGAACAGTTCATGCAGTCTGACAACGGACGGTATTCTCCGGTGATCAAGGCCGCGCTGATCCATGCCCAGTTCGAGAGCATCCACCCATTTCTGGATGGCAACGGCCGGATCGGCAGGCTGCTGATCTCGCTGTACCTGCTTGCCAGCGGAGTCACCCGGCATCCCATCCTCTACCTGAGCCTGTACTTCAAGCGCAATCGCACACGCTACTACGACCTGCTGCAGGACACCCGCAGCAGCGGCAACTTCGAGGACTGGGTGGAGTTCTTCCTGCACGGCGTGATTGAATGTGCGGGTTCGGGGATTGCCACGGCCACGAATCTGCTGGCAACAGCCCGGCAGGACGCGGACTCACTCCGGGGGCTGGGCCGGCGCAGCGGCAGCCTGCTGCAGGTGCATGCCGCGCTCCAGCGCTACCCGCTCACCAGTGCCGTTCAGCTCAGCGAGGAAACCCGGCTGTCCCTGCCGACTGTCAACACAGCGCTGGAGCTGATGCTGGAGGCGGGCATGGTTTCGGAAATGACGGGGCAGGCGAGGCATCGCCGCTATCGCTATGACCGCTATATTGACCTGATCAGTGAAGGCACGGAACCGCTCTGAGTCAACTGCAGGCAAGGCAGCCCAGGCAGACTCAGCCAGCCTGCTGATCAGAACCGTCATCCTCCGCTGCAGTGTCGTCCCCGCTGTCACCACTGGGCTGCTCGTCCCCCTGCTCGTCCCCGGAATGAACCGGCTGATTCCGGAACACGGAATCCGCATGCACGGGCGGCAGATGCAGGGGATTGTCAAACACTCCGCAGCCCGGCAGGCTGAAAAGCAGGATCAGGCTCAGCGCCAGCAGGCGGATTGCGCGCATCATTTCGCTCCCTTGGCAGGCTTGCCAGTCGAAGCATAGCGCGCAGCGGGAGAGCAGCGGGGTACCGGAGCCGGCGATTGTCAGTGGTGCCGGAGGGGGGATGGGCCGGGAGCCTCAGCCCCCGGCCCGGTCCTTACACCCCTGTGGAGATATCAGAGTCCCTTCCAGGCGGCGGCCAGCAGCCGTTCGCCCAGACTGTCCACATAGCAGACCACGGGCAGGTCATTCACGACCACCAGCGAACAGTGGTCGCCGAAGTTGTAGCGGCGCTCGATCGGGATCGGCTCTTCCCAGGCAGTGCCGTCGGCATCCACGGCACGGATCAGCTGCAGGCCGTCCGTCTCGATGCCTTCGCTGAGGATCACGGGCCGCCCGCCCCAGATGTCCAGCTCGCAGTTACCGCCGGGGCCGACCAGCTGCGGGCTCTGGGGGAAGCCGGTGGCGCTGTCATCACTGCTGCGGCTGAAGTACAGCTGGCCGCTCTGGGAGGAGGAACCGCTGAGCACGGCGGGATTGCCATTTATGCGCAGCAGGTCGGTCTGGTAGCAGTACTGCTCAATCACCTTCTGGGGAGTCCCCCAGGCCGTGCCGTCCACGTTGCTGCCCCGCACCAGGTAGGTGAACTGTGCGAAGGGCGGGCCGAGTTCGCAGGTGGCGGAGATCAGCGGCCGGTCGAACAGGCCGTTCTCATAGCTGTCCAGCGCGATGTCGTAGAACTCCACATCCGCTTCCGCCGGGATTGCCACCCGGGCTGAACTCCAGCTCGCACCAGTGCTGTCAGTGGCCTGGTAGTAGCGCACCTCGCTCAGACCCTTCTCGCCGGGGGTGGCGATCGCCGCCAGCACGGGCAGGTTGTTGAGCACCTCGATGTCGGTGCGGTAACCGAATCCCGCGCTGCCGTCGATCAGCTGCGGCTGCTTCCAGCTCGTGCCGTAGGTGTCATTGGCACGCACGATGTTCAGAGGGTCATTCAGCCCCGTGACGTTGTCCGTGTAGGCGATCATCGGGTAGTCCTCAAGGCTGTTGTAGGTGATGCTCACTCCGGGATAGAGCCCGACGCCATTGCCACCGACCGGCCTGCGCACCGTGCCCCAGCTGGTATGGCTGTCATTCGCGGCGCTGCAGAAGCGCAACTCAGCGCTGAAGTAGTCAACATAAGCCACGCAGGCCCGGGCTCCGGAACCGCTGCCGGTCACCGCCATGTCGGCATCCTCGTAGAGCGTGGCGTCACTGTCAATCACGCTGTACTGCCAGCCCGTGGTGCAGGTCAGCTGCAGCAGCGCCGTGGACTGCGCGAAGTTGTTGTCAGTGATGCGCAGCTTGATGGAGTTGGCACCGAAGGCGCTGAAGCTGACGGCAACCGGGTCCGGGCTGGTGCTGACGATGTCGTAGATGCCGTCGAAGTCGATGTCGTACTCGTACTTCGTGATGTAGCCGTCCGCGTCGGAGCAGGACAGCGCATCAAGCTGGACCTGCAGCGGAGCCTGGCCCAGCAGCTTGTCGGAGTTCAGCACTGCAGTCGGGGCCTGGTTGAAGGGATCCACGATCGTGAAGGCTTCTTCGAGGATGTTCTGCTTGCCGCTGCTTTCGGTCAGCCGCACCCTGAGGTTGTACTCGCCGGGGTTGTAGGTATGCTGCTCCAGGCCGTTCTTGTTGTCAAGCACGTCCCAGTTGCCGTCACCATCGAAATCGAAGTCCCACGATGTGACCTCTCCGCCGAGTGCCTCCACCTGGCTGGCATTGATCAGCACATTGCGCGGCCCGGTGTTCTGCGCGGGATCCGTACTCAGGTTGGTGCTGATGCTGCCATAGGGCTTGAAGTTGCTGCCCACAAAGACGCGGTAGAGGCTGGCCGGGTCCGTGCCGAGCAGCAGCACGCAGACGTACATCGCATTCCCGGGGGAGATGTACTCCGCGGACTGGCCGGGAAGCATCACTCCGTCCGCGCCGCAGGGGCTCCAGTCCCAGCGGTTGCTGCTGAAGTTGGCAACCGCGGCATAGAGGTTCGCATAGTCCGTGGGCGGAGTCAGCCAGTTGAAGCGCACGCGCGCCTCGTCGTCATATTCACCGCTGAAGCCCAGCCGGTAGCAGGCATAGGCTGCCGCGGCCATGCCGTCCGCGGGCTGGGTCCACTGCGGGTTGAAGTTCCCGGAGCCGATCATGTTGGCGGGCAGCAGCGGGTAATACTGGTCACCGAACTGGAGCCGCTCCAGATCGTTCACCACGGAACTGCCGCGTTCCAGCTCCGCCGGAGCCGGCAGCTGCAGCGCTGTTGCTGCATCCTGGCCCATGGGTCCGGGCAGGAAGGCCTGCATCTGCGGCTGAGGCATCGGTGCCGGGTCCGGGCTGCCCTGCGTTCCATGGCCGGCGCAGCCTGCCAGGGCAAGCAGGAACCAAAGCATCACTGTCAGGTACTTGTGCATCTCATCTCTCTGTACTGGCCGGCGGCTCTGTCTTCCGCCAGGCGGGATTGGGCCCATCTGCAGGGCCAGCGAAATATACGCGCTACGGGGCTCGAGCGGGGCCGGCAGGTGACAGGCAGCGGTGACATGCCGTGACATGTACCCGTCCGGTGTGACATCCCTATTGCCAGCTGGCGCAGATCAGGCTGTCGTCAGCGCCCGCATAGCAGATCATCAGCTGTTCGTTGTGGACCAGCAGGTCGCTGTAACGGCCGTGCTCGTAGCGATTGTCCACGAGCAGCGGGGCCTGCCAGGCACTGCCCTGGGCATCGCTGGCCACGGTGATGTAGAGTCCCTGCTCAGCGAAGCTGAAGTAGGCAATCACGGGCAGGCCGCCCCAGATCGCCAGCTGCGGGCTGCCGCCCTCCGCGAACTGCTCCGAGTCCGGCCAGGTCTGGCCCTTCATGTCCCCGCTGCGCCCGAAGAACATCGAACCATGCTGCGAGGATGAACCGGCGGCCAGCGCCGGGCGGCCATCCACCATCGCCATGCTGCAGTCGTAGATCGCACCGTCATGCACGCGATCCGGCAGTTCCCAGCTGTTGCCGAGGCCGTCAATGGCCCGCATGCTGCTGGCGTGGTAACCGGAGTTGTCCGCATGCACATAGCTGAGCAGCGGCACGAATTCAGAGCCATTGAAGGAGGGCAGCAGCTCGACATCCCAGTAGCCGACATTGCTTTCGCCACCGAGGAGCTGCTTGGGCGTGCCCCAGGCACTGGCGGAGGCATCCGTGGCCCTGACCATGATCAGGGAACCCTGCCCGAAACCGGAGCTGTTGTTACCGGCTGCGGAAACCATCACAGGGATGTTGTTGATGATCGCCAGAGAACAGAAATACTTCGGGTCGACTTCCTCAGCAAATTTCAGATCCTGCTTCCAGCTGTTGCCGAGCTCATCATTTGCGGTGACGGAGCGCAGCGAGGATGTGAAGTTAGTGTTCTCGGTCACACAGCCGATGATCGGCGCATCCACCACCCCGCTGTAGACCACATTGACGCCGTGCAGGCTGTAGGCCTGGTGAGGCTTGGTAAGCGGGTAGCGGATCGTGCCCCACATCGTGCCGCCGGCATCCGCCGCCCGGCAGTAGCGGATGTCCTTCGTCAGGTAGTCGGCATAGGCCACGCAGGGCCGGGCCATGGCACCTTCGCCGGTCACGCACATCGAGACATCGGAATTGAGGCCGACATTCTGGTCGACGTAGCTGTAGAGCCAGCCCTGGCTGAGGTTGATGATCAGCGTGTCCGTATCCACGGCATAGTAGTTGTCAGTCACGCGCAGGGTCACGAGATTCGCACCCCAGGCCACCAGATCCGTATGGACCTGCTCCGGTGAATCCGTCACGAGATCCCATTCGCCGTCATTGTTGAAGTCCCACTCATATGTGGTGATGAAGCCGTCGGGATCACTGCAGGCGAGGGCATCCAGCCCGCTGTGCAGCGGGGCCGTACCCGACAGGGCATCCGCCGTGATCAGGGCCTTGGGCGGCTGGTTGTTGGGGTCGATGATCGCAAAGCTGCGCTGGCCGGTCCCCTGCTTGCCACCGGCACTGGTCACACGCACGACGGCGGTGTAATTGCCGGCTGGATACTGGTGGATTGCCAGACCATCGGTGTTGCCCAGTACATCCCAGCTGCCGTCACCTTCGAAGTCGAAGTCCCAGCTGACGATCTCCGAGCCATAGCCCTCGGCATTGGTCGCATCAAAGCTCACGGTGCGCGGGGCGATGTTCAGGTACTTGTCAAAGTCAAGGTCGCTGATCAGGAATACATACGGTGTGACATCTTCGCCGAGCACCAGCCAGTGCAGGGTGCAGGTTTCGCTGCCCAAAAGCAGCATCGTGGCATACAGATGTCCATCGGGAGAGATATAGGGAGCGGCATCGCCGGGATTGACCTCGCCGTCCACGACATGCAGCCAGTCCCAGCGATCCGTCTGGAAGTTGGCGAGAGCCAGATATTCATTGCCGGATGCGGAGGGCCCGAACAGCCAGTAGAGCCTGATCCGGGCATCTCCTGCATAGTCCTTCAATCCATGGAAGTCATAGCCGTTCCAGGCCGCATCTCCCACTCCGACGGACTGCTCAGTGTACTGGGGCTCGTAGACCGCACCGGAGGTATTGTGCGAAAGCAGGTTGGCCGAGACTGAACCACCGTGAAGCACACGGTTGGAATCACTGACATCCGACGAGGAGCGGGCAATGCTGGAGGGTGCCGGCAGGGCGGGCAGCCCCGTCTGTCCGGCCTCAGCTTCAGGACGCACATAGTGCATGGCATCGCCGATCTCAGGATCAGGCAGGGGGCTGCCGGAGCCGGCGGAACAGGACCCGGCCAGCAGGGCCAGGCAGATCAACAGGATGATGCTTCTCGCGGAGGACATGTGCCACCTCATCAGGAAGATGCGGTGCGGGGAGAACCAGCAGAGGACTGGGAACTGGCGGTCCTCCCCGAACCTGACAGTATTTCCTGATTGCGAGGCACTGAAGCCCGGCAGGGCCCCGGGGCATGTGACATCCAGTGACATGCCGCTGCACAGCCCGGCTTGAGGCCGCTCCAGCTCCCGTTATAATTATTTCCCTGCCAGGATCCGGCCAAGGGCCGCGAAACAGCGGGCAAACGAGCACGAGAGGTACAGGTACGTGTCTGGTCATAATAAGTGGAGTTCCATCAAGCACCGCAAGGGCGCGCAGGATGCCAAGCGCGGTGCGATCTTCAACAAGATCATCCGCGAGCTGGTGGTCGCGGCCAAGGAAGGCGGAGCTGACCCCGCAGTGAACTTCTCACTCAGTGCCGCCATTGAAAAGTCCAAGGCCGCCAACATGCCGAAGGACACCATGGAGCGCGCCATCAAGCGCGGAGCCGGCGGCAGCGACGGTGAGAACTACGAGCGCATCAGCTACGAGGGCCGTGGCCCGGCGGGGACGGCGATGATCGTGCATACCCTGACCGACAACAAGAACCGTACCGTGGCCGATCTGCGCAACATCTTCAAGAAGGGCGGCGGCGAGCTCGGCACGGATGGCAGCGTGGCCTGGATGTTCGAGCGCAAGGGCGTGATCAACCTCGAGAACGGCGGCTTCTCCGAGGATGAGCTGATCGAGGACTGCCTCGAGGCCGGTGCCGAGGCCTACAAGGTCGACGGTGACGTGATCGAGGTGACCTGCGAGGTGGACGATCTGGAGGCTGCCAAGCAGTGGTTCCGCGACAACGGCAAGTACAGGATGCAGTCCAGTTCGGTGGCGATGGTCGCCAAGGACAGCGTGGACATCACCGATGCCTCATCCGGCAAGCAGGTCTTCCGCCTGCTGGAACTGCTGGATGACAATGACGACGTGCAGATGGTGTTCAGCAACTGGAGCATGAGCGACGAACTGATGGAGCAGATCGCCAGCGAGGGCTAGTCCCTGGCCAGCTGCCCGGCCAGCGCGCGCCGCAGTCTGGCAACGGCATCCCAGCGGCTGCAGCTGCCGCTGAGCACCTCTCCGGCGAGAGCAGTCAGCAGCTCGCGCAGTTCCCCGTCCATGAGCGCCCCCACGCTGCTGCGCAGCGTGAACTCCAGTTCGCGCTGCATGCGGCGCTGGCGCGCGGGATGTTCCTGCGGCAGCGTGGCCAGCCACTGGCCGTGGGCTTCCATCGCATCCACCAGGGCCGCAGCACCCTGGCCGCTGCTGGCCACCATGCTGAGCGCAGGCCGCTGCCAGCCCTGGGCGGCAGCTGGCTCCATTGCCAGCGAGAACTCGATTTCCTTCAGCAGGGTCTCAGCCCCGGGCCGGTCGGCCTTGTTGACAACGAAGATGTCGCCGAGCTCGAGGATCCCGGCCTTGATCAGCTGGATCCCGTCCCCGCCCTCCGGCGAGAACAGCGCGACCACCGTATCCGCCAGGCTGACGACGTCGTAGCCGGTCTGGCCCACGCCGACGGTCTCAATCAGGATGCGGGTGTAGCCCGCGCTTTCCAGCACGCCGGCGATCACGCTGGCCTGGGGCGTGATCCCGCCGAGACTGCCGCGCGAGCCGATGCTGCGGATGAACACCCCCTCGTCATCCTGCTGCGGGGCCAGGCGCAGACGGTCGCCGAGCAGGGCTCCGCCACTGAAGGGACTGGTCGGGTCCACGGCGATTACGCCCACGCGTTCCCCGCGCTCCCGCAGTTCGCCGATCACGGCATGCAGGAGCGTGGACTTGCCGACACCGGGGCTGCCGGTGAATCCGATGCGCTGCAGCGGACCGGGTGCCGGGGGCAGGTTGGCAAGCGTCTCCTGCAGGAGCCGGGGGCTGCGCTCCAGCCGGCTCAGCAGGCGGGCCAGCTCACGCTGTCCCATGCGGGGATCAGCGCTGCTGGGCACAGCTGTAGTGGTAGACGCACTGGTCGCCGTCGTCACTGACGTAGATGTCGTTGCCATCCGGCGAGATCGTGATCGCCCGCGGCGTGTTCAGGTCACCGGCTCCGAAACTGCCGATGCGGTTGAAGCGGTCGTCGAGGATCGCCACCTCGCGGCGCGAGCTGTCAAGGATGTAGACCTGGCCGTCGTGGTCGTCAATTGCCACATCCAGCGGCACGGCAAAGCGCAGCTCGCCGTTGCGATTCACGCCGGGCAGGGTCAGCACCAGGCTGTGGCGGCGCGTCATGTCCCGGCCGGTGGCGTCATAGATCTGGATGCGGGCATTGCCGCTGTCGCAGATCACGAGCTTCTCGAAACCGAAGTCCATGCCACCCACGCGGGAGTATTCTCCCGGAGCCTGGCTGACGCTCTGGTACTGCGCCATCATCGAGTTGTAGCGGCGGTGGCCGAAGTAACTTTCCCGGACCCTGAGGATGTCCGTGTACTGGGTGGCGGGCGTCGGCACTCCCATCTTCCAGTCCGCCGGGTTGGCACCATCTCGCTTGCCCCAGTAGAGTGCATTGCCCTCGGGTTCACTGAGCACGACCTGGTCCGCTTCGGCACCGATGTATTCAGGCCAGATGATCGTTTCGGCCGGGAAGCGCCCGATGCTGCCGTCATTGCCGAACCACAGCAGCGAGGGCTTGCGATGGTCCCCGCGCCTGTCACCCGTGCGCAGCATGTCCGCCATGTACCAGCCATCCGGGGTGATTGCCACATCCGTCGCCTGGAAGATCCCCCGGTACTTTTCCGCGAACAGTGGACCGAGGACATCATTGAAGCGTGGGATCTGGCGCGTGACCATACTGTTCTCGAGGTAGAACTCGATGTCAGTGGGCAGTACCTCGCGGATCGGGATTCCCACACCGATGTTGCGCAGGTGCCGGCCCTCCCGGTTGAAGACCTGGATGCGGCTGATCCCGCTGTCGCAGACGAAGAGCTCATCCTCTCCGGCACTCAGCCCCGCAATCTCTAGGAAACCACCGTCATTGAACTGCTTCAGCCAGGGGTTGTCCTCATCCGGATTGAGAATCTCGGCGGGACCCCCGAAGCTGCCGGCAAGCGACCAGTCGACACGTGCGTGCGCCGGCAGATCCCGCCGCGGCGGATTGATCACACGGTCAACGGGCTGCATTCCCGCGCGCAGGAGCAGGAGCACAACCGCGATGACGAGCAAGCTGACTGCCAGATTCCTCATGCGCTGCCGTCCACGATTATATGTCCCTCCCCGTAGCTGATCTCCTCGATCTGCAGCTGGAACTCGTAGCCGAGCTGGGCTTTTGCCCGTTCGATGTCCTTCTTCGATCGTGCGGCAAAGGCCTTGAGATCGTAGACGGGGTTGACTTCCTTCTCGATCAGGGCATTCAGACCGGCGGGCATGCGCATCCCGGAGAGCTGGCTCTGGTCAATGTGGAACACCAGCTGGCTGCCATTCTCCACGCCCAGTGTGCCGCGCACGCTGTAGGGGATGCTCAGGGCCAGCAGCTGGTGGTTGCCACTGAGAGTCAGGCCCTGCTTGTCAATGCTGATTGTTGCATCGCTGAGCTTCTCAACATGGCTCTGCAGGGCATCCGTGAGGTCAGTTTCCCGGATGCGGGCACTGAAGCCCAGGCTGTCCATCGTGATCCGGCCCTGCCTGTCATGGTGCAGGCGCTCGACCTCCACTGCGGCTGAGTCGATCAGCAGCGGCTCCAGGGTCAGATCGTCAAAGCTGAAGCTGATCCCATCGATCTGCTGCATGCTGCAGCCCTGGCAGGCCACCTGGACTTCCTCCATCGGCACGGGCTTCTTCTGTTCAACCGCCTCCGTCAGCAGCTGCGCGAAGGTTTCATCATCGGCCCCGCTGCCGAACAGACCGGCTAATGTCACGAGCAGGAGCGCGATCAGGTCAGCCATCCGTTCCTCTTCAGCATGTCCAGCACAGCGAGATTGACATTGGCATGCACGGCATCGATGGGCTGGCTGGCATCCAGCTTCAGGAACCTTTCAGGTTCTTCCGTCATGATCATCTGGAAAATTTCGTGCACCATACGAAAATACTCAAGATCTCTCATCTCTATATGATCCAGCTCAGTGGATTCCTCCTCACCGCCACCCGCGGCCGGTTTCCCCGCACCTTCACGGCGCACGAGCGCTTCCCCGGGTTCCAGCGCCAGCCAGATCGTGATATCCGGCAGCAGTCCACCCGTGGCAATCCGGTTGAGCTGGCGGATCGTATCCATGGGAATCACCCTAAGCGCACCCTGGTAGGCCAGGCTGCTGTCAGCGAAGCGATCGAGGATCACGATCCCGCCCCGCTCCAGAGCAGGACGGATGCGGGTCTCAACCAGTTCGGCACGGGCCGTCTCAAAGGCCAGCAGCTCGGCCAGCGCGGATTCAATGCAACCGCGCTTGATCAGGGAACGCAGCTCCTCGCCGGCGAGCGTGCCGCCCGGTTCGCGCAGACACTGCACGGTGAAGTCCCTGGCGGTGAGTGCCTCACGCAGGAGTTCCACCTGTGTGCTCTTGCCCACGCCATCAAGGCCCTCGAAGCTGATCAGTCTGCCCTGCAACCGACTGAGTTTACCCGCAGCCTGCTTTGTCCCGTGATGTCCCGGCTGATTGAGCGATAATTGAAGCGTTTCGGCGGAATCGGCGGTATGCTGATAATGTCATATCATTAGACAGCGCAGGCGGTATGCGCTAAGGTTGATTGAGGGGCCATACACCTTGAGTACCAAGGTCATCATAGTTTCTTCACTGCTTGTCATCCTGGCGATGGCTGCGTTCGGCTACCTGCATTACGAGCGTGAACGCCTGATCGCAGAGGAACTTGGTCCAGCATGCGTCTCCACGAGTCAGCCCTGCTATGTGGCGACGATCGCCCCGCTCGCGGCAATCCTCAATGAGCTGACCGTCGGCCGGGCGGAAGTGGTGACGATGCTGCCGGCGGGAGCCTCGCCGCATACCTATGAACCCCGCCCCAGCGACCTGCGCGGCGTGATGCATGCCAGCGGCTTCTTCTACGTGGACGAGCGGCTCGATGGCTGGGCGGCGGATCTGCCCGCAAAGCAGAAGGTGCATGTGCTGGAACTCGTGCCGGATGACTGCCTGCTGCACCTGGAAACGGACTGCTGCCCGAAGGAACACGAGTCCAGGGGCCACAAGCACCACGACCCGGTGGTGGACCCCCACTTCTGGCTCGATCCCTGCGTCGTACGCAATACCGTGCCGGAGCTGGTCAAGGTTCTGGCTGAGCTGGATCCGCATGGTGCGGAGATCTACGCCGCCAACGCCGAGGAATTCAGCAGGCACCTGACGGAAATGGACCGGGAAGTGCACGATCTGATCGACCCGATCCGCGGCAGCCGTGTGGCCACCACGCATCCGAGCTTCCAGTACCTCTGCAAGCAGTACGGCCTGGAAGTCGCGCTGGTGGTGACGGACAGCCCCGGCAAGGAACCCTCCCCGCGGCAGATGGAGAACCTCTCCCGCGAGGCGAAGGAACTGGGTGTCAAGGCCATCTACAGCGAACCGCAGATTCCCCAGAATGCCGCCCGGATGCTCAGCGAAGCCAGCGGGCTGCCGCTCTACGAGCTGGATCCGGTGGGCGGCTGCGCAGAACGCTGCAGTTATGATGAGCTGATCCTATATAATGCGCAGGTACTGGCGGCCAGTCTGAAATAGGCCGCCGGGTGGACACCCGTGCTCAAGGTTGATTCCCTCACAGTGCGCTACGGCAAGCTGACCGCGCTCGATGGTCTGAGCTTCGCGCTGCAGGGCGGCGAATTCCTGGCGGTGGTGGGACCAAACGGCAGCGGCAAATCGACCCTGCTGAAATGCCTGCTGGGCCTGGCACCCTTCAGCGAGGGCAGCATCAGCCTGCTTGGGCACAGCCCCGAAAGCCTGCCGAGCGAGCGCATCGGCTACGTCCCGCAAGCCAAGACGCTTGACCTGAGCTTTCCCGCATCTTCCTGCGAACTCGTAGCCAGCGGACTGCGGCGCAGCTGGCCCTGGAAAATCGGCGGCAGGGAGCATGAGCGGGCCGAGCAGGCCCTGCGCCAGGTCGGGATCGGCCATCTCTCGCACCGATCGCTGGCGGCACTGAGCGGCGGTGAGCTGCAGCGGGTCTACCTGGCCCGGGCCCTGGCACGTGAACCGGAGCTGCTGGTGCTGGATGAACCGGCGACGGGCATCGATGCCAGCGCCGAGCAGGGGATGTATGACATCCTCGACCGCGTCAACCGCGAGCAGGGCGTGACGATCATCATGGTCACGCATGACTGGCTGGCGGCACGGCACCACTGCAGCCACGGCCTGCTGCTCAAGAGCCGGCTGATCGCCTTCGGTCCGAGCCGTGAGGCGCTCTGCGATGCCAACATGGCAACGGCCTTCGGGCATGAGGGCCACCGCCACATGGCGGAGCCGGGGGACGGCCATGCCTGAAATGATCCTGATCTTCATGCGGATCGTGGCCTGCGGCATGCTCGTGGGCTTCAGCGCCAGCTACTTCGGGGCCTTCGTGGTGCAGCGCGGGATGAGCTTCCTTGGCAACGGCCTGGCGCATGCGGCCTTCGGCGGCGTGGCGCTCGGGATCCTGCTCGGGCTGGAGCCGCTGTATGTGGCCCTGCCCTTCACGGTGCTCGCCGCCCTCGGCATCAACTGGCTGAAGGAGCATACGCGCCTCGCCGCCGACAGCGTGATCGGGCTGTTCTTCGCATTGTCAATGGCGCTCGGGATCATCTTCCTCTCACGGGCCCCGCAGTACAGCCAGGATGCGATGACCTACCTGTTCGGCAGCCTGATCAGCGTGGGGATGGGCAACCACGACCTGTGGGTCAGCCTCGGGCTGGCGGCGCTGACGATTGCCAGCTTCCCGCTCTGGACCCGCTGGGCCTACTCCACCTTCGACCGCGAGAGTGCGCGGATCGACGGCCAGCAGGTGCGCCGCGAGGATTACCTGCTGAGCGTGCTGATCGCAGTGAACGTGGTGGTGGCCGCCAAGCTCGTGGGGATCGTGCTGCTCTCGGCCTTCCTCGTGATCCCGGCGGCGGCGGCACGCCTGATCTCCGCGAGCTTCAGCATGATGACAACGCTCTCCGTGGTGATCGGGGTGTTCAGCGTGGCACTGGGCTTCGTTGTCAGCTACCAGGCCGACCTGCCGAGCGGCGCCTGCGTGGTGCTGACGCAGATCCTCGTGTTCGGGCTGCTGTTCCTGCTCAACAAACGGGGAATCAGATGGCCTCGGGAAATGTAGGAAGAGTGGGGAGTAGGCAGTTGGCAGTAGGCAGTAGGCAGTAGGCAGTTGGCAGTAGGCAGTTGGCAGTTGGCAGGAAGTTAAACTTCAGGATCGCCTGCACTGCTTCAGTCTAGCCTGCAGGAAAATTTGAATGTCCCGGGGTCAGATTTCGCCTAATGCTGTGCAGCATCCTGGAAACTTCATCCAGCAGTTCAAGTGCATCCTGCATGTTGTCATCTGAATCCAGAAATCCCAGTTCCTTGCTGAGCAACAGGAGAGTTTCAACTTCCCTGGCTGAGCCTAAGGCCATTGAAATGAAATGTGCATAATCACGGGGGGTTGATCGTCCATTACCCTCTGCGATATTGGCGGGAATGGATACGCAGGCTCTGCGCAGCTGGGATGACATGCCATATGTCTCTTCCTTGGGGAATCCACGCGTCATGACGTAGATTCTCCTCGAAAGTTCCATTCCTTTTTGCCAAACGATCAAATCCTTGAAATTCCTTACAGTCATTTAACCTCCATAATCATTTGTATAGTAACATAAATTTACTAAATAGCAATTATTAATCATGTGTATGCAATTTAACGGCTGATGAGTAATGCTTTTCCGAACGTCCTGAGATTCACTGCCAACCCACTGATGACTGCCTACTGCCTACTGCTTACTGCCAACTGCCGACTGCCTACTGCCGACTGCCAACTGCCTTCCACAACCCTGCTAACATGAAGCGACGGACGGCGTGCGCCTGCGCGCGCGGCCCGCACAATCATGCAATACAGGGAGACTGATATGAAGCGCCTCACATGTCTGGTTGGGTTCACGATCGTCATTCTGGCAATGCCGCTTGCGGCATGGGCCGGCGGCAGCGGGGAAGCCGGAAGCGGGCAGAGGCAGGAGCAGCGGGTGGAGATCCGCGTGGAGCGTGAGGGAGGCGGAGGCAGCCGGGAGCAGCAGCGTGCCGGTGACAGGCACAGAGATGACGGGAGACGCGGCGCCGGCTGGAATGGAGATAGCAAGGGGGAGGACGGCTGGCGCGGCGGCATGCAGCGCTGGATGGAGCGGGGCATGCGCGGTGGAGGCGGAATGGACATGCCCGGACATGCCGGGCGGATGTTCCGCGGGATCCGTGGCCAGGCGATGCGCATCAACTTCCACCCCGACATCACCCAGAGCGCCGTGGCCACCGGCATGCACAACAAGGCGGTGCAGGCCGACACGATCAACATCAACATCAGTATTGGCGACGTGAACATCGCCGGCAACAGCATGGAGGGTACGGAAGCCGGAGAGATGCTGGAAATGATCATGGAACTGCTGATGAAGAGCCACGGTAAGGACGGTCCCGCTGGCCATCCGGGCATGTGGAGCCAGCATGGTCCCGGCATGCACGGTGGTCCGGACGGACCCGGCAACAACGGCCCCGGTCCCTGGCATGAGCGCTTTGACGGATCGCGCCCCCCGCATCCCGGCATACCTCCGCATGGCATGCATGAGGATGACTGGCCGGGCACGGGCGACAGCGGGGAAGGACCACGGCGTGCGCAGTTCATGGGCCGCGATGACGAGGGCCGGATCGTGCGGTACGAAATGCTGCTGCGTGGTGACGAAGCGCCGGTGGAACCCGGCGAGGTGCGCAGCCCCTACCATGACTACTACTTCGGCAGTGGGAAACTGCCTGAGGCCGGGCCCACGCGCCCTGAAGAGCTGGTTGAGATGGGCTATCCGCTCTATCCGCGCAGCGCCCAGCAGGCGGCACATGGTCTGCTGCGCCGATTTGACAACGGCATTGCGCCCCAGCATGCCTTCTGGCCTCCGCTAGAGAGCGGCTTCGAGGGCCAGTTCGACCTCCGTCCGGATGTGATGGAGCTGGCGCTGCAGATCCCGGATGAGATTCCCGTTGAGTTCGTGGAGATGATCTTCAGGCTGGGGCGGATGGCCTGGGAGGATCCGGAGCTGCGGGCGCAGCTGGAAGCGCTGGTGGCCGCCGACGAAGTGGATCAGCACGTTGACAAGCAGGAGATCCGCCGCGTGATCGAGCACAAGCTGCGCAGCGCGCAGCAGGACTGAGCAGTGGAGTTGTCAGCGGCGCAGTGGGAGGATCTGCTCGCTGCAGCGCGCAGTGCCCGCAGTCAGGCCTATGCGCCCTACTCCGGCTTCGCCGTCGGTGCCGCGGTCATGAC
The DNA here is from genome assembly GCA_041395205.1 of bacterium. GTDB lineage: Bacteria > 4484-113 > 4484-113 > 4484-113 > JAFGCY01 > JAHEFU01. The sequence goes on from JAWLAZ010000001.1 coordinate 26,242, forward strand.
AGCAGCCGGAGACATCCACAGTGGCTGCAATGTGGAGAACCTCAGTTTCGGGCTGACGGTCTGCGCCGAGCGCAATGCCATCGCCAGCGCCGTGGCAGCCGGGCTGCGTCCCGGCGGACTGCAGGCCCTGGTTGTGGTGGCCGGCACGCCGGAGCCGGTCTCGCCCTGCGGAGCCTGCCGCCAGGTGCTTATGGAATTCGCCGCGGCTGACTGCAGGGTGCTCGGTGCCGATCTGCAGGGCCGGACCCGCTGCTGGAGCATGCCTGAGCTGCTGCCGGATGGCTTCCAGGCCGAGCTCTGAGCCAGCGCGCACTAGAATAGTCGGATGCCGCACAGACTGAAACTGCTCACGCTGCTGCTCGCGCTGCTCTGCGCCCTGCCCGCCCATGCCGAGGAGGGGACTGCAGCCGCCGAACCCGATGCCCAGGCGCTCTGGGTGGCCGAACATCTGCCCGCCGGACTCGACCGTGAGGCGGCAGCAGCCATGCTGCGCGATGCCGGTGACAACTGGGCTGAACTGGCGGCCGCACTGGAAGCCAGTCCCAGCGGGCAGGAGCGCCAGGCGGACATGCTCTGGCTGCTGAACAATGCCCCGCATCTGGACCGGCTGGAACTGCGCAGTGAGATGCTGCTGAGCAACCACGAGCTGGCGCTCAGCTACTGCGGTGAGGGCTGGGGCTACCAGCCCGGCAGTGAATTCTTCCGCCGCTACATCCTCAACTACAGAATTGACGACGAGCCCGTGACGGACTGGCGCAGTGAACTGAACCGGCGCTACGGCGGGCCGGATGAGGAAGGTTCGGACCGGGCCTTTGACCTCGTGGCCCGGGTGGCGCAGGACTTCCGCATCGTGGAGCGCGGCTACTTCGGCAATCTGGCCGACCCGGTGGCGATTGACAATGCCCGGGCCGGCACCGAACGCGAACTGGCCCTGCTCTGCGCCGCGGTGCTGCGCAGCCAGGGCTTCGCCACGCGCTTCACGCGCGAGAACATGACTGGCACGAGCTGGGTCGAGGTCTACGACGGTGACCGCCTGGAGTACGACCCCGATGCCTGGATCGCGCTCTTCCCCCAGGCCCCGGAGCAGAGCGGCAATACCCATCATGCGCTGGAGCTCTGCGGGGGCAGCATCGCCGTGGTCACCGCCGGTGACGCCTTCGGCCGCGAGCAGGTCACGGCACGCTATACCCCGGTGGGCCTGGCCGTACCGCGCTTCAGCCGCGACGGTCACTACCTGCCGGACTTCGAACACTGGACGATCACTGCCTGGCACGAAGGCAGCTACGTGCCGCTTGACGACCTCGGCTATCCCACCAGTGAGGCGGACTATCCGCTGACAGACGGTGCCAATGCCGGGAACACTGAAGCGCAGGCCTACGCGCTCGGAGCTCCCGGGGACTACCGCCTGCAGTGCGGGGTGCGCTATCCGGGCGGCACGGTGCAGGTCCTGAACCGCGACTTCTCACTGCTGCCCGGTGACAGGGCGGAGATGGAGATCGAGATCAGCACGCCGCTGGAGCTGCCGGATGAGGCACTCAGGGAGCGGGGGATCGCCGCGGAGATCCCGGAGGAATTCGCCTGGCTCAGCAAGGGCGTGCAGCTGTTCTTCATCCATGACGAGGGCGAACCATCGGTGCGCACGGCCCTGCTCGTGCAGGAGTTCGACCGCCGCGCGGAGATCAGCTTCCACTCCGAGAAGTGGCAGGACCGGCCCGAGGGCTGGCAGCAGCCGGAGGACTACAGCCCGGAGCTGCTGCGCGATGTGCTGAAGGTCAGCGACGCCGACGAGAAGCCGGTGCTGATCCTGCTCGTGGACGGGGAACTGCGGCTCTACCTGCGGGGCTACAACCTCAACGTGGCGGACTGGATCCGCCGCCAGCTGCCTGCCGTGGCTGACGCAGGCTGAGCAGCGGCTGTGATTTCTGACAACGTGTACATGACCGGATAGCGGACACGGCGGCTATTTCTGACAAGCGGTCGGATATGCCCGCATCCGGCATCCTGACTGCCGCACCCGTTGCCAACCCGTTGTCAGTTTCACGGCTTCTTGACCCGCGCTTTATCTATTGGAAACCCCTATATTGACCCATCCCGGTACCCTTCTTTGCGCCCGATGGCGCATTATTACTTGTACGACCGGAGGGCTAATCATGCACGATCCAATGGGTAGACCAATACAGGCGATCCTGCCGGTCCTGGGCCTGTTGCTGGCCGCAGGCTGCACCCTGGGCGGCTCCGGGGATGCCGACGGCAACTTCACCGCGAATGGCAACGGACCGCTGCTGGCCCAGTCCGAGGAGCTCCAGCCCGCACCGGGCTATGAGGATGGCAGCGTGGTCTGGGAGCCCGCTTCCGAGTCAGTTGTCAACGTGGGCGTCCAGCCCGATCAGCCGCTCAGCCCCGGCGACGGTCGCATGACCTCCAGCGTGGGCAGCGTGCCCTGGAGCGAGCCGCAGGCCGGCCCCGGCCATTCCAGCGGACTGGAGTGCGATGCCCTGGCCCCCTATGCGCAGTCCAATGCCGGACCCTCCGAGGTGCAGGGCCTGACCTTTGATCCCAACGGCGGCAGTGCCTGGGCCTGCTTCGAACTGAAGACCGACGCCAGCCTGCCAACGAGCGTGGCCGTGGCCTGGTACAGCCTGCCGCTGGACTTCGGCAGCTACTACATCGGCATCGGCGACCGCGCCACCTCGCAGTGGCGCTGGTTCCGCGGACCGGATGACGGCGTGCTGAGCTTCGACGCCTCGGCGTTGTCACTGGGTGACAGCGCGCTGGTCTGCGTGCTGCTGGAGGGCAGCCAGCAGGCGGATCTCTGGAAGCTGCGCTGGGGCGTGAGTGAGGTGCGCGGCACGGGGCTGATGCCTGACAACGATCCCGGCCGCGGAGCCAGCAGCTGGAGTGCGGGCAAGTCCGCCAGCGCCACGCTGCCCGCCAGTGTGGACCTCAACCACTACGCCCCCTGGGTGCACAACCAGGGCAGCTTCGGCTCCTGCACGGCCTTCGCTTGCAATGACACGGCCTTCGGGATCATGCTGGCGCGCACCTACGGCTCGGAGGGCTGGGACAGCACGACGACCGCCAACAGCACGAGCCCGCTCTACAGCTATGTCAACAGCGGCAAGCCGCCCGTTGCCAATACGACCTTCAACCCGCTCTGCGCGGGCTCCAGCGGCCGCTACATGAGCGATGCCTTCGAGGTGCTGGAACTGCTCGGCACGCCGACGGAGTCCGCCGCGCCCTATACCACGGCCACGGACTGCAGCCAGGCCTTCAGCCAGCAGGCCCAGGATGAGGCCACGCTGATCCGGATTGACGACTGGTACTGGCTCAACAGCACCGGCAGCCAGCTCGTGACCGACATCAAGACCATCCTGGCAACCGACACCCCCGTGCCGATGGCGACCTACGGCCTGGAGAACAGCCTGCTGTACTACAGCGGTGGCGTCTATGAATTCGGCGGGACTTCCGGGCTGAGTGGCGGGCACGCAATGTGCATCGTCGGCTATGACGACAGCATCCAGGCCTTCGACATCCGCAATCAGTGGGGCGGCAACTGGGGAGCCGGCGGGCATGTCTGGTTCAGCTACAGCAGCGTGGCCCAGATGAGCCAGCTCGGACGCTTCTATGCCTACTACATGGATGTCAGCCACAGTGCGGCGCTCTCCGCGCACTTCCTCGGCGGCAGCAGCCAGCCCGAGGACTTCGGCGAGCCCAATGACAGCCAGCAGGCAGCACTGCAGCTGGCGGGCTTCCCCTTCGAGCAGCAGATGACGCTCGGCTACAATGGCGACGAGCTGGACTGGCTGAAGTTCAGCTACAGCGCCGGACAGAGCACGACCTTCACCTTCACCAGCAACCCGGTGCAGCTGATCCTCGGCGTGGAGCTGGTGGATGCCGCTGGCAACGTGCTCGCTGACAGCTACCTGGCGGGCGGCACGCAGACCATCAGCGGCAGCTGGAGCAGCAACGGCACGGCCTGGATCCACATCCAGCCCACCTACGGCACGGGTGCCTATGAGATCACGGCAGTGGCGACCTCCGCCCCGGCGGTGCCCCAGGGCCTGACGGCGGCTGCCAACACGCAGGTCGGCTACGGCGTGGACCTGAGCTGGCAGGCCTCCGAGGGTGCGGAGAGCTACAGCGTGCAGCGCAGCACTGCGAGCAGCGGACCCTTCACGGAGGTCGGCAGCTCCTACAGCACGCAGTACTTCGACTTCAGTGCCAGCGAGTACGGCACCTACTGGTACCGCCTGATTGCCAGCGGCCCCGGCGGCGTGAGCAGCCCGGGCAGCGTTGTCAGTGCGGAGCTCGGCCTGCCGCAGGTCACGGGCCTGACGGCCAGCCAGGGCAGCTCGAGCGAGCATGTCGCACTGAGCTGGCAGGCGGTTGCCGGAGCGGAGCAGTACCAGCTCTACCGCGGGACCGGCAACATGCTCCTGCCCCTGCGCCGTGTGGAGGGCCTGAACTTCATCGACGGCTCAGCCCAGAAGGGTGTGCACTACAGTTACCGCGTGGCGGCGCTGCAGGGCGAGCTGCAGGGTCCGCGCAGCGAGAAGGCCGAGGGCTGGCGCAGCGGCAGCCAGGTGATCGTGCAGGGTGAGCTGCGCCCGGATGGCGGCGAGGAGCATGTCGTGCCCTCCGAGGGTGTTGACAACGCCGCCGACGGCGTGGTCCGCCCGGATGGCGGCGATGGTCCGAAGCTGAAGATCAAGTAGGCCGGACCCGGCAACTCAGTCAGAGTCAACAATTGCGGCGGTTCCTGATGGAGCCGCCGCTTTTGCTTTCTGATGCTCGTACCGGTAAAGGTAATGTCCGGTCATCGACCGGCTATTGGCAGGCAGCGCTGCGTCACGCTCACCAGCTCCAGTGATCCAGATCCGGCCAGGCGACCTCCGCCAGCAGGTTTGTGTAGCCATTGTCACCACTGCCATACAGCAGCGTGCCCGGCAGCCCATCCATGTCAAGCACCACGGCGGTGCAGCAGATCAGGCTCGGGTAGCGGTCATGCAGCAACACTTCCGGCTGCCAGTCCCGGCCCCCGCCGTCCCTGGCTATCAGCAGGCGGTGTCCGTCACGCCAGCAGGCGATCACCGGATGACCGTCCACAAGGCTGATGTCGAGTTCCTCAGCAAGCGGCCTGCTGCTGTCCTGCGGCGGGGTGCTCAGATCGCTCCAGTCCAGTCCCTGTGCATCCGCCGCGCGTGCCAGACTGAGTTCCTCCGCTGGCAGCGCACCGGCCAGCAGCGCCGCCGGCCGGCCTTCCAGCTCCAGCATTTCACGCAGCTGCGACCCCGCCGGCAGCTGCATTACACGGAAGCCGGTCCAGTTCAGCCCGGAACTGTCATCCGCAACGGCGTAGATGTTGAGCGACTGCCCCGCCTCGCGGATGCTCGAACAGGCCAGGGCCGGCCGCCCATCAATGAAGGCCCCCTCCATGTAATCAATGCTGAAACCCTCGCGCAGCTGCAGTACGGGCCTGAGCTGGCTCCACTCGCGCTCCGGCCCGTTGCGCAGTTCCGTCATCATGACTATCCCGTCGTCAAGAGCGGTGCAGAGCAGCAGCAGGCGGCCCTCCTCCTGCAGCAGGGTGCCGCGCACCTCACGGCTCCTGTCCAGAGGCAGGACCTGGATGACTTCCTGCCATTCACACATTTCCGGTCCCGTACTGGACTGGATCAGGATCGTATTGCGGTCACAATCCTGGTAGACGAGATGCATCTGATGATTGAGTACCCCCATCCCGATCGGATGGTAGGCCCCGTCAATCAGGGAGAGCAGCTCCAGTGCAGGCCCGCTCTCGCTCATGGTCATCCGGCTCAGGCCGATCGGGCCGATGCTCGGAACATAGATCGGCACGAAGATGAAGCTGCAGTCAGGCTGATTCAGGGCGATGCCTGCCTGGCGCAGTCCTTCCAGGGGATAGATGCCGTTGTAACTGAGGGCGGTATCCGTCAGGCTGATCTGCCATTCCGCACAGAGCTCGAAGTAGATTGCCCTGGAGCTGACGGAGCCGGTGATTACGTTCAGCGAGATCCAGCGGCTGCCATGCCAGTCCTGCATGTCAAGCTCCAGCCAGGGTTCCGTGGTCGTGAGCGGCGCGCCGGACTGGTAGTTCCAGCGATAGCTGCTGTAATCCTCTCTGACACTGCTGCTGGCGTCAAGCAGCACTCTGCGTCCAGCGGCACCGAGTTGATCACGGATCTCCACCCGTGCCTCCGGCTCCGGAATGCACAGCATGCTGTGGCTCAGTGTGGCAGTATTGCCGGCTTCGTCCGTGGCGCGGATGTTGAACAGCATGGTCCTGCGTTCATTCGGGGCAATGAGCTTCTGCAGCACTTCTCCATTCAGGATCTCGAACTCCCCGTCGCCATCCAGATCCCAGTCCAGGGTCAGGCTGTTGCCAACAAGTGCATAGCTCTTGTATGCATTGAGGCCATACTGCCTGCCGAATATCACTTCATTTCCTGCCAGCAGCTTGATCACCGGCAGGGGGGCCAGCTCCAGGGCCACTTCGTAGGTGTCGCGGTAGCCCAGCTGGTCGGTGACGGTCAGCTCGAGCAGTTTCAGGCCGCCCACCGGATACTGCAGGCGCAGCCTGGAGCCATTGTCGTGGCTGAGCAGCTCTGCCCCGGGAGCCTGCCACTCAAAGGCCGCGATCCCGCCGTTCATACTGCTGCTGGCGCTGCCATCCAGCTCAATCGGCTGACCGGGGAGCAGCGGCTCCGTCAGCACTGCAACCACGGCCTGCGGCAGGTGGCGGGGCAGTACCCGCAGCTGCTGCGTGGTCTGCGCCAGGTTGCCCTCGCTGTCCACGGCCCGCAGGATCACGCTGTAATCCCCGGGAGTTGTCAGCGGAATTCCCAGCTTGCTCCCAGGCTCCTGCAGTTCACGCAGGTAGGGTGCCGGGCCGTCCATTGCCAGCTCAATCAGGGATATGGGATGGCTGCCGGGACTGACCCGCGCATCGCAGACCAGATACTGGCCAACGCTCAGCAGGTGGTCCTGCAGCTCCAGCTCAAACCGTGGCGCATCACCCACATTGATGTCCAGGAACGCCTCGGCGCTGCGCCCGATGCCATCCTGCACCCGCAGCCGGCAGTGATAACTGCCGGACTCCGTGAAGTCCCAGTGCACAGTGCCGTCCGTCCCACTCAGATCGTCCTCGCCGTCGCCATCCAGGTCCCAGCTGTAGCGTTCAATGCTGGTGCCGAGCAGCATGGTCTGACCCGCGCTGAATTCCACTCTGAGAGGCGCCACGCCGCTTTCGCGGTCCGCGCTCAGACTCGGCATGAGTTCGGTGGCGCGCACATACTGTGCCTCTGCCGAAGCCGGACCTTCATAACCGGCACTCGCCAGGCAGGGGCGTACGAAGTAGCGCGCCTCCCCGTAGTAGTCAAGCCTGTCAACGAAGGAATAGGCGCGGTTGCCACCGGGCAGCAGCTGCGCGGCCTCCCGCGGGACACTGAGCGCAGCATCCGGCAGACCGGGCCAGGCCAGCAGTTCCGGCTTGCCGCCCTTGCTGCTGCGGTAGACACGGTAGCCCTCCAGGGCCTGGCCCCAGTGCTGGGCCACGGCCGTCACATCGGCAATGTCCAGCAGGCCGTCGCGGTTGCCATCGAGCCTTGCCAGCTCCCAGTTGGCTGATCCGGGACCGGCGGGATCTCCGAGCGGCCAGTGCGCTGTCCCTCCGGTGCTATCAGGATCACGGTAACTGACGCTGCTGCCGAGTTTGCGGGCCAGCGGCGTCAGGTCGGCGATGTTCACCTCGCCGTTGCCATCATAGTCACCGGGGAAGTACTCAGTCCACTGCAGTTCGAGCATGTTCCCGTCGTCATCAGGATTGAGTACATCCAGCGCCAGGTCGAATACCACGCTGTCCGGCCCCGGGGCGGAAACCGCACTGCTGCTGCGCTGCCGGTCCAGCCGGGAAAGCTGGCTCTCCAGCTCCGCCTGCAGCATCGCCAGCGGATCCTCAGGCAGATCGAGGGCGAGGGAGCGGCTTTTCGCATCTTCCGGCAGCAGCCTGAGGGAGTACTGTGCAGCAGGGGCGATGGCCGTATCGGCAGCAGCCGGGTCTGTTGCTGGAGTCAATGCAGTGTCCGGGCCGCAGCCCGCGCAGAGCAGCATGAGTAGCATGAGTAGCAGGCCGAGCCTGAGTCCGTGTATTCCGCACGGCGGCATGTTGCGCATCATTGTTTCCCATTGCGGGTCCCACCATTCCCCGGGTATCGCCCGCCTACAGCCTGCCGTGCTTCCCCCACGGCATATTCAATGACGTGACGGAGGAGCAAGGGTTACATTGCTGCCCGCCTGCTGACTCTCCCGCTCACTGCGCCCAGGGGGCATCATCCGGGTAGTGCAACTCGACCGTGTGGTCAGTCACACTGTCAGTCTCACCGTAGGTGACAACAAGAGGATAGCCGGCGAGTTCCACCAGCACCGTGGATGTATGGGTCAGAGCCACGAAGTTGTCCTTGAAGAACAGCTGAGGCTCCCAGGTGCTGCCCAGCGCATCCTGCGCCGCCAGCAGGGTGTGGCTCAGGAACCAGCCGAGAATCATCGGCTTGCCATCAATGACCACGAATTCCATGTCCTCTCTGTAGGGTGTGCCCGGCAGTTCGTCGAACAGGTACTGCTCCTGCCAGTTGGCACCGCTGGCATCATCCGCGATCAGCGTCCGCATGAAAACATTGTGGGCGTCGGAGTTGAGCAGCACGATGCTCGGCTGTCCTTCAAGCGCCTGAAGCTCCATCACGTGCTCCGTTGTCAGCGTATCCAGCAGCTGGGGTGTGCCCCAGCTGGAACCGTTGGCATCAAGGGCACTGCAGTAGTGCGGGCGGTAGACGTAATGGCCTAGATCCGTGTCCAGCACCCGGGATGTCCAGGCCACGACAGGCGTGCCGCCGCAGAGCGCCGCTTCCAGACGCTGTACCGTGCCGGTACCGTCCAGCACCTCCACCTGAGCGCTCCAGTCAGCGGAGACAGCGGGCTCCAGACGCCGCGTGACCATGTTGCTGCCGCTGTCGGCGTAGAAGACCTGCAGGCTGTCCGCGGTGGCAATGTAGTCACCATCCGCCCAGGACTCAGAGATGCCATCCGCGATGGCAACCGGCTCAGACCAGCTCTGCAGACTCAGATCGGTGGAATGCATATGGTAGATGTAGTTCCAGCCCGGACCTCCACGGTAGACGACGTGCAGCTGTCCATCGAGCACCGCCATCGCCAGCGGGCGCATCACTGGTTCGTCGATCCCGCCGTCGATGATGTACGGAATCCCGGTCTGCAGCTCGTCGCCGACGAGGCTGATGCGCGTGACTGCATAGTCCCGGCCCGCACTCGCACCGCCGAAGTCCGCCACAGTCATCAGGAACACATCGTTGCCATGACTGATCCCGAGAGAGGATGTGACCGGCTCAAAATTGCCACCTATCTCGAACTTCAGCGGAATCTCCGTCTTCTCGCTGCACCAGCCGGCGTAGGCATTTTGATACACCCGCTCAGTCCACTTGCCGCCGATGCTGATCTCCAGGCCGATCCACATGCTGCCTTCCCAGGGCAGACCGTCAAGCCCCAGCAGCGGATCCGTAGTTTCAATCCTGTCGCCGTACTGGAATGACCAGCGATAGAGGTCAAACCCGATGCCTGTGCTGCCGCTGGCATCCAGCGTGACCATCCTGTCCTGCGGCCCCTTGTCCTGCGTCACGCTGAAGCTGGCAGCTGCCGGCGGACTGTACAGCACAAACCTGCTGGCAGTGTCGGACTGCCCGGCTTCATCCGTGATGCGGACATTGATCTCCACACCGGCAGGCCCTTCAATGCCCTGTACTGATTTCTTGTCACCACCGTCAAGCACCTCATATTCACCGTCACCGTCCAGGTCCCAGTCGAAGCGCTTGCTGCTGCCGTCAAAGAAGACACTGGAGCTTGCAGAGAAGGTTGCCCACTTGCCGTATTCAACTGAACTCGGCCCCTGCAGATCAGCAATCGGCTCGATTCTCGAGAAAACGTTCACTTCATCGCTGTCCATGCGCCCCGTGTCTGAGGTGACATTCAGCCTCAGTCGCTTGTAGCCGCCTGTCGGATAACTCAATGTGACCATGGCCTGGTCAGTCGGGGAGCTGAATACAGCACCGTCACTGACCCAGAAGAACGTAGTGATCTCTCCTTCAGGCACGCTGCTTTCCGATCCGTCCGCCTGCAGATCGTCCCCCACGAGCACTGACTCAGTACTGAGGGTGATCCGCGCCTCAGGCTTGAACTCATCAAAGTAGGGCTCAACCGTCAGGAAGGCCTCAGCACGTGTCTGCACATTGTTCTCATCAGTCACCAGATAGCTCAGGCGGTATTCGCCGGCCTCAGCAAGGGTGTACTCAATCACGAAATTGTCAGAATTGACCGGGTAGCTCCAGCTTACCGGGCCGATCAGATCAAGAATCCGGCCGCTGATCGGATGGCTGCCGGGGCTGGAACTCAGGGTGATTGCCAGCTTATCCCTTTCCTCCGCCGACTCACTGCTCAGCGAGATTCCGGCCTGCGGGGCATCGTCAATGATCACCTGCAGCACAGCCTGGTCGTTCCTGCCGAAGTTGTCAGCCACTTCGAGTATGCAGGAATAGCCGCCAGCATCCCCGTAGACATGCTGGATCACGGCCTCGCTGCCGCTGGCATCCACCATACCGTCGCCATCGAAATCCCAGCGGTATTCAGTGATCACGGCATTGGAAACGCTGCTGGCGGATGCATCGAACTGCACCGTCAGCGGTGAAATGCCTGAGCTCACATCACTTTGCAGGCTGGCTGTCAGTACTCCAGCAAAGCCGATGCCACTCACTGCCGCGCTGCTTGCGCGGCTATCCGGGCCCTCTCCCTCAGCTGCAACGCCATATGGGCGAACTGTGTAAGTGTATTCACCGGCCACAAGCGGTTGGTCCGTGAAGCCGTAAAGCCGGTTGTTGCCGGCCAACTGCCGGGCATCCAGGCGCGAGATTGTAAGCGGGGCCTGTTCCGCGCCGGGCCAGGGGATGTACTGTGGTTCTCCACCATCAAGGCTGCGATAGATTCGGTAGCCATCGATGCGCTGGCCCCAGTGCTGTGCGATCACAGTCACGTCCGCAATGCCCAGCATGCCATCGCGATTGCCGTCCATGCGCGCCAGCTGCCAGTTGCCTGCATCCTCTGCCTCTATGTCGCCAGCGGGGTACCAGGTAACGCCATCGGCCTCGGAGACAGAAAGGTAGTCAATCTCTGATCCGAGGAACTCCGCGAGGGGCAGCAGGTCGTCTTCGTCAACCATCCCATTGCCATCGTAGTCGCCACGCAGAACTTCAGTCCATGCCAGCTCAATCACCGCGGGCTCGCCTTCAGCTTCATCCAATGCCGTACTGAGGCTGAACACCTCATTTCCGGGACCGGGAACTTCCTCAGCCAGCGCATTGACCTGCTTCTCTGCCAGCTGCTCAAACAGCTCACTGCGCAGCATGGCCAGCGTGTCGCGCTGGACACCGGTATTGCCAAGGGTGTACAGAATGGGTTGCTCCGCTGATCCAACAACAAGCGGAGTGCTGTCCTCAACCCCGGGAGCTGCTTGCTGGCTCTGCTGAACAGGCGGGAGTTTTGTCTGATCTGCCGGCCCAACGGGCATGCCGGATGATCCGCAGGCACTGAGACTAAGCAGCAGCATGCCGAATATCAGACCTGCTCCAGTGTGCAGGACGGTGTTTCCGTTCATTCTCTTGTCCCTTGCGGATCCCACCATTCCCCGGGTATCGCCCGCCTACAGCCTGCCGTGCTTCCCCCACGGCTAAATCAATGACGTGCCAGGCAGGCTGCAGTTACATATTATCTGCTGTTTGGACTAAAGGGTTTTCAGTGCCGAGGATTCCACGGAGGTCGTGCCTTTCCGAGAAAGCAGAAGGCCCCGGCGGACCGGGGCCTCTGTCGATTCATTCTGTAGTCGAGTACCAGTAAGCAATGAGCAATGATTCTGGGTTGCCGGGAGCTTGCCTCTGACTTTCGCAGGCTCATTGCTCCCTACTCATTGCTCAATTCTCCGTTGTCCGGATTGCTCCGGACCTCCATTGCCAGACTCACATCCGGCCTCCCGCTACTCCTCGCGGCCGGCCTCCTCCTCCTCGGGCTTGAAACCCGCGGGGTCCAGCTGGCTGGCCTTCCAGTCCACCTCGAGGGCATTGCCCTCGCTGAAGGTCATGATCACCGGGCGGTCCGGCAGCACGCGGTGCAGGATCATCTCGGAGAGCGGATCCTCCACGAGCCGCATGATCGTGCGCTTGATGTTGCGCGCCGGCGAGATCTGATCGCGGCTGTCAGTTGTCCTTCAGCAGCAGTCGCAGCGGATGCTCTGCAGCTCCGATTCCGTCGCGGCCGATTCCCAGCATGCACAGCCGTCCGTCCAGCTCACACAGGCCACGCAGCCTGGTTTCCATCCAGGGCACTTCATAGTCGAACCTGACCGGAGACCAGGCCAGTCCCGCGGCATCGCCAGCCTGGAACAGGGCATTCTGCTGGCCCAGCCCACCATCGGAACTCGTCAGGCAGAGCACCGGCAGTCCATTGACAACCGCGTAATCCAGCCCTTCAAACAGGTAGCCCAGGTCCTCCAGCACAGTCCCCGCAGCCCAGCTGCTGCCCACCGCATCCGTACCACGCAGCATGTACAGCCGCGAATCCCAGCCGTAGCTCTGGAAGCCCGTGGCAAACACCACGGGCCGGGAGTCCAGCTCCACCAGTGCCTGGGCGGAGCGGCTGTCATGCAGGACCTGCGGCAGATCCCATGCGCTGCCCGTGGCATCCTGTGCCCTGCTGTACTGCAGGTTCATTTTCCCGCTGAATTCATATGTGGAGAAGAGCAGGGCCGGATGACCGGCAATCGAGGCGGCGTGCAGGTAGTCAGCCCGCTTCCCCGTTGTCATCACGAACTGCCCGGCGTTCCAGCTGCTGCCGCTGGCGTCCGTTGCACGGTGCATCCAGATTTCAAACGTGCCGGCGTTTGAGCTGCTGCGGAAGATGCTCGGGATTCCGTCAATCACGGCAAAGCAGGCGGTGTTCGCGCTGCTCGGCAGGACCAGCTCCAGCTTCTCCTCCCAGACCAGCCCGCTGGCATCAGTTGCCAGCATGAAGTGGATCAGCTCGTCATCCGGGGCATTGCCCCTGGTGCAGACATAGGGTACGCCCGCCAGGTCACCGGCCCCCAGCAGCCTGCCGTCATGGTTGACAAGCACCGGTTCAGTGAGCTCAGGCCCACTGCTCCAGTCCAGCCTGCGAAACAGGATCGAACCGAGGCCGACCTCCGAGTAATGGTAGACATGCAGTTCGCTGCCGCTGTCATGCAGCAGTCCGCCTGACTCTGAATACTGCGGCTCCGGCGCGGGCCCGGTGGGAATGTCACTGTCAAGGTAGTAGTCGTGCCAGCCATAGTGGATGTCAACGGACAGCGGGTCCGATTCGTAACCCAGCTCGTCCACCACCACCAGGCGGACGGTCTTGACCAGACTGTCCCCGGGATCCTGGAAGTCAAGGCCCGGATCCTGTTGCACGACATCAGGCAGATACTGCCCGAGCCAGGTGTAGTACCAGCGGTATTCAGAGATTGCAGCGTGGATGCTGGCTGACGCGGAGGCATCAAGTGTCACGCTGCGGCCCGGCAGGCCGTACTGATGGTCAAGCTGCACGCTGGCCTGCGGCCGCTCCAGGACATTGACCGTAAAGCTGCCATAGGTGGACTGGTTCAGCACATCCCTCAGTCGCAGGTTGATCTCATAGGTACCGGGCTCGTCAAAGGAAACGTCAAAGTAATCGCTTGTCGAGAAATTCTGCGATGCATGGTCCGGCGCCGTCCACTGGTAGCTCAGTGCGCCACCGACCAGCGAATAGCAGGAATTGGTCCTGAATCTGAGCTGCTCATCCGTCAGCACTGTTGCCGGCTCCTCGAAGTTCCAGACCAGCACCGGGAAGGGTGCGATGTCCAGCACGAGGCTGTCGCTGTCAGTTGCTCCGAGGCTGTCATTCACTTCCAGTTCGACCAGCTTGGTGCCGCCTGTTTCGAATGCGTAGTCAAACTCCATCTCACTGTTGGCAAAGTCCTCGTCAAGTTCATTCGAGAACGGGTTGTCAACTGACCAGCTGTATTCCAGCGCCGATCCTTCCGGATCGAAACTCTCGCTGCCACTGAAGCTGATCTGCTGGCCGGGGTCCGCACTCAGCCTGGAACTTTTCACTGCCGCGACCGGGCGCTGGTTGAGTGATTGCGGGGATTGCGCAACAGTGACCGTTCTGCTGTCCACCGCCACGCCACCGTATTCATCGGAAACAGTCAGGGTGCCGGTATGCACGCCGGTCTGCAGGCTGAAACTCTGTACGCTGTTGATTGCCACTGAATCGTCGAACAGTGTTGCGTCCGTGCTGCTCAGCCTGAAGTGCAGCTGCAGGCCAAGACCCTGCGGGCTGAAGCTGTCCGCGAAGCTGAAGCTGAGTTCCAGGGGCGAGATTCCCGATTCACTGCTTGCCTGCAGTACGGCCAGCGGGGGCTCGCCGACAAGCAGCTGCCGGCTGGTCCAGTCCACGCTGCCATGCTCATCCGTCACCCTGAGCGAGACCGCGATGCCGACTGAGTTGTCATAGTAACCACTCACCTGCTTCAGCTCCTGACCGCTGAGTTCCAGCTGGCCATCGCCATCGAGGTCCCATTCATAGAGAATGATCCCGTCCGTGTCATCGTAGCTGGCTGAAGCGTCAAACGAGATCTTCTGCGGAACGGAGCCAAACTGGTCATCAATCGTGAAGCTGGCAACCGGGGGAGTATTGTGGAAGTATCCCGCCGGATTGCTGGCCGGGCCTTCCTCGTCCTCCGCCACATTGTAGGCCGTCACGAAGTACTCCGCTGCGCCATCCACCGGAGCGTAGTCGATGTATTGCTGGATACCGAGACCGGGAGAGCTGCCGTCACGCAGTGCCACGCTCAGCGGTGCTTCCGGCGCATTCGGCCAGGGCAGCAGTTCCGGCTCGGCAGCGGGCAGCCGGCGGTACACCCGATAGCCATCGAGACGCTCACCATAGTGCCTGGCTATCGTCGCCAGGTCCCCCAGCGCGAGCAGGCCGTTGTGGTCGCCATCAATCCGGGCCAGCCGCCAGTTGAGCGGATCCGTGCTGAAATCCCCGGCAGGCCTGCGCAGCGGATCGCCGGCGGCGCTGCCATCGACATAGCCGACCTCCTGGCCGAAGTTTGCTGCCAGGGGCACGAGATCGGAATTCTCCACGAGGCCGTTGCCATTGTAGTCACCCTGCAGGTTGTCAGTCCACAGCAGCCTGACCAGGCGCTCGCCATCAAGCTCGAGCTCCTCAGCCCGCAGGCTGAACACGCTGTTCGCGGGGTCAAGTGCGCCACTGCCTGACTGGGCTGCACTGGGCTGTGCTGCCAGTGCGGCACGCAACTCGGCCTGCAGGTTCCCGAGCACCTCTTCATACTCCTCACCATTGCCGGATTGCCGGAACTGCTGACCCGCAGGAATGCCGCCGAGTCCCGGGCCATCCGGAATGAGATTGCCATTTCCAGCAGGTGATAGCTGCTCATTGCCGGATGCGTTGCTTCCGCACCCCGCGTGGAGCAGCAGGCATAGAGTGGCGGACAGGATCAGCAGCGGGGTTCTCTTTGTTTCTTGCATGATTATTCCTAGGGTGCCCAGGGGGCGTCCAACGGGTAGTAGATGTCCATTTTCCCGTTCCAGTGTCCAAGGTCGTCGCCATAAGTGAAGGTCAATGGATAACCATCCAGGTCGAGCACCTTGCAGCTGAGAATCTCAGCCGGCCCGTAATTGTCAACGAAGCGCTGCTCCGGCACCCAGGCCAGGCCAGTACTGTCCGCGGCTTCCAGGAAGCAGTGGCAATCGTTCCAGTAGCTGAGCACCGGCCGCCCCTGCAGCCAGTCAAGCTGTATCGGGCTCAGTCCCGGCAGTCCTGGCAACCCGGGGAAGTAGCTCCGGTTGCTCCAGTTCGCACCGTCAACAGCCGCTGCCCTGGCAAGGTAGATCTCATGTCCGGCGGGGCTTCCCCTGCCGAGCATCAGGGCCACGGGCTTTCCGTCAAGCTCCGAAAGATTGGCGACCAGCATGCCGTCATCCTGCTGCATGTCAATTGTCGGGTACCAGTCCTCGCCCCCTGCGTCCAGTGCTCTGGAGTAATAAGTGCGGACGGGGCTGTTGCTGTTGACGATGCTCCACGCCATGGCCGGCTTGCCAGCTATCAGTGCTGCGTGCAGGTGGCATTCGTCGTAGGGAAGTTCGTGGTGGAGGATGATCTGAGCCTCTGACCAGTCGGAAGAAAGCAGGGGATCCAGATGACGCATGGAGATGTACTGGTCGCTGCTTTCCAGCATGATGATCCGGTCGCCACTGAGCAGGAACTGGTAGTCCTGGTAATCATGCTGACCGGCAAAGCCGATGCTCTGAGCTTCTGACCAGTCCTGCAGGCTCATGTCATCGCTGACAATATGTTCAAGGGAGCCTGAGCGATTGAAACAGATGTGCATCCGGCCTCCGATCACCGCTGCCAGCAGCGGCTGGTTCACGGCTGGCAGTTCCACGGGGTCGGAGATCTGCAGGGATCCCCCTGCCGTGCTGATCTTCAGCAGTGAACAGTCATAACCGTTCCTCGGAAAGACGATGTAGCTGTCAGTGCCATCCTGTGTGCTCACGCAGTACTGCTTCAGGCCACCTGTGCCCGGACCGAAGTGCAGGTCAATATCCGTGTCGATCCTGCCCCAGCCGGAGTTGAGGTAATCCAGTACATACTTTGACCAGGTGTCCTCGGCATGGATCTCGAGGGTGACCCACATGCTGCCTTCCCACTGGAGGGGCTGGTATTCGAAGATCGCTTCAGTGGTTTCGATGACCTCGCCTGTCTGCAGGCTCCAGCGGTATTTCGTGATCCGGGCACCGATGCTTCCGCTTGCATCAAATTCGACGGTGCGGCCGAAGTCACCCTCGCGCTCCCTGAGTACGATCACCGCTTGCGGGGCTGGCGCATACTCAATTTCCAGGCTGGCAGTGTCGCTGAGTCCAGCGTTGTCAGTGACTCTCACACCGAGATTGATCAGGCCGGATCCCGCCGGGGCAGTCAGGTTGACGGTACTGCCGGCATCCAGCGTTTCGAAGCTGCCATCCCCATCCAGGTCCCAGTCATAGGTCACCGGACCGGAAACGAAGATGATGCTGGAAGCCGCCGAGTAGGGTCGCGTGGTTCCGGCGCGCATCCAGTCCAGTCCGCTGATTTCGGCGATCGGTGCTCCGCCGATGGTGATCTGGGCATCCGCTGTCGCTGAAACGCCCTGGTCATCCGTGACAGTCAGCAGCACCTGCCTGACTCCACCCGTGGGGAAGCTGAGACTGGCAATCGCTTCAGTCTCACCTGAGATGAATTGCGCACCGCCTGCGCTCCATGCATAGTTGACAATCGTGCCGGTATCGCTGTAGCTCTGGCTGCCATCGGCCGTAATCACTTCATCCGGCTGCGCGAAAGCCGAGCTGAGCTCTATCAGGGGATGCGGCTTCTCGATCGGATCCCTGACAAGCAGTGATTTTGCCACTGCAGCGCTTCCCTGTTCCGTATCCGTTGCCAACAGCCTGATTTGGTAGGCACCGGGCAGCTGAGGTGCGAGGATGCCCTCGTAGTAGTCCGTACTGAAGCTTATCTCACTGGGGTCAGGTCCCGTCACTTCCACCCTGCGGATGCTGAGGGGCCGCAAACCGGGACTTACCTCCGCAGTGAACATGATGCTCTCGCCCACGAAGATCTCATCCGCTGAAAGGCTGAGGCTGACTGCCGGTGCACCATCGACGGCGATCAGCCGGCTCAGTTCAGCCGTCCTTCCGAAGTTGTCAGTCACGACCAGCCGGCAGCTGAAGCCGCCTGCAGTTTCATATGTATGTTCGGCCAGCGGTGTATCCCCGGACTGGTCGAGGCTGCCGTCGCCATCAAAGTCCCAGGCATAGTCCAGGATCTCCCCGTACTCACATGTGCTGGCTGAGGCATCGTACGCCACCGGCAGGGGACTGTCTCCCGCCATGGGCTGCGCGCTGAACTCCGCGGTGAGTTTGCCGGGCCTCGCGTAATCCAGCGGCAGGCTCAGTGCCCCCTCCGCTCCGGCCGCAATCGTGTAGGGTGCCACGGACAGTGTATGCACACCGGTTTCAGGCAGACTGACAATGAAGCTGTAGAGCCGGTTGTTCAGTGCGACGCTTGCGCTGTCCAGCCGGGAGATGCTCATCGCTGCCTCCGGCAGGCCCGGCCAGGGCAGCAGTTCGGCATCCGCCCCGTTGTAGCTGTGGTAGACCCGGTAGCCATCCAGCCGTTCGCCGAAATGCTGCGCGATGGTTGTCACATCCGCCAGGCTGATGATGCCGTCGCGGTTGCCATCCACGCGGGAACGCTCCCAGTTCGTTGTATCCCATCCGTAGTAGTTACCGGCCGGCCAGTACGCCGCGCCATTGGCGTCCAGTGGGTCGCGGTAAGCCACCACTTCATCGAAATGCCTGGCCAGGGGCACGAGGTCGGCGGCGTTGACCTGTCCATTGCCGTCGTAGTCGCCGCGCAGCACTTCCGTCCAGCTCAGTTCGTAGTTGCCTGCGGAACCCGGCAGTTCCTCAAGCATCAGGCTGAACACCTCGTTGCCGCTGCCGACTGCTGCCTCGGAAATGCCGCGCTCGCTGGTCTCGCCGAGCTGGCGTGATAGCTCGCGCTGCAGTTCGTCAAGCAGGCCGGACTGCAGGTTTCCGATTGTGGCCGCCTGGTCCGCGTCTGGGGTAATCACTTGGTTCGCAAGCGGAGCAGTCGATCCCGGCTGGTTCACCGCCTGAGAGGGAACGTTGGAATTGCCGGAGCATGCCGGCAGTGCAATCGCAAATGTCAGGGACAGCAGCCATGCCGCCGTCCGCGGGCCTATCGCCCGCAGCAATAGAAAATCCATATTCGTTCCCATTGCGGAACCAGTCCACCCAGACCGTCCCGCCTACAGCGTACAGCACTTCCCCGGTGCAGTAAATGTAGGGACGGCGTGCAACGGCGGGAGTTACATCCACCGCCCACTGTCCACTGACTGCGAAAAGGCCCCGGCGGACCGGGGCCTCTGTCGATTCATTCTGTAGTCGAGTACCAGTAAGCAATGAGCAATGATTCTGGGTTGCCGGGAGCTTGCCTCTGACTTTCGCAGGCTCATTGCTCCCTACTCATTGCTCAATTCTCCGTTGTCCGGATTGCTCCGGACCTCCATTGCCAGACTCACATCCGGCCTCCCGCTACTCCTCGCGGCCGGCCTCCTCCTCCTCGGGCTTGAAACCCGCGGGGTCCAGCTGGCTGGCCTTCCAGTCCACCTCGAGGGCATTGCCCTCGCTGAAGGTCATGATCACCGGGCGGTCCGGCAGTACGCGGTGCAGGATCATCTCAGAGAGCGGATCCTCCACGAGCCGCATGATCGTGCGCTTGATGTTGCGCGCACCGTACACCGGGCTGAAGCCCTCGTCCACGACCTTCTCCACGATACGCTCGTCGAAGGTCACCTCGACCTTGCTGTTCTCGCGCAGGTTGTCAGTCAGGTAGGCCAGCTCAAGCCGCGCGATCTCGGCGACGTTCTCCCGCGAGAGCGGGTTGAAGTAGATCACCTCGTCCAGGCGGTTGATGAACTCCGGGCGGAAGAACTTCTTCAGGTGTTCCTCGGCACGCTTGATGTAGCCGCTGAAGCGCTGGCTGATCAGCTCGTCGCTGTACTCCTCCTCGCGCTTGAAGCCGATCACCTCGCCCTCGTCGAAGAAGCGTCCCGCGAGGTTCGTGGTGAAGATCACGATCGAGTTGTTGAAGTAGACCTTGCGGCCCTGGCCGTCGGTCAGCACGCCCTCGTCCAAGAGCTGCAGCAGCGTGTTGAACACGTCCGGATGCGCCTTCTCCATCTCGTCGAACAGCACGAGGCTGTAGGGATGCTGCTTGACGGCCTCCGTCAGCTGCCCGCCCTCATCGTAGCCGACATAGCCCGGCGGCGAGCCGATCAGGCGGCTGACCGCATGCTTCTCGCCGTACTCCGAGAGGTCGATCTTGATGAAGGCGTTGTCATGCGCGAACACATGCTTGGCAATCGCCTTGGCGAGCTCCGTCTTGCCGACGCCGGTCGGGCCGAGGAAGATGAAGCTGCCGATCGGCTTGTTGCCCTTGCGCACGCCGGCATAGCTGCGCTTGAGCGACTTGACGATGGTCTCCACCGCCTTGTCCTGGCCTACGATCTGCCCCGAGATGCTGCTCTCCAGCGAGAGCAGGCGGCGCTGGTCGTCCATCGTGATGTTCTGGCTCGGGATCCCGGTCCACATCTCCACCACGCGGGCGATGTGCTCCTCGTTGACAACGGCGAGGTCGTCAGCGCCGTCGTCCGTCTGGCTCATGTTGGCGCTCATCCCGCTGCGGAACTGCTCCACCGTCGGGGCCAGGCCCTCCGGCAGGCCGGGCAGCTCGAGCCCGCGCTCCTGCAGGTTGAACTCGAGGCCGCTCTCGGCCTCGCTGCGCTCCTCGCCGTCCACGCCGCGGCTGCGCTTGAGCCGCGTCTCACGCTCGAGGTTGACCCAGCTCGCGGCCTCGTCGATCACGTCGATCGCCTTGTCCGGCAACTTGCGGTCCGGGATGAACTTCTGCGAGAGCTTGATCGCATGCTCGAGCGCGGCATCGCTGATCTTCACGTTGTGGTGCGTCTCATAGGCCTCACGCAGCCCGCGCATGATCTCCATCGTCTCGTCGTAGCTCGGCTCCTCGACGAAGATCGGCTGGAAGCGGCGTGAGAGTGCGCCGTCCTTCTCGAAGTACTTGCGGTACTCCTTGAAGGTCGTGGCCCCGATGCAGCGCAGCTCACCGCGCGCGAGGCTCGGCTTGAGGATGTTGCCGGCGTCGAGGCTGCCTTCCGCGCTGCCCGCGCCGAGGATCGTATGCAGCTCGTCGATGAAGATGATGATCTTCCCCTTCGAGTCCTGGATCTCCTTGATGAGCGCCTTCAGGCGCTCCTCGAACTCACCGCGGAACTTCGTGCCGGCCACGATCCCCGCGAGGTCGATTGACAGCACGTCGCAGTCGATCAGGCTCGGCGGCACCTGGCCGTTGACGATGCGCTGGCTCAGGCCCTCGACGATCGCCGTCTTGCCCACGCCCGGTTCGCCGACGAGGATCGGGTTGTTCTTCATGCGCTTACTGAGGATGTGGATCAGGCGCTCGATCTCGCGTTCGCGGCCGATCACCGGGTCCAGCTCGTCCTCGCGCGCCATCTCCGTCAGGTTGCGGCTGAACTTCTGCACCACGCTCGTCGACGCCGTGTCCTTGCTGCGCTCCTGGCCGTGGCTGTAGCCCTTCAGGTGCGTCATGAACATGTCGCGGATCTTCTTGTGGTCGAGGTTGTGCTCCTCGAACAGATTGCGCAGGAACTGGCTGCGCTCCTGGCTCAGGCCCACGAGCAGGTGCGTGGTGCCGATCTCGCGGTGGTGCAGGCGCTTGACCTCCTTGAAGGACATGTCGAGCAGCGCGAGCGTGCGCGTCGAGAAGGATGCGCTGCCCTTGTAGCTGCCGGCGTGTTCGTAGAGGTAGGCCTCCAGGCTGTAGGTCAGCTTGGGGAGGTTGACGTTCAACTGGTGCAGCACCTGCACTGCGCTGCAGGAGCGCAAATTCAGGATGGAGTAGAAGATGTGCTCCGGCTCCAGGTACTGGTTGTTGAACTGCGCGCAGATCTCAGAGGCCCTATATATGGCCTTCTTCGCGCTGAACGAAAAGAAATTGTAGAAATCCATATTTGTTCCTCCAGCTCACCCAAGGGTTCGCTGGTCTGACCCTGCGGCCACGCATTCGCGTGTCCGGGTCGGGTGGAAGATACATCCTCAATGTCTCTCCACCGCTGACTACCGCAGCATGGAGAGCGCCCGCCGCTGGTATACCCGTCCCACGTCACGGACGCGTCTTTATATACCGTCTGATTGGCCGGATATCCGTACATTGGATCATATACCGAGCGCAGGGCGCGAGGCCCCGCCACGCCGCAGGCGTGGTTCACCTCAATCCGTGGTTCGATCCGGGATTGACCCGAAACCGGAGCCCCGAGCCCGGATTTAAGGTAACACGCCTGGTTTGGACGTGCCATATGTTTACCCGATTAGACGGGCTTTTCTGCGCTACAGGGGATAGAGGGCCCCGCAGGGGCGACACCGTAGCGGCGTCATCTGACGCCGACCCTTGATTCCCTGCCGCCGAGCCTTTATCCCCTGACGCCGACCCCTTTACTCCTGACGCCGACAACTATTCGTCCCGCCAGGAGGGGAGATGGTTATGGTCTGGCGTAGTTCAGTCCAGCCGGGAGGCCAAGCTGTAAGCTTGGCGATTGCCAGTCACGCCAGGGCGTGACTGGCAGCTCTTTCCAGGGGGTGCTGCATCCCGCACAGCAGGATGCAGCCGTACCGATGAACATTACACGCCCCGTCCGTCCACCTGCCACTTCCAGCCCTCGCAGTCCCAGCCAAGCAAGTTCGGATGAATGAGGGCTATCATGGAATAATTGTTCGAATTGATTTTGGAGGTGACAATTAGTGTCACACATGAAGTCGACAAATACCACGGACTATCAGGCCAGTTTGCAGTGATGGCAGAGCTCGCTTGGCGTGGATACAACATCGCCATTCCCGAAATAGATACAGGAACTGACATCCTTGTTATCAGTGAGCAAACTGGCAAGGTTACCCGTGTAGAGGTTAAGACGGCGGAAGCGGTAAAGGGAAAGGAAGCATTCATGTCATACCATCCGATAAGCTGGAAGCAACTCAAAAGTCCAGACGATCCCAAGACCTACTATGCCTTTGCTGTACGCAGGAAGGGGGAGAGAGTGGCATTTCGTCATTCTCAGCAGGGAGATACTAGTAGAATTGATAGAGTCAAAAAAGATTGGTACCCCAGCTAAAGTGCAGGAGGATGGAATCGAACCGTCGACTTATACCAGATAAACCTGAGGTTTGGTCTCTCAAAGGATGGATTTACTGTGACTGATGTATCTACTAAGAGTAAGCAGATATCAGAGGTGTATCAATTGACAAACAAATACAATGACTGGTCACCCTGGCCCGATAGGTTTGCAGGAATAAGGCCAACTGAAATGCACTTTAGTCCCGCGAAAGATTGTGGCGAAAAAGAAAATCATAATACGCCAGGATGTGAGGCATGTCTACCAAGCCTGTAGATAAATATTCTAATCGTGTACTTTGCATTCATTTATTGTCAATTATATTCTTTCTGAAGATTTTTGATAAATGTAACAAGCAACTCGCCCAGTGGAAGGCTACTCTCACATAATTGGGTTGGAAACCTTTCCTTTTCATTCCTTAGCATTTTAAGCCCAATTCCAACTGAATTCCATGATCTCTCGGTAAGTTAACTGGATTTTGCAAATCCTTTCCGATGAGATCACCCGCTCCAAATCTTTTCATTCTATCTATATCGGATGTCCATGTATATGCGGTTAGTGTATTACGGGCTAATTCACAAAATTGTTCAATCAATCTCTCATTATTTCCTCAACGAATACTTCATTTCGAAATGCAGGCTCGTCGTGATTATACCCTTTTCCATGTCCATGAATAGAAATGCTACGGACACTTGTGTCAACCATTCACTAAATTTTTCTCTGCTTCCAATCGGCCAGCTACTGCTGTGCTCATGAAAAATTTTAAAATTGCATGAGCTTAACCGTCACTGAATATGTAACATCTGCAATTAGTGTGCTCATGCACAAAGCGTACAAGAGCTTCCGTGCCAGGCTCAGTTCTTCCTCCATGATATGCAAACGCCACCAGCTGGGCCATCTCCTATCACCTCTTCTACCGCCTTGCCTACAGCTAGGTGCCTTTCTATAAGGACCCAATCTTTTTCTGGAACTTTTCTCACTTTTCTTCCTCACTAGATCTGTCAATCACCCAACTGCTTCAGACCTCTCAGACTCTAATCAAATTTTATTGCTCGGCTTACTATCCCCTCAAAGGAATCCGTCGCATTGATCACGGAGTGCGATATGAGCTTGTAAACCCACGGCTTTTGGGTAGACTTGGACACTGCGCTGCACCATTTCCGAGCTTCACGAGCTTTAGCAAAAACATCCTTATCCTTGTCGGCTATCTTCTTGTCCTCTTTAATTTCCACTACATAAATCGCATCTTCAGTCTCGACCAAGAAGTCAGGATTGTAATTACCGTGAATGTACTTGATCGGCATCTGCTTAGTAGGTATTCGCACCCAGCGTGTCACTTCTGGGCTTCCATCATCTAGGACATCAGCAAAAATCTTCTCTTGCCCTAGTGTCGAACGTCGATTGCGGATACTCGCTTTTTCTTATATGTACCAATAAGGCTGGACTTGATTTGATCGTCTGTTACAGAACCACGATCTACTACGCCTGTGCCTTTCGGCAATGCTTTTGTAAACTCCTTAAACCGAAATGCTTCAGGTTTCACCTTGTACTCGATCTGTCTCTTCGTCGAACGCATCTTGGAACTGGCTCGTAAGATCCTCAAGAATCTTCCCCGTGTGAGACTGAACCAAATTGTCCAGCATATCTCCATCAGCTTCAATCTGCTCCAGATAGGCTCTGACAATCATTAGCACAGCGTCTTTATCGCTGATGTCCAGTTCACTGAGATCTTGGATCAGCAAGCGGGCTATGCGCACATCGGGTTCCAGGACAGTCTTACTTTTTACCTTGCCAATAACTTTAATCTTTTTCTTGTCAGCTATGTCAGCCTTTATCAAGCTTGGGATCAAGATTTCGAACTCCTCAACACTGACTTTAGGTGCAAATGCTCACCAGCTTAGTTGCCGTAGTAACTTTTGGCCTCAATCAAAGGAACTTCGATGCCGAGCTCATTCCTCGATGGATCTTGCGAAACGGTGACAACTTCAAGCTCCTCCTTGGGCGTCCCGCTTTAACCTCAATGGCCTCGGTGACAACATGAGCTGCATCAAGCACCTTCTTGAAATTTTCATGCGAAATGACCTCTAATGAATCAAGTTCATCATCGCCAGTAAGTTGACCAAATGGAAGGCAAACCCGCGCCCGATAGTCTGTTCAATTAGCTGTTTGCTTATGGCTGCACGGAATAATCGTGTATACATTCCTTACATCCCATCCCCTTCCTTAAGCTTTTCTACATGAATGACAATCTCAACTCGATTGACTGGGACTGGTTCCTCAAGATGTATCAACTTTCGGACTTCAGTCGGGTCGCTGTCTGAGTCAGTCTAAGTGTTTTGTCCTTATAGCCGCCGAAGAATGAGCCAAGAAGTAACTATCATATACATCCTTAGCATGGTCGATACTTTTTGTGCTTATAAGTGTTATTGGCACAAAAAGAGGGGCCTGCCGTCATTTGCGCAATACTCTTCGATTAGCGCCTTCTTTCCGAGTGTGCCGCTCAATACCATCTTCCAGTTTGATGTCTTCGAGATCACCCTTGTATGAATCGTCATCTCGTCGAGCAACAATGTAGGGAATTTTGATGTAGCCGTGCTTCTTAGGAGAATCACCGCGGCTTAGCGCTTCAGAAGCACTACTGAATCTTTTATCGCCTGTCCAAGTGAGTACTCATAGAGTACATTGCTGCTAACTGGTGTTGCCGTGAATTCAAACCAAGTAATGGATTTAAGCTGTTAACCGCCTTGTGAGAGAAAGCTTCGCCTCTGTAACGATGGCTCCCTCATCCATCCAGCATAACCAAGTCATTTTTTGCAGCCAACAGCTCCGAAAAACTGCTCCCGAGCGTTTCTCTAAACTCGTGGAACTTAAATAAGACCTTCGCCACGTGACTCAATATATATCTTCTCAATATTGAAAACAAAAATGTTCACTTCGGCAGGATCGAGTAACTGTCCGCCATAGTTAGCGCGAGTATAATTGTCGCCGTGAATCAATTGAAACTCTGGGAACTCCGTGTCTCCATCAAGTACACGGAATGCCCTCGAGTAAGTTGTCTATTGTCTTGCAGTAAATGGTCTCACCTTTAGTAAGAATGAAGAAGTTCTTAGATAGCCCTTCACGGTAGAGGTAGCTTATCATCGCTCCCATCAGTTTGGTTTTCCTACTCCTGTAGCCAGGGCAAAACAAAAAACTTGGAAACTCCGGTATCAAACTGTAAGTTTCCTGTAAGTTGCGCTTCTATTTCTTTAGTAGAATCTTTTCCTAAGTCAATGACATTTAAGAACCGAATCCAATCTAAGTAATCCAAGATACTGCGGTTCGCGCAGTGATTGCTCATCGCTAATTGTTTTACAGTTTTTTTTGCCATTTAGAATTTAAACCTCTTCTGAAGCGCTAATGGGAGAACTCTAACTTCCACATTATCAGGGATTTCCAGTCTAGACGAGGACTTCTTAGCATAAGTAACTAGGCTTTCCTCGTTGCCTATGTATCCCAAAATTTCATCTAAAAATATGCTTGACTAACAAAGTGCTCGGTAACATGGGCGAACCGATTGCCTACCTTGGCATGAATTGGCTCTGTAGTTGAAATCACTTTGTATCCCTCAATCTTCGCAACGGCTCGAATAAGAGGGCCGTTGTAAAGTCGGGATTCAGGAAAAGTAACTTAAGGTCTGGATCATGTTTGAATAAGCTGTCAACTAGCTTGCAAAAGTTGAACCCACCGCCACCTTGCCAATTCACTTTACTGCTGATTCCACTTTGGTCTTCTCCACTCACAACTCGTTTCATTCTAACTAAACAGTGTGTTTCGGCATGTGCCCCCTTCTCGATCATAACCCATTTCCTTCCCATTTTATGAGCGACAACACGGTCGTTCCTGAACCAGCAAAGCTATCGAGTACTTTATCACCTCTTTGAGTTGTCATTGATATTATCCTTGCTAAGAGCATCTCAGGCTTTTTGAAGCTGGAAATGAAACTCCGCCCTCATTCTGTGTATTGTTGAAATCTATATCATCCCAGATATCACAAAGTAAATATGAGTATTGACTCTCATATGCACCGTCAATACCTACAGGATTAAAACTATCACTAAGGCTAGTTAATCTTCTGCCAGCCAACGCGTATACTTTTCGTCCGTCTCTGCTACTGCCTTCAATGATTGTCTTTGGATGTTTAAGACTCAGCTCCTTGACTACTTGAGGAAGCTCTTTTGTTGATTGGACTATGTGTTGTGCATTTTCAAAACAGGAGAAATGCATTAAATTTAGGGTCTGAGAGTTAGATCCTTTGGCTTAGTTCCTTACTCACAATGTTTCTTTTCATGTAATACATCAATTAGTTTGAAAAGCGGGCTTTTCTCCCGTTGATGTGTCAAGATATCTATTGAAATAGGTGTCCCATTTACTCGACTTGAGTATTGCGGAGTATACTGCGCAGATGATCTCCCTCTATAGACGAGTAAATATGACTTGGTTTTTACTATTGTCTTATCGCGATGTGTGGTTTTAAGCCACTTGGATGTGAGTCCTTAACGGTAATTGTGTTTACAAACCGTTCAGAACCAAAGACTTCATCCATGATTATTTTTAAGTAATACAGTTCATTGTCGTCAATGCTTATAAATATTGAACCATCAGGATGCAGTAGCTTTCAAGAATTAGTAATCTATCACGCATCATAGTAAGCCAAATGGGTGCTCAAGACCATCACATAGTGCTCAAATGCTGCACCAGTATTGAACGGTGGGTCAATATATATGAAGGTTAAACTGGCCTAACCACTCCTCTTCTAAGCTACGAAGAGCTAGTAAGTTATATCCTTGAATCAAAAGATTTGCTGGATTCATCTCCAACATTCTCTCGATTAAACAATACTCTTGGCTCACAAACACGAGGATCTCTCCTATCTACCCATTCATACGATTTTAAGCTCTCATCGTAATAGAGAGATTGTCTTTGCCATATCATGATTAACTCTAATTTCTTTTTCATATGACTTTCCTTCCCCGATGCTGTGTGACCTCGCGGAGAGCATCCTCAGGTATTAACTGCGGAACCTGTTGGGAAGGGCTTGCCTTCATCAATCCAGCTTCTTGATAGTTCACGATCACTATCAGACAAGGTTCAATTGCCAACCCCAACTTACGAAATTTAGAACTTAACAACCCACCGGTTAGTTCCTCGGCGTTGGCATTTCAGGCCGTCGCCACTGGGGATTTATCATAGCATTAACAGGATGCCGAAAGCCGGGAGCAGCGCGCAGACTTGGCGTGCGGAAGGGGAGTCTTCCCGGCGGCATGAGGTCCGGCTTGCGCCTGGAGAGCTGGCTATCCCCGCCTCTGGCGGGACTTCGCCCCTGCGGGCTCAGCTCTCCCACACATCCATCCCCGATAATGCTTCACAATTGGATAAGGCGGCAACAACAGCGGGCACCCAGAAGAGGCGCCAGTTCGGCACCTTCGCCGGGGTCTACACGCCGTCCATCCTCACCATCCTCGGCGCGATCATGTTCATGCGCGCCAACTTCGTGACAGAGCGAGGCCGGGATCATCGGCGCGCTCTCCATCCTGCTGCTGCCAAGGCCGTCTCCGTGCTCCAGCGTGATCAGCGTCTCGGCGATCGCCACCAACGCTGACGGTGCGCGGCGGCGGGGCCTACTTCCTGATCTCGCGCTCGCTGGGGCCGGAGTTCGGCGGCTCGATCGGCCTCGCCTACTTCCTCGCCCAGGCGCTCTCCATCCCCTTCTACATCCTCGGCTTCACCGAGGCGATGGCCTTCGCCCTGCCGCAGTACAGCGCCTGGAGCGCGGAGATCGCCTACGCCTGCTCTTGGTCGTGGCCTGGGTCGGGGCCAGCTGGGCGATCCGCGTGCAGTACGTCGTGATGGGGGCGCTGCAGGGCTCCTCGATCCTCGCGATCTTCGCAACCGGCGGCGTGCACTGGAATGAGACCACCTTCATGCACAACCTCGCGGCGAACTACACCCTGCACGCGGTGCCGACGCCGGAGGGCAAGGAGCCGCACAACTTCTGGAGCATCTTCGCGATCTACTTCCCGGCGGTGACGGGCTTCCTGGCGGGTGTGAACATGTCCGGCGACCTGAAGGACGCCAGTCGCTCGATCCCGCGCGGCTCGCTGCTGGCAGTGCTGAGCGGCTTCATCGTCTACCTGCTGATCATCCTCGTGAACGGCGGAGCCTACAGCCGCGAGCAGCTGATCAACCAGCCGTTTGAGATCATGGGGCAGACCGCGCCATTCGGGATGGGGGTGCTGATCGCGCTTGGGGTGGTGGCGGCCACGCTGTCATCGGCGCTCGGCAGCTACCTCGGGGCGCCGCGCATCCTGCAGGCCGTGGCGCGCGACCGGCTGCTGCCGTTCCTGAACCCCTTCGCCGGTGGATCGAAGAAGGGCGATGAGCCCCTGCCGGCGCTGGCGCTGACGGCGGTGGTGACCTTCGGCGTGCTGTACTGGAGCTACAACCTCGCCCAGGGGGACAGCTTCAACACCGTGGCCAGCGTGATCACGATGTTCTTCCTGTATACATACGGCACGCTGAACCTCGCGGCCTTCACCGAGGCCTTCGGGCGCAACCCGAGCTTCCGCCCGCGCTTCAAGCAGTTCCACTGGTCGACGGCACTCCTCGGTTTCCTGGCCTGCGGCGCGATCGCCTTCGTGATCGACCCGCCGGCCGCCGTGGTGGCGGTGCTCGTGATCGGCGCGCTGTACTGGTACCTGCACCACCGCGAGCTGCGCGCGGCCTTTGGGGATGCGCGGCGCGGCTTCATCTACACAAACGTGCGCAACCAGCTGCTGCGCCTGCGCAGCATGCCGGCCGACCCCAAGAACTGGCGGCCGACGATCCTCGTATTCACCGGCAACCCGAGCACGCGCGACTTCCTCGTGCGCTATGCCAACTGGCTGGAGAGCTCGCGCGGGATCGTGATGATCGTCAACATCCTCGTCGGTGAGGAGGGCCGGCGCGAATTCCACCACCTGCGGGCCACGCGCCAGATCGAGGCCTACCTCGAGCAGCACAACCTGCCGGCCTTCCCGATCGCGGCCGCCGTGGATGACCTCGAGACCGGGATGGAACTCGTGCTGCAGACCGCCGGGATCGGCCCGATCCGCCCGAACCTCGTGATGCTGGGCTGGCCCTCCGAGCAGACGGACATCGCGGCCTATGTGCGCAGGCTGGAAAGCGCCACGGACAAGGGCATGAGCCTCGTGCTGATCCGCGGCAAGGTGCTGCCGCCCGTGCTCGGGCAGCGCAGCATTGACGTCTGGTGGCGGGGGCGGCGCAACGGCTCGCTGATGATCCTGCTGGCGCATATGCTGCAGCACAGCATCGGCTGGAACTCGGCCAGGATCCGCATCCTGCGCCAGGTGCAGGATGAGGCGGAGCGCGAGCCGGCCCTGAGCGACCTGCGCGCGATCATGGAGGAGGCCCGGGTGGACGCCGAGGCCGTGGTGCTCGTCAGTGATGCGCCCTTCGGCAGGGTGATGCAGCAGCACAGCGCGGAAGTGACCACGGTGCTGCTGGGCTTCCAGACGCCGGAGGATGCGGACGCTGCAGCCGGCTGGCGCGCGCAGTACGAGGAGCTGCTGGAGGGCATGCCGACCACGCTTCTGGTGCAGGCCCTCGATGAGGAAGACCAGGCGCTGATGGGCTAGGGGAAGGGACCGGGGACCAGGGACCAGGGACCGGGGACCAGGGATCGGGAGGAGGCCAGGCTGTAAGCCTGGCGGAGGATCCAGGAGCAGGGATAGTTGTTAGATATAAGTGCATAGTTCTTAGTCTTAACGGCGGCATGCTGCCGCCTGATCTTCATTCTTGAAGCTACCATGAAATCTAATCTGAGCACGAACTCAACCAAATGATTTATATCTTTGGAACACAACACCCATATATTAATTAGTAGCGCGGCTAATTATTTATTCAACTGGTGCGGATTCCTATCCGAAGTAGCTCTCCCGGCCCCGAATGATTGAATTGCGAAAGCAAATCAGTTACTTAGCAGATATGCTTGCAATCAGTTCTGAACTGGCTTCGTGTAATGCAGTTCAGACGATCGCCTATAACCGATGACTGACTCAGGCGAGTGCCAATGCAGGGATGAATGTGGCTCAGCGCTCAGTCGCTTGTACGCCATACACTTCCCATTCGGCTCCAAGTGTATGGCCCCGCAGTTCATCCTTACTTCTTCGGCTTGAGGTGTGCCAGTTCCTTCGGGAGCTCCACGCCCAGTTTGTCCAGGGCATAAACCATCAGGTTTGAATTGAAGCTGCCAAAATCCTCAACCAGTTCCCCGCCCGGCTTGAAGATCCAGATGCGCGGGGTGCCCTTCTCGCGCATGTCCATCGTGAATTCGGTCTGGGCCACATCCGGATCCCAGAGCACCGGGGCCTGGATCCCGCGCTCGCGGATCGTGGCCAGGGCCTGTTCCTCGATCTTGTCAGCGTTGATGGTGATCACGTCCACGCCGAGATCGTACTGCTGCATGTTGCGGTGCATCAGTTCCACGAAGGGCAGCTGGCGCTTGCAGTGCGGGCATTCACTGATCCAGAAGAACAGCAGGAAGGGCCGGCCGCTGTCCGCCAGTTCCTTGAAAGTCATATGCTCCTTGCCGCCGACTGCCTTCAGATCAAACTCATAGGCCGGCTCACTGCCCTGCCCGTCCTTGTCCTGCGCAAAGGCAGAAGCGGACCAGCTCATCAGGCCCAGCAGCAGCAGCAGTACACCCAGCTTCAGTACACGCATTTCCACTCCATTAACATTGCCCGCAGGCAATTATCCATGACGTAGCCAGGGCCTGCAGTATTCATTGCCGGAGGATCAGGGCTGAGCGGGCAAGCTGGCCGTAAGCAGGCGGCGCTGTTCGGTTAGCAGCTCCAGCACCTGCGGAGCTACGCTGTCTGCACTGTCAGGGCTCAGCCAGCTCGAACCCAGCAGCTTTGGTGGCGCATCACCGGTCAGACGCAGCTCCGTCCTCAGCATGCAATGCTCGCAAGACGAATCAGAGGCAAGTTCAGGGCTGCCCGAAGTCTGCGTATTTGCCAGCTGATCCGCACTCTGCCTGGCTCCGACTGCACCCTGCAGCATCCCGATCCCGGGCAGGGCATAGAGCGCTGCCAGCTCCCCGGGACTCAGATCAGACTGCAGCACCACAACGAAATCTTCGGGACGCGCCTGCTGCAGGACTGCCTGCAATGCTTCCAGCGGATCAAGCAGCAGCATGCCTCTCCGCAGTACTCCGGCCGGGATTCTCCCTGCTGGCCAGCCTGGAATCCAGGAAATCCTGACCCGCAATCCGGATCCGCACGAACTTTCTGATCCGCTCATTCAGCAGCTTTGATGTGGATGCGGATTCATCTCCCTGCTCCATTGGTTCTGGACGGAACAACAGATTGGCCGATACGAAGGGAGTGCCAGGCAACTCATCCAGCACCGCCAGCAGCTCTGCCGGATCCAGCTGGGCTTCCCGTCCGCTGATGTTCACGGCGTCGTACTGCATGAGCAGCATTGCCCTGGCGCAGAAGCGAGAGCGCAGCAGACCCGGCTGCGGGTCAGGCTCGCTGAAGGAGCCACCGTCCAGCAGCAGGAAGTCGTCAATTGCGTTTGATTCAGCTTTGCTGCCGGAGGGGGGACTGTATGGCAGAGAGTCAAGGAAGTCATACTCATACAGGGGAGAAAATGGCATGACCTCATCCCTGCCTGACTTCTGCACCGGGATGCCTGCAGCTTCCGCAGCCTGGGGCCAGCGCAGATTCTGCTGCTGCCCGGGCTCATACTCCGTTGATTGCAGGCGGATATCCCGGACCAGTCCAGCCAGATAAGCGGCCTGGCCGGCGAGGCAGGCCTCCAGCTCGTTCATTTCCGCTGGGCAGGCTGCGCAGTCACCGGCATTGGCAGACAACAGGATTGCACACTGTGCCGGATCTTCCCGACCAGTACATGCCTGGCAGAAGAGCAGACTCAGCAGTAGTGGGAGGCTGATCCAGTTCCTGATGATTGCATGCATACCTATCCGGGATTATACGGCGGGGGAGAGTAATCAATTATGTATGCAGGCAGTGGTGCGCCCCTGGCGCAACCGGCAGGGGATGCGGCGGAGTGGGTAGCTCCGTTGTGCGATCAGGCTGCATCCGTCTGCGGCAGGGATGCAGCACCCATGATCAGTCCTGCCTCCGGCGGGACTGACCTCCGTTTCCATTTGTCAGCTTTACAGCTGGCCTCCTTGCCAGACTTACATCTGACCTCCTTGCCAGACTTACATCTGACCTCCTTGCCAGACTTACATCTGGCCTCCGTCTACCGCTGAAGCGTGTAGCTCCGTTGTGCGGCATGCGCCGCACCTCCGATTGCCAGACTTACATCTGGCCTCCTTGTCATCCTTACGGATGACCTCCTATTTTTCGTCAGGGACGGGGATGTCCAGAAGCTTGAGCACGGCCTCGCTGTAGCCCGGCTTGTAGCCGGTGATGGTGTCGATGAATTCGCCGCCCGCGCCGAAGACATATGTCACCGGCGTGCCGAGTTCCTTCAGGCCGTAGCCCTTGTCCGTACGGCGGCCATGCATGTCCCAGAGCACGGGAATCGAGAGCCCACTCTCCGCCAGGTAGCTGCGGCAGTCACGCTCGCGGTCGTCAATGTTGATGCTCACGAGATAGAGCTCCAGCTCATGCTCGCGGATGCTGTCATTCAGTTCCTGTACATAGGGCATCTGCATCTTGCAGAGCTGGCAGTTCGTCAGCCACCAGACGAGCACGAAGGGCTTGTTGCTGCGCGCCAGCTCCTCAAAGCTCAGGCCGCCGGCGTCATTGACATAGTCCAGATCGAAGGCGTAGTGCTCCCAGTCCGGGTTGGAGTGGGTTTCGCCTTCCTGCTGTGCGGAGGCCGTGCCGGCCAGGGCCAGCAGCAGCAGCAGTGCAAGCACTGCGGATTTCAGGTTAAAGCTCATCAGGTACCTCTTCAATATCCAGCCGGCGGGCCATGCCCTCCATGTCGCGGCAGGTCATCAGCAGCGCATCCTCCTGCGTATCGGTGTAGTAGCGCTTGCGCAGCCCCACCTGGGTGAAGCCGAGCCGCTCATACAGGCGGATCGCCGGGGCATTGCTGACCCGCACCTCCAGCACGATGTAGGCGATGCCTTCCTGGATGCCCTGGAAGGCCGTATAGGCGATCAGCTGCTCCGCCACGCGCCGGCCCCGGAACTCCTGCTTGGTGGCAATCGTGCCGATATGGGCCTCGTCGTAGATGAACCAGCTGCCGATATAGCCCACGAGTTCGTGCTGATCCTTCGTTTCTATGACAAAGAAGCGGGCGTGCCTGTTCGCATCAATGTCCGATTCATACATTGAACGCTTCCAGGGAGTGGGGAAACTGTACTGCTCGATCGCGAGCAGGGCGTCCAGGTCCCTTTCCGCCATGCGCCGGATCCTGAACTGGTCAAAGGCAGCCGCCATGTGTAAATTATAGGTTCAGCGCGGCCCCGGGGCTCAAGCAGTGATTGACGCGCGCCGATTTACTGAAATATGATGGAAGCCGTGAAGCTCAGCCTCAACCTGCAGAACTGTGAGATTCCCGCCGGATGCGAGAACTTCGGCGAACTCGTGCAGTACATGGAGGAGAAGCGGATCCCCGGCGATGAAGTGATCACCCGGATCCTCATCGACGGCCGCGACGTGGACCGCGAGCGTGAGCTCGAGCTGGCCGCGAGCCCGCTCAGCCAGTTCGGGATCGTGGAGTTCTACTCCGCCCGCACGCTGGACCTCGCCCGCCAGAGCATGCATGATGCCACTGAGCTGCTGCCGGCTCTGCAGGCCGACCTGCCGACGGTGGCCAGCGAACTGCGTGGTGGCAACATCAAGGACGGGCTCCTGATGTTCGACCGCTGCCTGGAGATCATCAGCCACTACGTCAGCCTCGTGAATGCCATCGACGGCATCTACCGCCGCATCGATCCGGGTTTCAGGCTGTTGCCGAGTGCGGATGTGGCCACCGATGAGAATGAGACCGACTTCGACATGGACAAGCTGGCACCGAGCCCCGACAATGAGCTGCGGACCTTCGCAAGCATCGAGAACCTGCGCCACAAGCTGATGAGCGTCGAGCAGGCCCAGGCCAACGGCGACAGCCTGCTGCTGGCGGACCTGGTGGAATTCGAGATCCTGCCGATCGTGGCGATCTGGAACGAGGAGCTGCCGGTGCTCAACGGCCGCGTGCAAAGAGAAAACGCAAAAGCCTGATTCCCCTGCCGTCTCGCGCAAGCGCTCGACGGTCTGCAGCTCAGCTCAAAGCATAGCTTCTCGCTGTCTGCCCGGAACATTGTTTCGATTACCCGATTGAACAGCCTGCAAACACCAACTTCGGAAGATAAAGCGAGCCCACGGGCTCGCTTTTTGCTTTTCGGAGCAATGAGCAATGAGTGGGGAGCAATGAGCTCATGTAACAACATGCCTACCCCGCTGCGCTGATGGGTTTCTGACAAGGGGCAAGCTTTTCCTTTCAAGCCGATGCATTGCTTCGTTTTGATATAGACAGCAGTTGCATAGCTGTCTCATTGCTCAATCATCATTGACCATTGCTAAGCCGGCGACAGGAGTGTCGCCGCTACTGGAAACTACTTCCACTATTCGCACTATTTAAACTATCCAGACTTCCCACACAGCTGCGAAGCTGCGCTTCGCAGCTCCCCCTCCGTGCGACTCGCACCGCGCCTCCGGTCCCCGGTCCCTGGTCCCCGGTCCCTGTTTTATGACCGGCCGTCGGTAAACCCCGGCTTAATTTGCGTAAAGCCAGCCGTTTTTACATCGGCCCCACTTTCAAAAACTTTAGGCCCGCGTTAGATTTTCCCTGCGGGCAGTTCCCCTGGTTGCCTGGCAACGAGGAAGTTGCCAGTGGGGATCCCGCTATCCCTTTCGCACGTTCAAGGAGGAATGTGTAATGAGTGTCACACGTATCTACCAGAACCCGCTGGCGATCAATGCCAACCGGAATCTGAAGATCACCGGAATGAACATCTCCAAGTCATTGGAGCGACTGTCCTCCGGTTTGCGAATCAACCGTGCCGCTGACGACGCAGCGGGACTGACAATCAGTGAGAAGTTGCGCAGCCAGATCCGCGGCCTGAACCGCGCCAGCACCAACGCGCTGGACGGCATCTCCCTGATCCAGACGGCGGAGGGTGCCCTCAATGAGACGCACTCGATCCTGCAGCGCATGCGTGAGCTGTCGGTGCAGGCCTCCAACGGCATCTACACCGCCAATGACCGCCAGGCGATCCAGTCCGAGGTCGGGCAGCTGATCGATGAGATCAACCGCATCTCCGACACCACGGAGTTCAACACCAAGACCCTGCTCGACGGCACGCTCGGTGCGCTGATCTCCACGGACGACTTCACCAAGGTCCGTGCGGCGGTGGTCGGCAATGTCGGCAACGGCGGCAACTTCGTGCTGCGCGCCGCGGCCCTCGACACCGGCCAGCTGCAGGTCCAGAAGACCGATGTGTTCTCCACGGTGCAGGCCGCGGATGCCGTCGGCTCCATCAACTACGCCAAGACCTACCGTGCCGATGTCGACATCGCCACGGCCAGTGTCAACGGCGTGGGCCAGACCGGGATCTACCAGGTCGAGGTGATCAACGATGCCAACGGTTCCACCGCGGTGCAGAGCACCGTGGATGCGACCTTCCGCATCAGCGGCGCCTCACTGGCGGGTGGGGCCCTGAGCCTCGGGCGCAGCCTGCAGGCCGAGGAGCTGACCGTCGGCGACAAGATCCTGCTGACCGTCAACACCCAGAGCGGCGTGAACACGGTCTCGATCGTGCTCGGCAGCCTCGGCACGGACATGGACAGCCTGGCGGGCCTGCTGAGCACGGCGCTCAACAACGGCCTGGCGAATGTCTCGAACGTGACATTCAATGCCACGGGGCAGTTCAGCATCAACGTCTCCAACGGCGGCTCCACGCTCTCCGTGATCAGCACGCAGTTCGTGGACGTGGACGGCAGCGGTTCGGACTTCTACATCAGCTTCGGCAGCAGTGGGGCCTCCAATGCCTTCTACAGCGCGGTGCAGTACAGCTTCTTCAACAACGGCAGCTCGACCTCGGGCAGCCTGGCGCGGGCCGGCGGTGCGAGCATCAGCGGCCAGTACTTCTCGATCGGTGATGCCAACACCGGCACGATCGGGATCCGGCTGGATGTGCGCTACGACTTCAGCAGCGTGAGCCTGGCCGGTGCCAACGCCACGGACACGCTGAAGTGGGAACGCTTCACCGGTGGCAACAGCCTGCAGGAGTACGGTTCGGTCTGGCAGGACGGCGCGGCGGTCACGAACGGGACCTTCCTCGTCAGCGCGATCTCGGAGCGCACCTACGCGATCTTCGAGTTTGACAACCAGGCCTACACGAGTCTCTCCAGCGGCGGGATCGACCAGGACGTGGCCCTGCTCACGGCGCGCGGCGCGCGCATGAGCAATGTCAACGGCGACCAGACCTTCTCGATCGCCGTGGCCTTCGAGGGCGCGGTCGGCACGAACCTCGAGAACATCCACTTCGCCGTGGACGGCATCCTGCAGAGCGGTGAGACGGCGACCTTCAACATCAGCACCAACAACGTGCTGACGGCGGACCAGCTCAATACCCTTGCCAGCCTCAACCGCTTCCAGGAGTTCGGCGTGTTCAACGGCCGGGACAGCGTGGAGCTGACGCTCTACCTGCGCGGATCCTCCCAGACCACCACCGTCAACCTCACGAAGAATGACACCTTCGAGGACATGGCCGGCAAGATCAGCCTGGCGATGTACAACCCGGATGGGACGGGGATCATCACGAGCGGGATCATCAACCCGCAGCAGATCCCGGATCTCGTGCATGTCAACACGGTCGGCATGGCCAAGGGCACGATGTCCATCACCACGGCGGTTCCGGGTGCGGAGATCGTCTTCGCCGGCGATGAAAGCCTGCTGAAGGCACTCTCGCTCGTGGAGATCCAGGAAGGCGAGGCCCCGGTCTACTCGATCAATGCCTTCAACATCGAGAAGAACCAGGAAGTCGGCAGCGTGATCGTGCGTTCCAACGAGATCAACGGCCTGCTGCCCGGCGTGAAGCTGTTCTTTGACAACACGCTCGGGCTCAAGCTGGATCCCCAGCCGCCGGTGAATGACGCGAACAACCTCACGAGCTTCGCCTACCAGCAGCCCAACGAGCGGCCGGACATCTCGCTCTCCGGCAGCATCGAGAGCTTCTTCGTGCACGTCGCCCCGCGCGACTTCACCCTGCAGATCGGTGCCAACCAGGGCCAGACCATCGACACCTTCCTCTCCGACATGAGCGCCGAGGCGCTCGGGGTGGAGGGCCTGGTGGTCGTGACGAGCGACCTGGCCCAGGAGAGCATCAGCATCGTTGACCATGCTATCAGCAAGGTCAGCAGCGAACGCTCACGGCTCGGTGCAATCCAGAACCGTCTGGAAAGCACGATCCGCAACCTGGATGTGAGTGCGGAGAACCTGACCTCGTCAGAGAGCCGCATCCGCGATGTGGACGTGGCGCTCGAGACGATCGCCAGTACGAGGAACCAGATCCTGCTGCAGGCTGGTGTGGCTGCGATGGCCCAGGCCAACCAGCTCCCTCAGAACATGCTGCAGCTTCTGAGGTAGTCACCCTTAAGTTCCGCAGCATCTCACTGGACGAGTGAGCAGCGCCCCCGGGCCCTGGCCCGGGGGCTTTTCTTCAGGGATCGGGGACCAGGGACCCGGGATCAGTTTTCAATCTGCCAACTTCTGATCCCTGGTACCAGGTCCCAGGTCCCTGTTTTTCTGACTTTCCGGCTGAAATCGAAACTAAATCCGGTCCATTTCCGCGAGCCCGTTGCCAATATTCCATCGGGTGTTCCGTGGATTTTCACTGCGGCTGAATCTCCACCGATATCGGTTGCCGGTTGCGGCGATGGGTTCCTTCACTTCCGGCCCGCTGTGGGCTCCCCTGTTGCTTGCCTCATTGCCCAGGTCTCCCCGGCGCATATATCGGCGCGGATTGCAGGCGCTTTAGTTTTCCGGTAAGTTTTTGCGCCGGGCAGCAGGACCGAGTGTCAGAAATGGCAGGTGACGGCTGGCCGAGCACCCCGCCTACGTTCAAGGAGGAATGTGGCATGAGTGTTTCTCGTATATATCAGAACCCGCTGGCGATCAACGCCAACCGTAACCTCAAGATCACGGGGATGAACATCTCCAAGTCCCTGGAGCGACTCTCCAGTGGTCTGAGGATCAACCGCGCCGCAGACGACGCCGCCGGCCTCTCCATCAGTGAGAAGTTGCGCAGCCAGATCCGCGGCCTGAACCGCGCCAGCACCAACGCCCTGGACGGCATTTCGCTGATCCAGACCGCGGAAGGCGCACTCAACGAGACGCACTCGATCCTGCAGCGCATGCGCGAGCTGAGTGTCCAGGCTGCCAACGGCATCTACACCGCCGGCGACCGCCAGGCCATCCAGCAGGAGGTCGGGCAGCTGATCGATGAGATCAACCGCATCTCCGACACCACGGAGTTCAACACCAAGACCCTGCTCGACGGAACGCTCGGCGCACTGATCTCCACCGACGACTTCACCAAGGTCCGTGCGGCGGTGGTCGGCAACGTCGGCAACGGCGGCAACTTCGTGCTGCGCGCCGCGGCGCTGGACACCGGCCAGCTGCAGGTCCAGAAGACCGACGTGTTCTCCACGGTGCAGCAGGCTGATGCCGTCGGCAGGATCAACTATGCCAAGACCTACCGCGCCGATGTCGACATCGCCACCTCCAGCGTGAGCGGTGTGGGCCAGACCGGCATCTACCAGGTCGAGGTGATCAATGATGCCAACGGTTCCACCGCGGTGCAGAGCACCGTGGATGCGACCTTCCGCATCAGCGGCGCCTCGCTCAGCGGCGGCGGCCTCTCCGTCGGCCGCAACCTGCAGGCCGAGGAGCTGACCGTCGGCGACAAGATCCTGCTGACCGTCAACACCCAGAGCGGCGTGCAGACCGTGAGCATCGTGCTCGGCAGCCTCGGCACCGACATGGACAGCCTGGCCGGCCTGATGAGCACCGCGCTCAACAACGGCATTGCCAACGTCTCCAACGTGACATTCACTGCCAACGGCACGTTCAGCATCAACGTCTCGAACGGCGGTTCCTCCCTTTCGATCATCAGCACGCAGTTCGTGGACGTGGACGGCAGCGGTTCGGACTTCTACATCAGCTTCGATGCCGGCGGCACGTCCAACGCCTTCTACAGCGCCGTGCAGTACAGCTTCTTCAACAACGGCAGCGCCACCTCCGGCAGCCTGGCACGCACCACCACGAGCGGCCAGTACTTCTCGATCGGCGATGCCAACACCGGGGCGGTCGGGATCCGCTTCGACGTGCGCCACGACTTCAGCCAGGTCAGCCTGGCCGGGGCCACGCAGACCGACACCCTGGAGTGGAGCCGCTACGGCGGTGGCAACAGCGTGCAGGAGTACGGCAAGGTCTGGCAGGAGGGTCCGGCGGTCACCAACGGGACCTTCATCGTCAGTGCGATCTCCGAGCGCACCTATGCGATCTTCGAGTTCGACAATGAGTCGTACACGAGCCTCGTGGCCGGCGGCGTGGACCAGGACGTGGCCCTGCTCACGGCCCGCGGCGCGCGCATGAGCAACATCAACGGCGACCAGACCTTCTCCGTCGCCGTGGCCTTCGAGGGCGCGGTCGGTACGAACCTGGAGAACATCCACTTCGCGGTGGACGGCATCCTGCAGAGCGGCGAGACGGCGACCTTCAACGTCAGCACCAACAACGTGCTGACCGCGGACCAGCTCAACACGCTCTCCAGCCTCAACCGCTTCCAGGAGTTCGGTGTGTTCAACGGCCGGGACAGCGTGGAGCTGACGCTCTACCTGCGCGGCAGCAGCAACACCACCACCGTCAACCTCACGAAGAATGACACCTTCGAGGACATGGCCGGCAAGATCAGCCTGGCGATGTACAACCCGGACGGTTCCGGGATCATCACGAGCGGAATCATCAACCCGCAGCAGATCCCGGACCTCGTGCATGTCAACACGGTCGGCATGGCCAAGGGCACGATGTCCATCACCACGGCGGTGCCGGGTGCGGAGATCGTGTTCGCCGGTGACGAGAGCATCCTGAAGGCCCTGTCCCTGATCGAGATCCAGGAGGGCGAGGCCCCGGTCTACTCGATCAATGCCTTCAACATCGAGAAGAACCAGGAAGTCGGCAGCGTGATCGTCAACTCCAACGAGATCAACGGCCTGCTGCCCGGCGTGAAGGTCTTCTTTGACAACACGCTCGGGCTCAAGCTGGATCCCCAACCCCCGATCGCGGCCAACGGCGGCGGCACCAACAACCTGACGAGCTTCGGCTACCTGCAGCCCACCGAGCGCCCGAGCATCTCGCTCTCAGGCAACGTGGAGAGCTTCTTCATCCACGTCGCGCCGCGCGACTTCACGCTGCAGATCGGTGCCAACCAGGGCCAGACCATTGACACCTTCCTCTCCGACATGAGCGCCGAAGCACTCGGCGTGGAGGGCCTGGTGGTCGTCACGAGCGACCTGGCCCAGGAGAGCATCAGCATCGTGGACCATGCCATCAGCAAGGTGAGTTCAGAGCGTTCCCGTCTCGGTGCAATCCAGAACCGTCTGGAAAGCACGATCCGAAACCTGGACGTCAGTGCCGAGAACCTGACATCCTCCGAGAGCCGCATCCGCGACGTGGACGTGGCACTGGAGACGATCGCCAGCACCAGGAACCAGATCCTGCTGCAGGCGGGCGTGGCGGCGATGGCCCAGGCCAACCAGCTGCCCAACCAGATGCTGCAGCTGCTGCGCTAGGCATAATGGCAACCAGCCCAGCCGTACCGGGTCCATCAGACGGGCCGGACGGTGGGGAACTGCATCGCCGACTTAGGCGAGGGATGGAGCCCTCCGGGTGGAAACACCCGGGGGGCTTTTCCATAGGGACAGGGGACCGGGGACCGGGGACCAGGTCCCTGCTTGACCACTGACCACTGACCACTCACCACTGACTACTGACTACTGACAACTATTCCATTGCTAAATTACCCTGAATAATATTAGTCTTCTTATCAAGTTCCGGGAATGGATTGTTGACAACCGTTAGGCTTATGACAGACCGCTTCGGCCTTTAGCAAGCCGGGCCGGCCATAGCAAGCAACACGTTCAAGGAGGAATGTGTAATGAGTGTCACACGTATCTACCAGAACCCGCTGGCGATCAATGCCAACCGGAATCTGAAGATCACCGGAATGAACATCTCCAAGTCATTGGAGCGACTGTCCTCCGGTTTGCGAATCAACCGTGCCGCTGACGACGCAGCGGGACTGACAATCAGTGAGAAGCTGCGCAGCCAGATCCGCGGCCTCAACCGCGCCAGCACCAACGCGCTGGACATCTCCCCCTGATCAGACGGCGGAGGGTGCCCTCAATGGTGCCTCGATCTGCAGCGCATGCGTGAGCTGTCGGTGCAGGCACTCCAACGGCATCTACACCGCCAATGACCGCCAGGCGATCCAGTCCGAGGTCGGGCGGCTGATCGATGAGATCAACCATCTCCGACACCACGGAGTTCAACACCAAGACCCTGCTCGACGGCGCTCGGTGCGCTGATCTCCACGGACAACTTCCACCAGGTCCGTGCGGCGGTGGTCGGCAATGTCGGCAACGGCGGCAGCTTCGTGCTGCGCGCCGCAGCCCTCGACACCGGCCAGCTGCAGGTCCAGAAGACCGATGTGTTCTCCACGGTGCAGGCCGCGGATGCCGTCGGCTCCATCAGCACGCCAAGACCTACCGTGCCGATGTCGACATCGCCATGGCCAGTGTCAACGGCGTGGGCCAGACCGGGATCTACCAGGTCGAGGTGATCAACGATGCCAACGGTTCCACCACGCGGTGCAGGCACCGTGGTGCAGCCTTCCCATCAGCGGCGCCTCGCTGGCGGGTGGGGCCCTGAGCCTCGAGCGCAGCCTGCAGGCCGAGGAGCTGACCGTCGGCGACAAGATCCTGCTGACCGTCAACACCCAGAGCGGCGTGAGCGGTCTCGATCGTGCTCGGCGGCCTCGGCACGGACATGGACAGCCTGGCGGGCCTGCTGAGCACGGCGCTCAACAACGCAGCCTGGCGAATGTCTCGAACGTGACATTCAATGCCACAGAGGCAGTTCAGCATCAACGTCTCCAACAGCCGTCCACGCTCTCCGTGATCAGCACGCAGTTCGTGGACGTGGACGGCAGCGGTTCGGACTTCTACATCAGCTTCGGCAGCAGTGGGGCCTCCAATGCCTTCTACAGCGCGGTGCAGTACGGCTTCTTCAGCTTGGCGGCAGCTCGACCTCGGGCGGCCTGGCGCGGGCCGGCGGTGCGAGCATCAGCGGCCAGTACTTCTCGATGGTGATGCCAACACCGGCACGATCGGGATCCGGCTGAATGTGCGCTACGACTTCAGCAGCGTGAGCCTGGCCGGTGCCCAACGCCACGGACACGCTGAAGTGGGAACCGCTTCACCGGTGGCAACAGCCTGCAGAATGCAGTTCCCGGTCTGGCAGGACGGCGCGGCGTGCACGGACGGGACCTTCCTCGTCAGCGCGATCTCAGAGCACACCGCGATCTTCGAGTTTGACAACCAGGCCTACACAGTCTCCAGCCTGGCGGGATCGACCAGGACGGCCCTGCTCACGGCGCGCGGCGCATGAGCAATGTCAACGCGCGACCAGACCAGCCTCGATCTGCCGTGGCCTTCGAGGGCGCGGTCGGCACAGGCCTCGAGAACATCCACTTCGCCGTGGACGGCATCACGAAACGGTGGACGGCGACCTTTCAACATCAGCACCAACAACGTGCTGACGGCGGACCAACTCCATGCCTTTACCAGCCTCAACCGCTTCCAGGAGTTCGGCGTGTTCAACGGCCGGGACGGCGTGAGCCCCGACGCTCTACCTGCGCGGATCCTCCAGACCGCACCGTCAACCTCACGAAGAATGACACCTTCGAGGACGCTGGCCGGCAAGATCAGCCTGGCGATGTACAGCCCGGATGGGACGAGGGATCATCACGAGCGGGATCATCAACCCGCAGCAGATCCAGATCTCGTGCATGTCAACACGGTCGGCATGGCCAAGGGCACGATGTCCATCACCACGGCGGTTCCAGGTGCGGAGATCGTCTTCGCCGGCGGCGATGAAAGCCTGCTGAAGGCACTCTCGCTCGTGGAGATCCAGGAAGGCGGCGAATTGGTCTACTCGATCAATGCCTTCAACATCGAAGAACCAGGAAGTCGGCAGCGTGATCGTGCGTTCCAACGAGATCAACGGCCTGCTGCCCGGCGTGAAGCTGTTCTTTGACAACACGCTCAGGCTCAAGCTGGATCCCCAGCCGCCGGTGAATGACGCAGACCCTCACGAGCTTCGCCTACCAGCAGCCCAACGAGCGGCCGGACATCTCGCTCTCCGGCAGCATCGAAGGCTTCTTCGTGCACGTCGCCCCGCGCGACTTCACCCTGCAGATCGGTGCCAACCAGGGCCAGACCATCGACACCTTCCTCTCCGACATGAGCGCCGAGGCGCTCGGGGTGGAGAGCGCAGGTGGTCGTGATTGAGCGACCTGGCCCAGGAGAGCATCAGCATCGTTGACCATTATCAGCAGGGTCAGCAGCGAACGCTCACGGCTCGGTGCAATCCAGAACCGTCTGGAAAGCACGATCCGCAACCTGGATGTGAGTGCGGAGAACCTGACCTCGTCGAAGCCGCATCCGCACGATGTGGACGTGGCGCTCAGGACGATGCGCCAGTACGAGGAACCAGATCCCAGGCTGGTGTGGCTGCGATGGCCCAGGCCGGCAACCCTCAGAACATGCTGCAGCTTCTGGTGAGTCACCCTTAAGTTCCGCAGCATCTCACTGGA
This sequence comes from bacterium, assembly GCA_041395205.1. Lineage (GTDB taxonomy): Bacteria > 4484-113 > 4484-113 > 4484-113 > JAFGCY01 > JAHEFU01. The sequence continues at coordinate 71,166 of JAWLAZ010000001.1, forward strand.
CGAGTGAGCAGCGCCCCCGGGCCCTGGCGGGGCTTTTTCTTCAGGGATCGGGGACCAGGGACCCGGGATCAGTTTTCAATCTGCCAGCTTCTGATCCCTGGTACCAGGTCCCGGGTCCCCTGTTTTCCTGACTTTCCGGCTGAAATCGAAACTAAATCCGGTCCCCATTTCCGCGAGCCCGTTGCCAATATTCCATCCAGATTGTTCCGTGGATTTTCACTGCGGCTGAATCTCCACCGATATCGGTTGCCGGTTGCGGCGATGGGTTCCTTCACTTCCGGCCCGCTGTGGGCTCCCTGTTGCTTGCCTCATTGCCCAGGTCTCCCCGGCGCATATATCGGCGCGGATTGCAGGCGCTTTAGTTTTTCCGGTAAGTTTTTGCGCCGGGCAGCAGGACGCCGAGTGTCAGAAATGGCAGGTGACGGCTGGCCGAGCACCCCGCCTACGTTCAAGGAATGTGGCATGAGTGTTTCTCGTATATATCAGAACCCGCTGGCGATCAGAAAACGCCAACCGTAACCTCAAGATCACGGGGATGAACATCTCCAAGTCCTGGAGCGACTCTCCAGTGGTCTGAGGATCAACCGCGCCGCAGACGACGCCGCCGGCCTCTCCATCAGTGAGAAGTTGCGCAGCCAGATCCGCGGCCTGAACCGCGCCAGCACCAACGCCCTGGACGGCATTTCGCTGATCCAGACCGCCGAAGAGTGCACTCAACGAGACCCACAGCATCCTGCAGCGCATGCGTGAGCTGTCGGTGCAGGCTGCCAACAGCACACCGCCGGCGACCGCATCGCGATCCAGCAGGAAGTGACGCAGCTCGTTGACGAGATCAACCGCATCTCCGACACCACGGAGTTCAACACCAAGACCCTGCTGGACGGCACGCTCGGCGCGCTGATCTCCACCGACGACTTCAGCCGCATCAGTGCGGCGGTGACCGGCAATGTCGGCAAGGGTGGCAACTTCGTGCTGAAGGCCGCGGCGCTGACCACCGGCCAGCTGCAGGTGCAGAAGTCCGACGTGTTCTCCACGGTGCAGCAGGCGGATGCCGTCGGCCGGCTGAACTCCGCGCTGACCTTCCGTGCGGATGCCGAGATCGCCACCGCCAGCACCAACGGCGTGGGGCATACCGGAATCTACCAGGTCGAGGTGCTCAATGACAGCTTCGGCAGTGTGGCCGTGCAGAGCACGGGGCCCGGCACCTTCCGCATCAGCGGTGCCTCGCTCAGTGGCGGCGGCCTGAGCATCGGCCGCAACCTGCAGGCCGAGGAGCTGACGGTCGGTGACAAGATCCTGCTGACTGTCAACACCCAGAGCGGCGTGAGCACGGTGAGCATCGTGATCGGCAGCCTCGGGACCGACATGGACAGCCTCGCGGGCCTGATGAGCAACGCCCTCAACGGCGGCCTGGCCAATGTCTCGAACGTGACCTTCACCGCCAGCGGCACCTTCAGCATCAATGTCTCGAACGGTGGCTCCACGCTCTCCGTGATCAGCACGCAGTTCGTGGACGTGGACGGCAGCGGCTCGGACTTCTACATCAGCTTCGACAGCAGCGGTGCTTCCAACACCTTCTACAGCGCCGTGCAGTACAGCTTCTTCAACAACGGCAGCGCCACCTCCGGCAGCCTGACGCGTGCCGGCGGTGCCAGCATCAGCGGCCACTTCTTCTCGATCGGCAGCGCGACCACCGGCACGATCGGGATCCGCTTCGACGTGCGCTACGACTTCAGCCAGGTCAGCCTTGCAAACAACACCCAGACGGATACCATCAACTGGAGCCGCTGGGAAGGCGGCAACAGCATCCAGGAGTACGGCAAGGTCTGGCAGGACGGCCCGGCGGTCACCAACGGGACCTTCATCGTCTCCAGCGCCGGAACGCGCACCTATGCAATCTATGAGTTTGACAACCAGGCCTACACGGACCTCGTGGCCGGCGGCGTGGACCAGGACATCGCCTTCAAGACCGCACGCGGCGCGCGCCAGGTTGACATCAACGGTGACAACCTGTTCAGCATCGGCGTGGCCTTCCAGGGCGCGGTGGGCAGCGACCTCGAGAACATCCACTTCGCCGTCGACGGGATCATGCAGAGCGGCGAGCAGGCCACCTTCAACATCAGCACCAACAACGTGCTGACCGCCGACCAGCTCAATACGCTTGCGAGCCTCAACCGCTTCCAGGAATTCGGCGTGTTCAACGGCCGCGACAACGTGGAACTGACGCTGTTCCTGCGCGGCTCCAGCGAAAGCACGACGATCAACCTCACCAAGAACGACAGCTTCGAGGACATGGCGGGCAAGATCAGCCTGGCGATGTACAACACGGACGGCAGCGGCATCATCAAGAGCGGGATCATCAACCCGCAGCAGGTGCCGGATCTCGTGCATGTCAACACGATCGGCATGGCCAAGGGCACGATGTCCATCACCACGGCGGTGCCGGGAGCCGAGATCGTCTTCGCCGGTGACGAGAGCATCCTGAAGGCCCTGTCCCTGATCGAGGTCCAGGAGGGCGAAGCGCCGGTCTACAGCATCAGCGCCTTCAACATCGAGAAGAACGCCGAGATCGGCAAGGTGATCGTCAACTCCAATGAGATCAACGGCCTGCTGCCCGGCGTGAAGCTGTTCTTTGACAACACCCTCGGGCTCAAGCTCGATGCCCAGCCCCCGGTCAGCCTGGCGGGCGGCGGCAGCAACGGCATGATCAGCTTCGGCTACATGCAGCCCACGGAGCGCCCGACGATCTCGCTCGGCGGCAGCATCGAGAGCTTCTTCGTGCACGTCGCCCCGCGGGACTTCAGCCTGCAGATCGGTGCCAACCAGGGCCAGACCATCAACACCTTCATCGCCGACATGAGTGCCGAGGCACTCGGCGTGGAGGGCCTTGTGGTCGTCACGAGCGACCTGGCTCAGGAGGCGATCAGCATCGTTGACAACGCCATCAACACCGTCAGCAGCCAGCGTTCCCGCCTCGGTGCCCTGCAGAACCGCCTGGAGAGCACGATCCGGAACCTGGACGTCAGCGCTGAGAACCTGACATCATCCGAGAGCCGCATCCGTGACGTGGACGTGGCACTCGAGACGATCAACTCGACCCGCAACCAGATCCTGCTGCAGGCCGGTGTGGCGGCGATGGCCCAGGCCAACCAGCTGCCCAACCAGATGCTGCAGCTGCTGAGCTAAATCCAGCCAATCCCCCAGCACTACGAGAAGCGCCTCCCCTGACCAGCCGGTCGGGGGAGGCCGCTTTATTGGGATCTAGGAGCTGGGTTGTGGGGTGTAGGGATAGTTGTCAGAAGCAGAATGAGAAGCAGAAGAAAAGTGACATCTGTAGCAGCGGCTCCCAGCCGCTGAACTGATTTCAGCGCCAGATCAGCTGGCAACAGAACCGACGTCATCGACCTTGTCTCCCTGGTTCAGCGGACGCCTGAAGGGAATCAGGATTCCAACAAGGCACGCATAGGTTAGGCTGGACCACATGTCACTGTTGCTGGGTTCTGATCCAGCCAGAGCCATTGCATGCAGGGATGCACTGATGATGATTCCAAGCCTGGCGAAAGTGATCCAGATTCCTGTCCAAGCAGGCATCGAGCCTGTCTTGTTCAATTCAACATATGAAGGCAGCCTGAACACGAGGCCAATGATGCTGAGCAGCATCACGAGGATTGTCATCACCCAGGAGATCATGTGCCACATGCTTTCGCCTCGGGCATACCGGAAGTTATCGTGATCGTAGCACAATGGTGGAGTGAGGCGGCTATATGTCCCTTTGATCAGGCGGCGAGGTGCTGTCCCTGCATACGACTGTCAACCGATTGTTGTCAGGCTGACAGCCTGACTTCCGCTACCCCCTGCAATCCCGCCGCTGGCGGGACTCCTACACCCTCACTCGGCTTCGTAGCAGCCCGCATCCAGCTTGCCGTCCAGCTGCGGCAGGATGCGCGGCATGCCGTCGAAGTCCAGCGGCGGGACGAGCAGGCTGTCCGTATCCAGCTCGGTGGCGACGGAACCCGTGAGGATGTGGTAGTCGTCAATCAGCGGACCGAGGAAGCAGGCCTCGTCGGTCATCAGCACGCTGTGCATTTCATTGCCCGTTGCCAGGCGCCATTCCGTCAGGTCGAGGATGTCGTCACCGCCGTTCTCGGTGAAGCGCCCGATCACGAGATTGTAATCGCTCGTGAAGCCGCTCTGGGAATCCGGGCTGACATCCACCGCTCCGCGGAAGGAATGCCTGCTCCAGAAGATGTTGTTGCGCAGGGTGTTGCCGGTGCTGCCGTTGTTGATCGTCACGCACCAGCGGCCGTCAGTGGCCTGGATGATCGTATTGCAGATCACCAGGTTGCCGGTGCTGGCCAGGCCGTCGCCGCTGTACATCACGAGTCCCGTGGCATGGTTGTCATACAGCAGGTTGTTGCGGATCACGCTGTCCTGCAGGCCGTCCATGTTGAGTGCCGCCCCGCCGTCGCTGCCGTTGTCAAAGCAGATATTGCGCTCGATCAGCGCATCACTCATGATCCCGTCCCCGCCCTGGCTGGCATCAGCATTGAACTGGATCCCGCTGGCGCGGTTGCTGAAGCAGATGTTGCCGCGCGCGATGTTCTCATCGCCGCTGTTGCTGAGGTAGATCCCGTGTTCATCCACACTGTAGCTGCAGGAGTTGTAGGAGACGTTCAGGCGGTCCACGAAGCCGCTGAAGATCCCCCAGCGGAAGTTGCCCGTGCAGGTGTTGTGGCGCAGCACGATGTCATGCGCCGGCTGCGTGTCGCTGCCCACCACGCGGATCCCGGCCCGGGAGCAGCCAATCACGGTGAAGCCCTCAATCACGATGTCATGGATGTCGGGAGCCTCGAAGTTCTCGATGTTGATTCCGTCCGGCGTCTCAGGGTTGTCAAAGATCACGTTCGCACCCTCGAGTGCCGAGAAGGTAACGGGTGCACCCGGTGAGCCGCTCCGGCTGAGCATGAAGCCTTCGTAGTTGCCCGGACGGACGATCACGGTATCACCGGCCTGAACCGTATCTGCGGCCTTCTGCAGGGTGGCCCAGGGCAGGCTCAGACTGCCTGGATTGTTGTCATTGCCGCCGTTGCTTTCCGGGGAGACGAAGAAGATGCCGCCCTGATGGTCCTCATCGTAGACAAGTGTCAGGCTGTCCAGCTCAGACTGCTGGCCCCCGGCCTGCAGAGATGGAACCAACGCCGCGAAGTACATGAATCCGGCCGGGGAAACCAGCCCCGGGAAAGTACTGAGCTCCGAGACGGCCAGCCCGCCTTCCATCCGGCTGAAGCCCACCCAGCGGTCTTTCTGGAAATCCGCAGCAGCAATGTACAGATTGCCGCTGCCCATTGCGATCAGGCTTTCCACCGTACCGCCGGGATCGGCGGTCTGGAAGATGCTCCAGGCCAGCTCTGTCTGCGTGGGCTTGAAGATCCGACCGAGATCCAGCGGTTCAGCCAGCACCTGGCTGTGGGGCTGCACCAGACTGATACGGTGGGATTCGATCACACTCGGACGGCGCAGGGCATCCAGGCCATCCAGACCAGGCAGGCCGGAAGGATCAGCTTCCAGCTGCGGTGCAGCGGAGGCGCAGGCCGCAAGCAGGGACGTCAGCAGGAGAATCAGGATGCGTGGAAACTGCATGTTTTCTTATACCCTTCAGTACTGACCAGACCCGGGGCCCATGGTTCCCGGGATTGTCCGCTGGAAACAAAAAAGGGGAGCACGCAGCTCCCCTTTTGTCTTGTGCAGATTCGGACCTTGAGCTCACTGACCCCTGAAGGAGTCGATGATGAACTGGAAGCGGCCGATCAGCAGCGAGATACGGGCCATCACGGTGTAGCCGAAACTGGCGCCGAAGCTGACCATGATGAAAACGATGCCCAGCCGGCTGATCACGCCCACTGTCTTCCTGTGCTCCAGGCTGAAGAAGAAGTAGATCAGCGTGGAGAACACGGCCACGAGGATGAGGATCTGGTTGATCACCGGACCCACGCCACCGCCATAGGGCTGCAGGGTCTGGCTGAGCTGGGGCAGCAGCAGCGAATGCACGATCAGCGGCAGGGAGTAACCCGCGAAGCCGCCGATGTACAGCGCGAATGACATGCGTGAAAGCCAGCTCAGGCTGGGGATGATGCGCAGCAGGATGAAGATGCCGAGCATCGTCGGAATCAGCACCCAGTAGTTGTGGTGCTGCTGCATCTCCTGGAACACGAGCGGGTAGATCGTGCTCCAGTACTGGATGTTCACGTAGTAGCCGACGCTGATGCCGAGATACAGGTGCTCGCCGAACTTGAAGGCCGGGTTGTCCCTGTAGATGAAGCTGAACATCATCAGCGTCAGGCCGACCGCGATCCATGTACCGATTACTTCACCGACCGGGATCATGCATTCCTCCTTTCCTCACGCTGGCGCTTGTTGGCGATGAAGTAGCAGATGTTGGCAAGGATGATCGAGAGCACGATGAACAGGTGCACGGCGCTCTGGGCATCCATGCCCTTCACGGCATTGCCGGCCACGCGGGGCCCGCCGTTCTTGAAGTTGGGATACTTGTCCATCAGCAGCACGTCGTATTCCGCGCTGCCCTTCATTCCACCGGAGATGCCATCCAGCTGCCCCGCCTGGTAGTAGGGGTAGTAGCCGGCGGCGGAGACCGCGGTGCAGGCCGCACTCATCGGCACATTCTCCGGAGCACTGGCGAAGGCGATCCAGACCTCGACCGTGGCGCCCGCGGCGATGTCCACGATGTAGTCGCAGTCCTTGACGCGCTGCACGCGCTGGTAGATCGGCATGTTGGCCGTCGGCCGGTTGTAGAAGTCCGTCGGGTAGGTGCCGGTGATGCTGTTCGTCAGGCCGCCGACCACCGCCGCGTTGCCGGGCTTGTAGCCGAGGAAGCAGTAGTCCGTACCGCTCTGCTTGCCGTACTGCGCGCCGACTTCCTCAATCGCCTGCTGGATCAGGGCGGGTCCGCCCGGCCAGAGGGTGAGGATATGCACCTTGTGGTCCTTCTCGAAGCAGTGGGCCAGCAGCGAGTAGGTGAAGGGCTGCAGCTCCGGCTTGGAGGAGGGGTCGTAGTCAGCGGCGATCATCACGTCACTGCCGTTGGGCAGGGCGTCAATGGCTGCGAAGATCGAGCGCACCTCCGGCGTGGTGCCGATCGGCATCTGGATCGGTACCAGCAGCGGCCAGATCACCAGCAGGGCCACACAGCCGAAAATGATCTTGCGGTCCAGGTTGAGGATCAGTGTCACGAAATCCATTTCTAGTCACCTCCTCCCATGTATGTCCGCTCAATTCCGAAGATGATGCGGATCGAGATTGCGATCTGGCTGAGGTAGACCCCCAGCAGGATGCCGCGCTTGGCGGCGGCATTCGGGACATTCAGCAGCCAGCCGGTCCACTCCTCGAAATCGATGAAGTGGTACTCATTGCCGAACAGCATGAAGGTCGGTGTGGCGTTGCTGATCAGGTCGCCGATCGGCACGCGGCCGACCATCATGATGATCGCCGCCACCAAAAGCAGGGTGGCCTCCATGCTGCGGGCGCGGAAGGCGCGGAAGGCAGCGGAGGCGATGAAGAAGGCCAGCACGGAGAACATCGTGGCCTGCATCGGGATGAACGTGAATTCATAGAGCCAGTTGAACAGGGAGCCGGTCTCCATGTTCTTCTCGGCGAAGCCCGGGAAGTTGAAGGGTGCAAAGCCCGCGAACATCATCATGGCGAAGGCCGCGATCGTCACATAGGAGAAGGCGAAGCCCGGCCGCTTCATGCGGATCTTCAGCATGTGGTGCTGCAGCAGCGAGAGGATACCGAGGATCGCCGCGAAGCCCACGATGATGCGCACCCATTCCAGGTAGCCATCCTCCAGATTGGTGCTCACCTCACTGGGAATGTAGTACCTGATCCACATCATGATTCCCGCCACGAAGGCGATGATGATGGGCAGTTGTCGTTTCAGGAAAATCAACTCATGCCTCCTACAGCGGTGTCACCAGATCCTTGAAGAATTTCCATTCGCCGTTGAAGATGAACAGGATCGCCTGCAGCAGGATGATCGCCATCATCACGGCCTTGGCGATGTCCTGACCCTTCAGGCTGCCCAGCAGCATCGGTTCACGGGAGAGGTAGGCGCTGGCGGCGTACAGCTCCTCACCGATCAGCGTGTAGTCGCAGGTCACGATGAAGAACGGCAGCTGATGCTCAGCGTCCGTACCGGCGATCTGGATCGCGCCGGTCGCGGCACCGGTCTCGGCCAGCAGCAGGGATTCGGCGTAGTAGTAGCCCATCAGGAAGATGGCGGCGGGCTTGTCTCGCATCATGATGCCGCAGGTGGCGGCGGTGAAGGAGAACTGATCGTCCGTCAGGAAGAAGATGTTGTCCTCGCGGTAGGCGTCGGGACGGCCCGCCGTGGCATAGCCTTCCTTGACTACTTCCTGGGCCACGGTCTGCACCACCGGGTCGCGGTTCGGCACGATCAGATCTGATTCGTAGTCGGCGATCTTGCCGGCCACGCGCCCGAGGATGTTGATCGCCGCCAGGGTGGAAAGCTCGGAAAGGGACTGCAGGCCGGTGAGGTACATCACGGGCTTGCCCATCTCGGTGGCGCGGCCGATGGCCTCATCGACGGCTTCCAGGCCGGCGATGCGGCGGATGAACATGTTCGGGTTGCGCCGCGCGAGGATGATGAAGGCCAGGATGATCATGCTGAAGACCAGCGCGAAAGCCAGGTTGTTGCCCTTGGACTTGTCGAAGGCATTGCCGCGCGGGGTGACGGTGCCGAGGCTGATCTCCTGGGCGAGCTGCGGGCCGCCGGCAGCGGCGGGATCCATCGGATTGGATTCCGCGGCACCAAAGGTGCTCATGCGCAGCTGGTACTCAATGTCGGGTACGAGATTGATCGGAATCGAGGCGAACTGCTCAAGACCTGTTGCACTGTCGTCGGAGGCCGAGGTTCCGGGATTCGGTACGGAGATGGAATCCACAGTGAAATACAGCCGGCCGGCATCCTTGCGCTTTGCCGCATTCACGCCGAACAGATCAGTGCGATCTCCCTTCGTACCGACGGAAGCCATCGGGGCCATGGCGGATGCGCTGACCCATTCACCACCGCTGCGCATCGCCTCATTCAGGAATTCCCAGGTCAGAGCCTTGAGCCGCAGATCCTCACCCTTGTAGGTGCGGGCCGCGAACTTGGCCTGCAGGGCGGCGATCTGCTTGTCGAGCCGGCGGAAGACTCGGTACTTCTGCCAGTAGGTACGGCGCAGCCCGCCGATCTGCGAACCGGGCAGCTTGTCGATGATCGCCTTGTCGAGATCGCTCTGGGCCTGGTCCATTTCGGCCTTGGCTGCCGTGCGCTGGTCGAGCAGCGAACCGACTTCGCCGGACAGCCAGCTGCGGGCATCCGTGAGGGTCTGCATTTCCTGCTGGCTGAGCTCGAAGTGCTTCAGCAGCCGGTCATTGACCCGCAGTTCGACGGAGAACTGATCATTCTCCGTAGGGCTGCCGTCCCAGTCCCAGCTGATGGCCACGGCGGTGCCTTCATCATTGGCAACGTCGCTGAGTTCCACTCCAGCCGGTTCGGGCACGGCATATGCATGCAGGGGCAGCAGCAGCAGCAGCGCCATGCATGCCAGTAACCGTTTTCCCATTCCCATGTGCATTACCTGCTCTTGTAAGGTTTGATCCGCGGGCCTGGCCCGGCGGTATCAGCTTTCAATCATTTCAATGTTGGCGCGGGGTACGACCACCTTCTCCCCGCCGTCGAATTCAACTTCCAGCACGCGGACCATGGTCTCACTCTCCACCTTGGTCAGCTCGGGGATCAGCTTGCCGACCCGGCCGATGCGGCCGAAGTAGGGTTCGCGGATGCAGCGCACCATGGCACCGATGTCAGTGCCGACATTCTGCTGCGCTTCATCGGCACCGCCGATCGCCCCCTGGGTGGGGATGATCACCTCGGGACGCATCACGCCCGCGCGGATCTGGGTCGCACCGCTGATGCTGGTGCGCTGGCCCTCACGCTTCCGCAGCAGGTTGAAGGTCTTGTCCGCCATGGCGATCTCACCGAAGCCTTCGGTCATCACTAGCGTCAGGCCCATATCCTCGGAGCCGGTGATCGCCACGCCGAGGTCATATCCGAGGATCGCCTTCAGGTCCTTGTCGTGGAAACCGCCGACGATCACACCCTTCACGCCGACCTGCTTGCACTTCTCGAATGCGGCGCTGGTCAGCAGGCTGCCGCCCACGACGATCCTGTTCTGGTACTCAGCCTTGATGTGCTGCTCGTCGAGGATCTCGTCCTTGGAGCCGACACCCATCACCAGTTCGCCGTGGGTTTCACCGCCCACGCCGAAGATGCCCTGCACGAAGCTGCCGTGGGTCTCGACCACGACGCCCTCGCCGGGCCGGACCTCCACCACCTTGCCGTCCACATAGGCCGGCATTTCCACCAGGCGCGGCGGATAGCGCAGGATCACCTGGCCGGTGACATCGGAGACGTTGTCAATCGTGCCGTCGAAATCCACGGTGATGCGGGTCTGGAGGAACTTCAGCCCGAGGAAGGGCTTGTTCTCGGCGATCACTTCACCGGCAGTGAATGACTCGCCGGGTTTCTTCAGCATGTAGTCGTTGATCATGCCCGGATCGACTCCGAGCATGTTGACGACGTTGAGGGTCTTGACCGGGCCCGGAAGCTCCGTTCGCGCCACGACCTGATCCGCTGTGACCGTGTCGCCGAGCTTGACGAGCACATCCCCCTTGAGCGGCAGGATCCGGTCCTTGCGGACCGTGGTGAGTTCGGTGACCTTCAGGCCTGGTACGTAAGCGTGCGCCACAGGGGTGCATCCTCCGGTTGCTCCACGGGGGAGCGGAATTAAGTTACCTATAATAAACGAAAAGCCCGATTAGGTCACTACCTCTCAACCCCCCGCAGCAATACTGACCGCATTGGCGACAGGAATGTGACTGCATGCGCCATCTGGAACATCCAGGCATGAAAAAGCCCCCGCCGGGGCGGGGGCCAGTCCTTTTCGGTTTGTGGCAGGGACGGACGATCAGTCCTCATCCCCGAAGTCATCATCCTCAGCACTCATGCTGGAAGCGGGGGGAGCAGCGCTGCTGCTCGTGGTGGTGGCACCGCCGCCGCCGGGCAGGTTCATGGCCTGCTTCATGGCCATCTCACCGAGCACCGGGACCTTGTAGATCTTGCCCTGGAAGGCGTTGATGATCATGATCACCCAGAATACGAGGGCCACGACCGCGTAGATCCAGCCGACCACGGGGATGGCGGCAAGGAGCATGGACAGGCTGAGAATCATCGCCTGGAAGGCGTAGAACCGGACGAATCTGCTCTCCTTCTCCATCAGAAAGAAGACCAGACCGAGGATCCAGTGTATGCAGGCGATGCCCGCTGCCACGTTGGGTTCCATTCCCGTGCTGCTCTTGTCAGGTGTGAGACTCATTTGACGACTCCCGCGTAAGGTTGGACTTATTATACATAATATGCGCTAAGTGGCCACCCGGGCCAACCAGAAGCTATACCCGCATTTTCCGTCTCAGATAGCAATCCTCAGGGTCGGCGGTCCACGATGCGTTTTTCCTTGCTCATGGTCTCCATCCCCAGCTCGCTGCTCATTTCCTCATGGCTGTAGTAGCGGATCTCATCGATGCCGATCTCGGTCTGTATTCTGAACTTCGTCTGGATGGCCTTCTCGAAATCCGGCTGGCTGCAGCCCTCATGCAGGGCCACCAGCAGCTGGACCTGGTCCTGGCCGAATTCATTGCCCTCAGGCTTGCTGACCACCATCTGCCATTCGATGATGTCGCGCTCAGCATTGAACAGGTTGAACAGCTCGTTGAAGTCCACGAGCGTGCCCTTGACCTTCTTGATCTCACTGACGCGGGTGATGCTCGTGCCGAGCAGCGGCAGCTGCTTGCCGGTATGCGGGCACTGACCGTAGACCAGACCTTCCTTCACGAGATCCCCGGTGCGGTAGCGCAGCACCGTGCTGCCGGCTCCGCTGATATGCGAGTAGACGATCTCACCGGGACTGCCCTCCGGCACCGGCTCACCTGTCTGGGGATCGACGATCTCGAAGATCTCCATGTCGGGATATGTGAGGTAGCGCGAATCCTCGCTGTCATCACTTTCCAGCCAGGCCTTCTTGGCCTCGGTCATGCCATAGGTCACGAGCACGCGCACGTTCTGTGCCCCGAGCTTCGCCAGGCGTTCCTTGAGCTTGAGCTTGTACATCGGCGGCACACGCTCCGCGCCCAGCACCACGATGCGGATCTGCTCCATGCTGGTTCCCAGCTGCTCAGCGAGGTGCACGAGATGCATCACATAGCCCGGCGTGCCGATCAGCACGGTGGGCTTGATGCGGCCGATCACCGCGAGGATCCCCTGGCTGCCCATCACCTTGCCACCGCCGGTATGCATCACCATCACACCGGTCTCGAAGCCCATCTCGCTGATCTGCCAGAAGCCGAGATGCGGAGCGAAGGGCATCACGCTGACGATGCGGTCGCGCTTGCGGTCAAAGCCGCTGATCTCGAACATCCGCGCCCCGGCCAGGCGCAGCTGCTGCATGTCGGCCTTGGTGTAGACGAAGGGCGTCGGCAACGCCGTGCGGCCCGTGGTGAAGGTCGTCATCACCGGCAGGTATTCATCCAGCACGAGATCCTTGATGCTCTTGCCTTCGCGCCGGCTGCGGGCCGCCAGCCCGAGCTTGTCGAACAGGCTCAGACTGGCCTTGAGCTGGGCCTCATCCGGCTGGATGATGAAGTCGCGGAAGCGCGCGGGATTGTCCTCGGTGCTGGCGATGTCCGCCTTGGAACTGAAGGGCAGTCTGCGCAGATCATCGAGATTGCGGATGCTGTCAGGTCCGAGACCTGCATCATCCATCAGCCTGCGGTAGTGCGGACAGAATGGATAGACCTTGTTCGCAATGAACTGGTGAAGCTTGCGTCCCTGCCGCTCACGGATTTCGCCGATTGGTACGTTTCCCCATGCCATGCCTCTATTCTACGGGAAAAGCGGTCCTGCTCAGGTTCCAACTGCCGCATCGCCTAGAATTCCCGGGTGAAGCATGCCCGGAACCTGATCTGCATTGCCAGTCTGCTGCTGTTGTCCGCCTGTCCGCAGGACAGGACTACAGAACCCGTGGATACAGCATCCGGCGGCAGCCCGGATCCGGAGGTTTCCGGTACAAGCGCTGCGGAGACGGAATCGCCGCTGGCTGATAGCCCGTTGCATAACGTGGAATGGGATGGCCAGCAGCATGTGCTGACGCTGTCAGAGTTCAGTGAACTGCTGATCAGCGAAGGGGCCGGTGCCCTGCTGGGCCGCGCGGATTTCAGCGGTTTTGAGCAGCGCATGGAAAGTGAAAGCGGCCCGGAGGGCGAGCTGCCGATTGCCATCTGGCTGCTGCCGGAGTCTGAGACACCGGTCGGCTTCAGCGCGCAACTCGTGGCCTTCGGCGGCGGCGAACGGCTGATCTTCGGCTTCAGCAGCGCCTGGTACGCTGCCAGTTTCGGCGTCGATCCGGAGGAACTTGACAATCAGTTCCGTGCACTGCACGAGCAGTACGGCGGCGCCGTACGCAGCTACGCCTATGCTGATCCGGACTTTGACATCAGCTTCTTCCAGTTCAATTTTGACAACGAAGTCGAAGGCACCTGGGGCAGCCCCTACATGACCCATAAGCGCTTCACGATGCACGGCGACATCCCGGAGTGGAACTTCTACTGCATCGGGGTGGATGCCGGAGCCACTCTGGCAACCCGCCGCGCATTCACCAGGGAGGCTGCCGGGGACAGCGGCATGCCGCAGTTCAGCCTGCCTGACAACTTCACTGAGAGCTCCGGCCCCGCACAGCTGCTGCGCCAATGCCGTACGGGCGGCCCCGGCCTGCTGGCGGAATTCGGGATTGATCCAGCCGGCGGGCAGCGCAGCGAGGGCTTCAGCCTCGTGCGGCTGCTGCGTCCGCGCACGCAGCTCATGAGCTACAGCGGCCAGCGGCTGGATGGCGTGCCGCAGTATGAGCTGATCATCGCGGAGAACAGCCTCGTGCAGCAGCTGAGCTTCACCGACAGCTGGCTCGGGCTGCGCGGTCTGGATCCCGCGGAGTTCGCCGGGGAATTCGAGGCACTGCGCAGCAGCTGGCAGGGCTGGGAACGCGAGCCTGATCCCGCGGCCGGCACCGAGCTGCGTGACAGTGGAGTGATCATCGGCGACTGGGAAATCTCACGCCGCAGCTTCAGCCTGGACGATGGAAAATCGACATCCAGCTGGGCGATCCGCCCGCTGCAGGACAGTGCGGAGCCGCAGGCCTAGCCGCTCGCCACTCCGGCGGGCAGGGCTTCCAGCACGCGCTGCTCGATCTGCTCCAGCTCCTCCAGCCAGTCCGGGTTGCGGACCTCGTCGGCCAGCTGCAGGGCCACGCCCCGCGCCTGGGCAATGAAGGAGCGTACGGCGTCCATCGAGAACTGGATGCTGCCCTGGCTGAAGAGATGCGCCTTGATGGCATCGGCATCCGCCTCAGCATGCGATTCCTGGTAGCGCTCCACCAGCTGCTGGGTGCGCGGGGCATCCTGCATCAGCGCATGCACCAGCGCCAGCGTGATCCGGCCTTCACGCAGGTCGCTCATCACCGGCTTGCCGGTGCTTTCCTCATCCTGGGTCAGGTCCAGCAGGTCGTCCACGATCTGGAAGGCCAGGCCCAGCAGCCGGCCATACTCACCCGCGAGTTTGATGCGCCGCTCGTCCGCACCGCCGAGATAGGCCCCCATGCTGCAGCAGAGGCTGAACAGCACGGCTGTCTTGAGGTGGATCACGTCGTAGTACTTCTCGACGCTCAGGCGGAAGTTGTTGCGGTTCAGCACTTCCTCGATCACACCCATGCCCAGTTCCTGGCTGGTGTCGAGCAGCATCTCAGTGAGCTGGAAGTCGCGCTCAAGGTTGAGGCTCTTCAGCACGAGGGCCAGCACGTAGTCGCCGACGATCACCGCCACCTCATTGCCATACATGCTGTTCAGTGTGAGGTTGCCGCGCCGGGTATGCGCCTCGTCGATGATGTCGTCGTGGATCAGGGTCGCGGTGTGCAGCAGCTCACAGCAGGCGCTGCAGTTGATCGCGCTCGAGAATTCCGCCCCGCCGAAGATCTCGGCGAAGCTCAGCAGCATGCGCGGACGCAGGCGTTTGCCGCGGGACTTGGAGATGTCGGTGACGTAGCGGGTCACGAGCTGATCGGAATCGGCGAGGATCTCTCCGATGCGTTCCTCGACCAGGTCGATGTAGTTCTTAAGCTGCTCAGCCCGCATGCTAACCAGCAGTGAGTATAGCGTGTATCCGCTTCTTGAGGCCCTTCAGCCCGCCGCCGCGCACACCGCTGACAAGCAGCATCGCCTCATTGCGCTCCACGCGCACATGCACCTTGTGGAAGGGTATGTAGAGCGCCGCACCGATGCCGACGATCATCAGGATCCAGCCGAGGTAGAGCACCGGCATGCCCGGATCGCGCTTGTAGGAGAAGATCGAGAAGTTCTGGATGCGCTCCGAGAGCCGCACCTGGACATTGCGGCCGTTGACACTGACCGTGAAGCCCTGCTCCGTATCGAGCATCACATCCTCGAGTTCATTGGTCATCATGTTCTGCACATGCGCCACGGTCATCGGGCCGAGGTGTCGGTCGAGCTTGTTGTCAATGTAGAGATCGCCGGCCTTGACCTTCTCCAGCAGGAAGACCTTGTCGGTCTGGCCGCGGTTGTCCTCGGCGCGGGCCAGGGCCGGAGCCCCGCTGGTGTCGGTGACGATGCACAGCCACATGTCGGCAGGGACCAGCTCCTCGGTGACCTCCCCGTCGCGACTCATCGAGAGGAAGCCGTTCTGCTCATAGCCGCTCTGGAAGAGCATCAGCTTGTCGATCACGAGCGGATGGTTGACTATTACCTCGCTGCTGACGGTGGTGCCATTGCGTTCCGCCGTCAGGGTAGACACATAGTCCTTCACGAAGTAGTGGGAGTATTCCTGGAATTCCGGGCTGAACTCCTCGTCGTTCTGCAGTACGGTGGGCAGGATCAGCTTGCGGCCGTAGTCAATCCGGAAGGTGTCCTGGCTCAGCTCGTAATTCCGCTTCGGCAGGTCATCAAGGAACCACTTCACCAGCGGGTGCTTGCCTGCTGCGATGTCCAGGGTGAGTGTCTTCTTCTCACCATCTGCCATGCGAACATTGCCCTTGTTGCCGAAGATGCTGCCGTAGATGCCGCCGAACAGCAGCACCAGCACCGCGACATGCAGTACGACCATTGCCCAGCGCTGCATGAAACCGCGGTCGCCGTAGATGCAGCGCGCACCCTTGTCGTCGGTTTCCTCATGCACCCGGAAGCCCTGTTCACGCAGCAGGCTCGCCACACCGGCTGCATCCGCATCCGGTTCGACGTCGAATTCTATCCCGCGCCTGTCGGCCCGGTAGAAGCCGGGGCCGCGCTTCACCGCAGGGGTCTTCCACTCCCGCATCGTGCGCTTGTAGCGCGTGATGTTGCAGACCGTGGCGCTGACGCAGAGCCACACGAGTGAGAGGAAGAACAGCGGCGTGAAGTAGATGTGGTGCAGGCCCAGCAGGCGGATGATCTCCCAGCGCTGCTGGCCGTACTTCTGGATGTACTGCTGGTCGATCGGCAGATTGGACATGCCGCCGACGAGGTGCTCCTGCGGCAGGATCGTACCGAGCGCATTCAGCAGCGCCAGCAGCAGCATCACGTAGATCGCGATCGGCAGGCTGTTGAGCCACTTCCAGAGGAAGTTGAAGGGTCCCCAGGTCTTGTGAGCAGCCATGGTCAGTTCTGGCTGCTGTCAGCGGGAGGCTGCGGGCTGCGTCCGGGAGGGCTGGGATGCAACCCGTCGGAACTGCCGGATCCACCTCCGCTGATACGGCGGCGGATGTCGGGCACGATCTCGTCGTCCTCCTCCAGCTCGGCGGCGAGTGTGTCAGCACTCGGACTGGGCAGGAAGAGCATCACGATCGGGATCAGGGCCAGCAGGCCCAGCACGCCGAGGAAGTAGAGGTCAGCCTTGCTTTCGCCACCGGCGGAATAGGCATGGATGCTGTTGAGGTTGAAGACCGAGGCAAGGATGTTCACGCCCCAGAAGGTCATGAGTACCGTGGCGAAGCCCAGCATGTTGATCAGCGCGGGCTTGTAGCCGACCCAGCCCATCATCCGGAAGTGGATGTAGCCGAGGTAGATCAGCCAGATGATCAGCGCCCAGACCTCCTTCGGGTCCCAGCCCCAGTAGCGGCCCCAGGCCGAGTCAGCCCAGACGGCGCCAAGGAAGATGCCGAGCGTGAGGATCGGGAAGCCGAACAGAACCATGCGGTAGCTGGTGCGGTCCAGGTCGCGCAGGCTGAACTTGCTGCTGAAGCGCTCCAGGTTGACAACGCGCAGCGAGCGCAGGATGTAGAGCAGGGCAAAGATCGCACCCAGCGCGAGAATTGCATAGCTGAGGATCATGCAGCTGACGTGGATCCAGAGCCAGTAACTCTTCAGCGAGGGGAACAGCTCACGCGGGTCGGCGGCACCCGGGTCCATTGACATCGAACGGGCGTTGAAGGCCAGCATCAGCAGCGGCACGAACAGGGCAAAGGCCCCGAACAGCCGGGTCTTGATCAGCTTCCATTCCATCATCAGGTAGATGGGTACGGACAGCCACACGAAGTAGTTCATGACCTCGAACATGTTCGTTGAGGGCAGTACGAAGCCGTTGTGCTGGTGGTAGTAGAAGATCGTGCGCTTCACGAGGAAAACGGTCTGCAGCACCCAGGCCGCACCGAGCACGGTGGCTGCAATCTGGCCCACGCGGGGATGGCGTGCGAAGAACACGTGCACCGCGTAGATCACGAAGGCCGCCATGTAGCCGAACACCGCGTAGTCGTAGAACTGCAGGGTATTGTTTATCTGCTGGATATTGGCTTCATCCATGATGTTTCTCCTGGTTCCCTGAACTATATCGATAATTCATTCACGATATAGCTTCCCAATTGTATCTCCACAACTCCCGCAGGTCAATCCCGCAGCGCGGAATCGATCCCGAACAGGCCGTCCTGCAGCAGTTCCCGCACCGGTGCATAGCTGCGCCTGTGCACGGGACAGGGTCCCAGCCGCCGCAGGGCCTCCAGATGGCCTGACGTCGGATAACCCTTGTGCAGTTCAAATCCATAACCCCTGTATTCATCGGCAAGCCGGGCGAGGATTGCATCCCGTTCCACCTTGGCGAGGATCGAGGCTGCGGCGATGCACAAGGCCAGGCTGTCACCCCGCACGATTGCCTCCATCGGAGCGCCGCAGGGTGGCGGCAGGCGGTTGCCATCCACCAGCACATGCCCGACCCGGATCCCGAGTGCGGTCACGGCCTGCTGCATCGCTGACAGCGATGCATTGAGGATATTATCACGATCAATTGTCGCGCTATCGATCGCGGCAGTGGAACAGGCAATGGCCCGCTGACGGATGCTTGCAGCAGCACGGCTGCGCTGGCCGGCACTGAGCTGCTTGGAATCGGCAATGCCCTCAGGCAGGGACTGGTAGTCCAGCACGACCGCCGCTGCCACGACCGGCCCGGCCAGGGCCCCGCGGCCGGCTTCATCACAGCCGGCAATCGCCACCAGCCCTGATCTGATCAGCTGCTTTTCGCGCTCACCGATCCTCATCTCTGCTGTCCGGAGCAGTGTCGCCGGGCTTATCCAGCGGGAGATTGCCATGCCAGCCGGTCTGGGAACGCGGGGTGAAGCGCTCGCCACGGCGGATCTCCTCCGCGGTCTGCTTCAGCTCCTGCAGGGCCTCTTCGTCAACCTCGAGTCCGCCCGCATAGGGATCGCGGGCTGCGGCAGACTGCGGGGCGGCCCGGCGCTTGCCGGTGAAGGCCTTGATGTCCATTGCCACGAGCACGATTGCCAGGCAGAGCGTGCCGATCACCGCCGCGCTGTCAGCGACGTTGAAGATCGGGAAGTCGTAGGGATCGCCGAGCTGCGGGAAGAGCCTGCCGAGCAGGGGCAGCTTGACGTCCACGAAGTCCACGACCTCCTGCACGCGCAGGCGGTCAATGAAGTTGCCAAGTGCGCCGCCGACGATCAGGCCGAAGATCCAGGTCATGCCGCGCTTCTCCGCGAAGTAGCGCTTCCAGACGTAGATCAGCGCCAGCGCGATCACGATGCTGACGAGGCTAAGGTAGATGCTGTTGCCCCGGAACATGCTCCAGGCCGCACCGGTGTTGGTTGTCAGCTGCCACTGGATCCAGGGGTTCCAGACCTTGACGACCTGCGTGGGCGGGAAGTAGGTGGACTGGATCATCTGCTTGCCCCACAGGGAGAAGTAGGGCCCGAGGAAGGCGGCGAAGCTCGCATGCTCATGCCGGCCGAGCAGGAACACGAACCAGGCCTTGGAAAGCTGGTCGGCGATGATGATGAAAACTGCAAGGCTGCTGAAGAGCACTGTATGGCTGCGGGCTGCGGGCTTCGTCATGCGGCAGTGAGTTTACAGCAAGTTCACTGCCCTCTCGCGCAAGCGCTCGATGGTCTGGCGCTGCGCTGGCGCATTCGCGCCAACGGGTCGCGCGGAAGTTGCCGCAGAATGGATGATGCATCGCGCAATCAGCGAGGAGCTTAGCTTCGAGCTGGATTGCAGACCGCCGAGCGCTCGCGCGAGGCGGAAGCAGGATATGGTCTGACCCTGCGGCTGCGCTTCCGCGCATCCGGGTCGGGTGGAAGCTACAGGAAAATGGATGCCGGTAGCCCGGCGTTCACGCCGGCTCAGGCCGTAAACGGCCTGCTACCCGCGCTCCTCCAGACCGAGGTAGCGGCCGTCGGGATCGCGGAACTCGGCGATGCGCACGCTGTCACTCATACGCTGCACCGGGCGCACATCAAGGCCGCTGCTCAGCAGTTCATCGCGGGCCTGTTCGATGTCGTCAACGAGGAGGAGCAGCTGGTCCGGTGAGTTGCCAAGGCTGTGTTCCTCGTAGGGCATGGCGCTGCTCCAGGCGCAGAGGCAGAGCTGCTGGCCCTTGACGTCGAAACAGGCCCAGCCCGCCTCGGGGCTGCCGATGAGCGGCAGTCCGAGCCTGTCGCGGTAGAAGGCCAGCGAGGCCTCGAAGTCCCTGACGATGAAAACCGTGCGTGCCATGCCGCGGATCTGCATCCCAGCATGTTAGCAAGCGCGCGGGCCTAGCCCGGCGGCTGGTTGTGGCGCAGCAGGAAGCCGACGATGCTCGAGCCCGCCAGCAGGGAGAGCAGACAGAGCACTGTCACCCAGGCCGGGCTCTCGGCATTGCGGCGCAGGCTTGTCACCAGCCCGGCCAGGCCGCTGGCCAGCAGCAGCAGGCCCAGAGCCCAGAGGATGATGTAGACCGTCGTGTCAACCTGTCCGTGCTGTGGCAATCCGTGCTCCAGGGCTCAGGGCAGCAGGCGGCGCACCGCGAAGGCGCAGAAGGCCAGCCCGGCCAGCAGGCTCAGCAGGTATGAGGCG
Source organism: bacterium (assembly GCA_041395205.1). GTDB lineage: Bacteria > 4484-113 > 4484-113 > 4484-113 > JAFGCY01 > JAHEFU01. The sequence goes on from JAWLAZ010000001.1 coordinate 91,677, forward strand.
TTCATCTCGAAGAAGGAACGCTGGTCATACTTGCCCTCACCGCTGAACATGCCCGTGATGCCGATCCAGATCAGCACCACGCCGATGATGATGTGGCTGATGGGGGAGGTGAACAGGTAGTAGCCGCGGCCCATGCCATAGCCCAGACAGAGGCTGGACAGAGAATCCGTCAGGCAGAGTTCCACGGCTGACCCCCTGGCGCATCCCCCGCGCCGTGGCGATTATAGCGCCGACCGGCCCCCGTCATTGGCAACGGGGACCGGTGGCCAGGTTGGGTGAATTGATCTTCAGTTTGAGAAGAGCAGCAGGCGCACCAGCAGGTTGACAACCATGCCGATCAGCCCGAGCGTCCAGGCCTGCTCCCATTCGATCTCCAGCACCTGGCGCGCGGCCAGGGCGGTGGCGGCGAAGAACAGGGCATTGAAGAAGATGAAGGGTGCCAGGGCGCGGATCGGGAACAGCAGGATGCTGAAGACCACCGCGCCGACGATCCAGAGCACGAGGTGCACGGTGCTGACCGCCAGGGCCTTGCCCAGGCCGATCTTCCCGATGCCGGTCTGCTGCGCTCCGAAATAGATGGCCGCCGTATTGGCAGCGAAAGCGATCATGCTTGCGAACATATTCTCACCCCATCGCCTGCTGCGGTGCATCCCTCGCACCAGCACAGACCAACATCAATGATTTCAATCCAGACATCAGGATTTCAAAGAATCCATTCACTGATCCTGATGTCATGTTATGTGTGACGAAGATCTGACTGCAGAGTTTCAAGGCGGCCGCTGATTTCTCAGGCAGGCTTGATGATGTCAAATGCGAAGGCGAAGAGCAGGTAGGCGATCATGCAGAACAGCCCAGTGCGCCAGGCCAGGCCGGGGCGGCTGCGCACGAAGGGCCAGATCGCCAGCGTGCTGGAGCTGAACCAGATGAGCGAGATCACCGGGCGCGTGATCCATTTCGAAGCATCGTCCGGCAGCAGGATGAAGCCGATGATGTGGCAGACGAAGGCCGCGAAATAGCTGGCCAGCGTCGGCAGCAGCGCGGCCCGCAGCCTGAGGCCGTTGACGCGGAAGACCATCGCCACCGCGCTGAACTGCATCAGCAGCAGGATGAGGCCCTCGAATGGTCCGAATCTACCCACAGCGGGATTATACGTGTGTCCTGGAAAGATATCTGAGTCGCGGCAGACCGGGATCGCGTTCAGGGACTGTTGATTATTGACCGAGTCAGACTGTCCGTGAAGATGGTGAATGACATAACCGTAAGGCTCACGAGGAATACCACCAGATGAATTCGGCGAATATCTCCGCGTCCCTGCTCCGGTGGCACCAGCCCGGAAACAAACCAGCCTGCTGCACTGAGCATCACTATGCCCAGTTCCAGGCTTATGTCCGAAATTCCGGATCGGCGCAGAAGCATCTCAAGCAGCAGACCAGGCGGCAAGCTGCAGCCGGTGGCAATCAGCGCCAGCTTTGCCAGGAATCCACGTGTAAGGGGAGGGGGCTTGAACTTTACTAGAACCGACTGCAGCAGCGCGAATTCCAGGGCAAACTAGCATGCCGGCCCTGATCAGCGTTATGCATGTAAATAAAAGCAGCAAATCCAAGGGCATTGCTGAAGCATAGCACTGATGAATGGACAGCCGCGCGGCAGCGAGTTGCGGCTTGCCTGCATCCGGCCTGTGATCAGTCGCCCTTTGTGTAGCGTGCGCGGTAGGGCTCGGGGCGGCGCGGGGTCAGGCGGAACTGCCGGTCGCGCTCAATCAGGTCCTCGATGATGTACTCGGCCTGCTCAGTCGTGAGCTGCTGACCCAGTTCGAGCTGTTCCAGCAGCAGCGGTCCGCTGATGAAGCGCCGCGTGCGCTCGGGCAGGGCGGGCTCTTGCATCTCAGGCTGGCTGTACTCGGCAGGCGTCACGGTAAGGTATACCGTTTATCGGCCCGGGTTGCCAAAGCTGGAGGGCTACTCGCCCCCGGCCGCACTCCCTGCATCCGCCATGCCCTCAGCATCCGCCTCCGCTTCAGTCCCGGCTGCATCCCCATCCGCGGAGGGTTCCGGCACGGGCTCCTGGTAGAAGCTCAGCAGCGTGAAGTCCAGGTCAAGCAGGAAGCCGAGGTTGGAGCGGCTGGTCTTGTAGACCCGGCCCTCCGTATCACTGACTATGATGTTGCCTTCCTCATTGCCGTGGATCGTGAGCGTGTAGCTCTTCCCGGCGGCTTCCACGATCAGGCAGGGCGTGGCCCCGGGGTCGTACTGCTCCGCCGGCAGCGTGGAGGGGTCGTCAATGAAGGTCTGGATCCGCAGCCCGCTGAATCTGTCAACGAGCTCCTTCAGGTCATTCTGGTTGCCGTTGCCACCGGCCCCGTCGATCGTCCAGTATTCGCCCTCCTTGCTGAAGGCCTGAGGCTCAGCGGTGAGGCTGCCGTCCTCCAGCACGGGCGTGACCGTCACATGCGTTGCCAGCAGCGGGTCGTAGTGCCAGAGCTGCTTGGAGCGGTAGTCGTCAAAGGAGTAGCCGAGCGCAGTGCGCAGGTTGGCACTGGCCTTGTAGACGCTGTCCTCCCCGGCCATGCGCACGAAGCAGCCCTTGACGTTCTCGGTGCTCTTGCCGACGAGCAGCGTGAGCTTGGGATCGCTGCCACCGGCATACACCGCCAGGCTGTAGGCCTGGTCCTCATTGAGCTCGAAGGTCGGATGGTGCTCCGGCTTGTCGCTCATCATCGCCTCGCTGCGCAGCTCCGGGAGCATGTCGAGCAGGCTCGCCGTGCGGGCCTCATCCGCTGGGTACTCCGCCCCGTCCTTGAGCGCGAACCAGTTGTCATCATGCTTCATGAGCGAGTAGCTCTCGCCCTTGGGGGTCCTCACGTCGAGACGGCTGATCGCGTCGCGCTCGGCATCGACCAGCATCCCGGCAGCCAGGCCCTGCTCTACGTTGTCAGGACCAGCGCCCTCGCCGCCCGCGTTGTCAGCGGGATTGCGGAACACGATGAACGAGATGATGGCAAGCACCGCGAGAATCGCGAGCGGTGCCGCGAGATTGACCTTTCCACTCCTGGACATCCTTCCCTCCTAGGCTCCGCCGTAGCGGGCCTCGATAGCCCTGCGGCCTGTCCTGCGGGTCACGCCCAGCAGCAGGCCCAGCAGCACGAGCAGCACCGGCACACCGGCCAGGTTCAGCCACTTCCACGTGCTCTTCTCACTGTCACTCAGTCCGGCGCGCAGCGGCCGTGAGGTCACGGGAGCACTGCGCAGCTCCAGCAGCCAGTCACCCATCAGCTGGGTGTCAACGATGTTGGCGGCGAACAGCGCATTCGTCTGCGCCTGCTGGAACATGCGGTCCGTCATGGCCCGCGCGCTGGCTAGCACGATCAGGTTGCCATCGGCGCTGCCCACGGCCTCATGCGTATGCCCGGCGAAGGGATCCACCACGGGGTCGATCGTGCCGTCCTCATTGGGACGCGGTTCGCCGGGAGCCGGCGCTCCGTCCGGGAAGGCCGTGGTGAACTTGCCGCGCAGCATCGCCACCACCGTATAGGGGCCGGTGCTCTCGCTTTCCGTGGCCTTGTATTCCCAGTCCTGCTGAATGCCGACATCGAAGGGGCTGTTCATCAGGAAGCTGCCCGGTGTGGTCTGCGCCAGCCAGTCGAAGCTCACGCCATCCGTGGGGACCTCCTCCAGCGGGCAGGTCAGCGGCATCAGCAGCGATTCCAGCTTGCTCACCGCCGGCACGTCGGGGTTGAAGCCCTCCGGCGTGATCTGCGTGTAGAGCGGGTACTGCATCGGGATCGGGAAGAAGTTGGTCGGAACCTGCACGATCCCGCAGCTGACCGGATCGGCGATCAGCTTCTTGTTGAACTTCACGCCGTACTTCTCGAGCTGGTCCTCCATCGTCGGCAGGCTCGGGTAGGCCTGGTTCTCCATGCCCTGCTGGTTGAGCATCATGATCGGGTCAATGGCGATGATCGCGCGCCCGCCGCCCAGCAGGAACTGGTCGATGCTGTACTTCATGGTGTCGGAGAGGCCGAAGGCGCCGACGAGGAAGATCCCGTCCAGACCCTCCGGCAGAACCTGCTCCTCGGCGCCGATGCGCTTCACCTCATACTGCCCGCCTTCCTGGGTCAGGAGCTGGCGCAGGGTGTTGTAGGTCTGCTCCTGGGGCTGGCCGGGCTGCTGGTTCGTGTTGAAGGTACCCTCGAACACACCGATCACCGGCTTCTTCTCACGGGTCAGACGCACGAGCCGGCTGACCACGTCATATTCCAGGCTCTCCGTGCTGATCACGAAGGGGATGCTCTCAGAGCGGTCGAGGTGCGCCATGCTCATTCCGAAGAAGACCTTGCGCGAACTCTGCTGGTCCTTCTCAAGCACCTGCAGCTCCACCTCGGGCACGCCCTCATCCTGGGCCTTCTGCTTCAGCTCCTCGTCATCACGGGGGTCGATGTAATGCACCGTCAGGTTGCCGCGCGAGAGGTTCTCGAACTCGCTCAGGCGGTCCCGGACCTCCGTGCGCATCGCCGCCAGCTGCGGCGGCAGCTCGGTCGTCATGTAGAAGTCGATCGAGAGCGGCGCATCGAGATTCGTCAGGAAGTCCTTGGTCTGCTGGCTGACGGTGTACATCCGGTTCTCGGTGAAATCAGCGCGGTAGCGCAGCAGGCGGTAGCCGAGGAAGTTGACCACCACCACGATCGCCAGCACGATGAAGATCTCGGCCAGGCTGTTTCCCTTGCGTTTGGTTCTGTTGTCCATCATCTCCCTCCTAGCTCCACTTGCGGCTTTCAACCATGCGTGTCGTCAGGAAGCAGAAGAAGAAGATCATGCTTCCGAAGTACAGCAGGTCGCGCAGGTCCAGCACGCCGCGTCCCAGACTGGAGTAGTGCGTCGTCAGCCCGATGTTGCGAAGCAGCACCGAGAAGCCGCCCTCCACGAAGAAGGTCACGAAGGGCAGGCCGACGAACAGCAGCACGGCGATCGCGGCCAGGGACAGGATGAAGGCCACGATCTGGTTGTCACTGAAGCTGGAGACCCAGCTGCCGATCGCGAGGTAGGTTGCCCCGAGCAGCAGGGCTCCGAAGTAGCTCATCAGGGTCTGGCCCTCGTCGATGCCGTTGCTGCTGAGCTTCATCACCGAGAACACGAGCGGCGTGGTCAGCAGCAGGATGCAGCCCAGCAGGCTGACACTCGCGAGGTACTTGCCGAGCACGACCTGCCATTCGGTGACGGGCAGGGTCAGGAGCGGCTCAATCGTGCCGGTCTTGCGCTCCTCGGCCCACTGGCCCATGGTCAGGGCCGGCAGGATCAGGAGGAAGGTCCAGGGCAGGAAGTCGAAGAAGGCGCGCAGGCTGGCCTGGCCTTCCACGAAGAAGGTGCGGAAGTAGAGGAAGTTCGTCAGCGCCAGGAAGGCGATGATGATGATGTAGGCGATCGGGCTGAACCAGAAGGCGCGGAACTCACGGTTCCAGACTGTGCAGATCTTACCCATCCTGGCTGCCTCCTTCCTGGCCGCTGCGGCGGCCGGTCGTGCCGGTCAGGCTGAGGAACACGTCCTCGAGCGAGGTCGATGTATGCGAGAGTTCCAGCAGCTTGGCCCCGCTTTCCACAGCCGTGTCGAAGATCCGCTCGCGCAGGTCCTGGCCCTTCTCGGCCGAGATCGTCGCTGCCAGCTCCCCGTTCTCCATGTTGCTCGAGACCGCAGTCACGCCCTTCAGCTGCTCCAGGCGGCGCAGCGTGCCATCCCCGCCGCGCAGGCGCACGCTGTACTGCTCGTTGCCGCTGACCATGTCCAGCAGTTCGCCCGAGGTGCCTTCACCGACGAGCTTGCCGTTGCTGATGATCAGGATCCGCGAGCAGGTGTTCTGCGCCTCGGGCAGGATGTGCGTGGAAAGCAGGATCGCCTTCTCCTCTGCGATGCGAGTGATCAGCGAGCGGATCTCCACGATCTGGGCAGGGTCCAGCCCGCTCGTGGGCTCATCGAGGATCAGCACCGGCGGATCGTTGAGCAGGGCCTGGGCCAGGCCCACACGCTGGTGGTAACCCTTGGAGAGCTGCGAGATGTCCTTGTGGGCCATCGTCGCCAGGCCGCAGGTCTGGATCACGTCGTCAATCCGGCCCTGGATCGCGGCGCTGGCCACACCCTGCATGCGCCCCATGTAGCGCAGGTAGTCCACCACGCCCATTTCCTCATAGAGCGCAGTGCTCTCAGGGAGGTAGCCCACGGCGGCCCGCGCCGCCAGAGGCTGGTCGATGATGTCGTGGCCGTTGATGCTGGCCGTGCCTTCGGTGGGTGCGAGGTATCCCGTCAGCACCTTCATCGTCGTGCTCTTCCCGGCACCGTTGGGGCCGAGGAAACCGACGATCTCACCCTTGGACACGGAGAAGCTCACATCGTCGACAGCCAGGACCTCACCATATTTCTTGGTAAGTCCCGATACTTCGATCATAGCTTTCCCACTCCGGATTCCTTTAGTACTAGCGGCGCAATGGCCGGGTCAGAATCAGAGCAGAGATTATACAGGTCAGCCGCATCTGATCCGCGTGCGCCGCGATGCTTCCCCAGGGCAATCTCCCATGCCGGCAGCCTGCCTGGCGGGGATTACAAAGTTCTCTGGATGCCTGAACTAGAATATGTGTTCAATCAAATCCTGAAATTCCCTGGAGAATCTGATGACCAGCCGCGGACTCCTCCTGAACGAACTGGAGCACGTGCTTCGCAACTGCCGCATGATCATTGAGCTGATCGAGCCGGATGACCTCGCTTTCCGGCCGGCCGGCAACATGCGCACGCTCGAGGAGCTGGTGAACCACCTGGCGCAGATTCCCGCGATCGACCTCCTGATCATGCGCGGGGCCGAGGAGGCCGAGGTCCAGGACCGCGAGAAGAAGATGTTTGCGCGCAGCCGCGACGACCTGTTCAAGAACATGGAGCGCGGCAGCCGGGACATGACCCGCTTCATGGAGAGCCTGACCTTCGATGAGTTCGAGAACGGCGCCGGCGTGGCCTTCTACGGGCGCAGCCAGACCTACCAGCAGTGGCTGCTGGAAACCGTCACGCATATCTACCATCACCGCGCCCAGCTGCACATGTACCTGAAGATCAAGGGCTACGCCGTGGACACGAACACGCTGTATAGCTGATGGAGGCCCGGAGCAATCCGGGCAAAAGAGATCAGGGACCAGGAGTGGTCAGTGGTCAGTAATCAGTGGTCTGTGGTCAGTGGTCAGTGGTCAGTGGTCAGTGGTCAGAATTCAGTAGCAGCGGCGCCTCGCCGCTGAAAGTGAGGTGCGGCGCAAGCCGCACAACAGGGAAAGGGGAACAGGTACCGTAGACCAGAAAGTGGTCAGTGGTCGGAATGGATCATTCAGCGGCGCAGTACTTGGCTGATTGATCGCCTGGCAAACTGCATGGCCTCCCCTACAATGCTTGCGGAATGCACGCAGGAGTGAGCATCATGAACAGAGCCATAGTCAGCCTCACAGTTGCCAGCCTCATGCTCGGCGCAGGCAGCGCATCCGCCGCACAGCCGCCCAGGCAGCAGAACATTGCCACCTTCAGCGTGGTGGCCTATGACCCGATCAGCGGCGAGGTCGGTGTGGCGGTGCAGAGCCGCTTCTTCGCCGTCGGCAGCGTCGTGCCCTATGCCGATGCCGGAGTCGGGGCCGTTGCCAGCCAGGCCTTTGGCAACACCACATTCGGCCCGCTCGGGCTGGAGAGGATGGCGGATGGCCACAATCTGGACTACGTGCTGACGAGCCTGCTCAGTGCCGACGAACGCCGCGAGCAGCGCCAGGTCGGCCTGGTGAAGGTCGGGGGCACGAACTTCGCGCAGGACAGTGAATGGCAGGGCAATGAACAGGCCAGCTTCGTCGTCACCGAATCCTCGCAGGCCCTGAGCTACAGCGGCAGCGAGTGCATGGACTGGGCCGGTGGTCGCAGCGGCGTTGCCAGTGACGGGATCGTGTTCGCAGTGCAGGGCAATATCCTCACCGGTGCCGACGTGGTGGATGCAATGTATGAAGCGATGGAGGATCCCGAGCGCTGGCTGATTGACAACCCGCTCGCCGACGAGGAGATCATGTACGCCGTGAGCATCGACGACATGGCGGCGCGCCTGATGCTGGCGCTGGCCGCCGGCCAGAGCCGGGGTGGTGACAGCCGCGGGATGCAGAGTGCCGCGCTGCTCGTGGAGCAGGCCGGGATGGGCTATGGCGGCTACAACGATGTGAAGTACGACCTGCGCGTTGACGACGCCGTGGATCCCTTCCATGAACTGGCGCGGCTGATCAACATCGGCCGGCCCTTCGCGCTGGCCAACGAGGCCTATACCGTGCTCTATGCCGGTGACTACCAGCGGGCCCGGGATCTGTTCCTGACGATCACCCTGATGGATCAGGAGAATGCCAACGCCTTCTACAACCTGGCCTGCGCCTGTGCGATGGGCGGGGATGTCGATGCCGGCTTTGACTACCTGAACTTCGCCCTGGACCTCGACCCGGCGATGCTGGAGCACAGCCTGCAGGACAGCGATCTTGACAACCTGCACGGTGACCCGCGCTGGACGGAAGTCGAGGCGCGGCGGGATGCGGCCGGGCAGTAGCGCAGCCCTGGCAATGTGCGCGGTGCATGCCGGCAGCCGCTCAGTCATTGACAAGCCGCACGAAATGCAGGGTACTGTCATCGAGGTTCACATAAGCCAGCGCCGGACGGCCGCCGAGGCTGAAGATGCGGGTGTCCGGCGCGGACGAGAAGCCTTCGATGGTACCTCCGAGCTGCTGGCCAAGCCCCCGGTCCGCCGGCAGGCCACCTGGCGAATATGTACTGAAGCGGGGCCGCTTATCACCGGTTCCCTCATAGGAGTAGGACAGGCAGGCCCGCCCACCCGCCGTGCAGAGGCTGAAGTAGGGGCCGACGGCATCGCCGGAAATCTGAATGTAGTTCCAGTCTGAGGTACCACCAGGATTGCTGGTGTAGGCATAGTAAATGCCAAGCAGGCTGCCATCAGCCAGCACCAGGGGCAGTCCGTCCAGGTTCTCGAGCCAGAACTGCTCTGGCTGAGCACCGTTGTCAATTATGGTGGTGTCCCAGTCCGAAGGCAGGGGATCTGCTGCACTGGCATTCATGTAGAGAATGTTGAACCCAGTTGAAGGCATGTTGTTGGGAATGGCCACGGCCGGTCGGCCGGCGAAGGTGCTGAGATCCATCTGCGCCTCCTCTGCCCCCGTGCTGTCACCGAGTGCGCGGATCCGTCCGCCCGTGAAGCCGTGCAGCGGATCTGTGGTGTCTGAGCGCGCATAGCTGATGTAGGCAAATGCCATGTCGGAATCCAGGTCAGACGGATCCTGATCCGACCAGGCGAGGTGCAGTTTGCTGCCATCGCTGTGCAGGGCGCAGTAGGTATGCCAGAAGCTGTCGTCCTTGACCTCAACCCTTTGCCAGTCGCCGTCCGCCACGGGAAACTCCCTGTCCGCCGTCGCGAGCCAGACCTTGCCAGTCAGGCTGCTGCAGTAGACCACGACCGGCCGGCCCCGGTGCATGGTGGCGCGGAACAGTTCGCATTCATCGTCAGCAAACAGGCGGCTGTGCTTCCACTCGGCCGGAATCTGCGGGCTGGCCGTATCCGCGAGTGCGAACTGCAGCTGGCTGAGGAAGTTGCGGTAGAAGATCCCGGGCCGTCCATTGCAGTCCAGGGGTTCCAGTACGGAGTAGACATCCGTGGTCACGAGGCTGTCCGCCTGGGCCGGGTACTCCAGTTCCATCATTGCCGCATTGAGGGACAACTGCCCGCCATCCGCTGCCAGCACCGCGAAATACTGGCGGTGGAGCGGAGAGTAGTAGCCGGGCTGGTCCATGAGCACGCTCAGGGTATGTGTGCCGGTTTCCAGTTCCTCGAGCACCTGCCAGCGACCCTGGCTGTAGTCCGGAACGAGCAGGTACAGGCCGGCCTTGAAGCCGGTGTAATCCAGGCTGAGCGTTTCGCATTCGCTTCCGGCATTGAAGGCCTCACAGATGATCCATTCCAGGCCTCCGGCTGCTGCGGACATTGTCACGAGCCCGCTTTCAGTCACGATCGTGTTGGCACTCTGGCCCAGCCTCCAGTTGAGGAACAGCGTGACGGATTTGTCAGCTTCGCTGATGCTGCGCAGGCCGGCGGGCTGGCCTGCCGCCGGTCCCGGCAGCAGGGGCAGGGAATCCAGCTCAGCAATCGACGGCAGCGCTGCGCCAGCCGGCGCAGGAGCGGGTCTCTGCTGCAGGGCAGCGGGAGCGGATAAATCAGGTCCAGGCACGGCCGGGGCCTGTTGCCTGCCGGCGCAGGATGCATGCATAAGCAACAGCGTCAGTGACGACAGCAACAGAGGCAGGCAGCGTGTCATGCAGCACCCCGCAGGCATTTGTGAGATTGAGCTGCAAGTATATGACAACAGCAGGCTTTTCATTCCCGCTCAGAGGAAATCTGACTTTGACGCCTGGCTGAGGTCGACTGCGCCAACACGCAGCGCCTGATTAAGTACCTCTTCCCCTGCTACCAGGCATGGCTCAGCAGGCGGCCTTCCGCAGTGGAGCAAGTGCGGCCCGACCGCGTGTTGCAAGCAGCGCATTGGCAGATTCAGGCAGATACCCGCCGGCGAGTCCTTCACGGCCTGACCCGGCGTGAACGCCGGGCTCTCGTTGTGCCGATTTGCTGGCGGCTGAATGCCACCTGTCCGGCGAGCTGAATGCCCGCGCTCCCCTCACCTGTTGCCAGACTGGCACCATGCTATGCACTGCCTGACCCAGCGTAAACGCCGGGCTGCCTTCAACCCGACCATTCACGAGGCGGCTGAATGCCGCAGTTCCGGCGAGCTGAATGCTCGCGCTCCCCTTGTACTCGTGACCGCTCACCCAGGAGCTCGCGGGTCTGCAATGCAGCTCCAAGCAAAGCTTCTCGCTGATTGCATGCTCAGACCAGGGAGTTCCGCCTTCGGCGGGACGCGAACTGGAGAATCAATGACGGTCTTACCTGAGTATGCAAACTGCCTGTGCAGTGCCCGGGAACCTGTTTCCGGCTCTGCACGCAAGCCGGTACCCTCGAGTCCCGCCAAAGGTGGAATTGCACGAAATGGATACAGGATTCGTAACTTTCGCGCGACACGGCGAAACTTGTTTTCGCCGCAGCGTAGCCCGAATTCTCCTTCCCGCTCATGCAAGCATTCGCAGGTCTGCCGATAAGCCCGGAGCAAAGCCCCGAGCTTTCGGCGCGATGCATCTTCCATCCACCTGTATCTTCAGCGCGACCCAATCCGGCTTGGCTGGATTGCAGCGCCAGACCGGATTCTCCTTCCTGCTCATGCAAGCATTCGCAGGTCTGCCGATAAGCCCGGAGCAAAGCCCCGAGCTTTCGGCGCGATGCATCTTCCATCCACTTGTATCTTCAGCGCGACCCAATCCGGCTTGGCTGGATTGCAGCGCCAGACCGTCGAGCTCTCGAGCGAGATGGCAAATCAATGGTGTGTAGCTCTGAGAGCTACAGGGCCCTGTCGGTCTAAGACCGACACTCCAGGCTTAGTCGTACTGGCGGATCAGGCTCTTGAGCTTGCCGATCACGCGGATCTCGTTGAAGTACATGTCCGGGTAGAGCGGATTTGCGGCCTTCAGTACCACGCGCCCGGCCTGGCGGAAGAAGAACTTCACCGTGGCTTCGTCCTCGACCATCGCGGCGACGATGTCGCCGGTACTGGCGGACTGCTGCTCACGGAAGATTGCGATGTCCCCTTCCTTGATGCCGGCGTTGATCATGGAGTCGCCCTTGACCCGCAGCGCGAAGAGGTTTCCGCCCTCATGCTGCATGTTGTCAAGCGGCATGTTGACATAGTCCTCCACATTGTGGTCGGCATAGGTCATCACGCCGGCGGCGATGCGCCCGAGGATCGGGATCCGCGCCGCCTCCTCCACGCCCAGCACCTGCTTGCCGCGCTGCCCGAGCAGGATGCTGCGGCTGCGGTTGCGGGCCCGTTCAATCAGGCCCTTCTTCTCAAGCGCCACGACATGGTCATAGGCACCCTTGACGCTGCACTCGAACTTGCCGGCAACATCGCGAATGGACGGCGCATAGCCGTTGCCATCGATGAAGTCGGCAATGTACTGCAGCACTTCGCGCTGCTTATCTGTGACACGCTTGGCCATAACAAAATTATACTAATCACATTAGTACTTGTCAAGTGTTTATGACGAAAAGTTCAGATAACGAAAATCTGCTCAATCTGCCTGCTCCACGGATCCAGCGTGTTCAAAGCGTGCAGAGTGGCTGGCTGTCGGAAACTAATCAGCACTCAGTGACTGATCAGAAGCGTGCGCTCAAGTTGCACCTTTTCTCCTGATGAAATCTGTGTGCAGGTGATCGCAAACACTCCCGATACGGCTTCGCCTGATAAGCGCTTGCCGTGCCAGTGATACTCAAAGTACTCAACTTCTCCTGGCAAAACATCCGCATACGTGAGTGCCGCTCCGCCAACCCCTGTGAAGAAAATGGTTTCGTCATCCTGCTTGATGGAAAAGTTCACCTGGCTTGTGGATGGGAATTCCAGCGTAACGGTTTCTGAGCCCGGATTGCCGGCTTTCAGCCGCAGCAGATAGTTCCCATTTGATTCCGGAAGGATCTCAAAGGCATACTGCAATCCGTTGGCACTTGTCTTGGCGCTGTCCGGGATTGGAGAGTCAGCGGAACAGGCAGCACCCGCCAGTGTTGTTCCAAGCATCACCAACGGAAGCAGCAGATTCTTCATCCCGATTCTCCCTTGCACTGTCTGTCATGTTGCAGGCGTGCTGACACTTCATTATGAAAGATGCAGCAAGATCAAGGGATGTTCGGGAGGTCAGTAAGAAGCTTTCGTTGATCTGCTTCGCAGCTTCGCGAGTGACTGCACGAGCATGACAGAAGCATCACGCAATCAACCAAACATTGTTGTGAGCTGTATTGTAGACCGCCGAGTGCTCGCACGAGGCGGCAGAAAAAACAAAACCCCGGGTATCAGGTGACTGCCGGCGCCGTAATCATCCACTTAGCGCTGCTACCTTCCGGTCCTGACGCAGTTCATAGCGATCACCCGCAACAGGCCCGATACCACGGAGCGGAATATTCTACCGCAGACATCGCCTTTGTAAAGGGCAATCTTCATAATCAGGGAACAGGGACCGGGGACCGGGAATCCTGCATTGACCTGACTGCTGAAGGCTGCTTCAGGCGCTGTCGCGGATCAGGAATTCGCGCACCCAGCCGATCTGCTCAGGTGTGGCGGGATCAGCAGCGAGCTGCGGAGCAAATTCCAGCACGAGCGCAGTGAGCAGCATGAAGTCATCCTTCTCCAGGCCCACCGGCCCGGGCAGCTCAAAGCTGTCCCAGCCCTGCTCCGAGAAGTAGCGCGTATCACTTTCCATGCCCGACTGGTGGACGAATTCCTGCACCAGCACGTCGCGCACCTTGGGCTTGAGGAACACCCCGTCGGTGCTCTTGAAGGCGTGGATCCAGTTGTCAATCTCGCGGTAAGGCTCATCCTTCGTCTGGATAGGGGTCACGAGCCGCGCATGCAGGGCCTCGGCGGACTCGCTGTCCAGGCGCTGCCAGTCATCGGCGTAGCTGAGCATCACGGCCCCCAGCCAGGCGCGCAGTTCCGGCTTGCTGCTGAGCACGAACCACTCGGCGTCGTAGCAGCACCAGAAGCCGTAGAGTGCTGCGATGTCCGGCTGCATCTGCAGGCTGCCGTCCAGCACGCCGTTCATGTAGCGGCTCTTCGCGAGCCTCGTCGGCTGGTTGGTGCTGTAACCCTGGCTGAACCACTGCGGAATCGGCAGCTCGGCCATGCGGTTCTGCTTCACGGCGACTTCCGGCAGGCTGGCCAGCTCGGCCTGGATCAGGGCGATGGCCTGGCCGTTGGAGATCTCGCTGCCGAGCGTCTGCCCGCTGAGGCGTTCGAGCGCGGGGGCAACCCAGCTGGCATCATGCACCTGGTCGAAGTAGGGCTGGCCCGGAGCAAGGTCGCTGCCGGCGATCGTGCCGCTGATGTGGTCGTAGATCCCCTCCGCACGGGCGGCGGCGGGCAGCAGGCAGCAGACAGCCAGCAGGGCGGCCAGCAGTCTGATGGCACTGGTTCTCATGTTCATGGCATTCCTCCCATTCTCAGATCATGGCCTGGCAGAGGTCAGACCGCTGCGCCGGCCAGGACGTTCCATCCTGCAACACACGAAGGCCCGGGATGATACCCGGGCCTTCCAGTGAATCGCTGATTATCAGACGGGGTTTATGCGCTATTCGTTCTCAATGATGAAGTGCGCCACGTCGACCACGTCCTGATCCGAGAGGATGTCGCTGGCGTAGTGCGGCATCGCATTCTCCTCGAAGGTGCCGTCCTCGTGCTCCTCATGCTCATCGTGGTCCTCATGCCCGCCGCAGGGATTTTCAGCACAGGGGTTCTCATCCTGGGCCCAGGCGGTGTCGATGCCCAGCATCCAGGCCACGGCGCGGTCCAGATCGTGGCTGGGCAGCGCTGCATAGCTGGCGTTCTCGTACTCATCGTACCAGTTCTTCTGCTTGCGGATCTTGGCCATCAGCTGCATCGGATTCATCCAGTCTCCCAGACCGTGCAGGTCCTCGAGCCCGTCGATGCCGGCGTCGTGGCACTTCTCGCAGGAATGCTCGTAGATCCGCTCGCCGTTCTCCATGTTGGGAGTCAGCCCGGCGACGGGCATGCTGCGGTTGAGGTCCAGCAGGAAGGGCTGGGCATCCCAGGCAGTGGGATCGGCGATGCTCACCATGAAGGCGGTGAGCGCCGCGCCATCCTCGCCCTCGATCAGCATTTCCTTGTGCGCCATGTAGGGAGCGCCGACGCAGAAGTTGGCGGCGTCGAGGATCGTGGCGGCCTTGCCCATCTTCGCATCCAGCTCGGCCTGGCTGGTGTGTTTCCAGCTCCCGCGCGGCACGGCACCGTAACCGGTATGCGCAATCAGGCGCGCACCCTGCTCCTCATCCGGGCTGCCGGCATGGCAATGTGCGCAGGTCAGGCCGGTATTGCTGTACTCCGTGCCGTAGTAGATCTCCCTGCCGCGGGCCACGAGCTCGGCCTCGGTCTTCTCGGCAGTTCCACCGCCAGCGCCCATGCCGTTGTCATCGGCAGGTGGGGTCTGGGCAGTACTGCTGCCACCGCTAGTGCCGGAAGCACTGGATCCACCGTCGCTGCTGTCTCCACCGCCACCCGGGCAGGCGCTGAGCATCAGCATCCCCAGGATCAGGCAGGCTATCAGAGCCTTGTTCATCTTGATTCCTCCATCTTTGGCGTTAGACTGGTCATATCAATTCTTAACGGAATCCGGTGCAAATGCAATAAGCTATTCTCATTAAATGAAGCTCCTCACCGATGAATTCCTGTTCTTCTCCCTCAATCTCCCCGCGGCCAGAGACCATTACATCAATGTGCTGGGCTGCAGCCTGCCTGGCGAGGAGGACTGGGGCTTCTGCCTGCTGAGCCTGCCGGACGGCGCGCGCATCGGCCTGATGCATCCCCGCAACTGGAGTGGCTGGCGGGAGGGTGCGCCCCTGCCGGAGCCCGTGCTCTGCCTGCGCACGGACGACCTCGACGCAGCGCTTGCGCAACTGCGGGAGCGGGGCGCATCGTGCTCCGAGCCGGATGGACAGCCGGGACAGGCCCGGGGCTGCCGGCTGACGGACCCCGATGGCCGCACGATCTACCTGTTCGAGGACCCCGCTGAACCCTGCTGAGCCCTGATCCGCGCTACAGTGCGGCTGCCGGCGCTGCAAATGATGCTAGAATCACTGCCGGATGCCGCAGTACAGCATTTATACGGTTGGCCACGGGAGCGAGGACTGGGACAGCTTTGCCCGCCGGCTGGGCGGACACAACATCGAGATCCTGCTGGACGTGCGCTCCTACCCCTACTGGGAAGCCCACTGGTTCAACCGCGACCGGCTGGAGCACAGTACGCGCAAGCGCGGCTGGGAATACCTCTGGCTCGGCCGCAAGCTCGGTGCGCTGACCGAGGATGGCCGGCTGGACTACCTGGCCCGCGAGCGGGAGAAGGTCTATCAGGACGGCATCGTCGAGCTGATGAACATGGCGGCTGAGCGTAATGTCTGCGTGCTCTCCAGCCAGATTGACCCGATGGACAGCCACCGCCATCATCTGATCGCCCAGACGCTCATGCGCCACGACATCGGTGTGCTGCACATCCTCGGCGACGGCGAACTGATGCCGGCCCAGGCGGATCTGTTCCACGGCCTGCCAGGCTGAAGGCAATCTGTCTCCGTCAGCGTCTCCGCAAGCGCTGATCGGCTATACAATCAAGCCAGTCTGAACCAAGGGAGACCGCCGGAATGCAACGTGCCTTCAGGGTACTTTCCTGCCTGTTCCTCACCGTGCTGCTGGCGGCCTGCGCCACATCGTCCCGCATTGATTCCGCCCGTGATCCGGCGCTCCCCGGGCAGTCTCCGGGTGCCGCCACCCTTCGGCCGGACAGTTCCGGCCTGCCCGCATTGGCAGCCCTGGACGGGCTCGTGGAGGCGGCGGGAAATCGAGAAACTTCGGAGATCTGTGAGATCGGCAACATCCAGGGCCGCGACTTCCTGGCGAAGAGTGACAACGCCTTCGTGACCGAGGACCACAAGCTGCTGCTCACGAGCACCAGCGGGAGCCATGCCTGGGCGGTCTATGAGGCCTTCAACGCCGGCTCGGAAATCAGCAGCTGCGTGCTCTTCGCCTCCGCGCTGGCCCCCGGCTACTACATCGCCCTGCCGGACTTCACGATCGGCCGCTGGGAGTTCAGTGAGCTCAACCCACCCAATGGCAACCCCTTCACGATTGATCTCGAAGCGGCGGAGCGCATCAGCCCGAAGCAGCGCCAGTACTTTGCGCTCGTGGCCGTCGACGGCGGCCAGCTGCTCGTTGACTACGCGCTCTCGAACATCAAGTGCATCAGCCCGCAGGACAGCAGTGTTGCCACCACCCCCTTCCGCGAGCTGGAGCTGCTAGACTGCGGCGGACGGCCCGGCCTGTTCTTCAACTCGGATGAGCAGCAGCTGCGGTTCGGGCTGGCAGGGAGCAGCGCGCCCGCCGGACCGGAGGACTGGCAGTTCAGCACCGTTGACAGCGGCAATGTCGGCGGAATCATGCAGGCGGTGCTGCACCAGGGCAGGCCAGTCGTGCTCTACGCCTCCTTCGAGGACGAGAGCCTCTGGCTGGCCTGGTCCGGCAAGGCCCAGCCGCTGGCTGACTCAGACTGGCAACGCCGGCAGCTCGTGCCCGGGGCGAACTGCAAGTACTGCAGCATCGCGAGCAGCGGGGATCGCCTGCACATCGCCTGGTTCCGCAATGACCCGCTCGACAGCGACGTTGACAACTTCTACGGTTACCTGGACTACGGCTACACCTCCGGGTCCGACCCGCAGGACAGCTTCAGCAGCTACCGCCTGGCTGAACTTGGCAACTCCAGCTTCGCGGAATTCGCCCGGCCGGCGCTGGCACTGATTGACGCCGAGCCGGCGATCGCGATTGTCAATGTGATCCCGGGCGTGGAGAACCGCCTGCTGTTCCTGTAGGCCACGGACCAGAGCCCCGGCGCACTGGAATGGGACGAGCAGATCCTGGCAACGGATGCAACGGCCCCCTGGACCAGCCTCAGCCTGCTGAACGGCCGCCCGCTCGTCTGCTACCGCGATACCGTGCTGCGCTGCATGCAGGGCAGAAGTGCACGGCCAGCCACTGCAATGGACTGGAACAGCAGTGACCTGTCCGGCAGTCTGCCGCGTGAATCCTTCGACTGGCTGCCGGTCTATGAACGCCCCTACTATGCCTTTGTCTCGGACCAGGCCGGGCCGCTGCAGATCTGGTACTACGGCGCCTCACCGCTGCGCTGGCAACCCCAGGACGATGCCGTGGAGGAAGTCCAGCTGCGGGTCGGGGAGCAGTTCGATGTCGGCGGGGAATGCCTGCTGCGGCTCGCCGCAATCGCCGGCCGGCCTGCCCTGGCCTACCACGAGATCAGCAGCGGGAACCTGCACTACGTGCGCCTGAGCGTGGACTGAACCCGCCGCAGCCTGGCTCAGCCCTGCACTTCCGTCCGGTACTGCTCGCACAGCTCGTCCAGGCGCTCGCGCACACAGTCCTCCAGGCGTTCCGTCATGGCCTCGACCTGGCCCTCGTTGTCAGCCTGCCACTCCTCATATGTGTCTGACAGATTGATCGGATCTGAAATGCTGACACGCGCCGTGCGCGGCCCGAAGAACTTCAGCTTGCCGAAGACCTCAGTCTCGAAGCGGCCCAGCAGGTCGAGGTAACGCTCCGCCGAGCTGTCCTCCTGCACGTACTTGCCCGGCATCGCCACGAATTCCAGCACACGCTGCAGCTCGGCCTTCATCACCTTGGAGCGCCGGTCCAGCAGCTTCCGCTCATATGAGCTTTCCGCGCTGCGCCGCATGCGCGAAACAGCCACGAACAGCTTGCGCAGCCGGTTGCGCAGCGGGCTCTCCAGGTCGACATTGTGCATCCCGAGCTTGTGCTCCACATCCATCAGCACCCGCTCCCGCAGGCGCGAGATGCGCATGTCAACGTCCTCGGGGTCCCGCACCTCCACATCGTATAGGCGTTCATTGACCTCCAGCAGGCAGAAGGTCACACGCTGCACACGCTCGAAGATGCTGCCCCGGCCCTCGAGGGCCAGCTCCTTCTCGAGCCGGGCCAGGGAGGCACGGATCAGCTGGTCGACATTGCCGCGGTAGTGGTAGCGGATCGTGACCGGCACGATCCAGACCGGCTCGGTGTTTCCTTCGCGTCGGATGTCATCCAGTGCGCCATAGCCGAAGCGTGCTGCCCCCGGCAGAAAGGGCAGCACGATGTCATGCAGGTAATACTCCTGACCCTCCGGGAAGATCACGAGCCAGCGCCTGCCCATCCTGAGCAGCTGGCGCGTGGCATGCTGGCTGTCGCCATCCTTTGCCCCGCGGTTGATGGAGTATGCCCCGATGCGGCTGCAGACGAAATTCTGCAGCGGATCCTCGAAAATCTCACGCGCAGCGAGGAAGTAGAAGCCGGTGTGCAGCATGCTGGCCAGCTGCATCACCACCGGCGGTTCGTAGCTTGGGTGGTTCGGCGTGAGGATCACGCGCTGGCCCAGCAGGCCCTCAAGGAGCTTTCTGTGCTCCGCGCTGATTTCAACCCTGTCAACCTGGGTAACAATTCTCAGGTAAAGCGGGGTTATCAGCCGCGCAATACCCATCATCAGCGGGTCATGGCGTGGCGGAATGAACTTGTATCCGCTCCCACCGGACTCCTGGGGTGCAGCCTGGTGCTGGTCCATCCACATATTGTAGATGGAAACAGTTCCACTCCGCTGCTGCAAAACACTGCGGAAAAAGGTATCTTCTGGTGGTATCGGTGTACCGATGGCACCCCACAGGAGCAGGGAAATGAGCAGGAATTCTGGTGTGAAGCTTCGCAGCGGAATCATGGAGACGCAGAGCAACAAGGCCTGCCGGAACTGCGGAGTGCTGATGGATGACGCCGGTGGCAATTATGTCTGCCTGGCCTGTGGTTACCGGCTGGAAAAGGAGCACAAACCCTCCGCCGCCGAGGCTTCCGCCTGGCAGAAGCAGGTGGCTGACCTGCATTCCCAGAAGTACCTCAGTGCCGGCCAGGCCAGTAGTGAGCAGTTCATGTCCGGCTTCGGCCCGCTGCGGGTGCTGCTGTTCCTGGGCATCGCCGCGCTGGCGATCGCCGCTCCCCTGCAGAATCTGCTGCCGCTCATCAATGGCACGCCCCAGGGCCCGCTGGCCCTGCCCACGGCGCTGGCCGCCCTGCTGATGCTCGCAGTCTCGGGCTGGGCAAGCTTTAGCCAGCCCGGAACCCAGCGCCTGCTGCAGCGCAATCTGCTGGGGCTGCTGGCCCTCACGGCCCTGGCCGGACTGGTGATGTCCGGCCCTGTCAGCAGCATGCTCGCGGAGCAGTACGGTGCCATGCACAATGCCGTTGACAGCGCGAGCGGTGTCGTCAGGAATATCTCACAGACTCCGGTCTGGTGGCAGCCGACCCTGCTCATGGGCGGTTTCCTGGCAGGGCTGGGCCTGCTGGCCTTCATCTGTCACAGAGAAGGCACTGAGCGGATGTACTAGGGAGTAAGTCGAGGAAGAAGAGCCCACAGAAAGCTTAACCACCGAGTGCGCTGAGAGCACGGAGTCAAGCTTGATGAAAGTCCGGCTGAGTCAGCGGCTTTGAGCATTGCGCAGGTTAAGCAATGGAATGAGCCCCGGCCAACCTTGGATTCTCCGTGCCCGCTGTGTACTCTGTGGTTGGGCCCTCATTGCACTCCTCCCCCTCCCCGCCTCAGAAGTCCACGCCGAAAATCCGCCGCGCATTCGCGAGCAGGATCTCCTCCAGTTCATCCATCGGCTCATCACGCAGCGCTGCCAGGGCCTCAAAGGTATGCCGCACATAAGCCGGTTCATTGCGCTGGCCACGTTTTGCCTGCGGTGCGATGAAGGGGGCATCCGTCTCCACCAGCAGCCGCTCCGCCGGAATGCTGCGCGCCGCCGCATGCAGCTCCGTGGCCTTCCTGAATGACACATTGCCGGCGAAGGAGATGTACCACTCAGGCTGCGCGAGCGCCCAGGCCAGCAGCGCCGGGCTGCCGTTGAAGCAGTGCAGGATCCCGCGCGTGCCGGGCACGGCCTGCAGCAGCTCCAGGGTCTCGGCATTGGCGGAGCGCGTATGGATGATCACCGGCAGCTCCCGCTCCCGCGCCAGTTCCAGCTGCGAACGGAACACCGGCTGCTGGGCTTCCAGCGTATTCGTATCCCAGTGCAGGTCGATCCCGCATTCGCCGATGGCAATCGCCGCGTTGTCAGCTTCGAGGTAGGGTCCGAGCGCCTCGGCCGCACTGAAGTCCGCCGGCAGCTCACTCGTGGGATGCAGGCCGACGCTGTACCAGAGCCGCTCATGGCTGGCTGCCAGTTCCCGGGCCTGCTCCCAGCTTTGCGGATCGATCCCGATCACCACGGCAGCGCCCACGCCGGCCTCGGCCATGCGCGCGAGCACCTGCTCGCGATCCTCATCGAAGGAATCGAAGTACAGATGGCAATGTGTGTCGATCAGCATGCGCGCGCATTATTGCACGTACCGGACGGGAGCTAGAGCGCGCGGGTCTTGATCTCCGCCTCATGCTCATAGAAGCACAGGCTGCTCATGGAGTCCATCGTCTTGTACTGCATCTTGTCGCGGAAGTTGACAACCACGCCGGGATAGACCGTCTCACGCACGCTGATCATCGCCTCGCGGAAATAGGTGGCATTGCGCTGGGCTTCCTCCAGCTTGAGGCGCAGCCCTTCCAGCACGGGCATGAACTGGGCCTCGGCCAGCATCAGCTTGCCGAGCCGCTGCTGCAGCTCCAGGTTGCTGCCCGTGGCCTGCAGGCGCTTCTTGAGGGTCTCGATGCCGAGGCTGATCTGCCTGAGCTTGCCCTCGTTCTCCGTGATCTCCTGGCGGATCTCATCCGGGTTGGACTGCGCGAAGGGGTTGCGCCCCACGGTCAGCTTCGTGAGCGCCGCCATCTTGGAGCCGAGGCTCGTGACGTCGACATTGCGGTAGACATGCACCTCGCCGCCGACCAGGTTGCCCTTGGGGCTCTCGATCTGCAGACTGCCGCCGATGCTCGCCGTGCAGTGCCGCATGTAGTTGCTGATCGTCAGGTCGCCGCGTACGCTCAGTTCGCACTGGTCAAGGGCATCCACATGCGCATCGCCGCCGACCCGGATCACCGTTTCGCCGGCACCGAACACGATGCCGTTGATCTGCAGGTTGCCAGCGCATTCCAGGCTGGCACGGTCCACGTTGCCGCTGATCGTGAGGTCCGTTCCGGCCTTGATGTGGAAACCGGGATGGATGTTGCCCATGATCCGCACACTGCCGATGAAGTCGATGTTGCCGACGCCGTAGTCCACGTCACCGTTGATGTCCAGCACGTCCATCACCGAGATCCGCCCCGCCTTCAGCGAGGCATGCCCGGTCAGCGTGGCGCGGATCTCACCGGTCTTCTCATCCTGCTCCACGCCACGGCCGGGCTTCGGTGCGCTGGCCTTCTTGAATTCAGGCTGGATCGGATGGCCGTAGACATCCACGCCGCACATCTCCGGGGTGATCAGCGTGGGCCGGGCCAGCACCGCTCCGGCCTGCACATTCTGGAAATGCCGGACTTCCTTCAAATCAATCCGGCCGTGATCCTCATGGGCTTCATCGGCATCATCATTCTCGGTCTGTTCAGAGCTGAGCTTGCCCTCCAGGCAGACCTGGCCGGGCTGGCCCGTGTCGAACAGGTAGGTCACTTCGCTGAGCATGCGGCAGGGCGGCTGCTTGCCACGCGCCACCACCACGGGCTCACCGAACTGCGGGGCCGCCGCCAGCAGCGCCAGGCTGTTCTCGATGATTCCCTGGCTGATCCCGGCCGCCGCCAGGACCTTGCGCAGGTCATCCGCGCTGAACTGGCCGGTCGTATCCCGGTTGCTCAGGGTCATCGTGGCAATCAGGCGGTCGTCGGAAACGTCAATCTTGTAATCAGCAGGCGTCAGGCCCATGTTCGGCACTCCGGCAGGCAGGCAGATTCCTAATGTATATGCAGAATCTACCAGAAGCCCCCGCGGCACATGCCTGCTGCAGCCTGACTTAGACTCCAATTGAACGCGATTTGAGCGGGAATTGTCCGCTAGCTGCCGATCAGCGTGCCCAGCGCCAGCTGCTCGATGCGGCGGTAGTACGTGCCCTCACCCTCGCCACGGTCCAGCGCAGCAGCCAGGCTCACGGCCGCCTTGCTGTCCGCCAGTTCAGCGGTGATGATCTGCCCCGGCTTCTCGCCGTCATAGGCCAGCGAGCTGAGCACGAGCAGGATCACGTCGTGGCGGCCCTCGATCAGCGGCAGGCGGATGAAGTGCGTGACGGCCATCCCGCTCAGGAACTCACCGAGCAGGCCATGCTGCTGCAGCAGCACCAGCAGTTCGGGTTCCACGAAGATCCCGAGGCGGCCGCCGGGGTTGAGCAGCTTGATGGACTGATCGAGGTAGTTCGCCGCGAGGTTGGCATCCTGGGCGAAGATGTAGTTGCCGAGGATCACGTCGAAGCGGTTCGGGATGTCGTTGTCATCGTTGGCCGTCTGGTTGAAGACCTCGGGCAGCTCGCTGAAGAAGTCCTTGCTGACGATGTAGGTATCGTCGAAGCCGCTCACGCGGCAGTTGATGCGCGCGGCTAGGGCCAGCACCTTGTCGGCCTCGATTCCGGTGTAGCGGTAGTTGATGAAGTGGTCGATCAGGTCCATCTGGCTGACGATGAAGCGGTCGCGGGCCTTCTCGATCAGGGACTTCTCGGTCTGGGCGAGGCGGAAGCGCTGGCCGTCGGCCTGCACCACCTCGATGTTGCTGCCGTCATCCACGAGCGCCCAGGCTGCGTTCTCGAGGCGGTTCATCATCCAGCGCAGCATCTCGGTGGTCATGTTGCCCTCGAGGCAGGCGGGATGCAGGGTGTTGTCATTGATGCCCGGCTTGAGGATCGTGATCAGCAGGCGGTAGAACTCATTGGGGATCAGCACACGGTCACGGGTGTAGTTCAGGTACTTGATGCGCAGGATGTCGTTGATCTTCTTCACCGAGAGCGGAGCGTTGACGATGCTGTCCTCATTCACGCCCACGGCCACCGTCTCATGCTCCAGCAGCTGGTCGATGAACTGCTGGATCTCCTCGCGCTCCCGCGGGGACAGGCCGCGCTCGCGGGCCGAGCTGTCCAGGTACTGGAAGCTGTTGACCCTGTCATCCTCGATTCCGGCATCCTGCAGCATGCGGTTCATGCGGGCCGCCAGGTCCTCGGGCCGCGCCGTGTCATCGCGCTGCTCCAGCACCTCCATGGCCTGCTTCTTGAGCGCCTTCTTCAGGCGGCTCTTGCCGGTCTGCAGTTCGCTGATGCTGCGCTTCTCCTCGGCCTTGAAGGCGCTCTGGGCATCCAGGAAACTGCCCTCCAGCAGGCTGTCGATGTCATCACTCTTCTCGGGCACGGCCATCACGGCGCTGCTCTTGACCTTCTCATCCTCCCTGGCCTTCATCAGCTCCTTGAGGAACCAGTTCTTGCGGTCCTGTCCGAAGCGCTTCCTGTTGTCACCCTTGAGATTGAGGATCACCTTGTCCTCAGCCAGCTTGGACTTCTCGACAACGGCCTTCAGCAGTTCCTTCTCCGACATCCCGTTGGGATGGCCGCGCAGGATCTCCTCGGCGAGGTCATTGCAGAGCACCCAGTCCTTCATGCCCCACCAGCTCTTCTGCTTGACGAGGCCCGGGGCCTTCTCCAGGTCGACCACGACTGTATTGACCTTCCAGCCCAGCTTGCGGGCGATGCGGGAGCGCACGTCGCGCTCATACATCTGCGCCTGCTCCTCGCGCATCACCTGCTCGAGCACGCTGTACTCGGGCATCTTGTCGATGATGGTCTCCCACTTGCCGTCCTTCGTTTCCTTGAAGTAGGGCTGGCTCCTGAGCACAGGCAGCACGTAGCGTTCCCTGGCGCGCTCAATCTCAACCGGATGGATCATTTCGGCGTTGACCGCGGCGGCGATGTCGTCGAGCGCGGCCGGCTGGTTCTCGAACACGAAGCGGCGGATCACATCCACATTGCTCAGCACAGACTTGGTTGCCATCGTTTTTCCGTTCCTTTCAGATCGCAGGCCCGATCCGTGGACCGGGCCCTTGACTGGTCAGTTTATGCGCGCGCAAGCGCGTCCCCCACGGGGGAACCTCAACATAATTGTAGTACATATTACTTATATTGTGAAGAAAGGGAGCTACCCGCTTCAGCGGTAGTGGGCAATCGGAGGCCCGATGTCAGTCGGGCAACGGGAGGTCCGGAGCAATCCGGGCAATGGGAGGTCCGGAGCAATCCGGACAATGGGAGCTACCCGCTTCAGCGGTAGCGGGCAAAAGGAGGTCCGGAGCAATCCGGACAACGGAGGTGCGGCGCAAGTCATGCAACAGGTTTCGGGTTTCCGGTTTCGGGTTTCGGCAATCGGAGCTACCCGCTTCAGCGGTAGCGTGCAAGCGGAGGCCTGATGTCAGTCAGGCGAGTAAGCAATGAATACTGAGCAATGAAGAATGAGCCAGACTCGCGTCGAGCTCATCATGCTCCTCACTCCCCTCTCAGCACCGCTGTCAATTCATCGCCAATTCCGTTAAGGCCCTGGCTGCCCAGTGAGCTGAAGATGATCAGGGTTTCGCCAGTCTCCGGGTCGAAGCGCCACAGCGCGCGGTTGCCCGGCGTCGTGCCATTGTGGCCATACATCCAGCGCTGGCCATCGAAGCGCTTCGAAATCCCCAGGCCGTAGGAATAGGCTTCGCCGTTGGCAGTCTGGCCGGTGTCAATGAAGTCCGTCAGCTCGGCGAACTGTGTCTCATCAAGCAGCGATCCTTCGCGCAGCAGCTCGGAGAAGTACCAGAGATCCTGCGAGGAGGCATAGAGCCCGCCGGCGCTGCGCCCCATCCCCGGCATGTCCCAGCCGGAAATGTCCAGCACTTCGCCGTTGACAATGTAATGCGCGGGCATGCGCCGGCAGCCCCAGGGCTCTTCCCAGAGCGTGGTCTGTGCCAGCTCCAGCGGGCCCAGCACATGCTCCGGCAGCAGCCAGTCATAATCGCGGCCTGTGGCTCTTTCCATTGCCAGCGCCGCCAGCCAGAAGTTGGCATTGCTGTACTGGTAGCCCTGCCCCGGCTCGAACTGCAGCGGACGCGTACTGACGCTGGCCAGCAGCATTTCGTGGCTGAGTTTCGGCTGTTCCCCCAGCAGCAGGCGTGCCGCTGGCAGCACGAAGGCATAGTGCTCCTCTCTGGCGAGGTGGTAGGGCAGGCCGCTGCGGTGGGACATCAGGGTGCGCAGCGTGACATTCCCCAGCTCGGCCTCGCTGAACATGTCGTCAATCTCAGGGATGTAGTTTGCCAGCGGAGCATCGAGGTCGAGCGTCCCGGCTTCCTGCAGCTCCAGGGCCAGCACGGCGGTGAAGCATTTGGTGATGCTGCCCAGCGGCCAGATGGCAACTTCGCCTTCCGCAAGCCCGGGATCACCGTGCCAGAGACTGACCTGCGTGCCTGTGCTGTCAACGTAGAACGCCTCAGCCAGCGGTATCCGCCTTTCAGCGCACTTGCTGTCAAACAGGTCCCCGGCCCGCCGGTAGGCATTTTCGGCATGAGCGCTGCCAGTCATGCACAGGAGCAGCAGACAGGCGAACAGGCAGTGCTTTGGCTGATTCACTGGTCCTCCCCGAAGCGGGGCAGCTGCCCCAGTTCCTGCAGTTCCAGCACAAGCAGGTGATCCATGAACATCGGGCCGTGGAAGGAGATATGCCCCTCCACCGCATTCACCTGAATGTCCTCGAAGTAGTACTGGTAGACGCTCTCAATCTCATACTTGAGCGGTTCGGCGGAGAAGCTGGCCTGGGTCCAGTGCACGCGGCCACTGTCCTGGAAGCGCGCACGCATCATTGACTCGCAGATTTCGCGGCCGTCCGGGTTCTGCTGGCGCAGCGTGCCATCCTTGAGGATCCGCCGGAATTCGATCGCGGTTTCCGTGATCAACACTGCGCTGACTTCATAGATCATCAATTAGATAGTAAGGCAGGTAGTAGAAAGTAGATAACAGAGGGCAGACCACGATGTTCGCAAACAGAGTCTGCTCCCTGCTTTCTGCTATATGATTCAGACATGGCTGGGCCAATCAGCATGCGCGTCAGTGTCAGCGGCAAGGTGCAGGGTGTGTTCTACCGCGCCACCGTGCAGGACTGGGCCCAGGAACTCAGTGTGAAGGGCTGGGTGCGTAATGAACCGGATGGTTCAGTTTCCGCCTTGCTCCAGCATCAGCATAAAGCCGTGCTGGATGAAATGCTCAGGCGGATGTGGCAGGGACCGCCCAAGGCTGTGGTACTCACGCTGCACAGCGAACAGCTCGAAGCCCAGCTCCAGTATGACGAATTCTCAGTACTGCGCTGAACTGAACTGCTTAGCGAAGCGGCTCAGGAGTTTTCCAGGCGGCTGATTGCGCTGTAGATGCTCTCGTGACAGCGCTCGTGCGCCTGCAGGTGCAGCTTCCAGTTCTCGAGAGGGATCAGCTCATGCTCGAGGCAGCACTGCCACAGCGCTCCGTCGAGTGCCTGCCAGTCGCCGTAGTTGCGTGCCGCCCGTAGTAGTTCCGCCAGCTGCTCCGGACGAGCCCGTTCTTCCAGCAGAGCCAGGCTCAACTGCCTGAACAGCAATACAAACCGAGTGATTGGTTTTGCATCAAATGAGCGTGCCAGACAGCAGGCCTGCATCGCCAGCGCGCTATTGCGGCTGATCAGCGCTTCCTGCAGCATGGCCTCCACAAGCAGGCCGTCGGCACCATGCTCTGCGCGCAGCCCGCGCCGTGGCTCCAGCCGCGAAAGGCTGTCCGCCTCCAGCATCCCGGCCTGCAACAGCAGGATAGCCGCGATGTAGCGGCAGCGCAGCGCAGTCTGTTGCAGCTCTGCATCCGGATCCGGCAGTTCGCAGTTGTCACACAGGAGTTTCCAGGCCTGGCGGGCCTGCTGCGGGGAACAGAGGTAGACAGCGGCGCGCACATCCAGCAGCAGCAGCTCGAAGAGCATGCTGCGGGCAACATTACTGCCCCGCGGACAGTTCTGCAGCTCGGCCACGGCCTGCAGACGCAGACGGCTGTAGCCCTCGGGATCCGGATGGTTCAGCAGTTCGTGCAGTTGGGCACGGAGCAGCGGCCAGTCCAGCTCGCTGGCCTGCCCCTCAATGGCTTTCTGGTTCATGCAATGGGAATGCTTAATGGTTTATTTGCGTGCCGATACGTGTCCCGGGCCATTATGCCATTTACCGGGACTGACTGCCAGTCCAGTAAACGGGAAGTGCCGCTGGCCCGGGGAGAATACGCCTGATGCCGGTAGCGTGTCATATCAGGGGACGCTGTGCTGTTATATTGGTTACGGAGTCGGGGGTCATCATGAACTGCAGCACAGCACGCGGGGAGAATGAGATATGGGCAAGCCGACACGCTGTCCGGAATGCGGGGCTGAAGCCAGCCTGCGGCTCGGGGAACTGAGCTGTGCACAGTGCGGCTACAACCGTCTGCAGGCCCTGCCTCCCTCAGGAACATCCCAGCACTACGTCCAGCAGGGCCGGCCCGGGCGCAGTTCCGGCCTGCCGGCCGACGACCCGCTGATCCGCGGCGGCAGCGGCGACACACCCTCCGGCCAGCTCTGGCGCCTGCAGGGCGGACGCAGTGCACGGCTCAAACTGAGCTACGGCGACGCCGGTCCCAGCACCGCGGAGCTGGGGGCCTTCATCGCCTGCTTCTTCTGCACCACCGTGCTGATGCAGTACGCCGTGGCCAGCATCTTCCAGCTGCCGGGTCTCGGCGTGGGCGGAATTGTCAGCGCGCTGTTCATGACCGGGGTGCTGGCCTTCACCCTCAGTCAGCAGCTGGCCTGCATGAAGGGCTTCTTCATGCTGATTTCCTTCATGATCGCGGCCATGAGCCTGTTCATGATCTGGAAGGCTGTCAACATCCATGACTGGCTGAGTGTGGCCTTCAGCTTCGTGGAGTTCGGCCTGAGCGGCTGGTTATTCTCCATTCTCTACCGCCAGAATATCAACGAAGGGCTCTAGTCCCCTGCTGCTCTGGCATAATCAGCGCATGTCACGCAGTGCTGGTGGCCGCAGGCCGCGGCTGGATATCGAAGTCCCGGAAAGCTGGCTGGCGATCTACGCCGTGGTCAGGCGCATCCCGAAGGGCAAGGTGGCGAGCTACGGCCAGGTGGCTCTGCTCGCCGGCCTGCCGCGCGCCGCGCGCCTGGCCGGTACGGCGCTGTTCCACGGCCCGGCTGAGCTGGTGTCGAAGATCCCCTGGCAGCGGGTGGTGAATGCCGCCGGGCGGATCAGTTACAGCGAGGCCCGCAATGGCAGTGACCACCGCCAGCGCGAAATGCTGGAGAAAGAGGGGATCGAGTTCACACCAGCCGGTGTGATCAGGATGTCGAAGTACGGCTGGGACGGCAAGTAGGGAATCAGGGACCGGGGACCTCGGATCAGGGGTCCATCCAGGACTTGGGTAACAGTCCAGGCTCAGGACATGGGTAACGGTCGAGACTCAGGACATAGGTAACGTTTCAATTGAACTATTAGTTGCTCTGATACGCTGCCGATCCCCGGTCCCTTTACTCAGAGGAAAATCCTCCGTAATTTCCGCCGGATCTGTCGCATTTCTCACCATTTGCATGTCTGCATATCTGAGATGTTGTTTCCCATGCGTCGCCGGCCGGAGCTGACTCTGCGTGAGATCCGCTGGCTGCTGCGCGAATCCGTGCAGGAAATGCACAGCCCGCGCTCGCGGATCCGCATGGCGGGCCAGCGTCTGGATGAGCTGCGGATGCGGCTCAGGGGCCGCGATACCCGTGATCCGCTGGTGGCGGAGCTCTTCCGCGAATTCGCCGCCTGCATCACCCGCGAGCTGCCGGCCCTGACCTCCCTGCCGGCCCTCCGTCGCCTCACGGACAGCCGCGAGGAATGTGATGATGCGGCAGCCGCCGGGATTGCCTCACTCTGGCGCTACATGCTGCGCAACCATGGCAGCGGTGAGGAGCCCCTGTTCCGGGACTGCGCCTGGGCCTATCTGGGACGCTGCATCGTGAATGAGGCGCGCGACATGCTGCGCCTGAAGATTGAGCAGCGGGAGAATGAGCAGCAGCTCGAGGCCGCCGAAAGCCTCGCTGCCATGGGCAGCGGCAGTGGTGCCGGCGGACTGGCTGAACTGTTCTTCTGGTGCCGGCTGGCGATCGCCGGAGAGACACGCACACGCAACCGCGAAATCATCGTGCTGCGCCTGATGCAGCTCTGGCTGGCCGGCGAGGGCTACAACTGCCGGCTGGAGGAGGTGCGCAGCGTGCTGGGGGAAATGGATATCGAGATCCGCGAACATGCCCTGCGCCAGCAGGTCAACCGGTTGGTTGCACGGATGCACAGCCGGGTCAGCGCTGATCGGGAAGCCGTTACCGGCCTGGAGGGCCAGGTATGAATCTGCATAACAATGAAGTCATGAGGGAGGCCCTGCCTCCGCTGGACAGCCAGGCCGGACTGGAAGCACGTCTGCTGCGCCTGATGGAAGTCAGCCTGGCCCAGGAGCAGCGCAGCCGCTGTGAGCTGGACAGCAGCCTCAGGCCCCTGAGCCCTCAGCAGCTCAGGCGCAATGCCGTCACCGAACTGATGCTGCATGCCGAGGAAGGTTACTTCGACCATATGAACAGCCTCGTGAAGCGCTCAGCGATGTACACCGCGAGCGTCGTGGCCTTCGCACTCGGGATGATGCTGATTAGCGGCGGACCGCAGGACGTGGCCTCCGGCACGCATCTGAAGCTCGGTTGCACGGTGCCGGCCAAGCTGCACCTGACGAGCTCCGCCAACTGGAACATCGACTGAGCGAAAGCGAAGTCATGGTTGTCCGGCAGACTTGGATCAG
This sequence comes from bacterium, assembly GCA_041395205.1. Classification (GTDB taxonomy): domain Bacteria; phylum 4484-113; class 4484-113; order 4484-113; family JAFGCY01; genus JAHEFU01. Next base: position 122,207 of record JAWLAZ010000001.1, read on the forward strand.
GTGATAACTGATTCCGTACCTACAACCGTTGCGGGTTTCGGTATCGGAAAACCATCTTCCCTCAAGCCAGCCAGGTGCAGCTCCAGTGATTCACGAAACAATTTCTTCAATTCGTCCAGACTTTCAGCTGCTGCAATACATCCAGGTACATCAGGAGAGTACGCAGACCAGTTGGCCTCTCCCTTTTCATAGATAACTGTGTAACTCACTTCCATAGTCAACGGTCCTCAAGTCCTGCCTGCCTGAAAATACTTTTAAGTGTACCCGGATGGATGTCCTCTGACATTTTTCCTGAGACTGTAACGCGTCCAGACTTACTTGGATGCTTGAATTGTCTATGGCTTCCGCGAGTCACAACAAGATACCAACCATCATCCTTAAGCAGCCGCAGTACTTCCCGAACTTTCAATGATCTGACCATGAACCCTATCAGTTTTGCACACGATCCGGTCACTACAGATCAGCTGTATCCAGTCTGGTACAAGGTGATGAATCAATCCATCCGGATCGGCATTACGATGTAGAGGTAGTCCGGGTCGCGGGGGCTGCTGATCAATGCACGCGGGTATAATCCGCTGGCATCGCGGAGATGTTATGAGCAGTACGAGCATCAAGCCTTTCTACGACGAACAGGGTAATCTTGTGATTCCTCACGAGCTGTTCCAGGACCTGATTTCCGGAGCATATCCGGATACCGGAATACTGCTGCTGTCACTCTACCGCTTACTGCTTTCCGCTGAACACCCCGGAAACACAGACAGCAACACTTCCTCCTGGATCACTGAGATTGTGGCTGCTTTGAATTCAAGAGGGTTTCCGCTTGACTCACAGCTGGACCTGCAGATGCTTGACCTGGCCCGCAGCAGTATGGATTTCTGGGACAATCCGCTAGATGATGAAATCTGGAACAATGCCTAGGCAACGCGATATCTGCCTGGCTCCATTTCCTTTCAGCGATGAGGACAGCGAGAAAAAGCGGCCCGTCCTAGTTATCAGTAATTCAGTTTTCAACTCCGCTCATGCTGACGTGCTTGTCATGGCAATCACCAGCAACATGATGGCTTCCATGGATGGAATCGCAATTGACAGTTCCGACATGGATCAGGGAAGCCTGAAAGTCAGGAGCCTTATCCTGCCATGCAAGATCTATGCGCTATCAAGTAGCAGAATTGAGAGGGTGGTCTGCTGGCTGGGAAGACAGAAGTTCTTGCAAGCATTGGAGATCCTGCTGGAAAGCATCTCCATGGGAGAGTCCGCCTGCAGCACTGAGGGATCAGGTATCCCTAAGTGTCGCGCAAACTTAGACCGGCGAACGCTTGCGCGAGCCGGCAGCATGAATCAGTCCATCCGGATCGGCATCACGATGTAGAGGTAGTCCGGGTCGCGCGGGCTGCTGACCAGCACCGGGTTGACCTCATTGATCCAGTTGAGCACCACCTGGTCACCGGGGATGTTCTTCAGGACCTGGATGATGTACTCCGGATTGAGTGCGATGCGGATCGCCCCACCCTCGATCTGGGCCACCAGTTCCTCGACACCCTTGCCGACCTCACCCGCATCACTGCGGATGTCGATCTTGTCCTCGCTGCTTTCGATATGTGCCACCGGGTTCTGGTCGCGGGTCCGGCAGACCAGCTGCACGCGCTGCAGGGCCTCGCTCAGCTCGCTCTTGTCCAGGAAAACGCGCGTGGCGATATCCTTCGGGATCACGCGCTCATAGTCCGGGAATTTCACATCCAGCAGGGAGCAGACCACCAGCTGGCTGCCGAAGGCGAAGGCCACCTGGTTGCCGGGGTTGAAGATCGCCACCGCGGCATCGTCGTCATCCGGCAGCATCTTCTCCAGTTCATCCGCTACGCGTGCCGGCAGCAGCAGGTTCTGCTGCAGTTCATTGCCGGCCAGGCCCTTGTTGCGCTTGAGCGCCAGGCGGTGTCCGTCCGTGGCCACGATGTCCAGGCTGGCACCGTTGAAGACGAAGAATACGCCGTTCGTGTAATGCACGGCCCCGGTGGAACTGTCCTTCACGGCGCTGAAGGTAGTCTGCTGCAAGGCATGCTTCAGCAGGCTGGCCGGAATGCTCGTCAGAAGAGAACCTTCATACTCCGGCAGGCTCGGGAAATTCTCGTCCGGCATGATCGTCAGGTCATAGGAACTGCGGCCGACCTGCACATTCAGCTGATTGCCTTCCGTACTGAGCGTCACATCCTTCTTCGGCAGCTTGCCAACCAGCTTGGAGAGCAGGTCAGCGGGAGCGAGGAAGCTGCCCGGTTCGGCATCATTGACCGCCAGGGTGCGGCGGATCGTGAACTCGCCGTCGGTGGCGGTCATCTCGACACTGTCGGAACTGACAACCACCCGCACATGGTTCAGCACCGGATTGATGCTGCGGGTTACCGCCTTGCTGACCGTTGACAACACGGCCGAGAGGAGTTCCTGACTGATCACTACGCGCATTGGAGAGCCCCGGTGAATCTTTGATTATGCAATGTATGAACACCGATTATAACACTGCAGGACTGGCCCACGGCGGTGCTCCTCCCGCTCTGTCCACGCTCTTCACAGCTTTCCCAAGCACTGCTCAAACAGTTATTGGATTCGGGAACTGAATGTGGATGTTTACCGGATTTTTACCCAGGCGGGCCATCAGTCAACGCCATGCTTGATCAGGGATCAGCTTCGATCAGATTCAGGTAAAAATCAGTCCACGCAACCGAGCCTGGTTAAATCCAGATCTGATCAGCTCCGCCGGACTTATCCAAACTGTCAGTGCCCCTAGTACTGATACTGATTTAAAATAAACAAAGGCTATGAATACCACCGAGCATGAACGCAACCCTGCCCTCGAGCACAGACTGTTCGAGCTGATCCGCAATGATGAGGAAATCATTGAGCTGATCAAGCTGGCCAATGAACACCTGGGAGTGATCGGCTTCACTGAGCACGGCATCCGCCATGCCAGCATCGTGGCCCGCTGGTCAGGATCAATCCTCTCCACTCTGGGATACCCGGATGAGGAGGTTGAACTTGCACGTGTCGCGGGATTCCTGCATGACATCGGCAATTTCATCTGCCGGACTGATCATGGCCAGACCGGAGCGTCCATTCTCTACGTGATGCTGAAGCGATTTCCCTTCACCACCCGCCAGCTTGGCAAGGTGCTCAGTGCCGTCGGCAACCATGAAGAGCAGTACGGGCAGTGCTACAACGAAACCTGTGCCGCGGTGGTGCTGGCTGACAAGGCGGATGTGCACCGCTCACGGGTACGGTCCTATGATCCGGCGAATCATGACATCCATGATGACGTGAACTATGCCGTGACCAGAAGTGATCTGATCGTTGATCCGGACCTGCGCGAAATCCGTCTGGATCTGGACATCGATGGGGAAACCGCGAGCATGATGGATTTCTTCGAAATCTTCATGAGCCGGATGGTGATGTGCAAGAGCAGCGCGGCCTATCTGGGTTGCACCTTCAAGATTTCCTGCAATGGCACGGTAGTCAGCTGATTCAGTCACCAGCCACGGCTGTTCTGATCAAGCTTGCCACTCCAGGAATGAACGCTTATGAGCGTCAGCCTGCCCGGCAGCAGGTAATCGAGACAGCCGCGGGAAACGTATTCATTCTCAGATAATGCCATGCGGGCTTGCTCCGGCCCCGCCAGCCAGCTTTCCCTCAGCTTGTTGTTGACATAGTGCGCAACATGCAGCAATTCGTCCTGGAGAATGGCCCGCAACATGGCCAGTGCCGCCTTCTGATCAGTGAATTCGGTTCGCACTCCGCAGAAATCCAGGCTGATGGCCCGATCTGATTCAAGTACGACCAGTTCCAGGATTACCAGCTCCGGGCGTCTGGCGCTTTTCATGTAAATCAGCAGTCCCTGATAGTTGCCCTGGAAATCGGAAAGGATATCAAGCTGTTCCAGCAGCTGAGGTTCATGTTCACGGAGCAGAAGCGTAAATCGGCTGCAGTACCTGCCGAGCTTCACTACTGGATGCCACTTCTCTGCCTTGAATCTTCTGCTGTCAGCCTTCTGCATGCTGAATCAGTTTACGACCCAGGCTGAACCTTGGGTTTCATCCTTTGTGGAACTGATCCATGTCATCGAGCCGGCCTGTCCAGGAGGTGACCCGCAGGCTTTCCTCGCGGGCCGGCTGCAGGAAGGACATGCAACCGGCGGGCTTGCTGTCCTGCGTGGAAACGGCACTGAGTGCCCGGCCCGGTTCCGCCATCCAGCAGCTCTGGAATTCGGAATTGATGAAGCGGCTGATGCAGACGATTTCCTCATTGACGATGAAGCGCAGGTAGCGGACCGCCTCGAAGCTGCCGCTGAATTCCTCCATCGCCCCGTTGAATTCAATACGGACCACCGGCGGCAGTTCACTGGCATTCACATTGAGGCTGAGGATGCGGTAGGGGTTGGGTGTCCTGACGGAAAAGGCCAGACCAAGCGGCATGCCCTGGGCATCCATGGAGAGCATCAGCAGGTCTTCCCAGTCCGGGAATTCGCGGCTGAGATCCTCATGGAACGAGCTGAGGAAATTCCCCAGGGGAATTTCCCGCGCATAGCCGGTTGTGGTGATGTCGCGTCCGTAATCGGCCATATGTTCCCTCTACAGCATGCCTGCACCTGGCCCGGTGCAATGCTTCATTGTTACGGATGCGCTGTGGTTTGACAGATTGTTAACCGCGATTTAATTGGAGCTGGGATCACACTGAAAGCCCGCGATATCCTGCCGGCATCTTCATTTCTGCTAAGATTGAATCATTGGACTATTCAGGGACAGAATTGAATGGATGCAGTAACTGACAGCAGGCCGGCTGGTGGATTCATTTCCGAATGGAAGGCGGCGATCCAGGGCCTGGATGAAAACCCGGTGGCCGGCTGGCTGATGACAGCCCGCGAAAGGCGTACCCAGAAGTTGCCGTGGATCAGACGAATCCTCGGTCCCCTGCTGATCAGCCTTGTCTTCACAGTCAGTTTCCTCTATGGCCAGCGCAGCAATTCCCTGATTTCCAGCACCGGAACAATCCAGCTGCTGACGATGTTCATCAGTGTATCCGTGCTGCCGGCGGTGTTCTTCTGGGCCATTACGGGGGTGTTTACGGCAATCCAGGAAGCGATGTCCCTGCTGGCGGATGAGAACCGCAGCCGCACCTCGCTCACGATCGATGACATGGTCAGCGTCTCCAGCATGAGCAACGCGGACATCGCAGCCGGAGCCCTGCAGGTGATCATGCCGCAGCTGTTCTGGCGCTCGCTTGCGGTGTCACTGAGCTTCTGGTGGCTGATGCTGATGCTGACCAGTCTGTTCGGGCAAGATCTGCGCGCGGAAAGCTTCATCAATACCTGGATCTGGGGGATTGTCACCGTGCCGCTGATGACCGGCAGCAGCCTGCTGGCCAGCCTGGCGATCGTGCTGGGCTGCATTGCCGCCGGTCTGCACAGCCGCGGAATGCTCGTACCACTCACCGCGGCGGTGCTGGGCATGCTCGGCACGCTCGTCTGGTCGATTGCCGGGTCATACATGATGATCAATGACCAGCAGGTGCTGTTCACCACGCGGGCTGAGAGCATCTATGGTTCCGTGGCCTTCATTGCACTGGCACTGATTGTGGCTCTGATGATGCGCGGCAGCAGTCGAAGCCGGGCGGGAACGGCAATCCTCATCCCGATGCTGGGTCTGATCTGCTGCTACATCTTCTTCAGGGTGCTGCTGCCCCGCGAGGCCAGCCTGTCCGAGCAACTGCTGAGCAGCGGTGCGGGCTTCATCCGCAGCTGGGGCAGCCTCAGCCTGATCAACCCCCTGTTCGTTCCGACTGCCGCAAGCTGGGGAGACAGCTTTGGCGGCAATCCCGCCACCAGTGAGCAGGTCTTCAGAAATGGTCTGGAAATGCGCTGGATCATCGGCTTCCTGACTCAGCTGGCACTGGTCTGGATCAATGCCTGGCTGGCCTGGAGCAGTATCCGCACAAAACGCAGCGGACACTGAAGCTTCTGCTTTCGATTTTCGAGGGATGCGTCACAACACAGCAGCCGGTTGATTGTTAGTTTCACGTGAAACATAATTCACGACGTGGGTAACCCGAGCATAGCGTTCCACGTGAAACATTCCTTAACCTGGCTAGCTCATTATGTCTATCAGGTCTTGTAAACGGCATTTCCATGCGGGGAAAGCAAGTGGATTGAGCTGGCAAGCGAAGCGTATGGCACCGGCTGAATCCTGATTTAATGGCAAGCTCCGCTTAAGTTTCCTCCTTCCTGCCGCAGCAGGGTATGCTTCAGCTGATGTCATCCTGTTGTGCCAGCAGCAATGCACTGAACAGCTCCGTCCGCGGCATGCAGCAGTCCCGCGATGCTGCTGCCGCGGCAGCACAGCGAATTGCCACCCCGCAGTCCCAGGGTCCGGAACTGCGCAATCGTGACAGTCTGCGCGATGTGCTTGATATTTCCCAGGCCTCGCGCGGCATGCAGGCCAGCGCCGTGGTCTTCAGCGTGGCCGCCGACATGAGTGATATCGCGCTGTCCATCGGTGCCCGACTGGACCGCTTCGCCTGATCCTTGTCCCTCCCGCTGCTGATTAACCTATAATCCCAGCATGTCCGGCTTGCGGATCGGGATTGATGTCGGCGGAACCTTCACCCACGGGGTGCTGCTCAGGCCGCCCGGTGAAGTATTGCGACGCAGCCTGACTCCCACGACCCACGCTGCTGCGATGGGTGTCGCCGAAGGCATCCGCAGCGTCCTCGTCGATCTTGTTTCGGGGCTGGAGCCTGGTGCGGTTGAGCTCGTCGCGCATTCCACCACCCAGGCCACCAATGCGCTGCTGGAGGGCGATGTCTCGGAGATCAACCGGATCGTCTGCGTGCCTGCCGGGGAGGAATTCCTGCTGCGCATGGCGCTCAGGGACCGCAGCATTCCCACCGGCAGTGGCCAGGGCGTGAAGCTGCACCAGCAGTTCGTACATGCCGCAACCGGTAATGGAAACCCAGCCAGGCAGCTCGAGCTTGAGCCCGGACTGCCGACGGCGGTGATCCAGCCTCTCGCCGGCCAGCACGGCAGCCTGGAAGCAATAACCCGCGACGCCCTGGGGCTGGATCCGCAGCACACGGTGCTCGCCGGGGATATCACCCAGGTACTGGGGCTGAAGGCCCGGGCCCGCACCGCAGGCATCAATGCAGCGATGCTGCCGCGCATGCTGGAAACGGCGAACTATACGGAAGGCGTGGTCCGGGAACTGCTGCCGGGCGTGCCGCTGCAGGTCGTGCGCAGTGACGGCGGGGCAATGGACATTGCGGAAATGCGCCGCCAGCCGATTCTCTCGATCCTCTCCGGTCCCGCTGCCGGTGCCAGTGCAGCACTGCATCGCAGTGGCCTGAGTGAGCTGATATTCATTGAAGTCGGCGGGACTTCCACGGATATCACACTGGTGCAGGCTGGACGGGTCCGCCAGCGCAATGCCACGGTCGGCGGCAATCGCCTGCTGGTTCCGGCCCTGGACCTGCGCACGGCGGCGCTCGGTGGCGGCAGCATGCTGGACGCAGCGGGACGCACCTTCGGACCGCGCAGTGCGCATATTGCCGGCCTGCCCTATCTGTTCCAGGCGGCAATATCCGGCATTGATGCCTGCGGTGTCTCCAGCTGGCGCGACCGGCATGGCCATGCCTATCACGTAATATCACTTGCGGATGGCAGCCGGGCCGCATTCACATTGACGGACTGGCAGATCATCCGTGCTGCCGAAGCCGGTTCCGGGCAGCTGAATGAGCTGCTGACGGAACTGGGACTGGAGCTGGACGAGCGGCAGCTGGGCTGGATGCAGCAGGCTGCGGCCCCGCTGCTTCAGCAGGCAGCGCAGGCACTGCAGGCCTCCATCCGCGCACTGGCCCGGCCGGTCCGAGAGCTGATGGAGGCTCATGCCAGCAACCCTGAGGACCTGGTGCTGCTTGGCGGCGGTGGTGGTGCACCGGTGCTCTACCGGGATCTGGCCCGCGAGCTGGGACTGCCGGCCCGGCTGATTGAGGAACATCCGGTGATCAGCGCGCTGGGGGCAGCGCTCGCTGTAACCTGCGTCAGCATCAGCCGCAGTACGGCGGAACCGCGGGGCAGTGACATTGAGGAACTGACGCGCGAGGTGGAGGAGCGGCTGGCGCGCCAGGGCGCTGAACGTGTGAGCACGGAATACGAATACGATGCCCAGCGCCAGGTGCTGACTGTGACCGGGCGCGGCAACCGGCCCTATGAACAGGACAGCCAGCTGCTGGATGCAGCGGCACTGGCCCGGCTGGCGCAGGAGAGCCTCGGTGCAGGCTGCTCCCTGGCATGGACGGATGGCAGCCTGCACTTCTTCTCCAGCCCGCAAGGCAGGCGCAGCGGTCAGCGTGGGCTGGTGCTGGCAAGCAGCGGGCGCAGTATCTGGCAGGGACGCTACCGGAGATCCGCAGCGGTGGATCCGGGCAGGCTGGAGCCGGTGCTGGAGCAGCTGATTGCCGAGGAAACCGCCTATACCGACGGTGGAGCCCTGCTGCCGGGGCTGGCCCTGCTGGCGGATGGACGCTTCATGCCGCTGGATCAACTGGGCAGCGCCGAGCTCGTGCGTGAAGTGCTGCGCTGGGAGAAATTGCCTGAAGCGGCGGCAAGCCTGTTTCTGATCAGATGATTACCAATTCTGCTAATTGACTGATTATCAGATTTACGAGCGCGCGGAATTGAAGCCTGAGCCGCTTCGCCATATAATCCAGAGTATGCGCCTGCTTTATCCATGCCTTGCCCTGCTCTGTCTGCTGTGGCTCAGTGCCTGTCCCGGGGAGCCGGCCGGCGGGCGGCGGGCGGATGGGCAGCCGGTGCGGGCTGAGCATGAACAGGCCCGGGCTCTGGATGCCGACAGCCAGCGCGCCACGGACTTCCTGCTGCAGAGCCTGCGGGAACCGGCAATGGAGGACCACGCCACGCTGGAGGACTGCTGGAGCGTCATCTCCCGCCTGCCGGACAGTAAGGCCTTCGCAGCGAAGATCGCCAGCCAGGTGGCGGAATCCGGCACCCTGCCCGGAGTCGAACTGCAGTCGGCCTGGCTGGCCACGGATCCTGCTGCAGCATCGGATTATGTCCTTCAGAAGTGCCAGGCTGGCAATGCTGCCGTGCTGCAATCGCTGATCCGTTTTCCTGAACAGGGCAAACCGCTGCTCCTGAAGCTGGATCTGACTGAGCAGAGTGCCGACTTCCAGGATGCGCTGCTGCTGTTGATCCGCAACTGGCGCGAACCCGGACAGGAACTGCTGCCGGTCTTCGAGCAGCTGGCAGCAAGTCCCGAGCCGGATATCAGCCTGCGGGCGATCGGCTATCTGATCCGGCTGGACAGTGCCAGCGAGGAACAGCTCGCAACACTGCGCGAGGCGATCCGCTCGGAAAAGGAACATTTCGCCGCCGCAGTTGAAGGCGGAAAGATCAGCCGTGATCCGGAGCTGGCCACGGCCTTCATCCCGCGCGTGCAGGATGTGAAGATGGGCGAGCCGGACCCTGAGGAAGCCTGGAAGGTCCAGCCCTATTACAGCGCCTATGCCCTGGCCTTCATTCCCGGCACGGATGCCAGTGTGATCCGCCTCAACCTGCTGAATGCCAGCAATACCGATCTGCGCTGGCAGGCCCGCTTCGGTGAACTGCTGCAGGGCCATCCTGCGTCCTTCCAGCAGGCGATGCTGGAGGAAGGCGTGCTGTCCCCCGGACTGCTGCGCTGCCTGACTCCGCCGGAGGCAGTGCATCCGGACCTGCTGCCCTGGTACGTGAAGGCGATCGAGCAGAGTGAAGGATCACAGCGCTTCCAGCTTGTCAGCCAGCTGAGCCGCTATAATGAGCACGCGTCCGAACCTGAGCTGCGGGAGCTGGTGCTGGGACTGCTGGATGATGACTCCGCGCTGGTGCGCGGGCAGGCCTGGCTGCTGGCGGCACAGTTTGCATACCCCGGACGGAGGCTGGAAGCCGCCGCGGTGCTGTCCTCGGATGAGGAAATGGCACCCGTGAAGGCGGCTGCGGCCTGCTACCTGCTGAGCGTACCCGGCGCCTAGCGGCAATCCGGAGCTGTTTTGACAATCGCAATCTTCATCGTGGTCCTGACGATCGTCGCCGGTCTGGTGGCGGCTGCTGGCGACCGCATGGGCCAGCTCGCCGCCAAGCGCAAGATCCGCATCGGCAAGCTCAGACCCCGTGATGCCTCGCGGCTCGTGGCGGTACTGACCGGCATGGCCATTTCCATCGTGACCTTCGGCGTGGTTTTCGCCGTCTGGCGCGACTTCCGCGAGGCCCTCACCCGCTACAGCGAAACCAAGGCCAGCCTGGCCAGTGTGCTGTCCGAGCGTGACAGCATGCTCACGGAAATCAAGACAGCACAGAGCGGCCGCGACGATGCAATCAGGGCCCAGCAGGAGGCCGAGCGCGCCCTGAGCGAGGCCGAGGAACTGACCACGGCGGCCCAGAACAAGCTGATCGCGCTGGAGGACCAGCTCAGCGTGGCGGACCTGCAGATCGCTGACAAGGAAGCCGAACTGGCCAGGCGCCAGGCCGAGATTGACAAGATCCAGAAGGAACTGGCATCCGCGCGCCAGGTGCTGAAGGATATCGAAAAGCAGAAGGAAGGCGACCAGCTGCAGCTCAAGAGCCTGCAGGAACTCAAGGAGCGCGCGCGCGCGGAAATTGAGAAACTCAAGGATGAGGCGGAACGCTACAAGGGCAGTGAGGTGGAGCTGGAAATCGGCAAGGTGCTGGCCTACCAGGACATTCCGGCGGGTGAGGATGATGTGATCGGCCGCCTGCAGGAAGCAATTGACAAGGTGCAGATCAACATGCTGCGACGGGGTTACAGCATCGATCGTGAATCCGAGAACCGTGCACGTGAGTTTGCGGCGGATCTGCAGGCCGGGCAGTACGGCGCGGTGGTGGTGGTACGCAGCGGCCGCAATGTCTTCAAGGATGACGAGGACAAGGCGGTGCTGCTGGACTTCAGCTTCCAGCCCCTGGCCCCGATCCTGCGCCAGGGCAGTGACTTCATGGCGATCACCGTCACTGAACAGGGCAGCAGCGTACGTGTCATGGGCCGCTCGGAAGTGGCGCTGAGCCTGGGCAACCAGGTGGACATCGACTTCACCCAGCGCCTCGATACGCTGTTCCAGAGCGAGGCCCGCGGCGCTGGCTTCCTGCCGGACATCGCCACAGGGACCTACAGCCATCCGCTCAATGAGCTGCTGTTCCAGGCGGAGAAGATCAATGCGCGGGAGCGGCCCTTCGTGATCCACCTCAGGGCCCAGAAGGATCTGACGGCGATTGACGGCGTATCCAACCTGGCACGCATGGAAGTGGTGATCACGGGAGTCGGGCAATGATGCTGCGCTGGCTTGCCGCACTGTTATGCCTGCTGCTGATTCTCCCCGGACTGACGGCTGCGCAGGATGATCCCGCGAATGATCCGGACACGCCGGTCTCCCAGCCGGCGGATGATGCTGAATCCACCCAGCAGGAGGAGCGGGCCTCAGTGGGTGCTCCGGCGCTGCCGCTGGCCAGCATCCCGCTGCAGGAGAATCTGCGCTTCACGGTCCGTCCGACGATCCTCGGGCTGATTCCTCCGGACAGTGCCGAGGACTACGGCGAGGGCCTGATCCGTGTCAGCCAGCGTCAGGGCAGGCAGCTGACCCTGCACTATGAAATCAAGGAAGAGATTGAGAAGGAGCGCGGTGGGGCCGAGACCTTCGAGCTGCAGGAGGCACCTGCGGAAATGCGCACGGAATTCCTGACGCGCTTTCGCCGCGGTGATGCCGTCGTGGAGGACTTCAGCAGCGGCCGGCGGATCGCCAGCCCGCTGTTCTGGGAGGATGGTGATTTCCGCGCCAGGGACTATGGCCTGCTCTGGGTGGAGTATGGCCTGCTGGCGGAGCTGAAGGAAAACGGCAGTGCGGCCTGGGATCTGCATTGCACCACTTCCGCTGAGTCCGAGCGTGCCGCTGAACTGAACGACCTGATGGACTCACGACGCCGGGCGCAGGGTCTCGCGGATGGTGCCGAGCCGCGTCTGGAGCTGCTGGAAGCACAGGGCCGCTACATCGTGCCGGTCAACGGTGAAATGAGCCAGCTGGCCGCGGTGCATGCCCGTGACAGTTTCGGTGTGGCGGAGTACTGGTTCCTCGATGATCCTGACAATCCGCTGCTGCTGAAAATGAGCTTTATAGCCAGCCCGGATGCCAGCCCGAATCAGGCGGGGATCCTGCGCCAGCTGCTGGCCGGTGTCGGCTTCGCCGTGACCTCGATCAACTACTGAGCTGAATCCACGAGCGGGGTGCGGCGGTCAGCCGTGGCCTGCAGGGCCAGGCGCCACAGCAGCCTGAGCAGCAGCAGCTGCAGAGCCAGCAGCAGGGGGTAGCGCCAGAATTCGAATGCCAGGGCATTCCAGGACTCCAGCAGCGGCTCGCCGCGCAGCATCAGCGAGGGCGAGGAGAAGGGGCTGAAGGGCAGGAAGGCATTGTAGACCCACATCATGTTGCCAAAGAAGGCCGCAAAGGGTTCCTCATCCATAAAGCCGCCGACGATGCTCGCCGTCAGGAACAGCAGGGCAAACACCACCGGCACGAGCAGCGGCAGGGCCAGCATCAGCCAGTTGCGGCGCGGACGTTCGCGGAAGGCCAGCAGCGCGCTGCCGAAGAATACGGCGCAGCCCGTGAGCAGGCCGAGTGGGACGAGCGGCCAGAGGTCCATGGCCATGGGCCGGCCACGGGGACCGTCAGCAAACAGCGCACTGCCGAAGACAGCCGCGAAGAACTGCAGGCCGGCCAGGGCCAGCGACAGCAATGCCACCAGCAGGGCATGCCGCTGCAGCAGGCCGATGCAGTTCAGGAAGAGCGCCAGGCAGATGCTGCCGAGCATGCCGCTGAGTGTCATGGCAACGATGCTCAGGGGCAGGAACATCAGGGACTGCAGCATCACGGCACCGGAATTGTCGAGTGTCGGCAGCATGAAACACAGCGAGAACACGGTGGAGGCCAGCAGGATCCTGGGCCAGAGCGGAACCACGTTGATGCGGATCCCGGCCGTGAGGATTTCCTGATCACTTATGGGTGAGATGCAGGTCATGGAATCCAGCAGCTGGGCTCCGCCGGACTGCTTGACGAGTGACAGCCAGCCGATGCTGTCGCGGCAGAGCCCGAAGATCCCGCCCAGCAGCCAGAGCATGCTGCCCGGTACGAGAACCACGATCAGCAGAACCGTGCCGATTTCCAGAGAGTCAGAACGGAAGCTCTGCCAGTCGTCAATGGTGCGGGCGATCACCGCGCTGAAGATGGCGAGCATCAACAGCCCCATGCTCACTAGCAGAATCCAGGCATTGCGCTTCCAGCCGGGGCTGAGCATCGCATTGCGCATGCGCCGGCGTTGCACCAGGCCATACAGGCTGTTGTGCTCCTCATCCTGCAGGGCAGAGAGCAGGCCTGCGGGCTCGCTGGGGGCTGTCGTCACTTGCTGCACGGCGCGATTCTACATCCTGTCATGCTGACTGATTGACGCAGCGGCGGGCGGCGGGGGTTCAGTGGGGAGAAACAAAAAGGGCCCGGTTCTTCGGAGCCAGCTTCTCTCCTGTAAACCGGGCTTTTGGACGGCAGGGCCGCCCTGCAGGTCGGGTTAGATACCTGTAATTACTAAGATACCAGAACAGCACGGATGTTACAAAAACGCTGCACAGACTATGCTTTTGCCCGTGCGGGTCAACAGCGGTTGGCTTTGCCGCGTCAGAGAGCTGTTGTTACAGGAGCGGAACATGCCCAGACTGAATCTCGTGATCATCTGCCTGATCATCCTGCTCACGGCCCTGCTGCAGTCCTGCGGCGGCGGCGGCGGGATGACAATGAACAGCAAGGAAAGCCGCGGCAGCTCGGTGGCGATGGCCCCGATGGATGCGGAGGAGATGTACTACGGCGGGGAAGGCGGAGCCGCCGCTCCGGAGATGGATGGCTACTCTAACAATATCCAGACCAACAGCCAGTACGACTCACAGTACCGCGATCAGACCAGCTCTGGCGGAAGGACGGCCGGTAACACGGAGGACGTTGACATTCCCTCCGGGGGGATGCTGCAGAACATCGACGACTGGCTGAATCCCAAGGCCTGGGCCCAGGAGCCGGCGGGGGAGCAGAGCTTCATCATCCGCAATGGCAACCTGGAGATCGAGATCGATGACTACGACAAGTCCAGTGCAGAGGTGAAGACGATTGCGATCCGCCACGGCGGAATCATCACCGACAGCCAGATGCAGAAGTACGGCGACAACATGCGCGTGGGCTGGATCACCTTGCGAGTGCCGGGAGACAAGTTCGACCAGTGCTTCGAGGACCTGCAGGGCGTGGGCGAGGTCAAGGTCCAGAATGTCTCCAGCGAGGATGTCACGAATGAATACATCTCCGGGGTAAGCCGGATGCAGGCGCTGCAGACGGAGCATACGACCCTGCAGGGTATGCTCGAGGATGCGCGCGAGATCCAGCGCAGCCGCGGGCTCGGTGAGGCCTACTCAGTGCTGCTGGATACCCAGCGCCGCCTGAGTGAGGTGACGACGGAACTGCAGACGGTTGAGAACCGCGTCAATTCCCTGAAGGACCGCATCCAGCGCTCCACGATCACCGTCAATCTGAGCGAGCGCCCGCTGGCGCCTCCGCCGGATGAATTCGCCTGGGGCTTTGGCAGCACATTCGAGAATGCCAAGAAGGACCTGCTGCACGGCATCGACTACACCGTGAGCGGCATCATTTACTTCCTCGTGAACGGGCTGATCTGGTGGCTGATCTGGATCGTGATCATCTTCCTGGCCTGGAAGCTGTTCCTCGGCAGGCTCTGGCAGGCGATCCGCCGCGCGGCGCTAGCCAAGGGTGAGGAGCCGCTGGCGCGCTAGGCTGGCAATCGCCTGCAGGCCGCTGGCTGCCGTGCTAGAATCTAGCGCGGGCCTGATCCGGATGGGGCGATCCGGTGGGCCTGAGCGCGCAGCTGAGGCTGGGCGGCCAGAGATGGAAAGGTGGATAGAGGCATGAGCCGGCCGAAGTACAGAAGCGAGGAGAAGCCGCTTTCGAGCGCTGCCGCCTCCGCATTCAGCCCCTTTGTCCGGCAGTTCCGCAAGTTCACCGCGATGCGCATCTTCTTGCAGCTGCTGCCGGAGGAGCTCAATTGTCTGGCGGCTCCCTACGATGTGCGCCTGGCACGCAATGAGGACGGGGTTGATCTCAACACAATGTTCATCTATGCCGCGTCTCCCACTGTGGCAACGGTGCTGCGCCAGCGCAGCCGCCGGCTGGTGGCGGATGTGAATGCCGGACTGCCGGTGGAACTGCTGGAGGAACTGCAGATTGATGTGGTGAATCCGGCGAGAGTTGAGCAGCAATTGAATATTCTGGCGGTCAGCCCCGACTAGAAGGTGTATTGGAAATAACTGCGCGGCGGAAAATGAATTTAACGGGATACAGACTGCTGGCAGCACTGTGCGCGCTGCTGTGTGCGCTTGCGCCGGGGCAGTCCCGTGCCGCGACGGAATGGCAGAGCCTGCTGTCCGAGGACTTCAGCCAGGGTGAGGTCAGCTTCTACACCGGCCAGGCCTCCGAGGCCTTCTACGGAATTGACGACCAGAGCCGCTACGTGATCGACGGCCTGAACACGAACATCGACTCGCTTTCCGCGCTCACGAAGAACCTGTATTACTACTATGTCGAATCGGAATGCGAGCTGATCGACACCCGCATCGGTGAAATGGCCTTCTGCGGGCTGGTGTTCCACTACAACAAGAAGATCCCCGGCAAGCTGGCCTACTACGTGTTCTACATCTATGCGGACGGCTACTACGGCGCCAAGCGTGTGATCGGTGACAGCGCGGAGGTGATCCTGCCGCTGACCCGCAGCGAGCTGATCGACATCGACCGGCCGAACATCCTCGCCGTGGAGGCGCGCGGCACGCGCTTCGACCTCTACATCAACGGACGCTTCGTTGACAGCTTCACCGATGTGCGGATTGACGGCGGTGGCTTCGGCTTCTATGTCAGCCAGCAGTCGCGGGCGGCCTTTGACAACTTCTCCGTGAAGGTTGAGCGGCGCGGCGGCGGGCCCGAGGCCGTGGAAAGCCCGGAACTGCTGGAGGGCAGCAGCGATGACAGCTCCCGGGCGGTGAAGCCCGCCGCGGGTGCGGATGCCGACGAGTATGGCTTCCCGAACATTCCGCGTGATCCGAACCGCCCGGTCTATCCCTGGGAGGTCGGTGTTGACAAGAGTGAGACCGCGCGCCGGGAACGCGGAGATGAGGCCCGCGAGCGCGAACTGGCGGATCTCGAGGCCAGGCGCAACAGCCAGGAGCTGCAGGATCCGCCGGCCCAGCCGGAATCCCAGAGCAATGTGCAGCAGCCTGAGGACAGCCATATCGAACAGGCGGAGCCGCTGAAGCTTGACCCGGTGCAGCCGGAAGTTCCGGAACACCAGACCGGGGAAGCGGCCAGCCAGGCACCGGTTCAGACTGAGGCGGACAGCGAAACGCAGAACCCCCCGGCGGAGAATCCCAGCGAGGCAGCTCAGCAGCCCGAGCAGGGCAATGCCGCTGCCGATGAGTCGTTCATCAATGTGAGCCTGCCCGGCAACAGCAGCCCGCCGGCGGACGGTGTGAAGCAGGCTGATGCAGAGGAGTCTGCGGAAACAGAAAAGCGCAGTGCCGCGGAGATCATGCGTGAAGTGCGCGCTGATGATGACGACTGGTCCACCAGCGCTCCTCCGTATCGCGCACCGGACAAGCCGCGCAGTGATGCGGAGGAAAAGCCGGCGGAGGCTGGCAGCGAGGCGGAAACTGATCTGAAGGGCATCGAGCTGCCTCCGCTGGACATGGCACGTGCTCCCGGTCGTGATGCGAGCTCCGCATCTGAGTCCCAGGCCGCTGCCAATGGCGGGGAGCTGGATGAGCCGCAGGCGGGCGCGCAGGCGGAATCCAGCACAGGGACTGAGCTTCCTGAGAATGGCAATGCTGATGCTGCTGCAGCGGACGGGCAGCAGGATGCAGCGGAGGGTGCCGGGCAGGGAGATGGCAGCCTGTCACTGTTTCCGAGTGGCAAGGACAATCCGCAGGATCGGCCGCTGGCGGACCACCCGCCCGATGCGGGACATGTGCTGGGCTCTGCCGAGGACAACCCCGGCGAGCTGAAGCTGCCGGCCTCGCGTGCTGCGAATGATGCGAGCGTGGAGTACGACCCCTTCGAAGGCAACCCGGATGTGCAGTCCGTCTATGACGACTTCACGGAGCAGCGCTGGCCGGTGGCGGACGGCGACACCTCCAGTTACCGCTACTTCGGCGCGGCCTATGAAATTGACAACACGAAGAGTGACACGATGGCCATCAGCTACCAGCAGGGCAGCTTCAGCGATGCGCGCTACGGCGTGGACGTGGAGTACCTCGGCGGGCTGGACTACGTGGGCTACGGCATCGCCACGCGCTTCAGCGTGAGGAACGGCAGCGTTTCCTACTACGGGATGTTCGTCAGCCAGAGTGGCGAGTTCCTGCTGCTGCGGGTCCTGGACGGCCAGGAAACGGTGCTGCATGACTGGAGCACGGCCCCCAACCTGAGCCGCACGCTTTCCAACCGGATCGGCATGGAGCTGATCGGCGGCAGCATCCAGTGCATCATCAACGGCGAGGTCGTGGCCACGATCAATGACGACAGCCTGCCAAGCGGCGGCTACGCCCTGCTCTGCGGTCCCGGCACGAGCACGCGCTTTGACAACCTGACGATCAAGGGCATCGTCACTGACGGCGGGCAGTAGGGCGTGGCTGTCCTCAGCGTGATCCTGCTGAGCAAGCAGGAAAAGGTGCATGGCACCGACCGCCTCGTGGAAGCGGCCGGGGACCGGACGGATCTCGAGCTGCTCCACATTGATCCCCACGAGCTGATTCTTGGCAACGGACCGGGCATGCCCGGCATCCGCCATGCCAAGGCTGCCCTGCCGGATCCACGCAGCAGCCTGCTGCTGCCCCGCAGTGGCAGCCTGACGGATGAATACAGCCTGTTCTGCCTGGAGCAGCTGGAAGCCTGCGGCTATCGCAGCCTCAACCCGGTGGCGGGGATCTGGCAATTGCGCAGCAAGTTCCGCGCCCAGCAGCTGCTGCAGGAGGCTGGTCTGCGCGTACCGGAGAGCGTGCTGCTGCATTCGCGCAGCGAGGAGTGCCTCGAGGACATCGTCGCGGAGCTGGGTGGACTGCCCGTGGTGCTGAAGTACCTGCGCGGCAGCCGCGGCAGGGGCGTGATGAAGATCAGCGACATGGACACGATCAGAAGCATCCTCGCCTCCCTCAACATGCTGAAGTTCGACCTGATGCTGCAGCGCTTCCACCCGGAGGCCGCGGCGGGCTCGATCCGGGTGATCGTGCTCAATGGCGTGGCGCACTGCGCGATGGAACTGCGCAGCGGTGAGGGACGCAGCCGCTCCAACCTGCATGAGGGTGGCACTCCGCATCTGAAGGAACTGGACGGGCCGCTGCGCCGGACTGCTGAACTGGCTGCCAGCTGCTTCGGGCTGGGCTTTGCCGGCGTTGACATCGTGGAGACGGCAGAGGGCCTGCTCGTGCTGGAAGTCAACAGCGGGCCGGGCTTCAGGGGCATGGAGGAAGTGCACGGTCAGGTGGTGGCCGAGTCGATCATCAGCGCCTGCCAGGAGCTTGCCCGGAGCTGGGGCTAGAAGCCGTCCTGGCTGCGGTCGCGCATCTCGAACTCCAGGTTCTCGCGATAGCGGCGGTACATGTGCTCGCGATCGGTGTTGCCCTGCTCGAAGGCCAGGCGGCTGCGCTCCTCGATGTATTCCAGCGCGTCCTCATAGCGCTGCTTGCCGATCAGCAGTTCCAGCTCCCTGTCATAGGCCGCCCCTGCACGCTCCTCGAGATGGCGTTTCTGGGATTTGGCAATTTCCTCGGCCTGGCGCTTCATGATGTCGCGGTTGAGGATCTCATTCTCGCGGGCCCTGGCCAGGTCATTGTTCAGGTTGACGAGATAGGTCACGCCCCAGGCCAGCAGGGAGCCGACAATAATCACAACCGGAATCATCAGGAAAACCATCTGGACAGGACCCCCAGCCACAGCTGCCGTGGCTGTAGCAACATTCTAGCCAATGCAGGGGGGACAGCTCAAGCCCGCAATTCCTCAATCACCCGTAAATAACGCTCATACATGTCGCGCTCGGCAGCGCTGGGCAGATTCAGACCGTCATCCAGCCGGGCCTGGCAGAAGGCCCGGCATTCATCCAGGCGGCGCTGGGCCAGCAGTTCCTCGACCTGCAGGTCATAGCGCCCGCGGCTGGCCTGATCCGCCGGATCCTCATGGCGGGCGGCGTGGCGTTCCTCGAAGCGCGGGCGGTAGAACTCCATGTCGATTTCGTTCTTCTGATCCTCCCAGACCTTGACCCCCATTCCGCCCAGGCGGCCCATGGCCCAGGCCCCGAGCGGAATCAGGGCCAGCAGGATCACCACTGCAACAATGGCCTGGCCCAGTCCCAGAGCACTTTCCAGTTCAAGAATGCCCGGCAGGATCATCTGCCTGCACCCGCTTGATCGTGTCGAATCATTTCTGCTCAGGTGGATTGTAGAGACCGGCGTCCTGCATGCGCTTCAGCATCCGCGGCATTTCCAGCTCGTGCATCCTGTCAATCCAGAGCTTGTAGGCCATCCAGCCCAGCCGGATCAGGCACCAGGCCAGCGGGATGGCGAGGATCTCAAGAATGGCAACGGCAGCTCCCATGGGAAAGAGCTCCGCGAAGGGTGCCTGGCCTGGGGATGCGCCGGGGTTCATATCCGGATTATAGCCGCTTAAAGGTCATCCGGCAGTCGCCGGTTCAGCTCCGCATAGATACCCCGCCAGCGCCTGCCGAAACTGCCGCCGGTGATCAGGCGGCGCAGCCGCTTCATCAGATCGAGGTAGAAGGCCAGGTTGTGCCAGGTCAGCAGCCGGGCCGCGGAATGCTCACCGGTGCGGATCAGATGGTTCAGGTAGCTGCGGCTGTAGCGCCGGCAGACCATGCAGCGGCATTTCGGGTCGAGCGGCCGGGGGTCATCACGGAAGCGTGAATTCTTGAGCTGCATCCGCCCCTGGCGCGTATAGGCTGAACCATGGCGGGCCATGCGTGTGGGCTGTACGCAGTCGAACATGTCAAAGCCCATCGCCACCGCGAAGACGAGGTCGGCGGGGTCGCCGACGCCCATCAGGTAATGCACGCGCTCCTCAGGCAAGCGCTGCCCGCAGAATTCCGTCAGACGCAGGAAGTCCTCGCGCGGCTCGCCGACGGCCAGCCCGCCGACGGCCATGGCCTGCACCCCGGAGTTAGCAACCAACTGGATGCTTTGTTCACGCAGATCCTCTTCCAAGCCGCCCTGGGCAATTCCGAAGAGCACAGGCGGCAGGGCTGCCGGCAGGGCATGCTGCTCCACCAGCTCCGGCCAGATGCGCACCTGCTGCGCCAGCCAGTCATGGGTGAAGCGCATGTCCTTGATCACACGCCTGCGCTCCGCCGGCAGGCCGGTGCAGACGTCGATCGGCATTGCGAAATCCACACCGAAGTTGAGCTGGGAGCGCAGGGTGAATTCCGGGCTGAACAGATGCCGGCCTCCGTGGAGATGATCCGTGAATTCCACACCATCTGGTTTAAGCGAGCGGCGCGCCGCCAGCGAAAACGCCTGGTAGCCACCGCTGTCCGTCTGCACACTGCCCCGCCAGCCGCTCCAGGCCTTGACGCCCCCATGCCGGCGGATCAGTTCGCTGCCGGGATCAACCACCAGGTGGTATGTGTTCATCAGCACATGCGCATAGCCGATCTTCTCCAGATCCGCCCAGTCGAGGGTCTTCAGCGAGGCGGAGGTGGCCACGGGCTGGAACAGCGGCGTGGGCAGTCTGTTGCCACTGCGATCCGTCAGCCAGCCGGCCCGGGCCAGCGAACCGGGATCACGCTGCTCCAGTTCAAAGGGATTGCGCATCGGGATATGTTAGCGCCGGACAGCAGCTTGCTGAGAAGTCAGGAGATCGATGATTGCAGCATCATGACGTTGCAGCATCTGCATATGAATGCAGGGATTTCATGTGCTTAGGAAGATTATCTGAGTCATGCAGGCTCATTTATTCAGAAAATTCACGAGAAAATTGCGGCATATCAAACATTTCCGTTGACTGCACGGTAGCAACCGGTATAATTCCGCAGCTTAGCACTCTCCGTGTGGGAGTGCCAGCAGCGGAAAAACAGGGCTGCCAGAAGTGCTTTCCGGCAGCAGGGGCAACACCAGCACTATCCCGCTGGTTTTTGCACGTCACAACTAACAGTATTGATACTGGAGGACATAAAGAATGGGAAAGGCCAGCAGCAAGTTTGCCTACACTCCGGCTCCCGGCCGGCTGATCGTCAAGTCGCTTGAGCAGGCTGAGCGCACCGACAGTGGTCTCTACCTGCCTGAGACCGCCAAGGAGCGTCCGCAGCTCGCCGAGGTCGTCGCCTACACCCCCTCCCGCAATGACGAGGGCAAGTCCAATGAGGCGCTGGTTGCCGTCGGCGACACCATCTTCCACAGCAAGTATGGCGGCACCGAGGTCAAGATCGACGGCGCCGACTTCCTGATCCTGCGCGAGGATGACGTCCTCGCCGTCAAGAACTAAGCACGAAGCATCACCTGCTGCCGGCAGTGCCGGCGGCTCAGCTACATCAGAGGAGTAGATAGAAATGGCAAAGCAGATTCTGTTCAGTGAGGATGCCCGCGGCAAGCTGCTGCGCGGTGTCGATGCCGTGGCCGATGCGGTCAAGGTGACGCTTGGCCCCCGCGGCCGCAACGTCGTGCTCGAGAAGAAGTGGGGCAGCCCCACCATCACGAACGACGGTGTGACCATCGCCAAGGAGATCGAGCTGGAGGGCCTTGAGAACATGGGCGCTCAGCTGGTCAAGGAGGTCGCCTCCAAGACCAATGACATCGCCGGCGACGGTACCACCACCGCCACGATCATCGCCCAGGCGCTGGTGCACGAGGGCCTGCGCAACATCGCCGCCGGTGCCAACCCGATGGCGGTCAAGCGCGGCATCATGGGTGCCTGCGCCCAGGTCGTGGAATTCCTCGGCAAGAACGCCAAGGAGATCAAGACCGACAAGAAGGCCATCGCCAACGTGGCCGCGATCTCCGGCAACAATGACATGGAGATCGGTGGCAACATCGCCGCCGCCCTCGAGGCCGTCGGCAAGGATGGCGTGATCACGGTCGAGGAGAGCAAGAGCGCCGAGACCAAGATCGAGCTGGTCGAGGGCATGCAGTTCGACCGCGGCTACATCAGCCCCTACTTCGTCACCGACCGCGAGAGCATGAATGCCAACGCTGACGATCCGTTCATCCTGCTCTGGGAGAAGAAGATCTCCAACATCCAGGAGCTGCTGCCCCTGCTGGAGAAGGTCTCCAAGAGCGGCCGTCCGCTCGCGATCATCGCCGAGGACATCGAGGGTGAGGCGCTGGCCACGCTCGTCGTCAACCGCCTGCGCGGCACCCTGAACGTGGTCGCCGTCAAGAGCCCCGGCTACGGTGACCGTCGCAAGGCCATGATGGAGGACATCGCCGTCCTGACCGGCGGCAAGTTCTTCACCGAGGACCTCGGTGTCAAGCTGGAGAACGTGGACCTGCGCGAGCTCGGTACCTGCAAGACCTTCAAGTGTGACAAGGACAACACCGTCATCATCGAGGGCAAGGGCACCAAGGCCGCGATCCAGGGCCGCATCAAGGAAATCCGCAACGAGATCGAGAAGGCCAGCAGCGACTGGGACCGCGAGAAGCTGCAGGAGCGCCTGGCCAAGCTGCATGGCGGTGTCGCCGTGCTGAAGGTCGGTGCCGCCACCGAGACTGAGCTGAAGGAGAAGAAGCACCGCTACGAGGATGCGCTCTCCGCAACCCGTGCCGCGGTGGATGAGGGCATCGTGCCCGGCGGCGGCGTGGCCCTGGCCCGCGCCACCCAGGCGATCGACCTGAAGGCCTTCAAGGATGATGCCGAGGCCCGCGTCGGTGCCGAGATCGTGCGCCGCGCGCTGACCGAGCCCTGCAAGCAGATCGCCTTCAACGCCGGTGAGGAGGGCAGCGTCGTGGTGCGCGACATCCTCGCCGAGACCAAGAACTTCAACTGGGGCTACAACGCCGCCAAGCAGGAGTTCGAGGACCTGGTCAAGGCCGGGATCATCGACCCCGTGAAGGTCACCCGCTCCGCCGTGCAGAACGCCTGCTCCATCGCCGCGATGCTGCTGACCACCGAGGCCATCATCGCCGACATCCCGGAGCCGAAGGGTGAAGGACACGGCGCTGCCGGTGCCCCGGGCATGGGCGGCATGGGCGGTATGGATTTCTAATCACGCCGCAGGCGTGATTAGATCCGATTCCTCTGCCCGCTCATGCGAGCAATCGATTCTTCTGCCTGCTCACCCAAGGGCTCGCAGGTCTGATGGACAGCTCACAGCAAAGCTGATCGCTGCCAGCAAGAACAGGAGAACGGAAGCTACATTGACTTCTCAGGGAGGACCTCCGGGTCCTCCCTTTTTGTTTTCTCCGTGCATGTGACGGCACATTAGTACAGCCCTCCTGATTGGCACGGAATATTCAGACCCGAAGTCAGTTCAGCGGGGTATAAATTTCCATCAGCCCCGGAGGCGGAAGACATGGACAAATCGATCCTCGACACGATCTTTTCCCAGCTCAGTGATGAGCAGATGCAGCAGCTCGGCCAGCATGCCGGCGTGGACGAAGGCAAGGCCCGCCAGGGCCTGGAGGCCGTTGTGCCGGTGCTGCTCGGTGCGATGGAGCGCAATGCCTCCGCCGGCAATGGTGCGCAGTCCCTGAAGAATGCACTCGAGAAGGACCACGACGGTTCGATCCTCGACCAGCTCGGTTCGTACCTCGGCAACCCCGAGCAGGGCAAGGGCGGGGCGATTCTCGGGCATGTGCTCGGCGAGCGCCGCGGCAAGGTCGAGGAGCGCCTGGCTTCCCGCACCCAGCTGGAGCAGGGCCCGCTCGGCAAGCTGATGGAACTGGCGGCACCGCTCGTGATGGGTGCGCTCGGCAGACAGCAGAAGCAGCAGGGCGGCTTCAGCCTCGACAACCTGGGTGAGCTGCTCGGCAGACAGCGCGAGGCCAGTGAATCCGGCGGGGGCCTGCTCGGGATGGCCGCCGACATGCTGGACAGCGATGGCGACGGCGACATCATGGACGACCTCGGCGGCATCGCCGGCAAGCTGTTCGGACGCTAAAGAACACGAAGACTGGCAACCACAAAGGACACCAAGAGCACGAAGAATACTGATCTGATCACAAGGAATTTCTTCGAGAACTGTTTTCAGACTTTGTGATCTTTGTGAGCTTAGTGGTTATGATCTTTAAAGCTTCGTGCCTTCCTGTTCCCGGCGTTCCCGGAGCTTCGTGCTGGCAGCGGCAGTCTGCACGGCCTGCACGGCGAACATCTGCTTGAGCGGTGTGTACATGATCGTCACGAAGCTGTCGTCAGATCCGGAGATGTAGCCGCGGATGCTGAGGGCCTGGCCGTTCATGGGCGGCAGCGCCCAGTAGCCCTCCTCCTTCAGGGCCTGCTCCATCCCGCTGGCAACGCTGTTGAAGTCGTTGTCACTGTAGAAGGCCACGGTCTCCGAGTAGCTTGTCTCGTCACCATCGGCCACGGACATGAAGACCTGGCCCATCTTCAGGGCCGGGATCGGCTCGGTCAGCTCCGCATCGGCGGGCAGCTGCATCCCAGCCACCGGCCAGCCATCGGGCAGTTTCGCGGAGCTGCCGGAATTGCAGGACCACAGCAGCAGCGTTGACAGAACAAGGATGCGTGCAGTGAGGCTCATGTCCCAATACTATTACAGGGGAAAATGGCAACAGCGCTCTGTCAGGGTGTCCAGCTGTCCAGCAGCTCCAGCTGCGGCAGTCCCGGCCTGATCGCATACAGCATCAGCGAGTTGCCCTGGATAACCAGTGCATGCAGGCCGTCAGGCAGGCAGGCCGCGAAGCTGGGCATTTCCTCCACGGGCTGGGGCAGCTGCAGGTCGGCCTGTTTCAGGGCTTGTTCCCCGCAGCTCCACAGTTCGATGCCGTAGTCCGTCTTGTCAATGCAGCTGACCATGCCGTCGATGCTGCAGCATGGGTAGAGCTGCTCTGATGGAAGGCTTCCTGCTGCACCGCCATCAATGCCGGCATAGCGGCAGTAGTGCAGGCTGCGGCGGTTCGTGTGGTCGGTGCCAATGCAACGGTAGATGTAGGTGCCGTCATCCAGTACCTCCAGCACAGTAATTGGCCGGTTCTCCTCACTGCCGGTCAGCACGGCCAGGGCGTCGGGGTGGCTGGCATCGTGGTTGGGGCTGCCGGTCAGCAGCAGGAACTGCTCGGCACGGTAATAGTAGAACTCCGACAGATGGCTCAGCGGCCGGTAGCCGTAGGCAATCTCCTCAGGCTTGTCCGACCCGGGGCTGAACAGGTAGGAATAGGGGCCATCACTGGAAAGGAAGTCCTGCCTGCGGTCCTCAGCACTTGTGCCCTCCAGCTCATCCATCACCGCCATGATGCGGCCCTCGCCATCGTAGTAGAGGGGTTGCAGGCTGATCTGCTCGGCCTGCAGCTTCTGGTCGTCTCCGAGGCTGATCCTGTAATGGCTGAATTCGTATTCAAAGGGACTGCGGTTCGTGTCCGGGTTGTAATACAGGTAAATCACCGGCTGCTCTGCGCGTGCGTGTGTCCAGTGTGCGGAAGTAGAGCATCGGGCTCTGCTGAGCCATGGCAAGAGCTGGCAATAGGCAACTCAGCAGCAGGCAGGCAAACAGGGTGTTCCTGGACATGGCATGATCATAGTGCAGGATGCCGTGACATGAGAGCTGCAGCCGGCAGAGCATGCCCTCTCCATCCTGCCGCGCATCAGCCCGGACTGTTTTGGTTTCTATTCCCCCGCCGCCACGATGTAGGGCGTGTCGCAGTGCGGGCAGACGGCCCTCAGCGAGTTGCCTGCATAGAGCTGGCCGCTGAGCTTCATTTCCGCAAGCCTGGTGATCAGCACGCCATACAGCGCGAACACATCACCGACCCGCTTGGCGACCACCGTCGTGCGGGCAACCCATTCGGGCATGCCGATGTCGTCGCTGTCGATTTCCAGGATGTAGTACACACTGTCATCGTCGCTGTGCCGCTTGGTCAGCCGCAGACCACGAATGCGGTTGAAGGACACGTATGCATGGCGTCTGGCGGACAGGCTGCCGGCCTTGGCCATCCCGGCAACGGCCTTGATCAGGCGCAGGTCCGTGAGCACGAGTCCCTCACCGGAACTGGTGTGCACTTCAAGGAGGATGTTCTCGTCCGGCCTCAGGCAGTCATTGACCGCAGTTCCGAGACCGCCGGGCAGCTGGCTGGCATGCATGCAAGGAATATAGCAGCGGGACGCTGCGAGTTTCAGCAGCGAGAACCTCAATAAATAGGTATCCCCGCCTGCCCGGTATAATCTGCGCGCCATGGGAACTGATGTACAGCGGCCGAAGGTGGCCCTGATCGGGCGGCCGAATGTCGGCAAGAGCACCCTCTTCAACCGCCTGGTCGGACAGAAGCTTGCGATCACGGACGACGTGCCGGGGATCACGCGCGACCGGCTGTACGGCGTCTGCGAGTGGGACGGCTACGAATTCGAGGTCATCGACTGCGGCGGACTGGGCGAGGAGAGCGAGGATCCGCTGTGGATGGCGGTCGCCGAGAACACCCTGCGCGCCATGGACGAGGCCGACCTGATCATCCTGATGGCGGACGCCCGCACGGGCATGACGCTCTCCGATGACGAGGTGCTGAAGGAGCTGCGCAAGCGCAGCGGCAAGCCGGTGATCGTGGCCGTCAACAAGGTGGAGCACGAGAACCATGAGCTCCTCGCGAGCGAATTCTGGAAGCTCGGCTACAAGGACCTGGTGACGATCAGCGCACTTTCGCGCCGCCGCCTGGGCGAGATGCTGGACCTCGTGGTGGCGAATCTGGACTGGACGAAATGGCCCGAGGCCACGCCGCAGTTCATGACCGAGCGCTACGGCGATGATGACGAGGAGCAGCAGAAGGAACTGGTGCGCGCCGAGCTGGAGGAGCAGGGCATCGAGCTGGACGAGGAGGATTACCCCTTCGCCTGGGTCTCCCGCAGCGGGCCGCTGTTCGTGCCGGATGAAAGCTGGCGCGCGGAACCCGTGCGGCTGGCCTTCGTGGGCCGCCAGAATGTCGGCAAGAGCAGCATCACAAATGCGCTGCTGGGCCGGCACCGGGCGCTTGTCAGCGAGCTCGCCGGAACCACGCGCGATCCGCTCTATGCCGAGTTCGAGTTCAACGGCCAGAAGTATGAGCTGATGGACACCGCCGGGATGAAGCGCATCACGCGGCTCAAGGAAGATGTCGACTACTACTCGATGATCCGCGCCGAGAAGAGCCTGCGCACGAGCGAGGTCGGGATCCTCACGCTGGATGCCGAGGTCGGCGTGACCGAGCAGGACAAGCGCGTGGCGCAGAAGATCGCGGATTTCTCACGCGCGATCGTGATCCTCGTCAACAAGCGCGACCTGATCCCCGAGGGCAATGAGGCGCTGGAGCTCTACAGCGACTACGTGCGCCGCAACCTGCGCAAGCTGCCCTGGGCCGAGGTGGTCTACACCTGCGCACTGGAGGGCCAGGCCACGGGCCTGTCGGAGCTGCTGGCCGCAGCGGACCGGGCCCGCGAGAACTTCCACCGCCGGATTGACAACAATGCCCTGGCGACGGTGCTCGAGGAGACGGTGGCGCTCAACCCGCCGCCGATCGTCAAGAACCGCGAGCTTTTGTTCTTCGACTTCCGCCAGATCGGCAACTGTCCGCCGGCCTTCCTCGTCGAGCTGAATGACAGGATGCTGATCCGCCAGGCCTACCGGCGCTTCATCGAGAACACGATCCGCAAGAACTTCGACTTCCGCGGCACGCATGTGCACATGGTCTACTACCAGAAGCTCAGCAAGCGCGCGCGCCTGGCCCGCGCCAGCAAGAGCCGGCGCTGATGCGGCGGTTTCCCGCAATCTTCACATGGCAGCGCTAGAATTTCCGGATGCGGCAGCTACTGGCACAGATGCTCTCGGAAGCAATCGGCACCCTGGCTCTGGTGTTCGTCGGCCTGAGTTCGATCTCGCTGTTCCTCGGCACGCACCTTGCCATGCTTGAGGCCCTGCCGGGTGTGATCCGCCTGGGCCTGGTGCTGCTGGGATTCGGCAGTGTGATCTGGACCGTGATCACCTCACCCTGCGGACGGATCAGCGGGGCACACATCAACCCGGCGGTCAGCCTGGCCTTCGCCCTGCGTGGGGATCTGCCCTGGCCGAGTCTGCCTGGATACGTGCTCGCGCAGCTCTGCGGCGCCTGGCTGGGAGCGCTGCTGGCACAGGTCCTGTGGGGCGCGACGCTGGCCAGCCTCAACACGGGTCTGACCCTGCCCAGCGCGAGCTACCCGCTCTGGGCCAGCATCGCGGTTGAGGCCGTCGGCACACTGCTGTTGATGTGGCTGATCCTCTGGAGCATTGCACGTCCGCAGCGGCAGCGCTGGATCGCGCTCAGCGTGGGGTCCTTCATCTGGCTCTACGGCTGGGCCACGGCCCCGGTCAGCGGGGCCAGCTTCAACCCGGCGCGCAGCATCGGCCCGGCGATTGCCAGCGGCGACTACCACTCGCTGTGGCTCTACATCCTCTTCCCGATTGCGGGTGCCGCGATTGCCGCAGTCTGGTGCCGGCTGGCTCCGGCGAGCTGCGGCTGCGGGATGCGGGAAGGCTGCCGCTAGAAGAATGGAAACGGGGACCCGCAGGCCCCCGCTTGGCAATCAGACCGACTCAGCAGATCAGTGGTAGATCGTGCCGAAGCGGATGTAGTCGTCCGCAAAACTCTTGTAGACAATGACGGGCTGGCCGTCGGCGATGCCCACATCGAAGTCATCCAGGCCGATGTCGTCAAAGGACGTAAGCAGGATTTCCTCCCCCCAGCTGTTGCCGGAGGCGTCCAGCGCAGGTACGAAGATCAGGCGGTGCTCAGCCAGATGCTCATGGAACACGATGAAGGGCAGGCCGCCGGCGATGCCCATGCGCAGCTTGCCGAAGTTCGTGGACCTGGAGACCAGCTTCGTGGCGATCCACTGATTCTCAGGCACACCTGGCTGATACTTGACGCGCAGTTCGTCCAGGCTGGTTGTCTGGGCCACGTAGCAGGCCAGCAGGCCGGATTGCAGCCCGATCGCATCCAGCCGGCTTGCGCTGTTCCAGTCACTGTCACTGCCCTCAATCGCAATGCCCCAGCTGCCGCCGTCGGCATCATTGCCCTCAGCGCTGCGCCAGCTGGAGGGACTGCCGGTGCTCCTGCTGAAGACCGCCAGTGGGCGATCCACCGCATCCAGCAGCACGGGATTGCTGCCTGTGCCTGCGGTGCTGTCCAATGTCACAGTCGTGCCCCAGGCACTGCCCAGGGCATCCGCAGCCCGGGTGTAGTAGACAATGTCTCCCCCGTAGTGCAGAACGGCTGGCCGGCCGTTGATCAGGGTCAGGTCCAGCTGGTAGCCGGAACTTACCCCGCTGTCAATCAGGACGGCGGTTCCCCAGCTGCTGCCATCGGCGGCGGAGGCCCGGGCATACATCACCCCGCCGGGCGTGTCATCGTAGAAGGCCACGGCGGGATTGCCATCAACGACGGCCAGCGCCACCTCGTAGTTGCAGTTGTCATTGTCGTGGATCTTGACCGGAGTGCCCCAGCTCTGTCCGCTGCTGTCGCCCGCCAGTGCATAGTATGGCAGCTTGGTGCTGCTGTCCATGAAACAGAGTGCAGGCACTCCGTTCACGGTTTCCAGGGTCAGGCCGGGACAGAAGCCGCATTCGGCCAGGGGAATGAACTCAGCGCCACGCACGGTGATGCTGACAGCCGCGACAGTCTGGGCTCCGCTGTCATCGGTCACACGGATGCGTGCGGGATAGCGGCCGGCAGCGGAATATGTCCAGCTGGCCCCGGGATCCGTGCCGCTGTCAAGGTCAAAGGCACCGTCTCCCTCGAAGTCCCATTCATACTTGGCAATGCTGCCGTCCAGGTCGATGCTGTTGCCGGCCTCGAACTTCACGAGCTGCCCGATGGCGACATTGGCCGCGGAAGCGCTGATGTCAGCAAAGGGCGGCAGGTTGGCAATGCTGACCAGCACACTCAGTCCACCGAGTGCGGTATATGTGCCGCCTGAGTCATAGCCGCGCACACGGGGGCGCAGGATGCCGGCGTTTTGTGGCTGCATCGTATGCTCCGCAGCGCCTGAGGCCGTGATCTCGAACACGCCGTCGCCATCCAGGTCGAGGTCGTACAGCTCAGCCCCGGAAACCGAGATGCCCAGCTCCGCTCCGACGGGGACCAGCGTGGAAGCCGGGATGACCGAGAGCTGCCGCTGTGTGTCGCTCTGGATGTCGGCGGTGATGCTGCCGCTCGCGAAGGGACCGCGGTTGCCATTGATGTCCACAGCAGCCACACGGATGTAGTAGACACCCTGGGGCAGAGTCAGCTGATGACGGGTACTGCCCTCCAGGTAGCCGATGTTCCGCACGCCGACCGCATCCGGACTGTTGAAGCTGGATGTGGAATAGTGGACTGCATAACCGGCCAGGTCTCCGTCGGCAACCGGATCCCAGGAGAGGTCGATGCTGCCACCGGTCACCGTTCCTCCGACACCCGTCACTTCTGCAGGTGGGTCGGTATCACCCACTGCTCGCCGGGCCAGGGCCAGGCTGACCAGCTCAAGCTCCGCTCCGTCATGGGTCAGCACGGCGACCCAGGCATTGCCGAGACTGCTCAGGTGGCTGGAGTCCGGATCGAGCAGGATCCGGACATGGCTGTCGCTGAAGGGGCCGCTCCAGTCCCAGCGTCCGGTTGTGAAGTTGGCAGCTGCGGCGTAGTACTGATTGCCAGGCTGGAGATTGGCG
This sequence comes from bacterium, assembly GCA_041395205.1. Classification (GTDB taxonomy): domain Bacteria; phylum 4484-113; class 4484-113; order 4484-113; family JAFGCY01; genus JAHEFU01. The sequence goes on from JAWLAZ010000001.1 coordinate 153,201, forward strand.
TCAACGCTGAGCACACCCGGTTCGCTGCCTCCCAGCGGAAAGCGGTGCAGCGTCCATGCGGATGACCCGGCGCCTGACTGGATGCTTGCCGCTGCGCCGTCCTTGCCGACTGAGCCTGAACTGTCGAAGTAGTCGCGCCCTGCAAGGAAGTCATCATTGACGGACAGGGCGCTGGCAACGGCATTGCGCGATGGGATCAGGTAGCCATCGGCGTTCAGGCTCTCACCCGGCTGCAGATTGTCAATGGGAAAGCGCGGCTGATCCAGGCTGCCAGCATCGAGAACGGGCTGCAGGACCGGGTCTGGCCCCGGCTGCGAGAGGCGGCCTCTTCCGACCGCTCCACCACACGACATCAATGAGCTCAGCAGGCAGAGGCCTGCCAGCGAAAGCAGAAAGCGATTCATCCACATCTCCTGAATAACTCGATCAATATGCTGATGCAACTGCAGCGTGCGGCACAGCTGCGCATCTAAACCCTGCCGGGAGGCTCAGGCCGGACTGCACGGCAGCAGCATCTACTTGTAAACCGTGCCCAGATTGATGACGTTCTCACCCTCAGCCTTGTAGGCGAAGATCACACGCTCCCCGGTGCCGAGCACGGCGAGCTGCTCCACATAGTCCGTGCCGTGTTCCAGCAGCACGATCTGCTCGCCCCAGTCGAAGCCGTAGACATCGCGGGCTTCCACGTAGAACAGGCGCTTGGGAATCGTTGCGAATTCCTCGAAGATGATGAAGGGCAGTCCGTTGGACTTACCGAGCCTGGCGATCCGCGGGCGGCCGCCCTTGCTGACAATCTGCGGCTCACCCCAGTAGTCACTGGGCTGCTGGTTGCTGAGGTAGCTCACGCGCAGCTGATCGCCGTAGATCGTCTCACCGCTGTAGCAGGCAATGAAGCCCGGACCGGAGGCGATGGTGTCCATCCAGTTGCCGTCATCATTGCCGGCGTCTCCGGCAACCGTCGGAATGCTCCAGGCGATGCCGTCCGCATCATTGGCCATTGCTCCGTACCAGTTCTGCAGCGGTACTGTCTGCAGGAACACCGCAGAGGGACCCCCCTGGGTGGGCAGCAGCTGGGGATTGAAGCCGCTGACCGGCGAGTCGAAGAGCTTGACACCCGGGTTCCAGCTGGTGCCCGTCACATTGCTGCTGCGCAGGTACCAGGTTTCATCACTGCCGGTGCTCTGCATGATGATCGCGGGATTGCCGTTGACGATCTCCATGTCCAGCCCGTTGCCCATGTTGATCGAGCCGACCTGGACCGGCGCGGCCCAGGTACTGCCGTCGCTGCTGCTGGCACGCATGTAGAGCACGCGGTCCAGCCCGCTGCTGCGGAAGGCCACCGCCGGATTGCCGGAAACGGTCTGGACGGACAATGCATTGCTCACGGTTGATGTGTCGTAGATTTCCGTGGGGTTGGGCCAGCCGTCGCCACGCTCATCGAGAGCACGCATGTACCACAGGCTGTCGGTTGCGCCATTGATGAAGAACAGTCCCGGCCGCCCCGCGACGTCCATCATCTGCAGTCGTGAACTGGCTCCGGTCTCGGCCAGCTGGAAGCTGCTGGCACCACGCACCGTCAGTGTGGCGAATGCGGATGAGGAATCACCGTCCTCGTCGGTGACACGCATCTCGACGTCATAGTAGCCCGGTTCAGTGTATGTATGGCTGGCGAAGGGCGTGCTGCCAGTGTCGTCATCGAAGCTGCCATTGCCGTCGAAGTCCCACTCGAAGAAATCAATCGTGCCATCCAGGTCCTGGCTGTTGACTCCGCTCATGCGGATGCTCTGGCCCGGGGCGATGCTGTCTGCTTCGAGCTCGAGCTGCACGAAGGGCGGCAGGTTGGCAACGCTCACAAGCACGCTCAGGCCACCGAGGGCCACGAGCTCGCCCGCTGCATCATGACCGCGCACCCGCGGCCGCAGGATCCCGGCGCTGCTGGCCGGCATGAAGTACTGGCTGGCGCTGTCGTCAGTGATCTCGAAGCTGCCGTCGCCGTCAAAGTCAATGTCGTAGAGATCCGCTCCGGAGACGTTCAGTTCCACCTGCTCCCCGATCTCTGAGAAACTGGATCCCACGGTGACATGCAGTCCTGTGCCGGCCTGACCGCTGATCGTGAGCTGCTGCAGCCCGCTGAGCGGTCCTTCATTGCCATTGGTATCGAAGGCGCTCACACCGATGAAATGGCTGCCTGGCTTCAACTGGAGCAGATGCCGGCTGGTCCCCTCCAGATAGGGCAGCGCGCTGACGCCCACGGCATGCGGGTTGATGAAGCTCTGCTGCGACCAGTAAACCCGGTAACCCGCTAGGTCACCCTCCGCATTGTCAATCCACTGCAGTTCAGCGGCACCGGATACAGCTGAGGCCGTCAGGCCGCTGACCGCCGCCGGAGCCTGCCCGTCTCCGAGGCTGGCGGGACTGATGGAAACACCCACGACGTCAATGCTGACATCATCGTATCCGAGCACGGCGGTCCAGGCATTGCCAAGTGCACTGAGGTGGCTGGCCTCCGTGTCAAGCGGAATGCGCACGTGGCTGTCGGTGAACGGTCCATGCCAGTCCCAGCGCGAGCTGTCAAAGTTGGCGACACCCAGGTAGTAGCTCGACTCGTTCGGACCGGGCAGCAGGTTGACATCCACGCTGACGACACCGGGCTGCTGTCCGCCAAGCGGGAAGCGATGCGTCAGCCAGGCGGAACCGCCGGGGCCGGCCTGCAGCGTTGCCGCCACGCCGTTCTTGTCAGCAACTCCGCTGGAGTCCAAGTAGTCCACTCCCGGCTGGAATTCGTCGCTGATCCCCAATGCACTGGCGACGGCATTGCGCTCAGCCGCTACAAGGCCAGCGCCATCCAGGGATTCGCCGGGCAGCAGCCTGTCTGCGGGAAAGGCGGGCGGGCCTGCCGGTTCGCTGCCGGCAACGAGGGCAGCAGGCGGGATGACGGTGGCGGTGGTCTGTCCGCCACCGCAGGACATTCCAAGCATTGCCAGGCAGAGAATGGGTGGAAGCAGCAGTCTGCGCATGGTCTGGTCCGAACTATGAGAATAGCCAATTCTATTTCACGGCTCAGGCCCGAGTAAAGCCGCAATGCGCCCTGCATCAGGATCTGCGAGGTTCAGGGCAGATCAGTCCAGCTCTCTCTCAGTTGGCAGAATCGCTGAGCGCGTCAGGCAGCTGCCTGATCCAGTCACGGATTTCATCACGGACCCGGCGGTAGATGGCGAGGATCCGCTCCTCGTCATCCATTCCACTGGCAAGGCTGGGTGGGTCGTCAAAGCCCTGATGAATGATCCGGCCGGCAGCGGGCCAGTGCGGGCAGGTTTCATGGGCATGGCCGCAGACGGTGACAACATAGTCAAAGGCCGGCAGCTCACCGCCATTGTGCTCCCTGATCTGCGGGATGCTGCGGCTGGGCTGCCCGGAAATGTCAATGCCGAGCTCAGCCATCACCTGCACGGCGCGGGGGTTCAGGCCATGGGCCTCCAGGCCGGCACTTTCACTATGCCAGGCGGGATGCAGGCTGCGCATGAAGCCGAGGGCCATCTGGCTGCGGCAGGAATTGCCCGTGCAGAGGAACAGGATGCTGGACATGGGAGGATTCTAGTTCCTCACGGTGAAGATTGCGTGTTCACTTGGGACGGACATTGCCCTTGAACCAGTGCAGCCAGTTGCCGACGGTATTGCTGAGCAGCTCGCGCTCCAGGCAGTAGATGCGCTGGCGGCCGTCGCGGCGCACGCTCACGAGCCCGCTTTCCTCCAGCTGGCGCAGGTGGCGGCTGGTGGTCGGCCAGGCGCAGCTGAAGCGCTCGGCAATGTCGCCGGCACTCATCTCCCCGCCGCGGAAATGCAGCACCAGCAACACCTGGCGGCGCAGGGGATGGGCCAGGGCGGCCATTACGCGATCAAGCTGGTCCAGTCCATCCGTGGCGGAGATTTCGTTCACAGCGCCAGGTCATGCACATGGATGAAGTCCATCGGAGGCTTCGTGCCACGCATTTCCACGAGCGCGCCCATCGGCTCCCAGATCGCCATCACTTCCGGCAGTTCATGTGCCCGGCGGGAGGCATCCTCGGACAGCCACTCAAAGACCTCGATGAACACGCGGCCGCCGCCCTTCTCATCTCCCTTGAACAGCTGCGTGGGACGCGCGGTGACCAGTCCCAGCTCATTGAGCGTGGGCCAGTGCCGGGCCAGCAGTTCCTCAAACTGCGCATCGGCACCTTCCTTCACCCTGAAGGTGCAGACAACAACGATTCCGGTTCCTGCTGCGGACATGCTTGCTCCTTAGCGGATGTGCTAATTAATTATTAGCACATATGCTAATTACATTCAAGCCTGTTACGAAATGGCAGCGGGAACCAGGGTGCCAGGTAGGCATAAGTGTTATCCAGCCGCACTGGTCAGACTGGTATCTATGATTTTCATCGGAACTGGTACCATTGCCTGCGGGGTACCTGCGTAAAATACAGGCATGTTCCTGACGATGCGGGGTTACCGCCAGATCCCCAGGATTTCGCTGGGAATATTGCTAAGCCTAGCTGCGCTGCTGCTGGGAGGCTGCGGATCCGGGGGGCCGAGAAGCCTGTACATCGGAGATGTGGTGCTCAGTGGCAGCGCCATCATTCCCGATCCTGACACCGCTGCCAGCCACCCGGAGCTCGTGGAGCTGCTCAATCGCGTATCCGCGCAGCGCAATTTCCACCTCGGCAGCGTGGATTTCGTGGAGGGTCAGTTCGAGCCCGATTATTCCGCGATGCAGCTGCAGGACGGCTGGACCTTCAGCCAGGTGCGCAAGGGCGGCCAGGCCTGGCGTCCCACGGCACACGGCACCGAACCCGAGAAGCTGACCGGAGAGGGCAGCATGTATGTCTCGGGTCCCTACATGAAACTCACCCATGTCATCGAGAGTGATGACCCGGATCTCTTCAACCTGATCCTGCGCGGCCAGTTCAACCGGCTGGAGGCCCAGGAGCACCTGGATGAGATCAACCCGCGCAAGGTCAAGAATGCACCGCTGCAGAGCGACACATTCCTTGCGAGCTTCATCCTCACTGGTGCGGCGGATGGCAAGCCCTTCACGGTGGAATTCGTGCAGACCATGCATGCGGAGTTCGGGAAGTACTGAGCGGGCAGGGAATCCGGATAAAGTATTCCGGGAAAGGGAGTGGATATGAATGATATTAATAGCCGCACTGTGCTTCTGCTGATAGTGCTTTTGCTGTGCTTTGCGCAAGTTTCATGCGGTGGCCCGGGACCCATCAGACTTGGCCCTGGCTTCAGCACCCAGGGATTCCAGAGTGCGGACCTGGAAGTGAGGGAAAGCAGCGGGATCGAAGCTGCTGAGCTAACTGCTCTGCTCGCTGCTGATCCTGCATTGGAGTTCATTTCCCTATATGCCGCAAGGGATGGGCATCAGCAGCTCAAACCAGAAACCCTAGTAAGAACATATGACCCGTCACAGCCCGGAGTACCAAATGCCTGGCTGCATCCAAGAGTGACTGCTGTCAATGACGATCTGGTGCAGATCCAGATGGCATCGGTATCCGATGACATTCTGCAGGCTGGCAGGCCGGCGGACTCGCTCATCACCTTCAAGGGCAGTTTCAGTCGCAGGGCCTTCCTTGATGCGGCGGATCAGCTCAATCAGCGATATCAGGCCGTGGTCAGCAGTGGCGAACCATTGCTGCAGATCAACTGGCAGCTGCAGGGCAGCAGGGATGGTGAACCCTGGACGGCTCAGGTGAATCAGTCCGTCAGCCGCAGTTACATGGGATTCTTCATGCCAAACCAGCTCTCAAGATTCGCAGAGCAGCTCAACATCCGTACGTCCTTCATGGAAATGGAAGGCGATGAACAGCTGACGGAGCTTCAGCGGGACACAATAGAGGGCCTGTTTGACAAACAGCTGCGGGCCCAGACCGATGACAGAGGGCTGGCATCTCCCCTGCTGGACAGGCTGGAGACGGAACTGGGCTACAGCGGACTGGAAAGGATAGATGCGCTGGCCCTCCTAAACGGTCTCGAGGAACCCGCCGAGCGGGGCTACCAGTCCGTCTTCGCTGTCAACCAGCCTGGAATGCATGCGCCGGGCGAGGAGGTCGTACTCAGCTATGAAGCGGGTACGGACGGCCAGGTGCGGATCAGCAACAGCCAGCGCATCGAGTTCATCCAGCCGGACGGCTCACTGTTCAATGTTGACAGCATGTCCACCACGGTTGATGCCAGCTGGCTGATGGAGGAAGTTGACAACCCGCGTGAGTTTGGCTTCATTCCCGCGGAGGGTTCCCCGCATGTCCGCGAGCTCCACTGGACAGTGGACTGCCGCCAGGACGAAGATAGTTTCCGGCTTGAGGTGACACAGCTGTTCTGGTTCACGCTGTGATGCGGAAGGTCTGCAGCCGATTGCTGATCATGTCACTGATGACTGTCATGCTGTCAGGCTGCTGGCCGATCATCACCCAGCCCTATGACAATCCCGTCACGGATGGGATTGCACTCGGAGAGCCAGTGGTCACCGGCTCAGAGGGAATGGACAGGCAGGCGGCTGATACCCTGGCCAGCAAAGTCCTGAGCGGCGGCTTCGTACCGCTGCTCTACTCCGGCAACGGACAGAGTGAGGACAAGCTGAAGTTCCACATCGGAGAGTCTGAGCCGCTGGGCCATCAGTATTCAGCGCTTTCCACAGCACGCATCCTGGCAATCTCGGAAGACAGAGTCCAGCTGTCACTCAGGTTGCCAGCTGCAGGACCCGGCGACCTGAATGAACCACCTGAGCTGGTACTGGACGGCCTGGCCAGCTTCAGCTACACCGCCTGGAATGATGGCAGGGACCATGCCTGGCAGGTCCAGCTGCCGCTGCCTGACTCTGATCCTCAGCAGTTCATTGTTGACTGGGAGATCAGCGGCAGTACCGCTGGCGAAGGGTTCACAATCTCAGTCAGGCAGCCAGCGCGGCGCATCAGCCAGCGGCACTGGTACTGGGGATATGGCTGGATCACGGGTGAATCCCCGCTTGGTACATTCCAGCCAGCATACTGAATTCGGGCATATACAGACCTGCCTACCGGAGTAAGTGGATGCTATCATTTGAGCTTCAGATCCTGGCAATACTGAGCTATATCCCCTGACCAGGAAGTCCAAAGAGGTGCAGTGCATGAAACCGTGGAAATTGATTCCCGCCACCCTGATCTTCGCACTGATATTGCCTGCGTGTTCAGGCAGGACCATCCAGCAGCCGCCGGAAAGCAGGCCTGATCTGCAGCAGCAGGTGGCAGGTTTTCCCGCTGGCCTGCCTGAGGACAGGCTGCAGCCATGGGAACAGCCGGATGAAAATGGCAATGTGATTGTGACATCCAGATCCGGCAGTGCCATCAACCGGGACAGTGAGTTCATCGCGGGTGTGGAACGCTTCAGCTCCTCCGGTGATGTGAGTGACAACGGCGAGGCCAGCCGGATCATCAGCCTCAGTGGCGGCTCGGCATATGCGCAGTACCGCATCCCGCTGGGCGGCGGGCAGCCCGGCGCTGTCGGCATTGATGCGAACCTGGTAACCGGCAAGGGATATTTCATTGGCATCGCCGACTATGCCAGCGGCCGCTGGCAGTGGCACGGCCCCTTCACTGACAACCATGTCCGGCTCAGCACTGCCGCTTCCGGCCCGCTGGCCAGCCCGCTTGGCAACATGTTCGTCAGCGTGCTGGTACACGACGGTGCAGCCCTGGACTGCGTCGGCATCGGCTGGAATCCCGTGGATCCGCTGGACAAGACCGCTCCGGATATCCCGCATCAGCTCAGTCTCTCGGCACTGGCCTCTGGAGTCCAGCTTGGATTCGAGGAAGTGCTGGACCCCGACCTGGCCGGCTACCGGATGTATTTCAGCAAATCGGAATTCATCAGTGGAGCTGCAGCGGGTGTCAGCAAGCTTGGATACCTCGAAGGCAGTACCGAACACTTCTTCCCCGCTACACCGGGAGAAGAGCTGTTCGTGAGGGTCAGTGCCATCGACTTCTCCGGCAATCAATCGGCTCTCAGTCAGCTGGTCAGCGCGACCGCTCTGGAAGGCAGGGTCCCGGACCTGACGGTTACCCTGGACAGGCCCAGTGCCATGCTGCAGGAGACAGTCAGCCTGCATGCGACTGGAGCGGACAGCTACGACTTCGACCTGGACGGCGATGGCAGCTTTGAGATCCTTGGCAGCAGCAGCGGCAGCTTCGCAGTGGCAACGGACAGATTGGGAATCATCCGGCCGGCAGTGCGTGGGCATGGAGTGGATGCCACAGCTGTGGCCCTTGGCAGTGTCAGCCTGCTGATCAGTGGCAACAGTCGCCCCGTCGCGCAGGCCCAGGCCACGCCGGCAAGCGGCATAGCTCCCCTGGACGTGAGCTTCAGCGGTACCGACAGCACGGACTTCGATGGCACGATAGCCGGCGGTGGCTGGGACTTCGATGGTGATGGTACCTACGACGTCTGGGACGACACTGACATAGTGCATGTCACTTCCGCAAACCACACCTATGCCGCGCCTGGCCTCTACAACGCCCGGCTCAGGGTTGTGGATGACGGCGGGGCCTGGGACGTTGACACCCTGGCGATCCTCGTCAGCTCGCCCGCGGATCCGGACAACATAGCTCCCACGGCCGACCTGCAGGTGGATCTGAGCAGTGGCGATGCTCCCCTGAGTGTCAGCTTCAATGCCTCAGGCAGCATCGATCCGGACGGAAGCATCGTGGAGTACGCCTGGGACTGGGACGGCGACGGTCTCTACGACGCCATCGGCGAGGCTGGCAGTGCGATGCACGTATATGCCGGGCCGGGCATCTTCAATGCGACCCTGCGGGTCGAGGACAACGACGGTGCGCGGGACACGGCGAGCATTGAGATCAATGTCAACGTGGCAGGCAATGAACTGCCCAGTGCCTCCCTGTCCGTTGACAATGAACTGCCTCAGGCGGGGAACATGGTCAGACTTGACGCATCAGCCTCGCTGGATCCTGACGGCAGTATTGCCAGGTATGAGTGGGACTTCGACGGTGATGGCAACTGGGACGCGAACGGCAGCAGTCCTTCCGCCACGCACACTTACCTGGCCCGGGCTTCCTACAGGGTCCGGCTCCGGGTGACGGACGACATGGGCGCACAGGCCGAGACAGGGAAAGTGATCAAGGTCTCGCTCGGTCCCTGGTCGCTGCCTGGCTATGACACGATGAACAACCGGCAGAGCCCCAATCTCGGGGCGCAGACATCGGCCATCAGGTGGTCATACTTGACTCCGAATGTTGTCAGTGGTGAACTGGCGGTGACTCCCGAGGGTACGATCTACGCCGGATGCTGGAACGGCAGGCTGTACGCCCTGAATCATGATGGATTCCTTCAGTGGACATACACGAGCGCAGAGGCGATAACTGCGGGAATTGCCCTTGGGTCGGACGGAACGCTGTACTTCGGCAGTGATGACAACTTCCTGCACGCGGTCCTGCCTGACGGCAGACGGAAGTGGAGGTTTGCCACGGGGGACGATGTCAGGAGTTCACCGACAATCGCGGCGGACGGGACCGTGCTGTTCGGAAGCCTTGACAACAAGTTCTACGCTGTCAATCCGGATGGCACCCTGAAGTGGAGCTTCACCGCCGGCAACGACATCCTCGGACCCGCTGCCGCAATTGATCCTGACGGAAGGATCTACTTCTGCAGTGACGGGGGCAGCCTGTATGTGCTTGATCCGGATGGCAGCCTGGCATGGCAGTACGATCCACCTTCCGGAGTCAGAGGTGCGCCGGCTATCGACGGCAATGGAATCGTCTATGTCGCCAATGCTGGCAACCTGCGCGCACTCAATCCCGGGGGCTCGGAACACTGGACATATCAATTGCCATCCGGCGGGCCAGACAGCCCATCGATTGCCGCGGATGGAACCATCATCTTCGGCTCGAGCTCAGGGATTGTCTATGCGCTGCACCCGGATGGCACCATGAAGTGGCAGTTTCCCATGCTCCAGAGCGCAAGCTCGACACCCGTCATCGGTTCAGATGGAACCGTCTACATCGGATCGGCTGACCAGAACATGTATGCGATTGACCAGGATGGTTCCCTCAAATGGAAAATCACCGGTGGTTTTGCATTTCCCGCCGGTGCTGCGGTGATCGGAGCTGATGGCGTCACGTATTTCGGACAGCATGAGCATGAGATCTTTGCTGTCGGAAACTGATGGATCTAGACCCGCTCCCGCTTGATTCCGGCAACATGCGCGAAGGCCGCCTCGAGGTCGCGCAGGATGTCATTCGTCTCCTCGATCCCGCAGCTCAGGCGGATCCCGCCCGGTTCGATGCCGCCTTCGGCCTGCATCTCCGGGTCGAGCGCACTGTGCGTCATCGAGCAGGGGTTCTCGATCAGGGTCTTGACCTGTCCCAGTGAAACCGCCAGCGTGATCACATAGCTGTTGTCAGCAACGAAGTCGATGAAGGCCTCGGCATTCGCATTGCTGCCCGGCTCCTCCTTCAGCGTGAAGTAGAGCAGGCTGCCGGGCATGAAGGCCCCGTCGAAGTTCGTCATCTGGCGGCGCGCGACCTCATGGTCGGGGTTGTCAGCCAGGCCCGGGTAGCGCACACGGGAAACCAGCGGGTGCCCGCTGAGATACTCCGCCACCTTCTGCGCGTTGTACTGCATCTGGCGCATGCGCACCGGCAGGGTCGGCAGGCCGTAGACCAGCGGCGGCCAGGCGGCCTTCGGGCTCAGGCTGCCGCCGAAGTCCTTGCGGTAGAGCTTGTAGATGGGCTCGAGTTCCAGCGGGCAGATCACCATCCCGCCCATGTCGGTGCCGAAGCCGCCGATGCCCTTGGTCAGGGAATGCACGACGACGTCGATGCCGTGCTCGCGCGGACGCTGGCAGACCGGGGTGGCGAAGGTGTTGTCACAGATTGAGTAGATGCGCTCCTCGGGGGGCCTGCGGCGGTTGACACTGTCCAGCACGTCGCTCAGGCGGCGCAGGTCGATGATCTCGAGCGTGGGGTTGACCGGGGTCTCGAGGTAGACCACGCGGGTCTCCGGACGGATCGCGGCGGCCAGTTCATCCGGGTTGTCAGCGTCGATGAAGGTCACGTTGATCCCGAGCCGCGGATACCAGTTCTTCAGCAGCGAGGCCGTGCAGCCATAGAGGCACTTGTGCGCGATCACATGCTGGCCGGTGGTGACAAGCGAGGTGATCGCGGCTGAGATCGCCGCCATTCCGGTGGAGAAGCTGATGCCGACCGCGGCACGCTCGGCCTCGGCCAGGCGGTCCTCCAGCATCGAACTCGTGGGCTCCTGCAGGCGGTCGTAGATCAGGATCTCCTGCTCCACCTCCTCCGTCGTGCCGAACTGGCAGAAGCCCTGGGCTCCACGCTGGCCGCTGTCGAGGCGGTAGGTGGCGGAAGCGCTCATCGGCGGGACGACGTGGTGGCTGTAGTCCCAGTGCGGGCTGACCATTTCTCCGTGGATGAAGCGCGAGCGCTGGGCATAGCCGTGGCTGAAGCCCAGGTCATGCAGCGGCCCAGGCCGCGAGGGGGCATGGCCGCCGTTGCCGGCACTGCCGGCGGGAGGCATGTGGCTGTCGTCGGAACCGGACATCCCGGTGTCATCCTTGCTCATGGGGAACCCCGATATGAGATTGCGCGTCGTTAGCAGTGTAGCAGAATGAGGGAACAGGGGGCAGGAACTAATTCCCATCGATCAGATACTCCTCCCCCACCCATGCCCGCAGTTCATCACGCAGGCTGCCGCGGATCCGCTCCAGTAAGTCGTTGCCATGTTCGAGGAAGTGCGCTTTGTCATCCTCGTTGACATACTCGGGCATGAAATCCGGCTGCAGCAGGCGCTGGCCGCGCTCCAGCAGGATCCGTGAACCGCTGGCCGGGGCCGGCGGTGTCAGCAGATAAGCCTGGAACTCATTGATCATCAGGGTCTCGAAGGCCGGGTCGTAATTGAGGCTGGCCAGCAGGGTGGAAAAGGCCCGCCGCTCATCCGCGTTCAGCTGCTGTTGCCAGAATTCGCGGCAGCGCCGTTCATACTCCGGCTCGGTGAAGAAGATCCCATGCAGCATCTCGTGATAGAGCGCGCCGCGCTCATAGCTGCGGTCAGTGCGGCCCTGCATCCCGTGGCGGGATTCACGCAGGGCCAGGCGCGAGGCGAAGGAAATCACGGCCTGCTCCCCTGTGGCGCGGAAAGGTGCGCTGTCCCTGGGCAGGCTTTCCCCGGCCGCCGGCAGTGCCGCTTCCAGCAGCCCGGCACCGACCAGCACCTCAGCCACACGGCGCTCCTCATCATAGAGGGCTTCGCCACTCTGCCAGAGTGCATTGTAGTAGCGCGCCAGATCATCCGTGTCGTAGTCATGCGCGCCGAACAGTCCCTCGAGCGTCACACCCTGATCGCTGAACCAGGCTTCAAGTTCCGCCTGCGACATGATCCGTCCGCGTGACTCAGCCATCTCCTGGTAGAGGGCAGTACGCGAGAAGGCCCGGCTCTGGTAGAGGTAGCTGTCAAAGTGGATCACATAGACATCCGGATGCTGCTCCCAGCGAAAGAGCAGGAAGGAATCGCGCGGGGCATCGGAGCTGAGGATCTCATCAAAGTCGGCCAAGGGCACCGCCTGCGCTGCTCGGGCTGCCAGCAGCAGGCTGAGAATCAGACAGAGGCCGGCAATCAGGCGCATGGGATAAGCATAGCAATGAGAGGAGAGTGGTTGGTTGTTAGTTGTTAGTCGTGATTCTGCAGTATCGAAGAAGTCGTGAAGGGTAGATTCGCAGGCCTCGGATGCTGAGATGCTATGTCTTGACGCTGAATAACTTTGCGGTGGATCTTCTGACTAACTAAGCACTAACAACTAAGCACTAACTACTCAAATACCCTCAGTATCTCGCCCATCGAGTAGATGCTGCCACAGATCACCAGCGGCGCTTCCGCAGTGGCGGACAGCAGGGCATGCTCCACGGATTCGATCCACCGCGTGCGGTTGTCAGGCGGATCCAGCTCGGTGATGTGGCCCACCTCATATTCCTGCGGAACCTGTGACAGTTCGAAACCCTCCGGCAGTGACAGGGGAATGCCGAGCTGCTCGGCGGCATCCGCAATCCTGCCAACGGGACAGGGCCGCAGCACGGGGATTTCAACGGGAGTCAGGCGGGAGATCACCGGCCTGAGGATCCCGAGCATCTCCAGCGGCTCACGCGTGTTCTGGCAGGAGAAGATGATTGGCAGCGGGCCACCGTAGTCAGCCGCGATGTGTGTTGCCAGCATGCAGAGAGCATCGGCATTGTGCGCGCTGTCCAGCAGCACATGCTGCCCCCGGAGCAGGCGGCGCTCCAGCCGCCCGGGATGGCGCAGCGTGCGCGCGGCCTCGAACAGCTCCTCCTCATCCAGCCCGAACCCGAGCGGCTCCAGCTCGCGGTTGACAGCCAGCAGCAGCGCCGGCAGCAAGCTGCCCGCTTCCTGTTCCGCCGGCAGGGCGATGTAGCGGGCTTCCTCGGCATGCGCATGCATCCTGACAACCGGCTCGTAGCGGGCATAGGCTTCCTCGTTGCCAGCCAGACAGGGGCCGAGGATCAGGGGCCGGCCCTCGCGGGCGATGCCGGCCTTGTCAGCGGCGATCAGCTCCACCGTATCCCCGAGGATCTGCTGGTGGTCCAGCCCGACATGCGTCAGCACGGAGATCTGCGGATCGAGCAGGTTGCAGGCATCATGCGTGCCGCCCAGCCCGACCTCCCAGATGGCAATCTCGCAGTGCTCACGCTCGAACAGCAGCGCACCGAGCAGCACATTGGCCTCGAAGAAGCTGATTACCTCGCCGCTCTGTTCAATCAGGTCACAGGCGCGGTTGGCAGCCCAGCTGAACTGCTCCTCACTGATGTCGCCGTCATCTATGCGCCAGCGCTCACGGATGCTCACGAGATGCGGCTTGACGAAGGCCGCCGTGCGCCAGCGCGTTGCCAGCGCCCTGCTCAGGGCGCAAACCAGGCTGCCCTTGCCGTTGGTGCCGCCCACGAGCACAACCGGGCAGCTGCGCTCAGGGTTTCCGGCGAGGGCCAGCACGCGCTCCAGCCTGTCACGGCCGAAGACCATCCGCCCGGGTCCGAGTGCGTAGAGCCTGCGCAGTGCCTGTTCAAACACGGCGCTGACGATAGCACCCGCCGGACTACTCCTGCGGGATGTTGCCGCGCACGGCGTAGACCTTCTTCGTGATGCGGTCGGCAACCATGAACACCGGGCGGTCGTCGAGGATCTTCAGATCGCACTTCTCGTAGGCGTCGATCTCGCCGATCTTCATCAGCTGCGTCTCCCAGACACCGCCGCTGCGCAGCACGGAGCAGTACCAGTCGCGGGTGCTGCCGCCCATGTAGACGCAGACCACGCTGTCGCGGAAGGGCTCCATGCGCACATTGCGCCCGGTACGGTAGTCATCCTGGACGTAGATCGGGTTGGCATCCCAGTACTCACCGCTGCCTTCCTCGAGGAAGTAGAGGTTCTGTTCACCGCCGTGATAGCCCGGTGAGACCCAGCGATCACCCATGCGTTCCAGATCGGTGTAGATTCCGAGTGTCACGCCATCAGGGTTGTCAGTCACCTGCGTGAAGCCGTCCAGTTCGGACCAGAGGTAGAGCTGGCGGTTGGTGAAGTCAAAGCAGCTGCCCCACAGGGCACCGTCCAGGACCTCAAGGTCAAACTCGATCGGGAGGGCCTCCGGCTGATGGCGGATCTGCTTCTTGATCCAGGGTTTGCCGCTGCCGAAGGCCCGCGTGTACAGGCAGTACTGCTGCAGTTCATAGTCATTTCCGGAAGCATTGTAGCCATTCGCACTGATCGCCACGGAGCCGTACAGCCCCGCACTGGCAACATCGAACATCCCGAAGGCGGAACCTTCATCAATGCGCTCGACGGTCCAGCCCTCCCCGGGGGCCCCGATGGCAGCGTAGAAGTCATTTCCTGACCGTGTGACGGAGGCAATCAGGTAGGTCCCGCTGGCATAGTCGATATCAAGGACACCGCCGAAGCCATTGCCTGGATGCTCCTCACCGGACAGCGGATCAAGGAATGTCTCCGTCTCGTCCAGGGCGGTGCTTTCCACGGTCCAGGGCTGGGCCTCTCCGCCGTTGAGCGCGACGTGCACTGCATTGTCATTCAGATATGAGCAGCAGATCCTGCCATCGGCGATCACCGCGGCTACGGGCTCGGTGCCTTCACCGATTTCCTCCACATCAAACCATTCCCACTGGTCGCCGGTCAGGCAGGGCAGAGCCTCAGTCATGCGGCCCAGTGCGCCGCTCTGGCTGGCGGCCATCCGGATGTAATAGAGCCGACCGGGATTGAGTCCACTGTACTTGTAGCTGCGCACGACACCCTGCGAGATGCTCTTCTTCTCGGTGGGCGCTTCCAGATTGAAGTCGCGACCGTTGGCAATGTACACGGCCCAGCCGGAAGGATTTGCCTGGTTCCAGTCCCAGGCAAACTCAATGAAGTCATCACCCGCATCTATCAGGCGCAGATTCTGCGGAGCCGGCAGGTCCGCCGCCGGTACGAAGACGCCGGCCGTGTTGCTGAAGTCGCTTTCAATGGCGGCGACAGCGGTGACACGGTAGAAGTACATCTCTCCACTGACCAGCCAGTCATCTGCATAGACCGGTTCCGTCAGCAGGTTCTCATTCAGCTTGATCGGGTCATTGAATTTCTGGTCGTAGGCCCGGTAGATGTTGTAGCCATTGGCCCCGTCCACGGCCAGCCAGCTCAGGTTGACCAGTCCCGGCTGTGCATCGGCGGCCAGCCCGGCAGGTGCTTCAAGATCCGTGGCTCCGCGCCGGCCGAAGGTCAGGGAGTAGATCTTCGAACTGCCTTCGCCGGTTCGCAGCACGAGCACATAGCATTTACCCGTCGGCGAGACATAGTTCCCGCCCTGCGGGAATTCAAAGCCGAAGTCATCACGGGCGGACTGCGAAAAGACCCAGCGATCCAGCTGGAAATCCGCCACCGCGAGCCAGACCTGGCAGGCCGTAGCCTCCTCGGTCCAGAAGGAGCAGTAGGCATTGCCGGGCAGAACCTGGCCGAAGCCCGCCAGTGCATAGATGCCCCAGGCGTTGTCAGGGCCGTTGATCTCCAGTGTGCTGCCGATTTCCTCGGCATTGTCACTCTTTTCGGACCACTCGCGGCCCTGGAGCATCACGCTATCGTCGCTGATGCTGCGCTCCACACTGAGCAGCTCGCTGGGAAGGGCCGGCAGTCCCGAACTGAAATCCGGCAGCGGCATGGTATGCGACGCATTCTCGGCAGGCAGAAGCTCATCTGCATTCCTTTCTCCGCCGCATGAAGCAAGTACCAGCAACATGAATGCTGCAACAGCCAGCAGTCTCGCCATACTAACCCCCTGATTAGCCGGTTGCGGATGAACTTTCTCTTTCTCCGCTCTCAGAGATTATCCATAATTTCCGCCCTCGGGCGCAATGCAATCCGGCACTACAGGTCTTCGAAGGCTGGAATGACACCCGTTATGCAGATCACCTTACCCTTGTCCGGTGAGGAATTCGACAGCTCGCGAACGAGAAAGTAAGGCACATCATTGACAACCACGAGCTCTGCACCGGTGGATGGCTGGATCAGCGGCAGGAGCATGGCCTGCTGGAACCACTCAGTTCCGTCAAAGACCGCAGCATTCCAGTGGTTGGCATCATCCAGGAACACGGCAAGCAGCCCGTCGCGGAAAGGCTCAAGCCGGGCATTGCGGCCATAGCCGCTCGAAGTACCGGGCACAACGGCGATATCCTCAAGATCCCAGCTGGAGCCGTTCTGCCGGAGCAGGTACAGGTCATCATTCGTGACGTCATAGCTGACGCTGACCCAGCCTCCCGCAGTCATCACCAGATCAGGAGCAATGCCGATGTTGGCACCCTGGTTATCGGAAATCTGGTTGATGGAATATGGCGCAGGGCCTGCACCGAACAACAGCTCATGCGCCTCATAATCGAAATAGAGGAATTCCATGTTGTTCCCGTTGGCCTGTATGCACAGTCCCACTGGATAGTCACGGGTGAGTGGCCTGACATTGTCCCTGGTCCAGCTGCCACCGGCAATGGGCCGCGTCTGGGTGTAGGTCATGTCAGCATACCAGTCCTTGTAGAGAATGGCATAACTGTCATCTGACACGGCGCAGTCGCCATGGTGCCCCGCCGCCGGGACCTGCTTGGTTGGATCAGATGTGAAGCCGTCGGCAATGAACTCACTGGTCCAGTTGCCTGGGCCTCCGGTACTGGCGTAAAGGTCCAGAGCCACGCTGTCATAAGTGCTGACGATGTAGTTGCCGTTGCGCTCGGAAATGTCCAGGTAATTCGAGAAGTACTCATCCCCGGCATCAAGCCCGCATGAATCAGCTGACCAGTTGTCAGCAATTCCCTGTGCGAACACGACGCTCCCACTGTCAAACCACACTGCACTTGCCTCGTTGCCGGTAGCTACCGCACGGATGGGTTCGGTTCCGTTGGCGATCGGGCTGGCTTGCGTCCAGTCCCAGTAGTTGCCGGTGATTGCCGGCAGGTCGTCCGTCATGCGTCCCCGGGAACTGTTGATGCTGGCGCCGACGACGCGGTAGAAATACAGGGTGCCGGTTTCCAGGCCGGTGAACGTCGCTGTGCGGTGTCCCGGTGAACTGCGGTACTTTGTGAAGATCACCGGATCAAGGTTGAAGTCCTTCTGGGCCTTGACATATACGTACCAGCCGTTGGCGGGTTCCGGGCCATAGGTTTCGGTATCCCAGTCCCAGCCAACTATGAGGCTATCCGGGGTGGATTCCACGATCCGCGGATTCTGCGGTTCGGGCATGTCGATGGTCGGTGCAAACAGGTCAATGTAGTCACTGGGTGCGGACTCGGTGGTGCCGAGTGCCGTCACGTAGTAGTAGAAGATCACGCCACGGATCCCGGGTGTGTAGTCAAACTCGGGAACTGTCACAGGTTCCGTGTTGAGCTGGATCGGACTGCTCAGATCGGGATAGCGCGAAAGGAAGACGTTGTAACCCGTGGCGCCCGCAACGGGATCCCAGAGCAGGCCGGTGTTCTCCGGGGTCAGTTCGTCGTAGCGCAGGTTCTGGGGGGTGAGCACCGAGATGTCACCGATGCGGTTGAAGGACAGCTTCTGGATGTCAATTGTTGCCGGGCCCGTACGCAGCAGGGCAATGTGCACATTTCCCGAAGCTGAGACGTAATGTGCGTGATTGACGGGAATAAAGGTGAAGCTGCCGTTCTGGGTCGTGCTGAACCACTCCCAGCGGTCCTGCTGATAGTTTGCCATGCCTATGTAGAGAACCGTGCCGGCACCGCTGAGGATGTTGTAGTCAACCTGGATGGAACCCAGCTCCACCTGGTCGAAGCTGCCCATGCCATAGATTGCCCAGGGAGCACTGCCATCATTGAGCTTGCAGACGGTGGACACCGCATGGGCCCCGCCTCCGGCCGAGTCGAAGTCACTGCCCGGCACTTCAACACTGTCATCACTGGCACTGCGTCCGGGCAGATCGTGTGGTGGCCAGCCCGGCAGAACCTCGCCGGCAGGCACGATTTCCTGCTCCAGGGCTGGCTGTGACTGCCCCGAGGATGCGCATGAACCCAGCAGCAGCAGTAGCATCAGGGTCAGGAAGCCATACGGTCTAAGCGGAAGCTTCATTGAAATTCCTCATGTGTCAGTCGTGTTATAATCATCGTCCCCATTGGGGAATCGTCTAACGGTAGGACGCCTGACTCTGGATCAGGTAGTCTAGGTTCGAATCCTAGTTCCCCAGCCATTCCAAAGCATTCATCCCAATGGGTGGATCTCAGCCGGCCCCGCCGATACCAATTGTATTAAACCATAAATCACAGCAGCAGGAGCGGCTGTCAGTCAGACTGCTGCGCCTGGCCAGGGAAATGTGACGGATTGCCCCGGATCAATGCTATAACGATGTTATGGATTCCTTCAAGAGAGCCAGTCCGCGCCAGCAGGACAGGGTTCAGCCCGTACTTGACTGCGCTGTCCTGATGATCGAGGAATCAGGCTTTCAGGGCCTGTCGCTGCGCAAGCTGGCCCTGAAGCTGGATTCAACCACCCAGCTCGTCTACACCCTGTTCGGTGGCAAGCTGGGACTCTTCGAGGAACTGTACCGGGATGGCTACCGGATCATGACCGAGATGTTCCAGGCTGCTCCCAAGTCCCAGAACACACTGATGTATCTCAGCACGCTCTGCTGGAAGTACCGGGAGTTCGCGCTGAACTACCCCGTGCATTTCGCCCTGATGTTCAGCCGGCCGGTTCCGGAATTCCAGCCGCCGGATGTGGGACTGCTGCGCCAGCAGGAGCCTGTCAGGATCATGCTCGAGGTGGTGCGTCTGGCGCAGCGGAGTGGGATGTTCCAGGGGATCACTGCTGAGCATGCCGTGGAACAGCTGCTGATTACGGTGCATGGCGCGGTCAAGCTCGAGCTCGGCGGTTTCTATGGCGACCAGGCCGAGGCTGCGGAAAGCTTCGGGCGCGCACTGCGCATCGTGGCCAACGGCATGCATGCCGCAGGTACGCGCCGCGCCTGAGCCATGGAACTGTTTCCCTCGGAACGCAGGCAACTGATCACCAGCCAGATCCGCTCCTTGCCCTACAATCTTCTGCAGCGGGATTGGCCTGAGCATAGCTGCCTGATTGCTTGCAATGATTCGATCTGCATTTCCTTCATAGGCCGTACTCCAAGGGCGGGAGTCAGTCAGGAGCGTTCAGGCCATCCCTGCGTTTTTTTGTCCTGCGGGATAAAATAAGGCTGTGATGACAAACAATGCCCGCCGATCCATCGCCAGCCTGCTCGCCACAATTCTGCTCCTCCTGTGCGTTTCCTGTGGCAGTGGCAGCTCTCCAGTTTCCGAAGTCCAGGCACTGGAGCTGCAGCGCATTCCCACGATGCTTGACAATGCTGGTTTCAACGGCGAACTGCGCCTGCAGCAGCATCGGAGCGAAAACGGTCTGGAGCTGGATCTGCTGATCAGCAATGCCGTTGAACTCCACAGCCTGGCGGTGGAAATCAGCTACGATCCGCAGGTCTGGCAGCTTGCCAGCGCGGAATCAAGCGGATTGCTGGGTGGGCCCGCACAGCTGATTGATCACAGTCTGGAAGTGCGGCCGGGACTGCTGGCGCATGGGCAGGTGCTGCTTCACCCTGAATCAGCAGGGGGCTTCACGGGCAGTGGTTGCATTGCGCATTTCAGGCTGGCGCAACGGACGGATCAAGTGGAACGGACAGCCGCGCGCATCAATGCGGATGTGCAGGCTGTGGAGTGGGACGAAGGCAACTGGAGCCTGAGCTGGAACTATGCCAACACCGGCGACTACGACCAGAACAGTGAGGTCAACATTGCGGACCTGACTCCGATCGGCATCCATTTCGGCGAGAGTGTAGCCGATCCCATGTCGGCTCAGGCCATCATTGATGGCGATGGCAACACGGAAATCAACATTGCCGACATCACACCGATCGGAGTGAACTACGGCAGCAGCCTGTCCGGCTACAGAATCTGGGAACTGGCAGCCCCGCCGGACTGGCTCGGTGTTGACGATACCCCGCTGCTGGCGGATGTGGCATTCGCTGAAGCCACTGGCCTGCCTGCCCAGGACCTGCTGCACTTCAGTTACAGCTATGCCGCTGACCCCGGCTATCGCTGGCTGCGCCTGGCCCCTTACAATGCTGATGAGACCGGTACTCCGACCGATTACATCTTCACCTACCCTTCCATCCAGCCGCTGCTGGCCCTGGAGGATTCCGGTTCGCTGGCAGGTAGCGGCAGTGAAGCCGACCCCTACCGTCCCAGCCTGCCGGCCAGCATTGCCCTGAGCCTGCTGCTGCCTGATGATACGGATGTCAGCAGCGACCCGCTGACGGAATACCTGGTCAGTGGAGCCGCCGGCGCGACGATCAGTGGCAACATGCTGGAGCTTGATCCGAGCGCTGCCGGCAGCTATCAGCTGACGGCCAGCCACGATGGAGTCCCCTCGCGGCCCTATGCCCTCCACTTCCACGTCAATGAGCCGCCGCAGGCCCTGCTCAGTGCCGATCCCGCCAGCGGCCATGTGCCGTTCAATGCCCTGCTGGATGCCAGTGCCAGCAGCGATCCCGATGGTGAGATCGTGCTCGTCGAATGGGACTTCGAGAATGACGGGATCTTTGATCGTGATACCGGTACAACGCTCACGACCCTGCACCGCTATGACTCCGTCGGTGACTACGAGGCCGTGGTGCGCCTCACGGATGACAGTGGTGCCGTCAGTGTCAGTGCCCCGCTCACGATCACGGTTGAACCTCCCAACCAGGCGCCACAGGCGTTGTTCTCGGCTGATCCGATCAGTGGCAACACGCCGCTTCCGGTCAGCTTCGATGCCTCCGCCAGCAATGATCCGGATGGCAGCATCGTCAGCTTTGACTGGGATTTTGACAACGATGGCACATATGAGATATCGGAAGCAAGCGACCCCGGAGCCCAGCATACCTATACGGTCCCCGGTGACTATGAGGTCGTGCTGCGGGTCCGGGATGACGACGGCGCACTTGCCTTCTCCGCGGTGCAGCACATCAATGTGGGTGGCAACTTCCCGCCGCTGCCGGTGCTGCGCGTGGTGCCCGGGGCTGGCCCCTCCCCGCTGCTGGTGGAGCTGGATGCCACTGAGTCCACGGATCCGGACGGCAGCATCGTGCTCGTGGAGTGGGACTTCAGCGGGGACGGTGAGTATGACCAGAGCGGCACCCAGCTGACCGCCAGTAATGTCTACACCGGCGATGGCACCTTCCATCCCGTGGTGCGTCTGACTGACAACAACGGTGGCGTGGCCGTCAGTGAGCCGGCCACCGTGACCGTCGGTACCGAGGCCGGCAGTCCTCCCGTGGCCTTGCTCAGCGGCAGTCCGCTTTCAGGTGCACCACCGCTGCTGGTCAGCCTGGATGGCAGTGCGAGTTCCGATCCCGACAATGACATCGTGCTGATTGAATTCGACTTCGAGAATGACGGCATCTGGGATGTGAGCAGCACGGATGACTTCACTACCCAGCATGAATATGCCGCGGAGGGAAACCATGAAGCCGTGCTGCGCCTGACTGACAGCTACGGGTTCCGGGATACCAGCGAGCCGCTGGCAATCTCCGTCAGCAGCGGCCAGCCACCGGAGGCCTTCTACACGGCCGCAAGCTACAGCGGCACAGCTCCCTTTGACGTCGTGGCGAGTGCCGCTGGCAGCACGGATCCGGATGGGCCGGTCGCCCTCTACGAATGGGATCCTGACGATGATGGAATCTATGAGTATGCCAGCACTGAACCGGCTGCGCAGTTCAGCCTGATCAGCAGCGGACAGTACACGATCAGCCTGCGGGTCACGGATGACGACGGCATGACGGACACATACAGCCGGGACTTCACGGTCTCCCCGGCGACGCTGGGCTGGCAGGACTGGAACACCGGCATCGTCAACCCCCAGAACGCCATGCTGCGCACCGTCGGGGGCCGCGCCTCAGTGGCCTGGCAGGCCAGCGGCAGCACTGTCTATTTCAAGCGCAGTGCGGATGCCGATGGTCACAACTGGCCAGTTACCGGCATGCTCGTGGATGCCGACCTGAATGGCTACCCGGATGGCAGCATGCGTCTGCTGGACTTCTCGGTCAGCGGCGGGGTGCCCCTGCTGCTGAGCCTCAAGGGCACGGCTGCCCAGGCGGATCACGACATGTTCGTGCTCCGGGGCCTGAACTCTGACGGTTCTGATTTCGCCCTGCCGCAGAAGATTGTTTCCGGCCCGGTGTTCAGGGTTGATCGGGACAACCGGGGCCTGCCGCTGCTGGCGGACTACAGTGGCCTGCCGGGAGTGAGCTATGGCTCTGACCAGAGCGGGGCCTGGCATCACATCCGGGCGCTGGACAGCACCGGGTCCGCCTGGCAGGCCAGCCCGGTGGCGATCTCCGGCTCCCTGGCTCCGGACCTGCCACTCAGTACCCAGCTGCAGGATCCTGCGGGCGGTGCCTTGCTGGTCTACCATGAAGGTGGCATGATAGTTGCCAATCGCGACCCCGATGGCAACGGCCAGGACTGGAATGGATCGGAGGATCTGCTTGCTGCGCCGGACGTGCTGCGGCTGCAGTCGCTCAGTACCTCTGACAGCGTGCTGCTGGTCTACACCGTGCTTGAGGCAGCGGGACAGTACAGTGTCCATGCCAGTCATGCCCGTTCACCGCTGTTCAGTGACTGGACCACACCGGTGGAAATCGTGCAGGTCAGCAGTCTGCAGGCGGATGCCCAGCTGCTGCTTGACAATGGCAAGCCCGTGCTGCTGTTCACCGGCAATCCCGGTACGGAAGGCGGCGTACATTACATGCGCAGCCACGACGCGCGGGGCAGCGCCTGGAGCCAGACCCTGCGGATCAGCAGCCAGAGTGGCGGTGAGCTGCGCGGAGCGGCAATTGTCAACGGACGCCTGGCAGCAATTCACCTGCGCAGCACCGGCAACCTGCGCCTGCTCAGCAGGGAGTAGCGCTTGGGTTCCCGCGGTCGGAGGAGGCCCCCGGGCACATTTTGCCTGTCGGAGTCAGGCGGACGGCGGCCTTGAGAATGTTGGCGAGTTGAGGATAAAACCCGCCGCTAAGCTGTTGAAAAAGAAGTCACATTAAATTTCCAATTATTTTTTCTTGAATATTTATTCAAAATTTGAAATTTTGCTCGAAGCACCCTAGAATCTGTGCAGGAGCAAAATCTTGCGCTCCCCTCGTGATTCATCCCCAGCAACCCACCTTTGCGCGGATGAACACGCACATAGATCGGAGGAATACAAACATGAGACTGTTCACCATCGTAATTGCGGCCCTGCTTGCCATTGCCCTCAGTGCCTGCTCCGGCAGTGCTACCCTGCAGAACGCTCCTGACAGCCGGTCAGCCAGCGGCATGGCCTTCGAACAGGTCTGGAACGCCCATGCGACTGAGTTCAACTTCGATCCCGCTGACTACGGCAAGACGCTGGGTGAACTTTACAAGGGTAACGACTTTGATGCCGACATGGATCGCATGGAGGAAGTGATTGCCGCGAGCTTCCTCGTCTCACGCAACCAGGTGCAGGGAGAATCCACCATGGGCTTCGTGCACTTTGATGACGAAGTCGTCGACTAAGCAGCAGTATCCGCAACTCCGTCGCATGACGGAACCAGCATAACCAGGAGAATTCTCAAATGAGCAACAACAACTACGAGATCGACAACCAGACCATCAGCCTCCCGGCCGGCGCCCACGGCGTGCTGAGCACCTGCCTGACTGACAGCAACCCGGACTATGTCTGGTTTGACTGCGAGAACGAACTCTAGGATTCCGCAGACAGCGGAAACCCTTATCACAACCATCAGCATTCACAGGAGATTCAAAATGAACAAGATTGCCATCATCATCGCCGCCTTCGTCCTTTCCATTCTCGCTTCCTGCTCCGGCCAGAACGGCAGTGAGCTGCTGCCCGAGCGCAACACCGCCGAAGTCAACTCGATCATCGATGTCTGGAATGCCTACGCCCCGCAGTACAACTTCGGCCCGGCCTACTCCCAGCAGACCCTTGGCCAGATCTACTACGGCAACGATTTCGAGACTGACATGAACAGCATGGAGCAGATCCTCGCCGCCCACTACGGCAAGTCCGCCGACGAAGTGAACGGAGAATCCGCGATGGGATTCGTGCACTTTGATGACGAGGTTGTCGACTGATCGGCAGGCCGCCGACGTCCTGATATCACAGCCCGCGTGGCACAACAAGGAGAAGCTAGCATGAACAGCAACAACTTCGAGATCGATAACCAGACCATCAGCCTTCCCGCCGGTACCCATGGCGTGCTGAGCACCTGCCTGACCGACAGCAGCCCTGATTACGTCTGGTTCGACTGCGAGAACGAGCTTTAGGAGGGGATCCGGCCGAACCGGACCCTGCGGCAGCCAGGCCGCACTGATCTGAGCTGCCGCATCGCGCGGGTGCGCCACTGCATCCGCCATGCACAGGATTCAGTGTGCCTCGGACAGGAAGTGAATTGTTTCACCGGTTCTGAAAGCAGGCGGAAAGAAGCCTGCAGCGGGAATGATTATGTATGCGAAGACGGTAAGTTCCGGGACGGGGGATGGAGGAATCAGGCTGTGGCCGAGCCCAGGTTGTTCCCACCGCCGAAGCGCGGATTGCGGAAGTGGCGTTTGAGCACATCCATCAGGCTGACTCCGTTGTCCTCGATGATCTGCTTCTCGCGCATGCTGAATACGCTTTCCACGTCCTGATCAACGATTCCCATTTCCACAGCCTGGGACCAGATGTCCTTGCGGATGTACTTGATGTGATCCTCAAACTCCGCGTTGTCCATCACCCACAGCAGGTCCTCGCGGTTGAAGAGACCCTGTACGATGCGCATCAGGGCATAGGCCCGCACCCAGTTCCAGTTGGCATGCAGTCCGCGGGCATTGTTAATGGCGAAATCGTAGCTCTTGACGAGGTACTGCTCATTGCGCTGCTTGTAGGCCCAGCTCGTGATCTTGTTCCAGAGCTCGGAGGTCTGCATGTCAAGCGGGATCAGGCTCAGCAGCCGGTCCATGGTGGTCTGGTCCAGTGCCAGGAAGCCCAGCCGGTCCATCGTGATCCTCAGCTGCAGATACAGCCGGCGGCGCAGCAGTTCCGCACTCTCGAAGCCACTTTCCTTCTCAAGACGCTGCAGGATCGGCGGCAGCTGGTTGATGGCCCAGCCATCCGCACGCAGCACCATCCGCACCTGGTATTCAAGGTAGGTCAGCTGGTAGAAGAAGCGGCTGTTCTGTTCCTCATCGAAGCCCCCATCCGCATGCGCGGCCCAGGCCTCGCGCAGGCGCTGCTCCATCAGATCCGCATTGCGCGAATATAGTGCGTGCACGATCGGCTCGCAATACTCGATGAACCACGTTTCCTTGGATAGGTCTAAAGTCATCTTGCTGACAGTCTTCCAGAGATTGCTGACTTGTCCTGGTGCCCCTTGCTCCCGGACTCCGCCGCTTCGGGAATAACTCCCGAAGATAGACTAAATATATCATTGGTCACCGCAATATTGCTAAATCAGCTTGATCACGGTCAATGAGATTATTACCGCGATTTCTTCGAATTGCCAATATTGATGAGACAAATTCCCCGCGCAGTCTTATTTCATGCCGACAGGGCCTTGCCAGCCAATGCATATCCTTGACTTTTGCTTGCTATTCCCTGTGGAAACCGGACAACAAACTTCATGCGATTCGGATATAATTGCGCTGCATTCAACTGCGGAGGAAGAACATAATGAAAGTGTGGATCATGGTATTGCTTCTGCTGCTGTCACTTTGCACAGTGGCGGCCGCCAGCCCCTTCGACGGCATGAGCGTTGAACAGATCCGTGCGCATGAGAACTTCACCCCCGATACGCAGAGCATGTCCTGGGCCACCAACAGCGGTGATCCGGATGCCCCGCATATCTACTGGTGGATCGGCTACATCCCCGACGGCGACAAGCGCATCTACTTCACCAGCTACGGCGAGGCACTGACCTGCGTCCAGTGGCAGGAGACCGGCGAGTGGGTGCCGATGTGGGTGCGCGAGGCACTGGACAAGCTGGTGGCGGAGGAGATAATCGTACTGAAGCCGGGCAAGGCAGAGAAGTAAACAGCAAACCGGTCCGGCAGGCGGCTTCCCCAGGGAAGCCCTGGGGAGGAAGCATGCAGGCTGGAACTGGAATCAGAGTGATGCTGGCAATTGTGCTGGGCACAATCCTGACGGCATCGTGCAATGACAATGCGAGCCGGGAGGCGGAAACTGCGAACGCGGTGAACCCTCCCGGTTCTTCCGTTTCTGAGCAGGAAACTGCGGAATCCGGCGGGATCAGCGAGGAATCGGCAGTGGAGGAATCCGCTGCAGCTGCCGGCAGCGCGGACTCTTCCACTCCTCCTGCGGATTCCGGCAAGGATATCCTCGAGCGCCACTGGCAGGAGTCCCCGCTCAGCTTCCGCGACCCCCTGTCAATGAACATGGAATTGAAGCGTGCTGAGTTCAATCCGGTGGAAGGCGCCAACATGTCCATCCTCCACTTCGAGGCCAGCTGCCAGCTGGGACGCAGTGACTGGATCTACAGGGATCTGGTGATGGACAATCTCAAGTCAACGGAAAGTGCAACGCTGGAACTGGATATCTGCAGCATCGAGCTGATGCCGCTCCTGCGCAATCCGGTGGTGCAGGGCCGGACCTCCACCGGGGGGACCCGGCTGCGCATGGATGGCGGCCTGCGTTTCATCGTGCGCGACCCGGACGGCGTGGAGATGGGCAGCTTCGTCGTTGGCGATGGGGGCATGATGGAGGATTCCGAGAAGGGTGAAGCTTATTCCTGGCGGATCTCGGAAACGGATGACGCGATGATGCCGACCGAATACGTCTTCTTCCGCACCCCGAAACCCGGTGAACCGATCCATTACCTGTTCGGGGTGAGCTACCGGCATGGAAGCATGGCCCGACAGGTTGTGAATGATCCACTCGGCAATGAAATCACCTACATGTTCCCCAATGGCAGCGTGCAGATCCTGCCGCCGAATCCACCGAAACGGGAGAGGAAGCCGGCGGATGGCGAAGTCCGCCGCGAGTAGGCGCTGCGCTGTAGAATCAGGGCATGCTTCACAGACTGATCCTCAGCATGTTCCTGTGCTGCCTGCTGCCGGCGGCGGCATTTGCCAACGGTTACGACACCTACAGTGCGCCGATCGCCTGGAGCCCTGACAGCAGCGAGCTGTGCGTGATCCAGGGCTACGGCTGGCCGCAGCCGCAGATTGCCAGCCAGGCCAGTGTGCAGATCTACGATGAATACGGCCGTATCCAGTTTGACCTCGGCAGCTGGGATGCGGGCTCGCCGGCCTACAGCCCTGACGGGCAATACCTTGCGGTGATTGCCAACGGCCAGGTCAGGCTGTTTCAGCGCGAGGGTTATGAGCAGCTCGATGCGATAGACCTTGAAGGGAGTGGGCTCGATCTTTCCTTCGTGGGGCCGGCTGAAAACTACGAGCTTGCCTACAGCGTTGGCCCGAGATTCTATGGAGCAAGCCTGGTACGCCAGCCGATCAGAGGTGGAGACCGGGCCGAATTTCCCAAACCCCTGCCCGGTGACAGTGCTCTGTCTCTGAGGCTGGAGAACGGAAGCGGGCACTGGGCCTTCCTGCTGCAGAGTACATCTGACAATTCTCCGGCCTATGAGCGGATTTTCGGCTTCGATGACAACGGCGACCCCTACCAGATGACGCGTCCGCAACTCAGGCCGGATGACTACCACGAAAGCAACATCTGCTTCATGCCCGATGGCAGCCTGCTGTTCCAGCGTGGCGGCTGGGGCGATTGGCACATCTTCCGGCTGGATCCGGCCACGGGTCGCGAGACCCTGCTCGTCCCGGATGCGCAGCAGCCCAGTGTCAGCGCCGATGGCCGCCTGATTGCCTTCACGCGGCGCAGCTATGCCGACAAGCAGCGGGTGGAGTACGACTGGGAGATCCCGCCCGGGGTCTGGGTCCGTGATCTGGCAACGGACCAGGAATGGCGCATCAGTGACAACGAGAATGAGGCGGAGCATCCGGTGCTCTCCCCGGACGGTCGCAGGCTGGCCTGGCTGCAGAGCATGGAAGGCGAGCCGCGGCTGATGGTGCGCAGCGTGATCGGTTTCACCGGTGTGCTCGGGCATCCCGACAGCCCGTCGCATGATGAAGGCGGGGAGGAGTATGTACCGCAGATGGATGAGCCTCTGATCGAAGGCGCCTATGACGACGAGCTGGGAGAAATTGACAGCACGGCCGAACCGCTCTCCCCGAAGGCCATGGAGATCAGCTACGTGAAGTTTGAATGCACGAATGGCGACATCATCTTCGCCGTGCATCATGAGTGGAACCCGCTGGCGGCGGAGCGCTTCCTGACCCTTGTCAACAGTGGCTACTACGATGGCGCGCCCTGGTTCCGCGTGATCGACGGCTTCGTGGCCCAGTGCGGGATCAGTGCTGATCCGCGCCTGAACAGGGAGTGGGACGAGGCGACCTTCCCGGATGAGGAGGTGCTGGTTGGCAACACGCGCGGGATGGTGGCCTTCGGCAAGACCGGTGATCCGGACTCGCGCACCACGCACATTTACATCAACTTCGGTGACAACTCCCGCCTCGATGAGAAGGGCTTCAGCGCCTTTGCCGAGGTCTGGCAGGGCTTGGATGTGGCCGACGCGCTGTTCCGCTGCGAATACAACGA
This sequence comes from bacterium, assembly GCA_041395205.1. Taxonomy (GTDB): domain Bacteria; phylum 4484-113; class 4484-113; order 4484-113; family JAFGCY01; genus JAHEFU01. Next base: position 182,466 of record JAWLAZ010000001.1, read on the forward strand.
CCAGGAGGGTCTGGCCGCCGAAGGTGGTCTCGCACTGTTCCGGGAGATGTTCCCCGAGGCGGACTACATCCGCATGGCGACGGTGCTCGGCGGGGATCCGCCGGCCTGGCATCCGGAGGGTGTTGCCGCCGGGGAGTAGAAAATCCGGATTATCCATAACGGATGATAAGCGCATTCCCGCAAAAATCACCCTGAGCAGGGATCCTGCCTGCTTGTCGCCTGAACAGCACTCATTGTATAATTTTCGATACCTATTTAGGAATCAGCGGAGCATCTGATGAGGCAAGTGATCTTTGCCGCGTTGATCGCGGCGGCACTGACGGTATTTGCAGGGGGCAATTCCACGGCCTGGGCGGCCTGTGGTTGCAAGGACAAGTGTGGGTGCTCCCAGAAGGCGGACTGCGGCTGCAAGGACAAATGCGGCTGTGAGAAGCCCAAGTGCAACAAGTGCGAAAGCAAGTGCGGTTGCGAAAAGCCCAAGTGCAACAAGTGTGAGAGCAAGTGCGGCTGCGAGAAGCCGAAGTGTGGCTGCTCCAAGCCCAGCTGCGGTTGTGAGAAGCCCAAGTGCGGATGCTCCAACGGCTGCGACTGCTGCGTGGAGAAGGTCCCGCAGAACCACCACCCCTATGAGTGCATGTTCCGTGGCAGCAGCATGGTCTGCGATACCGGCTGCTGCGGTGGCCCGGTCTGCGTGCCGCAATGCCAGGTCTGCACCACTACCTGCACCAAGCATGAATGCACTGACGGCTGCGGCTGCACCCAGGTGAGCTGGGAAAGCCACACCACCTGCAGCGCTCCCGTGCGTCCTCGTACCATCCCCTGGTGGTTCAACATCGAGGCCGGCAGCGGCAACATCTACCTCGAGGGTGATGAGCAGTGGGAAGGTTCCACCGAGGAGGCTGGTGATGAGATGGCCAGCGCCGAGGTGAAGACGGAAAAGACTGAAAGCACTGAGTCCAGCGAAGCTTAAGCCTGGCACGCCGGAACTCGAAATAGTACTCAGGCAGAAACAAACATACAGACGGAGAAATCCGGGAGGGTTAGAAGATGAAGAAGTACGTGATCAGCAGCTTCCTGGCAGTGATGGCGGTGTTCGCCCTGCTGGGTTCTGCTTCCGCCGCCAGCATCGGCAACTCGGTCAATGAGGCCGTGGCTGCCGTCAACATGCAGATCGACACCGTCAGTGTCGAGGTCGCACATTGCGGTACCTGCGGCATGGGTGAGGCCCACGCCGAGAAGCCGATGACCGCGCATGCTGACAACTGCGGCTGTGGCTGCAAGAGCAAGTGCGGCTGCAGCAAGCCGAAGTGCGGTTGCTCCAAGCCCAAGTGTGGCTGTGAGAAGCCGAAGTGCGGTTGCTCCAAGCCCAAGTGCGGTTGTGAGAAGAAGTGCGGCTGCTCCAAGCCCAAGTGCTGCGACAAGCCCAAGTGCGGCTGTGAGAAGAAGTGCGGCTGCAAGGACCCCTGCGAGTGCTGCCCGAAGAAGGTGGAGAACTACCCCGATGCCAACCGTGGTGCCGAGGGTGAGTGGGCCCGTGATGGCCTGAGCCGCCAGCGCGCCTGATCCGCGCAACTGGTTGCTGATGAAGTAACTGAAGGCGGCTGGGGATTCCCCGGCCGCCTTTTACATATCCGGCGGCCGCAGGGTGGCGGCTGACCGGGCAGTGATCTCAGAATAAGGGAGCCCGCCGGGATACAGCGGGTATCGCCGGAATGATGGCAGGGAGCCGGATGATGAGGCTTACGGAAATCGAGAGTATTCCAAGCAGTCATGTGGACAGGCTTGAGCAGGTTGGAGTGGGGACCATCGAGGCATTCATGGCGCAGTGCCGTACGCAGCATGGCCGCACGGAACTCAGCCGCGTGAGCGGGATCAGTGAGAACCTGCTGCTGGGCTGGGCTCAGCGCGCGGAACTGGCGGCCGTCGAAGGCCTGTCCGAGGAATTCGCCGACCTGTTCGAAACCGCCGGTCTGGGCGGGCTGCAGGAACTGGCGGAATATGACGTCGCGGAACTGCTGGAGCTGCTGGAACGCACGAATGACGGCAGCCAGATCGTGCTGGAACTGCCGCTCCCGGATCAGGTGGCGGACTGGATCAGCCAGGCGCGGATCCTGCCCAGACAGCTCGAATATTGATCTTCTCCGCCGGCAGGCTAGAATCTAGGCATGGCACCTGGTTTGGGAGCAGGCGGGGGACGCGCGCCGGTCAGCATGGAGCAGCCCAGGCGGCGAGGCACCGAGCGCTGCCCGAAGTGCAGGGTGAACATGGAGGTGTATCTCACCTACCACCGCTGCCCGACCTGCGGCCGCGAGCAGCGCAAGGCCACGAGCATCAACCGGGAACGCCAGAGCCTCGATGAACAGCAGATGCCGCCCTTCATCCAGCGCCTGCGTGAATCAATGCTGGCCCCCTCGCGTGTCTCTGCCACTCCCAGTTCGCGGGAATTCATGGATCTTGAGCCCAGCGGGCAGCTCGCCGTCGAGCGCTTCCTGCTTTGGTGCCTGCTCGGGGCCACGGTCTGGCTGATCCTGCTTCCGACCCTGTTACAGGCCGAACCGCAGCCCCTGGCCTATACCTGGGGCAGCCCGCTGCTCTTTCTGTGGTTGCCGGCACTGTTCAGTCTGGCAGCCATGGGTGCCGTGCTCCACAACAGCCCGCTCTACCGCCACAGAATGCTCTGGGCCTGTGCCGGGGCTGCACTGCTCTGCCTGCTGATTGCCATCTTCGCACTGCGCAGCTTTGCGACGGAACTCTACGCGGTCTATCCGCATCTGCAACGCATCGTGCTGATCGGGCGGCGCGGCTACAATCTGCTCACGGCACCGGGGGCGGATGTCTGGCTCTGGCTCCATGGCTGCTTCTGGGCGCTCTGCGCCTGGCATATCCGCCATGAGGAACGCCAGCTCGGGCGGCTCTGAGCGCTGCTATTCCGGCTTCATGGACTGGTCATCCAGCAGGTAATGCAGGAAAGCCTTCAGTGCATCTCGGAACACGAGATTAGTATCGCCCAGCAGCACCTGCAGGTCGGGGGTAGGCTCGCGGATCATTTCCAGCAGGATATGCGCCGTCAGCAGTTCGCGCTGGCGCAGCTGGTGCTGCAGCTCCTGGGCGCGGTCCAGCAGCTGCAGGCAGGCATCACTCATGCCCTGCTGGTTGACGGATTCCGTTGGCAGTTCCTGCAGCAGCTCCTGCAGGGAGGCCAGTGTGCCTTCGCTGTCATATCCCAGCTCACTGAGAATCCTGTAGGCACTGCAGTTCAGCATCCGCAGCATTCCGTAGAACAGGTGCAGGGGTTCGATGTGCGCGCTGCCGGAGTTGAAGCAGATGTAGGCCGCGCGGGCGAAGATCTTCTGGCAATAGGCTGACATCACCAGATCCGAGATGCGCAGGTGGGCAGTCAGGCCGCGGCTGCTTCCGGACTTCACTGAACTGCTCAGCTTCGACCCATCCCGGCTGGGCCGTTCACCCCTGAGGAACATCGAGTACATGTCGCGGATCATCTTGTGGTCGATGTTGTGCTCCTCGAACAGATCGCGCAGGAACTGGCTGCGCTCCTGCGAGAGAGCGATCAACAGATGCGATGTGCCGATTTCATCGTGGTGCAGGCGCTTGACTTCCTTGAAGGCCAGGTCCAGCAGAGCCAGTGTCCGCGTAGAAAAGGATGCGCTGCCCTTGTAGTCCTGGGAATGCTCATAGAGATGGGCTTCCAGGCTGTAGGTCAGTTTGGGCAGGTTGACATTCAGCTCATGCATGACCTGCACTGCCGTACTCGATCTCAGGTTGACTATGGAATAGAAGATGTGTTCAGGCTGGAGATACTGATTGTTGAACTGGGCACAGATCTCCGAGGCCCTGAAGATTGCCTTCTTCGCACTGAAACTGAAGAAATTGTAGAAGTCCATGCCTGCCTCCCGCTGCTCTTTCATTCTACTGCGCGAACAATCTGCGGATAAGATACTGGCCCATGAACCCCGGCTATGCTTTCCTGCTGGCGCGCGTGATCGGCATGGGCCTCGAGCGCCCGCTGGTCAAGCGGCTCGGCGTGGAGCGGGACAACGTTGCCAGCGTGGTGCTCTACGTCGGGGCGGGCGAGCTGATGTTCCTCGCCGTGCTTGCCTGGCAATACATGCAGAACCCGGCGCTGGCTGCCAACCTGCAAAGCTGGCTGCCACTGGCGATCATCCCCGGGCTGCTGAATGCCGCCTGCTTCTACTCCTTCATCGCCGCGATGCGTGTGGGCGAGGTCAGCCTGCTCACGCCGTTGTTCGCCTCCTGCTTCGTGCTGATGTATGCCATCGACGTGGCCGCGGGCTTCGCGCAGCTGGCTGCACTGCCGCTGGCAGGGGTGCTGCTTGTCACTCTGGGCGTGGCCTTCCTCAGTCCCGCGCGCGCGGTGGCCGGGGGGCGCATCTCAGTCTGGCAACGCTATGACCCGCGCTGGCTGCTCAGGCAACCGGGAGCAGTACTGATGCTTGTGAATGCCACGGCCTTCGCGCTGGTGCGCTTCTTTGACAAGAGCATGGCCAGCGATGCGCATCCCGTGCTGTATGCCCTCGTTGTCAACCTGCCGACGGTGCTGATCGGGCTTGTGCTGCTGGCCGTCGGCAGCCTGCGGGGAAAGTCTTCGTCAATGTTTGCCCTCACGGCACTGGCCCGTGAACGCTGGGGCATCCTCGCGCTGCTGACAATCTTCGGCCAGGGGGCCTTCCTGATGCTCCTGTATGCGCTGGACTACTTCCCGCCCAGCGTGATCGAACCCGTCACCCAGCTCGGGGTGTTCATCGCCATTGCACTTGGCGGCCTGTGGTTCGGGGAACAGACGAAGGCGCGCTGGCTGCCTGCTGCCATGGTGGTGGCCGGCGCAGCACTGCTGCTAGTTTGAGTGGTGTGTCGGTCTTGAGACCGACAGGGCCATGTGGCTCTTAGAGCCACACACCTCTAGACCAGCCTGAAGACCTTGCGCTTGCCGACTTTCAGCACCGTGCCTGCCTTGTGCTCATACGTTGCCATCTTGTCCGTCACGGCTTCATCGTCAAGCTTGACAGCTCCGCTTTCCATCAGGCGCTGGGCTTCCTTCTTCGACGGGGCTGCATCAAGGTGCACGATCAGGTCGGCGAGCTTTGCCTCGGCCTGCATCTCTGCCGGGATTGCCACTTCGGGGATGTCCTCTTCCGCGAAGCTCTTTTCCTGCACGGTGCGCTGGAAATGCGCCGCCGCTTCCGCAGCAGCATCCTCGCCGTTGTACATCGCCGTGATCCGCGTTGCCACCCACTTCTTGACTTCCATCGGTTCGCTTTCGATCTTCGACTTCCACTCGTCCTTCAGTTCCTTCGGACCCTCGAGTGCGATGTCGATGTAGTGCGCGATCATCTCGTCCGTGATGCGCATCACCTTACCGAACATGTCCTCCGGCTTCTCCAGCACATCAATCGTATTGCCCCAGCTCTTGGACATCTTGCGCCCGTCGGTACCCATCAGCAGCGGGAAGGTCAGCATCACATGCGGACCCTTCACCGCCGTGCCGGTCTGCAGGTTCTCCTGCGCCAGCGGATGCGGCTGGCCGGCGAGGATGTCCCCGCTCTCCGGGTGGTGCCGCTCGGCGAAGTACTTCTGCAGGATGCGCCCGGCCAGCAGGTTGAAGTGCTGGTCGTAACCGCCGACCTGCACATCGCAGTTCAGCGCGAAGGCGTCGTAGCCCTGCATCAGCGAGTAGAAGCATTCATGCAGGCGCACCCCGGCCCCGCTGTCGAGCCGGTCACGGAAGTCCTGGCGCGCGATGATCTGGCTCAGGGGGAACTGCGCAGCGATCTCGGTCGTCTCGGCGAAACTCAGCCTGCCCAGCCACTCACCGTTGAAGCGGATCTCCGTCCTGTCCGGGTCCAGCAGGCGGTGCGCCTGGCCGGTGTAGAACTTCGCCATTTCCATCACGTCGTCATGCGTCAGGCGCTTGCGCTCGCTGCTCTGCCCGGTGGGGTCGCCGATCATCGCGGTGTAGTCGCCGATCAGGAAGATCACCTGGTGCCCGAGCGTCTGGAAGCGGCGCAGCTTGACCACCGGCACCATGTGGCCGATGTGCAGGCTGGTGCGCGTCGGGTCTGCACCGATGTAGATCCGCAGCGGCTCGCCCGTCTTCGCGCTGCGCTCCAGCTTCTTCCTCATCTCGCTGCGCATCTGCGCGCGGATCCCTGTCTCGCCGCTGTCCTGGCCGGGTGTCAGCGAGGCCTCATCCGCGAAGTAGCTGCCCTCGAAGAGGAAGTCCAGCTGCTGCTCAATTGTCATGCCTGATGTATCCATGTTCCTGTCCGGGATGCCGGCAGCATCCGTGCCGGATATGATACCGCCGGGCCGCAGGCGCCAGCCGTTCCGCTGCCTGACCATATAATGGCTGCATCCAGACGTTCGGAGATCCATGGACATGCACATCAGCTTGATCGTCCTCCTGGGCCTGGCCCTGCTGCTGCTCGGGGGCTGCCCGCAGCAGAACAGCTCCGATGCACAGGCAGGAACCACCGCCACTGCATCCGCCGATCCCCACAGCGCAGCCGCAGCGCATTCCGAGGCCGGCCAGGCGGATGCGGACAGTGCCGATGCGGGCATCGTCAATCCCAATGCCCAGGGAGAGGCCGGGGAAGCCGCCATGCAGCGGGTCCGTGATATGGTCAAGGCCCTGCAGGATGGTGACCGGGCCGCCTTCCTGGCCTGTTTCCTGCCTGAGTCCCGCGAACTCGAGGAGATGACCGCGATGTTCGACGAGTGGCAGGGCAGCGGCAACACGATTGAGATCGTCAAGCTGGAGGTCAGTGCTGCCGACGACAGGCATGCCCTGGTCGACTACGAATTCCGGATCTCGGAGGGTGGTGCCGAACCCGAGACCGAGGACGGGGCGATGGAACTGATGAAGGACGAGCAGGGGAACTGGGTGATCAACGACCTCGGCTGAGCGGCAGCTCACGCCGCGGTGCACTGGCAAGCGGAGACTTTAGTTATGGACTGGAACCTGTGGCGACTGGCATGGCTGCCGGCCTGCGTGCTGCTGCTGGCCGGCTGCACTGGGAATCCCGGGAACGCTGATCCTCCTGCCGGAGCGGGGATGGCCGATGCAATCGAGGAGCAGTGGCTGGCCCAGCTCCCGCCCCTGCCGCAGCCGCGCAGCTCCAGCGGCAGTTCACTCAGCGAGCGGGTCGGCAGCAACTACCTGTTGAAGAGCAGCAATGCGATCGAGGATGGCAACTTCCTTGACCTGCTCAGCGGCGGCACCAGCCCGGCCTGGGCCTACTGGCAGTACAAGCCCGGGGCCAGGGTGGTCACCAAGCTGGAAATCGTTGCCAACATTGACGCCGGCAATGAATTCTGGGTCGCCGTGGCTGATTACGGCAGCGGGCGCTGGCAGTTCCGCGGCCCCTTCACCAGCTCCGCCGTGCTCAGGGCCGACGACTTCAACCTGCATTCCCCTGACGGTGACTTCTATGCACTGGCACTGACGGCAGGTGGCAGGAAGGCGCGCATCGCCGCCGTGAATGTGACGACCGAGGACAACTGGCAGTGCATCACGCTGCGCTCGGAGCTGTCGGTGAATACCCAGCCGCTGGTGGAGGTGGTGGACGGCAGGCCGGTGCTGCTGTGGTATGACAACGGCACGGATGCCTATCGCATCCTGCGCAGCAGCACGCCCTACGGCGAGGTCCCGGCGGACTGGGAGGAGGAGATTTTCCTGTTCACGGGGGATGAGTTCCTGAGATTCACGGACTCGGCAGTCATCAATGGCAAGCTCGCCATCAGTTTCAGCGACGGCAACAGGCACGACCTGAATTACTTCCGCGAAGGCATGACTGACTACATTGCACTCAGCGGGGACCTCAATCCCTCAGGCGGGCGCAATAGCCTGCTGGAGGTGGAGGGCCATGCCGCCATCGCCTACCGCGACGGCACCGGCGGTGACAACAGCCAGGGAGCGCTGCTGTACATGCGCAGCGCCACTCCGAACGGCCAGCTGGCCGAGGACTGGGATGAGCGGGTCGTCGTCTACGGGGCCAGTTCCGGCTTTGACAAGCCGGACATGCAGATTGTCAACGGCCATCCGGCAATCGCTGCCTTTGACTATGCCTTTGAGAACGTGATGTACTGCTGGACTTCAGACAGTGACGGCATGACCGGGGAGAACTGGAAGAACCGGACCCTCTACACCAGCAATGACAACCCGGAGTTCATAAACCTGCGCGTGCTGGACCAGTATCCGGCAATCGCCTTCCAGGATTCCAAGAACGGCGAGGAGCTCTGGTTCGTGCAGGCGGCGGTGGCAGACCCGGGTGAGGAGCTCAATGACTGGAACAGCCCCTTCGTGATTGACACGACCGGAAATGTCGGCCAGGGCACGAGCCTGACCAGCGTGGAGGGCCGGCCCTTCATTTCATATCTGGAAGATGGCAGCGGCACCGAGCTGCGCTACGCCATTGCCAATACACTGAACGGCATCCAGGGCAGCTGGCAGAAGGGACTGATTGAGGATGAGCAGGTACAGAGCTCCACGCTCTACACGAAATCACTGAGCATCGACGGACGCATCATCGTTTGCTACGTGGATTACAACGGCAGTGACATCCGCAATATCCGCTGGTGCTGGCGCGAGGCAGGATCTCTCGATTAGATTCCGGTTTGACACAGGCCTGTCGCAGGGGCATAATCAGCCTGAAGTGTAAAGGTGGGACACCATGAGGAATGCAATACCGTGCCTGGTGGCAGCTCTGCTTGTGCTGCTTGCTTCCTGCAATGAAGGCAGGCCCGACAGCCGGACGGTGCAATCGGCGCAGAGTGCACAGCCGGTCGCTGCAGCAGCCACGGAGGCGCCTGCTCCGGTGGGGGATATTGCCAGCGTGGCGGATGCAGCGGAGGAGCTGCCGGATCACCTCGGTTACTGCGTGGAGTACTGCGCGATCTGTGGTGAACACCGCGGTGAGAACAGCCAGCCGCCGCGGGATGAGCCACTGCGCATCAACTTCAACTTCATGGCGGTTCATTACAATGCCGCCGCGGATGCCGACATGTCGAAGCTGGACTTCGAACTGGTCGGCCTCTGGCGCAACCGCGAACGGATGAAGACGCACCTGAGCATGGACCACCGCGGGCAGGACATCTTCCCGCTGGTGGACGTGGGACTCTGCCGGATGCAGGTTGAGCCCCTGCTCTCGGAAGTGGTGGAGACCGCCATCCGCAAACGCAGTGGCAACGACTACAAGACCTTCGGTGCCTACCAGGTGACGGTGACGGACCCCGAAGGTGTGCTGGTCGGCGAGTTCCCGCTGGATGGCAAGGGCGATGCCGGAGAGGCGCAGTGGCAGAATACGAAGGAGAGTGTCTACCACGTCGGCAAGGCCTACAAGCGTGACACGGACGAATGGCGCTATGACATCCGCCGCATGGCGGAGTTCCGCGAGCAGGAGTATGCAGCCCCGGTGCTGTTCGGGCTGGTCTTCCACAATGAGGGCAGGCTCAGCCATTCCGATGTGGCACCGGACCATGGCGAGCATGAATACGTCTTCCCCGCTGCGGGCGTTGACATCTACACCCCCGAGGCAATCCGCGCCGCCGGCAAGGCGGCACTCGAGCGCGAGCAGGCCGAGCGTGACGTGAAGCTCACCTCAGGGCGCGATGTGCCGGCGCTGATGCCGAGCTTCATTGCCAGGGCCGGCCGTGACGGCAGCGGGGGCTACAGCCCGCCGGTGTATGGCGGTGGCTGCGGCGGCGGCGGTTGATAGGTCCAGCCGCTCCCGTGTGGAGCTGACAATCAGGAAATCCAGCGACCGCCGGTTCTATCGGCTCAGGCTGAAACCGCCTAGAAGCCGTTCATGCCTTCATTGAAGCCGATCACGAAACCGATGATGAAATTCAGCACGAAGATCACGATGCCCCAGGTATTCCAGGCATCCATGGTGCTGACGAACTGCTGCACATCATTGAAGCGCCGGCCCTGCCAGGCCAGCTTCTTGCCATTGAAACCGATGATCAGGACATAGATCAGGCTGGCGAAGGGAATGAAGCCGCAGATCAGGCCCAGCACACCGATTGCGACCTGGCCGTTGGCAAAGGCGAACAGCCCGAATGGAACACAGCCGCCGGCATTGAATCCCTCAGCCTCCGCCGGTGCGACTGCCGATGAACCGGAGCCACTGTCATTGCCTCCGAGGGCATGATGCTGATAGCTCTGCTGGCGGTAGAATTCCTGGGCTGCATGGGGGTCCATATTCTGCGCGCTGACCGGTTCATCCGGAGGGCGTTGCGGAGTCGGCGGCGGGGCGGCATAGCCCGGGCGCTGCCCGCTCTGTTCCGTCCATGATGTGTACTTCGGGCCGGAATCGGCCTGAGTGCTGCTGCTTCCCAGCGGGCGCATGCAGCTCGAGCATGTACTGCGGCCAGGTCCATTGCTGGCTCCACAGGCAGGACACTTCATTTCAGTGCTCCTCCCCAGATAGATTTATCCGTCCCCCGTTTTCGCCTGCGGGATCAACCGCTCAGAAACTGCCTCCGGCTGTTTCCGCGGATATCGCCGCAAAGGTGACGAAGAACACGAACACGAAGTACAGCACCATGCCCACGACCTGCACCGCGAGCATGATCTTTCCCCAGGTGTTCCAGGCATTCATGGTGTCAACGTATTCCTGACGGCTCGTGAAGCGGCGGCTCTGCCAGGCGATTTCATTGCCCTTGATCAGCACATAAATCGCTGCCGGCCAAAAAAGCAGGCTGAGGACCCCCCACATCACGTTGCCATTCACGAATGCGAAGATCCCGTAGGGAATGCAGCCGCCGAAGTTCATGTTGGCAGCTTCCGGCGGCAGGGGATAGCCTGCGCCCATTCCACTGGAATTCTGGCTCTGGTCATAGCTGCCGTAGCTCGGAGGATAGCCAGGCTGGCCCTGGGGCGGAGCCTGATGCTGCGGCGGATGCATGGAAGCATGCGGCGGCGGGGGCGCGGGAGGAGCCTGGCCCGGCGGCGGGGCACGGAATCCCTCCGGTGAGTCCATGGGCTGCTGCGGGGCTTCCGCCAGCAGCTTGCCACAGCTCACGCAGAACTGTCCGTGGTCGTCATTCTGTGCGCCGCAGTGTCCACAGTACATCCTGTTCCTCCCGGAAATGGCCTGCTCTCAGTATAGCAAGTACGTTGTGCGGCCCTGCCGGGATCAGCGGTAGCTGTTGTGCTCGATGAAGAAGCCGTTACCCTCGGGATCGCGGCAGTCCACCACCTGCACGCCGGGAGCCGGGCTGCGTACCTCACTGCATGGCACGTCGCGGGAGATCAGCTCGCTGCGCGCAGCCTCGATGTCGTCCACGGCAAAGCCAAAGCGCGGCTGCACCTGCTTCTCCACCAGTTCCAGCCCGCCGTGCAGGGCGAGTGTGCACTGGCCGGTGTGGAAGGTCACCCAGCTCTCCGCGGAGTAGTCCGCGCTGTCCGCGGGCCAGGCCACTTCGAGCCCCAGCCTGTCGCGGTAGAACTCCACGGCCGCTGCCATGTCCTGCACGTAGATGATGATCTCGCTGATGCCGCCGAGTGCCATGCATCGCCTCCTGTTCAATGTACATTGGCGCAATGCCAGGCCGGGGCTCAGTTCATCGGGAACTCATCCTCGGGATAGCTGGCCAGCCGCCAGATCTGGAAGTAGCGCTTGTTGAGGTCCGAGCTCGGGTTGCCCGGCGGCATCGTGCCATTCTGGATGCGGGCATTGCAGGCGCTGCCGGTATTGGCAACCTCTGTCAGGGTGCGCAGCGGCGGGTCGACCGCGGTCTGGCTGTCCGGCCTGTGGCAGCTCGTGCATGAATTGCTGACGTAGCTGGCCGCCCAGTTGTCCCAGGTCGGTCCGCCGGCCTTGAATTCCGTCTCAACATTACCGATGAACTCATCAAGACCGGAGATCGTGAACAGGTAGAACGTATCCCCCTTGTAGACGAGGCTGTTCACACGGGCGTAGTAGGTCCCGTCCACAAGTCCGGTGACCTCGAAACTGCCATCGGAGCCGGAGTATGCCGTTGCCACAACCGGAACGGCATTGGTGTCATAGACGTCCACGCGGATGTCCGGGATCCCGTACAGGGTACCGTTGTCATCCCAGACCACCTTGCCGAAACCTGAATGCTCCGGCGGCGGTGCGGTTCCCGTGAAGTCGATCCCGTTCTCGTTGGCATTGCCGAGGTTGACGAGGCGCACGACCGGGGTGAATGTCCACTTGCCGAGCGCTGGCTTGAGGTCATACTGCGCAGGCGCCAGATTTGAGAAGCTGTAGTTGCCGTTGACATCCGTGAAAGCCAGCCGGAAGCCCGGGGTCAGGGTGATGGCGACGCCCGCCACGGGATTGCTGCCGTCGTTGATGTTGCCACTGATGCTGTAGGTGGGCTGGCCGCCGGTGGATTCGAAGTCCACCCCGCCGACGTCGGTGCCGCTCACGTTGACATTCTCCGAAGCCGGGTTGAAGGTATAGCCGGCCTGCAGCGGGTCCACGCTGTAACTGCCGTTGGCAACACCCTCGAAGCTGTATTCACCGTCAGCGCCGGAGACCGTTGTCATGATCGCACCGGGGTTGAGCGTGATTGAGATACCCGGCACGCCGACACCGTCAGCCGTCGCCACCCGGCCGCTGATGTCGATCCGCGTGCCGGTGAAGTCAATGTCCTGCACCGCACCGCTCACATTCACATTCTGCGTCGGCGGGGAATAGCTGACATTCATGCTCTGGGGCTCGAAGCTGTACATTCCGGCGGTCGGCAGCCCGATCAGGAAACTGCCGTCCACATCCGTGACCAGCGTGACATTGTCCGGGTTGGGGCTGACGAAGATGAACTGACTGGCCAGCGGCTCGCCATGTTCGTCGAGGATCGTGCCGCTGACGCTGTGGTCGTAGATCACGTCGTTGTCAAAACGCACGGAGAGTGACTTCACGGTCGCCGCGCTGCCGCCGCTGGTCAGCACCGCCACGTAGAACTGCGTGAGGCTGTTGAGGTACAGGCCCTCCGGCAGGTCATAGCTGGCCGGGCCGTCCGTCGGACTCTGCCACCGCCAGCGGCCCGCCTGGTAGTCGCTGACCGCCACATAGGCCACGCTGCCCGGATTGCAGGTGATGTCCACGCTCAGGCGCTCGGGTTGGTAGCCGCCGGTGTTGAAGGCGTAGATTGCCCAGGCGGGTTCAGCAGTCGTGCTGGGCAGCACGATCGAGCTGTTCGGAAACAGGCAGTTCGGGCTGGCATTGAAGATCCCGTTGCCGTTGTAGGACACGATGTTCGTGAAGCTCAGATTGCGCTCCGGCAGGATCTGTGGATCGCCGAGCGGCAACCCGGGCAGGTCTGCATCGGGCAGCTGCCCCGTTTCCAGACGCTCATGCGCCGGCAGCGGACTGCTGGCTGCCGTCAGGCCCGGCTGTACGTTGCCGCCACCGCAGGCGGCAAGGCACAGGAGCGTGATACTCAGCAGGGCAGCGCTCAGCTGCCGCTTCGTGGACGTGTCCAGCACTGGCTTCATCGCAGAATCTCCTGGGATTAAATGGTCCGGCAATGACATCCCTCAGTGTTCGCACGCACTGAGCGGCATGAAAGCATACCAAAACCGCAACCAGCTTTTATACCCGGATTTAACCTGCGAAAGCGCGGCGCTCAGTCGTCTTCCACCAGTCTCGCCAGATCCTCCAGCCGGTCGCTCCAGAAGCGTTCATAGCGCTGTACCCACTGCTGGACCTCCCGCAGCGGCAGGGGCCGCACATGCTGCCAGCGCTCACGGCCGCGCAGGCGCTCTTCCAGCAGGCCGGCCTCACGCAGGATCCGCACATGCCGGCTGACAGCCGGACGGCTGATCTCGGGGAAGTGGGCCGCCAGATCCGTGGCCCGCATCGGCCCATGCTCCAGCAGGCAGTCGAGGATCTCGCGGCGGGTGCCATCCGCCAGGGCCCGGTAGGTGTTGTCCGTCTGCATGCTCATGCCCGGGCTCCCTCTTCATTTTCCAGGCGCTGCAGATAGGGAGCCTGGACCCAGCAGTGGTGGTAGACGGAATAGGCGTCTAGCTGGAACTGCGCCAGCTTCTCGAATCCGCTGTGCACCAGCCGGACCAGGGTGGTGTCAGCCTCCTCCTCCAGCGAGATCAGCACTTCCGTGCTGTCTGGCCAGAGCCGTCCATCCTCATGCAGCACGCGCCAGCTCATGCGCACCAGCCGCAGCTCCTCAATCTGCAGGACCCGTCCGAAGACCAGCAGGCGCTCAGCTTCAGAGCTGCCGCTGCTGTCTATCAGCATCCTGCCTCCCGGCCGGGCCTGCCAGTTGAGCATGTTCATCCAGCTGCGCATGCCCTCGGCCGTGCCGATGATCCGCCAGATCCGCTCCGGCGTGGCCCGGATGCTGCGGCTGACACTCACGGTGAACTGCTCACGTGAATCGTCAATATTGCCGGGGAAGGGCTGGCCACTGCTCACTGGCTGGCCTCCCCGCTGATGCCAAGTTCCTCAGCGCTGCGGCCGCCATGCTGGCGCAGGATGGCAATGATCCCGGGATGTTCGCCGCGCTGCATTGACCAGTCCAGCGCGGTCTTGCCGCGGCTGACGAAGTTCGGGTCCGCGCCCTGTTCCAGCAGCCAGACAGTCATTTCCGGCTGATGCCAGCCGGTTGCCCCGCCCAGGGCCCAGTCATAGTCCTGCCCGCCGCCATGTTCCACGAGCAGCTCGGCTATGTCCACACTGCCGGAGATCGCGGCATGGAACATCATCGGAATCCCATGTGCGCCCGGTCGCGCCGCCAGGCCCGGGTCCCTCATGAGGAAGCCGCGCAGGCCCTCCAGCTGTCCGAGCATCACCGCGCAGTGCACGGTGTAGGGGGCTCCACTGCCCAGCAGGAACTCCGCGATCCCGCGGTTGGCAACATGGCTCGCGGCCTCGATCCCGGCCTCATCCGTGCTGCGGTTGCGGGCATTCACGAGCCGCGGCTCCCGCGCGAGCTGCTCGCGTACCTGCTCCAGGCTGAAATGGCAGGGTCCGACGAAGCCGGAGATCAGCTCCTGGTTGGCAGCCTCCCAGTCCGGGTCGACAGCGAAATTGCCGCCGATGGCTGCACTGCCTTTGCTGACAAATTTCTCAGGTGTCATTGTTTCTTCCTTGATCACGCTCTGTGCTGCAGCACTGCCACCCAGAAGCGGGATGGCGAGCGCAGCCAGGCTGAGTTTCCTGATGAAGTCCCGCCGGCTGCCGGTCATCAAGACTGCTCCGCAAGTGCTGCGAGCCCAGCCAGCACATCGCGGCTGGTCCAGCCCGTGACATAGCCCTCCAGTTCGCGGGCGGCATCCGGCAGCTTCTCGAAGCCCGAGTGGCTGAGCCGCACCATGCAGCCGGACTCCTGCTCTGTGAGGCTGATGCTGATCACGGTCGGCTCCGGCCAGGCCTGCAGCGTGCCGGTGTCGAACTCCTGCCAGCTGAAGCGGATCCGCTGCAGAGGCATAAGTTCCAGCACATTGCCGAACATCAGCCAGCGCGTGCCATCGTGCGTGACATCAAACAGCACCCTCCCGCCGGGCTGCGCTTCAAAGGTCCGCGGGCCGAGCCAGCTCCGCATCCCGTCCTCACTGGAGATGATCCCCCAGATCCGGCTGGCCGGCGCCTTGATCATGCGCTCCAGCTCCACTGCCATCGCCTGCCTGCTGCTGTCCATGATTCCGCTCCTGAATAATTATGTAACCATACTGTTACATAATTATCGCAGGAATGCAAGCCGCTCTGTTCGGCAAGTGGACAGTATTCAATTGAAAATGCGAAACCTGTACGAAGGTGAAGCATGTCCAGTATTTCCAATTGAGCAGATCACTGAGACAGGCTGAACAATTCCGGGCAGGACAAGGTCTCAGATCTGCTGGGTGGCGGCTGAATGCGCCTGCACCCCGAGCTGATAACAGTATGAATTGATTTGATTGATGCAGGTGGGAAGCCTGAATGGGAGTTGGATAATGGGACATACCTTCATCAGACCGGTTGCTGCCGGCTTCGTGATCACCCTTGCCCTGCTCTGCGGACTGCTGCAGCTGCAGGCCGTCGCTGCACCGGAGGAATCCCCGCCGGACAGCCGCTGGTTCAGTCAGCGCACGGAGGACAGCGGATATGTGCGCACGATCGTGAATGCGATCCAGCCGCTGGATGCCCCCGGCAATCCATACAGCGGTATGTACAGCGACTGGGACCGCTGGGCGATGCAGAACTTCCAGTCCGGCATCACCATCAGCGAGATAAGTGAGATGTTCCAGTATCCCTATGATCCGCAGCCGGACGCAAACGGCATGGTGCGGCAGTGGATGGACATGCGTGTGGACAGGGATGGCTTCCTTGTTCCCTGGACACATTTCCTGGAGGGCTGGGGTAATCCGGAACTGCCGTACGGAAATTCCGGACAAATGGGCGAGAGTCTGGCCGTGGCCCTTGCCGTTGGGATGATCGACAGTGACCTGCATGCCGACTGGAAGTCGGCCATTGAATCCGCCAGGAGCCTGAGCCGGGCGAAGACCAGTGCGCCGATCCCGGCCTGGATCGGTGAACAGCCACCGCTGGAGCTGATCGGACTGCCCAATGGGGAGTTTGCGATCCGTGGTCCACTCGGCCTGGATCTTGACGACCGGGAGAATGATGAGATTGCCAACATTGAGTTCCGGGAGCATTGGTACCGCTACAGTGCGGATGGCAAGCTGATTGCCATGGACAATGCCGGTGAACCTGGTCCCAATTTCCAGCACTGGATGGCCCTGTTCCTGCCCGGTCTGGATGAACTCGTGGAGGAGCAGCGCGCGCAGGGGCTGCAGCCGATGTACGGTATCGGAATCATCGGTTTCTATGAGCCGGAGGAACCGAAGGAGCAGACTTATGATGAGCTGTCCCTGCGCTGGGATCCCGGTACACATTTCCAGAAGAGCTATGATTTCAGGTCAGCCTACGATTATCTCGGAAATGAGGTGGATGCGACGGAGCATGTCTCCCGGTTCGGCACCATCTCCAGGCTGCCCGGCGTCTGGAGCATGCGCTACAAGGAAATCGGCCCGACCTACCAGGCCCAGCTGGATATGGGTCTGACAACGCGCAGCAGTGTTTCACCCTATGCCGGCAGTCCGCAGGGCCCAAGGATCGCGGGCCCGGATTACCGTCTGCCAGTCTATGCGCGGATCGCCAGGCGAACTACTGACGATATGCCTGCGTCCGTCGAGCTGCGGCCGCTGGATGACCCGGCCAATCCCTGGCGCGGGCAGTACAGCCGTTTTGACATCATGAACTACGATGCCAGCCAGCAGGGAAATCTGGCAATGTCCAGGCTGTTCAGGGAGAAGGATGCTGCCAACCGCGAACTGATAGAAGAGGCCAAGGAGCAGGGCCAGACGATTGAGCAGTTCCGCGAAGCACACCCTGACTTCAACACCGGTGTAAGTTCCGAGCGCCTGCGGGAAGCCGGCATCGTGGACATGTACAACTACGTGAGCCCTGAGGGCTGGATGGTTCCGCTGGCAATCAGTTCGGCCTGGCCCCGGGACATGGAGATGGATTCAGGGAGATACACATACTCTCCGGAAGTGCAGGAACTGATGAGCTACCGGCTCAGCAACGATGTGCAGCTCAGCGATACGGAACTGCTTGAGTTTGAGGAATGGCAAACCACTCTCAGGACACTGTACAGGATTGTCAACCCGGGCCCTGAGCCCGGCACCGCAGTTAACCAATAAGGTCATCCAATGCGAAACATCTCAGCTTCTTCCATGATGGCCCAGCTGGCGGTGCTGCTGCTGGCAATGTCCATGGCTGCGCATGCAGCACAGCCGGAAATGCAGACGGCCAGCGAGCTGCGGCCGCTGGATGACCCCGCCAATCCATACCTCGGTCAGTATGAGGAATGGGATGTCTGGGCCCATGAGCATCATCGGCCGGACATCACTTCCCACAACGAGCTATTCAGCGAGTTTCCAGCGGGAACACCACCGCAGGCCGCTGACAACGGCATGCAGAAGCGGCACCTTGAATTGCCAGTCGACGCCGCAGGCTGGCAGATTCCCTGGCGTATCTATCAGCAGCGCATTCAGCAGGCGAAGCTGGATGGCATCTCTTTTGAGGATCTGCCGCGCGAGCGCACGCTGTTTGCAGCAGGCCTGATCAGCCCGCAACTCTGGCAGCAGCGTGAGCAGGTCCGGATAGACCTGCGCGCAGCGGCCCTGCCGCCGATACCGGCCTGGCTGGGGCAGGACCCTCCGCTGGAGCTGCAGTTCATGCCCGACGGCGAGTTCGTTGCCAGGGGACGTCTCGGACTCGTGCCGCACAACATGCGCCCGGTGGATTGCCTGAAGCTCGGCAGGGACGAGCGCTGGTACCGCTACAGTGCGCAGGGCGAGCTGCTCGGCCGGTCAGACTATTACTTCCCCGGCATGCTTGACAGCAACTGGATGTACATCTACTGGCCCGGTCTCGAACAGCTGACATACGACATGCAGGCGCAGGGCCTGGAACCCTGGACGCACGGACGCTGCGTGTTCTTCGGCAGGCCGCAGTCCGAATGGGACAGCCCCGGTGATGCCGAGCCGGGCTACTTCAGCCGCTGCTTCAACTACCTCGGTGAGGAACAGGACGTCACAGAGGCCTGGCAGTCCGCTGATCGCCTGGCGGATCTGCGCCTGTTTGGCAACGATGTGCGGGAGATCCACCAGACCCAGCTGCGGCAGGGCATTGCCGTTGCGCAGGATACCTCGCGCTTTGAGGGACTGGCCAACGGCCCCGTGCGTGTCAGGCCGGATGATTCCCGCCCCATGCTGGCGCGACGCAGTGCCCTCGCCGACTGGCAGCTGAGCATGGTGGAGATCCGTCCGCTGGACGATCCTGACAACCCCTGGCGCGGGCAGTACTCTGAATGGGACCTCCTATGCATCGGGGCCTTCAGCCGCGGCGAGGAGCCGCTGCAGGAGCTGTACGCCCTAAAACGCGCCAGCCTGCTGGGAGAAGAGATGGCCATGCCGCGGCCTGGCATGACACTCGACGAGCTGAAGGATATGGACACGGTCACTCTTTCCAGTGAGGAAATCAGCGAGCAGCGCATCGTTTCGCTCAGCAACCATGTCAGCCGGGACGGCTGGCTGGTGCCGGACAGTGTTGCCACGGAACTCAACCTGATCATCAGGCAGGGTGAGCGCGAAAGGCAGGACCTGCGCAGCAATGAATTCCTGGCAGAGATATCAGTGCATGTGCGGCTCGATGAAGCGGCATACCTGCGCTACGAGGCCTGGCAGTCTGAGCGAAATGTTGCACTCAGGCTGAAACCGGCGAGTTAGTTCAGCTGGCGGATGCTGGGCTTTAAGTCCAGCTTGTTGAGGTAGACCTCGTAGCTTTCCGGCGAGATGATGTCGCCCTGCTTGCGGATCAGCGCCATCAGGCAGCTCTCCAGCACGTTCATGCCGAAGCTGCGGCCCTCGATCACCGGCGTGGTGGTGATCAGCCAGCCCAGCCCGCGCTCCTTCAGCAGCGCTTCATCCTCCGCCGTGGTGGTGTTGGTGAGGATCACCTTGCCGTCCAGCCTGGGCGGGATATTGCGCCGGATGTAGTGGAAATCGCCGCAGATCCAGTCCGCCCAGTTGAACAGCTCACTGTGCTTGGGCTTGTGCTCCTTCTGCTTGTCACCGGTCGGGTAGATCAGCTGGAAGGGCAGGCGCGTGATCACCGGAGCCACCACGCAGGCGAAGTTGTAGACGGCCTGCAGGCGCCTGAGCGGAATCGGGATGTCGAGCGCGAAGATCAGGTCGCCGTAGATCACCTCATCGCAGTACTGGCTGATGCCTTCGGCCATGCCCCAGCGGTCCACCGCGCTGACCACCAGCGCCTTGCTGCCCTGCATCGGGCGCTCGCTGAAGTTCTCGCTCAGCCAGTCCACCATCTGCCGCTCAAGGGTCAGCTTCAGCCCGCTGCCATCCGCCACCGGGGTGGTCCTGGCCTGGTCGGCGAGGCGCTTGGCATCGCGGATCATCCAGCGCTTCCTTCTGGCGCAGAGCCAGAGGTCGATGCCCCCGAGCCCGATCGCATCCACCTCGCCATCCAGTTCGGCGATCAGGCGCATTGCCTCGGGGAAGTCGCCGTCGGTGCCCTTGCGCACCAGCTCCACTTCCTCACCGAGGAAGTTCGCGCGCGATGACTTGTCGCGTGAGCTGGAACCGAGGGAAACCGAGACTACTCGCAGCATCGGCCGATTATAGACCCGGAATCACAGTCGCACCGGGCCGGATCGGCAGTGGACTTGGCTAAGATATATGTGTGGAGGACCGGATGAGCATGAAGCACGAAGCCGCAGAGGGACTTTCCCGCCGCGAAATGATCAGCCGCCTGCTGGGGGCGGGCTGCACCGCCTGCCTGGGAGCGCTGGCCACCTCCTGCCCGGGGGGCAGCGACTGGGGTAAGCCGGAGAAGCATGCTGCCTCCGGCATGGCGGACCAGCTGGAATTCGCGGTCAGCGATGTGCCGCTCAATTCCGCACGGCCCGTGGTGGTCGGCGGGGCGATGGCCTTCCTCGTGCATTACGAGATGGGCGGGGCCGAGCACTGGATTGCACTCGAGAACAAGTGCACCCACAAGAAGAGCGCGCTCAACTTCGACGAAGCGGAGCACATCTTCAAGTGCCCGCTGCATGACAGCGAATTCGCCATGGACGGCAGTGTGCGCGAGCGGCCGGGGCCGAAGTTCTGGCCGGCCAAGCGCGGGCTGTTCAGCTGGCCGGTGGAAGTCGATGGCGAGAGGGTGCGCATCATGGCTGATGCCGGCAGCGAAGGCAGCGAGTTCGTCTCGGCGGAAGCCGGCGATTCAGCAGCCGGTGATACCGCTGGCAACGACGCATCCGGCGGCGAGCATGGAGGCGGCGGCGAGCACGACGGCGACGAGTAGGATGCCCGGATTGCTCAGGGCCTCCTACAGCCTCTCGATCCAGGGCTGGACGCGGCGCAGCACCGTGTCCCGGCCGAGCGTGACAACGAGGTCATAGAAGCCGGGGCTGATCGCATCACCGGTCAGCGCCACGCGCCAGGGCTGCATCACCTTGCCGCGCCCGAGCCCGCTTGACTCCACGAAGTCGTCCACGATCGGGGCCAGCTGCTCCTCGGTCCACTCACCATCGCCGAGCGCCTGCATTCCGGCTGCGATCTCCGACAGCACCTGCTTGGCACTTTCGTTCTCCGTGAGGAACTTGGCAACACTCTTCCCGTTGTTGTCAGCTTCGGCAGGGTCGCGGAAGAAGTACCAGGCGTTCGCCTCCATCTCGGTCAGGTAGGCGATCTTCTCCTGGAAGAGCGTGAACACATGCTTCGCATAGTCCTCGCCGCGGAAGCTGAACCACTCCGCAGGCACGAAGGGCCGCAGCCGCTCAGCCAGCGCTTCGGCTGACAACTCGCGGATGTACAGCTCATTGAAGAACTTCAGCTTGTCCGGGTTGAAGGCCCCTGCCGCCTTGGTGCAGCGGTGCGGATCGAAGGCCTGCTTCAATTCCTCGAGCGTCATCTTCTCGCGGTCATCCCCCGGAGCCCAGCCGATCAGCGCGAGGAAGTTCACCATCGCCTCCGGCAGCACGCCCTGCTCCTCGTAGGCATCCACCGCCGTGGCCCCGTGGCGCTTTGACAACCTCTGGCGGTCCATCCCGACGATCAGCGGTACATGGCCGAACTCCGGCGGGGTCTGCCCGAGCGCCTCGTGCAGCAGGATCTGCTTCGGCGTATTGGAGATGTGGTCCTCGCCGCGCAGCACGTTCGTGATCTGCATGTCAATGTCGTCGCAGACCACGACGAAGTTGTACAGCGGCTGGCCATTGCCCTTGAACAGCACGAAGTCGCCGACCTCATTGCTGCTGAAGGTCACCTTACCGCGCACGGCATCCTCCCAGCTCACCTCGACATCGCGCGGGCAGCGGAAACGCACCGGCATCACCTCACCGGCTGCCAGCCGCCGCTCCTGCTCCTCGCGCGTGATGTCGCGGTAGGGGGAGAAGATCAGCTTCTTGCCGTCCGGGCCGGTCATCTCCTCAGCCGTGGCCGGGCAGTAGAACACATGCCCCGCGTCCCAGAGCTGCTTCATGTACTGCTGGTGCAGCGGGCGGCGCATGCTCTGGTAGTAGGGCGGGAAGGGCCCGATCGACTCACCGAACTGCGTGGGGTCCGGCCCCTCGTCCCACATGATCCCCAGCCACTGCAGGCCATCCAGGATCGCGCGCATGCTCTCTTCGGTGGAGCGCTCCTCATCAGTGTCCTCCACGCGCAGGATGAACACACCGCCCTGGCCCTTGGCCCAGAGGTAGTTGAACAGCGCCGTGCGCGCGCCGCCGGTGTGCAGGTAACCCGTCGGTGACGGGGCGAATCGGACTCTCAGTGTTCCAGCCATAGGCGCAGATTATAGCGGGGTGGAGCCCGGCTCAGATCCGGCTGAAGAGTCCGTCAAGTTATTGTTTGGCGGAAATCTATAAGGTATAAATGGAACACCAGCCGCGGCCGGTAGTCTAAACCACTGCCCGATCAGGACGCGCGCGGGCATGCGCGCTCACCGGCTGGACTGAGGGCATCCCATTGACAGGCATCACTGGGCACCATTCGCTGTGAGGATATGAAATTGGTCACGACTTCCGCCCGCCTGGGCATTCTGTTGCTTGCGATCCTGCTCGCCTCCTGCGCGGGCCAGTCCGGTTCCGTCGCGCCCGTTACTGAACGCGATGCAGCGGCCGGTGCCGTTGATGACTCCGGTGAATTCTTCGAGCTGAAAGGCGGCCTGCAGATCAGCATGGCCGAGGCCTATGAGCGCCTCGAGCAGCAGCCCGGCAGTCCCGGTCTGGACTACGACCCGCAGCGCATCATGCTGGCCTACGATTCCCAGGCCCCGGCCTTCAGGGGCGCAAGCCAGCTCCCGGCTGCCGGAGCGGCCAGCCCGGCCCGCAGCCAGGGCAGCGCGCGGCTGAAGCGCAATGCACAGTTCATGGACTGGACGGATGACATCGCCGCCCGTTACGGCCTGGCGGTCGTGAGCCAGGTCTATGTGGATGACAACAACTTCGCCTGCTTCAGCCTGCCCGCGGGCCAGGATGCGGCGGCGGTGCTGACTGCGCTGCGCTCGGACGCAGCGCTGAGCGGCGTGCTGAGCCATGCCTTCCATGAACCGCTGCGCCAGGCCTGCTATGAGCCCAATGATCCTGACTACCAGAACAGCAATTCCAACGGCGGCAGCGGCGGGCAGTGGAGCCTGCACAAGATCGGCGCGAACTTCGGCTGGAACTTCGGCCGCGGCAGCAGCGACGTCTGGGTCGCGGTGGTGGACACCGGCGTGCGCACCACGCATGAGGAGCTGAGCCGGGCCTGCTTCACCTCGGCGGACTTCCCGGGCGAGAAGCTCAACGTGATCGGTGACAACACCAACATCAGCGACAGCGACGGGCACGGGACCTTCATCGCCGGCATCGTCGGCGCGGAGGGCAACAACAGCCGCACGATCACCGGCGTGGCCCCGGACGTGCGCGTGCTGCCCGTGAAGATCGCCAACACCGGCACCGCGCCGCTCGGTTCGATCATTGAGGGCTGTTACCTGGGCTTTGACCTCGGGGCGCAGGTCGTCAACCTGAGCTGGGGCAGCTATGGCGGTCCCGTACCTCAGGAACAGGCGATGGTCAACTTCATCTGGAACAACGGCGGGATCTTCATCAGCGCCGCCGGCAATGACAGCACCACTGATGCGCACTATCCCTGCAGCTATTCCAAGGCGATCAGCGTCGGCAGTACTGCGGTTGGCACAAATGACGCCCGCGCCGGTTTCAGCAATTTCGGCAGTTATGTCGACATGGCTGCTCCGGGCAATGCCCTGAAGAGCTGCCGTGAGAATGCTGACACGAACTACGTCAGCGGCGGCCAGGGCACGAGCTTCAGCGCGCCGATCGTGGCGGGCGTGGCCGCGCTGATGTGGAGCTACAGCCCGACCCTGACGAACACCGAGATCCGCACGATCATGTACGACACCGGCAAGCCGACCACGGGCTTCGATTCCGGCAACCCTGTGCGCCGCGTGGACCTGCCGGGGATCTTCGGCCTGCTGACCGAGAAGGCGATCGAGATCCCGGCGCTGGAGACGCTGACCGTCAGCGGCACGCAGCTGGTCAGCATCAATGTGCTCGGCAGCCCGCCGAGCGTGACACTCTACATTGACGACGAAGCGGCCCAGACCCTGACGAGTGCCCCCTGGGACTTCGAGGTGGACTTCTCGAACTACCTGTTCCAGAGTGTCAACCTGCGCTTCGAGGCCGAGCTGGACGGCCAGCCCGTCTCCAATTCGGTGGACGTGCTGGTTGACAACACCGCCGCGACCTTCCCTCTGCAGGAGGACTTCGAGGGCGAGGGTCGCGACTTCGAGCCGCTGGACTTCCGCGACTACAGCGATGCGCTGATCGACGCGGTGCGCCAGGGCGGCGGTGACAGCGGCAGCGTGCGCAGCAACGGCAGCGGCCGCTGGAAGGACCAGAACGGCGCGACCAACGGCGGGGCCTTCGCGCTGCACAACAGCAATGACTTCAACACCTACGACGCCTTTGAGACCGACGCCGTGGTCAGCCGCCGGATCAGTCTCTCCGGAATCTCTGATCCGAGCCTGGTGTTCCACCACCACTTCAACATCGAGAACGGCGGCAGCGAGAAGGACCGCGGCTGGGTGCTGGTCACGGAGGACGAGGGCCTGAGCTACAGCCCCGGCAAGCTGAAGGGTGTCTCCAAGGACAGCTACTACAGCGGCAGCCTGCCGGCCTGGAGCACGGCGGCGGTGGATCTCTCGGCCTTCGCCGGCAAGACCGTGCGCGTGGTCTTCCTGTTTGAGTCCGATGTCAGCGGCAGCGGTGAGAACACGGGAGAGCCCACCGGCTGGTGGCTGGACGACATCACCGTGGGCCGGGCCTACCAGGAGGACTTCCCGCGCATCGACGGCGTGGACTTCCTGCCGGGCACGAGCGTGGGCGTGGCCCCACGCCTGGAGCAGTTCAACCTGAGCGTGGAGAACCCGCAGGATGTGAGCAAGGTCCGCTACTGGCTGGATGTCGCGCCCTACGGCGAGCTGACCCCCGGGCTGGACACGATCATCGACGTGATTAGCGGCGGGGCCTTCGAGGTGCTGGTCGGTGCGCCGGACCTGAGGAACCAGGCCGCGCAGCTCAATGTCTACGTCTATGACGAACTTGACAACCAGGGCCCGGTCACGACCGTGCCGTTCTATATCTTCAACCTGCCCGGCGATGCCAACCTTGACAACGTCGTGGACATGACGGACTACGAACTGATCCGCAGCAAGCACGGCCTGACGAGCACGAGCCCCGGCTACCTGCCATTCTACGACTCAAACCTCGACGGCATCGTCAACGAGGTGGATCTGGCGGCGGTCGGCTATTACCTTGGGGAGAGCATTTAGGACCTGGGAGCTCGGTTGTAGGGAGTAGCGGACGGGGATCTGGGAGCTGGGTTGTAGGGTGTAGCGGAGGCCAGGCCGTTGGCCTGGCGGGGGTGCGGTCACGCTTTGGCGTGACTGCCGCACAATCTTCAGCAATCCTGATTCTTCGCTGGCAACCGGCGTCGCGAGGTCACGCATCAGTTTGCAGAATTGCAATTCCCGTCCTTTCTCTGATTTCCCGCACAAGTTGCCCGCATCCTGATTTGGGATAGTGCATGGTCCACCACTCCTCTCCCTCAGGAGGACTGCCGCCAGCGACCACTGTTAGAGCACGAAACTCGTTGTCAAGGTCATCAATCATCTCAAGAATGGCAACAGATCCCGGATGGTTCAGGAAGCCAGGATCTGTCATGATTTCCTCCAGCTCCACCCTTGTCGATAGTTCCCTGACATAATCAATCAGAATCTTCCTGTAGCCGTTGGACAGATCCCACATTAGTTGAGCATAAGCTTCAAGAAACAAGAAGGGATTGGTCCTTCCTGGATGTGCCTCATGCATCCATTCTGCCTTGTAACTACTCAATAAGTCGAGTGTTTCAGGAGAATGACTCAAGTAATCTGGCAAGTAGCCTGCATTGACTCTATCTTCCTTGAAGCTGAGGAGCAATTTCTTGAGTCGTTCGGACATATCAGTTCCTCACAATTGTGCGACATCAAGTGTCGCACCTCCCGCTCCGCTACACCCGACAACCGAGATCCTAGCTCCTACCGGCCCTGGCCGGTAGCCCGGATCAGGATCTCGTTGACATCCACATGCGGCGGCTGTTCCATCGCCCAGAGCACGGCGCGCGCGATGTCCTCCCCGTCCATGGCGTAGTCGAAGCGCCCGCCCAGATTGTCAAGCACTTCCCTGTCGGTGATGTGGTCGGTCAGCTCGGTCCTGACGATCCCCGGCGAGATCACGGTCACGCGCACGCGGTCGTCAAGTTCCTGGCGCAGTCCCTCGCTGATCGCGCGCACGGCCCACTTGGTGGCGCTGTACACGGCGTAGTTCGGCCAGACCCAGTGCCCGGAGATTGACGACACATTGATGATGTGCCCGCTGCCCTGCTCGAGGAAGCGGTTGAGCGTGGCGGCGATGCCGTAGAGCGTACCCTTGATGTTGACATCCACCATCCGATCCCATTCGTCCACATGCATGTTGCGCAGCGGGCTGACCGGCATCAGCCCGGCGTTGTTGAAGATGCAGTCCACCCGGCCGTACTCGTCCACCGCGGCCTGCACCAGGGCTTCCACCTGCTCACGCTGCACCACGTCGCAGCTGCGCCAGCTGGCAATGCCCTGCCCGGCACTGATGCGGCTGCACAGCGCCTCGAGCCTGTCCGTGCGGCGTGCGCCGAGCATCAGCTTCGCGCCATGCGCGGCGAGCATTTCGGCGCTGGCTTCACCGATGCCGCTGGAGGCACCTGTGATGACAACGATCTTCCCGGCAACTGCGGACATGCATTCTCCCCTGCCGGCGGTCCCGGCAGCGGTCGCGATTATAGGCGACGGGTTCAGGCCACGCTGGCGCCGCCCAGCGGCAGCACGCGCACGCGGCGGATGCGGTTGCGGTCAACGCTCAGCACCCTGAGCTGCATCTCGCCGGCGTCGACCGTGTCGCTCTCCTCGGGGATGCGCCCGAGCTGGTTGGCAATGAAGCCGCCCAGAGTGTCCACGTCCTCGGCCTCGAGGCTCAGGCCCAGCTCCTCGTTGAGGTC
The DNA here is from genome assembly GCA_041395205.1 of bacterium. Lineage (GTDB taxonomy): Bacteria > 4484-113 > 4484-113 > 4484-113 > JAFGCY01 > JAHEFU01. Next base: position 209,632 of record JAWLAZ010000001.1, read on the forward strand.
ACTGAGCGGGCACTGCGCGTCGACGATCCAGCTGCCGTCATCCATGCGGTGGATCTGGCGGCTCTCGTCATCATACTCATCCTGGATCTCGCCGACGATCTCCTCGAGCAGGTCCTCGATCGTGACCATCCCGGCGGTGCCGCCGTACTCGTCGAGCACGATCGCCATGTGGCTCTTGCGGATCTGCAGGTCGCGCATCACGTCGTCAATCTTCTTCGATGCCGGGTAGAACACGGGCTCACGCACGAGCTGGCGCAGGTCGAGCCTGTCGCTGGCACCGCCGCGCGCCAGGTACTCCAGCAGGTCGCGGATGTGCAGGATCCCGATCACGTTGTCAATGCTTTCCTCGTAGACCGGGAAGCGGCTGTGGCGGGAGTCGGTGATCACGGCGATGATCCGCGCACCCTCCCAGGCGTTGTCAACGGCCACGAAGTCCGTGCGCGGGGTCATCACCTCGGAGCAGGTGGTCTCGCCGAACTCGAGGATGTTCTCGATCAGCTCGCGCTCCTCATCCTCCACGTCCTCACCGCTGGCGAGATCGATGCGGAATTCCGGCTCGGCTTCATCCTCGCCCTCGGCATGTGTGGGCGCAGGCAGCCACTTCGCGAAGGGCTCGGCGAGGATCTGCCCGCCGCGGATGCCCCAGCTCATGCGCTCACCACGGGCACTGACCGCGCCTGCCACCACGCCGATCGCCGGCAGCAGCAGGGCCGGCAGCAGCGCCAGGCCGATGCGGATCCCCAGTGCCCAGCCATCCAGTTCATTGCCGGCGAGATAGGCCGGATCCAGCGCCTCGCGCAGGGCCTCAGCCTCGGAATTGACCACGCTGCCCAGCCCGAAGAGCAGCAGGCCGAAGCCCAGCAGCAGCTGCACGATCCCACCGGCCACGGTGCGGCGGATCTCCTCGGGGCGCAGCAGGCGCGCGATACGTCCTGCCACCGCGGAGTTGGCTGCCAGCGCACTGCCGAAGCAGGCCAGCAGGCCGAACACGACCATCACGCCTCCGGTGAAGGAGATCTGGTCGAGCAGCAGCAGGGCTGATAAGGGTATGTCAGTGTCCAAAGTTCTCCACCTTGATTCCGGCCGACGCGCAGATCTTGCGCGTCAGCCTGTCCATTTCCGCCTGGCTTTCATCATCCGGATGATCATGCCCCGCCAGGTGCAGCATGCCGTGCGCCAGCAGCGCCGCCGCTTCCTGCACATCAGTGTTGCCGTTGTCACGGGCCTGCCTGCGCACCGCATCCCAGCTCAGCGCCAGGTCACCGCGGTGCGGATGGTCAGAGGGGTCGGCCGGGAAGGAGAGGATGTCCGTGGCCTGGTCCACATTGCGGAACTGTCGGTTGAGGCGCCGGATCGCCGCATCGTCCATCACGCGCAGCGCAACCTGCTCCGTCGGGAACAGTCCGCGCGCCATTGCATCAGCAAGTTCAATGAGCTGAGACCAACTTCGCGGAGGGACATCTATTTCAGATGCCGCATCGAGATTCCTGCTGGAATTTTCCTGACTCAAGGCCGTCTTTCCGAGTATAACACGCAGGTTTGCAGCCTGCGCCGCGATATTATCCGCTCCGGATGCGTCAGACTTAAAGTGTCTGAGCGTAATTTGACCCTGGCCCGCCTCCTGCGGGGCCGGCTACCCTATAATCAACACGTGCGAATTTCCGCTGCGATCCTGCTGGGCTGCCTCGTGATCCTTGGCGGCCGGAGCTGGGCCGCGGACGGCAGCGTGAGCTACAAGGCCCGCGTCGTCCATGACGAGCGCCAGAACATCTCCTACGTCGATGGCCATGTGGACCTCGCCAGCAATGCCTACGAGGAGCTGGTCGGCCAGAGCTACACATTCAACTGGCGCAGCATGCCCGCCCAGATGATCAGCACCCGCTCGGCCATGCCCTCCATCTGGTCCGATGGCAAGCGCACCGCCCAGCGCCTGGCGGATGCCTTCCCGCGCTTCGACAGCCCGCTGCTCAGGCACTTCATCGTCAGCCGTGTGATTGGCGACCTGGACGAACTGGAGGCCGGGCAGAAATACCTCGGCGACCAGCTGCAGATCGACAGTGTGGAACTCGCTGAGGACAGCTTCGAGCTGATTGCACTGTTCCGCGGTTCGCCGCTCGTGGTGTTCGGCAAGCTCACACACCAGGACGGCCATGTGCTGGCCGGGGACTTCGGCGTGCTGGATGCGGCCGGCGAGCTCTACCAGTACTTCATTGATGAAATCAGCTATTCCCCGCAGCAGCTGGCCCAGGCCCCGGTGCTGCCGGACTTCGACCCGAGCCGGTACGTGGAATTCCACGGCGAGGGCGAGCAGGTTCCGATCAAGCCCGTCAAGGACTGGCTGGTGTTCCAGGCCCGGCTCCCGAATGGCCGTCCCCTGAACCTGGTGTTCGACAGCGGCGCGGAGCAGATGATCGTGGACGACCTCGTGCTGCAGCTCGATGCCGGGCTGCACCCCGAGGGCAATGTCAAGGTCGGCGGTGCGCTGGCCAATGAGTCGATGCAGCTCTACGGCGGCTTCGGCTTCGAGGTCGGCGGGGTCAGCTTCCGGAACATGCCCGTGATCGGCACGCAGCTCACGAGCCTCGGCTACGGCGCGGACATGCGCATCCACGGCATCGTCGGCAATGAGATCCTGCAGCTCTGCCGGCTGGACCTCGACCTCAGCAAGGGCCAGATGACCCTCAACCCGCCGGGTGAGGGCGGACGCCCCAGCGGCCAGGAACTGGCCCTGACCTTCATCCGCGACCTGCCGCATGTCGAGGCCGATGTCAACAACACCGGTCCCTCGCTGCTGCTGCTGGATACCGGGCAGCGCGCCCCGCTTTCGATGAACCTTGACTGGGTGGAGCAGCGCGAGCTGGCGGACGACCTGAAGATGAACGGCTTCCTCGGCGACGTGACCGGCGGCTTCGCCCCGCGCTACATCCTCGAGGAACTGGACATCAGCTTCGCCGGGCAGGACTACCCGGCCCGCGTGGTGGATGCCGGCTATGAGCGCAGCTTCGACTACCGCGGCCGCCAGGTGATCGGCGCGATCGGCTTCCCGCTGATTTCGCAGCACTTCGGCGGGATCACCTTCGACTACTCCCAGCGCAAGCTCTACCTGCGCAACCCCGGCACGGACCTGAACTTCACCGGCTCCGAGGCCGCCTGGGACTTTGAATCACGCTACACCTACATCGCCGATGCCGGCAGCGCTGACAGCGGCCGCGAACTGGCGGCGGGTGACGCCGAGCCGGTGAGCAGCATGCAGGAGATCGACCCGCGCCGGCCCAGCCTGCTGCGCGATGGCGACAAGCGCAAGCCGCGCGACGAGCGCGAATCCGGAGACTGGGTGGACCGCGTCAAGGCCGTGCATGACCCGCTCAACCTGCTGCGCAGCGGCCAGTACGGCAGCGGCCCGGCACGCTACTGGAATGACGATGAGGACGAGGCTGGGGATGAGGCGGCGCGCATCCGCCTGGACCGTGGTCCGGCCGGTCAGGACGCGGAAGCATCCCAGCAGCAGCTGACCAGTCCCGGGCCGGCGACCGGGCAGCCAGACGGCAGCGAGAACAGCGTCAATCCGCTGCAGACCCCACTGGAATTCCGCAACATCGACTTCAGCACGCGCCTGCAGCTGCTGCGCAATGTCCGCAGCCTGTTCCGCTACATGCAGAACACCTCGCATATGCTGCTGCAGTGGTACCCGGCCCTGCAGCAGGGCCAGACCCCGCAGCGCAGTGAATTCGACTATTCGCAGAGCAGGCTGGAGTTCGAGGAACTGAAGTAGCCGGGAAGGGGCCGGATACCTAATTAATACATTTTGGGATAGAATGACAGAGCAGTGCTCGTACTGACGCGCAAACCGGGTGAGAAGATCATGCTCGGACCCACCTACGAGGTCGAGGTGCTTTCGGTTGAACGCGGCGTCGTACGCTTCTCATTCTCAGTGGACCGCCCCGTTTCCCTGATGCCCGGCAATGTGCAGATTGACGCCATGCCCGGCGCGGACGACGGCGGGATGTCCCCGATCCGTCTGACCCGCAAGGTGGACGACTCCGTGGTGATCGAACTCGACGGCCTGGACCAGATCGAGGTGCTCGTCGTGAGCGTCAAGGGCGAAAGCGTGCGCGTGGGGGTCAAGGCCCCGCGCCATGTGCAGATCCACCGCCATGAGATCTACGAGCTGATCCAGGGCGAGAACATCGCCGCCGCGCGCCCGACGGAGATCGACACGGCCGGGATCCAGGAGATGCTGCGCCGCCAGCGCGTGGAAACGGAAGGCGACGGGGACTAGGAGCTGCCTCGGGGAGGAGCTGCGCAATCACGCCAGCGGCGTGACGCACGATGAGCTGCGGGAGATTCGCACGTGCTCTGGTGGCAACTCGGTGGAATCGGCGCCTGGAAGATTTACCACAGAGGCCTCAGAGAGCACAGAGAGCTGAATCAGAAACAGTATGAGAATCAGATTCAGACTTGGAAACTGATGAAGGACCGGCGTTGCCCCGCAACGCCAGCACGCGAGCGGCTGCTTCGTGCGCAACACTTTTGGCGTTTGATGGTATGTTGCCAGAATCATTCCTCTCTGCGCCAGAAGAACCGTCACGCAGTGCCTCGTCGTCAATCGAACGAATGTGAGGCGAGCAGTCGCGCGAGAAGCCTCGTACACGCCATTCTGGTTTTATTGGCGCAGAGGTGCTGAGAACCAGGAGGCGCAGAGCTGGACAATGTTTGATTGGTTCATTCCTCATTGCTCATTGCATCGCGGTATGTACTCCTAGGCGCAGCGGGACTGCGCCGCTACCCCTGACAACCCAGCTCCTGGAATCTCAAAGCTGGATTGACCCCCCCCCCCCCCTTCTTGTTATACTGCTAGCAATCATCCGCGGAGGGACTAATGATGAACCTGCCGAGAACCGCTATCACAGCCTTGCTGATTGCGATAATGGCAATCGCAGCCTCGCAGGCCGGGGAGCCAGCCTACGGCATCAATGACGACTGCCGCATCCTGACTGTTGCCAATGACCCCTCACTCGCCGAAGCCGGCCCTTACCAGTGGATCGGCTGGCACATGCAGGATGCCGCCGAACTGAACCCCGGTCGCGAGCTGAGCGAGGCGGAGCAGATCAGGCTCGGAGCCTGGCAGGATGAGCAAAATTTCGAACACAGCCTGCGATCATTATCCGGACTGCTCGGCAGGTACTACCGCAGCACCGGTGAGCTGCCTGCAGATTCACAGGCAGTGCTGGCGGAATTCCTGGTCACTGACAATGCGGATGGCAACTCCGCCGCAAGCAACCTGAACCTGTACAACAACCTGTATGACCCGATCACAGGAGCGCTCTACTCCGATTTCCAGTCCAGTGAATGGAAGGCCGGCGCACTGTTCGTCGAGCATTTTGACAATGCAGTGGAAGCGCAGGCCAGGCTCGAAGCCCTGCTGGGTGACGGTGCTGCCGGATATTCAGCCCGGACTGCAACCCACATCATTGTGTATGGCGCAGAGCCCGGCTCCGTGATTTTTGACGACTGGTTCTTCTAGGAGGCGTCAGTCCGCCTCCGGGCCCTTCGTCTGGCGGATGGACCAGTGCGAGCCCGCCGCCACCTGGGCCTGGCGCTCCGTCAGGTCCTGGCTCTCGCGCAGCTCGCCGTTGTCAGGATCCGTGAGCGTCATGCGGATGTAGTCCGTCTCCCGCTGCGGATTCTCGCCGAAGCCCACGAAGGCATAGACCCGGAAGTCGTGGTAGTAGTCATAGGCCTTGTCGAAGAACAGCGGGAGCCGGGCCCGGGCATAGACCCGCCACTCGCTGCCCCCGCCCCTGAGCCAGGCCTCGCTCCAGTTGGTCCCGCGCGGCATGCCGGGATCCTCGGGGTCGAGGTACCACATCTCCTCCTCCATGATCACGAGCAGGCGCAGGCGCGGATCAAGCCCCGTTTCGTTGTCATCCACGGCGAGCGTTAGGTCGATCACGAATTCCTCGCCCGGCTCCAGCTCCTCATAGCCCGGCCCGCGCTCGAAGCTGTAGGCGCTGAATTCCTCAAAGCGCACCGTGGGCAGCGGCGGTCCCTCGATCGTGAAGCTCTGCTCCATGCTCACCGTGCGCGCGCCCTTCAGCGAGGCCTCGAGCACGGCGGTGAAGCGGCTGTCCCCCAGCCAGGCATCGGCATCCATGAAGTCCGTGAACTCCAGCACGTACTGCCCGTTGCCGAAGCTTTCCGTGCGCTTCTGCTTGATCAGCGGGTGCTTGCGTTCATCATCATCTGCGCTGTAGGCCACGAGGAACAGTTCCAGCTTCTCGCGCCGGCCATCATCAAGCCCGCTGATCTCGAACAGCATCGAGAGGCCCAGCAGGTCCGCCTCCTCATGGCTGAAGCGGCTGGCGCTGGAGGCCGGGCCATCCTTCAGGGAATAGACGGACAGCTCGCTGATATGCAGGCTGCGGTCCTGGGCCCGGGCCGGGGCCAGCAGGCAGATCAGGAGCAGGGGCAGGAGAATTGCGATACGGGACACGCGCTGAAGATAACACATCAGGCAGCATGACGCATTTAGCGGCCCCTGCGTTGAACACCGGGGAGCCCGGGAATGCGTCATAACCAGCGGCTGCAGAGGCCCGGGGCATGGCCTGCCCAAGGGCTAATATATGCGGGGACAATGTACGGATTCGAGGCACAGATTGCGGCGAACAAGCTCAAGACCTTCGGGGTCGTGCTGGGCTTCACGCTGTTCATCCTGATTCTGGGCTACACCGTCGGCGAGGCCTTCTCACCGGATCTGACCTACACCATCCTCACGGGCTGCATGGTCTTCGCGATCTTCGGTACGGGGCTTGGCTACTGGTACAGCGACCGGATCATCACCGCGATGGTCGGGGCCCGGCCCGCCAACCCGCATATCTACCGCGAGCGTTTCCTGATCGACAGCATCGAGGGCCTCGTGCTGGCCTGCGGCCTGCCGGCGATTCCGAAGGCCTATGTGATCGACAGCCCGGCGATGAATGCCTTCGCCACGGGCCGCGACCCGCAGCATTCGCTGATCGCGGTCACCACCGGCCTGCTGGATGCCCTCGACCGCCAGGAGCTGGAGGGCGTGCTGGCGCATGAGATGTCGCATATCTACAACCGCGACATCATGCTGATGGGCGTGGCGGCGATCCTCGTGGGCGGGATCGCGATGTTCAGCCATGTGATGACCCGCATGCTCTGGTACGGCGGCGGCGGGCGGCGGCGCGACAATGACAGCGGCGGCGGCGGTGCGCTGGCCCTGATCGGAATCGTCTTCCTGATCCTCGCGCCGATCTTCGCCAACCTGCTCAACCTGATGCTCTCGCGCAAGCGCGAATTCCTCGCGGATGCCACGGCCGTCAAGCTGACCCGCAACCCCGAGGGCCTGAAGAATGCGCTCTTGAAGATCAGCAATTCCTCCGAGCCGATGCCGGAGGTGGAGCAGGAGCTGAGCGCCCTGTTCATCGACCATCCGCAGAAGAAGCGCTCCGCGATGGGCGGGCTGGCCGCGATGCTCGCCACGCATCCGCCGATCGAGGCCCGCATCGCCGCGCTGGAACGGATGTAGCCTGCCCACCGGTACCTCCATTTACAGCCGCCAGCGGTATGCTTCGTCTCAGTTGATCCGCCCTATACTCCTATTGCAATACCGGGCCAACGGGGAGTGGATCATGCGTGGATTGATTATTAGTGTTGTACTGATGTTGGCGCTGTTGCTGCTGGGCTGTGCCGGCCGGGACACTCAGGTGCAGTTGCCTGAAACAGCGCTGCCAACCGGGCAGCAGCCGGCCGCACTGCCTGCTCTCAGTAATCTGGAAGCCCCGCGCGGCATCGCAGCCGGCATGAGCCACGTCTTCAGCATGGCGGATGAAACGGCCTCACAGTCCGCGAACTGGGACGGCAGCCTGCTGACCCTGTCCCAGGCTCAACTGGCCTGGAGCATCCTCGGACTGAACATCGGTGAGGAAGCGCCCACCTCGCTGGAACTGGCTGGTGTGCTGAACGGAATGTACGTGGCGGTCAGCGATTATGACAACGGCAGCTGGAAGTACATCGGCAGCGAGCTCTCGGAGCCGGCTGAACTGGATCTGACGGGGGGCGGATACACCAGCCCCTCCGGTTCGATCTACTTCGCGCTGATCGCCCCCGTGGGAGCGCACTGCCAGATGAATACGACGTTCAGGTACGGCCTGCTCACGAAGGACGTGACACCTCCGGTCTGGACGGATGGCGAGGGCATCCTGAGTGTGGACGCCTCGCTCTACCCGGCTGAGCTGCACTGGCATGAGGCGACGGACAGTGAGTCAGCGCCGGTGACCTACCTGATCTACCAGTATGCGAGTGCCAGTGGCATCGACTGGGAGCAGCCTACCCATGAAGTACCCGGCGATCTGCTGAGCACCGGCATCGGCATCCCCAATGAAAGCACGGAGCCCTTTGACTACGCCGTACGGGCGCGGGACGCGGTTGGCAATGTGACCGGCAACACCAATTTCATCACAGCCACATTCAGCGATCGCTTCGAGGAACGGATCTATGACTGGCAACCCGGCGACCGCCTGGAGCTGAGCTGGACTGATCCCCAGCAGGATTCCGCGCTCAGGCTGCTGGCCCAGAATTTCAATGAGGGCAGTCCCGATGAGCCGGAAGGGCTGGACGGCAGAATCACATTCAGCGCTGATAGTGCGGTCAGTGGAGAGGCGAGTGAGAGTGCCACGCTGCTGCCCACGGCCTGGAATGGTGGCTATCTGCTCGAACTTCACTGGGACGGAGGTGAGACCTACAGAGTCAGGCTCTACGATGCCGCTGACAATCTGAAACAGGATCTGGGGAACTACACACCGACACCGGCAGCCTTCGGCGGAGCGATTGACTACTGCTACCTGCGCTACGACCCCCAGAGCTGGCCGCAGTCCGGCCAGTGGCAGCCAGGCTGGCGCCTGCAGATTGACTGGGACGACCCGAACCTGAACCTGGATCTCTGGGTGGAATCGCCTGGCCATCTGTATGGCGGTCCCGGCTGGTCGGAGGAACTGGACGGCTTGATGACATTCAGTGATGAAAGCAACACTGTCGGTGCGAGCACTGAATGGATCGGCTTCACTGAGCTGTCCGAGCCGGGGGAGTATGAATTCATCCTCGACTGGTGGGAGACCTTGCCACCACTGCCGGAGAGCATTGAACTGACCTGGACAGTCTTCGACGAGGCGGACCAGCCGGTGCTGGGACCCGGTACCTTCACGCTCTACAACAGCGGGGAGGAAGTGAATCTGAGCGAAGTCTGGCCACTGGCCTGGCTTAATGGCAGCCCCTAGCAGGCAGTGAATGAAAAAGGGGAAGGCCGTGGCCCTCCCCTCATCAGTGTTCAGTTCCGTGGAAATGAAACCGACTAGAGTGTCTTGTCGCCCTTCTTCCAGTTGATCGGACAGGGTCCGCCGGCCTGCAGCGCGGCGAGCGTGCGGATCATCTCCTCGGTATTGCGGCCCACACTCAGGTTGTAGACGCTGGCAAACTGCACGATGCCCCCGGGATCGACGAAGAACACGCCACGCAGGGCGATCCCCATCTCGTTGAGCACGCCGTAGGAGCGGCTCATGCGGTGCCCGAGATCCGCCAGCAGCGGATAGTTGAGGCCGCCCAGGTCCTTCTCCACCCAGGCCTTGTGGCTGAACTGGCTGTCAATGCTCACCCCGAACACATCGCAGTTCATGCCGCTGAACTCGGAAGCTGCCTCGCCAACTGCGGGCATTTCCGTGCTTCAAACGGGGGTGAAGTCCAGCGGGTAGAAGAACAGCATGTACCACCTGCCCTTCAGAGCCGCACTGGAGTATTCCTTGAATTCGCCGTTCAGGTAACCGATGGCCTTCCACTCCGGGGCGGGGTTGCCCACGAGCGGAACACTCACGGCGGCTAATGCGCTTGCGCTCATTCCTGATTACCTCCTGAAAAAACACTGCGGCCCCTCAGCGGGACCGCGCGGGCAAGATTCTACCATCGTCAGCCGCCCGTGACAGCGGCCCCGCTGCGTGCGATAATTCAGGGATGCGTTACATCCCGGGACTGATTCTGGCAACAGTGCTGATCGGCGGTCTGACGGCCCGCGCCGACGAGATTGACGAGGCCGCGAACGCCGCCGCGACCCGCGCCTGGCTGAGCAAGGCCGCAGAGGAATTCAGCGCCGGAGTGGAACAGGGCCTGCCGCTGTATGCCGCGCGCACGATGGAGGGCCTGCCGGCGCGGGAGGAGTATCTCGAGCGCGAGGGCTGGTGCAGCTACTACTGCTGCGCTCCGCAGATCGATGCCTCGGCCTCATCCAGCCTGGCCGCGAGTGGTGGGCTGAGCTACGGCGCCGAACAGGCCTGGGACTATGACACCGCCACGGCCTGGGTGGAGGGCGTGGATGGCGACGGCATGGGCCAGAGCCTGAGCTATGCATTCCGCACGCATGCCGGGGAGAACCCCGACGGCGCGCCCTACCAGCAGCAGTATGTCAACGGGCTGGAGATCATCACCGGCTACAGCAAGAGCGCAGCCCTGCATGCCGCCAACGGCGCGGTGCTGCAGCTGAAGCTCTCGATCAACGGCCAGGCGGTCTGCTTTGTGGACCTGCAGGACAGCATGGACATCCAGGAAGTGACATTCGAGCCCGTATACCTCGGCGGGGAAAAGGATCCGGTGCTCACGCTGGAGATCAGCGGGGTACGCAGGGGCGGCAAGTACAGCGATACGGCGATCAGCGAGATCGTGTTCCGCGGCGGACCCTGCCACTGATCGAGGATGTAGGATCTCGGGTGTAGGGGGTAGCATCCTGAGGACTTAGGACCTTGGTTGTAGGGTGTAGCAACCAAAGGCCTGGGAAAGTGTGATTAGTGTGGTGCTGTAGAAACCAGTAATGCAAAAGTTGTGGATTTAGATACGGCCTGGAATGTTGTTCGTTGCGGTCGCCATGCTGCTTATCAGGTTCATATACAACTACAACCAGAGAATTAACGACATGGTGAACATCGTTCAGTAACTCCAGTTGCTTCGCATAGCCTTGCAACCAAAGTCCCCGTACCTCGACTGCTACACCCTACAACCTATGTCCCCATTCTTCGATTGCTACTCCCTACAACCTATGTCCCAGCTCCTCGACTGCTACACCCTACAACCCAGCTCCCAGGTCCTCTTCTGCTACACCCTACAACCTATGTCCCAGCTCCTAATAAAACAGGCGACCCGTCGCCGGACCGCCTGCACCAGGTGTTTCCCGTTCCCGCCTGCGTCCGCGCCGTGGAGGTGACGCGGACTCGTATGGCTTTTCCTCAGTAAGTGATACCGCAGAATCCCCGCCCTGCAGAGCCCTGATCAGCCCTGGGCTCCCGCCGTGATCGCGCGCAGCGCGCTGAGCATGTCCGCCGGTTCGCTGCGCCGCCGCCAGTCCGGATCGATGAAGCGCCAGGCGATGCGCGCCCCCGGCAGGATGATGTAGCTGGCCGGCACCGGCAGGAATTCCGTGCTGCTCTGCGCACTCTGGGTGGGCTCGATCCCGAGTTCGCGGTAGAGCTCCAGCTCCGCCGCCGTCAGGTCATAGGCCACGCCCCAGGCATGCGCCGTCAGGCCGCCCGGGTCACTGAGCAGGCTGAGCTTAAGCCCGTGTTCCGCCGCCATGCGCGCATGCTTCTCCGGAGTCTCCGGGCTAAGGCAGAGGATCGAGGCCCCCAGCGCGCTGATCTCATCACGGCTGGCGCTCAGGGCCCGCAGCTGGGCCTGGCAGAAGGGGCACCAGTCGCCACGGAAGAACTGCAGCAGCAGCGGGCCGTGCTCGAGATGCGCATGCAGTGACTGGGCCTGGCCCTGCTGGTCCAGCAGGCTGAAGTCCGGGGCCAGCGCGCCCTCGCGCAGGGCGCTGTCGAGGATCCCGCTGCCGGCCAGACGCCGGAAACCCGCGAGCAGCACGTCGAGCTGCTGTTCATTGATCAGCGAGCTGTTGACGAGTTCCTCCAGTTGCTGTGCCAGTGTCTGCTTGCCCATGGTCTTCCTCCCGGTCCGGGGATAGCATACTCGATTGCCCGCACACAGCAGTGCAAGCGGCCTCTGCACTCGGTATGATTAGAGCAGCGGATGGACCTGAAGGAGACAATCCTCGAACGCGTGAACATCGCCGAGCTGATCGGCCAGTTCGTCACGCTCGTGCGCTCCAGTCCTCGTGAACTCAAGGCTTGCTGTCCGTTCCACAATGAAAAGACGCCGAGTTTTTACGTAATTCCGGAAAAGAAGATTTACCACTGCTTTGGCTGCAAGGCTGGCGGTAACGTGATCGACTTCGTGATGGCGCGCGAAAATCTGGATTTCCGCGAGGCCATGGAATGGCTCGCTGGTCGATACGGGATTGAAATCCAACAGTACAACCCCGAGCAGAGGCGTGAAAAATCCGAGCGACAGCGAAGGCAGGAACTCAATCAAGCTTCCCAAAAGTTTTTTTCAGGTACACTCGCTAAACCGGAGGGAGAAGTAGCACGAAAATATTTGAGAAAACGCGGAATCGATGTGGAAGTGGCAAAACATTTTGAGCTAGGTTATGCACCAAAAGAATGGGGTGCATTATCGGATATGCTTTTATCAAAGGGCGTTCGAGGCTCAGAACTTGAAGTACTCAGCCTCGCCAAATCAAGAAATTCAGGGGGAGGGTATTATGACTTTTTTAGGCACAGGCTGATCTTCCCGATCCACGATGTAATGGGACGCAGCGTGCTGGGCTTCGGCGGCCGCGCGCTCAGCGATGAGGACAACCCGAAATACCTGAACACCGGAGCGACCCCGCTCTACGAGAAGAGCAAGGTACTCTACAACCTCAACCGTGCGCGCAGCCAGGCCCGCGATGAGGGGATCGTCGTCACCGAGGGCTACATGGACGTGATCGGCCTGGCCCAGCATGGCGTTGCCAATGCGGTGGCGACCTGCGGCACGGCCCTGACTCCGGAGCATGTCAGCCTGATCCGCAGCTACACCGAGCGGGTCTACCTGGCCTTCGACGCTGACAACGCGGGACGCAATGCTGCCTGGAAGGCCTGCAAGCTGTTCTTGTATGAAGGGATTGATGCTCGAGTTGTTGTTATTCCTGATGGATTAGACCCAGATGAGTTTGTCAGGAACCGCGGAGGTGTTGCTTGGAGCGGACTACTCAACGAATCCCTTTTTTCGGTTGAATTCTGGTTGTCAAACAGAACTAAAAACATAGATATTATCGATGAAAAATTTATCACTCAGATCATTACAGAATTGAAACCTGTTTATCTTCGCATTCCGAACAAAATCGTGAAGCTCGAAATTGTAAAACAGATAAGTGATTTTCTCAAAATTCAACCGGGGTATACTATGGCCTTGCTTCAAGACAGAAACAATAGACCCCTTAGCTTTGATTCGAAAATACGCATCAATTCAGAAATAATTACTAAGGAAAAACTTGCACCCAGCACTCACAAAGAAACGTATCAGTTCTTATCTGACACTGTGTTGCATAAGCAAAAGTTGCTATCTACATATAAATCAACAGCAATGACAATTGGATCAAGTGAAATCGAGCGTGAAGTGATCCTGAGAATGCTTGATAATGAAGAGTTTCTTGTAATTGCTTCGCGACTGATTGAAGAAGATTGGTTTTATGATAGGCAATGTCGCCATCTTTTCACACAACTTCTATTTATCGATAATGTTAAAGAAGTTGTGGAGAGGGACGAGAATCGAAATTTCATTGCCCAGCTATATGCTTCACAAACAAAGAACAATAACTTAGTTAACACAGAACAACTGTTGATTCGCTTTCAAAACTATACCTTAACAAACAAGATCAATGATTTGATTGCAAAGGCGGATAAATCTACTAGCAACGAAGATTATCATGAAACGCTTGAAAAGATTGTAGAGCTCAAAAGCAAGATTAAAGCAATCGAGGGAATCAACAATATTGAGTACACCCAGGATATATTTGAAGATAGCAATGATAGCCAAATAGAATTCTCGTATGCACAAATGAAGGGTCTGAATAGATACTTGCCCGAAGTACTGCGACGATCACTTCATGACACAAAATTTGCGATGAAGGTAGTGGATAGCAACATTCTATCGAGGGCTGATATGGGGATACTATCTGTTTAGATTACTATCTTGCCATTTATCTGAGTATTCCAAAAACGATAATCATGTAATAGAAATTGCCGCGCTGGCAGCCGAGCAGGAGCAGCCGCAGCGCGTGCTGCACGACGACCGCTGGCGCGGCTTCTTCGCCGAGCTGCTGAGCCGGCCCCCCAGTGAGGAGGAGGCTGCGGTCAGCGCCGACATGCTGATCACGCGGCATGGCAACCTGTTCTTCGAGCGGCGCTACGCCGAGCTGCTGCGTGAGCTGGAGGTCGCCGAACGCCGTGGCAACCTGGAACTGGTGCAGGAGCTGACGAACAGGATGATCGACACCAAGAAGCGCATCCGCCCGGTCCAGGGCATCGGAGGCACGCCGTGAGATATCTGGCAACTTACCTGCTGCTGCTCCTGCTGGCAGCGGCCGGCGGTCCGGCCCTGGCGCAGCAGGCACCCGTGCTGGAGCAGCCGCAGCCGATGATGCGCAGCTACCTCGTCTACTCCGAGGGCCTGACGATCACGCCGATGGGCGAGCTGACGCTGATGCGCTTCAGCGGCGGCGTGCGCATCGAGGGCCGCGGCCTGAGCCTGCTGGCTGATGCGCTGGAACTGACGCTCGTCGGTGATGCCCTGCCGCTGGGTAAGGACCTGCTGGAGGACCAGCCCCTGCCCGGGCTGCCGGAGGCGCTTGACAACGAGGAAGCGCAGGAGGACCTCGGGCAGATCGCCCGCGAGCTGAAGCTCCCGGCGGCGCGCTTCGACAGCGACAGCGTGCGCCGCCTGAAGGCGATTGGCAATGTGCGCTTCGAGGGCCACGGCGTGCTGATCAGCACCGCGAGCGTGGAAAGCAGCGACGGCGGCCAGACCTGGACCGGCAGCGGGCGTACGAATCTGGCAATGGACAGCCCGGAGGGCAGCACGCGGCTCAGCGCGGACGGGATCCTGCTCGACACCGTGAGCGGGACCGTCACCGCGAGCGGGCACATAAGCGGCAGCTACCGCCGGACGGGCAGCCCGGAGAGCCTGGAGCTGGCAACCTCCGGCTGCAGCTTCGACATGCATAGCGGGGTTGTCAGCGTGCCGGGCGAGGTGCGGCTGGAGTACGGCGGGATCGACATGCTGATCAGCCCGCAGCCCCAGGATGAGTCCGGGGCGGCGAGTGTTGCCAGGGAGCTGGAGCCGCTGGTGCCGGCCCTGCCCGCGGAGCGGCTGATACCCGCCAGTGCGCCACCCGGTGTCAGCATTGACCTCGAGAGCCGCAGCCTGCGGGCACGCGGCAGCGTGCAGGTCAGCGACCCTGAGCGCGGCATCGAACTCACGGCCCTGAACCTCGATTACCTGATGGACGAGGGCCTGATGACGGCCTGGCAGGTGGAACTGAGCCAGCTTGGCGAGGGCATGACGCTCAGCGCGCCGCTCGTGGAGATCTTCACCGCCGAGAAGCGCCTGGAGGCCAGCGGGATGCCGGAGCTTCGCTACGGCAGCAGCAGCTACACGGGGGAGCGGATCCTCGTCAGCGAGGATGCGGATGGTGTGCTGGTGATCGAGATCGAGGGCCAGCAGCTGGCCCTGCTGCACATGGATGAACTGCGGGACTACGGCAAGGAAGCGGATGCTGAGCCTGCTGAATCTGGCAACGGGGATGTTGCCATCAGCAGTGAGAAGAGCAGCAAGCAGTAGTCAGTAAGCAGTAGACAGTGGTCAGGAAGAATCAGTTTGCAGAAACAGAAACAGTAGTTTGCAGTATTCAGTTTCCTGACCTGCTTCTGAATCTGTTTCTGTTTCTTACACTGACCACTGATTACTCATAACTCGTTCATCCGCCAGGCCCGTAGCTGCTGTAGTGCGAGCCGGTACAGAACTGAAATGCCAACGTACTGCAGCGCGACATGCAGCGGCCAGCGCCACAACTCAATCAGTGGTTCATTCAGGCTGTTCCAGTCACCCCAGAAGATGGACGACTGCACGGCAAGTACGCTGCCGACGGAATAGGCAGCGACGCTGCGCCCCAGCTCCAGCAATGGGGTTGGCAGGCTTGTAGGCGAAAATGCGAACATCACGACGATCAGGATCACGAAACTAAATGCCCCGAACAGTGCCGGAAACACCAGCAGCAAGGGTCGCGCAACCGATCTGTGTCGTGCCATCCACAGGCCCGAGAGCAAAATCAGCGGCAGGAGCAGGCTGAGGATGAAATCCGACAGATGACCGGCGACGTAGGCCTGCGAGACGTACTGCACGTCCGGCTCAAGTACCACGACGGTGTACAACAGGGACAACAGCATCAGCAGCCGGGACAGCAGAAACGCTGGGCCTGCCGGATTGCGGGCCATGGCAACCGCCAGCGGAATTGCCAGCAGCAGCGGGCTGAGCTGCAGCATGCACCCCCAGAGGCCCACGAAGGAAATTTCGTCATCACCGCCATGCGTTGGATCGAACATCACGAAGCAGGATGCCAACGCCAGGCCATACTGTGCCCCGATGAACAGCAGCAGCACGGACAGCCGGGAGCGCGCCTGCAGACCGGTGAGCCGGATAGACAGTGCGGCCAGCATCAGCATCAGGCAGGCCGGCAGCTGGGAACTGACCCAGACCAGCGCGCCGAGCAGGGCAGGCAGCAACACGAAGCTGCCAATGCTCAGATCCTCCGTTGACAGTATGAGCACGATTGTCACGCCCCAGCCCAGCCACAGCAGGCGTCTGAGCAGGGAGGGAAGGTGCAGGGCGAGGTAGGCCAGCAGGATCTCGCGTTCTGACAACAGCGAGAGGCGGATGTCCTGGGCGGCTGAGTCCCGCCGCGCTTCGCTGTTGTCCGAGCTGATGTCCAGGGCATGGCTGAGCGCGCCGAACAGGCCGGCGAGGGTGAAGGCGAAGAGCGGTATCAGCACGAGGAAGCTTGTGGCGACGATCGCCTGTTCCGCATCCGAGCTGTAGAGATGCAGATCCAGGAAGGAAGTCCCGAATGAAATCAGACCGCCGAGAATCAGCAAGGTGATCCGCCGCCTGCGCAGCCGGGAGGGCAGCAGCAATGCACTGAGCAACAACAGCGGGCCCAGGCCGAGGATGAAGGGTACGGCGATGTTGCTGAGCTCCACGCGCTTGCCGAAGGGCAGACTGGAGAAGTAGAGATAAGCGGTCAGGCTTGGCAGCCAGCAGAGGATCAGGCTGCCGTAGCGCTGCCACCAGCCGCTGCGCTGACGGCGGCGTGTGCGGGCCAGCTGCCACTGCTCCAGCAGGGGGTTGTCAGTGCGGCCGCGCAGGAGCGCGATGAGCTCGCGGGCATCGGCAAGCAGGGAGGGGCCGGTCACTGAGTGAGTGTAGCAGTGAACAGTAAGCAGTAATCAGTAGGCAGTGAGCAGTGAGCAGTAGGCAGTAGGCAGAGGTCAGTGGGCAGTTTGAGAAACAGAATCAGAATGAGAAGCAGGTCTGGAAACTGACTACTGCAATCTGCTGTTTCTGTTTCTGCAAACTGATTCTGCCTGCTCGTTGCGCACTATTCCTCCAGCGCGCGTTCGGCGACCTGCTCGAGGCTCTCCCCCTCCTCGAGTCCGAGGCGCTGCTCGATGGCGCACATCCGCCGCTCGATCACGCAGACCATTTCCTGCAGGGCCACCAGCAGCTTGGTGGAGGCCTGCATGCCCTCGCTGACCTGCAGGCTGAATTCCTTCACGAGATCCATCTCGTCACGCATCCTGACAACGGACATGTTGAGCTCGTTGATGTCGACTTCCGCGTGTGAACCTCGTTTCATGAATGCACTCCTCCTCAGTCCGGGCCCGGGCCGGTTGCTCCGGCTGCCACAATGCGCATTATAGCGGGACTTAACGCGGATTTACTGACAACTGGTACGAGGATCAGCAAAGCTACCGGAAGTCCAGAATCAGTAGGCAGTAGGCAGTGGGCAGTGGGCAGTGGGCAGTAGGCAGTGGGCAGTAGGCAGTGGGCAGAGCATTCCTGCCAACTGCCTACTGCCCACTGTTTACTTCTTCATGCTCAGCCCCGCGAGAATTTCCAGCCCGCCAGGCCGCTGGCCAGCAGCAGCAGGCTGGCCAGTGCCGCCCTGCGCCCGCTGAACTCCGGTCCGGCCGTGACCGCCACCGCATCCAGGCGCACGTTGTCAAGTGCGCGGCGCAGGCCGTCGATCTCGGCGCGGCTGCTGTTCTCGAGTTCGCTGCCGGTTTCCAGCGCGAGATCGTCATTGACGACGAAGACCACGCCCTCGCCCTGGCTGAGGAATTCACCGAGCGCCGGGTAGTCATCCAGCAGCGCGAAGTACTCATCGCTGTAGGTCTGGATCCGCACCGTCTTCTGGCTCTCCGCACGGTAGCGCGAATCCACCCAGCGGCTCTCGCTGTTGACGAAGGTCTGGTTCTGCACGTAATTGACGGTCGTGCCCGGGGCCACGCTGCCGCCGCGATTGTCAAACGTGCCGGAATCGGCCAGGCCGCTCAGCGCATCAGCATCCTTGCCGTAGACCTTCTTGTCGAAGCCGCTGCCTCCGGCCACGGCGCCCGCGGTCTGCGGGGCGGCGGCGTTGTCAGCGGCCTGGTTCATCATGCTCTGGCGGCTGCGGCCCACGGCGCGCTCGCCGCTCTCCTCATCCATCGCCTCCTCGAGGCTCTGGGAGAGGTTGGCCATGCGGTCATCCTCGCGGAAGTACATCTCCGGCTCGGTGATCAGGTAGCTCGTGTAGGGCGTGACGATGCCGTAGCGCACCGCCAGCCTGTCAACCTCATCCAGCAGCTCGCGGTTCTCACCCTTGAGGCGGATCTGGTCCAGCAGGAAGCTGACCTTGCGCGTGGCCCAGAGCCGCGGCACATGGTGGTTGGCGGAACTCAGGTTCGGCGGGATGCTGGCGGCGTAGCTCTTGTCCCGATCGCCGGACTTCCCGCTGACCGTGACCGTCACATTCGCCTGGTTGAGCGCACTGTAGCGCCCGGTGATGAAGATCTCATTGTTGTGGAACAGGTCCGGCAACTCGCGCGGCATGATGTCGTACTCATTGATCCCGCCCAGCTCGAGGCGGATGTCCGTCAGCGCGGGGCTGGAGATCCGCGAGTAGAACTGGCTGACCTTGACCTCGATGTCCTCGCTGGGGTCGACGTAGGTCGCCGCCCCGTGGTGGTCATAGCTCAGGCTGTCGAGCAGGGTCGTGTTGACATCATGCCCCACGCCGAAGGCGAACAGCTTGACCTCGGAACGGAAGCTGCCCTTCGCATTGTTGAGGATGTTGTCAACATCCGTGTCGCCCACCGTCGGCAGGCCGTCGGTGAGGAAGATCACGTAGGTCGGACGGCCGTCGGGGCGCAGCATCTCCGCACCCTGGCTGAGCGCGCTGTTGATGTCCGTGCCGCCGCTGGCATCGAGCTGCGAGACGCGGCTGCGGGCCTGCTCGATGTTCTCGCTGGTGCCCGGCTTGAGCGTGTCGAACAGGGTCTCGACGTTGTCACTGTAGTAGATCAGGTTGAAGCGGTCCTCCTCGCGCAGCTTGCCGACGACGAATTCCAGCGCACCGCGCGCCTGGCGGATCTTGTCACCGTCCATCGAGCCGCTCTTGTCGAAGATGAACAGCACGTCCTTCGGGATCACCTTCTGCTCCTCCGGCATCGCCGCCAGCAGGCTCAGGGTGAAGTAGCCGTCCTCGCCGTCGTCACCGGGGAAGCACAGCAGGCTGGCCGCGAAGTCGTCCGTGCGCCGGCCGATGTTCAGGAGGAAGTCCGAGCTGAAGCTGGACATCACGCCCTCGAAGCTGCCGCTCACCCTGCGGTTGCCATCACGGTTCACGCTCAGGGCGAAGCTCGGGCTGGCAACGCTGCCGATGTCATGGTCGGCGCTGACCCTGTAGCGGATCATCAGCTTGGTGTCGTAGACACGGCTCCAGCCGGCCCAGCGCAGCGGCAGCATGTACTGCTGCAGGGTGGTGGTGCCGCTCAGGGTATGGCTGAAGCTGATCTTCACCTGGCGGCTCTGGCCGGGCTGGAAGGGGAAGACGCTCACGCTCACGCTGCGGCTGTCCTGGTACTCCAGCAGGCCCGGGTCCTTCATGCGGCGCACGATGTCCTGGTAGATCCCGCGCGCCTCATCGCTGTCGAGGATCTCCGGCGTGAGTGCGTTGTCACCGTCGATCAGCGTGAAGTCGGTGATCGTCGCACCCTCGGGCAGCGGCATCATCCACTTGCCCTCCGCGACCCGGCCCGTGTCATTGCGCAGGGTCTGGGTGACGACGGTGCGCGCGGTGCCGTTGCGGATGTCGATGTCGATGTCCATGTCGGTGAGCGTCAGGTCGCGCTGGATCACGGGGTGCGGCGGCGCGATCATGCGGTCCTGGGCCTGCGCTCCCGGCGATGCCAGTGCAACAAGCACAATGGCAACGATCCCGCCGAGCGCGGCGGGGGCTAAGAGTTTTCTCAAGAGATTCTCCCGTTTCCAGTTGGATTACAGTCAGTCCGCCCATCCCGTGGCGGACCGTGCCTCTGACTCCATTCCTGGCAGTTGGACGCGGCCGGAGGCCATGCTGTTCGCCGGGCTTCCCGTCCCGCATTCTGACGATTTTCCGGAATTTCCGCGGATTTGAGAACTCCGGCGGGATTTCCTCAGTCATAATGACTGCGGGAACATACCGGCCGGGGCATGGGATTGTCCACCTCTGTGTTATAATCCTCCGGCTTCCGTCTGTCTGTGTGCCGCAGCGGCACATGCTACCCCAGACCACAAACGTCCCTGCGTAGCAAAGCAGATCCCTCACCCCCAAGCAGCTGATTTCCAGGGGAGTCAGATGCTTGATTACATTTGGTTTTGGAGACCCGATGTCTGACGAATTCAACTCCGACGTTCTATCCGGAATGACCCTGTCGCGGCTCTATGAGCTGGCCAGGGAGCGGGACATCAAGAACCCGCGCAAATACAAGAAGCAGGAACTCGTGGACCTGATCCTCGCCGAGAGCCCCCGTCCAGCGCCGCGCCAGACGACGATTGAGCGCGAGCCGCAGGAACCGCGCCCGGCCCAGGCGGACGGGGCCCAGCCGGCCTTCGCCGAGCCCAGTCCGCGGCGTGAAGGCCAGTCCGGCGGCGGCATGCCCGAATACGACCTGCCCAGCCGCCAGAGTGACGAAAGCGACTATATAGAGGATGATCCCGGTCCGGGCGGCTTCGCCCCGGCCCCCAGCGGGGGCGGGATGCGCGGCGGGCGCAATGATGCCCGGCGTGACAACCGCCGTGACAACAGCAACAACCGCCGCGGGATGCGCGAGCAGAGTGATTCCTCGAACCGCTACCCCTCGAGCAACATCTCCGAGAATTCCGGCCGGGGCGGCAAGGGCCGCAACGTCCGGGAGCAGCGCCCCGACCGACCCGATCGTCCCGAGCGCCAGGACCGCCAGGACCGCCAGCTGCGCGGCAACGAACCGCGCCGCGGCCGTGACAACAAGACCCCCGGCGGCCTGAGCAGCAGTGCCTCGCGGGACATGGAGAACGCCGAGATCACGACCGGGATCCTCGAGATCATCGAGGATGCCAACTACGGCTTCATCCGCCAGAAGCAGTTCGGCTACGGCGAGCAGGACATCTACGTGTCCATGAGCCAGATCAAGAAGTTCAACATGCGCACCGGCGACCTGGTGGTGGGCTATGCCCGCGCCCCGCGTGAGCAGGAGCGCTACCAGAGCCTCGTGAAGATCGAGAGCATCAACGGCGAGCCCTTTGACGGCGAAAGCGAGCGCATCAACTTCTCCAAGCTGACCCCGATCTACCCCAAGCAGCGCCTGCTGCTGGAAACCAGCCCGCGTGAGATCAGCACCCGCCTGATCGACCTGTTCTCGCCGATCGGCAAGGGCAGCCGCGGGATCATCGCCGCGCGCCCCAAGGCCGGCAAGACGATCATGCTGAAGAAGATCGCCGACGCCATCGCTCACAACCACCCGGACGTGGAGCTGCTGGCGCTGCTGATCGATGAGCGCCCCGAGGAAGTCACGGACTTCGAACGCAACATCAAGGGCCAGGTGATCTCCTCGACCTTCGATGAGAAGCCCGAGAACCACATCCAGACCGCCGAGCTCGTGATCGAATATGCCAAGCGCCGCGTGGAGCAGGGCAAGGACGTGATGGTGCTGCTGGATTCCCTGACCCGTCTGGCGCGCGCCTACAACCTGACCTGCGCCCCGAGCGGCAAGACCCTCTCCGGCGGTCTCGACCCCAACTCGCTGTACAAGCCCAAGCGCTTCCTCGGCGCGGCCCGCAACATCGAGAACGGCGGTTCGCTGACGCTCCTGTGCACCGCGCTGGTGGAAACCGGCTCGCGCCTCGATGACATCATCTTCGAGGAATTCAAGGGCACGGCCAACATGGAGCTGCACCTCAGCCGTGAGCTGGCGGACAAGCGCATCTTCCCCTCGATTGACGTGGTGAAGAGCGGTACCCGCCACGAGGAGCTGCTCTACAAGGTGGACGAGATGGACATCGTCTGGAAGCTGCGCAAGATGGTCGCCGACATGGATGAGGCCGAGCGCATGAACCGCCTGATCTCCCGTCTGTACCAGACGGAGACCAATGCGGAGCTCCTGATGATGATCCACGCCGCGACCACCTGAAAAGTCCGGTCACTCATAAGTAACCTGCTGCTGCATCGTGCTGCCTGATCTTGCACATCCGGTTTCATTCGCGTAAAAACTGATCCGCGGCACAAAAAACCGCCGATATTCCTTATACTGATTTGACCAATATCATCAGAGCAATCGGCAAACATACGCCGGACCGGGGTTATGAAACATACTGACAGCAGCAGGAAGTGGCGATGATGGAAACGCGCCAGGTACTGCCCGCCAATCTGCAGAGCGGCCAGGTGCTGGGCCAGGACGTGATGGCCGGCAGCATGGTCTGGCTGCGCGAAGGCACCGTGCTCAACGATGCAGCCATCGAGCGTCTCAGGCGCATGGGGCTGGAGCATGTGCTGATCCACCGCAGCGAGGATGATGAACCGGCAGCTGCGGCAGCTGCGCCGGGCAGCTCAGGCTCTGCAGCGGAACCGGACTTCCGCAGGCTCAATGGCGACGAGGAAACAGGCTGGATGTCCAGCGAGCACTTCGCGCGGCTGGTTGACAACCGCCAGCCGAATGCCGGTGATGAACAGATGTTCTGCGAGCTGAAGACCGGCATGCGGGAGCAGGCCGGCTTCAAGGAAATGATTCCCGCAGAGGTGGACCTGCGCGTGCGCAAGGGCCTGCAGGCCAGCCTGATCAGCTCCGCGATGCGCAACCGCATCGACCTCGAGCGGATCAACAGCCAGGCCGATGAGCTGAGCGAGCACCTCGTTGGCAACGGCCGCGGCTACATCCGCATGGAGGACATCAACACCTACGGCGAGCACCTCACGGCGCGCACGGTGATGTCATCCAAGCTCTTCCACCTGACGCGCTCTGACCCCTCCGATGGCGACATCCGTGACCATGTGCGCTGCCAGTTCATGATGCAGAGCATGTACACCCTGCTGCCGTCCAGCCTGCAGCAGCCGGTGCTGGAGCTGCAGGGCAGCGACCGCCAGCTGCTGCGCGAGACCCTGCTGGATTACGGCGAATGGGTCAAGAGCAGCACGGGCGTGGACAGCGGCGTGCTGGACCGGGTGCTGATGCAGCATGAGCGCTTCGACGGCCAGGGCCTGCCGCATGGCCTGGCCGGTCCCGACATCCCGGATGACAGCCAGACCTGGGCTCTGGCCACCGCCTATTCCAACAGCCTCTACAGCCGCCCCGGCCAGCAGCGCAGCAGCCCGCGCGAGGCCGCCGACAACCTGATCCGCCAGAGCGGCACGGCCTTCGGCAGCACCAGCGTCAACAAGTTCCTGCGGCGCTTCGGCTACTACCCGAATGGCAGCCTGGTGCGCCTGAACACGGGTGAGCTGGCGCTCGTGCGCCGCCAGGAGGAGAATTCGATGTTCAAGCCCGTGGTCTGCCGGCTGGACAGCGAGAACCAGCCCCTTCCGGAGACGGAGCTCGGCAGCGAGAAGGGCGTGTTCATCAGGGGCTCGGTGCTAGAGTACTAGCGTGGAAGCCATCATCGTCGCCGGTGCCGAGGCATCGCCGGCCCTGCAGGAGCAGGGCGTGCGCTTCATTCCGGCGCTGCGCGTCGGCGGCCGCACGATCATGGAGCGCATCGCCGATGCCCTGCATGAAGGCGGGGGCTGCAGCCGGGTGCATGTGATCACCCGCGCGGATGTGCCCCTGCCCGAGCGTCCCTGGATCAACCGCCTGCCCTACAGCGGCCGGCCGATCAGCGACCTGCTGGAGAAGCTCGACACCATCACGTCCAGCGAGCATGTGCTGCTCAGCGCCGGGGACATCCCGCTTCTCAGTGCGGAGAGCATCGCCGCAATGCTGCAGGCGGCAGCGACCAGGGATGCCGACGTGGTCTATCCCATCGTGGCGCGTGAGGAGATGGAGCGGATGTTTCCCGGCTCGAAACGAACATACCGCCGCATGGAAACCGTCACTGTAACCGGCGGAAACGTCTTCAGGATCAGGCGGGCCTGGCTGGCCGGCAACCGTGAATGGCTGCAGAAGCTGTTCGCCAACCGCAAGAACCCGCTGGCGCTCGCGAACCTGCTGGGTCTGGACTTCCTGCTGAGGGTAATGACCGGTTCAGCCTCGCTGGCCTATGCCGAGGCCAGGCTCAGCCGGGCGATCCGGGCCAGTGTGCATGCCCCGCTGATCCCGCATCCGGAGATCGCCGCGGACCTCGACAAGCTGGAGGATCTCGAGACCTTCCGCCCCTGGCTGGATCCCTGGGATCAGGCCTGACCCCGGCCCCTTCAAGGACCGGATGTCAAAACGCTATAATGAGCCGTTCTTGTAGGGAGGAGTGACTTCATGTTCCGTTTCCTGACTATGCTCGCGCTGCTGATGCTGCTTGCTTCCCAGGTGGCCCTGGCCCAGGAGGCATCACTGAGCTTCGCGTCCGAACCCGTGCAGAGCTTCGAGCACATGGCGATCGATGGCCACGAAGTCTTCTATCCTTCCGCGTCCTATGGCAATTATGCCTTCGCGGACAGCGTGACCTTCTTCTGCCGCCGCTATGGCGACGTGGGCGATCTGATCGGCTCCGTCGTGGTCTTCGGCCCGCAGGGTGAGAACACGCGCCGGATCGAGGACATCCCCGAGAGCCAGGTCGTCTACAGCACCTCGCTGTTCAACCTCAGCGACTGCCCCGAGGAAGCCGGCTGGTTCACCGTGCCGATCGAGCTCCTGAAGCTGCCCGCAGGCGGCTTCAGCGTGGTGATCTACACCCGCAGCAATGATGAGCGCGGTCTGGACATCGGGCTCTCGCCCTCCACCACCGCCAGCAGCATGAGCTACACGGCGCGCGTGATGACGAAGGATGAGATCGAGGAGGATCCCGAAGCCGGCCAGCTGCGCCGCACGGACCACATGGAGTGGATGCTGAGCATCGGCGTGAAGATGGACAGCGGGCTGGGCAGCGGCCTGAGCAGCGCTGATCTGAGCGGCAAGGGCTTTGACTACCGCGACGACGGCACGGCGGAATCCTTCGAGGAATTCACCCGCAGCGGTGCGATGGTGCGTTTTGACAACAGTTCGAAGCGCAGCGTGGATGCGATCTACATCTATGCCAGGCTCGGCGCTGACTGGTTCGGCACCGACCGCGAATGCAGCGTGGTGATCGCCGATGACCGCCTGAACATCATCAAGCGCATGGCCATCCCCTACACCGCCTTCAATGAGAGCGGCAGCTGGGCGAAGCTCGAGGTCCCGAACCGCGAGGTCACGAAGACCTTCTACGTGATCGTGCAGCCCCACAGCGAGAAGAACGTGCAGTTCCTGATCGGCGCTGACAACAGCGGCAACAAGTCCTCCAGCGTGGGCATCACCGGTGCCCTGCAGGAGTGGAGCGCCAGCTGCAGCGAGGCGGACACCAACTGGATGATCCGCGTGCACTATTCGCGCTGAACCTCTGAGGTATAATTCGCCCGCCGGCCATCCGGCCGCGGGCGGACGAGCATGTGTCATTGGAGCAGATACTGGATTCTAGTCAGCCCCGCATAGCGGGGCTGTTTTCTTGCGGCTGGACTGACAATTCCGCCTCTGCGCGGAGCAGGCTGGGTCCGGGGCTGCCGACTGCCCCGGCCGGAGATGACCATGGATACTGACAACACTGCCCGGGGCGGCCAGCGCGCCGGGCGCTACAACCACATCGCCATCGAGAAGAAGTGGCAGGACGTCTGGGAGGAGCGCGGCACCTTTGTCGCCGCCGACAGCGACCCGCGCCCGAAGATGTACGTGCTGCAGATGTTCCCCTACCCCAGTGGCAACCTGCATGCCGGGCATGTGCGCAACTACGTGATCGGCGACGCCATAGCCCGCTTCTGGCGCATGAAGGGTTACAACGTGATGCACCCGATGGGCTACGACAGCTTCGGGCTGCCCGCCGAACAGGCGGCGATTGACAGGAAGATCCAGCCCGCGGACTGGATCGAGCAGTGCATCAGCACGGCCCGCCGCCAGTTCAAGCGCTACGGCTTCAGCTTCGACTGGACGCGGGAGGTCAACACCAGCGCGCCTGACTACTACAGGTGGACGCAGTGGCTGTTCACCACCTTCTACCGCCAGGGCCTGGTCTACCGCAAGCAGATCGAGGTCAACTGGTGCGAGGAGCACGGTGTGCTGGCCAATGACGAGGTCAAGGACGGCGCCTGCTGGCGCTGCGACCGCGAGGTTTCCAAGAAGAAGATGGCGCAGTGGCTGATGCGCACCACGGACTACGCCCAGGACCTGCTGGAGGGCCTGGACGACCTGCCGGGCTGGACCCAGCGCGTCGTCAAGCTGCAGACCAACTGGATCGGGCGCAGCGAGGGCACGCATGCGGACTTCGCCGTACCGGCGATCACGGACAGCTGCCCGGCGGGTGAGCAGCCCGTGCTGCGGATCTACACCACGCGCGTGGACACGATCTTCGGCTGCACCTTCATGGCCGTGGCCTCGGACCATCCGCTGGCGGAGGCCATGGCGGCGGCTGGCGGCATGAGCGATAAACTGGCAACATTCCAGGAGGAATGCGCCAGCGAGGACGTGCGCTTCAAGGTCGCCGAGGAGAAGCCCAAGCGCGGCATCCCGCTGGGCGTGAACTGCGTCAATCCCTTCAACGGCGAGGAGATCCCGGTCTGGGCCACGAACTACGTCGTCAGCGACTTCGGCACCGGGGCCGTGATGGCCGTGCCGGGGCATGACAGCCGCGACCACGCCTTCGCCATGGAGTACGGCCTGCCGGTCCGCCAGGTGATCCGCCCGGCGGATGCTGCCGTGGAAGTCGATGTGCAGCGCGAGGCCTATACCGAGAAGGGCCTGTGCATCAACTCCGGCGATTTTGACAACATGGATTTCCACACGGCCAAGGCCGCGATGGACAACTGGCTGATGCACCACCACCATGGTGAGAGCGCGGTGCAGTACCGCCTGCGCGACTGGAACATGGGCCGCCAGCGCTTCTGGGGCGCGCCGATCCCGATGGTGCACTGCACTGCCTGCGGCTGGCAGCCCGTTCCTGACAGCGAACTGCCGGTGCGCCTGCCGGCGGAGGCGGACTACAGCGACATCCGCGTCAGTCCGCTGGCCAATGATGAGGACTGGAAGCGCACAAAGTGCCCGGCCTGCGGCGGGGCGGCCGAGCGTGACACGGACACGATGACGACCTTCATGTGCAGTGCCTGGTACTTCCTGCGCTTCTGCGACCCGCACAATGACAACGCGATCTTCGACCCCGCCAAGGTCGCGGCCTGGAT
This sequence comes from bacterium, assembly GCA_041395205.1. Classification (GTDB taxonomy): domain Bacteria; phylum 4484-113; class 4484-113; order 4484-113; family JAFGCY01; genus JAHEFU01. The sequence continues at coordinate 237,509 of JAWLAZ010000001.1, forward strand.
GCCGGTGGACTACTACATCGGCGGCCAGGAGCATGCCGTGGGGCACCTGCTCTACAGCCGCTTCATCACGATGGTGCTTTCGAAGCTGGGCTACCTGCAGCTGGCCCGGCCGGACTTCGCCGGCGAGCTGCCGAAGCTTGGCAACGAACCCTTCCGCCGCCTGTTCAACCAGGGGATGGTCTACAAGGACGGCGCGAAGATGTCGAAGAGCAAGGGCAACGTCGTCAGTTCCGATGAGCTGGCCGATGAATACGGCGCCGACACCGCGCGGATCTTCGGCCTGTTCGGCGGTCCGGCGGACCAGGACCTGGAATGGACCACCTCCGGCGTGGAGGGCGGGCTGCGCTTCCTGCGCCGCGTCTACCGCCTGGCCCAGGCCGTGAGTGCTGCCCCCAATCTGGAGGACAGCCTGCCCGAGATGGCGGAAAATGCCGTGCGGGCCCGGCACCGCGCCGTGGCCGGGGTCAGCGAGGACCTCTGCAACTGGCGCTTCAATACGGCGATCGCCAAGCAGATGGAGTATCTGAATGAGCTGGAGAAGCTCTGGCAGCAGGCGGATGGCAATGACCACAGCGGGGCCTTCCGCGTCGCGCTGACGAGCTTTGCGCAGCTCCTCAGCCCCTTCGCCCCGCACATCGCGGAGGAACTGTGGGAGATGTTCGACGGACCCGGGCTCTGCGCCGACAGCGAGTGGCCGATCCACGACCCGGCGATGCTCGTGGAAAGCACGCTGGAGCTGCCGGTGCAGGTCAACGGCAAGCTGCGCGGGCGGATCACGGTGGCGGCTGCGGCCTCGGCGGAGGACTGCCTGGCGGCGGCGCGGGCCAATGAGGACGTGGCGCGCTGGCTGGAGGGCGTGAGCGTGATCAAGGAGATCGTCGTCCCGGGGCGGATGGTGACCTTCGTGGTCAAGTAGGCAGCCACGGAATGATTCAGACGGGGCGGGGCCATGTGCTCCGCCCTTTTCATATCCCGCCTGCGCACCTGCCATAATAGGCCCGAGAGGAAAGGCCAAGCGTGCGTGTGATCACATCGGCACTGGAAACCATCGGGGGCATCACCATCCTGTCCGGCAGGGTGGCGCGCATGATGCTGCGCGGCGGGATCAACCTCCGGCTGCTGCTGGAGCAGATGGTGCTGCTCGGCGTGAACTCCATCCCGATCGCCGTGATCGTACTCTCCTTCGCAGGGGCCGTGTTCACCTTTGTGCTGGCCGAGGAGCTGGCCAGCCGCGGGGCCGGGAGCCTCGTGGGCGGGCTGCAGCTGCTGGTCTTCCTGCAGGAGATGATCCCCGTCTTCAGCGGGATCGTGATGGCCGGCAAGATCGGCGCGGCGATCACGAGCGAGATCGGCACCATGAAGATCAGCGAGCAGCTCGACGCCCTGCGCGCACTCTCCACTGACCCCGACTGGTATCTGACCGTGCCGCGCGTGCTGGCCGGCATCATCATGATGCCGGTGGTGGCTGTGTTCGCCGGCTACGGCAGCTGGTTCGCCGGCTATGCCATGGCCCACAACCAGATCGGCCTGCGCTACTCACAGTTCGCCAGCGCCGTGGACAGCCTCGTGAGCATGCATGACTTCCGGATGTGCTTCGTGAAGTGCATGATCTTCGGGGCCACGATCGTGCTCGTCTCCTGCCACAGCGGCTACGTCGCCCAGGGCGGCGCGGCGGGTGTGGGCAAGGCCGTCACCAACGGCGTGGTGCTGAACATCGTGCTGATCTTCCTTCTGGACCTGCTGGTCACGATGGTGATGGGCTGATGATCAGCTTCGAGGGAGTACAGCTCAGCTTCGGAAGCCACCAGGTGCTCAGGGACGTGAGCTTCAGCGTGCCGAGCGGGCAGATGACCGCCGTGCTCGGCCCCAGTGGCAGCGGCAAGTCCACGATCCTGCGCCTGATCATGGGCCTGATCCGCCCGCAGCAGGGCCGGGTGATCGTCGACGGCGAGGATGTCACGAAGATGAGTGAGCGCCGGCTGCAGCGCTCACGGCGCAAGATGGGAATGGTCTTCCAGCACAATGCGCTGTTCGACGGCCTGAATGTGGCGGAGAACGTGGGCTTCTACCCGACCTATGTCGAGAAGCGGCCCTGGAAGCAGGTGCTGCCCGAGGTGGAGGAACTGCTGGAGGATCTCGGCCTGGCGGACAGCGCCCAGAAGCTGCCCGGCGAGCTCTCGGGCGGCATGCGGCGGCGCGTGGCCCTGGCCCGCAGCCTGATCTACCGTCCGAAGATCCTGCTCTACGACGAACCGACCACGGGGCTTGATCCCTACATGACCGAGGTCGTGGCGGAGCTGATCTCCGAAATGAATGAAAAATATGCAGTGACAGGTGTTATGGTCAGCCATGACCTGCCCACCGTGTACGATATCGCTGACCATGTGGTGCTGATCACGGAAGGCCAGGCCACGGTGGTGGGGCATCCCAGTGAACTGCTGCGCAGCGAGAAGCCGGAGGTGATCGGCTTCGCCTCGAGCTGGCGGCGGCACATCATTGAGTACTCCGGGGAAATGAGCAAAGAGGAATGACGACGGGCCCGAGGGCCGGTGACGAGGAAGGCGGAACGTAGATGGGCTCAGGCTCGAACGCACTGAAGGTGGGCATCTTCGCGATAGCGGCTGCATTGCTGCTGGCTGCGGCGATCATCACCGTGCGCGGCGGCGGGCTCGCGGCGATCATCGGCGGCAGCGGCTACTTCGTCAAGGTGCGCTTCACGGGCGAGGCCGTCGGCCTGCAGAAGGGCATGCCGGTGCGGCTCAAGGGCGGCGACGTGGGCTACCTCACTGAGACGGAATTCGCCAGCGGGAACCAGGACGTGATCGCCCAGCTGCGGCTGGATGACGACGTGCAGATCTACGCCCAGGCTACGGTCGAGATCCGCGAGGAGGGCCTGCTCGGCGAGCGCTACCTGGCCTTCATCTACCCAGAGCAGCTTCCGGCCGAGCCGCTCTGGGCCCCGGAGGGCCATGTCTTCCAGGGCAGCGCGGCGATGGGGCTGGCCAACCTGATCGAATCCGCCAACAGTGTGCTGAAATCGCTGGATTCGCTGCTCGGCGATGAGAGCCTGCGCAGCAGCATGACGCAGATCGCCGACGGGATCACCGACAGCCTTGAGCGCGTGAACGTGATCATGGACAACGTGAACGGGGTGATCACCGAGAACCAGGGCTACATCAGCGAAAGCATGGCCAACGTGGAGGCCATGAGTGACAACTTCCTGCTGCTCAGCCAGAACCTGCAGGAGGCGAGCGTCGCCGTGCGCGACCTTTCGACGGATCCGAAGAACAGGGAACAGCTCGCGCTGATCATGACGAACATCGAGAGCACCACGAAGAACATCGACGGGATGAGCAACCAGCTCAATACCCTGCTGAGCGACCCGATGGTCCAGGCTGACCTGAAGGACAGCGTGCGCCTGATGCCCGAGGTGCTGCAGGAGACGAAGAACACCATGACCGGCGCACAGGAGACGCTGGAGCGCCTGAGCGAGCTGCTGGAGAGCGCGGACGGAATGGTCAACACCGCCACCTGGGCGATCGAGGACGTGAGCGGGACCATCCAGGGCGTGAGCGGTATCGGCGAGGGGATAGAGACCCGCGGCAGCCTGGCGATCCGCGGCGTGGACCGCAACACGGATGACAGGCTGAACGGCGAGGATGTCTACGTCGGCGATGCCAACTTCGCCGTCGGCAACGAGCGTAACTACGTGCAGGTCGGGATTGACAACATCGGCGAGGGTGACGACCTGAACCTGATGCTCGGGATGGGCGAGCTGCGCGGCTTCAGTTTCCGCGCCGGGATCTACCGCAGCGAACTCGGGGTCGGGGCCAGCTGGTGGGATCCGGCGGGGCTGGGGCTGGAGGCCACGCTCTACGACCTGAACGACCCGAAGCTCAACACCTACGGGCATATCCCGGTGGGCGACAGCGTGGATGTACTGATCGGCGTGGACGACCTGGCGGATGAGGCGGTGCCGACGGTCGGCCTGGGCTGGAAGTGGTAGCCCGGCGGTGAGTGAGCTGGCCGAACGCTGGCAGCATCTGCTCGAGTTGCCATTTCCCGGATCAACTGACAGTCCTGAACTGCTGGAAATCCTCGATGTACTGGTCGAGCTGGACACGGAATGCGCCGGAATCCTGACCACGGTCCTCAGCCGGAAGCCCGGGCATGTCACTGACTGGGAATCACAGCTGCTGAGGGAATGGTGGGAACGTGCAGAGGGCTTGGCTGGCACCGCGAAGCAGCTTTCCGAAGCGGAACTCAGCCAGCAGGATCGGGCTGCGCTGGATAGCTACCGGCAGTATCTCTCCCACTGGCAAAGCGTGCTGGCATTGGCAGGCAGCTCAGTCTGACGACACGCTCCGCGCTTTACCACAAAGGAATGCAAACAGGAACAGACGGCCGTAAACGGCCTTCCACCGACAACGGCCTTCCACCGACAACCGCCTTCCACCAGACAGGGGTTCCCACCGGAGATGGAAATCCACCAAGGGTAGTCCGGCGTTCACGCCCGGGGTTGTCCTGGACTGCAATGCAGATTCAGCGCGACCCGGATGCGCGAATGCGCAGCAGCAGCGCCAGACCGCCGAGTGCTCGCACGAGGCGGCAGATCAATCAGAACCTGCTTTTGATGCCTTCCGTCGGCTTGTAGTGGAAGCCCGGGCCCTGGCCCTTCCCGGCCTCCTCCAGCACCCGCTTCGGCTTCGTCAGCTCGCTGTCAGGCAGCAGGGCCTCATCCTCCACGATGTTGCCATCATCCGGCGGCTGCGGAGCGCGTGATTCCACCGCACCCGGTGTGTCAGTGCCGGCGAGCACTGCCTGCGGGCGGGTCAGTGCCTGATTGCTGTTCAGCCGGTTGGCAGCCAGCAGCCTGTCCACTTCCGAAGCGGCACTGGCCTGCAGCGGACGCTGGCCACTGCCGGCGAACAGGCTCTGCCCGCTCCCGGCGGCCGGGCCCTGGCCGAACATCGACACCGGCTTCTCCCCGGCATTGTCAAGTTCGTAGCGTGCATGCTCGATCTTCGGGGCCTGCCAGCCCTGCTGCGGCACGAACTCCGGCTCCGGGACAGGCGCGGATTCCACTTCCGGTGAGGACGTCTCTTCCACAATCACCGGCTCGGTCGCTGCCTGCGGGGGCTGCACCACATGTGTAGCACCTGCCATGTTGGCAATGGTGTCGCGTGCGATCTGCATCACCTCGTCCACGTCGCTGTGGTAGCCCTGCTCGCTGTCCGGCTCCGGCCCAACATGCAGCACATTCGGAGCTTCCGCCTCCGGGGCAGCGGAATCCATCCCGCTGACATAGTGCATATGCTGCGGCGTCTGCGGCTTCATGTCGGCCCGCGCTGCCTGCGAGGGCCCGGACAGCGCCTTGTCCGTACGCAGCTCAAAGCGCTCACTGAGGTCCTGCCTGCGGCCATGCTCTTCCTGCGGCAGGGCGGGCTGCAGCTCCCTGCCGGCCAGCCGTAGTGCGCCGTCCAGCTCCGGTGCTGCCGCCGCCGGATCCGCCGGAGCGGGCTTAACCGCCGGAGGGCGCTGCATGATCCGTTCCACCTGGGCCCGGCTGCGTTCCTGCTGTTCGAGGAACTGCCGCTCCGCCTCCTGCACACGCTCGCGGATCTGGTCCGGTGTTTCGAAACGCTGCTCACGCTGGAAGCGGCGCTGCTCCTCCAGCATCTGGCGCGCAATGCGCAAGCGCACTTCCTCATTCCCCTTGGCATCGGAACTGAGCGAACTGCGCAGCAGCAGAATCGTCAGCCAGCAGACCGCCGCCAGCGGTACGGAGAATCCGAAACCCGGATCGGCGCCGATCCCGATGCCGAAGGCCGCCAGGCTGATCAGCAGCATGAAGCCGCCGACTGTGGCACTGACATTGCTGAGGGACTGCACTCTGTAGGTCCCCTTGGTGCCCCCATGCACGAATATCCACCCCAGAATCATCACTATCCAGAACATGCCATTTAATTCTACCGTGGCCCGGCGATGTTAGAATCTGGCCCGATGAAAGCCATCGCCGGAATCCTCGCCCTGCAGGGCGACTATGAGAAGCACCGCAGCTCGCTCAAGCGGCTGGGCCTGCGCACGCGCTACGTGCGGGAAGCCTCCGACCTCGAGGACCTGGCGATGATCGTGCTGCCGGGCGGTGAATCCACCACGATGTCGCTGCTGCTCGACACCACCGGCCTGCGCGAACCCCTGAGCCTGGCGATCGGCTTCGGCCTGCCCACGCTCGCCACCTGCGCCGGGGCGATCCTGCTCGCGCGTGAACTGCGTGGTGACAGCGGCAGCCGCAAGGTGCAGACGCTCGGCCTGCTGGATGCCACGCTGGACCGCAACAGCTACGGCCGCCAGCTCGACAGCTTCGAGACCGAAGTGGAGATCGACTGGGCAGCGCTCGGCGTGGACGACGCGAAGCCGCAGCTGCCGGCCTGGTTCATCCGCGCGCCGCGCATCCTTGATCCCGCCGCCGGCGTGCAGGTCGTGGCGCAGCATGCCGGTGAAATCGTCGGCGTGCGCCAGGCCAACATCCTCGCCGTGACCTTCCACCCCGAACTGAGCCGCGACAGCCGCCTGCATGCTGCGGTGCTGGGCTTCGGCGCAGTACGCAGCTGAGTAGCGCTGACCGTTACAATAGCCCCGTGTCATCCCCGGGCAGTCCCCCTGAGCTGAGCATCGGCATCGTCGGCAGCGGCGGCGACGGCGTCGTGCTGCTCGGCGAACTGCTGGCACACAGCGCGGTGGCGGCCGGACTGTACTGCTACATGGACAAGGTCTTCGGCCCGCAGATCCGCGGCGGGGAAAGCTCCGCGATCCTGCGCATCAGCCGGGAGGAAGTGCTGCGCAGCGCGGACGAGCTGGATGTGCTGCTCGTGCTGCAGTGGGCGGACCTGGCGCGCTTCAGCGATGTGCTGAGCCTGGCCGGGAATGCACTGATCTTCTGCTCCTCCGAGGATGAAACATCGCCTGCTGCTGCCGGCCTGCCCGCTGGCCATCACGGGCCGGTCATCAGCCTGCCGCTCAAGCAGCTGGCGCTGGAGCATGGGCGCAGCAAGCAGGCCCGCAACATGGTGCTGCTCGGCGCGCTGAGCGGCCTGCTGGACTGGTATCCAGAGCAGCTCAGTGCGGTGCTGGCACGGCGCATGCAGCGCTATGACGAGCGCAGCAGGGAGCACAATCTCGCAGCCGTGGCCGCCGGACGGGATGCGCTGGCCGGTTGGCAGGAAGGCCCATTGCCCGTGTTGCCAACTGCCGATGCAGCCCCGGAGCTGGTACTGGCCAGTGGCAATGAGCTGCTGGCCCGCGCAGCCCTGGCGAGTGGCTGCCGCTTCATGGCGGGTTACCCGATCACCCCCGCGAGTGAGATTCTTGAATACATGAACCGCAGGCTGCCGACGCTCGGCGGAACCTGCATCCAGGCCGAGGATGAAATCGCCGCGGCCTGCCTGACACTTGGCGCGGGCCTCGGCGGCGTGCGCAGCATGAGTGCCACCAGCGGGCCCGGCATGACCCTCAAGAGCGAGACGATCGCGCTGGCCGGGATGGCCGGCCTGCCGCTCGTCGTCGTCGACGTGCAGCGCTGCGGACCGAGCACCGGGATCCCGACCCGCACGGAACAGGCCGACCTGTACCTCGCGCTGCACGGCGCACATGGCGACAGCCCGCGCATCGTGCTGGCCGCTGCCCATCAGGCGGACTGCGCGGAACTGGCAACGCAGGCCTTCGAACTCGCCGGACGCTGCCATGCCCCGGTGATCCTGCTCAGCGAGCAGCAGCTGGCCCAGGGTCTGGCAACGCTGCCGGCCGGCGGCATTCCTGACAACACGGAACCGCCCCCCGGCTGGCCGGAGCGCAGCATCGGCAGTGCGGCACAGGTCCAGCTCACGGGCCTCGAACATGATGACAAGGGCCGGCCGCTGAGCGATGCCGCCTCACATGAGGCGAATGCCCTGCTGCGCCAGGCCCGCGTTGACAAGGCGCTGGGCAGCGTACCCGCGCTGCAGCACGGTGCCCTGGAGGCCGAACTCGGCCTGCTGTGCTGGGGCGGCAGCTACAGCGTCTGCCGCGAGGCCCTGGCCCTGGCCGCGGCACGCGGTGTGACTGCCGGAATGCTCTGCATCCGGATGCTCTCCCCGCTCGACAGGGAGGCAGTCCAGGCCTGGCTGCAGCGACAGCAGAGCCTTGTCATTGTCGAGATGAACCACAGCGGCCAGCTGCACGACTACCTCAGGAGCCGGCTGGACCTGCCGGAAATCACGATGTCACTGCGGCGCAGCGGCGGCCGGCCCTGGCGGCTGGCGGAGCTGGAGGAATTCCTCGTCAGCCACGGCCTGATTCCCCAGGCGCTGGAGGCCCGCCCATGAGCAGCGGTGCCCTGTTCCGCAATGCAACGGAGCCTGTCTGGTGCGACGGCTGTGGCGACTTCCACGTGCTGGACGGACTGTGCGCCGCGCTGGAAGGGCTGGGTCGTGATCCGCGCCAGGTGGCGCTGGTCAGCGGCATCGGCTGCAGCTCGCGCCTGCCGGGCTATACGAATGCGCACGGCTTCAACAGCATCCACGGCCGCGCCCTGCCGATCGCCACGGGCCTGAAGCTGGCCCGTCCGGAACTGGACGTGATCGTGACCGCCGGTGACGGCGACATCTTCAGCATCGGAGCCGCACACCTCATGCATACCGTGCGCCGCAATCCACCGGTCACGCTGTTCGTGATGGACAACGGTGTCTACGGCCTGACCAAGGGCCAGCAGTCGCCCACTACCCCCGCCGGCACGCAGATGCGCACCGCCGCCCAGCCCGTGCAGGAAGGCAGCGTGAACCCGCTCTCACTGATGCTGAGCCTCGGCTGCGGCTTCATCGCCCAGGCCTACAGCGCGGACCCGGCCCGGCTGGTGGAGCTGATGCAGCAGGCGATTGAGTACCCGGGCTTCAGCTTCCTGAACATCCTCAGCCCCTGTCCGGTATTCCGTGGCGGGATGGGGATCTACAAGGAGCTGCGGCGCAGTACCCAGGACCTGCAGCAGGGCGGGCATGACCCGCAGGACCCGCGCGCGGCGGCCGCAGTGCTGGCCGATCCGGCGGGGATTCCCGTCGGCGTGCTGTACAGGCGCTGATCGGCGCGGTCCTGCCATAGAATCTAAGCCCCATGCGAAGCACGGTGCTCCTGCAGGAAATCTCACGCCTGAAGCTGCGGCTGACGATCCGTCACTTCCGCAAGAATGTTGGCAATACGATCGCGTTGATCGTGGCCTGGCTCGGGATGGGCTTCGGCGCGCTCGCCGGCTGCGGCGCGATCGTGGTCACGCTGCTGGGGAAGGGTGGCGATGCCCCGGCGGAGGCCGCGCGCATCCTGATCTGGGTGATGTGGGTGATCGCCCTGGTCTGGATGTTCTCACCCTTCGCGCAGATCGACCTGCAGCGCAACCTGGACTTGAACGGCCTGCGCCTGATGCCGCTGTCCGGCAGCCAGTTCCTGCTGGCGGTGCTGCTGGATGCGCTGCTCTCCCCGCTCGGGCTGTTCGTGATTCCGTATTCACTGCTGTTCCTCGCCGCGCTGGCTTTCGGCGGGCTGGCCTTCCCGGCGATGCTCGTCAGCCTGCTGCTGCTGGTGGCGATCCTGCTCTGCTATGCCCAGGCGGTCTACCTGCTCGTCAGCCGCCTGCTGCAGTCACGGCGCTTCGCGGAGATCTCGATGGGCCTGGGCCTGCTGATCGTGGTGCTGGTGCAGATTGTCAACTTCGGCTTCCTCGGCGGGATTGACAACATCGGCGGGGACATCATGCATTCCCCGCTGGCGGTGCTGGTCGGGCCGGTCCAGGCCCTGCTGGCCTGGAGCTTTCCCACGCTCGCGGCCCGGGCCGCGGAAGCCGCCAGCAGCGGGGATCTCCCGACGGCCCTGCGCGACTGGGGCCTGCTGCTCTGCTGGCTGGCCCCCGGCCTGCTGTTCGTGGGCCGCACCGCCCGGGCCTTCTACGAGGGCGAACTGGAAAGCGGCGGCAGGGCTGATGAGGGGGCGACTGCCCGGCCCCAGGGCCGCGGCCTGAGCGCTCTGCTCCCCGATGGCGCACTGGCGGCGCTCGTGCAGCGTGAGCAGCGCTATGCGAAGCGCGACCCGCTGCTGCGCAGCCTGCTGCTGCAGAGCCTGTTCTTCGGGATCTACACCTGCGTGATGATGGTGCTGATCCGCGGACGGATCATGTCTGAGGTCCGGGCAGACTGGGAGCACCACCACATCGTCAACTACGTGCTGCTGGGCCTGAGCTTCAGCATGACCTACGCCGAGAGCGGGATCCTCTTCAACCGCTTCGGCTACGACGGCCAGTCCATGGCGACACTGCTCGCGAGCCCCGTCAGCCGCCTGAGCCTGCTGAGGGCACGCAGCCTGTTCCTGCTCTCGCACCTCGGCGGCGTGAACCTGCTGCTCGTGCTCACGATGGGCCTGCTGCTGGGCTGCGATGCGCTCTACATCGTCGCGGCGCTGGTGATGATCGTTGCCAACATCCTGATCGTGGACATGCTCGGCAGCTTCCTCTCGATCGCCTACCCCTTCACCTTCGTGCGTCGCGGCCAGCGCGTGCGGGCCGTGATGCCCCAGCAGGGCTGCGGCTACCTGCTGCTCTATGCGCTGCTGTTCAACTTCTGCAACCTGCTCGTGGCACCGGGCAGCCTCGCGATCATCCTCGGCACCGTCCTCCACGATCTGCCGGGGATGCTCGGCGGCAGCCTGCTGGCGCTCCTGATCGCGGGCCTCGCCTGGCATTTCGGCACGGGCCAGGCCGTGGGCTTCCTCGAGCAGCGCGAACACCGCCTGCTGGAATCCCTCAGCCGCCAGCCGGACTGATCAGGCCGGGTCGCGCTGCGGGTAGAGCCTGATCTCCGTCGGGCAGGAATTGTCAGGCCAGCGCACCACGAGTGCAGTCATCTCCGCGACCTCGGCGGGGCGCAGCGCGCGGTCCATGTCGATCCCGCTCTCCTCCACCATCTCGGTGGCGATCCAGCCCGGGCAGATCGCGCAGACCTTCAGGCCCAGCTCGCGCTCCTCGCGGAACAGACCCTCGCTGAAGCCCATCACACCGTGCTTGCTGGCGCAGTAGGCCGCCTCACCGGGAATCCCGAAGCGCCCGGCATTGCTGGCGATGTTGACAAGCACCGCCCGTCCGCGCGCCATGCAGCTTTCCTTCAGGTAGGGCAGGCAGCAGCGCGTGGCGTGGATCAGCGCGCGCAGGTTGACATCCAGCATGCGGTCGATGTCGAAGGGGTCGGCGCTGTCAACGCGGGCCGGGTAGAACACGCCGGCATTGTTGACGAGGATGTCGATGCGCTCCCAGCGTTCGTTGACCTCATGGATCGCCGTCTCCAGCTCCTCGCGGTTGCCGAGTTCCGGGGTCCAGATCCCGGCCGGCGGGGTGTGCTCCGCGCAGAGTTCCGCCGTGCGTTCCAGCCCGGCCTGGTTGCGCCCGAAGAGTGCCACGCGCGCCCCGAGTTCGCTCAGGCGCAGGGCCACGGCCCGGCCCACGCCGCGGCTGGACCCGGTGACAATGGCAACCTGTCCGGTGATGTCTGTCAGCATGTGATCAGCATAGCAGGCAGCGCCGGGTGAGTCCGCTGCTCAGTACTCCACGCAGTAGAGCATGCCGTCGAAGTCGAGGTAGGCCACGCCACGGCTGCGGTCCAGCAGCGGCACGCCGCGGCAGCGCAGGAAGCCATTGCGGCCGATGAGCTGGCCCTGCAGGTCGTAGACCTCCATCCCGCCTTCGCCGACGGCCACGATCCGCCCGCGGGCCAGGTCCACACTGAGCCGGATGTCCGCGCTGAGCGGCAGGTTGATGCTGTTCAGCAGCATACCGTCGAGGCCGAGGATCTGCACGAGCCCCTCCCCGTCGCTGACCAGCACGCGCTGCTCGGGCAGCAGTTCGATGTAGGTGTTGATGTCCACCCAGGCCCCGCGATACTGCAGCGTGCCTATGTCCTGTACCGGCAGCGGGTTGGGCGGGTCATGCCGCCAGCGTTCGTTGCCATCGGCACCGAGGCAGCGCAGGCTGCCGCCTGCGTCGATGTAGAGGATCGCGTCGCCTGCGACCAGCAGCGGGCTGCCGAAGTCACCGGGCAGGGCCTGCTGCCAGAGCTGCACGCCGCTGCCGTCCAGCAGGGCCAGATCCGCCTCGCCGTTGATCGCATTGCTGTCCAGCAGCAACAGTCCGCCTCCCGGTCCGCTGAGCTGGTAACTGCCGCCGGGATTGCCGGAATGCCAGAGCAGCTGCGCCTGGTCGTCAATGCAGCGCAGCTCGTCGTTGGCATCCTCAAGGATCAGCGGGCCGTCGGTTGGCAGCAGCCCGATGTTGGTGTCGAACACGAAGCCGGGATTGATGCGCGCCAGTTCACGGCCATCGGCATCGAGGCGCAGGATCTCGGGATGCCCGCTGCCCGTGACGGTGATGTTGGCAGCGCCGCCCATCTGCAGCTGCTGTGGCTGGCTTTCCGTGATCAGCAGCAGGCCGCCGCCGGGCAGGCAGCGGTAGCTGTTGTGGTACGGACCCCAGGGGCCGTTGCCATCCTGCTGCCAGGCCAGCCGGCCCTCGGGGCTGAGCACGCTGAGCCTGCCGTCATTGCCCTCCACGAGCAGATTGCCATTGTCCAGCAGCAGGAGTTCCGCGACCCCACCCTTGCCGAAGGCCTTTGACCATTTCACGCCGCGGCTCTGCAGCGTGGCCTGGCGCAGCACGAACAGCCCCAGCAGCAGCAGGTAGCAGCCGAAGCACAGGGCGCCGATCATCAGCCATCTGCGGGGAAAGCGCATGCGCTATATGATGCCGCATGCGGCAGGGGGGTTTCAGGGTCCGGGAGCTGCAGGCAGCTCAGGTACCGATCAGGTGGTTGCGGGAGCTGTAGATCCCGACACCGGCCATCAGCACTGCTCCGAGCCCGGTGGCGAGGATCGTGCCGAGGCTGGCGCTGAGCGCCACGTCGCCGAGGTTCATGCTGAGTGTGAGGTCGCCCCAGGTCCAGTCCAGCATCGCCAGCCAGAGCTGGAACTGCGGGGTGCAGGCCAGCACGATGGCCACGAGCGCCAGGCCGATGCTGACGCGCTCGCCCGTGCCGAGCAGGCTCAGGAACCAGCGCCAGTCGCGCTGGGCTGCGGGCGGCGGCAGCAGCTCCGGGTCGGGGAGCTTCTCGATGGCACTGAGGATCCCGCTGCGGAAGTCCGCGCTGAATTCCGCCGGCCCCTGCTCGCGCAGCAGGCGCTCCACTCCCTCAAGCCTGCGTTCCTGTCTGTCGTCCATCATGTCTATATTACCCCTGTGCAGCGTTGAATGTCGTCTGGGCTCAGAGCCCGAGCGTCCCTTCGTCGATGATCGTGGCCAGCTTCTGCTTGCCGCGGCGGATATGCGTGCGTACGGTGTTGAGGTTCTGCTGCATCGCCTCGCTGATCTCCTCGTAGCTGAGTTCCTCGAAGTAGTACAGCGACAGGGCGGTGCGCTGGTTCTCCGGGAGCTGGGCCATCGCGCCATCCAGGGCACGCTGGCGCAGCATCCGGTCGGAGCCGGCCTCACGCTCATCCGCGGGCTGGCGGCCGACCTCGAGCTGCTGCTCCATGGAATCCACGCCGGGGCGCAGGGCCTGCTTCTTCAGGTGCTGGCGGGCGATGTTCTGGGCGATGCGGTAGATCCAGCTGGAAAGCTTCGCCTCACCGCGGAAGCCGTGGATGCCCTTGAAGACGTTGATGAAGGTCAGCTGCGCGAGGTCTTCCACGTCGGCCGGGCCCACGCCCTGGCCGGCGATGCAGCCCGCCACCAGTCCGCTGTAGCGGTCGATGATCTCGCCGAAGAGATGCCGTTCGCCACGGGCGATCCGCTGACAGAGCGCGAGTTCCTCGTTTGCCTGACTCACCGCCTGCGCTGATCCTCCCAGTAAGAGACCTCTGATCGCCATCATTTTACTCCTTCACGCCCCACGGCCGGTGCCGCTTGCAAAGTGGGAGTGGCGGGGATCCGGGAAAGTTGCAGCAGGGGATCGGGTTTCGGGTTGCAGGTTTCGGGAGTCGGGTTTCGGGTTGCAGGTTTCGGGTTGCGGGGAACGGAGGCATGGGGGTGCGCAGCTTGCCTGCGCACAATGAATCGTCGCAATGGGGCAGGGAGGCACTGCGAAGCTGTGCCATGGTGGGTGCTGCGCAGCTGCACCATCGGAGGTTCGGCACAATCCGGTTTCCGGTTTCGGTGATCGGGTTTCCGCAGTCCGACTTCCTACGCGACAAAGGATCGTAGCAAGCCTGTAGCGGTGTCGCCCTGCGACACAGAAAAGTGGATGCAGCGAAGTTCCTGCACTCATTCATTAAAAGCATGACCTCGTTAATGCCGCCGCCTGAATAGCTTACTACCCCATCCCTACTTCAACCTGATTACCCAATCCCGCATACCGCATCCACCACATCTCATCCCGGACCGGCCTAACGATCATTCCTCCAGCCAAGGCCGGAGGCCGCGCAGCAGCGCGAGGCACGAGCGCTGGGAATCTTTAGCTGGAACGGATCAGCAATGCTGATCAGGCGGCTGAATGCCGCCGGTCCGGCGAGCTGAATGCTCGCGCTCCACTCCCTTCACTTCTGAACCGCCCCGGGTTTCCCGGAGACTTAGTTAAGTGGCTCCAGCCATGATTGGCTGGGGTTCAGTCTGACTGTACCACTTCTCTTCATATTGCTTCGGCGGCATGTATCCCAGCGGTCCCATCAGGCGGCGGTTGTTGTACCAGTCCACCCATTGCAGTGTGGCCAGCTCGACATGCTCGCGGCTGCGCCAGGGACCGCGCCGGTTGATCAGCTCGGCCTTGTACAGTCCGATCAGTGATTCCGCCATTGCATTGTCATACGAATCTCCGACCGTTCCCGTGGAGGGCACGATCCCCGCTTCACGTAGCCGGCTGCCGTAGTCAATCGCCAGATACTGGCTGCCGTTGTCACTGTGGTGCACCAGACCCTGCTCCAGCTCCCTGGCATGCAGGGCCTGTTCCAGTGCGTCCAGCACAAGTTCCATGCGCATGTGGCCGGCAACCTGCCAGCCTACGATCATCCGCGAGAACACATCGAACACGAATGCCGTGTACACGAAGCCCTGCCTCGTGCGCACGTAGGTGAAGTCCGCAACCCACAGCCGGTTCGGGCCGTCTGCACGGAAGCTCCTGTCAACCAGATCGTCCGGACGGGCATCGCGGGCATCCGGTTTCGTTGTCAGCGGATTCGGTCCGCGGGTCGTACCGACCAGCCCGAGCCTGCCCATCAGGCGCTCCACAGTGCAGCGAGCGACTGCAGTCCCTTCCTTGCCCAGCGCTTCCCAGACCTTACGGGCTCCATATACATCGAAGTTCTCCTGATGAACCCTGACGATCTCCTTACACAATGACTCATCACGGTGGTGACGCAGTGGCAGACGGGAGGGATCGTGCCGCCTGGCGCGGTGCTCGTAGTAGGTGGATGGAGAGATCGGCAGTTCCCGGCAGATCCGTTCAACCCCGTACTGCTCACGATGCTGCTCGATGAAGTCAACCATCAGTCCTGTCGGCGGTCGAGCTCCGCCTTGGCGAAAAAGCCGAAGCCAGCCTGAGGATCTCATTGGTCTTGCGCAGCTCCCGGTTCTCGCGCTCCAGCTGCCTGATGCGATCAGCATCGCTGCGGGCTTCGCTCTCGCGGGGATCCTCCTCGGTCTCCGCCTTGCGCAGCCAGCGCCGCAGGACTTCCGGGTTGCAGCCGATCTGCTCGGCAATGCTCTCAATCGCGGCAGTCTCGGATACATGCAGGTGCAGGCTGTCGCGTACCAGGCGAACCGCACGCTCCTTGATCTCCGGGCTGAATCGTCTTCTTCTCTTCATGGCTACATTCTCCTACTAATGTAGCCTCCGGAAAACCCGGGGCGATTCAGAATGCTCGCGCTCCACTCCCTTCACTTCCCCCACTTCTTCCACCTCCTCCACTTCCCCCACTACTCGCACTATCCAAACTATTCAGACTGTTCAGGCAATCCATTGTGCGGCAGCAAGTGCCGCACCTCCGATTCCAGCGGCGGGGCGCCGCTGCCACCGGTCCCCGGTCCCAGGTCCCCGGTCCCTTTACTATTCGCACTATCCAAACTATTCAGACTGTTCAGGCAATCCATTGTGCGGCAGCAAGTGCCACACCTCCGATCCCAGCGACGGGGCGCCGCTGCTACTGATCCCCGGTCCCCGGTCCCTTCACTTCCCCCACTTCTTCCACTTCCCCCACTTCTTCCGGCTTCCCGCTGTAGAATGAAACCCGGACAGGCCCCGCGGCACTCCCATTCGCTGAGGCAACAACCTATGGACAACGGCGCAGCTCTCTTCTTCCTGATCCTGTTCATCATCAGCATGCTGATCATGCTCTACGGCATGCGGCTCAAGGCGCGGCGCACCGAGCGCCTGGCCGACCTCTACGAGAAGGCCATGGCCCAGGGCCTCGACCCGCGCGAGATCAACTTCCAGCTCGACGACAGCGGGGGTGACCCGCAGGGCAACCTGAAGGCCGGGATCATCCTGCTGGCCGGGACCTTCGGCCTGTTCCTCGGGATCTGGGCCGCCGCCGCCTTCCCGGGACCGGCGCGGATGCTGGGCTTCGCCTTCGTGCCGGGCATGATCGGCCTGGCCGCGATCTACATCCACTTCGCAGTGAAACCACAGTCCACCGCAAAACCGCCACTTGGCGGGAAACAGCAGGAACACCCGGGTAACCAGCCGGGCTGAGGCTGCGTCATAATATGCGGTGATGAATATCCGCAGCATTTTCACGATCGTCATTCCACTGGGCCTGGCCCTGTTCCTCTGTTCCTGCCCGCAGCGCGGCCAGGACCGTCCCGCACGCGGCCGCTGGGGCGCGCAGGATGACAGCGGTGGTTCCGCCAGCGGCTCCAGCAACATGGGCGAGGCCAGTGACACGGATCCGGGCGATTCCGCCGCTGGCCAGGCCGGATCCGCTGGTGACGACGCTCAGCCCTGTGCTGATGCTGATGACAATGAGGCCACGGATCAGTCCGATGCCGGCGGCGAGGTGGACAACACCGATGTGGATAGCGGCGAGGCCTCTGATGATGATGCGGCCGGCGACGGCAGCGCGGATGATGAAGCTGAGCAGCCCTGCGCTGATGAGCAGGCCGATGAGGCAGAGGAAAGCGAGTCCGCCCCCCCGGCGGAGCCACCCGCCGTGCAGTCCTCCTCGGTGGATCTCTCCGGCGAATGGCTGGCCCTGTTCGGACGCAGTCCGCAGGGAGTGCGCTCCGAGCTCTGGAAAAGCGGCACACTGTACGTGATCAGCGGCGGTGAACGTGAGCTGCAGATCAGTGAATCCGGCGGAAATGCCCTGTCAGGCGGAACAGCCAATACCCTCAAGGATGTCTCACTGAGCAGGCGCGGACCCTTCCTGATCGTGGACCGCGGCAACAACGGGCGCATGGCCTACCTGCAGGTCGGCAAGCTCCCGGATCCGCCGGAGGGTAAGCGCTTCCAGGGTACGATCGGCGGGCAGCAGTTCAGCGGCAGCTTCCGGGCTGGTAACAACGGACTCAAGCTGAGCACCGACAGTGGCCTGAGCTTCGATGGCAAGCTGAAGAACGGCGCCTGGTGCGGCTTCCTCGAGGCCGGCCGCATGCGTGGTTACTGCGTGCTGGTACCGACAGGAAATGCGGAAATAACGGGTATCCTATTCGTGGACCCGTACATGTCTTTCGAGACTGGAATCAGTCTCGAGATCGTCGAATAGAATATCCGGCCGGCTGGTGGCCGGATCCGGCAGGCATGCGGAACAGGACACGCCTGGGGATACGACGCGCTCCCTGATTAAATCCGCATGCAGCAGCATCACAAAAGGCTGCCGGGACCCATGGGCACTGGCCCTGTGGGTTAGAATGTGATGCAAAGTCAGGCTGATTTGGAGTTGTGCTAGATGAGTGAGAGACTTTACGGTGATGCCAAGGCCACTGCCCGGGTGGCTGACTCAAACCGCAAGCAGAAGGCCCTGGAGGATGCGGAGATGAAGGTCCGCCAGGACCCGAGCGTGCGCAGCCACATGAAGCTCGTGAATGCGCTGTTCGATCTCGGCCGTTTCGAGGATGCGGAACGTGAGGTCAACAGGCTGTTGAGCGCCTATGGCGAGGACCTGCAGGCCCTGACCGATCTCGGATTCATCTACAAGAATCTCGGCCGCAGGGAAGAGGCGATGAAGACCTTCCAGCGCGTGGTGGCCCTCGAACCGCGCCATGCCCTGGCCCGCTGCGCCGAGAATGAGATCTTCGCGATCGACCCGAGCATCAAGCCCAGCTGGATGCGCAAAGAGTAGCCAGTAGTCAGACATCAGTAGTCAGAGTTTTCTTGCCGCCTCGCCTCCCGCCTTCGGCGGGACTCGACGGTCTGCAGCCCAGCTCAAAGCAAACTTCTCGCTGTCTGGGCGTGACGACGGCCAGCAAGCAGTTCTGCCGATCCCCGAAACCGGATACCTGATCCCCGGCTATCATCTGTCGCGATGAATTCTGACCTCCCACAGCGCCCCTCCCTGCGTGATGTGCTGAACGCTGCGCGCCGCGAACTGGATGCCCCCGGAGCCCTGGCCGTGCTGGCCCGTGGCGATGAGGTGTTCAGTGCCGCCTGCGGCGTGGCGGATGTGGAGCAGGTCGCTCCCGTGCGTCCCGGACAGCTCTGGCCGGCGGGCAGCATCCTCAAGGTGATGATCGGTACGGTGCTGCTGCGGCTCGAGGCCGGCGGGGTCTTCTCCCTTGACGATGTGCTGGCCAACTGGCTGCCTGACATCCCGCGCGCGCCGGAAATCACGCTGCGCATGCTGGCACGGCATGAAAGCGGGATCCACTGCTTCGGCGAGGTGATGTACCACCTGCCGCTCACGCTGCTCAGGCACAATGCCACCAGGCGCTGGGTCCCGGCTGACAACATCGAGATTGCCAACCACTACCCGCGCTACTTCGAACCCGGACAGGGCTTCCACTACTCGAACACCAACTACGTGATCCTCGGCGAAGTCGTCAGGCTGGCAACGGGCCGCGAACTGAGCGAACACCTGCATGAACTGCTCTGGGATCCGCTTGGAATGACGAACACGATCTACGCCGCCACCGAAGCCTTCCAGCCGCTTGAGCTGCGCGGCTACGCCCGCGAGGAGCTGGGCGGCGTTGACATCACCGACGCCGAGGCCTGGAGCCTCTATGGCTACGGCGGGGCAATCCTGACAACGGCCGCCGACCTGCTGAGGTTCATGCAGGCCCTGCACGGCGGGCAGCTGCTTGACGAAGCGCAGTATGCAGTGATGCAGCAGACCGCCGACGCCGGGCATGGCAAGGGCTACGGCATCGGCGTGCAGACATTCAGGCGTGACTGGGGCAGCTTCCTCGGGCATGGGGGCAACACCATGGGCTACACCTCCGGCTGCTGGTACTTCCCTGAGGAGGAGCTGCAGATGCTGTTCTGCGTCAACCGCGGCTTCGTGCGCGAGAAATCCCTGATGCAGGCTCTGCTTGGGTGGATCAGAAGCCGCTAACGACACCTGCCAACTGCCAACTGTTTACTGACCACTGACCACTGACCACTGCTTACTGCCAACTCCTCACTCATCCAGCATTTCCACCGTGTTCAGCCAGAAGTGGTCCGGCCCCCTCCAGTCATACTCCAGCCAGCAGAAGCGGCGCTTGTCCAGGCGCAGCATCCCCCTGATGGCAGTGAAACCGTAATTGGCAGCGTGCGGATTCTCCAGCAGGCACATCCCCAGCTGCTCCCCGTCCGCCACCAGCTCGGCGGCCTGATATCCCGCGCGGCTCCGGCGCAGCAGCAGCTGCCCGGGATCCGTCAACTCCCCGGCGCGCTCCACGTAGGGTGCACCGCGCCGTGCATCAAAGGCGTAGACATGCTCCTCGCTTCCCTCGCTGATCCGCAGGCGCGGGTAGCGGCCCTCCTCATCCGCTTCATCGCCGAGCCGGGTCTCGAGCCGCAGGGGCTCGGTGCAGTTCCAGCCGTACATCCCCTTGAACTCCCAGCCATCCCGCAGTTCCGCCGGGGCCTCAGAGAGCTGCAGGGCATGGTCCGCT
This sequence comes from bacterium, assembly GCA_041395205.1. Lineage (GTDB taxonomy): Bacteria > 4484-113 > 4484-113 > 4484-113 > JAFGCY01 > JAHEFU01. The sequence continues at coordinate 257,592 of JAWLAZ010000001.1, forward strand.
CCGCCGCGCAGCGTGAGCGGGTAGTTGCCATCATACTTATCAAACATGTCAACGAGCAGCCCGACACTGCCGTCGCCGTAGGCCACGCGGTAGTTGGGGCGGACGAACTCCACGTAGTCCTCATCCGGCGGCGTATTGCGGATCTCCTGCCCGCCTGCATAGGGCGCGGAGTGCAGCATGTTGCGCTGCTGCAGCGGCGCCAGGCTCTGCAGCTCCAGATTGACAATCACCGGACGGTAGCTGACATCGAAGATCCAGCCCAGCAGTCCCGTGACGTACAGCCCCGGATCGGCATAGCTGTACTCCAGTTCCTCCCCGCCGTGCCAGATCCGCAGCAGTGGCTGGTGGAAGTCGTCACAGCCCGGCAGGCAGGCCACCACCGGCTCCCCCGCGTCATCGAGCATGGCGAGCAGATGCGTGCCGGCCACGTCGTCCGGATCCACCGCCCAGCGCTGCTCCAGCCCCTCGTCCGTGAGCACGCTGTAGTCCAGATGCACGATCCCGCAGGGTGCGGCCTCGCTGCTGGCGCGGCTGACCTGCTGGAGGATCCCGAAACCGCCATGCTCCGGGTTCGTGAGGATCTCCAGCTGCTGGTGCAGGCCCGGTCGGCGCTCCAGCTCATGGCGGCTGGATGTGAGGCGCATGCCACGGCGCATGATGTAGTTGTCATTCCACTGCGTGTTGGGCGGCTCGGCACTGTCGCGCACCTGCAGCATGAACCAGTGCGCCTGCGCGGTGTCGAGCCCCTCGATCACGAAGCCGTCCTCGCTATTGAATTCCGCAGGCACCTCGATCCGCTCCGCCTGCTCCGGCTGCGGGCTGCGGCCCGGGCCGTGCAGGATGCTGTACAGCAGCGGATAGCTGCTCCAGATCCGGCCAGAGGCTTCGTGCCGGTCGCTGGCCGGCTCCCAGAACAGCACGGCACGCCCGTTGCCATAGTAGACATCATCCAGCCCGGGACGGGCCTGCCAGACCGGTGCGAACTCGTCGCGGGGCTGGACCACGCTGCCAAGCACCACGCTATTGCGCTCGAGGTTGGCAGGTTCGGCACTGTCCAGGGCGCGCACGGCCACCTGCAGATCCCGGTGGTTCGCCAGGCCGCTGAGCAGGGCCGGCGAGGCGTCCACCGTGATGTACCGTGCATTGTCAATATCAAAGGGCGCATCCCCGCTGCCCGCCTGTTGCCAGTAGACCCGGTAGCGTACCGGCGGGCTCTGGCTGTCGTTCGCCGCGCCGAAGCTGACAAGCGCGCTGCCATCCCCGCCGAGCACGGACTGCACTCCCACACCGTCCAGCCAGTAGGGCGGCGTGGTGTCAACTCCCGGGTCCGGGAGATATTCCGCCACCAGGCTGTAGGGTCCGCTTTCGCCACTCAGGCTGTCATGGGGCCGCACGCGGAAGCCGTTGGCAAGATCGGTGGCGGCGAGCGGCACCTCCAGGCGGTACTGCCAGGCACTGCCGTCATCGGCCAGCTCTCGCGGCACGAGCTGGGCTCCCGGCAGGGGGCTGAGCTCCTCCCAGCTGTAGCTGCCATCGCCGCGGTTCACGGCGCGTTCCAGCAGGTAGCCGCTCAGGCGTTCCTTCCAGTGCACGGCGATCGGGGTGATGTCGCTCTGGTTGATCAGGCCGTTGCCATCGCCGTCCACCCGGGCCAGCAGCCAGTTGCGGGCTCCCGCGCCGGCCGGATCGCCACTCGGCCAGCCGGAGATCCCGCCGTGCAGGGCCGGATCGTCATAGGCCACGGCCGCATTCCATTCCCGGGCCAGCGGCGTCAGGTCCGCGGCATTCACCTCGCCGTTGCCATCGTAGTCCCCCGCGAGGCGCTCGGTCCAGCTCAGCAGCACGCTGCCCGGCCGTTCGGCTCCCTCTGCGGACTCAGGCAGCTCCAGCCCCAGGTCAAAGACGCGGTTGGCCTCTCCGCTGGCAACCGTGGCCTGGCTGCGCAGTGGGTCAATCCCCAGCCGGCTCAGCTCGCGCAGCAGCAGTTCGCCGAGCGCAGGGTCCGTCCCGGGCGGCAGCTGCAGCGCTTCCAGAGTCGCTGCATGTTCAGGCAGTCCCTGAACCTCCGGGGCCGCGCGCTCAGCGGACTGCCCGGCAGCTGCGGGTAGTGTCTCCTGCCTTGCCAGCGGAGCCTGTCCTCCGCCGCAGCCAGTCGCCAGTGCCAGGCTGCCCAGCGCTGCCATCATCAATCCCAGCCGGTAAGCGTCCATCTGTATCCCCTTGCCGGCACGGCTCTATCCCATACCCATGCGCCGGGCCGGACAGCGCCTGCTTCCCCGGTCACCAGACGCCTGTGTGCTACCGGCAGTCTAACCGCGCAGCGCAGGCTGCGTAGGCAACGCTTGCCGGCCAATCCCGGGTGAACACTTTGCAGGGAGAGCGCTATTAGCGAAAGTGCGCAACTTGTTTGCGAGAACAGCGGTGGCCGAATTGAGAGGAGCTGCGCAACTTGCTTGTGAGAACAGCGGTGGCCGAACTGCGCGGAGGTGCGCAACTTGCTTGCGCACAAAGATTCATAGTGCTTTGGCAATCAAGCCAGCAATTGTCGTCAAATGCAAAGCAGTATCAAATCATTGTGGTTCCCTGAGTACTGCACGGCCGTTGTCATTCCCCGCTTCCCCGCACACTTCGCAATGCTCTCTCCCAATCGCGGCGGGGCTGCGCCGGTCCTTGGTTCCTTCCATGCAAATGCATCGCATGTCTCTACTCATCACGCTTCACTCCTTACGCTCCACTGTTCACGCTTCACTCCTTCACTCCCTGACTCCTTCCGGCTCCCTACAGCTCCCGCTGGCAGAGCAGCACCCTGCCCCAGACCCGCCCGCTGCGGCCCTCCGTACCGCCGAGCAGGATGTCGGCATAGGCCGGGTTGCTGCTGCGCAGCAGGGCCTCACAGTCCCGCCGCCGGCAGGGCATGTACCGCTTCACCACATCCCCGTCCGGCTCGACGTAAGCCGCCACCAGGCAGCCCTCGAACAGCACCGCCGCCGGACTGACGACCACGATGTCACCCTCCATCAGGAGCGGCTGCATGCTGTCCCCCACGATGCGCAGCGCGAAGGCCTGCGGGTCGCGCGCGATCAGCGCCGCCGGGACCTCGATGTAGCTGCGCGGGGTTTCGCGCGGCTCCTGGCGCTCACCCGGCCCGGCCGCCACATCCGCGAAGTAGGGCACCTCGGCGGCGGCGCGCGGCTGCTGGGTCACGATCGTGCTCAGCAGGCGGTCCAGCTCGCGGTTGTGCAGCTCCGTGCCTTCCTCGAAGATGAAGATGTCCGCCAGCAGGCGTGACACCCCCTCCAGCACCGGATCAGCCAGCGGCAGCGGCAGGCCGTGGCAGGCCGCCAGCCAGCCGGCGAGATGCGCAGGTTCCGGGGAACCGCAGCCCCGCTCCAGACGGGAGATCGTCGGCTGGCTGACGCCGAGGCGCACGGCGATCGCGGATTGCTCCAGCCCCGCCTTCAGTCTCAGGAATCTCAAGTACAGCCCGGCTCTCTGCCGGATGCTGGGTCGATCAGACATGCCAGAAGTTTACCATGTTTGTCTATAGCGCGCAACAAAATGTTAATAAATGCCCTTGAACTTGACTAAATCCGCCAATCTGGTAAAATCCCTAACATGAGAGGCATGAATAAATATTCATGCGTCAAGCGGAATGTCAACAAACAATATATATGTATAGTCCATTTGGACGGGGAGAGGGCATGAAACTCAGACAGTGGCGGCTCTGCGCCGAACTGACCCAGCAGCAGCTGGCCAACCGGGCCCGGGTGGCCCGCGCCAGCATCGCACATCTCGAGAACGGCTACTACCCGCCCTCGAACAGCATGGCCCGGCGTCTCAGCACGGCGCTCTCCGAACAGCTGGGCTTCGAGCTCTCCCCGCATGATGTCTTCGAGCAGATCCGCGAGGATGGCTCCGCCCGTGGCTATCGCCCACGCCGGAGGTCCTGAGCATGGAAGCAGTGCGTGAGAATTCCGCCGGCAGCGCCGGCAAGGATGGCGAGGCCCTGCTGGAGCTGCATGAGGCTGCACGGTCCGCTGCTCCCGAGGAGAGCCTGCCGCTGTTCAGCGGCGACGCCGTGGACAGCCTGATCAGAATGCTGCTGGCCCTCGATGAACAGCCCGCGGGCGGCTGGCACCAGGCACTCGGGATCACGGCCCGCGAGGTGCGCCGCCATGCCCGTGATCCGCAGATCCTGCGGCTCAGGCTGCGCCTCCAGCAGCAGGGCCAGGCCCTGGCCAGCACGGCGCGCCTGCAGGAGCTGTACCGGCATCTGCTGCTGCAGGGCCTGCTCAATGAGCAGTGCAGTCCCGCGCTTGTCAATCTGGGCCGCCTGATCGAGAAGCTGCCGGACGGCGCTGCATCAAGCCCGGCAGCCACTCAGCCTGAGCTGGAGCAGGCCAGCCTGGAACGGCTGGAGCTGCTGCTGCAACGGCTTGAGCAGAGCCGCCTGCTGCTCGACCCGGGGCCTGAGGCCCCGCCAACAGATACTCCGCAGCAGGCTCAGCCTGCCGCGGATCCTGCACCGGCCGGGGAGGAATCTCCTTGAATTGCGGTTCCAGTTCTCCCCTTCATATACTGCCTGCCCGGCCGGTGCAGGCCACACAGCGCATCGCGGCCATCAGCCAGCTCTGCCGCGCCGGTCTCGCTGACGATCTGCTGCGCTTCTGTGCGCTCTGCCTGCCGGAGATGCTCGGCGTACCCTTCGGGCAGTTCCAGCACGGCCTGGCGCGCAGTCTGCTGGCTGCGATGCAACCCGGCCAGCGCCTGGCGGGAGCCCTGCCGCGCGAGCATGCCAAGACCACGCTCGGCACGCTGGGGCTCGTGCTGCACCAGCTCTGCTGCGGCGACAAGCGCAACATCCTGATTGTCTGTGCCAACCGCGAGGAGGCCCAGGCCCGGCTGCGCCTGATCACCACGGAGCTGGAGCGCAACCCGCTGCTGCAGTTCCTGTTCGGGGAGCGGATCGCCCCGGCCCTGGATGCCCGCGGGACCCGCGTCAGCTGGAATGACAGCCAGCTGCTGCTGGCCGGCGGACAGCGTCTGGCGACGATCGGCGCACTGGGCCGCGTGCGCGGGCAGCTCTCGGGCGGCAGCCGCCTGGACCTCGTGGTGCTGGACGATCCCGAGGATGACGACATGGTGCGCAGCGCCGAGCAGCGCGAACGCCTCAGCCACTGGATTGACCACGCGCTGCTGAACGCGCTGGATGTGACGCGCGGCAGCCTGGTCTGGCTGGGGACCCTGCTGCACCACGACTCGGCCCTGGCCCGCCTGCTCGGACGGATCAGCTCCGGCGGACTGGGCAACTGGCAGAGCCTGAGCCTTGCCGCACTTGATGAGGCGGGCGAACCGCTCTGGCCGCAGCGCTGGACCCGGGAACGCCTGGAGCAGCGCCGCAGTGAGATCGGGCACAGCGCCTTCAGCCAGGAGTACCTGAACCGCCCGCTCAGCCTGGAGCGGCAGGTCTTCCGTGAGGCGGACTTCGCGCGCTATGCGGCCGCCGGGCTGCGCATCCGCCCGGATGGGGTGTTCCTCGGTAATGAGCGCCTGCGCGTGAGCATCGGGGTGGATCCCGCCGTGGGCCAGGAGGCGCGGCACGACTGGTTCTGCGCTGCGGTGCTCGGCGTGGACGACACGGGCCAGCGCCTGTTCCTGCTGGACATGCATCGCGCGCGGCTGCGCTTCGCCGAACAGCTGGAGCTGCTGGAGCGGCTCAACCGCCACTGGCGGCCGCAGTGCATCGGCATCGAAAGCACGGCCTACCAGGCGGTGCTCAGCCAGGCGGCGCTCGAACGCGGGCTGCCGGCCCTGCCGCTGCCGGCCACGGCACGCAAGGAACTGCGGCTGGAGGCGATGGCGGCCCAGGTCCAGCGCGGACGCCTGGCCCTGCCGGACGCGGCTGCCTGGCTGGCGCAGTTCATGCAGGAGGCGCTGCACTATCCGGCGGGGGCGCATGACGACCAGCTCGATGCCCTGGCGCGGGCGATGCAGGTCGCGCCGCAGCAGGCGGCAGGTCATGGCGGGCTGCCGCTGGCAACGGGACGGCGCAGCCTGGCGGCGGAACTGGCAATCGCCGGTTCCACTGACGACGAGGGCCACTGGGGCCAGGGTTTCTAGGGAGGGAGCGATGCTGTTTGCAAGGCGCAGGAAGGAATCTGCCGGGCGGACCGAAAGGCGGTCCGGGGCGGGGAGGATCGCGGGGATTGCCAGCGATCTGCATGAACCATTGGCGGGCTGGCTGGGCATCAGGCCCAACCGCGATCCGCTGCTGGCCGCGAAGCAGCCCGGGGCGGCCTACAACTGGCCCTGGGGCCTGTTCGAGGAGGCGCTGGACAAGGATCCGCACCTCTCATCACTCGTACTGCAGCGCCGTGCGGCGGTGCTCGGCTGGCGGCGGCGCATCGTCCCCGCTGACGACAGCCCGCTGGCCCTGCAGGCCGCGGCCCTCTGCGGCGAACTGCTGCGCGAGGGCGGCTGCCTGGCGGATGCGGGCGGGCCGGACCGCATGCTCTCGGAGCTGCTGGAGGCGGTGCCCTACGGCATCAGCATCACCGAGCTGCTCTGGGAGGAGCGCGAGCTGGCCCGGGGAGCAGCGCGCGGCCGCTGGCTGCTGCCGGTCAGTGCACGCTCGCGCCATCCGCGGCGCTTCGTGTTTGACAACGAGGGCCGGCTGCGCCTGCTGACGCGGGAGGAGCCGGTGCGGGGCACAAGCCTGCCCGAGCGGCGCTTCATCGTGTTCGCGCCCTATGGCCGCCATGAGGACCCCTACGGCCTGCCGGCCCTGCGCTGCGTCTGGTGGCTGGCCTGGTTCAAGCGCCAGGTGCTGCGCTTCTGGGTGATGTACTGCGAGCGCTTCGGCAGCCCGACCGCGGTGCTGCACCATCCGCCCACGACCGGGCTGGAGGAGCGCGGGCAGCTCAGGCGGATCGTTGCCAGCCTGCAGCAGGAGACCGGGATCGTGCTGCCGGAGGGTGTGGAGCTGTCACTGCTGGAAGGCGCGCGCAGCGGCAGCGTCGAGACCTACCTCGAGCTGCTGGAATTCTGCAACCGGGAGATGAGCAAGGCCCTGCTGGGCCAGACCCTGACCACCCAGACGGACGGCGGACGCGGCAGCTATGCCCTGGGACAGGTGCATGCCGGGGTGCGCGCCGACATCATCCGCGGTGATGCCCAGGCGCTGGCGGCCACGCTCAGTACGGGGCTCCTGCGCTGGATCGTGGAACTCAACCTGCCGGCGGCACTCTCCGTGTTGCCGCGCCTGGAGCTGAGTGCTCCGCTTGACAACGAGCCGCGGCTCGAGCTGGAGATCGATGCCTTCCTGGCCGCGCAGGGCATCGTGCAGGACCCGGCGGCGCTCTGCGCCCGTTACGGACGCGAGCTGCCGGGCAGCGGCAATCCACGGGAGGAGGACGGCAATGACGGCAGTCACGGACAGCCCGGGCACGGCCCGGCTGCATGACGTGGCGATCCTCAGGCCGGGCAGCTACCGCGACATGCAGGGCCGCCCGGTGGAGTTCAGCGAACAGCAGCTGCGCGAGATCGCAGCCAACTACGACCCGCGCTACCACCTGGCAACGCTGAACCTGGACCACAGTGACAGCGGGCCGGCCCTGGGCGCGATCACGGCCCTGCGCTTCAGCGCGGGCCATCTCTGGGCGGACATCGAGGGCCTGCCGGGCTGGCTCGCGGAGGAGCTGCGCGCGGGACGCTGGCCGGCACGTTCGGCGGAGGTCTGGAGCGAACTGGACGGGCGCGGGCCCTATCTGCGCGGTCTGGCGCTGCTCGGGGCACGGGCTCCCGCGGTGCGCGGGCTGCCGGCCCTGCCCGAACCGGTGCTGGCGGCGGACAGCGGCCTGGCACTGATCAGTGTATTCATGGAGGACGGGATGGAATCTGGCAACACGGATCCGCAGGGCGGGCAGCTGCAGCGCCTCGCGGATGAGAACCGCCGGCTGACGGCGGAACTGGCGGGGCACCGCCGCCGCGAGAGCGAGGGGCGTGTGGACGGCCTGCTTGCAGAACTGGCCCAGCAGGGACGGCTCACGCCGGGGATGCGCGGCAGCGGCCTGCGCGAACTGCTGCTGCAGCTGGCGGACAGTGGCAGCACACTGGCGGTCTGCCTGGCGGACGGTGAGCGCAGCAGCGGCTACGACTGTCTGGAACAGCTGCTGCGCAGCCTGCCCGCGCATGATCTGGCAACGCCGCTGGCTGGCAGTGAGCTTGATGGCACGGAGCTGCTCAGCGGCTGCGAGCGTGAGATCGCCGGCAGCCTCGGGCTGACGGACAGGGAATACGCGGAGATCCGCGACGGGAGGACGGCATGACGGCACTGACACAGAGCAGGTACACGCGCCACCGCGAGGGCACGGTCACAGCCCACGCGGTCAAGGGCGGGGCGCGGATCTACAAGGGCGGGCTGGTCTGCGCTGACGCCACCGGCTACGCCGTGCCGGGCAGCGATGCAGCGGGCCAGATCTTCATCGGCGTGGCGATCGAGGACGCTGACAACACGGATGGCACGGACGGTGCGCTGAGCGTGCGCGTGATGGCGCGCGGGGTGTTCAGCTTCGCGCGCGGCGGCAGCATCAGCCAGTCGGACCTCGGCCAGCCGCTCTACATCTTTGACGACCAGACCGTGGCCGTGGTCAGTACGGTCACCAACATCATCCAGGCTGGCCGGCTCGAGGGCTTCGACGGCAATGATGTCTGGCTGCGCATTGATCTGCATTAGGAGGCGGACAAATGTCACGACTGGTTACACGAGACTTCCTGGAGGCCAGCTTCACGGGCTTCCGCGCCCTGTTCGAGCGCAGCTTCCAGACGGCGGAGCCGCTGTACTCCAAACTGGCGACGGTGGTGGACAGCAGTACCGCGCGCGAGAGCTGGAACTGGCTGGGCAGCGTGCCCGCCATGCGCGAATGGACGGACGAACGCGTGCCCGGTGCGCTGCGCACCAATGACTACGAGATTGCCAACCGCCGCTTCGAGGCCTCGATCGAGGTCGACCGCGAGACCTTCGAGGATGACCGGCTCGGCCAGCTGCGCCCGCGCATCGAGGAGCTGGCGCTGCGTGCGGCGAGCCATCCCGATGAGCTGGTGGTGGGCCTGCTCGGCAGCGGCTTCACGGACCTCTGCTATGACGGCAGGCCCTTCTTCGCCTCCGACCACACCCAGGGGGAGAGCGGCCCGCAGAGCAACCTGATGGTGGAGAAGCTCGGGGCCACGAGCCTCAAGCTGGCGATCGAGGCCCTGATGTCATTCCGTGACGACCAGGGCAAGCCCTTCGGGCTGCTGCCGGACACGCTGCTCGTCGGGCCTGACAACTACTTCACGGCGCGTGAGCTGCTGAACTCTGCGGGGATCGTGCTGGCGGGCGGCACCGACCTCGAGCGCCCGGACGGCAATGCGCTGGCCGGCACGCTCAACCTGCAGGTCAGCCCCTGGGTTGCTGCCGAACACTGGTACGTGCTGGCAACGCAGTACCCGGTGCGCCCGCTGCTGTTCCAGTGGCGCATCCGCCCGGAGTTCAGCGCGGTGACGCGTCCCGATGACGAGCATGTGTTCTCCAGCGACAGCTACCGCTTCGGGGTGCGCAGCCGCTGCGGCGCGGGCTACGGCCTGTGGCAGATGGCCGTCGGCAGCGACGGCTCGGCCTAGGAGGGAGCGATGGCGGTCTACACGAGCATCGAGGACCTCGAGAAGCGCCTGGATCCCCAGGTGCTGGCCGGGCTGGCGGACGACGTCAACCCGGTGCCGGACATTGACGACAGCCTGACGCGTGAGATCATCCAGCAGGCGATCGGCGACGGCGGGAGTCTGATTGACAGCTACCTCACGGGCCGCGTGGATCTGGGCGACAGCCAGGTCCAGGCCTCGCTGGAACGCATCAATGCCACGCTCGCGCTGTACTTCCTCTACCGCCGGCGCTATGTCGACGACAGCCTCAACCCGCTCAGCGCCTCGCGCGAGGCCGTCGAGAGCTTCATGGCGGAAGTGGCCTCGGGCGCGGCACGGCTGGGGGCGGACCCCGGCCAGCCGCAGCAGCAGGGCTGGTCCTCCAGCATGGATGCCGAGCGCGTGTTCGACGGCCGCCGCCTGAGCGGATTCTAGGAGGTGATGGCAATGCCAACGACGATCATCGCCAGGCTCAGCGCCTGGCTGCAGCAGGAAGCGGGCGGGCTGGGACTGCGGGAGGTGCGCATGGACGGCCGCGAACCGGCGGCGCATCCGGCGGTGGTGCTGCGCCTCGTGGGCAGCACCGGCAATGCTCCACTGGTGGAGCAGGAGCTGGAACTGCGCGTGCTGGCGGCGGGTGCCCGTCCGGCGGAACTGCTGGCGAGGCTCAGTGAACTGACGGCCGGGATCCGTGCCCGGATCTGCTACTTCTGCCTGCAGCAGCCCGAGCTGCGCAGCATCCGCTGGCTGGAAACGCAGTATCCACGGCCGGCGGAGCTGGCGGGCGGGCCGGTGCTGGCAGCCTCCGTCTCGCGGCTGGCACTGACTGCGATCGCCGCCAGTGCCGGGGAGGTGAGCGCATGACGGCCGCGAACTACAGCTACCACCCCTTCCACACCATCGGCGGGGCGCGGCTTTCGCTGTTCGATGAGGCCGCTGCCAACGGAGCCGGGGCCTGGCAGCCGCTGGGCCGCGTCGCTGATGCCGAGTTCCGCGTGGAAAGCGAGAAGCTTGACCGGCTGGGCAGCCAGCGCGGCACGCTGCAGCCAGTGGCCCAGTTCTGCCGCAGCCTGCGGCATTCACTGAGCTTCCGCCTGCTGGAGCAGGCTTCACCGCTGGCGCTCGGACTGCTGGCGGGGCCGGGGGCCGTTGTCAGTGGCAGCAGCGCCGGCACGGAGCAGTACAGCGAGATCCTGCGCCTGCATGCAGAGGACTGGACTGAGCTGCTGCGCCCCTGGGCCCTGGAGTCCAGTCCCGCGCCCACTGTGCGTTCCTATGACGGGCTCGTGAGCTACGGCAGTCCCGTGGATTACGAAATTGACTACCAGCGTGGGCTGATCCGCCGCCCGCCCGGCTCGGGGATCGGCGAAGGCCAGCCTGTGGTGCTCAGTGCCACGGTGCGCCGCCAGGCCGTGAGCGAGACGGCGATCGGAGCGCCGGATGCACGGGAGCGCTACCACCGCGTACTGCTGCAGCAGCTGGCAACGGACGGCGGCGATCCGGCGGGCTGGCGTGAGACCGGCCTGGAGTTCGAGTTCAGCCGGGTCAGTACGGTGCTGCCAGGCCAGGGGATCAGCTTCAGCGAGGAGCAGCTCGGGGAGGGGATGGCCTTCGACTGGGACTGCATGTACGACCCGGCGGCTGGCAACGTGGGCCTGCTGCGCAGCGCCTTCGCCGTGCTGGAGCTGTTCGGGCCGAGTGTGCCGTAGGAGCCATGAGTGCTGAGCAATGAGCAATGAGTTGGCAGTAGCTGCACATTGCCTGCGGGAGACATGCAAGCGAAGCTGCGCCGCGCAACTGCGCCACAGCGGAGGTCAGGAGTCTGACTACTGACCACTGAGTACTGATTAAGGAGGGTTCATGAGCAGAAGAAGGAAGAGAGAATGCGCGGACATGCAGCAGGCCAGCCAGGCGGTGCTGGGCCTGCCCGCGCTGCGTAGCCTGCGCCTGGCCAACGGCCGGCAGCTGCAGCTCAGGCGCCTGGACTGGCTGGGCTTCGAACTGCTCTGGCAGGAATTCTGCCAGCTGCTCGGCAGCCTGGCGCCGGAGCAGCCTGACGACGGCGAGGAGCTGCTGGCCCGGCTGGGCAGCGCTCCGCAGCTCGTGCTGAAACTGGCAACGCTCTCCAGCGGGATCAGTGAGTCCGAGCTGGCGGAATGGGAACACGGCCTAGTGCTGGAACTGGCAACCGCCGCACTGGAATTCAACTTCATCGAGACGGCGGGCCTGCGGGATTTTTCCGGCGCGCTGGCCAGGCTCTGGAATGCTGCGCTGCAGGGGCAGGCGGATCAGGCAGCGGGCCTGGACGCGCTCTGAGCCTGCTGGAGCTGGAGCTCAGGCTGCGCGGGCATGGACACACGCGCGGTGAGATCCGGCGCATGGGCATGGAGGAACTGCAGTGCCGCCTGCTGCACATCGCCCATGCCGGCGCTCAGGCGGAGCTGGAAGCTGAGCGCCGCCGCCTGCTCTCGGCCCCGTTCACGGAGGAACGGGAGCTGAGGCGGGCCCTGCGCGGCATCGAACTGCGCAGCAATGCACTGCGCGACACATTCCACCGGAGGCATCCGGCGAGGGAGGACGGAGATGGCAAATGACAACCGCAGCCAGGCGCTGCAGCGGCTGGCGGGCAGCCTGCAGCAGGCCCGCAGCTCGACCCGCGAACTGAGCTCTGAGCTATCGCGCCTGCGCGATGAACTGCGGCGCGGACTGGAACCGCTGCGTCGGGCCACGGGCGTGAGCGGCGGCACGAGCCGTGCGGAACTGCGCGAACGCCAGGCGGGTTCCAGCCGGGCACTGGCCGCGCCCTTCATTGCAGAGCTGCAGAAGTCGCTGCAGGGCCTGCTTTCGAAGCTCGTCAGCAGCCTCAGCGGCAGCCTCAGCCGCGCACTCGGCGGGGGCAGCGGCGGGGGCGGAATCCTCGGCGGGCTGCTCGGAGCGGGGGTCGGCCTGCTGGCGGACCGCCTGTTCCGCAGGCGCCAGCCGGTGCAGGTTGCCAATGAGGTGCAGGCCCGCGTCGTCAACTTCCCCTCGGTGACGGATCTGGGCTTCGCGCTCAATCCGGCCTCGCGCCTGTTCGGGGGCAGGGCCGTAGCGCGCGGACCGGCCTTCACGGTTGAACTGGACTACCGCAGCGGGGCGGAGGATGTGATCGCCGCACGGGTCACGAGCCGCCTGCTGGAGGAGAACGCTGCTGAGGGCCTCTGGCCGGGAGGGATCGGATGAGCACGACGCGCGTCCGCCTCTGGCAGAGCCAGAGCGACCACCTGAGCCTGAGCGGCAGCGGCCTGAGTCAGCGCTGGTCGCAGCCCTACCGCGAGCATATGGATCTGTACGGGCTCACGCACCGCCTGGAAAGCGGGGAACAGGCCTGGCCGATTGCGCTGGAGCTGGAAATCTGGCCCTTCCAGCTGAGCATTGCCAACGCTGCCTCGGCTGCGCTACGGCTCTGCTGCGCGGACTGGCTGGAGCGGGTCCATCTGCAGCGCAGTGAGCTGATCGTGTTCAGTGACTACACAGGCGAAGCCACGGAGGGCATCACCATCAACAGGCAGCTGGCCTGGCGCTGTGTGCTGACGCGGCTGCCGGAGGGCCTGAGCACGGATCTGGGGATGCATGCTGACAACGGCCTGCCGCTGCTCGTGGGCCTGCACGTCACGGAGCACGGTGGCTTCTCCAGCTTTGACAGCGTCGGCAGCTATAGCCCGGCCAGCCCGGCCCGGCCCTGGACGGAATAGGGCTCACCACAAATAAGCAATAGGTTCTTATTCACTTCGTGCTCATCTTTCACGAAGTGCACACGAAGCAGATTCAGGGTCGCAGGGGGTGCTTTGAGATGCATTTTCGCTGCCTTTGATTGCCACCACAAAGTTCACGAAGCACAAATGCAGCATGAACGCTTTGAAACCTTCGTGCTCATCGTGCCCTTGGTGGTGAACAGAACATGGCAATCATTATGATGGAGCAAACAGCATGGCATTTACCGGTGCAGCCACCACTGAACTGAAACGGCCGGGCGGCGGGTCAGCTGAAGCTTGAGGCCCGCGGTGATCTGACAACGGAACTGGCCTGGCGCGAGCTGCCGCTCACGGACTTCCGCCTGCTGCATGAGGCCACGGGCGCGATGCGCCTGCGCGCGGAGATTCCGGATGCGAGGCAGCAGTGGGGCGACCCGGATGATCCGGGCAACCCGCTGCGTCTGCTTTCGGAGCTGAAGCTCACGGCACTTGTCGCCGGAAAGCAGGTACTGTTCCGTGGCCGTGTGGCGGAGCTGGACCCCGCCGAGGGCCCTGATCCGCCTGCGCGCGCTGGACTGGAGCTGCCTGCTGGCGGAGACGGAATGTGAGCTGGCCCTGGCCCCGGCGGAGACCGCTGAACTGGCGGTGCGCCAGCTGGCACTGATCAAGGGCGGGGTGTTCGGCAGCGTCTACGGCTTCAGCTACAGCGGGGCCGGTGACCCGGCCTTCAACCAGGATGCCAACCCCGGCACGCGGCGGCGCAGCTTCGCGGCGGCGGCCCTGCGGCTCTGGTACGACGCGGCGATGACAATGGAGGTCTCGCCGGCGCACTACCAGGTCAATCTCAGCGGCGGCAGCGTGAGCATCCTCGAGGACACTGCGGGGCGCAGCTACTGGCTGAGCGGGGTGCGTTGCCATATCGAGGGCACGCTGGACCTCGCGGAGTTCTACCGCACGGCGCTGAAGTATCCGGCGGCACTGGGCGGACCGGGCCTGCCGGACAGCCGGCTGGACATCCCGGATCTCGGGCTGGACCCCGCGGGAGCACTGGCCTGGCAGGGCAGTGTGGCGGAGCTGATGCAGCGCCTGCGTGAAAGCCAGCAGGCCAACCTCAGGCTCTGGTACGACAGCGCGCTCGACAGCTTCCGCCTGCGGCTGGTGGAGCAGCAGGCAATGCCTGACAATGAACTGCTGAGTGCCGGCGAGCGCGGCCGGCCGCGGACATCTCCGCGCTTTACAGCCGCGTGGTGGTGCGGGGCCGCAGTGAATGGCCGGTGAATGTGCTGGCGGACACTGCCGTTGCCAGCGACATCTCCAGCCAGGGAGACTGGTTCAGCTGGGATGGGCTGAACGTCGGAGCGGAGCGAGCGCTTCGCCAGCGTCGCGGGACTGATCTGGGACGGGGACAGCAGCCGTGGGGCCTCGCTGCACAATCTGGCGGCGAGTGAGAACGGCGGCACGGGCTTCTACGACTCCTGGTACGACTGCCTGCAGTTCGATCTCGGCAGTGTGCAGCGCGTCCAGCGCGAGCGGTGCTGCCGGGCAGCCGCAACCTGAATGCCGCGGCCGGGCATCAGGGCCTGTTCTGGCCGGGGATCCGCCTGCTGGGGAGCACGGATGGCAGCGAATGGCGGCTGATCTCGCCGCTGGCCCAGGGCCGCTTCGCGCCGCACAGCCTGCTGGAGATCGGCCCGGGGGAAATCAGTCTGCCGCGCCTGCGCTATCTGCGGGTGCAGCTCGGGGCCTACAAGCATGGCTTTGACAACCAGTCCGACCCGAGCATCGGGCTCGCGGAGCTGGAACTGTACACGGCGGAGGAGTACCGCGTGGTGCGCGAGATCAGTGGGCTGGCAACGCCGCCGCAGTTCTACGAGTACAGTTCTGACTACGATGGCGACGGTCTTGACGACCGCTGGCAGCGCAACCGGCCGCTGCTCTGGGCCAGGCTCGGCGGGCGGCAGCGCACGCTGTTCACGGAATTCGGCGGCAACGAATTCCTGGCCCAGGACCGGGCCACGGACCTGCTGGCCGAGAGCCTGAGGCAGTTTTCGCGCATCGAATGGCAGTGCCTGCCGGATCCGCGGATCGGGCTGTGGCAGACCGTGGCCGGCAGGGACCGCACGGGGAAGATTGTCAGCGCGCTCGTGGAGCGCGTCGAGCATACGCCGCGCGCCACGGTGGTGGGCGGCACGGATTATCTGGCGGAGGAAGCGGAATGACGATCAGGCGCAGGATGCGGGAGCAGCAGTCACTGGGAGCGGCGATTGACGCCAGGCAGCGCAGCGCGCGCGAACTGGAGCAGCAGCAGGGTCTGGGGGGCAGCGGGGCGGCTCCTCTCTCGAGCGGCGGGTCCACGGCCGGCGGCGGCGGGGTCACACTGGACCCTGCCCTGCCGGAGAGTTTCGTGACCGGCCTGGCGGGCGGAACTGGCAACCCCTACCAGGCGGGGGAGCTGACGATCACCGGCAGCGGCAGTGCCAGCGTCACGCAGGATGCGCTGGCGGGGGAGATCGATGTGCATGCGCCGGCCTACACGGCTGGCGACGGCCTCGATCTGACGGCGGAGGAATTCGCAGTGGACAGTACGGTGCTACGCACGAGCGGGGACCAGGCGGTTAGCGGGCTGAAGACCTTCAGCACTCTGCCGCGCAGTGCGGCCACGCCGCTGGACGACACGGATCTGACAACGAAGGACTACGTTGACGAGCGCACGAAGGTGGTGCACCGCCAGGTCTTCCCGGCGGCGGGCAGCCGCGACAGCCTCAGTGGCAACAGCGAAATCAACCTGCCGTGGGCTACCAAGAGTGCTTCCTTCAGTGGGACATCAACAGTTCACGTTAGTAGTGACACATTGGGATGATCGACATTTCAATACGGTCCCCATGCATCCATATTCAGCAAATGCTATTTAGCGCTATCAATGGACATCGCAGTGAGTTTCTGAAGCATTGTCTATGGGTGCTTCAAGTAAGCGCTCGGTACTTTAGGAACATCAGTTCATGGAGCAAGTGCTCGGCCTCGCTGATTGGTAGAAGATGTTGACAGAACCGGATACAGTCGTCTATCTCACCATAAATGACAACATAAATGGGTCATTTTCCCACTTCGGTCCAGTAAATCTGGTTCAAATTCATTGTTGAGAGGTAACATAGTCGATTTCTAACGGAATTAGTGTCATACAGACCTGAATGTGACTTCATTGGAAACATCGTTATCCTTACAATTAATGGAACAGACGTCCATCAGAATGTTGGCGGAACCAATGTGCAGTGAGGACTATTCAAGTTGTTCAATTGGAATGAGTATGTGAACGGCTTAAAATTCAGTTTACATACATGCTGGCTTTTCATGCTCTTGACATTGCCATTCGTGAATCTCATCTATTCAGAATTGACAAAGTAGTTTCACCTCATGTATATGCGGCGAACAATTCGCTGTGAACCTTGGAATATAGAGAGAATGATGAGTCATCGTCAACACTACTTCAATATTTCCATCAAGCTATGAAATCGATGTGATTTAGATTTATCACTGTTTACAAAAAAATACATCATGCATTTTCGTCAGTATGGATTTAAACTATGTTGCATTTTCAAATACAAGAAAAGAAATTAGCGGGATAAGCAAGCTGGATCAAGTATACATTAACCCATAGAAAATTGTTCGTGATTGAAATCGTGATGATTCCAGAAGTAGTCTTCGGATATGTAGCAAACTGAGATTGGATTGAGACTTTCTAGTGATTTGACTTCATCACTATTCCACCAGTGGGCTGCAAAGTCGAGTTTGCTGGAAGTTTGATCTGTCACAGTGGGAGACCCTTGAAAGTAATTAGTGGGAGTTAGTAGATACTGGAGGCGTATCTCATGAGGATGATGCAATCCGTTAGTGCTTCAATAACTGCGAAGATTCCCAGCTAATTCAACTAGATCTAGATCAAGGTGTAACATGATCTGGATCCTAATGATTCGAATGGGCATGGAACATTTATTGTTGGTTTATTGGGTAGTGATCACTCCAATGAAATTTCAATGTTAGGTGTAGCTCCTGAATCAACAATTATTCCATTGCGTATTGGATACAACTTGTCTGTTTCGAGAGCCAAGCTCGTCGAAGGCGCTCTACTCGCGGCGGATCTCGGGGCGAAGGTCATCAACTATTCCTGGGCCTCGAAGCTGCCCAATCCGCTGGAGGAGGAGATGTGCCGCGTGCTCGAGGAAAAGGGCGTACTGCTGGTCTGCAGTGCCGGCAATGAGGACAGTGACTTCCCCTTCTATCCCGCCGCCTATGACACCGCGCTCTCCGTCGGCTCCACCGATGCCTTTGATGCCCGCGTCGAGGCCCTGACCTGCTACGGCCCGGCGGTGGACATCGCCGCGCCCGGGGTCTTCCTGAAGAGCACCTGGAAGGACAGCGACACGGACTACATTTCGCCGGGCTTCGGCAACAGTTATGCCACGGCCTTCGTGAGCGGTGCCGCAGCACTGCTGCTCAGCGAGGACCCGACGCTGACTCCTGCTGAGCTGCGTGAACTGCTGATCTCCACCGGCGCGCCGACCACCGGCTTCGGTGAGCACCCCACCCCGCGCCTGGATATCGCTGCGGCCTTTGACAAGCTGAATCAGCTGGCAATCGAGGCTCCGGCGCTTACGCAGCTCAGCCAGTCCGGCACGCTGCTGCTGGAGCCGGAACTGCACGGCGAGCCGGAGTGGATTTCAGTCAGCGCGCGCGGGCGTGAACTGGACCGGGCGAGCGGCGCACCATGGCAGCTGGAAATCGACCTGACGCAGCTGCCCGACGGCAGCCACAGCCTGCTGCTGCAGGCCGGAGCCAATGGCAAGCTGGTCAGCACGGAGCTGCCGATCGTGGTTGACAACAGCGGCAGTGGAACCTACCCGCTTTCCGAGGACTTTGACAGCGGCCTGCTGAGCTTCAGTGCGCTGGAGCTCAGTAGCTATGATGCGGAATTGCTGGCGCGGCTGCGCTCCGACACGGGCTGGCTGCCGGCGCAGCTGGCTGACAACGGCGCAGGCGGCTGGCAGTTCGATCCGGCGGCGGGTTTCACGGGATCAGGGGCAGCGCGCACAAAGGGCCTGGGTCCGGCGGGTTATTCCGCCTGGGACAGCGACCTGCTCATTTCGCGGCGGATTGATCTCACGGAGGCCCTCGCGCCCGGCCTGCGCCTGCGTGCGCACTGGAATCTGGAGCAGGGCGCGGACCAGCTGCGCTGTCTGGCAACGCCTGACAATGGAGAGAGCATCACGCTGCTGCGGACTGTTGGCAACGAGCCGGCTGAGTTCTCCGGTTACCAGCCGGACTGGCAGGAGCTCGAGCTGGATCTGACGGACTACGCCGGGCAGAGCCTGCAGCTGCTGTTCCTGCTGCAGGCCGATGCCGCCGGCACGGGCGAGGAGCCGGCCTTCCCGACGGGCGTCTGGCTCGATGACTGCCTGCTGCTGGAGGCGGGCCAGCCCGCCGGAGCCCAGGCCGGTGCGCCGGAGCTCACGGCCTGGCAGGCGCTGGGCCCTGCCGCCGGAGCCTCCCTGCTGGAACTGAGTCTGCCCTCCATCTCAGGCGCGGACCGCGTCTACTACGACCTTGACTGCCTGCCCTGGCATGACAATGGCCCCGGCGATCTGCACCTGCAGAGCCTGGATGTCAGCGCCGGCTGCCCGGTGCAGCTGGACATTTCCGCCTGTGGCAACCGTCTGGCCCTGCTGCGGATCAGACCCTACATGGGCCTCGTGCCGGGGGCCGAGCGCGTGATCCCGCTGTGGCTGTTCAACCAGGCCGGCGACGCCGATGGCAACGGCCAGGTGGGCCAGACCGACCTGGACTTCATCCGCAGCCGCGCCGGACAGCCTGCACTAAGCCCGCTCTACCTGCCCTTCGCCGACAGTGACCTCGACGGCCTGATCACCGAGGCGGACGCCGCCGCCGTCGGTTACTTCTGGACGGAGTAGATCAATATTCGCTACACAATTGTTTGCATTTTGCTGCTAAGCGGGGTACAATAAAAGCATGTCTGAGCTGGCTGGAGCAGTGGATCGAGAGCACGGGGTTCTGGAACTCCATTATTCCTTCGACGTGCCTCATGGCTGGGAAAAGCTGACCGAACTGATCATCCATATTGCCAATCGCAATCGCGACAACCGGAAGTTTGGCAAGCTGAAGCTGCTGAAGATCCTGTTTCATGCGGATTTTAGGGCCTACAACGAGCTGGGCCGCCCAATCACCGGCATCCAGTACCGCAGATTTCCCTATGGCCCGGTTGGCACTGATGCCCTGAATGCGATTGAACAGGATGAGCATCTTGCATTCAAGGAAACCTACTACCCGGAGTTTCCGCATGCCCAGATCCGGGTGCTGGCAACACGTGAGGCCACCCGCCTGACAGAGCTGCTTGGCGCAGACGAACTGGAAATCGTCGAGGCGGAGATCCGGCGGATGTGGGACATGAGTGCCGAGGAAGTCAGTTCGCAGTCACACGGCAGCGCCTGGGGCAATGTTGCCAGCTTCGCTCCGATTCCATACGAATCAGCATTTCTGGCGGAACCTGCTGAGGTTGGCGAAGCGGACTTTGCCGCCATCAGGGATATCCTGCCGGAATAACCGGTGTACAGGATCAGCGAAAGCAGCGATCTGTACCAGAAATTGCTGGCAGAAATTGAGGAAGCCGGTTGCCCGGATTGTCTTCTGCGCCTGGAAACCTTGCTGCATGCGATTCAGCAGAACCCGGAATGGCCGGAGATTCCCGGCAGGGAACCGGCAAGGCTTGCCCGGACGAAGGAGTTCCCCTGCTTTGCCGGGAAGCGCTGCATCCTCAGGCTGGCATTTACGATCCTGCCGGACTTCTGCATCCGTCTGGACGCAGTGGCCTTGAGCAGACTGGATTGAGCTAAAGCCGACAGTGACTTCGACGGCCTGATCACCGAGGCGGACGCCGCAGCGGTTGGCTACTTCTGGACGGAGTAGGCCGGGCTGTGTATGATGCGCTGCGGGGGCCAGCCCCCATGGAGAAGCACGTGGATTCCCGTCTGCTGCACACTGTCCTGCTCTGCGCTCACTGGCTGATCGCCGCGATCATGCTCGCTGAGTATGTCTGGCGCGTGCTGATCCGGCGGGCGGGGGAGCTCTGGCCCGGGCAGCTGCAGTTCGCCTGCTTCGTGGTCGCCGTACTGCTGGCCCTGCAGATGCTGGACTACAGCTACCTGTCACAGCTGAGCGGCAGCGCACTGGGCTGGCGGATGTTCTGGCATCTGCTGAAGTTCCTCGGCATGGCCTGCGGCCTGTTCTGGATCCTCTTCGCCCGCTACCGCCTGAAGCTGGAACTGGGCCGGCCGGCCTGATCCGCACCAAATATGTTTCTGACTTCGGGTGCTGGCAGCCTCGCGTTACCCGCGATATGCTGGAAAGCATTAAATGCGGGTAAAACCTTCTGGTTAGCCGGAGGATCCGATGCGCTCTCTGCAAGCAAGCACCCTGCTCACCAGTCTGTGGCTGGCAGTGCTGCTCGCAGCCTGTGCTGGAAACATTGCGCATGTTGATTCAGATCCGGCCATCCGGCGCAGCCTGGCCATGCGCACGCTGGAAGGTACTGCGTATGACTCCGGCGAGATTTACCTGGAACGCTCACAGCTTGGTGGGCGCGAACTGCTGCAGGTCCAAGCGCGCGGCCTGCGTGGACTCAGACATCTCTATCTGGAAATCCCGCTGGCGGATCCCGCCGAGCAGCTGACCAACTCCGAGCTGCCGGAACTTGCTGAACTCAGCCCGCTCAGCCTGAGCCTGACTGACAATGGCAATCTGCAGTTCGGCTGGACCGCGCTTGCGGACAGTTACAGCGGCAGCGGCCTGCTGGCCAGCTTCGAGCTGGCGGTGCCGCCGGATGGCCAGGCTCCCGGGAGGATCGCCAGCAAGGTGATTCCCGCAGTTGACGACCTGGCTCGCAATGCGCGCTGGAACATCCTCAGCTGGAACTATGCCAACCCCGGCGACTATGACCAGAATGGCGTGGTGAGCATCGCGGACCTGACCCCGCTCGGGCAGAACTTCCTGCAGAGCGGCCCCTTTGACCCCGGCTCTGCGCTGTTCATGGTGGACGGCGATGGCAACGGGGAGATCAACCTCGCCGACATCTCCGTGATCGGCCAGAACTTCGGCAACAGCGTAAGTGGCTACGAACTGTATGCCAGCCCGGATGGCAACGCTTACCCGGACACTGCTAGCGCGCGGCTGGTTGCCAGCATCGGGATGGACCAGGCCCAGGGCACTGCCACTGAACGCCGTCACTTCCGCCTGACGGATCTGGATGTCAGGCTCGCGGACCGCTACTGGGTGCTGCCTGCCGGCAGTGCCAGCGCGAGCGGCCTGACCGATCCCTGGGAAATGCAGTGGCATAGCCAGCTGCTCTACTCGATCCCGATCAGCGGCGGCTACAGCACGGGCGGCCTGGCGCTGGCGAAGGTCGGCGGAATTCCCTGCGCCAGCTGGGCCGGCGGTGAGAACGGGGCGGATCCCTACTTTGCCAGAGCGAATGACGCGGTCGGCGCAGACTGGCAGGACCCCATCCTGGTGCCACAGACGGGCCAGCCTGATTCCGTCAGCGCCCTGCTGGACCTCGGAGGCAGGCCGGCAGTGCTGCTTTCCAGCAACACGACGGACAGTACCTGGCTCCTGAAGGCGGGCAATGCGGATGGCACGAGCTGGCCGGAGTCGGTGCTGGTCATGCCGGCCACGCGCTCAGCCGGCAACGTGCTGGAATTCAACGGCGGATTGCATCTGCTGACCGGCGGCCTGAACATCGCCTACCTCTCCGGCTCGGAATCCCCTGATCCGCAGTCCTTCCTCCCTGAGGATCCGATTGCCAGCGTCTATGGCTGGCGTGGATACAGCCTCGGCGGGCAGCTGGCGCTCTGCTTCCACAGTCTTGGCAACCAGAAGCTGTACTACGGACTCTACGATGTCGCCCAGGGCCAGGTGAGCATGCAGTCGCTCGTCGAACTTGACAACGGGCAGGAACTGAACTGGCTGGTGGGCAGTGAGCTGTACCGGGGCCGGCCCTATGTCTGGATGCTGAAGGACAACGAGAGCAGGCTGGTGCAGATGCGCAATGCCGATGGAATCGGCCAGGTCTGGAATGCCCCGCAGGATCTGAGCCTGCCGCATGAGGTGAATGGCTCGATCCGCTTCTTCGAGGCCTATGGAGAGATGATGTGCCTGAAGAGCGGTGCGGGCTACCAGGCCCTGTACACCCTGGCGAATGATGATGCGGAGCTGGAGCCCGGCAGCTGGCGCGAACTGGCAATGTCCTTCCCGCAGGGCAACCTGATCCCCTACACGCGTCCGGTGATCATCCGGGGCCATCCCGCGATCCTGCTGCTGCTGGAGGAGCCGGGCTCGCTTGACTACTACTACGCCCGCTTCTACTAGGGCAGGACGGCTGTGCGGTGCAAAGCGGATCCCGTAGCCGGGACCCGGCCCAGGCGGAACGCGGGGTAATCCCGCTTGGCCGGCTTGATTCAACCGCTAACCCGGCACTGAATGGATTTGTCAACCCGATATGGAATTGATTCATCCGATATCGCCCGGACTTCTCCTGGCAAGCGGACAGGAATCCTCGCGAATCCGGCAGCCAGTCTCAGGCCGTGACAAGCTGACAACTGCCGACAGCCGTTGATGAGCCTGCTTCCACGTCAACATTCCATACAAGGTCCCGTAACTGCACACAGCTGAAGCGCATGCAGTTGAACAATTGAGAATATCTTGAGGATTCCCTGACCAAACCCGGCTCTGTTGATGTGAGAATTCTGGCAACTGTCCCCGGGACATCCTGAAGCTGTCAACACTGCAATACCTATGGCTGCTGCACCCCTGTGTGGCTGGACAGCCGCAGCGTGGCAACCTAGAATCCCGGACAGTGCGGGATTGAGCAGCATGACTGCACTGCCGGGAAACAGGCAGGCAGCACCTGAAGGGAAGGTAGTGGAAATGGGAAGATCGTCAACTGCACGCAGAGTGCATCTGCACAGGCTCCTCAGTTGCCTGCTGGCAGGCATGTGCCTGCTGCTGCCCGGCTATGCGACAGATGTGGCCCGGGCCGGGGAATCCGTGGTGGTGACGGTGGAAACCGGCGGCCTGCATCATGCAGACGGCAGCCAGGTCCTGCCCGCGGACTACTGCGGCTGCGAGCTGCAGCATCACGGGCCGTACATATGTCCCTGCAATGCAACGCAGACGCTGGACGCCTGGTGCCACTGTAGCCAAGCGCCGCTGCAGTGCACCTGTGCCCGCGCGCATGCAACGGAATTCAGCCACTACTGCTGTCCCTGCAATCCCTGCCCGGCCTGCAGCAGTGTGAGTACGCAGGATATCGTGGCCGCCGTCAGCAAGGCGATCGAGGACAAGCTGCCGAAGCAGGCTGCCGCCCCGGCCCGGCCATACGATTTCACGCAGTTCACTTCCCGGCGCGTGCGGATGTACTACTACACGGACATCCGCCAGCTGATGACGGTACTCAGGGCGTCGGCTGACAACCAGCTGAATGAATGCCCGAGTGTGGAGAGTCTCGTCGATACGCAGCGTACGGCGCGCCAGAATCTGCTGACGGCTGAGGCTGAGCTGCAGAACCTGCTTGCGAATGAGCTGCAGGCCCGCAATCTGGCACGTGCGCAGCAGGCGGAGCTTGACGACACGCTCAGCCAGCTTTACCTGGCGGAAGCGCGGCTGGCAACAGCGACAGAGGCGCAAAAGGCCGCAAGCAGCTCCTCCACCGCCAGCGCTGAGCAGAAATTGGCAGCCAGCCAGGCGCTTGAGCAGGCCAGGAATGACCTAGGCACAATCCAGGCCAGACTCCAGCCCACACAGGAGCAGGACACTGATCCTTATACGAAGGTGCAGAAGGCCGTGGATGCGGTCAGCGCGGCACGTGAGAAGGTTGCCAGCAAGCGGGTCGAACTGGTGCGGCTGCGCGAACTTGAGCTTGATGCCTTCGCCGCACTCGGTGACAACGGGCCTGTGGTCTACAGGCTCGGTGACGACCGGACGCTCGACCCCCTGAAGCGCGTCAGCATCTTCGGCCTGCCCGACAGCCACCAGCTGATAGTGCGTGGCGAGATGCAGGATGTGGAACTGGTCTGCATGGACATCAAGCAGGAACTGGATGAGCCGGTGCCGCAGTCCACGCTGGCGATCTGGAACCTGGAACTCAACAGCAGCGCCAGCGCCAAGGGCGATGAGCAGGTCAACCGGGCCTTCGCCGAGATTGAACGCGAGTTCCGGGAGACGCGCGAGCAGATCGACATCGTCACGACCACCCTGCGGGACTGCATTGCGGATGAGGTAAAGGCCGCGAGGGAAGACTTCGGTGGCAACGATCGATACCTGATGTTCGAGACCGACAGCTATCAGCTGGAGCGACTGTTTGTCTACGATGATGAGGTGCTGCAGAAATTCGGGATTGACATCAGCAGCCTGCATGACAAGCGCACAATCACCAGCAGCAGTGCTTTTCGCGAAAGCAGCATCTTCCAGCAGTATCAACCAGACGGTAAGAGTGATGCGATTTTCCCTGGAACAGGTGAATACGAGCTTAGCGGAAGCGATGAGGATGGCCAGAAGCACAGCGGCCGTCTGACTACAATGGGCCTTCCAAAGCAATCACCGGGCATGACAGCGTTGGACGGTTCCGGGAATCTTTCCATCGATTACCTGGGCTGGCGCAATTACATCTTCACCTCACGTGATCCCGGACCCCAACAAGGTCGCCGGACCTCCGAGCGAAGCGCTGGTCGTGCTCAGCCTGATGCGGGACGAGCACAGGAAGCATGTTCTGGACTGCTTTGATAAACAGGTAAGCGAGCACATGGGCTGGCAGTGCCTCGACAAGGAAGGCCAGCGGCTACTTCTGCTTCAGCCACGGTGACGACTGCTCAATGCCGACAAGGGGCGCGCAGCAGCGGACGGAGGCCGGACCGAATCTCGCGAACCAGAGCATCATCGCCGATGCGATCATCCGCGAGACATTTCTGGAGGAAACAACGCTTCCCACGCCAACATGTCCAACCTCGTTGATGAGGCCCGCGTGCACCGTGCGAAGCAGATCCATTTCAACGGCAGGGATGTCTTCATCAGGGATCTTCCTCCGGAGCAGAAGTTCACATACCTCGCTGACAACTACGTGATCGGCAGGCAGGTGGACATGGATGTGTGATCGTGGCGGTCTACGGACCGGATCATTCCAAGATTGCCAACTTCCTGAACGCGATGCTCTGGATGCAGGCCACGACCTCGTTGTCCTTCTCCGAGCTGTTCGCGATCGCCGAACGCCAGCAGGAACACGGAACCTGGTTCTACGACGAGTCCGAGACCAACGCGGAGATCGCCAAGGCCAATGAGTACCTGAAGGACTTCAGCAAGGCGATGCAGGACGAGGATGGATGAGTACTCGTGGAGTTGATGCTGGCCCGGCTCACGAAGAATCTGACCGCAAGGGCTCACTGGCAGATCCAGCGCGACCGGATCTCGCCTCCAACCGGCCTGTTGCCGATCAACGCGGGACCAGTGCGGAGCTGACGATCGGCGAGACCGAAGACGTGCTGGACAGTCCGCCAGCTCGGGGCAGTTGATCGGGACTGCCGACCGCCGCAGGGCGCAGGCTGGATGCGCTGACGAAGGTGCAGCGGGCCAGCGAGGGCCCCGCCGGGCCTGAGGCGTGGCGCAGGACCACAGTGAGATCTACGGCTTCAGTTCCGGCAACACCTCCGTGTCACGCCCTGCATGAACCGCCGGCGGGTAGGCCTGTGCTTCCGCCTCATTACCTGGTATGCGCAACAGATCCGGGATCTCCGACGGCAGCAGCGGCGCATTTGACCTGGCGCTGCTGCGTTGAGGACAACGACAGCGCCGATACCGAGGCGTAGCTTGACAACAGGAGCTGCGCCTGGGCTGCCAGCCACGAGACGAATGCCGCCTTCGCGGCGTCGAGAAGCGCATCGGCGGCATCCTTCCGAAGGACGACCCGATCATCCGCGACCCGCCGCCTCAGCCATCGCTGCGCAGCTGGAACAGGCCGCCCGCGCCAGCACCAACTGGCCTTCGCGCAGGCCATGATCATCCTACCGATCAGCGAGGATCGCTGATGACGACGCCGATCTTCGGCGACGGCCGGGCATCTGGATGCTTCTACGACAGCAAATTGCGAAAGCCAATCCGTGCAGCAGCTCGGAGCAGGAGAAGGCGAAGAGCACCTGAGCAACGGAGGAATAGAACTGGCGACCTGCTCTGCGCATGCCAGGAAATGATGGCAGTGGAGGCCTGACAGGCAGGGCTGCCTACCTCGAGTTGGGACAATGAGTGGCTGAGCTGGAGCGTTTATTGCTGCAGGGGCTGACGGGAGCGTTACAGAGGCATGATTCGGCACAGACAGGCTGAGGATGATCATCAGTGATTTCTGTGCGAAGAGCCAGCTACAGGCAATCAAGGTGCCCCAATGGGAGCAGACAGGTTATGGCGACAAGCTGACGCAGGCGAGGCAACTGAAGCACTGGCTGGAAACCGTTGATCAAGCCGCTGTAGCGGTGGTGGCGGCGGGCACTGTAGCTGCAAAGCCAAGCTGAAGGGGACAGTCCGGGCGCATTTCCCGGTGAGCACTGTGAGGATCTGCGTTACCGGGCAATCCTGCTGGACCTGCCAAGTGGCAGTACGGCGATGCGTGTGAGCAAGTAGGAGTAGGACATGCAATACAGGAACCGAATTCAACTGTCAAACCCCGCCGCGCTGGCAATGCTGCTGCTGGCAGTTCTGGCAACGGCAGGCTGCGCCTCGGCGGCGCTGACCGCGGCGATTCTCGCCGAGCAGCAGAAGGAGTCCAAGGTCAGCTGGTCCGGCCAGGTGCTCGATACCACCGGACTGCCAGTGGAAGGCGTGGCGGTGCAGATCAGTTCCGACCGCCAGCCGGAGAACATCCAGGCCGGCTATGGAGACCTGACTGATGCGGACGGGAAGTTCTCCCTGAAGTTCCCCTACCACCAGCATGCGCTGTACTCCGTCACGCTGGTGTACGGCGAGCAGAGTACGCAGCCGGTGTTCTACCAGCGGATCTTCATCGAGAAGGCGGACCGCAGCGAGCTGGTCTTCGCCTTCGATGTGGAACGTCCCGAGCAGCAGTTCAGCTGGACGGGCGTGCTCGGCGAGGGTGAGGGCACGGATGCCTACATCCGTGTCAACGCCGCGCTCGTGATGCTGCAGCTCGGTGAAGTTGACAATCCCCGGCGCTTCTGGGCGCGCACGGGGGACGGCGGCGTGTTCCAGTTCCCCTACACCTGGAACCAGCAGGGCAGCTATACGCTGGAGGTGCTGGACGGCGGCTCGCTGCGCCGGATCAACAGCCATCAGTTCAGCGGCAGCGGCGCGGATCAGTCCGGAGTGGGCAGGCTGGACGGGGATCCGCTGCTGGAGGCACAGGCGCTGATCAGTCCGGGCCCGCACCACAATGCACTGCGCGTCGACCCGCTGGCCAGCCCGCCGGAGACGCCGAAGGCATACCGGGGGCGGGTACGCTATGCTGACAACAATGCAGCGCTGGCTGATGCGCTCGTGATCCTCTGCCTCGGCGGAGAAACAGGATCTCCCCGGGACATCCGTCTCTCTGAACGTGGCAATCTGCGTTACTTCTGGGCCAGCACGGATGAGCTGGGCAGCTTCGAGATTGCCTACGACCTCGCGGAGGAACTCAGCGAGCTGGAGATCGTGGTGGACGGACATGTGCTGTCCGCTCCGGCCCGGCTCAACCAGGAGGATGGCAGCATCCAGGAATTCAGCATTGATCTGGCTGCAGTGGCAGCACTGAACACCCCCTGACAGGCGTGCCTGAGCGGGGCAGGGCGGGGCCGCCGCGTGGTGGTCCCCCCTCCCCTATAATCCCCCGGTGCTCAGGCTGTTCACCCGCTCGCCCCATGCCGAACTCGCGCTCATCTACTGCGCGGCGGTCTGGGGCAGCACCTTCTTCATCGTCAAGGACAGCCTCGACAGCATCGACCCCTATGCGCTGGTGGCCTGGCGCTTCCTCACGGCTGCCGGGCTGATGGCGCTGCCGCTCGTGCTGCGCGGCGTGAAGCTCTGGCAGGGCTGGCAACGCGGAGCCGTGCTCGGTGTGATCCTCGGCGTGCTCTACGTCTTCCAGACCGTGGGCCTCGGGCATACCACGGCCAGCAACAGCGGCTTCATCACCGGGCTGTTCATCGTATTCGTGCCGCTGCTGAACCTGATCTGCTTCCGCACGCTCTCACCCTGGCCGCGGCTCGTGGCCGTTGCCATCGCACTCTGCGGACTGTGGCTGCTGACCGGCGGGATCCGGCATGCCAACTATGGCGACATGCTGACGCTCGTGGCCGCCGTGACCTATGCCGCGCATGTGCTGTATGCCGACCGCTTCACCAACAGCGGGATGAATGTCTATGTGCTGAACTTCCAGCAGCTGCTCGGCACGGGGCTCGTGGCCCTCTGCTGCGGACTGGTGCTCGGGCGGCCCTTCGGGATTGCCTGCATGGAGACCGTGGGCTGGGTGCTGTTCCTGACGCTGTTCCCGACGCTGTCGGCCTTCATGCTGCAGCTCACCGCGCAGCAGGGCGTGCCGCCGGTGACGACGGCGCTGATCTTCTGCCTCGAACCGGTGTTCGCCGCCGTATTCGCCTGGACGATCGGCGGCGAGCAGCTGGTGCCGGTACGCGCGCTGGGCGGGCTGCTGATCGTGCTGGCGATGATCATCAGTGAACTGCCCGTGGAGAAATGGCTGACGCGGCGCCGGGCCACTGGTCAGGCCTGAACAGGCGCCAGCTGGGGAGTCCCGGCTGATCTCGCAGTCTCCCAGCCGGGGCAGTTCGCCCCGCAGCTGCTGGCGGCCTACGGCGGGCTGATGGCGACATGGACGGATGTGAATGCAATGCAGGTGGCCAGTGCCTTCAGCGCGGACGGCAGTGCGGCAGGCTATGTGCAGACCGGGCCGGTGATTGAGCAGATCCCGGCGGTGGAGCTCAAGGAAATGCGCCTGCTGGGACCGCATCCCTGCATGGCCTTCACGGTCGAGGCAGCTGGTATGAAGCATGTCAACTTCTACGTGTTCTACTGATTGCAGCTCGAATCCCGGATTATTTAACCTCTGCTTAACAATTCGCGGATAATGGGTAGAGTAAGCGGTTTGCCCACGGGCAAGGAACCGAACATGCGAATTACTCATATATATATGTATGCGGGCCTGCTGAGCGCAGCGCTGCTGATATCCTGCGGCGGCGGCAATGGCGCTCAACTGCCGCAGCCAGGCGGGAGCGGCAGGGCCTTCAGCATGCATGTCATGCCGGAGAGCTTCGCGCTGCAGGGCCGCGCTGAGTTCGAGTTCAGCATTGCGGAAACAGCGGAGAGTGCTCTGCTGAGCATCAGCCTTGCAGATGCCAGTCAGCTGAGCCATGCCTATCTCGAAATCGGCTATGACCCGCAGCAGTGGACGCCGGTCGCGGCGCACAGTGCCGGCCTGCTGGGTGAGGCTGCGCTGAGCCTGCTGGCAGCGGATGGCCGGGGCAGAGCACAGTACGGCGAGCTGCTGCCCGGCAGTGATCCGCAGGGCATCAGCGGCAGCGGGAAACTGGCGACGATTGAGTTCCGGCGCGGCGCTGACAGTCCGCGCCAGGCGGCAGCAATCACTGACCCGGCACCGCAGCCGCAGCGCAATGCGAACTGGGACATCATTTCCTGGTACTACGAAAACACGGGTGACTATGACCAGAACGGCGAGGTGAACATTGCCGACCTCACGCCGCTGGGCGTCAATCTCGGCCGGCAGGTGCCGGATGATGAGGGCAGCGCTCTGGCGATGGTCGATGGGGATGGCAACGGCCTGATCAGCCTGGCGGACATCACGCCGATCGGCCAGAACTTCGGCAACAGCCTCGCGGCCTTCAGGCTGTATGCAGCAGAGGATGGCAGCGGCCCGGAGCGGCTGGTACGGAGTCTGAGCCTGGCTGATGCCGGCCTCGCCAGCGGCGGACGCAGACGTTTCCAGCTGACTGACACGGATGTGCGGCTGCATGACCGCTACTGGCTGGTGGCGGAGTTCAACGCCGGCAACAGTGCTCCGTCGGCAATGACCGCGGAGTGGCAGAAGAACTGGCGACGCACGGTGATCCACAGCCAGGCCGAACAGCCCACGGGCACGCCTCCCGACATCGCGATGGTTGGCGGACGGCCCTGCGTGGTCTTCACCACGGGCCAGTTCCAGAACGGCATCACGCTCTTCAGCCGGGCCACGGACCGCATCGGCGACGGCTGGAGCACTCCTGTCAACATCACGGGGATCCATGATCTAGCAAGCACACCGCTGATCGTGGATCGCAACGGAGCAGCGGCCGTCGCCTGGTACAGCCTTTCCAGCTATGCCAGCTACTACCGTCATGCGCTCGATGCCGAAGGCAGCACCTGGAGCGACCCGCTGGCGGTCATCGGCGGCGAGTTCGAGCTGCGGGAACTGCACATGTTCCAGGGCAAGGCAATGCTGACCTGCAGCGATGGAGATCAGGCGGCGGCGTTCATCATCAGTGAGCAGGGCGAGCTGGCCATTGGCCACTCGCTGGGTCCGGGTGCAGACCTGGCAACGATCCCGCGCAGCGGAGGGCTTGACGTACTCTACCGCTCAAGCACCGGCAACAACACCGTCTACAGCGAGATGGAGTACACCGGCTCGACCTTCGAGTTCGTCAGCCCGAGCGTGATCACCGGCGACCTGAACCTCGATGCCACGCCTGCGCTCTTCGAATTCGGCGGCCGGCTCCACATGCTGCTGCAGGACGACCTGCTCTTCCAGCACAGTCTGGTGCAGGGCCCGGCCGGCGGCAACGTCTTCACCGCGCCAGGCCCCTTCCTTGACAACCCGATTGACGGCATCCAGGTTGCCGAGTCACTGGGCCGGCTGTGGCTCAGCAATGTGCACTACACGGAGAACCAGATACAGTGCCATTACAGCGCCGAGGACAGCCTGGAGCAGATGCAGCCGACGGTCCCGGTTGACCCTGACAGCAGTTTCGTACTGCGTCCGGCGATCGCCGATGTGAGCGGGCATCCGGCGGTGCTGTACTTTGACGACAATGACGGCGGACCCTTCGAGCTGGTGTTCGCCAGGTACATATAGCATGATGAGGCCGCAGTCAGCGGCAAGCTGGTGCGGAGGCATCCGCCGGGAGAGAACAGTGATGATGAACAGAATTCTGACAATGACAGCCTGCCTGCTGGCCATGCTGGCCATGGCGTCCTGTGGCGGCGGTGGCAACACCGGCCTGAACCCGGGAGTGGTTCCTGCCGGAACCTACCCGGAGAAGCCCACACTGAGCATTGCGGAGGGCAGCCTGATCAATGAGCCTTCCGCCGTGCAGCTCAGGCTGGCGGAGGATGCCAGCGGCATCAGGGCCACGCTGGAGCTGGAGGCGGATTCGGGGCTGAGCACGCTCTATACCGAGATCGCCTACGACCCGGCACGCTTCAGCCTCGTCAGCATCGAACTGACGGATGAGCTCGGCGACCGGCAGCTGCTGGCGCTGGGCCTGAATGCTGAGCCGGGGCTGGTGCAGAGCGGGCATGTACTGCCGAACTTCGACCGGGTGGATGCACTGGACAGCGGCGGCGTGCTGGCAACGCTGCACTTCTCCCGTGGAGCGGAGGCTGGGGCGAGGCGCACGGCTATGGTGCCGCGCGGGCTGCAGGCCCGGGCCCCGATGACAGCCGTGGCCGGACCGATGTTCAGCGGCACCGATGCCCTGATCAGCACGGTGCAGTACACCAACCCCGGTGACTATGACCAGAACGGCGTGGTGACGATCGCCGACCTGACCCCGCTGGGGCTGCACTTCGGCCAGACGGGACCCTTCGGCGATGACCTGCTGTTCATCGGCATCGAGAACTTCCCCGTGGAAACCGTGGTGGACGGTGATGGCAACGGCGAGATCAACCTCGCGGACCTGACCGTGATCGGGCAGAACTTCGGCAATGATGCGCTGGGCGGCTACAACATCTACGCCAGCAGCAACCCGGACGACGTGCCGGCGGACGCGGCTGCCCCGAGCACGATCCCGGCGGCCAGCAGCGTGCCCTTTGCCAACGGAGTCGGCGACCCGGTGGCGGACCGGCTGATCTACGGCTACATCCAGCCCTCAGCGCCGGCCGGCCCGGTCGTGCTCTGGGCCCGTCCCGTCGACAGCGAGGGCAACGAGGGCACGGTCAGCCAGGTGGTGCAGATGTCAGGCGCGCCGGGCCCGGTGCTGGACCTGGACGGGGCCGCACTGTCCGGGAGCGGCACCGAGAGTGACCCGTACTTCATTGACCCGAATGTCAACCACCAGCTGATGCTGAACCATGCAGTGGACGGAAACGTGACACTGGACCCCGACTCGCAGTACTTCCTGATCGGCGGCTTCAGTTCCACGACCGGGCCCGGCGGCGGTGGCGGCGTGGTGGAGCTCACCCCGCTGCGGGAGGTCAGTGCCGGCCTGATCGGCAGCGGCTTCGTGGTCCCGAACGTCGGTGAGATCAACCAGGAGACCGCCGAGATGGACATCGTGGACATCTACCAGGGCGGCTTCTCGGTCGTTGCCACCTACCGCAGCCGGATCTCCAACACGCTGCACTTCTATGCGCCGGATCTTGACAACCTCGCCCCGGTGGCGCACATCGGCGCCGACAGCACGGACGGAGTCGCGCCCTGGACGGCCACGCTGTCCGCCGCGCTGAGCAATGACGTGGACGGCAGCATTGAACAGTACGACTGGGACCTCGACGGAGACGGGATCTACGAGATCGAGGACGGGTCACAGGTCCAGACCCTTGAGCTGGGCAGCGGCGGTTACAGCACGGTGCGCCTGCGCGTGACGGATGACGACCTGGCAACGGCCGTGGCCACGCGCGAACTGTCCACCGAGGGCTGGCTGAGCACGGCAATTGACAACGTCTCGGACATCAGCCCGGCGGACCCGATGATGGCAACGATCGACGGCAACCCGGCGATCGCCTACCGGCGCTTCAACTCGCTCTACTACGTGCGGGCTGCCGACCCGCAGGGCACGGAGTGGAACATCCCGCAGGCCGTACCGCTCTCCGTGACGGCCAGGCACATCTCGCTGCGGGCCCTGGCCGGCGGCATCCGCCCGGCGATGGCCTACCAGCGGGTCGGAGCCGAGGCCGGGATCTACTACGTGACCGGCAACACGGCGGATGCCACGAGCTTCACGCAGGTGCGGATCACCAGCGACCCGCTGGACCACAGCCCGAGCCTGAACGTGATCGATGGCAACCCGGCGATCGCCTACGTCTGGCATACCGGCGACGCTGACGACCCCTACAGCATCTACTACGTGCGCGCCACGGACCCGGTGGCGGGCACGGGCGGAGACTGGGACCTGTTCAACGGCGGCACGGTCTGGAAGGGCAGCGAGTTCCATCTCGACAAGACCGCGCTCACGACCTGCGAAGCCAATGCCCCCGGCACCAGCGGCCGTCCGGCGGTCTGGTACGTGCTCAACAATGACCAGTTCAACACGCCCTGGCGGGCCTACTTCAGCAAGGCCACCAACAACCAGGGCACCAACTGGACGCTGCTGCCCTTCTCGCTTGGCAACAATACCCCGGGCGACCAGGAGCTGCAGTTCGCGGTGGCCGCGAGCATCACGGACCGGCCCTACCTGCTGGCCCGCAACGCGACGACGGGCGGGCTGCTGGTCCGCAAGGCCAACGACCTGTCGACCACGGACTGGTCCGCCCCCGCATACATCCCGGACAGCCTCTCGTCGGATTACGGCTACCATCTGGCGAGTGCCAACGTGGCGGGCTTCCTCGGGCTGGCCTACTATTCCACCGAGGAGCAGGCCGTGACCTACCGCGCCACGCAGACGCCGGAGATCAGCGATGACTTCCCCGTGGGCGGCGTGGTGGCAACAGGTGTGGGCGCCTATGACACGGATGCGCATGAGTCGGCATATCTCTCCGTTGGCAATGCCCTCGGGCAGCCGCTGGTCTGCTACCACGACATGGCAACGGCCGAACTGAAGGTGGCGCGGTACTTCGTACCTTGATTGAGGGCCGAGCCCTCAATCAAGGAGGATGTAGGAGCTGGGGTGTAGGTTGTAGGGGAGCCTTCGGTGTCACGCTCCGCGTGACCATGATTCACTTGGTCATGCCGGAGGCATGACACCAGCCCTACCACCTATAACCCAGCTCCTATCTCCTCGGAAGTACTTCCCAAGCAGCGCTGGCAGTGCTACATTCTCAGTGGTAAATCCATTGCCGCACGGACCGCCATGGTCCACGGGAGAAGTTGAGATGTCGAAGCTGGTACTCGCACTGCTGTGTGCCGTCGTGATCGTCCTGTCCGCCTCCTGCTGCCACAAGAGCAACGATACCGTGCTGCCCCAGCAGCAGAGTGCGCTCCCCGCGAGCGTGCTGCCGGCCTAGCCGCGGCCCGGCACGCGCCTGGCTGAAGTGCGTACCCTGGAGTGCAGAAAGCAGCCAGCTGAAGCAGACCGCTATGTTCGCATTCCGAGTCTGCCACCTGCTCTCAGCCTTCTGCACCCTCGCGAAGTGTCAGCGCCAAACTGCCGCGGAAGTGTCCCGTACCCAGAAGCGTAATCTCCTGTAGCATCTACATGGCTGAAAATGTGATTGCACGGGGGATAAGACCATGTGCGGAAGGATCTGTTACGGGCCACTGATACTGCTGATGCTGCTGCTCGGGAGCTGCGGCGGTGATGCGCGCGCGCCTGAGCTGCAGACAGCCAGCCAGGCTGAAGGTTTCACGGGCAGCGATCTGCTGCCGGAAACCGGAACTGCGACTGGCAATGCTGCCGCCCCTGGTTCCCCAATCGACCTCGACTCCGCCCTGCGCGAGATCGCCGCGCTTGAAACGCCTGCGGATGTCGACGCGGAAATGTTCGCCAAGCTGAAGGCCGAACTGGAAAGGTTGCTTGGGAATCAAGGTGAGGAACATTCAAACAAGCAGGTTTCTGCGGTTATCAGCAGCAGGCGTAGCAGGTTCTACAGCGACTACATGCATGTGCGTGTGGACCACCAGGCTCACAGCCTGCGCTGGTTATACATGTTTCCGGGAGATTACGACCAGAACGGGACGGTCAATGCGGCAGACCTGGTGCCCCTGGCCCAGCACTTCGGTGCAGATGCAGACCGCGAAGCTGCAATGGACTTTGGCTGGTTTCCCGCTGGCACAATGCAGTATGTTGTGGATGGCAACTTTGACGGGGAGATAAACCTTGGCGACATCGTGCCGATTGCCGGCAACTTTGCCCAGACCTTTTTCAGCTGCACTGTCAGCGGTGGTCTGACTCGTCTTCCCGGTGACAAAAGCGAAGGGCTGAAAGAATGGCAGGTACCGTTTGAACTTGCAGGCATCGGTCCACAGGGACAGAAGGAATTCGAACTGGAGATTGTGGACCCGCTGACGAGTTTTTACACCGTCATCATGGATGGCGTAACTCTTGATTCTTCAAGTCCCCGGGGTTTTGGAAGGAGCGGAAGCCTGTATGAGTCTGCCTACGGCAGATTGCTGCCCATCAGGATGAGCAGTACGAATCTGCAGTATGACGCACTGAACAATTCCGCGAGTTGGAGGCAATTCCACTCTGGGGACGGTAATCGGGATGGAATTGTTGATGATACGGATTTCACCCTTATAGGTGTGTACTTCCTGGACAGGACTGAATCGGATTCCACAGGCGTCATCCAGTATGTCGACTATGACCAGAACTCCGAAGTTGGCATTTCAGACCTGACTCCGTTTGGCCTGCACTTCGGCGGCGGGTTTGAGGGCTACTCCCTCTTCTATGCCCAGAGTGAGCAGCAGCTTCCTGATGGATACTGGGGCGAGGAAATCAACACACCACTACTGAGCATGGGCTACCTGGAGCTGCCATTGCCAATGAAGTTCTCGTACGAGCTTCCCTTCACACCCGCCAGCGGGAGTTACCTGTATCTCAGGCCCTATCTCGGGGAGGAGCTGGGACCGGTATGCGAGTTCGTTGAAATTCAGTAAGCGGTAGGCAGTAGGCAGTGGGCAGTGGGCAGAATGAGAAGCAGATGAGAATGAGTTGGCAGGGAGTAGAAAGCAGGGAGCAGAAAGCAGGCCAGACCAGTGAGCTCTTGAGGGAAAGATTTGACGGGAGACGGACATGGATAAGCAAATGAGCAATGGATATAGGACAGCCAGAACTAGGACAGCAGGGGTAGTGGCCAGCGGCATTGCCATGCTGGCAATGCTGCCGTCAGAAGGCGGCTGCGGCAGTGCGGATACCACGGATCTGGCTCAGGCCCGCAGGATGCCGGCCCCCGCTGAAGTAGCTGGCAACGACTTTGCCAATGAGTTGCCGGGCAGTGCAACAGGGACTGAACAGGAGGGCGGTGCTGAACAGGCAGTCTCGCTGGAAGCCGACACTTCAACGATCCCCCATTCCGAGATCGACCTCGATGCCGCCCTGCGCGAGATCGCCGCGCTGGAAACGCCTGCGGATGTCGACGCGCATATGTTCGCGGAGCTGAAGGCGGAGCTGGAGAGGCTGCTTGCAGAGCATGCCTCAGATGAGGACTGGATCCAGAAAACCGAAGCACAGCGGCGATCTACGACCCTGATGCCTATGATCTGGACCCCAGTTTTACAAATAACGTAATCCAGCAATCAAACTTCGTAGGATGGAGAGAGGATGGATCGTCCTATGTGCCGCTTCAACATGCAGGTGATTATGACCAGAACGGGGTTGTGAACGCAGCTGACATCATTCCCCTTGCAGTCCGGCTTGGCACCAGGGCGAACTCTGCCAACTCCTTCATAGATGGGGATGGAAACCAGCACTTCACTGCTGCGGATCTGATCACAATCGCCATGAATTTCGGCAGTACAGTTGTCGGACTCAACGTCTACAGAAGCGGCAATATCCAGGGTTTTCCCTGGCTTCCCGGTGAGGCAGACAGAATCAGCCCACAGGTCCTGATAGAAGTGACTGATCTGAAGCGGGGTACTTGAGCAACGCAGCAATTTTGAGTTCACCCAGGACTGGCTGGATCCCGGTGACTACTACTGGGTAAGGCTAGTGTTCAGCGATCACATGAGCAGGCCGAGCTGGAGTTTATCGGACGCCCGTGCTGCAAACGGAAACAGTTTGAGCTGCAACTACGGTATGACAGTGATGCCGGGACAATCAGTTGCCAGCATTTCTTTCCCGGCGACCTGGACTCCAGTGGCAACGTTACTCTAGCTGATATGACACTGGTATGGGGGGTCGTGGAGCAGGCCAGAAGCATGGCTGAGAATGGTGAGCAATTCCCGATTTCTGACGAACGGAGATGGGCATATTGGCTACGCGGATGGCGTGGCAAACTTCAGGGGCATTTTCGGAGATTTCGGTAAGGTGTTTTTCCAGGATGCCGCTTTGCAGCGACAGATTCGGCACTGCTACCACCCTTTGCAGCTGAAGTCCCGGCGGCTGTCACTGCAATGAGCTGCTTGACAATGTCTGGCAGGGAACCAGCCTGATTCGCCGCGTGGAGTACCAAGTCGGGGAACTGACGTCAGGAACCTTCATCTGGATGGGAAATGGACGAGTTATCTCAGAAGTTATTCAGGTACCGTAGGCAGTTGGCAGGAAGCAGAATGCGGATGACAGACAAGCCTGGTGAACTGTTGAGGAAAGATTGGACAGGAGCGGACATGGATAAGCGCATGAGTGATGAAGTGAGAAGGACCGGAGTAATTGCCAGCGGCATCGCCATGCTGGCAATGCTGCTGGCAGGTGGATGCGGTAGTAGTGCGGATACCACGGATATGGCTCAGGCCGGCAGGATGCCGGCCCCCGCTGAAGTAGCTGGCAGCGCAGTTGCCAATGAGTTGCCAGGAAGCGCAGGAACCGGGCAGGAGGGCGGTGCTGAGCAGGCAGTCTCGCTGGAAGCCGACACTTCAACGATCCCCATATAGAGATCGACCTCGACGCCGCCCTGCGCGAAATCGCCGCGCTCGAAGCACCCGCGGATGTCGATGCGCAGGTGTTCGCGGAGCTGAAGGCGGAGCTTGGGAAGACTGCTTAACAGTCCGATACAGCCGAGGGGGAACCCTTGCGGGCATGACTGACACATCTGAATCTGATGCATTCGACCTTGATACGGATTACTTCGATGGTTACGCAGGCCGTGCCCTCCTCACCTTCAATGAGGCGGACTCGAGCATCAGGCATCTACAACAGTGCGGCCGGACTACCGGCAGAAACGGTATTGTAAGCATGGCTGATCTGGTACCGCTTGCCAGGAACTTCGGATACCCGGTGGGTAATCCGCCCTTGAAACGGACGGCGATGGCAATGGAGGTGATCGGCCTCGGAGATCTCGTCCCCATCGCCAGGCACATGGGTCAGGCCACTACCAGGATGTACCTATTCGGTTCTTGGACCTGACGGACTACCCTGGGAGGAGTGCCATCACAGACCTGACACCGCTGGCAGAACTGCAAATTTATCTGGCAGCAAAACGAAACGGCAGAGTGGTCAGATTTAAGCTTCCGGTTCACGATTGATGACCCACTACAGCACAGGTTTACTACTGGGCTAGCACGATGCGCAGTTCGCTAAGCCGAATGGAGCATAAACCGCTTCAATACAGGACATGTCAATATCTCGCAGCTCCGGTATGACAGGGATGCCGGCCTTGTCATGTGGAACATGTACCAGTACTGCGACAGGACAGGAGCTTCTGGGTCAGCGCGGGAACGGATATCACGGGGGGATTCTCCATTCTCTGGCAGGAACATTTCTATGCTGCTGGGGAATGAATGGCGCAGGTCAATGGACCTGAACCGGGATGGGCATGCTGGAAAGCTGGCGGACTTCAGCTGCTGGAGTTCCACCAGAACATTGCAGTCCTGCAGTGAACTTCTACATTTCCGGCGATGCCAATGAACCGAGTGCGGAAATGAAGCATGATGACGACCTGTCCCCAATTTGCCAGTCTGGAATCTCTCTCGACATCGCTTTATGGATTCGGGCTTCAACTCTGACCTGACTGTCAATCTGGCACAGCAGATTGCGCAGGAGCCAAGCCGAGCGCATATACCAACAAGTACCTCTGGCATGCCGCCGAGCTGCCTGATCTGCCCAGCGGTGTCTGGGTCTGGATCAGGCCGGTGAACCCTCATTTACGGAAGTGAAGGGCCATTCCTCGGGGAACCTTCAGGCATTCCCGAATACCCTGAGGCCTCTGGCGATGGACAGGGGACAGTGGACAGGAGAATCAGATGGGCAGAGTGAGTCGAATGATAATTGGGCAATGTGGTGCACCCGTGCTGCTGTCAATCCTGCTCTCGCCTCATGCAGCGGAGGCTCGGGATCTTCCGGTACTGGCAACCCTGTTGTCGCCGCAGCTGGCGGCAATGGCCCCGGAAACCAGTTGAGTGACGATGCCAAGTCAATCTGACCTCCCCACCGCCCTGCCTGCGCCCGAGATCGCCGCGCTGGAAACACCCGCGGATGTGGACGCGGCGGTCTTCGAGGAGCTGAAGGCGGAGCTGGGGCGCTGCTGGCTGACTCGGATCATTTCAAGGCAATCAGTGCTGAAGAGGATCTCAGCTTCCAGACGAGGAATTTCTTCGTTCCCGACGCATATAGCCTGCACATTGATGCAAGGCACACGAAACTCAACTGATATCGGATGAACGGTGACTATGACCAGAACGGCAGTGTGAATGCCGCCGACCTCGTTCGCGCAACCTGGGGCGGGCACAGTGCGCACGGAGAAGGTCAGGCAGGCCGCTTTGCAACAGGCAGCACGAAAGTTTTGTAGTGGATAGCAACATGGATGGCCTGCTGGGCCTCGCGGACATAACGCCGGTCGCGCAGAACACTTCCGGCAATACCTTCGAGGAATTCAATGTATACGGAACGGATGACCTTTCGGACTACCCCGGCATTCACTCAAGCCTGACGGGGGCACACAGTTCCTGCAGGACCTCGGCGTTGCTCCCGTGGCTGGGCTTAGTTGTCAGAAGCACTGCTGCTGCCCGAAGGCCAGAAGTACTGCGAATATCAATTGCCAAATGTTCCCCGGAACTACTACTGGGTTTCCTTCACGTCTAGTCTGAGCAAGGATCTGCATACGGATATGCTTGCACGGCGAACTGCTTGATCCTCGCCCCTTAAACTATCTCCTGCCATATCGGGAGACAGGCACGCTTCCATATTTTGATCCTGAAAGGAATGAGCTTGTCTTTTACAGTGTTTATCAGGCGAACAAAGACGGGAACAACCTCCGGTCAGCGTGTCGGACATCACGCCAATTGGTATGTATTTGGGTAAATCAGTTGGAGATCCTTTGGCAGCGAATACGCGGTTAGCTGATTACAATCGTGATGGAATGATCACTGTCCATTGATCAATCCTGATACATCTGATGCTGTACGCAAGTTACGAAGGGTATCACGTGTATTATGCGGACGACATGAGTGCGTGCCGGATGGATACTGGGCTGAGACCAAACAGCCCACTGCCTGATAATTCTGACACCCAACTGGCTCATATACGGAGATATCCGCAGAGCTCCCCTTCACCCCAGCCCGGCAATGGCTACCTGTACCTCAGGCCATACCTCGGCGAGCTGGGGCCGGTGTGCGAATTCGTGCAGGTGCCGTAGGAGGCCAGGCTGCAAGCCTGGCAGTCAGTAATCAGTGGTCAGTGGTCATTGGGCAGTAGGCAGTAGGTGATGGTGCCAGGACATCGTTTACATGATTTAGTGCCAGGACATCGTTTACATATTGACCTTGCATAGCCATTCTATGAACACCAAGCATCATGGAGGAGGGGTTCATGGGATTGGATATCAGGCAGCTGCGCAAGCTCGCGTGCAACGTCTCCTAATGGAGAGAGTGTTGATTCGATCTGTATCTCATTGGGGGAAGTCCAGACAGTGGCTATACAAATGGGCAGAGATTCGACTCCGGAAAACCTGACTGGGCCGAGGATGCATCCGCCAGCGCATCTGGTTGCAAACCGAACAACGGCGAAACCGAGGAGCTCATCAAGCAACTGCGGGAAAGTCAGAACGGGACATGTTCAGCGGCGCGCAGGGAGCGATCCTCTGGGAAATGGAGTCTGGGGATCAGCCCGCCACCCCCTCTGTGCGTTCAATCAACAGAATCATTGTCAGAAACAACGTAAAACAGGAAGCGGATCGTTACAAACCAAAAAAGGCACACTCTATCCGATCCTTCCGTCCCAGCTTCCCAACCAGACACATCAGGCGGACTTCGTCGGGCCGCGCTTTCTCAGTGGCCCGACCCGTTCCTGCCTGAGTCTGAACATCGTTGACGGCAAACTGTCGTTGCAGCCTGAATCCGTCTTCCGGCACAGCCACACAGACTGTGCTGGAGGGAGTCTGGTCTGCGTGGAAGCGTATCGGCGATACAGCGGATCCAGGTTGACAACGCACTGTGCTTCTTCCGGGAGCCGCAGGTATCCACGTGGAATGGGTGGCGCTGATCCGCATGTGTCTGCTACGCCAGCACATTGAACCATGGTTCATTCCCAGGAGCCGAACCGTGGCGAAACGGCATGGTAGAGAAGTAACGAGCGGTACCAACAGCGCTTCCTCGGAAAGACCGACATGAGATCCATGGATGAGCTGAAACTATGCTCGCACAGTTTCGAACAACGGCACAAGCAGTTACAGATACAGCAAGCTCAATGGCAACACTCCGTTGAAAGCACTCGCAAAGTCAGGAGTCAAACTGAAGTTTCCGGAAACGGAGAGACCACCAAGGCATCCGCTGGCAAAGCCTGATACAGGCAGATATCCTCTGGTCCGGCTGATCCGCAGTGACAGGATCCTCGACATCTTCGGTGAACGATTCCGTGTTCCGCCGGAGCTCAGTACCAGTATGTTGTCGCCACGGTTGATGTCCATGAACAGAAACAAGCTCTATCTGGACAAGTTGCAGATCGAGGAATTCGACTACAAGCTCCGCTGAACTGTACTTGTGTAAACGATGTCCTGGCACTTTAAATCATGCCCAAACGATGTCACGGCGCCATCAAGTAGGCAGTAGGCGGTGGGCAGTGATGGGCAGTGGGCAGAATGAGAATCAGAATGAGAATGAGTTGGCAGGGAGCTGAAAGCAGGGTGAGCTGAAGGCAGAGAGCAGTCGAGCCTGGCGGACTGTCGAGAACTGACGAGACGGGAGACGGACATGAATAAGCGAAAGAGTAATGGATATCGGACAGCCGGAACTAGGACAGCAGGAATAGTGGCCAGCGGTGTTGCCATGCTGGCAATCCTGCTGGCTGGCGGATGCGGTGGTGCGGATGCCACGGATCTGGCTCAGGCCGGCAGGATGCCGGCCCCCGCTGAAGTAGCTGGCAACGACTTTGCCAATGAGTTGCCGGGCAGTGCAACAGGGACTGAACAGGAGGGCGGTGCTGAACAGGCAGTCTCGCTGGAAGCCGACACTTCAACGATCCCCCATTCCGAGATCGACCTCGACGCTGCCCTTCACGAGATCGCTGCGCTGGAGGCACCGGCGGATGTCGACGCGGATATGTTCGGGGAGCTTAAGGCGGAGCTTGGGAGGCTGCTGGAGGATCGTGAGACAGAAGGAATCGTGGTGGATGACAGTGATTTGCAAGCTGCACGACGTACCAGCGATACAAGTCGGAAGAAGAGCAAATTTGTCCCGGACCCCTTCCAGATTCGAATCAACAGAATTACCAACAGGCTAAGCTGGCACTACATCCTTGACGGCGACTATGACCAGAACGGGATTGTCAACGCGGCGGACCTCGTTCCACTGGCCGGGCATCTTGGCGAAGTCGCCGGTGAAGGCGGCCTGCATGACTACTTCGAGATCGGTACTGTTGACTACGTAATCGACCGCAATGGCGATGG
Organism: bacterium; assembly: GCA_041395205.1. Taxonomy (GTDB): domain Bacteria; phylum 4484-113; class 4484-113; order 4484-113; family JAFGCY01; genus JAHEFU01. The sequence continues at coordinate 300,956 of JAWLAZ010000001.1, forward strand.
ATTCATCACCCCGGCGGATCTGACGGCCATCGCTGTCAACTTCGGCAGGGTCGCCGGGAGTTACCAGGTATTTGCCTCCGAGGAATGGCATGATGTGCCCTGGAAACCGGACAAGGACTCGGACTACATCGTGCCGGATGTCGCACCGCTGGGCTCGGTCACGCTGGCAGGTGCCGTCAAGTCGCCAGGCGGGCAGCTATACTTTGACATCCCGCTGACTGACAACAACCTGAGTTACCTATGGGTGCTGAAAGGTGAGGATTCGACCCTCAGGCGTAGCCCCGTCGCCTGGCCCGGGACGCCATTCAGCGAGCGATACTCAGGCGTCACGCCCTTCCGGATAAGGGAAACGGAATTGCGCTACGAGTCGGCTGGCAACAGCATCGGCATGCTTCCGATCCTGCCCTGTGACGGGGACCGCAATGGTGCGGCGACGGTCGCGGATATTACACCGATCGGGATCTACCTCGGCAAGGCTGTCGGCGCGGAACTGCCCCTGCGGGCCAGGCACATTGCGGACTATGACCAGAACGGCGTGATCAGCCTGGAAGATCTCTGGCCGCTCCAGATACTCAGTGGCTCTGCCTGTGCAGGCTTTGCACTGTTTCATGCAGCCAGTGCCTCGCAGCTACCCGATGGCTACTGGGGGGAAGAGCTGAATGAGCCTGTACTGACAGTTCTTACCAGTGAGCTGGTTTACCCGAAGATCTGGGACTTCCAATACCTGCCGGAGCAGATCCGCGAGTTGCCATTTGTGCCTGAACCGGGCTCATGGATGTATCTGAGGCCGGTGTCCATAACAGGCAATGATTACGGGCCGGTCTGCGAATTCGTGCAGGTGCCGTAGGAGGCCAGGCTGCAAGCCTGGCAGTCAGTAGGCAGTAGGCAGTAGGCAGTGGGCAGTGGGCAGTGGGCAGTGGGCAGTGGGCAGTGGGCAGAATGTGAAGCAGAAACAGAATGAGAATGAGTTGGCAGGGAGCTGAAAGCAGGGAACAGAGAGCTGAAAGCAGATAGCTGGAGATTTCTGTAGAATGTAGGGAATGTAGCAGCGGGAGATAGTGATGGATATGAAACCGAGAAATGGATGGATGATTGCGGCGCTGGCAGGGGCAGCCTGCATTCCTGCAATGCTGTTAATCGCTGGATGTGGCAACATTCGCGAAAGCGTGGACACACTGCATAGCGATGTTGCCATCGGCAGCGAGCAGGCAGGGACCACCAGCCCTGAAGTGGAGCTTGATTCCGCCCTGCGCGAGATTGCCACGCTTGAAGCACCTGCGGATGTCGACGAGGAAGTGTTCGAGGAGCTGAAGGCTGAGCTTACGCGGCTGCTTGCAACGGGACACTCATCAGATGGGTTTAGCGCTGCTTACATCCATGTGCAATGCGACCCGCTCCGCTCCTCCAGCGAGGCGGAAATCTGGGACAGCAGCATGGATGACTATGAAGAACACCTGAACCGTCCAGCAATCAGTTTCAGCGGTTCAGACACACGGATCACAGCCGAATACTGCGCTGACGGAGATTACGACCAGAACGGGGTTGTCAATGCCGCTGACCTGGTGCCGCTGGCAATCAACATCGGCAAGTCCCCTGGCTGGAATCGGTTGCTGAGGCATATTGATGGTGACCGAAACGGCAGCATCAACATCGCGGACATTGTGCCGATCGCGCGCAATTACGGAGCATCTCCCGAAATGCTGCTGTATGGCTCAACCGATCTCCGTGACTACCCATGGCAGGGGACGGATGCGAGCCAGATTGACCCTCTTTCAGCCGATCCACCGCAGGAGTCGGAAACTTCCGAAAGCGGATTGCGGCAATTCACTTTCACTGGCTTCGCGAGCAAGCCGGAGATGTTCTACTGGGTGGGTACTGCCAACTCTGGGCGCGTCAGCCAGATCTGTTATGACCCGCTGCTGGCACGCTATGTGAAATATGACGGGCTGAGCTATGACCCGCAGAAGCAGTCCATCAGTTATGACGAAATCGCAGTTGGTGACTCAGACCGCAACTCGGAAGTGAATGCTTCGGACATTGACGACTGGGCGCTGTACTTCAGCCTCAGTTACACGGATCCGGAGCAGTCTCCTTTCCTGGCAAGCCTCGACTTCAACCGTGACGGACATATCGGTGCCACGGACGTCGTTTCCCTGCCGATGTACTACGGAGCCTGGCGACCGACGGTGATGGTCTATGTGACGATGGAAGAATCAGAGTTGCCGGAGAATACCCAGATCCCGGTTGACAGCGGGCCGGAGCCGTATACCCAGTTCACACCGCACTTCCTGGAGAATGGACGGCCCCAGCAAAAGGATTTTGCCAGCTACGAGGAGTACGAGCTGGCATTGTCGGAATGGAATGAATACTACAATACAAAACTGCCAGACTCCAAACTATGGCGCGAAACCCGACTGGAAGGCCTGCCGAGCGGTGCATGGCTATGGCTCCGCCCGGTTGTCAAGGTGACTGGCAGCAGCGAGCAGGTGCTGGGTTACCCTTCTGAAGTGATCCGGATACCATGATGAAATTGGCAGTGGGCGGAAGGCCGGGTTGGAATGGGGCTCTTGGAGCCACAGGACCCTGTCGGTCCTGGACCGACTCTCCAAGAAAGCTAAAGCCTGCTCCGTGGAGCAGGCTTTCTTTCAGCGGTTCCGGGGCGGCGCCTGCATCCCGCAGGGGCCACGGTTCCGGTGCGGGCCTGTTACAGGCCGGGGAAGATGATGTCGAGGTCCGGCACCCACGGGCCCGGATCAGGGTCGGGGATCGGATCGATGATCCCGAAGTCGAGATCCAGATCGGGCCAGAAGCTGCCAGGCGGGATGAAGATCAGGTCGTTGTCAACGATCACGTTCACGACCTCCTCGGCCACGTTGCCGCTGGCATCGCTGGCCTGCACCGCCACCTCGTAGGCGCCGTCATCATAGCCGGTCACGTCCCAGCCGAAGTCCAGCTCACTGTCGTTGCTGGCGGCGACCAGGGTGCCGTTGATGCGCATCGCCATGTTGGCGACGCCGCCGGTGTCGGCCGCCACGCCCTTCACGTTGAGGAAGTTCAGGCCGGGCTGCTGCTCACCGTAGGCACTGCCCTCGGTGATCCCGCTGATCACGATCTCGGGTGCGGTGCTGTCGGTCACGCCGCCGCCGTTGCCATTGCCCGGGTCCGGAAGGGAAGCCCCTCCTCCGCAGGAAACGGCAAACAGCACCACTACAAGGGAAATCATCGTCAGTACGTTTCTGTACATGGCATACACATCCTTGATGGAGATTACTGTTTGGGGGTTGCCTCCTGCGGCAACCGTATTTGTTACCCGGCCCCCCGGGTGCCTAAACAGGAAATCCCAAATTCCGGTTAAATTGGCCGCCGCATGCGCACTGAACCGGGCTAGCAGGCAGAGCCTGGCCTAACATGCTTCAGACAGACTGATGACCTGACCGGAGAGTTGCATGCTGAAGAATGCCGGGCTGCTGCCCATCCTGATCACCATGTTCCTGCTTGGAGCCTGCGGCGGCCAGCAGGCCCCGCTGTCCAGCTCCGCTGCGCCTGATACCCAGCAGGCTGAGCCTGGATTCACTGCTCCACGGTACATGCCTGCATTGCCGGAGCCTCAGACACTGAGCGGCAAGGCAGGGCCTTCGCGCCAGTCCAGTGCAGCTGGCGACTTCGCCCTGATCCTCGGCCGGGACTACGACGACAGCCTGCCGAACCAGGGTGTGTTCAGCCTGTTCGGCGAGGACACGCTCTACATCCCCGGGGGCTGGTCTTCCAGCGGCGATCCGGCTGACCTCGGCTATGCGATCTTCAGCTTCGACCTGACGGGACTCAGCCCGCTGCCGCGTGTGCGGGCGGACTGGGTGGCCGGGCCCTTCGAGGGACTGGCCTACTTCGCGGTTGCCAACTTTGACAGCAACCGCTGGGAATGGTTCAGCTCCGCGGAGGTCGCCGAGCTGTCCGGACTGGACCCCTACACGGATGCCGCCAGCCGGATGCTCGTGCTGGTGCTGCAGAGCGGTCCGAACACGCTGCAGCTGGGCAGCGTGAGCGTCGGCACTGAGTGGAGCAGCACGCCGGTGGTGGACTACGGCGAGTTTGACGAGATCCAGCTGGACCAGGACATCGAACTGGCACTGGCGGATGGCAGGCCCGCCATCGCCTGGATCGCCGAGGATTTCAGCAATGACATGTTCACGGTGAAGTTCGCCCGCGCGCTGGACAGCGCCGGCGATGCTTGGGGTGCTGCGGTGACGGTGCTGGGTCCGGCGGAGTTCATGCCCTACATCTCGCTGGCGATCGTGGACGGCAAGCCGGCCATCGCCTGGCAGGACTTTGAGTATGTCAATCCCGGTGATGGCTTTGTGGCTCACGGCTCCCTGATGTACGTGCAGGCGCTGGATGCGCAGGGCCAGCAGTGGGGTGACAGCGTGGTGGTTGACGACGGAGCGGGTGACAACCACGGCATCTCTCCCCACATGACGATTGTCAACGGCATGCCCGCGATCTCCTACGCCAGTGAGGACCTTGACGGATTCAGCAAGGGGCTGATGTACGTGCAGGCCGGTGCGGCTGACGGCAGCAGCTGGAACAGCCCGGTCACGGTCAAGGGCCCGGTCAGCGGCGGTTACGGCATCTACAACTCCCCGCTGGCGGTGATTGACGGCTTCCCCGCGATTGCCTACCAGGCCGGGCTGAACCAGGAAACGGTCGGCTACGTGCGCGCGACTGATGCCGACGGCACCGCCTGGAGCTCCGGCACCACCTTCATCGTTCCCGAACGCTCCGGCTTCAGCCTGTTCCTGAGGGATCTCGGAGGTGTGCCGGCGATGGTGTATGACACTGACAACACGGGCAACACCTACTGGCGTCTGGGAATGGATGCCGACGGCGGCAGCTGGAATGACCCGGTGCTGATCTACAAGAGCGACCTGATTGACGACCCCGGTTCGCAGCCCGTCGGGCTGGTGCTGCTGGATGGCAAGCCGGCCGTGCTGGTGGACCAGTACAATGCCAACCGCCTGGTGTTCGTGCGTGCGGATGACGCCGCGGGAACGGGCTGGGGCGCGCCGGAGCATGTCTGCAACACCCAGGAATTCAGCGGCCAGAGTGAGCTGCTGGAGCTCGGCGGGGTGCCTTCCTTCCTCTATGTCAGTGGTGGAAAGCTGATCTTCAGCCAGCTTGAGTGAATGGCAGCGTTTCCCAAATTCCGGTTAAACAATCAGCCAGTGAGCCTTTAGGGGTGACCGAGGGAGTACTCCTGCAATAGAATCCGGGTAACAATCCGTACGCTATCCCGGAGTCTTCCATGCGCCTGCACACATTGCTGGCCTGCCTGCTGAGCGCCATTCTGGCCAGTTCCTGCACGGGCGGGCAGCCGGATGCAACCCTTGATACAGCCGATGCACCGGCGGCAATGCTGCCCCGGAGTGCGGATCCGCAGGAAGCCGCCGGCTTAGCTGCGGGGCTTCAGCTGCCTGCGCCACTGGAACTGGAAGTGCAAAGCGATGCTGCCAGGCTGGCCAGCTCCAGCCACCTCGAAGCAACGGCCTACTTCGATGATGTGGATACGGAGCTGCCAAACCGCAATGCCAGCATCGATGAGCTGAACCACTTCCTGCTCCTGAACAGCGACTGGATCAACACCGGCCAGGCCGCGGACATGGCATACGCCACCTTCCTGCTGGACATGAGCGAACTGCCGCAGCTGCCCTGCGCCAGCATGGGCTGGCAGAAGGTGCCGCAGCGCCAGGACCTGCTGTACCTCGGGCTGGGCAACTTCGACAGCAACCGCTGGGACTGGTACAGTCCGCAGCAGCCTGAATTCGTGGAGCTGCCGGGACTCGAGCAGTATGCCGGGCCGGCGGGCCAGGCCTACATGCTCGTGCTCTACCTCGGTGACGACCAGCCGGGGCTGGGCAGCGTGGGGCTCGGCGTACCCTGGAAGGCCTCCGAGGTGTACCGCTTCACGGCGGATCCGCCGCAGGCGAAGCACAGCTATGATGCGGCGCTCGTGAATGGCAATCCGGCCGTGGTCTATGTGGAGCCGGGGGATGTGCCGGGCAAGTTCGACGTCAAGTACAGCCGCGGCCTGAATGTGTTCGGCGATGACTGGGGCTTTCCCGTCGTGCTGACCTCCATCGATGACGTGGGCACCGTCTCCATGGCCGAGGTGAACGGCAAGCCGGCGGTCGCCTTCCAGGACCCGCAGCAGGATGGCGAGGGGCATGGCACCGGCAAGCTGAAGTACATCCGCAGCATGGACGCGAACGGCAGCGTCTGGGACGACACGGAGATCATCGACTCGCTGGAGGACAGCGGGCATGACCCGGTGCTGAAGGTTGTCAACGGCAATCCGGCGATCCTGTTCGGACTGGAGATCAGCTTCATCGGCGGCTTCCGCAGTGCACAGTTCGTGCGTGCCAATGATGCCGACGGCACGGACTGGCCGGACCCGATTTCACTGGCCTCCGTCGGGGCGAATGGCAACGCCGATGCGCTGACCCCGCTGACGATCATCAATGGCAACCCGGCGACGCTGATCCGCAACTTCGAGGGTGACAAGCTGTACTACATCCGCGCGAAGGACCCGGACGGCGCGGAGTGGAACTTTGCCAACCTGGTGGATGATGCGATGGGCCAGGGTACGCAGCAGTACCTGATCGAGTACAACGGCCTGCCGGCCGTCACGTATGACGGCAGCGGCGGTGACAACACGCTCTACTCCGCCGCGACCAGCACCAGCGGGGAGACCTGGTCGGTGCCGCAGTCGATCAGCCAGACCTTCCTCGGCGTGGATGGCGGGGCGCGGCCGCAGGGCATGTATGTATATGAGGGCGTGCCGCAGGTTGCCATCCAGCAGTGGCGCTTCCACCGCAACGTGCTCGTGCATGGTGCGGATGGCGGTACCGCGAGCTTCAGCAAGCCTGAGCAGATTTCCTGCTATGACCTGCTGGACATCCACAGCCCGGTGCTGGAGCTCGGGGCAACCCGGCACATGCTGTATGTAAGCGGCAACCGACTGCTGCTGTCGCGGGACACCCTGCACTGAGCAGGGCGCGCGAGTCCGGCGCAATCAGGATCGCAACTGTGCTGCTTCGAGATGAAGCGCTGATCGTGCGTGATATAATCCCGCATGGCAAGCGCACCAGAGGCCGTTTCGGGCCGCTTTCAAAGCATCCTCATCATCGACCTGGGCTCCCAGTACACCCAGTTGATCGCGCGCCGGATCCGTGAACTCAACGTCCATTCAGAGGTTGTGGACAACAAGCTGACGGCCGCTGAGGTCAAGCGCCGCGGGAATGTGATCGGGCTGATCCTCTCCGGCGGCCCCAACTCCGCCCACAAATACGGCTCCCCGCAGATCGACAGGAAGCTGCTGGCGCTCGAGATCCCGATCCTCGGCATCTGCTACGGCCTGCAGCTGCTCGGCAGCATGCATGGTGGCAGGCTGGAGGCGGCGAAGCGCAGCGAGTTCGGGCGCACCGAGCTGTGGGTGGACAACCAGGATGACTCGGTGCTGTTCCGCGGGCTGAACCCGAACCTGATCTGCTGGATGAGCCATGGCGACGCGCTGGTGACGGCGCCGCGCGGGGCGAAGATCACCGCGCATACGGATGCCACCAGGGTGGCAGCCTTCGAATACCCGAAGAAGAACATGTACGCCGTGCAGTTCCACCCCGAGGTGAGCCATACGCCCTGGGGCATCGACCTGCTGCGCAACTTCGTGGTGGGTGTCTGCCAGGCGAGCGGCGACTGGACGATGGGCAACTTCATCGAGCAGTCGATCGAGAGCATCCGCGAGCAGGTCGGAGAGGATGGCGAGGTGATCTGCGCGGTCAGTGGCGGTGTTGACAGTCTGTGTACGGCCGCGATCATCGACCGCGCCATCGGCAACCGCCTGCACCCGATCTTCGTGGACCACGGCTTCCTCAGGATGGACGAGGGTGACAGGGTGGTGGAGGCCTGGAAGGGGCGTCAAGAGTAGAAAGCTGGTGCGGGTGCGGGCCGGCAAGCGCTTCCTCGACGAGCTGAAGGGCGTGACCGACCCCGAGCGCAAGCGCAAGATCATCGGCCGCGAGTTCATCAAGGTCTTCGAGGAGGAGAGCCGCAAGGTGCGCGGGGCCAAGTTCCTCGCGCAAGGCACGCTCTACCCGGACGGCAGTTGAAGGAATCGAGCGGGATCGGCATGCATGCGCATGTGATCAAGTCGCATCACAACGTCGGCGGGCTGCCGAAGCGCATGAAGCTTTCGCTCGTCGAGCCGCTCAGGGACCTGTTCAAGGATGAGGAGTGCCGTAGCTCCGGATCGAACTCGAGCTGCCGCCCCGATGGTCTACCGCCAGCCCTTCCCGGGGCCGGGGCTCGCGATCCGCATCATCGGCGAAGTGACGGCGGAGCGGCTGAAGATCCTGCGCCAGGCGGACCGCATCGTGCGCGACGAGATCGAGATGGCGGAGATGGAGCGGCCCTGGCAGTACTTCGCGGTGCTGCCCTGCGTGAAGAGCGTCGGCGTGATGGGCGACAAGCGCACCTACGGCTACCCGCTGGTGGTGCGCGCGGTCAGCTCGGGGAGGACGCGATGACGGCGGACTGGTCGAATCCCGTACAAGAACCTCGAGAAGATCCTCACGCGTGATCGGCGAGGTGCGCCGGGAATCAACCGCGTCTGCCTGGATATCACGTCAGAAGCCCCGGGCACGATTGAGTGGGAGTAGGGGTTTAAATGCTGATCGCCTGATGAGAGTTGCGCATAACCTCAGATTTCATTGCCACATGTTTTTCCACTTTTGCGGCATTCCAACACAGTTCTCCATTACAAAAGCGAATTTTTTCCATTTTCTTCTGCGAAACATATCATCTACACAAAAATCAGTTATTATAGTTTTCCACTGAATCCAATAAAACAGATGTTTTTACACCAGTCAAGTGTTTTTTGAAAACAATACGGTAATCGAAGTAACGCTATGATGCAAAGTCCGGTATCAGATCGCTGGATACAAGTGGCTCATCGAAAAATATGACTTGCAGGTGATCCCTAACTTTGGCATGCTTCCAGTATCTCCGGCACATCGGTCCGTCAGAAGACCGTTCGTGAAGGCAGGGTGGAGGAGCTGTTCCCTGCCAGACAGTGGCCCGGTGACGGTGACATCAATCACCTGGAGTTTGCGCTCAAGTACGATGGGATCAATCTGCAGATTCTCACCGAGATATTCAGGATGTTGACTCGGATGATCTGACATTCGAAATCGACTGCAAACCGTTCGGCAAGAATATCCGGCGTATCTGGGTACCTGTATGGTGCTGACAGGAAAGCAGTTGCCACTGCATGGTCTTGAAAAAGGAGGCTATGTGGATCTGCTGGATGCAGACCGGTATTTCACAATCAGCAGACCGAATCGAATCAGCAGACAGATGGTAAATGACAACATGCTTGGCACGGGGAGCTATTGCCCAACAATCCGCAGAGCTTGATTCTCGAAGAACTCATCACGGCAGACATCGCGGAAAGGTGCAAGGCGATTCTATGGCGGACATCCCCCGGAAGTCATCAGCCGGGCCATGTCATTCTGTATACGCGAGAGACAAAATCTCATTGCGCTTGAAAATATCGAAGTCGGTCCTGACCAGGTGACGTTGTCGCCCAGCTCAGGCGCGCGGAAATGGAGGTTTTGCAGCAGGCCGCTGACTGAGCTGCAGCAGCAGATCGTTGATCCCCGCTATGCGGCGGACGGATACCGTGATTTCCAGAACTATGTGGGCGAATCAATCGGCTGGCGGGCCGATAGCCTTGTTCGCATTCCACCTCCACCGACATTCTGGACGATCTGATGGAAGGACTGGAACATAGCCATCTGCGGATGGCCAATGGAGACGTTCATCCGCTGATCCATCTTAAGCGCAGTTTCCTTTGCCTTTGTCTACAACCATCCGTTTGAAGATGGCAATGGAAGAATCATCCTGATACACTACAGCCATCCTTGCCCTCCGAGGGTTCACGCGGCTGATAGTTCATCTTCCCGGTTTCCGCTGCCATGCTTTCCCGCAGAGATGAATACGATGCAGCGCTGGAGCTGTTGTCAAAGCCGCTGATGGATCTGATTGACTACCACTTCAGGAACAGGGAGCAACCGGAGGAAGGCCCTGAAACCGGATACAGGGAACGGAGCTCATCGTCAATGAGTTCAGGCAGGCCTGGTACAGGTACCCTGATCTGACGGGCAGGTCGAAGCATTGAGCGAGGTTCATCAGACTGACAATAGAAAAGGATCTGAGGAGCTGGAATTCCTTGCAGGCTACGATCGCGCCCGCAGGATGGTCAGCGAAATCGTGGATGGACATGCCGGACCGCAGGCTGGACTGCTGATCCGGATGATCAGGGAGAACAATGGTTCGCCTGTCCCGCAACAAACGCCGACGGCAATTTCCGGGACTGAGTGACGATGAGGTCAACGCGATGGAGGTCGCCGTGCGGGGAGGCCTTCGGGCTGGAGTCCGAAAGTGACATGGACAGGTAGGCCACTCCGGATTCAACCTGCGTCACCTACCAGATGCTTCGTCGAAGCCCCTGGGCACGTGTGAATGGGAGTAGTTTACGGTATACTTGTGTAGTGGTTTAGTGGAGTGAGACCGCAAGAGCTGGCTAACCATCTGAAGTTGGCTGTGCAGGAGGCGGTGGCCAGGGCTCTTGGTCTGGAACAAGAGCCGGGTTTGAGCATGTGGCTTTGGTTGACAACGATCATTGGGCGTGTGAGACATTGCGTTGAATAGGCCTCAATGGGATGTACACGAATGTGGTCTTGAAGAATTCAGTGGCAAGAAGTACCGGGGGATTGACTTGCTTGCGAAGGGCGGTTCTGCCCTGCCCTCGGAAGTCTCGGTTGCCGACGGTTGACCTCCTGAAGATGAAAGGAACCTCTTTCCTGAAATGAAATCCGGAATCATCAGGAAGTCAAACCCCGGGCAGTGATGATCGAAACGTGCAGGGGTTGCTGGATCCAAAGTTTGCAGACTTCCGCCATGACTTTGAGGCGCAGATTCACAAGGTAGGCTTTCGGCCTTTTTGGCAGCTTGTAAATGCCAGCGCCGTTTTGGCGTCGCAGCTAAGGCCGCGTGTGGCATTCGTCGCACTCCGTCAGAAGATGCACGCGGTTCCGAAATACCCATTAGTAGCGGGACGGAAGCTCCCACAGTTGGCAATGTGCTTCTTGACTTGATGGAGTCAAAAGGTTGGAAAGGAGCCAAAGGTTGGGCAAAGAATGCCAACCGGATTGCGCCAACTCCGTCGGTGGTTCCGAAGCATGGCGGGACCGGATCTCGGCCCTACCCGTGCACGCCGCGCCTGGTTGAACTCGGCGTGGATGGGCTGGGGATTGCCAATGAAGCGCCTGAACCCGGGTTTGAAGGGATGCCTAAGCTGACAACACGGATGGTAGCAAGGATCAGGGATTCCCGGATAACTGGCAGTTTGCAGGCAAAAGACCAATGCGTATAGGCAGGTTGGCAATGCATTCCCGCCGCCGGTTGCCGACGTGTGCGAATACAAATGGTTTGAAGCAATCAGAATGATATCGGAGCAAAATTGGCTAGGAAATAAGTCAATTCTACAAATTGCAAGAGCAAATTTTCGCATATAATTGCTTGCCAACCTTTATGATTGATGGAGAATAGATTGCTCACTGTCGCTGATTCTTCTAGTGGTCCAAGCAAAGCTAACAAAGCTAATCATTAAATTAGGAAAGCGAGTGGATTGGTGAAAGACTGGTAGCGCAGAGTTCAGGGAAACAATTCAAAATTCTTGGTATGGAATTTCTAAATGCAAGTTTCCTCACCTCTCCACCAATGGACCTGGCAATTGAAGGAGTTGGAAGGCGAGTGGCAGTAGAATGGCAGCAGCAAAGTACGGGCAATATGCCCATCTGGCTGGTTTGGCAAAGTTAGTAAAAGGCAATATTCAGAGTTGCAGCCGCATTGAGTAACGCATATTCAATAGCTCCTGATGTTGTGATAATTCGAAATTTGGTTGAAGACTTCGAAGTAAACAAAATTGAATATGTAATAGATGAAACAGTGGGGATTAACGCTGATATTCTCAAACGAAACGGTGGAAAGTCGCTATTGCATGCAAGCATCTCATGTAAGTGGACACTTCGAAGTGATCGTGCACAGAATGCAAGATCTGAAGCATTGAACTTTATTACGGGAATCGCAAAAGGCCGAGTGCCACATATTTGTGTCGTCACAGGAGAGCCAACACCATCTAGGCTAAGTTCTCTAGCATATGGCACAGGAGATATCGATTGCACCTATCATTTGCGTTGCTTTATGAATTGATAGATTGTGTAAGGGAACTAGGCTATGAAGATGCGTATGAATCCTCCAAATAATGACCGAGGAAAAAGGCTGAAAGATATCTCTGATCTTCCTCTAGATTTGGCAACTTGAATAATGGTCAGCATTTTCTCAAGAGCAAAATCGCTCCAATATTATGCAACGAATTCGCTCAGGAAAGGATACGAAGCCTGAAATTCTACTGAGAAGGCGCTTGTTCGCTCTCGGCTACCGCTACAGGTGCAACGTCAGACTTACTCCCCGGCAAGCCAGACATAGTGTTGCCAAAGTATAGAACTGCAATCCAGGTGCGAGGCTGCTTCTGGCACATGTACTTGCATTGATGGCCACATTCCAAATAGCCGTCGGGGTTACTGGGGGCCAAAGCTGTTGGCAAACAAAGCCAGGGGATACCCGTAACGACGGGAAACTCCGAAAACTGGAAGCGCATGTGATCGTAGTCTGGGAGTGCCGAGTGCGTAGTATAATTCTGCTGGAGCGAGAGGTTAGGCGAATAGTTGTTATGTTGGGAAAACTGTTCTAGGAGATAAAAAGCATGGGTGAGCCAAGGAAATGTGCTAGAAAAGTTTTTGTTGCAAAATTTTAGAGCAGCCTGGCAATTCACTTCCTCTGGCGATTTCGGAGATGGATTTGCTTGTATATAGCATCAGGAAGAGAATACGGGCCACTAAAACCTAGTTTGTTTGATAAAGAAGGATTTGAACTAGTCCTTGGATTAATTGCTGCAATTACTCTATTTTGCACTTTAGAAACGTTAGTAATCATTGGTGAGATTATAATGAAGTGGGCGGATTAAGCTGCGGATGAGCTTTGGTATGTCTAATAGTTCTAATAAAGCCATCGATGCGACTGGATCCTATTTCGGACTTATCATTGCTTTATTCACACTCCTTTGGATGGGTTCAGTAATTTTTACATCCTTATCTGATAAGACAACAAAACTATATTTTTACCTTGGTAGTATAATGGAAGTGCTGTTAATTATGTTTGTTTCATTAATCGTTATTGGCTGCAGTTGGTTCTTTGCCATTAATTTAAGAGATTTAATACAATGGCTTTTTCTAAGAACGAAAAGTAAGTTTTAAGCTAACTAAACCATAGTTTGGACAATTGGTGGTGCCAATACATCTAGATCGCCTCACGCGTGATCGGCGAGGTGCAGGATCAACCGCGCGTCTGCATGGACATCACATCCAAGCCCCGGCCACGATTGAGTGGGAGTGTTAGTGTCAGAATCCTCTTACGCCACTTTCATTTCGGGGACGGTGCTCATGCGCTTGCTTCCTCATGCCTGGATTGTACAGTTCAGTCATGTCCAGGTATCTTCGAGTACTCCATTTCGTCCCCGCTATGTGCCTGAGTCTCGCGGCGCACAGCATCAGGGCTGAGTTGCCATCGGGGAACGCACCGACGACGCGCGTCCGCCTGCGGATCTCTCGGATGATCCGCTCCAGTGGATTGTTGGTGCGGATGCGCTGCCAGTGCGTGTCCGGGAAGCCAAAGTATGCCAGGGTCTCCTCGATCCCTTCCTCCACCAGTTCAGCGGCCTTGCCGAGCTTCATCCGGCGCAGGCTGGCAACCCTCCAGCCTTGGAACGGGCGGCCGCCAGCGTCTCCTGGGCATGGATCGCCTTGAGCATCCGCGTCACCTCGCGCAACTTCGCGGCTGGAACATGGCTGAACACATTGCGGTAGAAATGCACGGTGCAGCGCCATTTCGCCTCCGGGTAGAAGTCCCCGATGGACTCCTTCAGACCCATGCAGGCATCCGATATGACCAGCTTCACCGCGTAACCCGCGCTCTTTCAGGTAGCGCAGAAACCGCTCCAGCCCGCCTTGTCCTCCTTGTGGCCCTCAGCCACGCCGAGGATATTGCGGTAGCCCTCGCAGTCCGGTGGCAACGAGCACGGAGACATTGCGCACCTCTCCGCCCCAGCTGCCTTGAGCACCACGCCGTCAAGGTACACGTGGGGCTGCTCCTCCTCGATGGGATGCATGCGCCACTGCTCGATCTGCGCATTACACCTTCTTGTTCAGGTTCGGACGGTGCCGGGGCTGACCCGCGTGCCCCACAGCGCCTCGGTGATGTCCTCAACCCGGCGCACAGATACGCCCACCAGGTACATCTCCATCAGGGCTTCCTCCACCGACATCTCGCGGCGGCGATGGCGTTCGATGATCGCCGTCTCAAATGTCTGGGACCGCAGCTTCGGCATCTTCAACGTCACCTCGTAGGCCTTCGTGTGCAGCTTGCGCTCGTACTTGCTTAAGCCCGGTAGTCCGTGCGCTCGGCACTGCGCTCATAGCGCTGGGCTCCGCATCGCATCCGCCTCAGCATCCAGCAGCGCACGTTGAGCGTCTCCTCCACGCTGCCTCGCACCAGCTCCCCGAGATGATCCCGGATGCGGCCCTCGTCGATACTGATCACCTGGTTGAGTTTCTGGCTTTGTTATCATTACTCATGGTGGCCTCCTCTGTGCCTGTTGTTTGTTGTCACTTCAACTAAAGCACATGGGCCACCGCCCCTTCAATCTGAAAGTGCGAAAGAACTTGTACGTTATCGTGGAGTAAATCGCTCTTGAGGTTTCAATTTGAAACCTCAAGTGTTGAATCCAAGATCCTCGTTTCAGTACCAATCTGGCATGGAAAACTTGAGGTGCCAGATTGGCACCTCAAAAGACACGCAACCAGATGATGCGTTTTTGAGATCACAATTTGTGATCTAAAGTCCCTCCAGCGGCATTGCTTCGCTGCTAGTCCAGCTGGTACATGATGTAGGCCGTGGTCGTGAACACATGTACCTTCTTCCTGTAGAACAGGCCCTGCCCACCATTGAGGGCCTCCGAGCCGGGAACCGGCACCGCCACTTCGACTTCGAAGTCCAGGACACCGTCCAGGTCGTCAACCACGATCACGTGATGCTCATCACCGAAGACCGGGAACTCGGCCCGGTAGTCCAGCAGCCGGCCCTGCGCGCGGTAGTCCACATCATGCATCACGCCCATTATCCTGTGCACTGGTCCTTCGTCGAACAGCTCCGTCTTCTCCATCCGCACGTCGACCTGCACATCCAGCGGCTGATGGTCCGGGTTGTAGAGCACGATGCCAACACTAATGGACTGATTCGCGTCCGGCGCAATGCGCTGCTCGGCAAAGGGGTCATTCCCGAGGACGGATTCCACCTCGGCGGCGGAATCCGCTTCCGCAGCATTGCCGGATCCTGCCGCCCGGTAGGGTTCTATCTGCAGGCTGAA
This sequence comes from bacterium, assembly GCA_041395205.1. Taxonomy (GTDB): domain Bacteria; phylum 4484-113; class 4484-113; order 4484-113; family JAFGCY01; genus JAHEFU01. The sequence continues at coordinate 316,551 of JAWLAZ010000001.1, forward strand.
ACCGGTGGCACCCGTCCAGTGGTCGAGGAAGAACAGCAGGTTCTCCCGCAGGTAGTTGTCAACGGCCAGCTCCAGCACGATGTTGCCCTGCGGGTCGATCAGCAGCGTCGTCGGGAAGCCGGGGATGTTCCAGTCCGCCATGTTCGAGCGCTCCGGGCTGCCCGTCTCGTTCCAGAGCACGGCATGGCTGATGCCGTAGTCCGCGATCGCCTTGTCCACCAGCTCGCGGCGTGAAGGGTCGTCAAAGCACAGGCTCAGCAGCTCAAAGTCCGGGCGCTGCCGGAGATCTGCGGTCTGTTCGATCAGGAGAGGCAACTGCCTCATGCAGGGCCCTCACCAGGTGGCCCAGGCTTCCAGCAGCACCCACTTGCCCTTCAGGCTGTCCAGTTCCAGCGACTGGCCGCTGACCCTGTCAGTGCCGTAGAGTGGCAGCGCGCGGTTGCCAATTTCCGGTGTCCAGGCCAGGGCGCGTGTGGCGAGGGCCGCAGCCAGCAGGGCAGCAAGCAGGACTGTTTTCAGCATTGCCACTTATTATGCAGCCTGCCGTGGTTCCGTTCCACTGGCAGTGGAACTGGATTACTGCGGTCAAGTTCGCGCAGGCCGTCCGTCAGTCTGGCAATAGCGGCTCAGCCCCGGGCCACGCTTCCCTGCAGTTCGCGGAGGTCGCGCAGGGGAGGCGCACCGAACTGGCGGCTGTACTCGCGGCTGAACTGCGACGCGCTTTCATAGCCGACCTGGATTGCCGCAGTCGCCGCGTCACAGTCCTCCGTCAGCATCAGGCGGCGGGCATGATAGAACACTGATGCATTTGCTTGAGGTCTCCATTAAGTTGCTTTTTCGCTAGTTAATGCTATACTAAACATATGTCTAGTCTGAGTTGCGCCAGCCTGTTCCCGGAGATGCCGGCTTCCCGGCAGCTGCTGCCGCCCCTGCCGCAGGGCTTCATCTACCAGCCCGAGTTCATTTCCGAGGCTGAGGAACGCCGCATGCTGCATGAGATCCGGGCCATCGCCCTGCGCACGGCGGTCTGGAACGGCTATGCGGCAAAACGCAGGATCGCCAGTTTCGCACTGAGCGAAAGCGTGCCGGAGACATATAAGTCTGACCCGAACAAGGGCAGCGCCACGCTGAGCGACAATCCGCAGCAGCGTGACGACGGCACGGTGGAGTCGAAGCCGGTGCATACTGAGGCCGCTCCGAGCTGGATGCTGGAACTGTCCGAGCGGGTGGCGGACTTCCTCGGCTATGAACGCGGCAGCATCTGCCATGCCCTGCTGACGGAGTATCCGCCGGGAGCGCCGATCGGCTGGCACCGGGACAGCCCGCCGCACAGGTCGATCATCGGCCTCTCGCTCGGCAGCGATTGCACCTTCCGCCTGCGCCCGCAGTATGAGCTGCAGCGCAACCGCAGCTCGGTGATCAGCTTCCAGGCCGAGGCCCGTTCGCTGTATGAAATGGCCGGGGCTTCGCGCTCCCGCTGGCAGCACAGCATCAGCCCGGTCAGACAGCAGCGCTGGTCAATCACCATGCGCACGATCTGAGCAGCGGCAATTTCTTGACATTTTTGTGGAATTTCCACGGATAAGCGGGGCTTAACCTGAATAGCTGTGGCAGAATCTATGCGCGCATGGCTCAGTGCCGCGCCTGGGTGAAACTGCTGGAACTGGCCTCTGGCCATTGCACGGATATCAGGGGAATACTCTCATGCACAAGCTGGCTCTCAATTGTCTGACGATGCTGCTGGCCGTCACGCTGCTCAATGCCTGCTCCGGCGGACGGGACAGTGCAGCGCTGCCGCAGCAGCAGGTGGAAACTGCGACACTGCCGGTCCTGCGGCAGCTTGATGCGCTCGGCAACACCGTGGCAACGGAACCCGGACTGCGGCTGGAGGCCGGGAAGGACGGTGCGCTCAGCCTGCTGGCCAACAGCCTGCGGGACAGCCACAGCCTCTACCTGGAATTCAGCCTGGATTCTGACAACGAAATGCTGAGGGCCGAACTGGCCCCGGAGCTGCGGGAGCGCGCGCTGCTGATCAGCCAGGCCCTGCCGGGAGGCCGTCTGGCCGTGGGCCTGACGATGCGCGGCAGCGGGGCCATGCTGCCTGAGGGCGAGCTGCTGCGGCTGCAGAAAGTCGACGCTGACAGGACACTGCTGCGCGAGCTGAGCGCGATCTCCGTGGTGCCCGTGGACGACATCTACTTCGAGTCCCCGGACTTCGCCACCATGCACTGGACCTACTTCGGCAATGGCGACTACGACCAGAACGGCATCGTCAACATCTCGGACATCACCCCCGTCGGCCAGTACTTCCAGGCCGACAGCAGCTCAGAGCAGTGGCAGCGCGAACGCGTGGCGGACGGGGACCGGAACCTCGTCGTCAACATCTCCGACATCACTCCGATCGGCGTCAACTACGAAACCAGCGTGGACGGCTTCGTGATCCTCAGCAGTTCCAGCCCGACGGGACCCTGGACGCCGCTGCCGGATGTCTACATTCCCTACAGCGCGGGGGTGCTGCCGGCCGGCGGCGGGCCGCGGGTCTGGAGCTACGCGCTTGTGAACCCGCCCTACGGGCAGTACTACGTCGTGGCTCCCAGCGACGGCGAACTGACCTCGGAGATCTACGGCACGCCGGGACGCTTCCTGCCTGACAACATCCCTCCGGCCGCGCTCGGCTACCATGACGGCGCACCGCAGCTGCTGCCCGGCACCGTTGTCAGTTTCGATGCCGCCGACAGCTATGACCCGGACGGCACGATTGACCATTTCGAGTGGGACCCGGAAGGCAATGGGCAGTGGGTCAACACCCTCGATGTACCGAACTACACGTATACATATACGGGGCTTGGCAGCTTCCAGCCCTACCTGCGCGTCACGGACGACGAAGGGGCCTTCTCCGTGCTGGAACTGAGCCCGCTGAATGTGAGCTTCGGCGCGCTGACGACCTCCAGCCCCGATGCCGGACAGCCGGCGCATGCCCCGCTCTCGGCCGCGCTCGACAGTGAGGGCCGGCCGGTGCTGAGCTTCATCGGCAGCTACCAGGACGCCTTCAGCGTGCCTTACATCATCCGCGCCAAGGACCCCGACGCAGGCAGCTGGCATGCCCCGCAGATGGCGCTGATCAGCCCCACGCCCTGTGACCAGTTCTCGCTGGCCAGCAGCGGCGGGATCCTCTGGGCCTACCTGCAGCACGGCGAGAAGCTCTGCATCGAGCGCTTCCTCGCTGACAACTCCGGCGGGATCGAGATCGTGGAGCTGATTGACGACCACCCCTCGCTCGTGACCGGCTACCAGCCCTTCTGCTTTGACATGTTCGACACTCCGGCCGTGGCCTGGCTGGAGGATGCCGCCGGGGGCAGCGGTCCGCTGCGCTTCACCAGCAGCTTCCTGGACTTTGCGGCGCAGGACGTGGACCAGCTGGCCTGCTTCCGGCCCTCGGCGTTGCTGCTGCCCTCGGGCCCCGCGCTGCTGTATGGCCGCGACACCGGGGCGCTTGGTAGTGACCTCGTCTACCGCCGCAGCAGCAACATCAGCGGAGGCGAGTGGCTGGATGCCACTGTGCTCGTCAGCGGACGCACGGTCAGCACCTCGGCGCGCAGCATGCTGCTCAGCGACGGGCGGATCGTGGTGGCCTACCATGACGAGGCGGACCAGGCACTCTACAGCATCACGAGCGCTGACGAAAAAGGTGGCAGCTGGCAGGAGCCGGTGCTGATCGAGAACGGCTGCGACAGCGGGGAGCTGTACGGCCTCGCACTCTTCAACGGCCTGCCTGGCAGCGTGCATGCCTGCGGTGGCGAGCTGCGGCTGGCGCTGGCGCGCGATGTGCATGCGGCGGGCTGGAACCCGGGGATGCTGCTGCTGGAGAGCCGCGCCGGATTCGGCGCGGTGGAAGTGCTGGTGCAGGACGGCCGCCCGCTGGTGTTCGCGCTCGACCTCGATGACGACAGCCTGCACAGCGCGGGCTTCCTGCCCACGCCCTGAGCAGACGGAACATCAGTCCAGCCGGGCCGTGGCGAAATGCAGCTCCTTGGCGCTGTCATAATAGGCCAGGGCGGGCTGCCCGTCCGTGCGCAGGGTCATGGCTCCCGGCGAACCGGAACTCGCGGCCTCCACGTTGCGCAGCGCCCCCCAGCCGGCGGCGCCGGTCAGGTCCTGGGACTGGATGAAGAACACGGATGCAAGCGTACTCCTGCCGTACACGACGAGCATGTGCCCGCCTGCCTGGCGCAGGCTGAGATGGGTCAGGTTGGAGGCCGAGGAGACGATGCTCGGTGCCTCCCAGCTCAGCCCGAACGTATCCTGGGACAGCACGAGCTTGATCCGGGAATTGCTGGAATCGTAGTAGGCCACGGCCAGCCTGGCCTGACCCGCATCATTGACGATGTTCTGCAGCGAGGCATGCATGCCGACGTCATCGCTGCCGCCGTCCAGCACCAGCGGGGAGTTCCAGGCCGTGCCGTTGCCATTTGTGGCGCGCGAGTACATCAGACTGCCGTTGTCAGCTCGGTAGTAGGCAACCGCCGGGTTGGCGCTGACTGACTGCAGTGAGCAGTACTGGCCCGTGTCACCGGTGCCGTCCACGATGCTCGCACTGGACCAGATGCTGCCGGTGTTCGTGGAACGGCGGTAGTAGAGATCGCCGGCCGTGCGGTTGTAGTAGGCAATCGCCGGGAAATTGCCGATGACGGCGCAGGAGCAGAAGTCACCGGCGTCGTCAGCGGAGTTGTCGACAATGCCGCTTACGTTGAAGCTCTGTCCGTCATTCTGGCTGGCGCGGAAGAACAGGTCGCCGTCACGGTAGTAGGCCAGGTTGAACTGCGAGACTCCCTGGGCGAGGCTCATCCACTCCCCGCCGTTGGCATCCACGACGTAGCCGGGCTGCCAGGATAGTCCCGTCTGGTCAGTGGAGACATTGAAGCGCAGGTCGTCATTCACCGAGTCATAGCTGGCAATCCCGATCCGCTGATGGGAGGAGATCTCCACGGCCGCGATGGAGATGGTGTTGGCGAGTGTGTTGCCACTTTCCAGCAGCTGCGGCGCCAGGCGGCGGACCTGCACCGCCACATGGCTCTCAGTGATGTTGCCGGCCTCATCCAGCACGCGCACGGCGGGGAAGTAGGTGCCCGGATCAGTGTAGAAGTGCAGCGCACTCAGCGGGTCCGGCCCGAAGGCGCTGAAGCTGCCCGTCCCGAGCGTGTCAAAGGCATACTGCAGGTTCCCGCCCTCAGGGTCATAGCTGGCGGAGGCGTCCAGCTGCTGCTGCAGGCTGGCGTCGCCGGTTCCGCAGAGCACATCGCTTTCCTTCGCGCTGAGCAGCACCACGGGCGGCTGGTTGACGGGTGCGCCCTGCACCAGCACGGAGATGTACTGGATGTCCGCCGCCCCGTCGTCATCCGTGGCCCGCAGGCGCACGTTGTGGAAGCCGGCCAGTGCGAAGCTGAAGAGTGCATCCTGGCCTGTGGCGTCATCGGTGCCATCGTTGTCAAAGTCCCAGGCATAGCCCGCCACCGTGCCGTCGGGGTCTGCAGCCTCGGCATGGAAGCTCACGCTTGCCCCCGGCGCACTGGGCTGCGGCGTGGCCTGGGCCAGGCTGATCTGCGGCGGCAGGTTCTGTCCGGGTTCGGCGACGAGGATGGCAAGCGTGTCCACATCCCAGCTGCCCTGATCGTCGATCACGCGCAGCCGGGCGTTGTAGAGCCCCGGTGTAGAGTAGCTGAACTGGCCCGTGAGCTGGGCCGTACTCTCCTCGTCGAAGCTGTCGAAGATCCCGTCGCCGTCGAAGTCCCAGCCGCCACCGGTGATGCTGCCATCGAAGTCGCTGCTCCCCGTGCCGTCGAAGGAGACCAGCAGCGGTGCCGTGCCGCTGGCGGGCGTGGCCAGCCCGGAGGCCACGGGCCGCTGGTTGCCGGCCACGATCAGGCTCAGCCCGCCGAGGGCCTCACGCTGTCCGGCAGCGTCCGTGATCCGCACCCGGGGACGGATCAGCCCGCTGCCACTGGTGTCAACAGTCTGGACAGGCAGGCTCTGGCCCGCCAGCTCGAAGCTGCCGTCGCCATCGAGATCGAAGTCATAGAGCAGGCCGGCCCCGGGGCTGCCGACCGTGAGCGTGACCTGTTCATCGCGCAGACAACTCGGGCGGCTGAGCTGCAAGCCGGCGGGCAGCGGACTGCCCGGCAGCATGTGCGCGCTCTCGAGTGGCGTGGGTGGGCTTTCGTTGCCATTGCAGTCCACGCTGCTGATCGCGACGTGCAGCGTGCCGCCCAGCCCGCCAAGCAGGCTGCGCGTGCTGCCCTCGAGATGGTCGAGGTGCTGCACACCGGCGGAATAGGGGTTCAGGAAGGCAGATGCTGACCAGTGGACGCGGTAACCGGCCAGGTCTGGAGCAATCACCGGGTTCCACTGCAGGGAGAGCCCCGCCGCCAGCGGCTGCAGGCTCAGCCCGGCAGGAGTGTCCGGTGCACTCTCATCCAGCTCATCGAGCGGTTCAAGTCCGAGGCCCACGACATCCACGCCATGGCCGCTGCTGACGAGCAGGGTGACGAACATGTTGCCGGAATCGGAGGTGTAGTCCACGGCTGACATCCCACCCGCATCACGGCGCGTAGCATGCACCAGGCGGAGATGGTGCTCGGTGAAGGGTCCGTGCCACTCCCAGCGCCCGAGGCTGTAATCGCTGAGCCCCACGAAGAACTCAGCGGGATTGCCATTGCCATCCGGCAGGGGATTGACATCGAGGCACAGGCAACCGGGCTGCGCACTGCCCAGCGGCAGGCGGTAGAGCGCATGCGCCAGCCCATTTGCACCAGCAGTGCTGCGCAGGGCGCTGGCCTCACCGAGGTCCGTGACATTGCCAGCCTCGGAGAAGCGCTCCACACCAGGCTGGAAGACAGCCGGGATCATCCGCGGAACTGCCGCTGCGCAGCGCTGGCGCAGTTGCCTGCTCCCAGGGCTGGAGCGCATCCTGCGGCAGGGCCTGCAGCCACTGGCGGTGGGGTCGGCCCTGTCTGCTGGCCGGCAGGCAGGTGATCCCGATTCAGGAAGAGCTGGAGAAAGCTGAGCATCCGCTGATGCATGTTGCAGTATCAGCGGGAGGACGAGCCAAAGGCGACCGGGGTGCAAAGAACGCATGATGTGCTCCTGATTGCACCGGCACTCGCCCGCCGGTGCAATCAATCTAGCATTCCCTGAGCCCCGGAGCAAGTCCCGGCCTCCACGCTGAATCCTGTGTATGCCGGAAGCAGGCCTCAAGTGTATGCCTCTGCTCCGGCAGCGACGGGAATAATCAGGCGGGTAGGAGCCGCAGGCAGTGTGTCCGGCTGTATCCATCAGGGCAACACATGTACGCTAGACTGAATCTGCTGCTGCTCAGCCTGCTGCTGGTGGGCTGTGCGGGACATACTGAGATCGAGCCTCCCATGCCTGCCGGACTGCCGGGGTCCAGCAGCTTGAATCACTGGCGGAGGCGAATGGCCCGCGCAGAGCAAGCCTGATCTTCTCCTCGGAAAGAGCCGGGGAGTCGATTATCCAGGATACCGGCAACACCTTCATTTATCCGGTCACCAATGAAGTGATACTGCAGCCTGACAATCAGAACAGCAGCTGGGCGATCTTTGAGCTGGGCGAGGATGGCAGCCTGCTCAGGTCCTTCTCGCTGAATTACTCAATCCAGGCGGAGGCGCAGTTGTACATGGGCCTGGCGGATTTCACGAGCAGCCGCTGGCAGTTCCAGCCCGCCCCGCCTGACGGGGAAGTCATCAGCGTGACCGACTCGCTGTACAGCCCGAGCGGACGCAGCTACCTCTGCCTGTTTGCTCCGGCCAGCGACGGCAACGTGAGCATCTACAAGCTTGATGTCGAACTTGACAACGGCTGGCAGTCCCGTGATGTGGGAGTTGCGCTGCCGGGCTACACCGTGCAGTCCCCGCTGGGTGCGGTCAGTGCGGATGGCCATCCGGCGGTGGCCTACTTTGACAACGCGGGCCTGCGCTACCTGCGCAGTGAGAGCCCGGAGGGGCTGGCAGCCGGGGACTGGCCCGAGCCGCTGCTGCTCGTACCCGGGGCCACGGGGCAGTGGATTGACATGCAGCTGATCGGCGGGAATCCGGCGATTGCCTTCCATGCTGAAAACAGCAGCCAGCTCAGCTACCTGCGCAGCACGACGGCCTCCGGTGCCGCTGCCACGGACTGGACAGCCGCCGTGAAGATTGACGACGCGCCGGGCGGACATGTGCCGGAATGCTCACTGGCGCAGGTCGATGGCAACCCGGCCCTGGCCTATCTCTCGGCGGACAACAACCTCAGTTACAGGCGCAGCACGACAGCCGACGGTGCGGCCATGGCGGACTGGCAGAACAAGCTCCTGCTGCATGCCGACGGCGGCGTCTCGGCACTGAACCCCAGCCTCAAGCTGATCCGCGGCAAGCCCGCGGTGAGCTTCTATGACAAGCAGCACGGTCGCCAGCTCTACATGGCCTCCAGCACCGCGAGCGGCAGCAAGGCCAGCGCCTGGCCTTCCCAGCCCGCAGTGGTTGCTGCGGGCCAGGGCATCGAGCACAGCTGGGCTGACTTATGCTCACTCGATGGCCGCCCGAGCCTGTTCTTCATGCACCTGGATTCCAGTGTTGACAATGACCCCTTCCTGCCGTTCCGGCAGGCACGCCAGGGGGATGGCAATGCGGACACCGACTGGGACTACACCTCACACTCGTTCCTCTCACCCAGCCCCGGCAGCGGCCTGCTTTCTTCGATCGGGCTCGGGGACCATATGTTGATCGGCTATTCGCGGGACACGATCTCCGCACTGCGGGTCTACAAGCGGCGTGAGCTGGATGATACGCCGAACTTCAGCTTCATCGGCGAGGAAGTGGAGACCGGCGGCAGTGCCGTGCTGACCTTCGAGCTGTTCGAGATTGACGGCGCACCCGCCGTGTTCTACCTGCGGGATGACGACCAGCTGGTCTACGCGCGGGACTTCACGTTCCTGGCAACCCAGTACTAGGCGAGGACCGGGGGATCACCAGTCGAGATCGCCGTTGGCACTGTCCCAGTAGGGCAGGTTGCCGGACCACCAGCTGCCATCCGCCTCGCCCGGTTCAGCGAGCTGCGCGACCAGCCGGCGGCGCAGGGCATCCGGGTCCTGCCCACTCCGGGCGCAGGCAGCGCTGTACTCCGGTGAGTGCAGCAGGAAAGGTGCAAGCTGGATGAAGTCGCGCAGGGCCTCCGCCAGTTCCGTGTCAGACGAACCGTTGACAATCCCCAGCAGGAACTGCGCATAACCGATCGAGAGCGGTGCGGGCCAGTAGTACTGCTCAGCGTTGTCATCGAGGAGCTGCTGCAGGGCCGCCCAGTCCTGGCGCAGGATCTCCGCCCGCAGCAGCTGGGCGTAGACATTGCCGGTCCGGCTTTCCAGCTTGGAGCGCTCGGTCCAGCTCAGTTCGTTGGGCATTCCGTAGGCCCCGTCAGCCAGGCGCTGCCGGCCGCTTGCCAGCAAACTCTGCAGTTCCTCGCGGCATTCCTCGTAGCCAAAAACTCCCCAGCCTTCCCCTGACATCATCAACTCGTCAATTGATGTGAAAGTGAAACATGCTTCGTTATAGATTTCTATGTAGGATAATTTACCTGCAATGAGATATTTCCTTCCTGTGAGATTTCCTGCGTTACGTAGGTAAGGGGAGTCTCTGTAATGGACACCACGCGCAGGATCGTAGATAAATGTTTCCGGCCAGAGTTTACCGGCACCTGAGTTGAAGCTGTCGGCAGATTCCAGGAATTCAGGATAATCCCCGGACCAGTAGTACGCCCTTGCCAGAATGTCCTTCAGGTATATTGCAATTGATCTTCTGCTCGGATCGGTGCAAAATGCTATGCAATCCTCGTACTGATACAGCCGGCAGGCAGTATCAGCGTAAAGACGTGACAGTTCCGCGTCGTCGCCAAGCTGCGTTTCCCGCACCCATTGCATCGTCTCCGCCGGGTCGCCATCCATCGCGGCTGCCAGCATGATGCGCAGCAGGATGTCACGCTTCTCGATCCCGAAGCGCTCCAGGTCCAGCCCGAGTTCCAGCGCGCGCTGCAGTTCCGCACGGGCCTCGCCGAACTCCGAGGCATTCATGTGGCAGACCCCGGCCGCCCAGTGCACCAGTGCGTCGTCACGGTAGCGCGGCATGACCTCCTGCAGCAGCAACTGCCTAAGGTCCATGTTGCGGCTGTAGGCATTCATGTAGCTGTCATGCTTGACAACGCAGGCCTCGCTGATCAGCAGCAGGCGCATGAGCTCCGGCTTGCGGCGGCCGTTCTCAATCAGGTACAGTGCATAGGAATGGCGGTGGTTGGGCCAGTCCTCCCGGGCCCGGCGGCCGATCTCACCGAAGGCGGCGTAGCGGCTGGCGATCAGTGTACGTTCCACACCGGTAAGCTCGCGCTGGCGCTGCACGGCGGCCGTGATTGCCAGCAGGCAAAGGAGCCCCAGCCAGGCCAGTCCCATGCGCATAAGCAGCCTGCGCCTTTCCGATTGCAGCATCTGACGATTCTAGCGCCGGCTGGATGCTGATTGGCACAGGATGGACAATTGCCGCTGATTTGCACCGAACTGCGCCTGGGGGCTTGAAGCGAAGCCGCACACAGGTTAAACACTGTCCAGTGGCCTCCCAGAGTATGGGGGACAGACAAGCCAAGGGAGAAAGCAGTGAGACTATTCAGAAATCTTTGTCCGGCTGGAGTAGCCATGACAATCCTCATGCTGGCCGGCTGCGCTGGCGCGGGGTCCCCCGCGGATTCCGGACCGCAGGATCAGCTCAGTTCTTCCGCCCCGGCGATCATCGCCGTGGAAGGTGCGGGGAGTGACAGCCTGAGTGTCAGTATCAGTGATTCCGACCAGGCGGGTTACAGCCTGCAGGTTGCCGTACCGGACGGAATGAGCACCGACACCCGGCAGCTCAGCCTGGTGTCCGGCATGGGCAACCCCGTGGAGCTGCATTTCCGCTCCAGCGACATCTTCGCGGCTGTCAGCGGCGAGGCCGTGATCAGCATCACCCGCGATGCACAGGTCCTGGAAAGCCGCCGCGTGATGGTCCAGTCTCCGGCACTGCAGCTTGAGGATGACACACTCTATGCCATTCCGCTGCAGACCGAGGCCGCTGTCGGTGAGGCGGTCAGGGTGCTGATCGCCACCGGTGACCTGACGCAGTCTGGACTGACATCAATCAACACCGAACTGCGCGTGGACGGTGCCTGGAACTATGTCGCAGACAGTTTCAACCTTGGCGAGCCCGGTGGAGCCAGGCTGGATCCGGATGGTTTCTGGGAAGGCATCGTTTCGCAGAAGCAGACCTGGCTTCTCGGTGCTGATGAGGCTGGAATTCAGCCGACATACTTCGATCCGGCCGGCTCGGAGTATTCCAGGCTCTCGATCCTGCTGGGAATGACCGACTTCAGCATCGGGCCGATCTCCGAGGGTGGAGTGGTCTACTCATTCCAGCTCAGCTTTGATGAACCCGGGACCTATACCCTGGACTTCAACGATGTGGTGGGCAAGACACTGCGGACCTACTACAACAACGCGGTAGAGGATATTGAAGGCAATGCGCTGGTGCCGACGAACCACTTCTGGGCTGACATCAGCAACCAGCATGATGGACTGCCCAACAGCATCACCGTCAACTGACGGAACACCAACTGACAGCCAGAGAGCGATTCCTGCGGGAATCGCTCTCTCTTTCAGGTATACAATGCTGGCGTGCTGAGGCCTTTTGCCAGCTGGAACCCCGAGATCCTGCGGACGGAGGCGCTGCGCTGCGCCTGGCAGGGCCGCGGCTGGCTGGTCACGGCTGTGCTGCTGCAGAGCAGCGTCGCCCTCTACTACATCTTCATTTCGCCCTTCAGCCTCGGGCGGGAATTCACGGACCTGATCGCCTGCGCCCAAATCCTGGCAACGCTTGGCGCACTGCTGAGCCTGATCTGGCTGCTCAGCGCCTGGTTCGGCCCGCCCCGGCGCCGGGATGAAAGCCAGGCCAGCCTGCCGATCCCTCCCGTGCAGCGCCAGCTGATGGACTGGCTGCCGCTCCTCACCGTACCGCTGCTGCTGGGCCTCTCGGCCCTGGCGATCTGGGGCGTGCTGCAGCTCTACTTCGGCCTGCCCTTCGGCAGCGGAGCGCAGCTCGGCGAGGACTGGATCGTCACCGACGGCCCGGAGGGCTGGCTGGAGGTCCCCAACCCCTGGCTGCCGCGCGTGCTGGCAACGGCACTCACGATCCTCTCCGCCGGGCTGCTGCCGCTTGCCATCGCGCTGCTGCTGGAACGCTGCCTGCGCGGCAACCTGCTGCGCGCCTCCGCCCTGCTGCTGCTGTGCAGCGGCGCTGTCTACGTGATGCTGGTCTGGGGGAGGGAGTTCCTGCAGAGCTGCTACCGCCAGACCCGCGGGCATCAGCCCCTGCCCTACATTGCCATCGGGCTGACGCTCGCTGTGCTGCCCGTACTGCTGGGCCTGCTGCCCCGCCGCGGCCGCAGCCTGCTGCTGGCGCTGCTCTGGTGCCTGCTGCTGGCAACGGGCCTGCTGCCCTTCCTGCAGCAGTCGCTGGACCAGCCGGGAATCTCAGCCGGACTGCGCAATCTGCTGGGAGACGGACGCTTCGCCCTGGCCTGGTACTTCGGCCACACGGACTTCATCACCGGCATCAACTGGCTGATGACGAGCTGGAAGAGCAACCTGCTGCTGGGCACACCGGCGGAGCCGCACCGCGTGCCGCTCTGGGTCGGCGCTGCCCTGTTGCCTTTCACGTATGCTGTCTGGCTGCCCGGCGGCTACCTGCTGGGCATGGCGCTCAGCCGCAGGCGCGAACAGGACTGACTCGGCAGCAGCGCTCAGTCCAGGCGCGGCGTGGTGAAGTACAGCTCGTTCTCCTCATCCCAGTAGGCCAGTGCGGGCATGCCGTTGACAGCGACGGTGGCGGACATGAAGGCGGTGCTGTCCCCGGAATCGTAGTACTCCCAGCTGCCCCAGCTGCTGCCAGTGGAATCCTCCGAGATGATGAACTGACCGCGGCCGAAGAAGTCGTCGCCAATGAAGATCACATACCTGTCATCCAGATACTTCATCTCACAGGAGCGGGCAGTGACGTTGCCGAGGTACAGCGGTTCGTTCCAGGTCAGGCCGTCCGGGTCGGCTGAGGTCACGAACCACACATCGTTGCCGGCATCAACGTAGGCAATCGCGAACGTGAAGCCGGCGCGGACCAGCGAGGGCAGGCGGCCGACATCCGCCGCACTGGCATCCACGATCACCGGCGGGTTCCAGCTCATTCCCAGGAAGTCCGAGGATGAGGCGAACATCAGGTTGCCGGTATCCTCACGGTAATAGGCAATGTGCATCCTCGCGGCGGCATCCAGCATGTCCGGGTAGAGGCCGGTGTTGCCGGTCCCATCGACATTGACGGGTACTTCCCATGCAACGCCTGTGGTATCCGAGGATACGCAGTAGTAGAGGTCGCCGTCCGTGGCGTTGTAGTAAGCAAGAGCCGGCCGGCCCAGGGCATCCCCGCCGCTGACGAACAGGCCCGCGTCGTCAGCTCCGATGTCCACATTGCGGGTCGGTCCGAAGCTCTGCCCGTCATCGGCACTCTCGGCATAGAACAGATCGCCGTCACGGTACCAGGCCAGCTGGAAATTCTGCTCCTCCTGGAACAGCTCCATCCATTCCCCTCCGAGGGGGTCAACGACATAGGGAGCGGACCAGCTGTAGCCGTTCAGATCCCCGCTGAAGCAGAACATCAGGTCGTCATTTGCCGCGTCATAGTAGGCAATCCCGAAGCGGTTGTTGCTGAGCGAACCGCGCAGCGCGGCGATCGCGACCCTGTTGTCAACCTGCACGCCGCTCACGATCCGCTGGCTGTTGAACTGGTAGACGGGATAGTAGGCCAGGTCACTGGCAATGTTGCCGGCCTCGTCCCGGACGCGCACCCTGCAGGCCGCCAGGCCCTGGCTGAAGCTGGTACGAAACGCCGTCGGCTCGCTGTCGAAGGCGCTGAAATTGCCATTGTTGAGAATGTCAAAGGAATACTCCAGCGCACCGCCCTCAGGATCGAAGCTGTCCGAGGCATCGAACACCATCGCGAGCGGGCTGCCGTTGATGCCGAGGATCACCTGGGGCTGGCTGAGCTGCAGGCTGGCAACCGGCGCCAGGTCCTGCACGTTGCCACCGTCCACGAAGATCCCGACCGTGTCCACATCCCAGGCCCCCTCCCCGTCAATCACGCGCAGCCGGGCATTGTAGAAGCCGGGCAGGCTGTACTCATGGCTGGCCGTGAGCTGTGATGTTGAGCTTTCATCGTAGGCATCGAAGATCCCGTCGCCATCGAAGTCCCAGCCGCCGCCGACGATGCTGCCATCGAAGTCAGTGCTCTCAGTGCCGTCGAAGCTGACACTGAGCGGAGCGCTGCCGGACTGCACATCCGCCGTGCCGTAGGCCACGGGCGGGCTGTTGGCGGTCACGAGCAGGCTCACGCCGCCGAGTGCGATGCGCTCCATCCCGGCATCATGGGCAATCACCGCCGGACGCAGCAGGCCGGGCTGCTGCGTTGGCAGGTTCTGCTGGGTCTGGCTCTGATCGGTGAGTTCCGGGATCCCGTCGCCATCCAGGTCGTAGTCATGGAGCAGGCCGGCTTCCCCGCCTTCCACAGTGATGCTGGCCAGGGCATTGCGCGGCACGCTGTTGTTGCTCAGTCCGAGGCCGAGCTGCAGCGGCGGGCCGGGCAGCGGGCTGACGTTCACGAGCTCGCTCGCGGCGCTTTCATTGCCGTTGTTGTCAACTGCACTGACTCTGAGATGCAGCCTGTCCGCACTGCTGTGCAGCAGATGGCGGGTGCTGCCCTCCACGAAGCCTGCATGCTGCACCCCCACGGCATTGGGGGAGATGAAGGGCGCAGTGGAGTAATGCACACGGTAGCCGGCGAGGTCCGCTGCGGCCACCGCCTGCCATTCCAGCAGCACTGCTCCCGCGGCGGGAGTGGCCGTCAGGCCCTGGGGCACGGGCGGAGGACTGCCATCCGCCCCGCTGAGGCTGTCGGATGTGATGCCGAGCAGTTCCACCTGCGCCGCACCGGACACCAGCACGCAGACGAACAGGTTGTCAAATTCGGAGGTGTAGTCGGCGGAGGCGAAGACATCCGGCCCGCGCCGCTCGCTGCGCGCGAGGCGCACATGATGCTCACTGTAGGGGCCATGCCATTCCCAGCGGCCATCGGCATAACTGCTGAGCCCGAGGTAGTACCGGCTGGGACTGCCATCCGCTGCAGGCAGCACGTTGGCATCGAGCGCCAGTGCGCCGGGCTGGAAGCCGCCCATGGGCAGGCGGTAGATCGCATAGCTGACTGCATCCGCACTGCCGCTGCTGTCGCCGATGCGGCTGGCGGCCCCGGCGTCCGTGACACTCCCACCTTCCAGGAAGCGCTGCGTGCCCGTCGTGAATTCCGACTGGACATCCAGGGCCAGGGCTCTCCGCCCCGTCTCCCAGGGCTGGAGCGCATCCGCCGGCAGCTGGGCCGGGAACTCCACCGGGGCCGTGTTGGCAATGCTCTCAGCCTGCGGATTGAGGGGTTCAGGGTTGCTGGTGGCGGAACAGGCATTGAGCAGCAGGGCAGCGGCAGTACAGGCAAGCAGCGTAAGCGGAATCTGGCGCATGAATTCCTCCGTGCGGAAATCAGGCCTCCATTCTAGCCGCAGTCCCTGCTCAGTGCCCAGTCCGGCTCAGTCCACGTTGAAGTCCAGGCCTTCCTCAGGGCTGAAGATATGCCGGCGGCGCGAGCCATGCTCCTCGATCGTGAACATCCAGCCCACCAGTTCGCCGACATGCAGCTCCACGCTGTTCGCCTGCTCATGCAGCACGAACAGGTTGCGGTAGTCGTAGACGCTGCCGCGCCCGCCCATGCCATGCTCGCTGGCGACGAGGTGGTGGGTCAGGGCTCCGGCGATGCGCTTCTTCCAGAGCAGCATGTTGCGCTCGCTCAGGTCCACGCAGCCGTTGTCAATGAAGCTCTGGCGCCTGACGGGATCGGCCAGCAGCTCACCCATGCTGCGGCCCGGATAGGCGCGCATCAGGGCCACGCTCGGCCCGAACAGCAGGCGGCGGTCCGGGGTGGCGATCGGGATGCCGATCGAGAGGATGCGCGAACGGGCCCGCCGGTCGCCCTTCACCCCGCTGACGATGCGCTCCAGCAGGTTCGGGGCGTTGTAGAGGCTGTCGAACAGCTCAAGCCGTTCCTGGCGCTCCATCGGACCGGGCTTCAGCACGCGGTAGAGCAGCTCGCCGAGCCCGGCATGCGTCTTCAGCAGGCTGCCTTCCCAGAGCAGCTTGGAGAGCCGCGGCGGCCCGAGCAGCTCGAAGGCCACGCTCTCCTCGCCGCTTTCACGTTCCAGCCGCTCCAGCTGCTCGAGCGCCATGTTGCGCATCACGCCGCCGCGGTAGCTGGAATCCTGCACCACACTGGAGAGGCCGCTGACGACGTCATGTCCGGTGCTTTCACCGAGGATCTCCTCCAGAGCGGCACGGGCCACATCCTCCGGAGTGACGAGCTCCATCTGCTCGATCGAGGTGATCGCCGCGAACTCACCGGCGCTGAACACGCCGTTCTCACCCGTGTCAATGAACACGCTTTCGAGGTTGCTGCCCGTTGCCGCGGCAGGGGCATTGGCAAAGCTGTCCGCCGGACCATCGAGCGGCAGGCCGCTTTCAAGTTCGCAGTCCACCATGGCGATGGGCTGGCCATGCTTGCGGATCTCGCCCTTGCCGATGCTCTTCCAGCCGATCAGCGCGGCGGGCTTGATCTCCTTGATCACGGGGTTGCCAAGCGTGCGGTTCATCAGCATGTAGATCATGCTGGCTGCGCCGGCCACCGCGCTCTTGGAGAGCAGCGTGCGGCTGGGCTTGCTTTCACTGTGGGTGTAGGGGATATTCAGCCCCATGCCGCCCGTGCCGGTGGTGCCGATCTTGAGGTACAGCCCGGTGCCGGCCTGCTTCATGCCGTCGGAGAGGATCTCGATGTGGCGGATCAGCGCCGGCAGCGCGGTTGACATCATCAGGCGCTGGGCCGCGGGCACGCTGTCCTCGCGCTCCACCCCGTTGTCAGCATCGTGGATCCAGCCCTTGGCGAGGCTGAAGATGTCCTGGTAGGCCAGCCCGGTGGCGGTGTTCACGCAGTCGATGATGATGTCCGGCCTGTGCGCCCGGCAGACGCGGTTGATGAACATCTCGCCCTTCTGCTCATCGCTGAATTCGTTGTAGTCCTGGAAGATGAAGCGCACGTACTGGTCGGCATAGCGCTTCTCGTCCTCACCGCTGCCGCGCGCCGCCTGGCGCAGCTCCTCGAGCTCACCGGTGAGCAGCATGTTGCCATGCTCGGCCACGAACTCGATGCGGGCATCCGGCTGCCAGCGCTGCTGCCAGCGCAGGCAGTCCTCCACGCACTGCTCAGCCTCCTCCTCGTACATCGAGCACAGCACCATCCGCCGCGGTGAGAAGGAGCGCAGGATCAGCCGCGAAATCGCACTGCCGCACTGCCCGAAGGCCCCGAGAATCAGAATGCTCTTGTCATTGATGTCCATGCCTTACCCCAGCGGATATTAGAGATCTGCAGTGTCGCACAGGGGTGCTGCACCCGCGTCCATGCTGGCAGCACCATTTCTAGCATAGCACCGGAACGCTGTATTGTGAATGGATTCACGGTTCAATCGCCGGCTCTACGAGGGAAATTCACCCTGTGCCGATAACCGCAGATACCGCGGCTCCGTCATTCCGGATACAACACGCTGTAGACGGAGCTTGTCGATGGGGAACATCGGACAGTTGGAACGGCCCACAGGATTCCGGCCTGCCTCAGCGCGGCCATCGGTCCCGCGGGCTGTTCAGGAAGCTCCACCGAAATCGCTGATGCCGTATTGCGGCCTGCCGCGGGAAAAGAACCGGGCGGGCTGCAGGCACAGCTGGAGGTGTAGCTGGAACGCGCAATGCCACTGAGGCCGCGCGGAGCCCGGAACTGCAAGACGAATGCCAGGGCTTGCAGCTGATCCGCATTGACAAAGTTCCGGCGCGGCCCAGCCGCGATTGCTGGAAAGTACGGCGAAGTCAAGGGAATGGCGGAGCTGGAGATGAGCGGAAACCTATGTGCCCTCAGTGGCGCTGTGTTGAAGCATGGTTCATTGCCGGATTAACGAGCGCTGCTGGCATCTTCCCCGGCTGCATGAATCAGGCTGCTGCGAAAGTGAAATCGCAATATAATTTCTTACTCGTTCTTTCGGAGCAAAACAGATGCCCGCTGGAATTCATGGCCGCTGCTGGCCAATGCTGCTGATGGCGCTGCTGCTGTGTGGCTGTGCATCCCGCAATGGCAGCACACAGCTTGAACTGCAGGCCGCACCGCCTGCCAGGCTGAGCCTGCCGGGCCCGGCAGAGCTGGGGCAGCCCGCTCCCGAGGCTGCAGCGCAGCGCCGCGCATCCAAGGATTTCCTGGAGGACATCATCCAGGATGCCGTGGAATTCCGCACTGATCTCGCGAACAGCCGTGTGCTGCTTGATGGCAATCTGCTGAACTTCAGCTCCGGCTTCTCCCCCGCCTACGCCATCTTTTCCTTTGACAAGCCTGCGGACGAGCGCCTGCCGCAGGCGCATGTGATCTGGGAAGAGGCACCGCAGGCTGGCAATGTCTTCATCGGCATCGCGAATTATCAGACGAACCGCTGGGACTGGCCCGCCGTCGAACGGGGCGGGGAGTCCATCCTCCACGATACAATCTCCTTCCCGGACTGGTCAGCCTACCTTGCACCTTCAGACCAGCGCTTCCATGTCGCCGTGGTCGTGGTCGGCGACGAATTCGTCAAGCTGCGGCGCCTGCGGGCCGGCGAGCCCTACTTCACGCCCTTTGTGATGTTCCCGGCTGTTGCCGTGGTTCCAATCCAGACAGCCGTGTCCGGCTCCTGCCTGATCGCGGGCTCGCAGACGGCAGCGCTGGAAGTGGATTTCAACGCTGATGGCGTGGCCGATGCCCTGAGCGAGAACGCCAGCTTCCTCTACAGCCTGCCGGGAGAGATGCCGGTGACGGTGCGCTCGACGGACGAGGACGGCATGGTGGCTACAATGACAAGGAGCTTCCGGGGACTCACCGGCGGCTGGGATTTCCAGCAGATCGTCCAGCCGGAGGACGAGGAAACAACGGAGTACTTTCCCAGCGCAGCGATCATAGACGGGCGAGTCGCCCTGGCCTGGATCCATGACGACTTCACGACGCAGGCCGGGGAGACTCCCTCGCGCCGCGTGCGCTACCTGATTGCCACGGATGCCTCCGCCACGGCCTGGCTGGGCCCGGTGGATGTCTATGAGGATGCTGCCAACCGCCCGTATGAAGTGAGCGGCCTGCTGGACATTGACGGCAGGCCGGGTATCTTCGTACGTACCGAAACCGGCAAGCTCCACTATCTGCTGGGTGATGCCAGCCTGCCAACAGCCTGGTCAGACCCGAAGACAATCTCGCAACTGCTTTCATTTGAATCCGGCGTGATCACAGGTATGGCGGATGGCCATCCCTGTGCCGCCTACACGGCCAATGATCCAGCGGACGGCTGGATAAGCATATTCGTGAGGGCAGATGCTGCCGATGGCGTGGGACCCTGGTTTGCCATACTTGTCTGCCCCGGCATCGGGGATGTCGGGCTGCTGGCCGACGGCGTCAATCCGCCGGCCCTGGCTGTGCATGATGAAGCCGGGACGAGCATCGCCATCTATGAAGCTCCTGTCGCCGACGGTCTGAGCGGCGGAGCGTGGACGCTGTTCGGCACGGTGCCGGCGGGCTTCGCCTTCACCGGCTCGGGACCGCTGATCCTGCCGCATACCCCGAATGCCGAGAACCACCACACCCTGGCTTACCGTGAGGCGGCGAATCCCTCTCTCGGGCATCTGCGCGTGACGAACAACGACGGCAGCTACCTGCGTTCGACGACCATCAAGGCCGATGCCTTCTTCGATGGCAGTGGTCCGCTGCTGTCCTTCAACGACGCCTTCTGCGCCTATGACTTCGATGAGGAGGACCTCTACTTCGGCGCGCTCAGGGTGGTCGGGGATGATGCCAGCTGGTTCTTCACCCAGGATCCGGTGGACAGTGCGGGCAATGTCGGCAAGCACTGCTCGCTGGTGCAGCTTAACGGTGTTCCGCTGATCATCTACGAGGACGGGACCAACCGCTCCATCAAGCTGGCGAGGATGTTCTGAGTGAATCCACTCAGTGGGGAAATGCCGCAGACGCAGATGCCTGAGCACTAATCAGGCCCCGCTGCGCGCTACAATTCCCGCATGGCCCACCCCACATTCAAGCTCGACAACGGCCGCCTCGTCGGCAATGACTCCCGCCTGCTGCTGCTGGCCGGGCCCTGCGCCATTGAAAGCGCGGACATGTGCCAGATGGTGGCGGGCAGGATGAAGGAGCTGACGGACAGCCTCGACATCGGCTACGTCTTCAAGGCCAGCTTCGACAAGGCCAACCGCTCCAGCATCCTTTCCTTCCGCGGCCCCGGGATGGAGGAAGGCCTCAAGGTGCTGCAGAGCGTCAAGGACACGGTCGGGGTGCCGGTGGTCACCGACTTCCATGATGCCGCGCAGGCCGCCCCGGTGGCCGAAGTGGTGGACATCCTGCAGGTGCCGGCCTTCCTCTGCCGCCAGACCGACCTGCTGGTCGCGGCGGCCGCCACGGGCCGGGTCATCAATGTGAAGAAGGGCCAGTTCCTCGCACCCTGGGACATGGACAATGTCGTCAGCAAGCTGGCTGAGGGCGGGGCGGAGCGCGTGATCGTCACCGAACGAGGTGCGACCTTCGGCTACAACAACCTGGTTGTCGACTTCCGCAGCCTGCTCTACTTCCGCGAGCAGCAGGTGCCGGTCTGCTTCGATGCCACGCATTCGGTGCAGCTGCCGGGTGGCGCGGGGACAAGCTCATCCGGCCAGCGCCAGTATGTCGAGGGCCTGAGCTATGCGGCGGTCAGCCTCGGAATCAGCACCCTGTTCTGGGAAGTGCATCCCTGCCCGGATGAGGCGAAGTGCGACGGGCCGAACCAGCTGTGGCTGAGTGATGTGGAGCGGATCCTGACCCGCATCCGCGAACTGGACGACTGGGCCAAGCGCGGCCGGGCCTAGCCTGCCTGCAGTGCGCTGTCATCATTCGCTGAGCTGAGCTGCAGCGGGCAGAGTTCGCGCAGGGCGCTGAGCCCGAGGCGGAAGGCCGCCTGCTCCGGCTCGGATTCCAGCCGGCGCAGCATCCCGAGCAGGGCCGCTTCGTCGAACTGCCGCGTTTCGAGGATGCGCTGCATGGCGAGGGCGAGGTGGTACTGCACATTCGGATGGCCCGGGAAGCTGTAGGCCTCCTCATAGAGCGTGAGCCGGGCCACGGCCTTGCCGAGCAGCAGGCGCTGGCTGGCGGTATAAGCGCCCTGGCTGAGCAGCACGGCGGCGGTGCTGCCGACATGGTCGAGGTCGTCCAGGTATTCCGTCAGCTCCGGCAGCAGGGCCGGACGCAGCTGGGCATTGACGGCGGTTGCGCACATGCGCGCCCAGCGTGTGACCGCCAGGCTGCGGCAGCGCTCCGCCGTCAGGGCACAGCGCCGGCGCAGGTTCTCATCCGCGCTCTGGAAGGCCGCAGCGCTCAGCAGCAGCAGGGTCTTCCACTCGAAGTCGTTGACAACCCGGCCCCGTTCCAGCTGCGGCCTGAGCAGCTCGCTCAGTTCCTCCAGCGCACTGCGCGAGGCGAAGATCCGGCTGCCACGGCGGTAGATCGCCAGCAGGCGCGAGAGCCGCAGCTCACTGCCGAAGTCCAGCAGCTGTGGCGGGACCTCCGGCAGGCTGGCCGGGGCCGGCAGCTGCTGCAGGCCGGTGATTGACAGATTCGGGTCGGCGGGACAACTCATCTGCCCATATTTCGGCAGGCCCAGGCCGGGGCTTGAGCCGCCAGGCGGCCATGCCGGGCGGGTCCTTGGCCTCGCCCGCTGTGTCAGTCCGTTCTACTGCAGGGCCGCGACCTTCGCCTGCAGGTCCTCCTTGTGCATCGCACCCTTGACCGTCTCCACCAGCCTGCCGCTGGAGTCGTAGAAGTAGGTCGTGGGGTTGGGGCCCTTGTGATAGCTCTCGATGTCCTCCCCCAGGGCGAACAGGCTGGGGTCCCAGCCCTTGTCCTTCACCAGCTGTTTCGGGTCACCCATTTCATCGGTGGCCACGAACAGCCAGTTGATGCTGTCTCCATGTTCCTCGCGCACTTCCAAGAATTCAGGCAACTCCTGAAGACAGGAAGCTCACCAGACAGCCCACATGTTGACAACGGCGGGCTTGCCGGCCAGCGCCGTGATGCTGCCGCTGCCGCCGGCGAAGGTGGTGTAGGCCAGATCCACCTGTGTGCTGGGCACGTTGCCACCGGTGGTTTCGCGCTGCGTGGTTTCCGGGGTGGCAACTTCCTTCTGGATGCTGGCCGTTTCCACCGCAGAGGTGGTGTCAGGCCCCTTCTGGCTGGCGAACCAGCAGCTGTTCAAGAGCGGCAGCGCCACCAGCAGCAGCAGGGCCAGGTTCATTCTTGCACTGTGCAATGTCAGCTCCTTTGCATTTGATCTCTATCTGTCTCCGCACTAGCGGAAGCTTGGCTACTTATCGTCAAGCGAGAAGCGCTTGTCCATCAGGCTTTCGTCGACCGTGATCGTGCTGATCACGTCCACCACGCCTTCCTGTTCCTTCGCAATTGCCTCGGCGCGCTGCTTGAGCTTCTCGCGGGAGACGATGCCGGTGATGCGCACCTTGCCGGCATGCACCTCCTCCACCGCAAGCTGCTCCTGCAGCAGCTCAACATCGGCCTTCCAGCTCATCTCGATAGCGGCCTGCAGGGCACGGTCCTTGGCGATCACGGCCTCCTCGAGACCGGGGACGCGGGCCGCCTCCTGCACCTTCTTCTGGTTGTCGGGACTGGGGCAGCCGTAGAGCAGCAGCGCCGCCAGCAGCAACATCAAAGTCTTGCAGATTCTCATTGGATATCCTCTCATTGCCCGCATACATGGTAACACTGCGGGCTCAGCTCCCGAGCCACTCCGCCACAAAGGCATGCAGGCGCGCACTGTCCCCCCCGCTGAGCACGAGCTTGCCTGAGGGGAAGATGGTGTAGCGCTCCGCAGCGTGCTGTGCCACCAGGCACCAGCGGTTGGGACGGACTTCCCAGCCGGGCTCAGCGGAGAGCCGCGCGGCCAGGGCATCGATGTCCAGCGCCGTGCCCAGCTCCAGCTCGAAGCGGCCCTCACTGCAGGCGGCGCTGGCCTCGGCATCGCGGCTGCCGTCGAGGAATTCATAGCGCCCGCTGCAGGCCGGGCAATCCGCCTGTGGCCCGCTGAGCTGCAGGCGGCGGATGTTCCAGTCCGGCAGGCGCAGGCTGTAGAGCGCATCCTCACTGCGGGTCAGCGTCCCGCCGAGGATCCGCCCGGCCTGTTCCAGCTGGATGGCATTGGCAACACTGAGCAGCGGGCCGAACACGCCCTCCGCGCTGCAGGTGGGCACGCTGCCCGGCGGCGGCGGCTCCGGCAGCAGGCAGCGCAGGCAGCCAGTCACGGCGGGCAGCACCGCCCGCGCACTCAGCTCACCGCGCACCACCCCGGCGGATAGCCAGGGCGTGGCACTCCTCAGGGCATGGTCATTGACGATGTAGCGCGTGTAGTAGGAATCGAGGCCGTCGAAGAGCAGCGTGGCCCCGGCGCAGAGCTGCTCGATGTTGTGGCGGCTGAGATCGGCGCACTGCGGATCGAGCTCGACGGCCGGGTTGACCGCCGCCAGCACTTGTGCGGCGGCCTGCACCTTCGGCACGGCGGCCTCCGCATGCGCGGTCGTGAACAGGCTCTGGTGCCCGAGGTTCTCGAAGCCGACCGTGTCGCGGTCGATCAGCGTAATGCGCTTGACACCGAAGCGTGCCAGCTGCATCGCGAGCCCGCTGCCCAGACCCCCGAGCCCGATCACGACGCAGTGGCTCTGCTGCCAGAGCGGCAGCAGCTGCCCGAACGGGGCATAGCGGGCGAGGCGGCTGTAGCGGATCGCGGATTCCATGTGGCGGTACTACAATATCAGCCATGGGCCTTCTGAACCTCCTGCTGCAGCTCGTGATCGCCGGTGTGATCGGTTATGCCGCCAGCGCGCTGATGGGCTCGCGCCGCGTGCACATCCTGGCCGTGATCCTGCTCGGCTTCCTCGGCACGATCGTCGGACCCTGGATCGCCAACTACTTCCACTTTCCGGAACCGGTGCCGCTGATGGTGGGCGGGGCACCCTTCTCGCTGGTCTGGAGCATCGTCGGCGCGGCAATCGTGGTGGCCGTTGTCAACATGGTGCGATCACACTAGGATCTAGGAGCTGGGGTGTAGGGGGTAGCGGAGGCCAGACTTTAGTCTGGCAACAGGGGCCGGGTTTCGGGGATCGGGTTGCAGGTTTCCGGTTGCAGGTTTCGGCGGAGGCCCGGCATAAGCCGGGCAAAGGAAACTCAGCCGTAAGGCAATAGTTCTTAGTGGAAGAAGTTCTTGGTACTTAGTAACGACGCGCCCCGGGCGTGACTGGGAGAGACTGCCACGAAGCCAGCAGTGCTGACTGAATAGGCAATCTCCCGGAATCCCGCTCTGTGTCGAATCCAAGCGGATCGTAATCCAGAAGCGATGCATTGATCTCAGATCGGATCAGTCACGAATCTACAGAACGAATGGTTCGAGAAGTTCGTACACGGGCAATCTGCGCAACTCCTGCCAGTGCGAGGCGCTGGCCTCCTGTCAGGCCTTTGATTGATTGTCTTCCACCTATATCACTCAGCAAGCAATGACATGAATACGCTGTTTGAGAGTGTCGTGATCGATTACCTGCTGAAGGAACTGGACTATGGGGAAGTGGACTGAATAGCGCTGACTCATTCATGCGGCTTCAAGCCGCAGCAAGAGTTGCCAGAATGGTCGCGAAACTCCTGCCAGTGCATGGCACTGGCCTCCTGTCAGGCCATGGGCCTGACCTCCGATACACCCTACAACCGAGCTCCTGGATCCTCTGTTCAGCGCGACCCGGACGGCTTAGCCGGCCGCAGCGCCAGACCGCCGAGCGCTTGCGTGAGGCGGAAGATCAATACAAAATGTAGACAGTGACGTCCTTGCGGCCCCACTGCAGGCATTCCTCGACAGTCAGGAAGCCGAGGTCGATGTCATGGCCGTTGATCGCCCCACCGGTGTCGGCGGCCACGGCATAGCCATAGCCCTCGATGTAGAGCCGGGTGCCGAGCGGGATGACGGAGGTGTCCACGGCGACCACGCCGTAGCCGGCCCTGGTGCCATTGGCGGTGTAGCCGCTGGCCCACTTGCCGCAGCTCGTCGGTCCGGGCTCGTAGGCCGTGGACTCCATCGTGAGCTTGCTCTTCCAGCGGCCGGGGGCGGGAACGAGGTCCGAGGGCGGCATGCGGCGCTCGAGGATCTCCTCGATGCTCGGGCCGTCCTCACTCGTGAGCTGGTGGTAACGCACGACGCGGGTGGGCTGCATCTCGCGCAGCACCTTGTCGTGCTGGCGGCGGCCGACCTCGCGGCCCTTCAGGAAGAACACCGTGCAGGTGCTCTCCACGATGCCGTCGCGGCCCGGGCTCTCGATCACCATCTGCTCCGGACCGCAGTGCCAGGAATCGATCACCTCGACCCGGGGCGGCACTGTGCGCGTGCTCACGCCGCGCGTGACGCTCAGGCCCTCCAGGAACACGCTCATCCCATCATTCAGAGCGGCGTTCACCGGCGGGTCGACAAAGGCGTCCTGCGGCAGATTGATTGACAATTCGTCCAGGAATCCCGCGACCGTGGTCGCGTGGCTGTTCAGCGGGATCACCTCATTGGCAAGGTGTACACGGATCTGCTTGTCCTCGCCCTGCGCCTGCGCAGGACTGAGACTTCCCATCACCACAAACCCCAGAGTACACCACCCGAAGAACCGCCTGATAAGCCCATGACTCATCTGCACTTCCTCCTGTCCGGCGTACCGGACATGGCAGGGAATATATCACCGGATGTCAGGCCTCGCAAGTGAATTCACAGCGATATCAGAAAATTAAATCGCGGTGAAACCCGGTGCGCGGCAATGATTATAGCCGAAAATTGCGAAATCGTGTCAGAACAAGAGCGCGATTTATCAACTGTTAAGGAAAAATGTAAAGCGACTCCTTGTCAGAGCGCCGTCTTATCCCTGCTTCAACAGTTCACTAGCTGCCAGAAATCGCCTGAGCGCCACCAGTAAATTCGCCATGTCGGCGGGGGTCACACCACTGACCCGGGCCGCCTGGCCCAGGGTGGCGGGCCGCGCCCGCGTCAGCAGCTGGCGCGTGCTGATCAGCAGGCCCTCCACAGCGTGGAAGTCGAAGTCCGCCGGGATCAGCAGCTCACTGTGTCCGCGCACCTTCTCGATCTCGGCCCGGGCCCGCTCCAGATAGCCCTCGTAGAGGATCTCCACGCTCAGATGCGCGCTGGCCAGTTGCCAGAGATGCAGGGCCTGCAGGCTGGCCGGGGCCGGGGCATCACTGCGCCCGAGCCTGCCCGAATGCGGATTGGCAATCACGCTGCCGAGTTCGATGGCGCTGTCCATGTAGCCGGAGACGCCGACCGCCGGGGCATCCAGCGAGCTGCCCAGCGGGCGGTCCAGGGCCGTGGGCCAGCGCTCGGCGGCGGGCGGCTGCGCGGGCTGCAACCCTGAGTTGTCAGCCTCTGACTCGTCATTTCCCAGCAGCTCCAGCAGCGCGGCAATCGCAGCTCCCATGCGCACCAGTTCCCGCGCGCGGCGGGTTTCACTGCGGCTGAATGCCAGGCCCAGCGCCTGCTGCTGCACTGCCGTGATCCGGCCTTCCGCCAGGCGTGCATCGAGGGCATGGACCTTCGTGCGCAGGGATTCCAGCGTGGCAATCTGCTGCGCACTGAGCAGGCCCCAGTCGCGCGCGATCGGTCCGAGGCGCAGGAAGGCATTGTCATGGCGCAGGAGCAGGCGGTGCTCGCAGCGCGCTGTGAGCATGCGGTAGGGCTCATCCGTGCCGCGGGTGGTGAGGTCGTCAACCAGCACACCGATGTAGCTGTTCTCGCGGCTGAGTGGCAGGGGCTCACGGCCCATGAGCGAAAGCGCGGCGCAGGCCCCGGCGAACAGGCCCTGGGCGGCCGCCTCCTCATAGCCGCTCGTGCCGTTGAATTGCCCGGCGCAGTACAGCCCGCTGATCTGGCGGCTCTCCAGCTGATGCGTGAGGTCCAGCGGGTTGACCGCGTCATACTCCACGGCATAACCCGGCCGGCGGATCTTCGCGTTCTCCAGGCCTGGGATGCTCGCCAGGAATTCGCGCTGCACCTCCAGCGGCAGGGAGGTGGAGAGGCCCTGCAGGTAGAGGATGTCCACGTTCAGGCCGTCGGGCTCAATGAAGATCGGATGGCGCATCACATCCGGGAAGCGCACCACCTTGTCCTCGATGCTCGGGCAGTAGCGCGGCCCGGTGCCGGTCACGGCCCCGCTGTAGAGCGCGGATGTGTGCTGCTTCTCGAGGATCAGGCGGCAGGTGGCCTCCGTCGTGCGAGTCAGCCAGCAGGGCAGGAACCAGCTCGGGAGCATGCTCGGCTCGTAGTTCGAGAAGGCATCCGTGCGCCATTCGCTGAGCTGCGGCATAAGCGCGGTGTAATCCAGGCTGTGTCTGTCGATGCGCGGGCTGGTGCCGGTCTTGAGCCGCTGGGTGCGGATGCCGTGCTGCTCGAGGTCATACCCGAGCGCCATCGCGGAATTCTCGCCCCAGCGCCCGGCCTCATGCCTGCGGTCACCGACGAAGCAGACCGCGCGGGTGAAGGTCCCGGGGCAGATCACCACGCGGCTGGCAGCCAGTTCACGCCCGTCCGCCAGCCTCACTCCGCGAGTAGCCGGGATGCCGCCCGCAGGATCCGGCTGCGTAAGGATCTGCGTCACCTCGCCTTCCACAAGCGTGATGTTCGGCGTCAGTTCGAGGCGGCGGCGCATTTCCATGCTGTAGCCGATGCGGTCACTCTGGGCACGCAGGGCCTGCACGGAAGCACCCTTGCCGGTGTTCAGCATCCTCACATTCACATATGTGGCATCCGTGACGCTGCCCTGCAGACCCCCCAGCGCATCGATCTCGCGGGTCAGGTGGCCCTTGGCCGGGCCGCCGATGCTCGGGTTGCAGGGCATGTGCCCGATGCCGTCGAGGCGCATCGTGACCAGGCAGCAGTTCAGCCCGAGCCGCGCTGCCGCATGCACGGCCTCGCAGCCGCTGTGCCCGCCGCCCACCACGATGATGTCGAAGCTCCGTTCCACCGCGGGGGATGATACCAGAGCAGGCCCCGTAACAAGGACAGGCGAACCGGCTGTCCATTCTGGTAGTCTATATATGTATGTGCGAAGGCGCAGTCGGCTGCGCCCGGAGGTGGAGCATGCTCGGACGGACAGTACTCAGGACGCTGGCGGGGACGCTTGTGGCGGCAGCCATGCTGGCAACGGCGGCGCAGGCCGATGATGACTTCTCCCTGCGCCTGCGCTTCGACTCCGGGGAGCGGAGCTATGTCAACGCCCAGGTCTACGGCTACGGCCTGTATGGCAATCCCTACTACTACGACTACGGTTATGGCTACGGCTACCAGCCCGGGCTCTCGCTGAGCTACCGCGACGGGGACTTCTCCGCGGACTTCGGCAACCGGCTCTACACGGGGCGCAACCGCCACCGCAACCGCCACAACAACTACTACAACGACTTCAGCTACGGCTACGGCGAGACATCCAGCCACCCCAATGACCGCGGCGGCTACCGCCTGTTCATTCCGCGCGGCCTGGAGAGCGGCAGCGAGCGTGTGCTGCCGGACAGCCAGTACCTCGGCCTGCCCCAGGCGGCCTACCGCAGCCATCGTGGCAACTGCTGGGACGGCTGCGGCTGCGGCGGATATGGCAGCGGCTACGGTGGCTACTACTCCGGCGGCTATCCGCTGGTGATCCAGTACGGCTATCCCGTGATGGGGCTCGGCTACCAGGACAGCTTCCAGCAGCAGCGGCCGCTGTACACCGCGCCGGACTATCCCGAGCTCGGTTACTACCGCGACCGCAACGGCAGCCGGGACCGCTATGACGACAGTGCGGACACGATCGTCAATGACAACAGCGTGACCAACAACTATTACTACTACGGCGATGGCGGTGCCAGTGGTGCAGCCCTGCCCCAGCCGCCGCGTGAATACCGCGAGCAGCCGGAGCCTCCCGCAGCGCAGCCGGAGGCCGCACCGCCCGTGGAGAGCTATTCCACGCGCTTCCGCACCCAGACCCGCCTGGAGCTGGCGGACGGTACGGCCACGCTGATCGCGCTCGATGACAACGGGCGGCTGAGCGTCGGCCCCGAGCAGGGTCCGGCCCAGACCGTGAGTGCGGGCGCTCAGCATGAGTTCGGCTGCTTCGCCACCTACCACAGCCTGCACGGCCTGACGCTGGTGTTCCGCGAGGGCGACACGATCATGGGCGCCTACCAGGATGGCAATGGCTGGTGGAGCGAAGCCCTCTCCGCCGATGTGGATTTCGCGAGCGATGTCAGCATCAGCACCATGAACGGCGAGCCCTGGCTGAAGTTCAGCAACCTGGGCGGGCAGCGCGTGATCATGAAGTTCGCGGACGGCGTCTGGCAGACCGTGGGCTATGGCAACGTGGGCGGAAAGTAGGCAGGAAGCTGAAAGCAGACGGCAGGAGCAGCAGGCAGTACGCCGGTTTCATCATCAGATTCTGAGGCCAGTTCAACCCTGATGTGTACTGTCACTTGTGCAGTTGCAGGATGGCCAGTAAAATCTGAGTAGGCCGTTTATTGATGGGGGTTCATATGCGTTTCCTGCTGCCTGCCTGTATTGCCATTCTGTTCGGACTGATGCTCAGCGCCTGCTCCGGAGGTGCTCCCACTGCTCCGGCGGATCCCGCGCGTGCTGCGGATTCCCTGAAACTGAGCGTGCTCAGCGACAGCTTCATCGGCGATTCCTCGGCCGGGGGCTTCAGCCTGGCCAGCAGCCTGTCCGGATCGGAACTGCTCGTGAGGATTCAGGTGGAGGAAGCCCAGGGCCTGCGGGCGCTCTACTATGCACTGGAATTCGATCCCGCTGTGCTGAGCCCCTTGACAGCTCACGCCCTGCCGGGATTCGGTGATCCCGGCAAGACCCTGCAGCTGCTGCATGCTGAGCGGGGCCGGGTATATGCCGGACAGGTGCTGGTCCATCCCGAGCAGCAGCCCGGCCTGAATGGCAACGCCGCTGTGGCGGAGCTGCGCTTCGCACTGGCAGCACAGCCACTGCAGCAGCGCCAGGCGTCGAAGATCAACAGCTCTCCCGGCGGCAGTTCTCCCTACCTGCTGAGCTGGGACCAGGACAATGCCCAGCTGCGCTGGCTCTACAACAACCAGGCGGACTACGACCAGAACGGCGAGGTCAACCTGGCGGACCTGACACGGCTCGCCCAGTTCTTCGGCCAGCAGCAGAGCGGCGGCTTCGCGATTGAAACCGCCCAGAGCCTGGTGGACGGCGATGGCAACGGCTTCATCAACCTGGCGGACATCACCCCGCTCGGCCAGAACTTCCTCAACAGTGGCAACGGCGGTTACCGCATCTATGCCGATTCCGGCAGCGGCGGGCAGGAGATCGCCACGGTCCCGCTCAGCGCCGGCACCGGGGACACGCGCAGCCAGCGCCTGCAGTTCAGCTTCGCGCCTCCCTCCCCGCAGCCGGGCGACAGCTACTGGCCGGTGCTCAGCGACACTGCCGGCAACCTCGGCTTCGCTCCTCCCGGGGAGGGTCCGGAAGCGCCGCTGACGATCGTGCTCGCTGAGGATGACACCCCGGCAGAGGGCAGTGGCACCGAGGCTGATCCCTACATCATCGACCTGGCCGACATCAGCGCCAGCTACACCTTCGCGATTCTTGACGACGGCACCGACATCACCGGCGATCCCGATGTGTTCATCCGCGCCTTTGACCCCCAGGCCGCGCTCAGCATTGATCAGGACACCGGTGAGGTGCAGTTCAACCCGGCCTGGACCGACACGCTGTTCCATCTGGACGGAATCGCCGGCAGCCGGGTCACTGACAACCGCATCTACTTCATCCACAGCCTGCCGGTCGAGGTGCTGATTGAACTGGCAACGGAGGACAAACCCGCGCTGGGCGACGGCAGTGCGGGGAATCCCTACATCCTCAATGCGGGCAACATCGGCCAGAGCTTCCACTTCAGCGTGAGTGCCGGCGGTACGGATGTCACCGGCCAGCCGGGATGCAGCATCAGCTGCAGCGAAGCCGGGGCGCTCCTGAGCATTGATCAGCTCAGCGGTGCCGTGCAGTTCGACCCCGCCTTCCTCGACACCCCGTTCCTGATGCAGGCGGACTGGCAGGGCCAGGCCAGCAGCAACGGCATCCACTTCCTGCATCCGGCACCGGGTGAGGGCTTCTTCCTGCTGCCGGATCCCAGCGATCCTGACTGGGCCAGCGTCACAGGTGACGGCCTGACGGCGGAAACGGCATTCGTGATAGCCACGCAGCTCTTCAATACGGATGGCAGCGTGGCATTCAGCTTCATTCTCAATACCCGGGCAGACGGCCTGGGTACGCCCATTCCGGTGGACAGTCCGGGCCTGGTCTGGTCAGCGGAGTTTCCCTTCATGGTGACCAACGACTGGAGCACACCGGGAACAGCGACCTTCGATGAGAACTTCACCAACACCTTCGTCTATGTAATGGATGCGGAGCTGAACAAGACGAATGACGTCTACGTGGTAACCCAGTACATTCCGCTGTGATTGCTGCCCGCACAGCCTGAGCTGATTGACCTTTGCGCGCGGCTGCCATAACATCTATATGTACGGCATATCGCCCCAGGGGGTCCCCATGTGGATTCGCTTCGCCACCGGCCTGTCCCTGCTGCTTGCACTGCTTGCCAGCGCCTGCGCCGGCACGATGCAGCAGTTCGGCAACGGGAGCCGAGACCTGGCTGCCAGCCTCAGCCTGCATGTGCTGGATGAAAGCTTCATCGCGGATTCCGAGGCTGAATCACTTGAGCTGAGCAGCCGCCAGCTTGGCAATGAGCTGCTGGTCAGTGTGCGGGCAGGTGGCGCACAGAATCTCCGGGCGCTGTACTACGAAGTGGAATTCGATGCTGCAAGGCTCAACCCGCTGAGCGCCAGTCCGGCTGCCGCCTTTGGCAATGGGGAAGCAGTGCTGGCAATGATGCAGCCTCTGGCTCCGGGACGCCTGCAGGCCGGCCAGGTGCTGGTGCATCCTGAGGAGCAGGCCGGCTTCAGCGGCGACGGCGAGCTGGCCCTGCTGCGTTTCCGGATTGAGCCGCAGGCGCGGATGGCGGCAAAGGTCAATGACAGTGCCAAGGCCACACCGCTGCAGCTGAGCTGGGACAATGATGCAAAGCTCGCACGCTGGCTCTACAACAATCCGGCGGACTACGACCAGATCGGCGAGGTGAACGTCGCCGACCTGACCCCGCTGGCCCAGCACTTCAACAAGAGCCAGGCCGGCGGCTTCCCGCTGGAGAAGGTGGAGAGCGTGGTGGATGGCGATGGCAACGGTGTGATCAACCTCGCGGACATCACCCCGATCGGCATCAACTTCGGCAATGCCGGCAGCGGTGGCTACCACCTGTTCGAGATCGTGGGTGGTAACCACACTGACATCGACAGCCTGGCGCTGGCGACTGCGAGCGGTGACAAAAGCAAGGACCGCCTGGGCTTCAGCTACGCCCCGGGCAATCCGCTGCCCGGCAATGGCTACTACCCGCGCCTGGAGGACGGACTGGGCAACCTCGGCTTCACTCCGGCGGCGGTGTTCGTGCCGGAGATCGTGGACGAGCCGCCCTTCATCGTGCTGGACTTCCTCGACCGGCCGGCGCAGGGCAGCGGCACGGCTGCCGACCCCTTCGTGCTGACGGATGCGATCATCGGCAACAGCTTCACGTTCAGGATCACTGACGACGGCCAGAATGTCACGGGCCAGGCCGGCGTGGAGATCCGCGCGAGTGCCGCCGGGGCCACGCTCAGCATCGACCAGCCGACGGGCGAGGTGCAGTTCGACCCGGCCTACCAGAACACGCAGTTCTCGCTGGACGGCGTGGCGGGCGGTGTTGACACCCAGAACAGCCTGCACTTCATCCACGTGCCCGAGGTGGTCGAGCAGCTCTACATCATGCCGGACCCGGCGGATGCGGACTGGGTTGGTGTGGAGGGCGACGGCAGCCAGGCCAACCCCTGGCTCGTGCGCAACGTGGCCTTCAACTCCGACGGCCAGACAGCGTTCAGCTTCGTTGCCAATACCCTGCCCGATGGCAGCGGAGAGGTGGTGGACGTGAATACCCTGACCTGGGCGGCGGTGCCCAGCCCGAACGTCTTCAACAACTGGGAACCGCCGGGTACCGCGCAGTTCCACCCCAACGTCACGGACTGCTACGTGTTCGCCACGAATGGTGACGGCGTGGAAAGCAACCGCATCTACTGCCGGGCCAGGGTCTTCCCGCTTCCCTGAGGCGGGATCACCCGCAGCCGGCAGGCCCTGATCCGGTTAAGCCCCGGCATGTGCCCCGGGTCCGGCGGGCTAGGGCTGCTTCGTCTCGTCGAGGCTGACGATCACCTGGCTTTCCACGACCTCGATGATGCTGAACGGTGTGGTGTTGATGGTGATCGTGAGGTCCGGGCGTGGCAGGATGTATTCCGCGATCACGGCCTCGGGATCACCGCCGGCTGGCACGTCCACCCGGCCGATCAGCACCTGGCCGAGCAGGTTCCCGGCATCGTCGTCAATATCCACGTAACCTGATCCCAGGCCGGGGCTGAGATTTGATGCATGGCTGATTCCGAAGCTCATGCCCAGCACGCCGCGCACCCAGTCCTGCACCGCCGGTTCCAGCAGGCTGGCATCGAAGCGCAGGTAGGGCAGGTCCGAGCCGGACTGGTTGTCAAAGATGATCACCGGGGAGAAGGGGTCATCCGGATTCCAGTCCCAGCGGATCCGCTCGCTGCCCGGCAGGGCGCCGGGATCACCGAAGGTGTAGGGAATGCTGCCGACGGTTTCCCCGGTGTCGTTGTCAATCAGCTTCGCCTTGCCATTGTGCCCGTCCCCGATCGGCCCAGGATCGGACGGATCCGGCAGCAGGTCCGTAATGTCAATCTTCCAGGTGCTGACCGGCCGCGGCCTGTTCGTGAAGTCCTCCACCACGAACAGGGCGCCATCACCGCTGCCGTCGGACAGCTCCTTGCCGTTGATCCAGGCTTCACCGCGGAAGGTGCAGGTATCGGCGTCGAAGGCCGCAAGCTCCCGCACCAGGCCGGATTCAGGGTCCGCCTGGTTCTCATCATGTGCCATTTCCAGCGCGTACCTGGAGCCGGCGAACTTGGCAATCCCCGTGAGCAGCACCACATGCCCCGGCACGCGCAGTTCCACATCCCTGCCGTTCTTGATGTCCTGCAGCACACGGTCGATCTCCGTCTTCTCGTAGACGATCTCGGTCGAGACCGGGTAGTCCTCGTTGTCCTCCATCCACTGCTTCTTGCTGTTCCACCAGGCATCGGGACTGTCCGGAGCCCCGCCCGTGGCCCCCTTGTCCCACTGCGTGGGCTTCTTCATCTCCTCGATGCTGAAGTCCAGGTCCTGGTTGATCGTCGGGTTGATCCGGCTGAGCATCTGCAGGCTGTTGGACACCGCCGCCGGTGCGCATTCCCGCTTGCCGCACTGCTGGTTGACAATCGTTGAAGTGGGCAGGAAGCCGGAGTCCAGCAGCTCTCCGCCGATTTCCAGGAACCAGGTCGGGGGGAGATCCTCAGCGGTCAGCTGCAGCTGCTCGTCATCCTCGCCGGAATCAATCACGACGGCATTGCTGCCCACCTCCGCCGTGAGCGGGTCGGACAGCGCGGAGGCCAGCTTGTCCGTGCCGAGGCTGTAGGCATATTCCACGCTCGTGAGCTGCGTACCGGAGACGATGTCCAGGTCAACCGGAATGGCAATCTGATGGCGCTCACCGGGCTGGCCGCCACTGCGCAGCGGCAGGTTCCCGATCACGCTGCGCCCGTTCAGCTGCAGGCTGAACTGCAGCACCTTGCTGGCCGGATCGGTCGGGTAGTCAAGGAAGACCTTGCCCCAGTTGCTGAAGGGTGTGGCCACGCCGTCCAGCAGGTAGCTGTTCTGGCGGATCTCAATGAACACCCCGAAGTCCCGGCGCTCGCCGGCCGGGCCCTCGCCCTCATCATTGAATGGCACCAGCCAGGCGGATTCCCCGCCGAAGCCCTGCAGTCCGTCGACACTGCCCTCGAAGTGCAGGCGCTCGGCTTCCGGGCTGCCCGTCAGTGCGGAGAAGGGAATCTCCGCCAGCTCCGTGCCGGCCCCGGGCTGTGCCCAGTCCGCCCGCTTGCCACCCTGGATCCGCCAGCCGGACAGCCGCTTGCCGAAATGCACGCCGATCGGCGTGATGTCCGCCAGGTTGATCTCGGAATTGCCATCTCCGTCCACGACGGATTCAACGGAATCTGCGGGGAAGGGCCCGCTCTTCTGGAAGTTGCGCCCGAGCTGCACGAGGTCTGAGATGTTGACCTCGCCATTCTGGTCGTAGTCGCCAGTGAAGTCCAGATCGAAGCTGAGCATGCCCGCGGGAATGTCAATGTACAGATCCTGCGCAGCGGCATTCTCCACTGAGGAGATCCGCCGCGTGACATCCGCCGCGCCTTGTCCGCTGCGGAAGCTGAGCCTGGTCAGGACGAAACTGCCGTTCGCACCGGTGCTTTCATCCGGGTTGGGCAGGACCACACCGCAGTGCAGGGCCTGGCCTGCCTGCCTGACAAGCTGCAGCTGCGGCTGGCTGCCAGCGACCGGCAGGACCGGCGTGGTATGGGTGAAGAGCTGCAGTGCTGAATCCGGCAGTTCCAGCGTGAACAGTGCGGCGCGGATATCCGCACCCTCCATCCGCACCTCCACGCTGTAACCCTGCTCCGCATCCTGCTCAACCTCCAGCGAAAACTCCGCCCGGTCGTACAGTCCCTGCATGCCCGGCTGGGGAATCAGCCGGAATCCGCTGCGGCTGGCAATGGCAATGTCCTCAAGGAGGGAAGGGCCGGGCTCACTGTCCGAGGCGAGAGGAGTGCGGCCTGCTGAACAGGAGGCAAGCAGCAGCACGAGGAGCATCAGAATCGGTATGCGCACGAAATCACCTATGAAAGTCCCGGTGGGATGCCCTGATTCTAGCAGCCTGATTTCCAGCCCGGCCGGGCCGGGCTGGGCGGCCCGGACAGCACTTGCAGTTCAGTCAGGCCTGCGCTGCTCTCCCTTACAATATTCAGCGTGAGTTACCGCCATCTGGTTTCCATTCTTGACCTGTCCACCGCGGACCTGCACCGCCTGCTGGACCTCTCCGAGTGGTTCATGCCGCAGGTCGAGGCCGGCGGCTTCAAGCTGGACACCCTGCGCGGCACCTCCTGCATCCTGCTGTTCTACGAGGCCTCAACCCGTACCCGGGCCTCCTTCGAGGTCGCGGGCAAGATGCTCGGCAGTGACACCATCAACGTCGGCAGCAAGGGCAGCAGTACTGAGAAGGGCGAAAGCGTGAAGGACACCGCGCTGACGCTCAATGCGATGGACCACAACTGCGTGGTGATGCGCCATGAAACCGCCGATGCGATCAGGATCTTCGCGCAGTACTTCGAGCGCGGGCTGATCAACGCCGGCAGCGGGCTCGGCCAGCATCCGACACAGGCCCTGCTCGACGCCCTCACCCTGCGCCGCGCCGGCCTGCTGGAGAAGGGCCGCCGCGTGGCGATTGTCGGCGACCTGCGTCACAGCCGCGTGATGCGTTCCAACCTGCAGCTCTGGGCCAGCCTCGGAATGGACACCGTGCTCGTGGCCCCGCCGCAGCTGATGCCCGACGGCTGGCAGGGCCTGCTGCCGGAGCACTGGGCGGATGACACGACGGGATACGGCAGTGTCACCTGGGACACCGACATCGACCGTGTGCTGCCGGATGTCGACGCCGTGATGATGCTGCGCATGCAGCGCGAGCGGATGGAGGGCGGCTACCTGACGAACTCCGACGAATACTCCAAGCTCTACGGCCTGTTCGGCCACCGCATGAGGAAGCTGCCGCCGCACGCGATCATCATGCACCCCGGCCCGGTCAACCGCGGCGTGGAAATCAGCGAAGAAGCCTTCCTTGATCCACGCTGCCGCATCGCCGAGCAGGTCACCTGGGGCGTGGCCAGCCGCTGCGCGCTGCTGTGCTGGAGCTGTGACCGCCTGCCCAGCGGATTCGCGGTGCCGGCCTGAGCATTTCCGGCGATTTTCACGTCAGGAAGGGATGCAGTCTTAAACTATGCCGGATGATGTCCGATTCCTGACTGTAAGTTACAATCATCGGGTCCCAGTGGACCATCCGCGGGAACCGCCCGCCTGAAAGGAAATCTGATGAAGAAGCTCACTCTGATCATGCTGCTCGTCCTGGCCCTGCCCTTCGCGGCCCTGGCCCAGGAGGATGATCCCGCGCCCGCAGCCGAGGACAGCCCCGCGGTGGAGGAGAGCACTCCCGCTCCCGCCGGCAATGTCAGCTATGCGCGCCGCAGCTTCGGAAACTTCAGCCTCGAACTGCCCAGCCACGGCTCCCTGATGACTCCCGGCAGCGATGACTGGAATGAGGAGGAGCAGGTGGTCTTCAACTGGTTCGGCAGCGAGAGCGATCCGATCGTGCTGATCCAGTGCCGCGTCGACAGCTTCGAGGATCCGCTGGAGCAGAGCGCCTACGACATCTTCTGCGACACCCTGCTCAGCAACTGGCTGAATGCCGAGGACAGCTTCACTGTGCTCGACCCGCCCCTGCCGCGTGTGGAGGGTCAGGCCCGCCGTACCCGCAGCACGCTTGGCACCCATGTCTGGAATCTGATCCAGATCGATGACCATTCCGATGTGAACGGCGGCAAGATCTACTACTCGATCTTCTGCACCTACAGCGGCAAGGACATCTACACCCTCAGCTTCTACTACATGGATCCGATGACCAAGGAAGACACCCGCGTGCGTGATTTCGGCAAGCCCCTGATGGAAAGCTTCCGCATCAACGGTGAAGGCAGCTCCCAGGATGACGAGGAAATGGCCGACGCAGCCTAGCTGTCCTGGCGCAGGATCGTCTTCAGGCGGGTCTCAAAGTCCTCGCGGGTCATGTCACCCGTGACAAAGCCCACGATTGAACCCTCTGCATTGAGGAAGAAGGTCGAGGGGTAAGCGCTCAGGCCGAGCTTCTCCTTTGCGTCCACGTTGTGGTACATCGGGATCTCGTAGCCGTTCTGCTTCCAGAAGTCCTCGGCGGCCAGGCTGTCAACGGAGATCGCCAGCATCTCGAACTCCGCCTTGCGCTCCTTGTAGACCTCATTGAGCGCCGGCAGTTCATCAATGCAGGGTGGGCACCAGTCGCCCCAGAAGTTGATCACCAGCGGCTTCCCGTAGAAGCTGCTGACAGCGAGGATATCTCCCTCTGCACTGCGGAAGCTGAATTCCGGCAGTCTGCGGGCTGATGCGGCGGAATCGGCTTCGGATCCCTCGCCGGGATTGTCCTGCTCCATGCCGGAGTCTGCATCCGCGATCTGCTGCTCAGTCTGCTGTGTTTCAGAAACGGTGGTCCCACCGTCACTGGCATCATTGGCGGGTTTGTTGCAGGATACGCTCAGCAGCAGGGCTGCCGCAATGATGAAGGAAAGGATTCTGGTGGCTTTCATGTCGCTTGGGTCTCCTCGGTGAGTCAGGAATCAGATGATATCAGCGGAAGGGCATGTGCCTGCCGCATATGTGACGCAGAGCATCGTCCGCTGTTCGTCAATGTGATGCTGCGCCCGGGCAGCCCGCCAGGGCCGGTTCCGCTTTCAGGTACAACTACTTGAGCAGCTTGCTGAGCATGGCCTCGAACTCCGCCGGTTCCATCATCCCGACCTGCTGGTCGATGATGTTGCCCTCGGCATCGAGGAAGATCGTATGCGGAATCGGACCCACGCCGAAGTGCTCCCCGCCGTTCTGATCGTGGACCATCGGGAAGCTGTAGCCCTTTTCCTGCCAGAAACCCTCCGGATTCTGGCTTCTGGGCACGGCCACCGCGAGGATCTCGAACTGGCCGGGATGGGCATCGTAGGCCTGCTGGAAGCCAGGAAACTCCTGGACGCAGTAGCCTCACCAGTCAGCCCAGAAGTTGACGACGAGTGGCTTGCCAAGGTAGTCAGCGGTGCTGCCGATGCTGCCGGCGGTGGTCCTGAAGCGGAATTCACTGACGGGATTGCCCCTGGCGGTGCTGCCTCTGTTGCAGCCAGCCAGGCACAGGCAGATTGCCAGCAGCGGCAGCAGTTTCCAGATGTATCCCCTGTGCATTGGCCCTACCTCAGATCCCTTGTATTGTATTCGGAGACATATGTCCCAGCACCTGGTCGCTCGTGCCTGTCCGGCACGCCGGCGACGACATGCAATCACGCTGCGGGCTACTGCAGCAGCTTCGCCAGACGCTGTTCAAAGTCCTCTTTGGTGATCGCGCCGGAGGCGGTATCCACGACATTCCCCTGGGCGTCAATGAACAGCGTGGTCGGGATGTACTGGATCGCGAACTTCGTCGCGCCATCCACGTCGTGGTACATCGGGATCGTATAGCCCTGCTGCTTCCAGTAGCCGTCAGGGTCCTGCGAGCTGTCCATCGAAACCGCGATCATGTTGAAGTCGCTCTTGTGCGCCTCATAGCTGGCATTCAGGTCCGGCAGCTCGGCCTTGCAGGGCGGGCACCAGTCCGCCCAGAAGTTGACGACCAGCGGCTTGCCGATGAACTGGGTCGTATCCTGCATCTGCCCGCTCGTGCTCTTGAAGCTGAAGCGGCTGGAAGCATTGGCCTGCTTCCCCGTGCAGGATGTGGCAATGCTGAGCAGCAACAGCAGTGTTGCAAACAGTCCGGCTCCGCTGAGCCGCAGAAGCTTATCCATCCGATCTCCTTGCAGGGCTGTGAGCCTGCGTCCATATTGATAATACATTCCCGCGAGCAGCTCCGCCAGCCATATCCCCGCATTCCGGCAAATGAGACCGGTGCTGTCCGGAAATTATCGTGGAAAGGCTTGACTTTGAACTGACTGGTCAGTATAGTTTTCCTGTGAACGCCAGAGACGGGCAGGGTGCCCGCGGAAAACTGATCAGGGCCGGCACGGAGCTATTCCGCCGCCAGGGCTACAGCGCCACGAGCGTCGACAGCATCGTGGAGGCCGCGGGCGTCAGCAAGGGCAGCTTCTTCTACCACTTCGAGAACAAGGAGGAGCTGGCCGTGGCCTGTCTGGCCGGCTGGGACGAGATGGTCCGCAACACCATGCAGGGGGCCCCCTTCATGCAGACGGAGGATCCCGTGCAGCGCCTGCAGGGCTGCCTGGATTTCTTCATTGCGATGTTCTCCGATCCCACTGCCTATCCTTCCTGCCTCGTCGGCACGACGGTGCAGGAAGTTGCCGAAAGCAATCCGACACTGCGGGATGCGGCACAGCAGTGCTTCGTGCATGCAGTCGAGGACCTGGGCGGACTGATTGAGCTGGCAGGGCGGGCACGCGGGCGGGAGCTCGACGGCCAGGCCCTGGCCGGACTGTGGATGGCCACGCTGCAGGGCAGCCTGCTGATGGCCAAGGCCAGCGGGGATCTCAGCCGGATCCCGGCAAATCTGCGCAGCCAGCGGGAATACATCCTCGGGCTGCTTGTGTAGGGAGGAGAAGGCGGAAAGTCGAAAGCGGACTGGATCTCTCGAACATCGGGTCTGCTCACAGCTCTCTGCTCTCCGCTCTCTGATTTAATCTGACAACACTACGGGAGAACAGGATGAATATTGCAGAGATGATCCTGATGGAGATCGAACAGGAGGCGGTTGCCACTCGCAAGTGCCTGGAGCGCCTGCCGGAGGCAAAGCTGGACTGGAAGCCGGCCGACAAGTCGATGAGCCTCGGCGAGCTGGGGATGCATATCGCCGCCGCACCGCATGGCGTACTCGACATGCTGATGAAGGACGAGACGGGCTTTCCCGATCCGCCGGCCGAGCAGCCGGAAATGACCAGGGAGAACATTCTCGCGACCTTTGACGCCGGTC
This sequence comes from bacterium, assembly GCA_041395205.1. Classification (GTDB taxonomy): domain Bacteria; phylum 4484-113; class 4484-113; order 4484-113; family JAFGCY01; genus JAHEFU01. Next base: position 357,718 of record JAWLAZ010000001.1, read on the forward strand.
TCGAGAAGCAGCGGGCGACGCTTGCCGGCCTGAGCAATGAGTTCATGCTCGCCGAATGGAAGTTCGTGAAGGATGGCACCGTGCTCCTGGCAATGCCGCGGATGTTCTTCGCTCGCATGATCCTGCTCAGCCACGTCTACCACCACCGTGGCCAGCTCAGTGTCTACCTGCGCCTGCTGGATGTGGCGGTGCCGAGCATCTATGGCCCGAGCGCGGATGAGCTGCCGCCTTTCCTGCAGGAAGCCGCGGGCTAGGCGCCGGCAGCTCCGACAAGTTCAGAATTCAGGGTAGCGGTGGCGCCTTGCGCCAATTGGGAGAGCAAGCAACTTGATTCCGAAAGCAGGATTCCAGGCAATTGGTGCTTGTAATTGCATGCGCGATGAACCAGGCAGGGATCAGTAGTATGGAATTTCACTGGTAATCGGGAGATGCCCTTTCATTTGGCGCGAGGCGCCACCGCTACACTTCCCTGATTGTTCTTCAAGGGCAGCGATGCAACTTCAGCCAGACCCGGCGTAAACACCGGGCTACCGTCAGCCCGACCCGACGAAACTTGCTTTCGCCGCAGCGCCAGTCCGGATTCCCACGCCCGCTCATGCAGGCATTCGCGGGTCTGATTCTGATTCCCGCTCTTGCAGGCATTCGCGGGTCTGCAATACAGCTCAAGGCTGAGCCTCTCGCTGATAGCGCGGACAAGAGGCAGTTCCAATGGGAATATTGCGAACTGCCAACCGATAGCAGGCCGTTTACGGCCTGACCCGACATTCACGGCCTGACCCGACATTCACGGCCTGACCCGGCGTGAACGCCGGGCTACCGTCAGCCCGACCCGGGTGCGCAAATGCGCCAGCGCAGGGCCAGACCGGATTCCCACGCCCGCTCATGCAGGCATTCGCGGGTCTGCAATACAGCTCGAAGCGTAGCTCCTCGCTGATTGCGCGATGCATCTTCGTGGGCAGCGATGTAACTTCAGCCCGACCCGCTGGACGCGAATGCGCCAGCGCAGGGCCAGACCGTCGAGCCCTTGGGCGAGACGGAAGAAGAACACGCTACAACACAATGCCTGCACTGGGTCCGGGAACTGGCTTTCCGGCCCAGTGCACGTTCAGAGACCGATGAGTGTTTGCACGAATCGGCAGGAGAAATTCATAACTTCAGCCCGACCCGACGAAACTTGCTTTCGTCGCAGGGCCAGACCGATGAGTGCTTGCACGAATCGGAATAAAGAAAAGGAAAACCCCGCATCGCTGCGGGGTCTTTCTCTTTTGTAATCCGCTCTTCTTTCTGAGCACTGCGTTGTACTGGAATGATACTGATTTCGACCCTGCGTTGGGTAAGGCGCACGTAAAATGACAACCAATACAGAGTAAAAAAAATAGTTATCAGTGGTCAGTGGGAGGTCAGGCCCATGGCCTGACAGGTACGCGGTCCCAGGGACCGCTTGAGTGGGCAAAAGGCAGCAGGCAGAAGCAGAATGAGAAACAGAAGCAGAAGAGAGTTGCCGCGGCTGCCAGCCGCCGGGCTCTGTCAGCAATGAGTAATATTGGTGCCGTGAAACGCAGTTCCATTCTCTGGTGGGTGTTTCAAGTGGACAGGAAGCGAAAGGAGCAGACAGCGTGAAGCTTGATTCGGTCTGACCACTGATCACTGACCACAGACCACTGAGAAAAAAACACCCCCGCTTTGCTGCGGGGGGTATCTTCGCTGTGTAACTCTCCGTGTTTTCGGAGTTCCATACCACTGACCTGTCTTTCCAGGCTTCCATCACAATCGCCCTTGTTTGCGGGCTTCCACATATCCGGCCGTCTGTCTGGCCATCGATCCCCGAGGGGCTGCCGCTCTTCAGGCAGTTCGTTATGGCCACGATGATACACCTTCTGAGCCGCGCTGAGGTTCAGCCGTGGTCAAATGATTGTCAACTGATGATTAACTTGCTTGCCAGTCTGTCTGGTACGCGCAGTCCAGGGACTTATCCACATGTTGCCAACATGGCGCACCGGCGGCCGGGACTTTCCCGCTAAGCCGTGGCGATGTTGCGGTCGTCATCCTCGGGCAGGGGGGCAGAGCCCTCACTGCGCAGGAAGAGCCCGGTCAGGAGCCAGGGGATCCCGGCGGAGAGCAGCAGCGCCCCCATGATCATGTAGCCATCCATGCTGTAGCGGAAGGTGAGGATCTGTTCGAAGCCCGGGAAAGGCCCGAAGGCAAATGCCTGGGTGCTCAGTTCCAGCAGGTTCTGGTACTTCTGCGTCAGCACGAATGGCACGACTGAGCAATACAGCGCCAGGCCGGTCAGCAGCGCATACAGGACGGCGGGAAGGGGACCGCGGCGGCCCATGATGAAGAGCATGGCCAGCAGGCCGAGGATGCCCATGAGCGGCACCGGCGCGGCAATCCAGGCAATGCCACTGCCGGAATGCATCAGCGGAGCGGTCGCAAACAGCGGACCGTAGGCCTTTTCCTCCCCGAGGATGACTCGCTGCTTAGCCGCATTGGCGCTGGCGTAGCGCCCGAACACATGCCTGCTCATGTCCCGCCGGGCATTCAGGAGCGGACCGCTGGCTTCCAGCGTCCAGTGCGAGAGGTACGGATTCTCCAGCGACCAGCCATCCGGCAGCTGGCCATTGGCCCGGACATGGCCTGCCATCTTCTGCTCGATCAGCCCCAGATCAGTCACCACTCCGAGGTAGATTGTCTCGCTGTCCTCGCGAACCACCTGCACCGGATAGGGTTGAGTGATGTCAACGCGGCGCATCGCCGCCGGCCCGGTGGTCCAGAGGAAGATGAGCACCAGTGACAGCATGGCGGGAATCCCGGCCCTGCGCCAGCCTGGTATCACGTATCCAGCAATGATCCCGGCCAGCATCACTCCTCCAAGCATTACGGTAATCCAGGCAAAAACCCCATCCAGCCGGCCGGACACACTGCTGTAGCCATATTCTGACAACTGCGGCTCCAGCAGCATCAGTCCTGCGAACAAGATCAGGGTATGGATCAGTTTGTACTGCAACAGCCTGGCAATCAGTACTCCCATGCCCAGCCGCCAGGCATCCAGCACGCCGCGGGCCAGTACATGGAAGAACATCCCGCGGCTGATCGCCAGCAACAGCCAGCAGCTGATTGCCAGCGGGCTGAACTGGTTTGGCAGTGCCCCGGGATTGAACATTGACCGGCTGAATTCTCGGGAAATTCCCTGCAGATACCCCGCCAGCCAGTCACCCAGCAGTGCCAGCACGAACCAGAAGAGCAGCCAGCCCAGTTCGCGCCATTCCGCACGATTGGGGCGGCGGTGCAGGGTGGCCACCACCTGATCCGCAATGTGCACAGCCGACAGCTTGCGCCGCACCCTGGGTGTTGCCAGCTTAGCCTCAGCAGCCTGAGCTGCATCGCTGCCCTCATCCGCCTGCAGGCAGTCGAGGTGATCGCTCAGCTCATTGGCAATCTCGCTGTGCCGCTCGGGCGAGAGGCCCCAGTCGTCAGGATGTCCGAAGCGTGTGTCCATGTCCGTCCCCTATGTGGTCTCCATGTCCGGCATGTCATCTGCAGTCTGATGTGAGTCATTGCCCGCCTTAAGGAACAGCCCGGTCAGGAGCCAGGGAATGCCTGCAGAGAGCAAGAGGCCGAGCACGAGCTGCCAGTCCTCGACTAGGTTGTAGCCGACCAATAAAGATTCGAAACCCGGAAGCGGCGTGTGCACGAGTCCCTCTACATTGAGCAGAAGAATCTCTCCGTCAGGCTGGGCATACATGAAGGGTAGGAAGGTAGTGGTTACTGCAATCATGCAGAGAATTAAGTACATACCAAAGCTAAGCGCACTGCGTCGACCCATCACCGACAGCATTCCCAGGAATCCCAATACACCCATCAGCGGCAGAGGCACCGCCAGCCATGCAAATCCGCTGCCGGGATGCGTGAAAGGCGAGTAAATGAATCCCCGGCTTTCCAGCACAGTCCAGCCACGCAGCACTACCGGCCTGTCACCGCTGGACCAGCGCTTCCATTCCTCATACTTGAAGTTGCTCCAGACCGGGCCAAATGTTCGGTTAGAAGACTCCTTGCTAACCATCCGGTTTCCTTCTCTGTCAACGCTCAGCGCACCGCTGAGACTAGTCGGGACCTTCTCAAGAAATCGCTCCACTGCCAGCGGGCTGTCGTCGGGTTCCACAATCCGTTCGTTCAGCCCGCTTGTCACCTTGTAGGCTATGGGATGTTCCGTGGTGTCCTGGAACTGTATGTAAGGCCCGCTGGGCACCAGGAACAGCAGCAGAAGCATGATGAAACCAAGCTTCACCGCCTTTTCCGGCATTGGCAGCAAGGCAATTGTCAGGCCGCAGAGCAGCAGTAGCCCCGCCAGACTGAGATGGTTCAGCCAGAGTGGCCAGGCGGTATACCAGCTGTTGTAAGCATGCCAGAAGTCGACATCACGAATGAGAAGCATCCCGCCGAGCACCAGCACGGTATGCAGAAGCTTGTATTGCAGCAAGCGCGCGATGCACACTCCAGGACCGCGCCTCCAGGCTCGCAGCATGGAGAGCAAGAGCAGAGCAAGAAACCCCGCGCGACTCACGCCGCTCAACAGCCATGCACAGACTGCGGCGACTTGCAGCGCTACTGGCATGACTCTGGGGGTTACGTCACCGTTGAGACTGAACAGAGAGAAGGAGCCCGGCAAAATCTGGCTGTTGACAAATCCGCTGGCCCATGTTGACAGCAGCACCAGCACGAACCAGAACAATAACCAGCCCAACTCACGCAGTTCCAAAGGAGAAGGTCTGCGGTGCAGGGTGGCCACCACCTGATCCGCAATGTGCACGGCCGACAGCTTGCGCCGAACCCTGGGTGTTGCCAGCTTAGCCTCAGCGGCCTTGGCTGCATCACCGCCCTCATCCGCCTGCAGGCAGTCCAGATGGTCCGACAGCTCATTGGCAATCTCCGAATGCCGCTCGGGTGAGAGGCCCCAGTCGTCAGGATGTCCGAAGCGTGTATCCATGTCCGTCCCCTAGGTGGTCTCCATGTCCGGATTGGCTGCTTTGTGAGATAGCAAAGAACTGTGACTGATTATGTAGAGCATCAGCCAGGGCAGCCAGCTGGCAAACAACAGGCCATACTTCAAGTTGACATGTAACGGGTTATGGGAGTCCCTCAGCAGACGCAACAGTCCGGGCAATGGACCGAATGAAGGATCAAATGGCAGCAGGTTGAGCCTCATCAGAGTGCTGTGCCAGAAGCTCATGTTTGGACTGTGGCCTACATGGATTGCCATCAGTGAGTACAAGAATGGCGCAATCAGGAAACATAGCGATACAGTACCAAGCAGTAACAGGCTCAATCTTGCAGGAGTTCGCAATCTGTGCTGAAAGAGCATCAGCATGTACATCACCACCACGGCAGTAAGAGGTATTGGAATGAAAAGCCACATTAGCGAATGAAGAGTATTGTGCAAAGGTGCAGTTGCCAGACTGGCAACAGTCAACTTATCAACAACCATACTGGCTGGTACATCCTCATGCCAGTTTGTATATGGCACTCGCATGTAATTGCTGCAGTGAAGGACAAAAGCATGGCTCACAATCTGGTATTCACCACCATCCACCAATGTGTAACCATGCTCCTGCCAGCGCTTATCTAGATAACTCTGGACAGACACATCGCTCATGCTGGCGGAGTGCGCAAAAGTACAGATGACATCAGACCTCACGGGAGCCGTGAGGACAGTACCTGCCCAAAGTAGAGTGCAGAACAAGGCAATCGGCCATAGCCGTTGTGGCCGTAGGATCAAGGACGCTGCAATAATTATGACAACCCCGATTGAATATGTATAAACATTCAGGACTGGTTCAATTTCTACATTTGCGGGAAACTGGGGACTGCTGTAGGTGCTTTTTAGCAATGTCACGGCAAGGATACCGACCGTAACAAGAATAGTATTCAGATGAAGGATTCTGGCAAGCAGCACACCCTTGCCTTTTTGCCAAGCTCTTCCAGAAATCAGGAGCAACTGCGATATCAAACCTGCGATGCCGCATCCGGCAAGTAGCCAGACAAGAGTGTCAGCATAGAAGAGTATCGGCTGCTGGATGGTTACAGTTGAAATGTTGTAACTTCCAGTAGCCCAGAAACTATTACTGTCCATTGCGTGGCTTGCATCTAAATGCGCTGAGGCCAGCACACCTCCCACCAGCAGCACAATCCAGAAGCCCAGCCACATCCATTCACGCCATTCAACAGACGTGGGCCAGCGCAGGAGCGTAGTTGTCAGCTGATCCGCAATGTGGGCGGAAGAAATCCTCCGCCGCACCCAGGGTGTTGCCAGCTTGGCCTCAGCAGCCTGAGCTGCATCGCCGCCCTCATCCGCCTGCAGGCAGTCGAGGTGATCGCTCAGCTCATTGGCAATCTCCGAATGCCGCTCGGGTGAGAGGCCCCAGTCGTCAGGATGTCCGAAGCGTGTATCCACGGCTCAGCTCCCGGCGCTGCCCGGCTCGAGGTCCGCGCCGATCGCCTTCAGCGCGCCCTGGGCCTGCTTCGTGAACTGCACGCGGCCCTTTTCCCAGCGGCCCTGGCCCTTCTTCGTGAGCCGGTAGACCTTGCGCGGGCGGCCGTTGTCAGCCTCGATCCACTTGCAGGACAGCAGGCCCTCCTGCTCCATGCGGTGCAGCACGGGGTAGAGCGACTCCGGCCGCACCGTCAGGTCGCCCCCGCTCCGTTGCTGGATCCCCCTGGCGATCCCGTAGCCATAGCCCTCCCCCCTGGAGAGTTCGTTGAGGATGAGCAAACGCAGCATCCCGGCCATGTACTCCTGCTGAGCCATGACGGCCTCCTTCATATACTACGATATGTAGTATAACAGGAAAGCAGGGGAAACGTTCCGCCGGATTCAGGCATTCCGGAAAAGCAGGCAGGGGCAGGCTTGGCTCAACAGCTGATGGGCCGGCTGGCCTGCAGCACTGTGATCCGCGCGTCAGGGCTTCACATGCGCCCCTATTCAGACTGCCCCGGCTTCTTCCTCAGGGCGTCGACGCCCATGCTCACGAGCATGATCGCACCCAGGCACACGGCCATGATCCGCCCGGGTCAACACATGATGTTGTTCTGGATCCATTCCATATCTAAGTTATACAGTTTGGATTGCGGACCTGGCAGCTTTGAGCCGGCAATGTGCGCTGAAGAGTGAGCAAAGAGCTGTGCCAGCTGCGAACTTCCTCGTGGTCATTGCTCATTGCTCAATACTCATTGCGGATTTTCCAAAAAGCCCTTGACACCATACCCACTGGTCGGTATAGTAACCATACCAACGGGTATGGAAACCAGGACGAAACAGCCTGACTCACGGACCCGCCTGCTGAATGCAGCGCTGCATACGCTGCGCGCCAAGGGCTACAACGCCACGCGCGTTGAGGACCTGTGCGCGGTGGCGGGGGTCACGAAGGGCAGCTTCTTCCACCATTTCAGGAGCAAGGATGAGCTGGCCCTGGCCGCGATCGCGCACTGGGATGAGCTGACCGGCGGGCTGTTCGCCGCAGCGGCCTACCATGCCCTGGAGGACCCGCGCGAGCGGCTGCTGGCCTACCTCGACCTGCGCAGTGAGCTCCTGGTGGGTGAGCTGCCGGAGTACACCTGCCTCGCGGGGATGCTCACCCAGGAAACCTACCTCACGAAGCCGGAGCTCACTGATGCCTGCGAGCGCAGCATCAGCGGGCATGCCGCCAGCCTGGTGGCGGACATCGAAGCCGCCATGCAGCGCTACGGCGTGGAGGACGGCTGGACTGCCGAAAGCCTGGCGCTGCATACCCAGGCCGTGCTGCAGGGTGCCTTCATCCTCGCCAAGGCGCGGGGCGAGGCGGCGCTGGCCGCCGAAAGCATCGCACATCTGCGGCGCTACATCATGCTGCTGTTCCGGGATCGCAGCGCGGACTGATCCCACCTTATCCATCAACCAGGAGTTGTCAATGCCAAACACAGTCAAGCTGCATCGCGTGATCGCCACCAGCCCGGAGAAGCTCTACCGGGCCTTCACGGAGGCGGATGCCCTCGCCAGCTGGAATCCGCCCTACGGCTACCTCTGCACCATTGACAACATGGAGGTGAAGGTCGGCGGCGGCTTCCACATGAGCTTCCGCAACTTCACCACCGGCCACAGCCATTCCTTCGGCGGGCGCTACATCGAGGTGGTGCCGAATGAGCGGCTGGTTTATACCGACAAGTTTGACGACGAAACTAACCTGCCGGGCGAGATGAAGGTCACCGTCAATTTGCGCAAGGTCAGTGTCGGCACCGAACTGACAATCGAGCAGGAAGGCATCCCGGACGTGATTCCGCTGGAGGCCTGCTACCTCGGCTGGCAGCAGTCGCTGGCGAAACTCACGCTGCTCGTCGAGCCGGAGATCAATCAGTAGTCAGTGGTCAGAAATCAGTGGTCAGTGAAGAGTGAACAGTAGCAGCGGCACCCTCGCCGCTGAATTCGGGAAGTCAAGGAGCAGGTAGGTATGCGGCGGATCATTTCTTTGATGCATGTCACGCTGGATGGCGTGGTGCAGGGGCCGGGCAGCCCCGATGAGGACCCCAGCGGCGGCTTTGAGCATGGCGGCTGGAGCCGGGCATACCGTGACGAGAGCATCGGCCGGCGGATCATGGAGACCTGCACCGGGGAAATTGAGCTGCTGCTGGGGCGGCGCACCTATGAGATCTGGGCCGACTACTGGCCGGACAATGACGACAACCCGATCGGCAGAACCTTCAACGCCACCCGCAAGTACGTTGCCACAAACACCCTGAGCGAACTGAGCTGGGCGAATTCAGAGATCGTCCCGGCTGAGCTGGCAGGCAGCATCCGTGAAATCAAGGAGCAGCCCGGCCCGGAGCTCCACATCTGGGGCAGCGGCAATCTGCTGCAGAGCCTGACGGCCGCGGGGCTCGTGGACGAGTACCGGATGTTCATCTACCCGCTCGTGCTGGGCCAGGGCAAGCGCATGTTTGAAGCCGGCCTGCCGCGCTGCTGCCTGAGTCTCGTGGAGAGCATGGGCAGCGATTCCGGGATAGTGCTTGCCACTTACCGTCCGAGCCAGGGCTGAAATCTTCGCGGCCCCGACTGCGTCCATCTGGGCGGGACGGTGAACGAAGTTGGGTTACTACGCACAGAAACCACCGAAGCAGCGTGACCCCTACGGCGGGGATTCACATGCGCGGCCGGGGATCGACCCGGACGGAATCGCAGGCGGCTGGGGCTGCGAACTGGCGGCCTGCCTGAGCTGGGCGGCCTGCGGCTGGCCCTGCAGTTTCACAATGCTGCTGGCCGTGCTGGCGCTCGTGCTGGCCGGCTGCGCAATGGGCAGGTAGCAATGAAGAGTGAGTGAGGAGCAATGAGCCAGTTTGAATTGGAGATAACTTCGAATCATCTCAGGCTCATTGCTCATTCCTCATTGCTCATTGCTCACCCGGCAACAGGAGTGTCGCCGCTGCGGCTCCCTGTTCCCCGTGCCCTGTTCCGCGCTATCATCACTGCATGAGCAGCTATATCGAGCAGTACATCCGGGATGCCAGCCCGGTGATCCTCGCCATCTCCGGCAGCACCGTGCACGGAGTGATCAAGGGCAGCGACGGCGGTTTCCTGCTGGTCGAGGTGGACAGCCAGGGCCCGCGCCTGCTGAACCTGGCACTGGTGGAGCAGATCATCCCGAAGCAGTAGAAGAAGTGGAAGAAGTAGGGGAAGTGGAAGAAGTGTAGGAAGGGAAAGCAAAAGCAGTGAAGGAAGTTGATTGTCCTGAATCGCCCCGGGTTTTACGGAGGCTACATTAGTAGGAGAATGTAGCCATGAAGAGAAGAAGACGATTCAGCCCGGAGATCAAGGAGCGTGCGGTTCGCCTGGTACGCGACAGCCTGCACCTGCATGTATCCGAGACTGCCGCGATTGAGAGCATTGCCGAGCAGATCGGCTGCAACCCGGAAGTCCTGCGGCGCTGGCTGCGCAAGGCGGAGACCGAGGAGGATCCCCGCGAGAGCGAAGCCCGCAGCGATGCTGATCGCATCAGGCAGCTGGAGCGCGAGAACCGGGAGCTGCGCAAGACCAATGAGATCCTCAGGCTGGCTTCGGCTTTTTTCGCCAAGGCGGAGCTCGACCGCCGACAGGACTGATGGTTGACTTCATCGAGCAGCATCGTGAGCAGTACGGGGTTGAACGGATCTGCCGGGAACTGCCGATCTCTCCATCCACCTACTACGAGCACCGCGCCAGGCGGCACGATCCCTCCCGTCTGCCACTGCGTCACCACCGTGATGAGTCATTGTGTAAGGAGATCGTCAGGGTTCATCAGGAGAACTTCGATGTATATGGAGCCCGTAAGGTCTGGGAAGCGCTGGGCAAGGAAGGGACTGCAGTCGCTCGCTGCACTGTGGAGCGCCTGATGGGCAGGCTCGGGCTGGTCGGTACGACCCGCGGACCGAATCCGCTGACAACGAAACCGGATGCCCGCGATGCCCGTCCGGACGATCTGGTTGACAGGAGCTTCCGTGCAGACGGCCCGAACCGGCTGTGGGTTGCGGACTTCACCTACGTGCGCACGAGGCAGGGCTTCGTGTACACGGCATTCGTGTTCGATGTGTTCTCGCGGATGATCGTAGGCTGGCAGGTTGCCGGCCACATGCGCATGGAACTTGTGCTGGACGCACTGGAACAGGCCCTGCATGCCAGGGAGCTGGAGCAGGGTCTGGTGCACCACAGTGACAACGGCAGCCAGTATCTGGCGATTGACTACGGCAGCCGGCTACGTGAAGCGGGGATCGTGCCCTCCACGGGAACGGTCGGAGATTCGTATGACAATGCAATGGCGGAATCACTGATCGGACTGTACAAGGCCGAGCTGATCAACCGGCGCGGTCCCTGGCGCAGCCGCGAGCATGTCGAGCTGGCCACACTGCAATGGGTGGACTGGTACAACAACCGCCGCCTGATGGGACCGCTGGGATACATGCCGCCGAAGCAATATGAAGCGAAGTGGTACAGTCAGACTGAACCCCAGCCAATCATGGCTGGAGCCACTTAACTAAGTCTCCGGGAAACCCGGGGCGGTTCAGTCCAGCACTGGTTTCAACTTCTTCTACTTGTACTACTTTCCCTACTTCCCCTACTTCTTCCACTTCCCCCACTTATATAATGTCCCTCCATGGCAGTGCTGCCCCCCGGAGTGCATGAGGACTATCCCCAGGACCGGGAGAACATCACGCCACTCTTCCGCCAGTACCTGGCGATCAAGGACGGCCAGCCCCAGGGGATCCTCTTCTACCGGCTCGGCGACTTCTACGAGATGTTCGGCCCCGATGCCGTGCGCGCCTCGGAGATCCTCGGCCTGACCCTGACCGCGCGCAATGCCGCGAAGGACTACCGCGTGGCGATGGCCGGGATTCCCTACCACTCCGCCGTGCGCTACATCCGCCGCCTGGTTGACAACGGCGAGATCGTGGCGATCTGCGAGCAGACCGAGGACCCGGCCCAGGCAAAAGGGCTGGTGGAGCGCGGCGTGACCCGCGTGATCACCGCCGGTACGCTCGTGGAGGATGAATACCTCTCCGAGGATTCCGACAACTACCTCGTGGTGCTGCTCACGCGCGGGAAGCAGACCGGCATCGCCGCGCTGGACAGCGCCACCGGACGCGTGGACCTGCATGAACTGAGCAGCGATGAACGCTCCATCCGCATGGCGGTCGAGCTGGTGCTGCGGCTCAGGCCCAGCGAGCTGATGCTGCCGGATGAGCTGATCTCCGACTCCGCGCTGACAACGCAGCTGCGCGGCGGCAGCGGCCAGACGGGCCCGGCCCTGCAGCGCTGCCCGGATCTGCCTGGTGACAATGACATCAGTTACTTCGTCGAGCACCTGCTCGGAGCGGCCTCCCTGAAGGCCTATGGCCTGGCCGGCCGGCAGGCCGCCTGCACCGCGCTGTATGCACTGGTGCGCTATCTGCGCGAAACCTACCGCAGCGAGGAGCTGCAGCTCAGCCCGCGCTTCGTGCCGCTTGGCAACAGCCTGCACCTTGATGCGCGCACGGTGGAGCATCTCGACCTGCTCGGGCATGCAGCCTCCGCCGGCGAGCAGGCCAGCGGCGGGATCTACGGCCTCCTGAACCACTGCCAGACGAGCGCCGGCCGCCGTGAACTGAAGCGCCGCCTGCTTTCACCCTATGCCGCGGCCACGCAGGTCAGCGCCTCGCATGAATGCATCGCCTGCCTGCTTGACAACCCGGCGCTGGCAACCGAGCTCGGGCAGCGCCTCTCGCTGGTGGTTGACATCGAGCGCATCGTGCAGCGCGCCAGCCTCGGGCGCAGCAACCCGCGCGAGCTGCGGGCGCTGGCGGACAGCCTGCCGGCGCTGTCGGACCTGAGCGTGCTGCTCAGTGGCAGCGAGGACCCGCTGATGCTGCGGCTCGCCGGGCTGATCGGCGAATTCTCCGCGCTGCATGGCTACCTGGACACACTGCTCAGTGAGGAACCGCCGGTCAAGCTCTCCGATGGCAACGTCGTGCGCAGCGGCGCCGATGAGCTGGTGGATGAACTGCGCAGCCTGATGGGTGGCGGCGAGCAGTGGTTCGCAGACTACGAGGAGGAGCAGCGCCGCCGCACGGGGATCCGCACCCTGAAGGTCAAGTTCACCAATGCCTTCGGCTACTTCATCGAGGTCAGCAAGGCCAACCTGGCGCTGGTCCCGGATGACTACACGCGCCGGCAGACCCTTGTCAACGCCGAGCGCTTCGTCACCGAGGAACTGAGCACGCGCGAGGGCGAGGTGCGCGGAGCCCAGGGAAAACTGGAAGCGCGCGAGCGCGAACTGTATGACGAGCTGGTGGCGAGGCTGCTTAGCGAAGGCCAGCGCCTGTCCGAGGCCGCACGGGCCAGTGCCGCGCTCGACGTACAGCTTTCGATGGCAACGGCCTCGAAGCGCCTGAAGTGGATCCGCCCGCAGCTGGCCGACTCCGACGATGTACAGCGCATGGAGCTGAAGGGCGCGCGGCATCCACTGGTGGAGCAGCTGACCGGCGAGCGCTACTACACGAAGAATGACTGCTGGCTGGACAGCGAGGACCAGCAGATCATGCTGATCACCGGCCCCAACATGGGCGGCAAGAGCACCTACATGCGCATGGTGGCAACGCTCTGCGTGCTGGGGCAGTGCGGCTGCTACGTACCGGCGGCAACTGCCCTGCTGCCGCTGCTGTCCCGCATCCACACGCGGGTCGGGGCCCAGGATGCGCAGTCCAGCGGGCAGAGCACCTTCATGGTGGAGATGCTGGAAACGGCGGAGATCCTCAACACTGCCGGCCCGCGCAGCCTGGTGCTCCTGGACGAGGTCGGGCGCGGGACCTCCACCTATGACGGGATCAGCATTGCCAAGGCGGTGCTGGAGCACCTGCATGAAATGCCCGAGCGCCCGCTGACCCTGTTCGCCACGCACTTCTTCGAGCTGACCGATCTCGAGCTCGTGCTGCCGCGCCTGAAGAACTTCCAGGTGCTGGTGAAGCGTGAAAGCGGACGCTTCGTGTTCCTCTACAAGGTGGGGGCGGGGGCGGCCAGTGACAGTTTCGGGATCGAGGTGGCGGCGCTGGCCGGCCTGCCCGAGGCGGTTGTCAGACGCGCCCAGAGCATCCTCGCTGAGCTGGAGGAAACCAGGCGCGAGTCCCGCGAGAGGGCCAGGAAGGCGCTGCAGATGGGACTGTTTGGGAGGGAGTAGGAGCTGGGGTGTAGGGTGTAGGGGGAGTGGTCAGAAATCAGTGGGCAGTAGGCAGTGGGCAGTGGGGTTCGGGTTTCCGGTTTCGGGGATCGGAAGAAGTAATCCGAAATCCGTGAAGAGTGAAGGGAAATCCGTGATCCGTGAAGCGTGAACAGTAGCGGCGGCACCCGCCGCCGGAAACAGTCTGGCAATCACCACCACTTGGATTCCTCGATGATCAGACACAATTGCTCAATTGTCAGGTATTCGCTGTGCCTATCCAAACGCCCATCCGCAAGCATCCGCTCAATGGTGTCAGCCATTGCTTCAAGCAAGTCGTCAACCATGGCCTGCTTGTTTGGATTCCTTTGATGCCACTCCTGCACAGCTGTCCACATCTCAGCAAAATAGGAGCTGTAATGCTGTTCATTTTCCAGATTTCCATTTAGGTTCTCCTGCGAGTTACTCATAATATTTTGCAGACTGAATAGCGCCTGCCAACCTAACCCAACTGCATTTCCACTCAGATTCTTCCTCGGGGTTGGTAGGTGTGAACAGGCGGTGGAAATCTTCATCAAAGAACTCAATCACATAGTAGTGATTCCACGATATATTCGGTGCTTCACCACTTGAGAATCTCTCCCGGTACTGTTCGATTAGGGCGGGTGGTACGGATTTCAGCCTCATCCATTTTCTCTCCATCTCCACAATCGCATTGAAGTAATCTACTTGCTTCCAATCTGCCGGCCGATGCCACTTACAGCTCGCACTCCAGTAGATTCGGTTTAGCAAGTGAGCTACATGTTTGTTGTACTCACTGCGATCCTTGCATATCAGAGCACTTTCAAGATATGGACGGCTGATTATCTGGCCCGGGCTATCGAATCCATCATATTCATGAATGGGTTTTCGGAATTCCCGTACAGTTTCACGCAGGAATCCGACAAATGCTTCTGGGCTGTTTTCCGGCATCAGTTCTTCAATCGGTGTGCCCTCTGAAATGTATTCATGCGTACCAGTTTCTGCTTTCCTTGGAGTTCTGCTTCTGCGCAATAAAAGCTGGTAAGTAAATAATGCGATCCAGCCAATGGCAATAGTTATGTAAGGATAATCAGAAAGTCCCATCACTGTCAGTATAGCAATGGAATACTTCAGTGGAGGAATGCTGCTCTCACGAATCAATTTGAATCTCAATCATTCAGCGGGGACAGCCATGCAATATCAGCGCGACCCAGGCGGCTTCGCTCCGCTGCGCAGACCCACGAGCGCTTGCGTGAACGGAAAGACAGAGTGACGAGCAGACAGGCCGAAACTTGCTTTCGGGCTGCTCTGCAGACCGACGAGACCTTGGGCGAGTCGGCACAGGCAGTAACGTGCGGGAGGAGCGGAGCTTGTCTTCGCTCCGCTGCGCAGACCGACGAGCGCTTGCGTGAGGAGGCAGAAAAACAAGCTGCCGGACCCGGGAAGGTCCGGCAGCAGTTGCCTCCGGGGAGGCGAAGGGGGGTTAGGAAAACGGGAAATTGGATAGTTGGCTGCTTAGTTTCGGTACTGACAGGAGCTTGCGCTCTGTCCCGAAAGCGCCGGCGGATTCGCCATACTCACTGCCTCCTTGCCCTGGAATTAGTACCGGAGGTCACCCTCCGTCATATGTTACCCATTCCGGGCGGGGATTATCTTAGGCGGCTTCCCGGCGGGGCGCTGAGGCTTGTCTGGAATTCGCCGCAGCCGCGTGGCAAAGCCCCTGAAATGGTATAATCCCGTTGGATGTCACTAACAAAGGTAGACTTCTTTGACCTGCGCTACGACCACCGCCAGAAGGCGCCGGTGCTTTTCCTGAAGGACATGGAGAAGGAACTGTACCTGCCGATCTGGATCGGTGAGCTCGAAGCCAGCAGCATTGAGCTGGCGGTTGACAACAAGATCCCGCCGCGTCCGCTCACGCACGACCTGATGTCCACGATCCTCGGGCAGCTCGGGGTGCATGTCTCCCGCGTGGTGATCGACCGCCTGGAGAGCAGCACCTACTACGCCAAGCTGTACCTCGACAGCGACGGGCGCACGATCGAGGTCGACTGCCGCCCGACGGATGCCATCGCGCTGGCCCTGCGCAGGAACGTGAAGATCTACGTCAGCGAGGAACTGATGTGCAACATCAAGTTCGTCGAACTGGCCCCGGAAGCCAGCGAGGATGAAAGCAGCGTGGAGGAGGAGCCGCAGAGTGGCCCCGAGCCGCAGCTGGACCTCGACGCCAGCCCGGAGACCTTCAAGGAATTCCTGCGCCAGATCAGCCCCTCCGACTTCCGCGAGAACTAGGACGGAGGCCCGGTGACAGCCGGGCGACGGAGGCCTGATGTCAGTCGGACAATGGCAACGGAGGTCCGGAGCTATCCGGACAATGAGCCCGCGGAGATTTCACCACAGAGATACAAGAGAGCACAGAGTGTTTTGAACCTGCATGACAAGCTGTGTTGAAGCCGCCTGACATCCCGGGTGGGGATTGCAGCACAGCTGCGATCCACGGGCGGGGATGGCAAACAGGCAGGCGGCGACACGCGAAGTAATGAGCCAGGCGAGGGTAAGATCATGTTCGGTGTCATTTCGAATCTCAAACCGTGCCGTGGTTGCTTCCGTAACCTTGCTGGCAGCAGCACTTGCGCTTTCCTTCATATGGCAGAAGCAGCAGCAGTCCGGCAGCAGGGAAGATCCAAACAGCTACTTCAGGACAGTTGACGAACAGATGGCAAGCAACATTCTTGCCAGGGCTGAATTGCGCAATGATGATCCAGCAGATGGGCTTGAATTCCAGAGCCGTGTTCCTGTAGACCTGGGACGCACCGAGGTGGAGGATCTCTGCCTCCATGTGGTGCTGGACTTCCTTGAGCATTATTATTTGCTGAACTCCGACCATCAAGCGGAACAGCACCCCCTCCCCCGGACATTTGTCACATTCGAAACTTCATACAGCGCAGTCAATCTCGAGTTTCCGGTCGAGAACGACATTGTCAGACACTTCGAAGATCCTTCACCTGAGTTGATTGAATCATTGCGGGAGAGTGGTTTGCCGGTTTATTGCGGGGCAGAAAGACTCGCCAACAGAGAGCGGCAGATTGAAGAGACTGGACATAGCAGGACCTTGCTGATCTGCATTGCAGGCATTGACAGGTTGGAGAATGACAGGCTCGCTGTGTGTGTACAGTTCGACGATGTTGCCGACGGGAGAGGCAGTATCGGTTCCTGTCTTGCGATTGTTGATTCCAGGGCGGAAAGTGGTCCGTACCAGATTGAGTGGCATGAGTACTATTGCCATGCGATGTACCACCTTGAGCGCGGGAATCAGTCCCGCAGTCACTGACAACTACGATTGCCATCCCGACACATTTTCTTCAGCCGCCTGACATCCCGGGTGGGGATTGCAGCGCAGCTGGGATCCACGGGCGGGGATGGCAAACAGGCAGGCGGCGACACGCGAAGCTTCCACCACAGTGCACACGGAGAGCACGGAGAATTCTTGTGCAAGCAGCCGGTCCTTCTGCTGTTTCTCATTCTGCTTCTGCTTCCTGTTCAGCATTCCTCAGTGCTCTTCGTGCCCTCTGTGCTAAGTCCTTGTCCATGCCTCGACCTTGCCTCGTTGCCAGTTCCGTGGCTCACTGTCACCTGAACCTGCCGCCGGTGACAATCTCCACCACCTCAGGTTTCAGCGTGGATGGTTCGCCTTCCTCCAGCGCATGCCTGAGCAGGACCTCCGACTTCCGCGAGAACTAGGACGGAGGCCAGGCTGTAAGCCGGGCGATGGAGGCCTGATGTCAGTCAGGCGATTGGCGGTCCGGAGCCCTCCGGGCAGGGGGGCTTCGGGGATCGGGTTTCCGGTTTCGGCAGACTCATTTCCAAACTGCTAAGCCGCGCCTGCGCGCGGGTGGCTGCGAGGCAGGCGGGCGGATTTCATAACGCAGAGGCGCAGGGACGCAGAGGAAGACGGGTTCGGATTTCGCAAATGTAGGTCAGACGAAGGTCTGACAATTAGACCGTAGCGGCGGCACCATAGCGCCGGGAACCCAATCCACCAAGTCATCAAGTGAGTTACTTCGACTTTGCCGAAGTACCATCCCACCAGATTACCTCTCGCAAGATTTCTGTAAGCTGATCAAAACTGATGCCCGGTGAATCGGCAGCAAGCTGTCCGTTGCCAACTCTAATCTTGATAGCATTTTCCAGCGAGCCCAAAAACCTATCCCAGGTCCATTCACGTCCAGGATCCAGGCAGTGAAGTGGAGCAGTTCCTAACTTCCAGGGATTCCGCTCCTGTGCCAGCAGCATGTGTTCACATAGATATTCAAGGAATCTTGTATATCGGTAACTTCCCTCGTTGTCATCCAGATCCTCTCTGATCACTCCTGGATGAAAGGTCCTTGTGTCGGTGATTCCGTAGTTGTAGTATTTGCCCGCCTGTATCAGGTTTGCCAGTGCTTCCCAGCCAATGGATTCCCCTCGTGGTGCTTGGTCCTCAAAACTCTCCTCCGGAGAATAGCAGTAGCATTCACATGCAAATGCCAACACTCGGTCAATGAAATCTCCTATGAAGAATGTCTGGAAGTTGTCTTCATGGAATCTTCGGGAATCTCTTTTCCGAAAGCGGTATCTTGTCAGCCAGCTGGCATTTGCCGGCGGATATTGATCATTGAATTCCGCAACCGAACACGTCAGGAAATCGATGAATGATTCTGCGCTGTTTGTCCGCAGCACGGATGGGCCATCGTGTTTGGCTGGCACTTCGTCCATTGGTCCATCAATTATAGGCACGTGCCATATGTGCAGACACTCCCAGTCGCGGCGTAGTCCAGCCGGTCCTTCTGCTGTTTCTCATTCTGCTTCTGCTTCCTGTTCAGCATTCCTCAGTGCTCTTCGTGCCCTCTGTGGTAAGTCCTTGTCCATGCCTCGACCTTGCCTCGTTGCCAGTTCCGTGGCTCACTGTCACCTGAACCTGCCGCCGGTGACAATTTCCACCACCTCAGGTTTCAGCGTGGATGGTTCGCCTTCCTCCAGCGCATGCCCGAGCAGGACCTCCAGTTCGCTGCGCAGCTGCGGGCTGCACTTGATCTCGCCCTCGAACCAGTTGTCCCAGCCGAAGCGGATCTCCTCGCCGGAGCGCTCGAGGATATACAGGTCGTAGTCAATCCCCTTGTCGAACATGTCGTAGGAGAACACGCATTGCCAGCCCGTCTCAGCGCAGTGCGCCAGCAGGCGGTTCCATTCATCCGTGACGATCCCGGTCAGGTACATGTTGAGATTATGGGGCAGGAACGGCGTCACCGGGCGCTGCTTGGGAGAGATTGCTGTGAAGTCCGCATGCTTGGCGGGAATGGCAATATGCAATCCGCCTTCGTGACACGGTGCCTGCGCTGCCGGACATGCAATGACTGATCCACGAAGTCACGCAGACACGAAGTACTCAGGCTCGCGTTGGCAACTCTGCCACACACGCGTCATGGACTGCGCACGCCGGTCCCTTGCTTCAGGAGTTCTTTGTGCACCTGTTTCCGTTCGTGAACTCCGTGTCCATTGTGGTAATGCTTCAATCCCGCTGGACATTGCCTCGCTGCCAGCCGAACGCAGCGAGCAATGTTTTTGCGCAAGTGAATTGCGCTGCTCCGTTGCCTGACTGACATCAGGCCTCCGTCTTGCTCTGCGCTCCTGCGCCTCTGCGTTGAATAAAACCGTTCGCCATGCCTCGCTGCCGGCCGAGCGCAGCGAGCCACTACCACTGAAGCGGGTAGCTCCCCCGAAACTCGATCCCCGAAGCCCCATTGCCCGGATTGCTCCGGGCCTCCCCGATCTGTACTGCCCGAATCTCCGCTTTCTGCATCTGTTATGCATCCTGCAGATTTGTGATCATCTCCCTGCATGAACCTGCCGGCCCGGGCTGCGTATTATCCCCGTGCCAAGTCAGTGCGGGCTGGCGGTTCAGCCAAGGAGCCCGCCATGAGCACTGCCTGCATCCCTGTCATCCTGAGCCGCCGCGCCAGCTTCGCCGCCGGCCTGCTGGATGTCGCGCCGATCCTGCTCAGCGCGCTGCCCTTCGGGATCATCTGCGGAGTCGGCGCGCTCGAGGCCGGGATGTCCGCCGGCCAGGCCCTGCTGTTCAGCTGCGCCGTATTCGCCGGCAGCTCGCAGCTGATCGCCACGCAGTTCCTCGCCAGTGGAGCGCCGACCGCCGTAGTGGTGCTCGCGGCCCTGGCGGTCAACCTGCGCTTCCTGATGTACTCCGCCGCGATCTCCCCGGAGTTCTCCCGGCGCAGTCTCCCGGAGAAGCTCGGCCTGTCCTATCTGCTCACCGACCAGGCCTTCGCGATTTCCATGCGCGCCTATGCCGGGGACCGCTCCGGCCTGAGGCGCACCAGCTACTACCTCGGCACGGCACTCGGCCTGTTCCTGGCCTTCCAGCTCGGCAACCTGCTCGGGATCTCACTCGGCAGCAGCCTGCCGGCGCACTGGGGCATCGAGTTCAGCGTACCGCTGATCTTCTGCGCGCTGCTGACGACCGCCATCCGCAAGAGGTCCATGGCCATTGCCGCCGCCGTCGCCGCACTCGGCAGCCTGCTGCTGTGCGGACCTGCCCTATATGCTCGGCGTATTCATTGCGGCCCTGCTGGCGATCTTCGTGGGTTTCTCTCTGGAGGAGAAAGGCGATGCAGTCTGAGCTTCTGCAGTTCGCGACCGTGACGCTCTGCGTCGGTACCGGCACCCTCGCCCTGCGCGCGGCCTTCATCCTGCCGGGGTCTGCAGCGCGCCTGCCGGAAGGTTTCCGCCGTGCCCTGGCCTACGTACCCGCCGCTGTGTTCGCCGGCCTGCTGGTGGCCAGCCTGCATCCCGAGCGCGTGATCCATCCCGGCGACCCGGTGCAGCTGCGCCTGCCGGCGATGCTCCTTGCCACGATTGTCGCCCTGCGCACGAAGAGCATCCTGTTCACGATCCTCTCCGGGATGGGCTCACTCTGGCTGCTGAACTGGCTGGCGACGCTGTTGTGATCAGCCCAGCTCCCGGGCCAGTTCGCCGAGGCGGCGGATCGCATTCCCGACCTGCTCATTCCACTGCAGTGCGGCATTCAGGCGGATGCAGCTGGCATAGCGCGCCTGGCTGGTGAAGATCGGCCCCGGGGCGATGGAGATCCCCTCCGCCAGCGCTGCCTGGAAGAGCCTGAGCCCGCTCAGCCCCGCCGGCAGCTCGATCCACAGCACATAGCCGCCGCTCGGCCGGGTCAGGCGCGTGCCGCGCGGGAAGTGCTCGCGCACGCTGTAGGAGCACTGCTCCATGCAGTCGCGCAGGCTGCGCCGGAAGCGTCGCAGATGCGCATCATAGGCTCCGCTCGCCAGGAATTCCGCCAGCGCCAGCTGCTGCAGGGAAGGCGCGCCGATCGTGGAGTTGAATTGCAGCTGCTCCAGCTCCAGCCGGCGCTGCCCGCTGGCCGCGATCCAGCCGATGCGCAGGCCCGGGGCCAGGCTCTTCGAGAAGGATGAGCAGAGCACCACACGGCCCGCATTGTCATAGCCACGGATCGGCACGGGACGGCGGCCGGAGTAATGCAGCTCGCCGTAGATGTCATCCTCGATCACCGTGAAGTCGTGGCGGCCCGCCAGTTCCAGTAAGCGCCTGCGGGACTGCTCCGGCATCAGGCTGCCCAGTGGGTTGCTGAAGCTAGGAATCAGCAGCACGGCGGCGATCCGCCGCATCCCGGCTGCCTCGTCAAGCGCGCGCAGGTCGATGCCAGTCTGTGGACTGGTCGGCAGTTCCAGGGCGCGCAGCCCGTGGTGCTCCAGCACCTGCAGCAGGCCGAAGAAGGTCGGCGATTCCACGGCCACGGTATCGCCGGGCTTGGTCAGGGCCTGCAGCGAGAGATTCAGGGCGTCCATTCCGCCGCTGGTGATCAGGATCTCATCTGCACTCAGTTCGCCCATCCAGTTCAGGCTGCGCAGTGCGATCTGCCGTCTGAGTTCCGGCAGGCCCGGCGGGAACTGGTAGTTCATCGCCGCCTCCGGCTGCTCCCGCAGTACGCGGCCCATGATGCCGGCCAGGCGCTTCACGGGCAGGTAGTCCAGGCTGGGGGCGGCACAGCCCAGCGGTACATGCAGGGGGTTGGCCACACTGCGCAGGAAGTCATGCAGCATGCGGTTGCCGGGCACGCTGACGCGCTCGATGTCCGGGTCTGTGATGCTCGGCAGCTCCAGGCTGCGCTGCGGGCTGCGGCGCACGAAGTGCCCGCTCTGGGGCAGGGTTTCAATCAGGCCGCGGCTCTCGAGGATGCCGTAGGCCTGCATCACGGTGGAGATGCTGATCCCCAGTTCGCGGCTCAGCGCCCTGAGGGAGGGCATCCGCTCACCGGGCAGCAGCGCACCACTGCCGATGCGGCGCGCAATGTTGTCGGCGACGTTCTCGTAGAGGAATCCCTGTGGAGGCATTGCATAACAGATTTACCTGATGCCGGGGAAATTGCAACTGTTATGCAGGGGGCAGGGCCTGACTGTTATGGCTTTCCTGCCGGTTGGGAGCGGTGGAGGATCAGGCGGAGGCAGTGTAGTCCATCATGAAGATCACTTCGCGGGTGGCGAGGCCTTCCAGTACGGGGTTGCGGCGCAGTTCCATCAGCAGCAGCTCGAAGTCCCAGCTGCAGACAAGGTGGTTGTGAATGCCGGATTCCTCGAGCCTGATGGATTGAAGTTCTTCTGTCCGCATGTCGTGATCCTCCCGTTCCTTCCCATTGGCAGATCTCCCATCCCTGGCCCCGGGAAACTGATCTGCATCAATTGCCTAATCGCAGAAAGATTATCTGGAATTAGCCTGACTGAGAAGGGAATTTAATTAACAAGCCGTTAAATGGAAATCAAGCTGGAATTAACTATTCCAGAACTGAAATCCGGACTTGTTCTCAAAAGGGTCTGGATCACGCTCAGGCCACATCAGGCCTGGGCAAAGTACTCCTTGGCAATCAGCGGTCCATTGCCGTGCTGGCCACGCAGCACCGGGTTTGCCCTCAGCTCCGCCAGCAGCTCCTCAAAGTCCCAGCTGCTCACAAGGTGCTGATGCCCGATCTCCTCGAAATAGCCCCGCTCTTCCCGATTTCCCTCAATCTGCATGCTTGCCTCCACTGCATTCCGTACCTACAGCGAGCACTGCCTCCTGGCCTGACCAGTCCCTGTCAGTCGGCAGTCCATATTGATCATACCGAAATTTAACCGGAATTTCAGGAATATCCGGCGTTTTTCTCCATTTAAGGCAAGAACGGTGAATGCAATGCGAAAAAAAGTGGCCCCGCCATCCGCAGGGCCACTCCACGTTCTCTG
Source organism: bacterium (assembly GCA_041395205.1). Lineage (GTDB taxonomy): Bacteria > 4484-113 > 4484-113 > 4484-113 > JAFGCY01 > JAHEFU01. The sequence goes on from JAWLAZ010000001.1 coordinate 380,738, forward strand.
CAATTTGCCGGCGGCACCTCCCTGTGCCCCAGCCTGGTTTCACTTACTTGTCGTCGCCGCCACCCTTGCCGGAGTTGTCGTCGTCGCCTTCGTCATCATCGCCGCCGCCCTTGCCGGAGTTGTCATCGTCGCCGCCCTTGTCGTCACCGGCGCCGTCATCGTTGCCGTTGCCGCCATTGTCGTCACCGATGTCATCGCCGCCATTGTCGTCGCCTGCGCCGTCATCATTGCCGTTGCCACCGTTGTCACCGGCGCCGTCATCGTTGCCGTTGCCGCCGTTGTCATCACCGATGTCATCGCCGCCGTTGTCATCACCGCCGTTGCCGCCGCTGATGCCACTGTCCTCGAGCTTGACGCGGCGGGCATGCCAGCTGTCACCGCTCAGGTCGCCGGTGATCTCCACGAACATCCCGACCGCGAACAGGGCGGGGTCCGCATTGCGGTTGTCACCGATGCGCCAGACGGTTTCGCCGCTGACGGAGAACTCCTGGCCGGCCACGGTGATCGTGCCCTCGCCGATGGCCTCGATCATGCCCTTGACCTCCAGCTCGTCGATGCCGGTGCCGTTGTCATCGCCGCCGTTGCCGGAGCCGATCCCGCTGAAGTCATCCTCGGTCTTGACCTTGCTCGCGATCCAGCCGCCGTTGCCGTCGCTGAAGCCCTCGACCTCGACGAAGGTTCCGCTGGTGAACAGGGCCGGGTCGGCATTGCGGTTGTCACCGATGCGCCAGGTGGTGCCGCTGCTGATGGCGAAGCTCGTGCCGCCCACCGTGATGCTCTCGGCGCTGATGCTCTCGATCAGTCCCTTGACCTCGAGCTCGTGCAGGCCGCTGTTGCTGTCATCGATGCTGCCGCCGCTGAAGCTGGTGTCCGGCAGTCCGTCGCCGTCGCTGTCATCGAAGCTGTCATCGAAGCTGCCGTCGTTGTTGTCATCCACGCGGGTCTCGCCGCCGCGGCGGCGGTGCTGGCGGCGATTCTGGTGATGGTTGCCGCTGTCATCGCTGCTCTTGAACTCGACCTCGATCGCGTCCAGCTGGCCGTCATTGTCGGAATCGCTCACGCCGATCTGCTGCAGGATCTCCATCACGGCCTGGTCAGCCAGGTCCACCGGGAAGTACAGCTCGATCTCGTCGAGGCGGCCGTCGCCGTCCAGATCCTCGGTGGACCTGAACTCGATCTTCACGAGGTAGCCGTCACCGCTGGGGATGCCCTTGAACTCGTACTTGCCGAGGCTGTCGGTCACATCCGTGCCCATCAGGCTGCCCGTGGAGGTGTTGATCAGGCTGACCAGCAGGCCGGCCAGACCGTCACCGACGGCGCTGGAGGCCTTCACATCCGTGCTCTGCAGCACCGTGCCATTGACGTTGGTGGTTCCGGCAGCCACTCCGTTGCCGTTATCCACCGGCAACGGGGCGCTGGATCCGCCGCCGCCGCAGGACGCGATGGTCAGGCTGGTGATGACTGCCGCAAGCAGGCCGATGGCGTTGTTCTTGATTACCGTGTTGTTCATGTCAGTGCTCCTGTCTTGAATCTGATGTTGGTAGTGTACCGTCCAAGGAATCCCCGAAACAGGTTCACTAGTGGGGATTGTTGCCGGTGACACTTCTGTCAGGATTACGTTAGATACGGATGAATAAAGGCTAAACCGGATTGATGGTCAGCCGCAGGTGTCCTGTCGAGGAAGGCGTTTGAAAAAGTGGCACCTACCGCAACAGTTCTAATAGGGGTCATAAAGGGGACGCTTTGACGTCCGGGGCTCAAAGCTCAGGCCTTCAGGCCTGGGCGAAGTATTCCCGGGCCACGATGAAGCTGTCGTCCGTTTCACCGCGCATCACGGGATGGCGGCGCAGCTGGGCCAGCAGTTCCTCGAAGTCCCAGCGCTTCAGCAGCTGGGCGTAGTAGAGAGCGGCCCCGTTATCGTCATGCTGTAATTCCATTTCCCACATGGTCTGCCTCCAATGCATTCCCGCTACAGCTGCGGCCCTGCCGGACTTCCCTGTCCGCGGGCACTGTCCGATATTACCGGAATTTAACCTTTCCGCCGAGGGACACTACTCAGTGTTCTGAAAGGTTACACTCGCTTACATTTTTGTTACCTGATATCCACTTTGATACATATCAATATGTACTTCCACGGATTGCCGGAGGTCCGGCTGAGCGGGTGCCCTAATCGCCGGGGGAAAGCGCTGCAGAGCAGCTGCGCTGCTGCTCCAGCCTCCACATAAAAAAAGGCCCCGGCATGCGGGGCCTCTCCTGGATTGCGCGCGGGACAGCCTCCTGCCGTCCACGCCGTGGTTGGAACTGCTTAGTTGTCGTCGCCTGAGTCATCTCCGGAGTCGTCACCGGAGTCATCGCCGTTGTCGTCACCGGAGTCATCACCGCCGTTGTCGTCGCCGCCGTTGTCGTCGCCACCATTGTCATCACCGACATCATCGCCGCCATTGTCGTCCCCACCGTTGTCGTCGCCGATGTCATCGCCGCCGTTGTCGTCGCTGGAGTCATGGTCGTCATCGTCATCGGAGATGCCGTCGGCGTCGTGGTCATCGAAGCTGTCCTCGAAGTGGCCGTCGCCGTCATCATCAATCAGGGTCTCGCCGCTGCGGTGGCGGTGCTCACTGTGATGGTCCTCCACATGGCCGTGGTCATCGCTGAGATGGAACTCCACTTCCACTGCATCGAACTCGCCGTCATCATCGGAGTCACTCACGCCGATGCGCTGCAGCAGCTGGGTGACGGACTGGTCGGACAGGTTGACCGGGAAGTTCAGCTCGACATGGTCCGGCGTTCCATCGCAGTCCAGATCCTGGCTGGATTCAAACTCAACCTTGATCATGTAGCCGTTGCCGCTGGGGACACCCTTGAATTCATAATGTCCGCTGGCGTCGGTCACATCCGTGCCGAGCTTCTGGCCGCTGCTGTTCAGCAGGCCCACGAGGATCCCGGGCAGGCCGGCACCCACCGTGCTCGAAACCTTGACATCGCTGCCCTGCACCAGCTGGCCGCTGACATTGGTGGTGCCGGGGGCCACGCCATTGCCGGGATCCGGCAGGCCGGCTCCGCCGCCCCCGCCTCCGCAGGAAGCCAGGGCCAGTCCAGCCAGCAGGGTGGTGGAGGCGATGATACGATTTGTCCAGTTGATTGCGTGCTGCATTTTGATTCTCCAGGTTCGCTTCAAGATGTGTTGAGTGTACCGACCACGATCAGGCTCTAACAGAGCCACTATCGGGGAATTGTGCCGGTGACACTTGCAGTTGGCCCTGCCAGTTGATACACTGACACCTTAATAGATATCACTCCCTGCGGAGAATTCTCTGAAATGTCCCGAAATGATACAGGGTATCAGTTCCCGGGGCTTCTGCAAGTGTGCCTGCCCTTATTCGAAACAAGTGTCTCTTGATCAGGCCGGCCATAGCGGGGATACTTTCATTGCCATGGACTTACGCATAGATAAAGACAGCGAGCAGCCGATCTACGAGCAGATCCGCAAGCAGATCGTGCAGCTCGTGCGTGACGGCCTGCTGCCCCCGGGCAGCAAGATCCCCTCCGTGCGGCAGCTGGCCCTGAAGCTCGGGGTCGGCAAGAACACGGTCAGCCAGGCCTACGATGAACTCTCAGCCGAGAGCATCATCGAGACCCGGCACGGCAGTGGTACCTATATCACTGACAGCCCGGGGATCGCCATCGAGCACAACCTGCGCTCCCAGAAGGAGAACGGCAATGGTGAGGCCGGGCAGAAGATGCGCTGGGATCCCTATAACTTCCGCAGCGAATTCTTCGGCCTGCCGCGCAGCCCGCGGGATGAGGAACTGATTGACTTCACCAGAGCAACCCCGGATCCGGAGCTCTTCCCCTTCGAGCGGATCAAGCAGGTCTCCGCCAACATGCTCTGGTATCCCAAGGAATTCTTCTTCGATGTGGGACACCCCCAGGGTTACCAGCCGCTGGTGGAGCATCTCGAGAAGCAGATGGCGCTCAGCGGCGTGGCCATGGCAGAGGGTGAGAATGACATCATCATCACGGCAGGCTTCCGCCGCGCCCTGGACCTGATCCTCGGCTTCATCCTGCAGCCCGGTCAGAAGGTGGCAATTGAAGCCCCGAGCTACAGCGGCCTGCTGAATGTGCTGATTGCCAAGCGGGTCGGGATAGAGCCGGTGCCGATGGACAGCGAAGGCATGGACACTGCCTACCTGGAGGGCCTGGTGCGGCGCGGGGAGATTTCCGCGGTGATCACGATCCCGACCTACCACAACCCGACCGGAATCACGATGTCCCAGGCCCGGCGTGAGCACCTGCTGGAAATCGCCGCGCGCTACAACCTGCCGATCATCGAGGATGACTGGGGCCGCGAGCTGCGCTATGAAGGCGTGGCCCCGCCGCCCCTGAAGGCCATGGATACGGGTGGGCATGTGATCCACATCGGCACCTACAGCAAGGTCTTCCTGCCGGGGATGCGCATCGGCTGGATGACGATCCCTTCGGAGATCGCCGTTCCGCAGCTGCGGGCCAAGCTTGGTCTGGACAGTGGTGATTCATTCTTCCTGCAGTCCCTGCTGCATGAATTCATCATCAAGGGCCATTTCGCCAAGCATGTACGCAAGACCCTCAAGGAATACAAGAAGCGCCGCAATCTGATGGTGGATGCCCTGAATGCACACCTGCCCGAGGGTTGCAGCTTCGTTGAACCCCAGGGCGGCTTCTGCATCTGGCTGAACCTGCCTGAGAACATTATGTCCCTGCCGCTTCTGGGCCTGGCCCGCAAGGCGGATGTGGACTTCACACCGGCTAACCTGATGATGCCTGACCGCAAGGATCGGAACGGACTGCGTCTGAGTTTTTCCCGAGTGCGGATTGAGGACATTGAGGAAGGCATCAAGGCACTCTGCAGCGTCATCGGCGACTGCATTGACAACCCGGCGCTGCTCCAGGGCAGTGCTCATGAATATGAGGATCTGTTCCAATGATACGGATGGGAATCACACTCCTGGCAATCCTGCTGCTGGCGTCCTGTACGACTGGCAACAGCGGGCTGACGCCGGACGGCCTGGATGGAGTCAGGCTGCTGGAGGGAACCTCCCCTGATGATGTACGGCTGAGCAGCAGCGGCAGCGAGCTGCTGCTGGAACTGCAGCCGGGCCGCAGCGGAGCCTTCGTGGAAATCACCCCGCCCTTTGATGCGCGCTTCTTCGAGGAGCAGTGGACAGCTGACAACGGCACGGTGCATCTGGTGCAGCCGGTTGGCAGCAGGCTGCAGATCGGCGTCGCCCCCACGGCGGAATACAACGGCCAGCCGGTCAGCCTGCGGCTCAGCCGGGGCAGCGTTGACAGAAGTCCGAGCGCACCGCCCCAGGGCAACATCAACAAGGTCCAGGACCTGACGGTGGCCGATCTCGGCGCTGGCAATGTGCTGATGCAGTGGACGGAGCTGAACTGGGCCGACTATGACCACAATGGCGAAGTCGGGATCTCCGACATCACCCCGCTGGCGGTCTACTTCGGCCAGTCCGGCCCCTGGTTGCCGAGTGAGCCGCAGTACTGGGTGGACGGCGATGGCAACGGCCTGATCACGCTGGCTGACATCACCCCGATCGCCGTCAATTTCAGCAACAGCGTCAAGGGCTACAACACCTATCGCGTGGCAGGCAGCACTCCGCCGGCCTTCGGCCTGCTGCAGTTCGCCCCCGCCAGTGAGGCACAGGTGAATCAGGGACTGCCCCGCACCTATTCAGTCACGGTCAGCAGCCCACCGGATGGGACCTTCACGGTCCGCCCAGTGGACTTCGGCGACCTGGAGGGGATTGAAAGCGTGGCTGCAGTGCTCAGCAGCGCACCCAATCTGGAAGTCAATCTCGACATCACCGGCCAGATGCTCTATGACCAGACTACGGGCCTGCCCTCGACCTTCACCAATGACACCGTGATCCTGCGCATCATCGAGGACATTAAGGAAGTCAATGCCATCGAATACGGCACGGTCACGCCGCTGGCCAACGGCCAGTTCAGCGTCAGCGGCCTGCCCCAGGGCCAGAGCCTGTTCCTGCAGGTGGCCTACGAGCCGACCGTGGATCTCGGCACCGGTGGAGCAAAGGCCCCGGCCCGTGCCGGCTCAGCCCTGTACCGCCGCGTCAGCGAGATCCCCGAGGGTGCCGAAGTCACGACGATCCCGCTGCGCCTGCCCGTCGGCGATGACCCGGTGGTGCTGGACACGGCGATCGACCTCGGGATGGTCAATCCCGCCGGCGGCTTCTTCGTCAACCTGGATGACACCCAGAACATCCCCGGTGACAACCCGGCCACGCCCGCCGTCGAGAACGGCTACACCCTCCAGCGCGACCTGCGCCTGAACTATGTTGACAACCTGCTCTCCGGCGACACCAATGCCGATCTGAGCTTCGTGGATGAGCCGGAGCTGCGTGACAGCGACCGCGACTGCCTGAGTGCCAAGCGCGAGGAGCAGGTGCTTGACGATGACGACGAGTACGAGAACCGGCCCGAGCTGGAGATCGAGGGCACGGTGACGGGCTTCGACCAGCTCAACGGACTGATCTTCCTCACGAACGCAATCATCGAGGTCGGTGAGGTGGAGAAGCCGCTGCCCAATGACGTGGTGGTCTACTTCACCGAGTTCACGCCCTTCGAGTTCCGGGACAAGATCAATGACATCGAAGGCAAGCTCAACCCGGATGAGATCCTCGCCGGTGACCTGCTGAAGATCGATCTCTATGCCCTTGAGGACAGCGGCGACATCCTGCCCACCAAGTACTGGGTGGAGCATGTCCGCAAGGTGATCGACGACTAGGCGATTTGCCCACGGAATTCCGAAAGCCCGCCGGCGCTGAGTTACAATCGCGCTGTGCGGGCTTTCCTCCTTTCAATCGCGACTCTCATGCTGCTCGGCGGGCTGTGCTCCTGTGAGTACCCCGAGCAGGGTTACTTCGAACTGGCCGGCCTCGACGGGGACGGCAGGCTCGTCGGCAGCCAGCTCTTCATCGTCGAGGAGTACGTTGACGACAGCGAGATGACCACCGGCTTCGGGCTGCTGCTGCCGCATGTGGACGGCCGGAAGCTCGTCAGCGTGCCGATGGATCCCACCGAGGGCTTTGAAGCGCGCGGCTGGATCGTGCGCACCAATGCCCGCCAGACGGGGCATGGCAACCTGCTGCTGGAGATGACGCATATCGCCGAGCGCCTCAAGCTGCAGGGCAGCCTGCACGTGGCCGGCCGCGAAAGCGCGGAGGAATTCCATGCCACGCTGCGCTCCGATGAGGCTGCCACGGCGATCCTCTTCGTGGGCGGTGCCCCGCTCCTGCCGGAGGAATTCCGCGGAGCCGTGAACTGGGAGCTGCGCCGCCTGGATGAGGATGTGTTCGAGGCCCGCACGGGCCTCAGCCTCAGCAGTCCGCGCGTTCCGCTCCAGCCCTGGGACATGTATGAAGAGGACGGCTCGCTCGCTGCCGAGCAGTCCGCGGCCCGCTCCGAGCCCGGCCCGGACCGGGGACAGCCTGTTGACAAGCCCCGCCCCTGAAGGGCGCGGGTTGAACTGTCGCCAAATTCCCCTCAAGCCCCGGTGAACAGTATTAACGGTCAGCAGCGGCAGTGCTAAGCTCCCCGCATGCTGGGAATTTTTGAGGAACTGGCACAAAAGACAGGTGCCGTGATGACTGAGGAAATCGTCGAGGTCCAGCGCATCGAATGTCTCGGAGCGGCCTTCAACGGGCAGCGCGGGCAGTTTCGCATCAGCTGGATGATCGACCTGGGCTGGACCCGGGTCAGCACCCACCTGATGGTTTCCGAGACGGATGTCGAGCGCGGTGAGGACTGGCTCGTCGAACGCTTCTGCCGCAACATCCTGGAACGCGTATCCGGGGTGCGGGCCTTCGCGCCCGATGGCCGTGAAGCAGTGGCATAAACGCCCATTGATTCACGAATGCGGGCTCAGATCAGTCAGAATCGGCACTCCGCCTTTGTGCGCATGGTATCATCTGCCCATCTGGCCCACCGGCCGGAGGTAGAGCTATGCGACATACACCTGAACTGATCACCGCCTTCGCGCTGCTGGCGGTCTGCACTGCAGCCCCCGCCACGGCGGCCTATGACGAGGCCCGCTACCGCGACAGCGTGGAGTACTTCGCCAGCGACGAACTGGAGGGCCGCATGAGCGGCACCCCCGGCTGCGAGAAGGCCGCGCAGTACATCGCGAACATCTTCATCGACATCGGCCTGGAACCCGCCGGGGTGGACGGCAGCTTCATGCAGCCCTTCGACTTCACGAGCGGCGTGGAACTCGGCACTGAGAACCACGCCTTCTGGGGCGCGCATGGCCAGAACACATCCTGGGAACTGGGCACGGACTGGACCCCGTTGCACTTCTGCCCCGACGGCCTGGTCTCGAGCGGGATCATCTTCGCAGGCTACGGCATCACCAGCGAGGAGTACGGCTACGACGACTACGAAGGCCTGGACGTGAAGGGCAAGGTCGTCGCCGTGCTGCGCCATGAGCCGCAGACGGAGGACGAGAGCCTGTTCGCCGGCCGGCGCATGTCGCATTACGGCGATCTGCGCTACAAGGCCCAGAATGCCTACCGCCACGGTGCCGCCGCACTGGTTGTCGTGAGCGGCCCGCAGGACCGCCTGGCCGAGGAGGGCGACCCGCTGCTGGAGCTGGGCAGCGGTGATGTCTACGGCGAGGCCCCGATCCCGGTCGTGCAGCTGAAGCGCGAGCGCCTGCAGGAACTGCTGAACTACTGGGAGGGCGACCTCGCGAAGATGCAGGACACGATGGACACCGAGCTCACACCGCAGACCCTCGACATGAGCTACCTCACGGTGGAACTCAGCACGGACATGGAGCGCCGCTTCAGCCGCACTGACAACGTGGTCGGGCTGTTGCGCGGCACGGAGCTGCCGGATGAGTACATCGTGATCGGCGCGCACTATGACCACCTCGGCCACGGTGAGGCCCGCAGCTCACTCACGCCGGAGGAGCTGAACGCACTCAGCTGGCATGAGCGCATCCACCACGGGGCGGATGACAACGCCAGCGGCAGCGCTGCGGTGCTGGAACTGGCGCGGCATTTCGCGGAAAGCGGCAGCCGCCGCAGCCTGCTGTTCATCGCCTTCAGCGGCGAGGAGCTGGGGATTCTAGGATCGCTGCACTACGTGCGCAATGCCACCGTGCCGCTCGGAAGCTGCGTGGCGATGCTCAACATGGACATGATCGGCCGCGTGCGCGAGGATGTGATCACCGTGCAGGGCCTGGGCAGCGCCGCGGAATGGGCGGAGCTGCTGGACAGCGCCAGTGCCGCCAGCGGGCTGGAAGTGAAGCGTTTTGACGACGGCGTGGGCGGCAGTGACTACACCGCCTTCTACACCCAGCAGCTGCCGGTGCTGAACTTCTTCTCCGGCCTTCATGAGCAGTACCACACCCCCGCTGACACTCCCGACCTGCTGAACTACGCAGGCGCGATCCAGGTTGTCAGCCTGGTTGGCGACGTGGTGGAGCGCCTCTCCGCCCTGGAGGGCGGCCTGAGCTTCACGGAGGATCTCTCGCCGCAGATCAACCGCCAGGGCTCCGGCGAGGTGGACACCGGGCGCGGCTACAAGGTCAGCCTCGGCACGATCCCGGACTACAGCTACCTCGGTGGCGACGGCGTGCTGCTGGCCGGAGTGCGCCAGAACAGCCCGGCGAGCGAGGCCGGCCTGCAGACGGGCGACCGGCTGGTCAGGATGGGCGAGGCCGTGATCCGCAACATCTACGACTTCACCTACGCGCTGGAGGAGCACAAGCCCGGCGATGTGGTGGAGCTCGTGGTGGTGCGCGACGGTGCGGAGCTGACGCTCAGTGCCGAGCTGAAGGGCCGCGGCTAGGACAGGCCCGGGCATCTGCTATGTTATGCAGCCCGCAGGGGCCACACGGCTCGCTGCGGCCTGAGGGATGACTACGGAGGCGGATATGAGTGAACAGGATCACATTGACCCGGACGGCGTCGAGCTCGGCGAGGACAGCCTCGAGGGCCAGCGCGCCGACATCGAACGCATCAAGGACTACTGCCAGAAGCTCGGCGAGGGCATCTCGAACGCCGCCGACCTGCTGCTGCAGATGCGCGAACAGATCGCGGAAATGGACATCCGCCTCAGGAAGCTTGAGGCAGGGAAGGACGAGTAGGCCGCAGGCTCAGTACTGCAGGGAACCGTAGTTCAGCCTGATCACAGCAAGCAGGTAATCCTGCAGCAGCAGCGGTGCAAGCTCGCTGGCAGGAGGCATCGAGCCGCCATACTCTTCAAGCAGGCCGATCAGCTCATGGTTGCCACTGCGCACGGCCAGCTCCATAACACCGTTGCTGCTGTCATTCAACAGGCTGGATGGGCCATCATTTGCATTAGGATCCGCCCCCGCCTCCAGCCACAGGCGCACATTCTGAATGTTGGCGACAGGCTGGGACTCGCCATAGGCCTTGTACGCATCATGGTTGGCAGCTAACTGGCTGATTTCCGTCAGCAATCCGAGGTTGACTGTTTCCATCTGCCCGCCATCAGCTGCATGGCCTTGAGTATCTCGATCTGCTCTGCATCCGCTAGGAAGTTGTCAGCATAGCTGCAAGCGGGATCAGACAGTGACCAGTCCTGCCAGTCCGCCGGGGCCTGTTCCATCAGCACTGCAGCACAGGCGAAGCTGCCATTGCGACAGTGCGGCATGGTCGATGGCCTTCGCCGTAACTTTCCGCCGAGGAGAGAATGCCATCATCAAGTAGCACTTCCAGCGCGGCAGCGGAATCCTCATTCATGCTTATCCTCACAGGCAATGGCAGTGTGCCGCTTTCCTCGTGTCCCGCTGCACTCGGCCCCATGCTCAATCAACAGTCTGACAACTGCTGCATCATTCGGCCGCAGGCTTGCTGCAAAGCTGTTGCATATACAGGGTCATCCGTGATCATCAGCAGTGGAGGGATCCCGGCCAGCTCGTCATGAACAGGTCGTCAGGATCCCGACCGGATTTCAGTTCTGACTCCAGCAGATCCGTCCTGTCCATCCTCAGCATGTCAGCTCAATTCAATCTGCGCCTAGGCTGACCAGCAGTTCGAACACATCAGAGTGCCCGAACCTGCCTGGCAGCGTAGCCAGCCGCATCCGTTCCTCTCGGAATCTCCGGCAGCGGCATACAGATTGCCAACAACTTTTGCTTCGCCCATCGCAGCAGCCATGCCAAGACTGACAGGCACATTGCGCTCCAGCAGTGCTCCGCCAGCATTTCCTCATTGCCTGCTTCCATGGAAGTCAACAGCAGATGCCTTGCGATGTCTTCCTGCCTGATGTCGATGCCCAGGGACTGCAGCTGGTCAAGCATTTCCACAGCGCTCAGTTCCGATGCCGCTCACTGTATTCCTGAACATTGCAGAAGTAGGCCATTCGCTGCCTGAAGCTGTCATCCTGCTTCGCCCAGGCGATGATGTCGTAGCCAAGGTCACTTCATTGCCAGCATGATTTCCGGGTCTGGAGTCAGCAAGGCCAGCCGCACCCAGGGAGGCTTGCCAAATGAAGCATTGCAGTCCGTTATCATGCAGGAACTGCAGTATCTCAGCAACACTTGAAGAGCGTGTAGGAATATCCGGGATGGCACGAGGGTACTTCCCTGGTGCAATGATTGCCGTCAATGCTTCTCGCTGCGGAAACTGCCCACTACGTATCGTGGACTATCATCGTCCTCATACTTCATGCTGGACTCCCGCAGCTCAATCGTCAGGCCCTTGTCAATCATCACCTGCATCATGTCTGTGCTGTGCAATGCATCGTCAAACATGAACGGCTCCTTCCGGATGTCGCCAAAGCGGACCAGCATCTGACGCAGGTACTCAGGGTTGGAGCTGACGCAGGCCCTTCCTGATCATCTCTGCGAAGACGTAGTCCTCAGGCCTGTCTGCAAGCAGATAATCCAGCATCTGTGGGTTGGACGAATAATCCAGGTCCTGGATTTTCCAGTCATCTGAATTCGTGTAACTGATCTTCAGGCCATTCTCGACAAGTACCGCCAGCACCTTGTCATCCATGCCCCGGCAGGCCAGTTCCAGCGTTAGCTCGTCACCGCCGGGCAGACCGTAATCGCGGTTGTCATCCGCATCCAGCAGCAGTTTGATGATCCTGGTATTGCCATTGCGTACGGCGAAGTGCAGCGCAGTCACATCGCCAATCTGCGCGGCTGCCTGCCGGCCATCCGCAATCAGCTGCCTGATCCCAGCAACGTCATCTGCATCGGTGGCGCGGATGAAGGCCATTGCGTCCTGTTGCTCATCACTGAGGTCGGAAATCGGAAGCTCGTCCAGCAGGCTGGCGATCTCATCCATGCTGCGCGGCTCGTAGCGGATCTCCCCCGCCACCGCTGGCCTGTCATTCGCAGTATTCCGTGCTCTCTGTTTCCGTGCATTGCCGCTGTCATTGCTGCAGCCAGCAAGCAGCATGGCAAGTGCACAGCCCGGCACCAGCCATTTCAGCAGATTCTGTCCCATAGCTGGATTTTACTCCAGGCGGGGCAGGGCTGCCAATCCAGACACGGAACACCCGGCAGCGCATACAATCCGCTCTGATGATGAAGATACCCGCGACATGGCGGCGCGCCGCCTGGATCCTGCTTCCGCTGGCACTCCTTGCCATTTATCTGCTGGTTCTGGCCCCGCGCCCGGTGGTCACGTCGGCGGTCGCCAGCAATGACGGGGCCGCCACCGGGAGAATTGCCAGCGACGACGGGACCGCCACCGGGAGGATTGCCAGCGAAGGCGGCACCCTGCCGGGCCACGTTGTCAGTGAAGTGGGAGCCGATGCCTGGTGCATCCATGAGGATCCGCCGGGGACTTACTGGCTGGGCTGCACGGAAAGCGGCCTGTACCGGATCACAGATCAGGAGATCACGAACTTCAGCGAGGCCGATGGCCTGGCTGGCAACAATGTGCGCGGCATCAGCGGCGACGGTGCCGGCGGCCTGCTGATCACAACCACTAAGGGCCTGTCGCGCTTTGATGGGCAGCATTTCGCGCTGCTTGAACCGGTCGACTATGGCGACGACTGGAGCTCGCTTGCGCCGGGGCCGGAGCAGATCTGGCTGATCCTGGACCCTGGCATGAACGATCCCTGCATGTTTGATGGCGAGACGCTGTATCGCCTGCAGCTGCCACCCGCCCCCTGGCTGGAGGCCTACCGCAGGCGCTTTCCCAATCCCGGCTATGACCCGTCCGCTGTCTACACCATCTACCCTGACCGCAGTGGCAACGTGTGGTTCGGGACCGTCAGCCTCGGAGCCTGCCGCTGGGATGGCCGGGAGTTCAGCTGGCTGTACGAGGACGCACTGGTGAACACGCCGGGCGGCGGGAACTTCGGCCTGCGCTCCATCTTTGAGGACCGCGATGGCGCATTCTGGATCTGCAATACGCGGCAGCGCTTTGAGGTTTCCGCGGACAGCAGGCAGGAGGATGGATTCCATCACCTTGTCTACGATAAGCTGCCGGGCCTGCCGGATGCCGCCACTGACAATGCGGAGCACTTCACGTACTTCGCCTCAGTCGCAGAGGATCCGGACGGAACGCTGTGGCTGGCCTGCGGCACCGATGGTGTCCTGCAGTACGGGTCCGGCAATGTCCACAGCTACCCGATTGCCAGGGGAGTGTTCGCCATGACCGTCAAGCGCGACTCTGCCGGCCGGACCTGGGTCGGCACCGGCGAGCACGGTCTGTACTGGCTCGACGGCGATACGCTCAGGCCCTTCAGCGCGGACAGCCTGCGCAGTCGCAACTAATTCTGTCGCCTGAACTACCTGCCTCAGTTGTCAATCGCGAACTGCCCGATGCCCGTCAGCGCCGTGGGGTCCAGCAGCACGCTGAAGTGCCGAGCATTGCTCTCCCTGCCGAGCACCGTCACATACACGTCGCCGCTGTCGGCATCATCCGGCACCACCACGCTGATCTGCGTCCTGCTCCAGGTACTGACGACGGCATCCGTGCTGCCACCGCCCAGCCTGCGGAAGCTGACCGTGCCGTCCTCCTGCAGGTTGCCGAAGTTCATGCCGTTCAGTGTGACCGTCTGTCCGGGGTAGCCACGCGCCAGCCCGAGGCTGACGATGAAGGGGCTGGCATCCAGCAGTTCCAGGTCGTCCAGTGACCAGCCGCTGCCGGCCTGGCCGTTGTTGTTGGAGTCGAACAGGAACATCAACCTGAACGGCGTGTCGCGGAAGCCTGAGAGATCGAACAGCAGCGGCTGGTAGCCACTGCTGTCACTGCGCTGCTCGAAGAGGTTCAGCTCCAGTTCGCCGAAGCCGTCATGGCGCACGATGTACAGGAGCGCCCTGTCGCCCGTGCCGTCCTCCACATCAAGGCTGTGGTGCAGGCGCAGGAAGGGCGCTGTGCTGCCGCCGAGGTCGATCAGCGGGCTGTAGAGCCGCTCCAGTTCGTTGTTGCCATAACTGCCGCCGCCCTCCGGACCGATGTAGGCGTGTGCCAGGCCCTGCCAGGGGTCATGCGTGCCGCTGCGCCAGCGCACCTCGCCGGATCCGCTGCGGAACCAGACCCCGTCCGGGCCCTCAGGCAGCAGGCCGCCGAGATCCGTGACCGCCTCGAAGTCCTCCAGCCAGCCCACCCCGAGCACGGGGTTGGCGGCGAGCAGCTCAACCACTGCGTTGGCAGCGAGGTCATCCAGGCCGCCGTTGTCACCTTCGTCGTCATAGGCCCGGGCCAGCAGGCGCACGGGGCCGGTCGCGGCCTGGCGGCTGTCCCAGCTCAGGCTGAGGGTCTTCGTCGGGTTGTCAGGATCGTTGTCAGGCAGCGCATCCACGAACAGCGGGGCCGCGCCCACGGGGTTGGCGTAGAGCTCGACGGCCGTGGTGTCGTCACTGAGCGTGAGCTGAACCTCCACTATCCCGCTGACGGATTCCCCGGGCAGCGGACTGTCGATGCTGACCGTGGGCGGCGTGCCCGTGGGCACGGTGATGCTGATGTCGTCAATCCACATCCCCGTGGCCTGGCCGCTGCCGTTGGCGGTCAGCTGCCACATCAGCCGCACTTCCCCGCCGCAGAAGGGTGTCAGGTCGTAGCTGAACTCCGCCCAGTCCTGCACGCCGGAGGAAGTGAAGCTCGCTCCGCTGAATGTCTCGTCATCATCGGTGGCGAAGAACTGGAAGCGGTCGCCGCTGCCGCGCTCATAGCGCCGCTGGAAGCTCAGCTCCGCCGTGGCGACGCCGCTCAGGTCAATCACCGGCGCGTACAGCCAGTCATTGCTGTTCGCTGCATAGTTCGCCGCCGTGCCGTTGCTGTGCATCGCCGGTGCGGCGCCCGCGAACTGGGAATCATCCGCACCCCACTGCGTGCTGCCGGACTCGCCGTTGAAGTCGGTGCGGAACCAGCCGCCCTGGATGCCGTCCAGCGCCACGCCGTCAAATGCCTCCAGCCAGGGTGGGGTGATGCGCGCGTTGTCAGGCGTGACCGTCAGCGGCAGGCTGATGCTGTGTCCCACGTCGTCATGCACGGTGGCGGTGATCGTCAGTTCACGGTTGAAGTCGAAGCTGGAGTCCCAGGGCACCTGCCAGAAGCCGCCGCTCTCGGCGAGCGTGGTGCCCAGATGCCGCGTCGGGGTGTCGAACTCCACCTTCACGACGTTGCCATCCCCGCCGCTGACCTGCACCTGCAGGTCCGTGACACCGCTCACGCTGCTGCCCTCCGCGGGGCTGGCCCAGCTGGCCTCCGGCGGCGCATAGGGTCCGGCGTCAAAGAGCTGGATCGAGTTCCAGACGTTCACGAAGCGCACGGGGCCGTTCGTGTTGTCGTCAATGAAGCCAGCCGGGCTGGCACCCGTGTTCAGGTGGTCCATCACGGTCGTGCCGGCCATCAGCATCCCGCGCACCTCATGGTGCGAGTATTCCGGTCCCATGTGCGCCCAGAGCAGGGCGGCGCAGCCTGCGGTGTAGGGGCAGGCGAAGCTCGTACCCGCCACGCTGGCGCGGTAGGCCGAATCACTGGCACGGTCCGTTGAGCGCACCCGCACCCCCGGTGCGGCCACGTCCACCCAGGGGCCGTAGTTGGAGAAGGTCGCACGCGCGTCGAAGCGCTCAGCCGTCGGAATCTCGCCCAGGGCGTTGAGGCTGAAGTCCTCGCTGTTGGAGTCATTGACAAGCGTGGTGGCTCCGACGCACAGGGCATAGGGGTAGGCCCCGGGGTAGATCGGCGCGCTGTCATTCGAGTTGCCGGCGGCCACCACCAGCAGCCGCCCGTCCTGGTCCAGCTGCTGGGCCGCAAGCTGCATGATGCGGTCGGGGTAGTCCCCGCCCAGTGACATGCTGATCACCTGCGCCCCGAGGTAGTCGGCGAGCAGCATGCCCTCGGCCACCTGGGTTTCACTGCCGCCGCCGCCGGCACTGAGCACCTTGACCGGCAGGATCCGCACCGTCTGGTTGATCCCGCTCAGGCCCAGGCCGTTGTTGCCGGTCGCGCCGATGTTGCCGGCGCACCAGGTGCCGTGGTTGTGGTCGTCATTGGGGTCGTTGTCCTTGTTGATCACGTCGGTGAGGATCCCCGGCTGGTTGTAGGGGAACTCCGCCGCGGGCTCGATGCAGTTGTCAACGAGGTCCTCATGCGTGTAGCGCGTGCCGGTGTCAACCACGGCCACCACGATCTGGCCGGATCCGGTGGTGCTGTCCCAGGCCTGGCCGTCCACGGCACCCACGCGCCAGTTGGCCCAGGTTCCACCGCCCGGCCCGTCGATGTTCAGGTGCATCGGGTCATTCGGTGCCGCACTGACGCGCCGCTGCGCTTCAGGCAGTCCGGGTTGCAGGCTGCGCCGGGCCTCAGCCGTGGCCGCCGCGGGATCCAGCAGCACGCTGTCCGGCTGCTCCGGGCTGCAGGCCTGCACGTAGAAGTCGTAAGTCACCTCGCGCACGAGGCCCGGATTCTCACTGAGCAGGCGCTGCATCAGGGTATCGAGCTGGCTGACATCCGTGATTCCCGGCACTGCGAAGGCCGTGAAGTTCACATCCCGGTAGAACACGCGGCCGAATTCGCTCAGGCCGTAGGCTGCCGCGAAGTTATGGCTGACGCGGCGGTAGAAGGGGTGGTCCACCAGCGGGTGGTTGTCGGTGGCGCGCTTCAGGTCCGCCTGGGCACCGCCGCCCATGTAGCGCTGCTGCATGGCGGGCTCGGGCTGCTGCTCCCAGACCACCACGATGCGGTTCGCCGCGAAGTCCAGCCCGGCCTGGGCCGTGCGGCGCGGCAGGGGCTGCAGGGCCTCCGGGTCCTCGAAGCTGCGCAGGCCGCCCACGAGTGCAGGCTCGCCGGGAAGCGGCAGCATGCCCGGATCCTGCTCCAGGCCCGCAGGCGCGGCAGTGCCCGAATCGCCCGTCGGCGCAGCCACCGGGAGTGAGGCATCGTTTCCGCCGCAGCTGGCAAGCAGCAGCATCAGCAGCAAAGGGAGTAAGCAGTGTTTCATGTTCAGCCCGAGCAGCAGAGATTGAGAGCTCCGTCTCCCGTCCGGAGATTCTTCCATAAATGGCCCCGTACTTCAAATCGCAGTGAAAACAACCGGAAGTCCAGATTCCTTTTGTCTCATTCATGGATCAATTCCGGTAAAATCAGCATGCGGAGCCAATTCCACACAGTATCCGAAGGAATTCCTCATGAGAATCGCATCAATCAGCGCCGCATGCGCCACTGTACTGCTGCTGGCGGCTTGCGGGGGTGGCACAGCCGGTGACCAGGTCCTCTTCAAGCGCGAGAAGTTCGAATTCAACGAAGAGCAGCCTGTGCTTGAGTACGGCATTGAGCACGTTGAACCCTCTCCCGTGATCGAGGTACCGATGGAGGGTGTGCCAGCCCTCGATGAACTGGCCGGCCTGGAGCGCAATGCCAGCGATCTGCCCGAGGACCGCCTGCGCTATGGCGCGGAGCTGGCGGCACCGGGCATGAGTGCCTTCGCCACGGTGGATGGCGACTACCTCGTGATGACTCCGGACTGGGTCCGCAATGCCACGCCGAGCACGAGCGATCTGGCCTGGGCGGTCTACAGCTTCCCGCTCAGCGGCTACAACGTCCCGGGTACGCTGCAGCTCTGGTGGGACACGGCCCTGCCGCCCGCCGGGGACTACTTCATCGGGCTGGCGGACTTCGGCAGCGGACGCTGGCGCTGGTACAACGGCCCGCAGTCCGGGCAGGCGCTGGACTTCGGCGCGCTTTCCGGCTACTACTCCGCTTCTGACAATCTGTATGTCGCCGTGGTGCTGACCGGGCAGGGCAGCTATGGTCTCGGCCAGCTGCGCATCGGTGACAACATCCAGCCCACGGCGAGTTTCACGGTGGACCAGAGCAGCGGCACCGTGCCGCTCACGGTGAACTTCGATGCCGGCGCGAGCATGGACATCGACGGCGAGATCGTCAGCCATGAATGGGACTTCGAGGGCGACGGCTTCGCAGCACCGGTTGCGGAGCATACCGCCCAGCATGTCTACGCCCAGACCGGCAACTTCCTGGCCCGCCTGCGGGTCACGGACAACGAGGGCGGCCAGCGCATCACGGAGACCGTGATCAGCGTCAGCGGTGTCGGTGGCAACCAGGCCCCGAATGCCGTGATCTCGGCGGACGTGACAACTGGCAATGCACCGCTGAGCGTGGCCTTCCTGGCAACGGGCAGCTCCGATCCCGACGGCAGCATCACAAAATATGAGTGGGATGTTGACGGCGACGGCAGCTTCGAGACCGATACGGGCACGACCCCGGCGCATGCCTCCCTCTACACCGATGCGGGCAGCTACAACGCCACGCTGCGCGTCACCGACGACCAGGGCAGCACCGACACCGACAGCGTGCTGATCGAGGTCAGCTCCGTCGGAGCCGGCGGCCCGCCCGTGGCCAAGCTCAGCGCGGACTATGCCTACCGGAAGGCCGACGGGCAGTTCAACTTCAATGCCACGGGCTCCAGCGATCCTGACGACGACATCGTAAAGTACGAATTCGACTGGGACAGTGACGGCAACTACGAACTTGACAACGGTGCCAGCCCGCTGGCTGCGCACACCTACACCCCGGGCACGCATGGAACAACGGTGCGCGTGACCGACGGCGGGGGACGGACGGATACCGCCTCCCTGAGCGTGATCTACGACGCCAGCATCGGCTACAGCGAGACCGAGGCCAACGACGATTCCGGCACCGCCGATGATCTGGGCAGCTTTGCCGCAGGCGGCAATCAGGTCGCAGGCTGGACCGGCAACCTCGGCGCGGGTGGCTATGACGGCAGCGAGGAGGACTGGCTGGTCTTCACGGCCCCGCAGGCGGTCCAGGTGCAGCTCGGCCTGGCCTTCCTCGACAGTGAGGCGGACATCGACCTCCGGCTCTTCCATGAGTCGGACCTTGTCAACCATGTGGCCCAGTCCACCGGCACGGGTGACAGCGAGACCATCAACTACAGCATCCCGGCGGCCGGCACCTACTACGTCCGCATCTACATCTACGCCAGTGCCAGCGCCCGCGGCCCGGCGGACTACACTTTCAGTGCCTCGGCCAGCACCGCACCTGTCTGCCAGTTCACGGCGAACCCGCTCAGCGGTGAAGCGCCGCTGCTTGTCAGCTTTGATCTCAGCGCCTCCTATCATCCGGAGGGCAACGCGATCGTGGGCTATGCGATCGACCCCAGCGGGACCGGCAGCTTCATTGACAAGGGTGCCAGCCCGCTCTTCCAGCACAGCTTCACGGGCGGGACCTACAACGCCCTGCTGCGTGTGGAGGATGAGTACGGGGCCTTCGGCACGGCCCCGGTGCAGATCACTGCCAATGTCACCTATGACGAGACCGAGGACAACGACACCTTCGACACCGGCAACTTCCTGCCCTCGCTGGACTTCACGGGCTGGTTCGGCAACATCGGTCCGGATGGCCCGCTGGATGGCGACGAGGAGGACTGGTACCGGATCGTGGTCGGAAGCACCGGCAGCCGCACCATCAACTTCTACTTCAGCGATTCCCTCTCGGACCTCGACATGAAGCTCTACGGCACTGACGGGATCACCGAGATCGGCACCTCCACGAGCACGACTGACAATGAGACGATCACCTACAACTTCACGCAGACCGGCACCTACTACCTGAAGACCTACGTCTACGTGAATTCCAGTCCGAAGCTGGAGCAGGACTACATGCTGGAGGTCATCCCGACTCCCTGAGCCGCAGCCTGGATGCAGGCTTTCCCTGAGCTGCGCCGGCCCTGGGTTAGAATCTGTGCGCTGCGGAAACGCTTCGCAGCGAGGGAAAGCGCATGAACAGACAGCTCACGGCACTACTGCTCGGCGGCATGCTGCTGCTGGCAGCCTGCTCCGCCGGGAGCGGCGGGCCGGCCGCTCAGACGTCGGATCCTGCCGCCCTGCCGCCGTTGGATGCAGGCCTGCCCACGATTGCGGAGCTGCCCGCCCTGCCGCGCAATCCCAGCAATACCCCGGAGGCCTGTATCCGCAAGGGCGCTGACATCCACAGCGCTTCGGCGAAGCAGAACGCCGAACTGAGCGGTGACAAGCTCTCCATGAGCCCGGCTTACGATCCGCTCGCTGAACCGCCTTCCCATGAGCTGAGCTGGGGGATCTATGGCTTCAACATCGCCGACTACCAGCGTGGAACGGAGATCCAGGCCAGGTGGAATGGCAACGCGCCTGCCAGCTCCGGCATCTACATCGGAGTCAGCGACTATGCTACGGGACGCTGGCAGTGGCGCCAGGGCACGGCGAGCGGCACGGTGGACTTCCCGGAGCTCGCCGGCTACTTCTCCGCCAACGGCGACCTGTACGTGGTGGTGCTGTTGGCAACGGAGGGCCAGTTCAGCCTCGGCCGCCTGCGCCTCGGTGGCAACTTCCCGCCGCTGATTGACTACACGATCGACGATGACAGCGGCCAGGGCAAGCTGACCGTCAACATTGATGCCAGTGCCAGCACTGACCCTGAGGACGGGCAGTCCCTGCTCTGGTCCTGGTCAGCGGAAGGTGGCCCGTTTGAGTCAGGCGGACCATTTCTGTTCTGGGAGTATGACCACGTCGGGGAATACAGCTGCACCGTCCGGGCAACTGATCCGGAGGGCGCGAGCAGTGAAACCGTCATTCCGATCAGCGTCACAGCCGTGCCCGGCAATGACCCGCCGGTCGCGGACATCTACTCGGATGATGGTGTGCTGTCCGGGATCGTGCCCCTTTCCGTCTCGCTCAATGCCCAGAACAGCACCGACCCGGAGAATGGCTTCATGACATTCCGCTGGGACATTGATGAGGATGGCTATTTCGAGCAGTTCACCCTTGGCAGCCCGGTCATCAAGCATATCTACATCGCAGCCGGCATCTACAACCCCAGTGTGATGGTGATAGACGAGTTCGGTGCATTCGACATTGCCACGCTGCAGATCGAGGTGCTGCCCGCCTCAGGCACTGAGCCTCCGCAGGCGAAGCTTGAGGCGGTTTACTGGTACGACGGCAATCAGGAGAACCTGCCAAGGAAGTTCACCGCCGCCGGTTCGACGGACCCTGACAACGACATCGTGAAGTACGAGTGGGATTTCGAGGGCGACGGCGTGTTCGACTATGACACGGGGCTCGACCCGGAGAATGAGGTGACCTACTCCCAGGACGGCGGCGTGTTCAACGTGAGCGTGCGGGTCACCGACAGCGGCGGGCGCAGTGATACGGCAATCTGCCCCGTGATGCTCACCCCTTTCTCCGGCCAGCCGGAGGTCGAACCGAATGACAGCCCGGAGACGGCGATCAGCATGGGCAGCTTTGCCGGCCGGTGCGTGCGGGTGAATGACTATCCCGGCCAGCTCAAGTTCGGCGAGGATGAAGAGGACTGGTATGTGATCCATGCCGCCCACAACGGGCCACTGTGGCTCAATGTGATCTTCACGCATGAATTCATGGACATTGACACTGAGCTCTTCAGCTTCTCCGACCTGGAGAACCCCTTGTTCACCGGCTACAGCGAGGATGACAACGAATTCCTGTCGCTGGTGATCACGGCCCCCGGTGACTACTACCTGCGGGTGTTCACCGACCAGGCCGGCGAGGCCGGGCAGGACAGCGGCTACAAGCTGGACTTCTGGGACCCCGTCAAGCCCGTGGCCTTCGTCACGGCTTCCGCAACGGAAGTGGAGACGGGGACCGAGCTTGTGCTCAACGCGGGCCGCAGCTACGACCGTTACCTGGAGGGCCTGATCTACTTCTTCGACATGGATGGCGACGGGATCTTCGAAAGCGAGCCCGGTGGATGGCTCGGTACTGGCACTGTCAACTGGGAAGGACCGCAGGAGCTCGGCGTCAAGGTGCAGGATATGCTCGGCATGGAAAGCATTGCCACTGTGATCGTGACGGGCATCGCACCCTGAGCTGCAGCTCCGGGCATGCTCTGGGAGGAGGCGATCAGGCAGCGTGTACCTGATCAATTCCCGGCCGAATTCAGTTAGAATTCTGTGCTGCCCTTCCAGCAGGCTGGAGCGTTCGCGGGCAGGACGAGGATGAACCATGAAATCGCTGATTGCCCCGCTGCTGCTCTGCGGCATTCTCTGTCTGGCCGCCTGCTCCTCCGGTTCTGCGAAGCTGCAGGGTACGGATGCGACCGCCCTGGATTCCGTCCAGCCTGTCGAGCTGCCGCAGAACATGCTCGCGGAGATTCCCGCCCTGGCGGAGCTGCCCACCATTGAACGCGGTTTCAGTGAAGTTCCGGCGGATTTCATCCGCAAGGGTGCGGAGATTGCCACGCCGGGCAGCCGCGAGAATGCGATCACGCTCGGTGACAGTCTGATCATGGGCCCGGACTGGGATCCGGCTGCCACACCGCCGAAGCTGGAGCTGAGCTGGGGCATCTATGGCTTCCACCTGCCGGGCTTCGCCAGGCAGGGTGTCGTTGATCTGCAGTGGGGCAACAGCCCGGCAAGCGCCGATGCATATGTCGGGCTCACGGATTACGGCTCTGACCGCTGGATCTGGCGCAGGGCCAGCGAGCTCGACAAGTTCGAATTCGGCTCCCTGGACGGCTACTTCTCCGGCCTGGACACCATCTACTGCTGCGTGCTGCTGACCGGCAGCGGCAGCTTCGAGCTGAACAGCCTGCGGCTCGGCGGCAACTTCGCCCCGACGGCCAGCTTCACGGTCAACCAGGACACGGGCCAGTACATGTTCACGACGGGCTTCGACGGCTCAGCCAGCTCAGACGTCGACGGCAGCATTGCCGAGTACCACTGGTCCTTCGAGGACCCGGTCTACTTCACGCCGGGCGACCTCGGGCCGACACCGAACCACTACTACGACCATGTCGGCAGCTTCACCTGCACGCTGCGCGTGGTTGACAACGAAGGCGGGACCGGCGAGGCCACGGCCACCATCACCGTCACGGGTGAGCCGGGCAACCTGTCGCCCACTGCTGACATCTTCGCCTTCCCGACCGGCGGAGTCCTGCCCCAGGCCATCAACTTCGATGCCTCCGGCAGCATGGATCAGGATCAGGGCATCCTGAGTTACCGCTGGGACCTGGATGACGACGGCTACCACGAGGTGCAGACCAACTTGCCCTTCGCCTACCGGGAATTCATCACGGCCGGAACCTTCACCGTCAGCCTGATGGTGATCGACTTCTTCGGTGCCAGTGGCACAGCCACCACGCAGGTCACGATTGACCCGGTCACGGGCGAGAACCCGCCCTCGGCGGAGCTGGGCATCGACTACTACTGCCTGCAGACCGGCAGCATGCGCAATCTGGACACAAGCGGGCTGCTTGATCCTGACAACGACATCATCAAGTACGAATGGGACTTCGAGGGCGACGGTTCCTTTGACTACGACCTCGGGCTGTTTCCGGGCGGCGAAATCACCTACACCCTGCCCGGGATGTTCACGCCGACGGTGCGCATCACGGACAGCGGCGGACGCCAGGCCACGGCCTCCCTCGCTGTCCTCGCGAGCAACGGTGTGGACCCGCAGGAGACGGAGCCCAACGACGCCGTGGCGGAAGCAGACAGCCTCGGCGGCCTGCTCAACTACGCGATGCACATCCGCGACTGGGTGGGGGAGCTCGGTGGCAGCGACACGATTGACTGGTATGTCATCGACTGCGACCGTGAGACGGATGCCAGCTTCTGGGTGGACTTCAACTCCCTGGTGGTTGATCTGGGTATCGCGCTGTATGACGACGGCGACTTTCTCGCGCCGCTGATCGATGCGGATCTCGGGGGCGACCGCGAGTACATCCATTTCCACCTGCCCGCCGCCGGTACGTACTATCTCAAGGTCTTCGTGCCCCAGGGAGCCGTGGAGACCGGCCCGGGCAGCTACAAGCTGACCTGCCTCGAGAACCATCCGCCGAATGCCGTGCTGAGCGGTGCTCCGGACAACGGTGCTGCCCCGCTGCTGGTGTCGCTGGACGCCAGCCTGAGCTCCGACGATGAGGACGGGCTGTCGGTCAGCTTTGACTATGACCTCAACGGAGATGGCTTCTTTGAGGCCACATTTGAGAACAGCACGATCAACACGACCCTCATTACACCCGGGGTCTACGCGCTTGCCGTAAGCGTGACCGATTCCCTCGGTGAAACGGATGTGGCCTACAAGGTCATCACCGTTTTCTAGGTCGGGTCCGCCCCGGCTATAATCAGGCTGCGGCTTCATGCTGCAGATGAGATATGAACACGGTCGGACAGTACAACTGGGTGGCGCTCTTCCTGCTGGGCGGGGCGGTGCTGCTCGGGCTGGCCTTCGCCTTCCTCAATCTCTGGCGGCCGCGGCGGCCGAACTTCCTCAAGCGCCTGAGCTATGAATCCGGGGCGCAGGCCACGGGTGATGCGCTGGTGCGCTTCAACATCCGCTTCTACATCCTCGCGATCGTGTTCCTCATGTTCGACGTGGACATCATGTTCATCTTCCCCTGGGCCACCTCCTTCCGGCTCCTCGTGTTCGGCAATGACGACATCGCCTTCACGCCGATCGGGGCCTCCTCGCTCGGGGAGATGTTCGTGTTCCTCGGGATCCTGCTCGTGGGCTGGGCCTATGCCTACCGCAAGGGAGCGCTGGAATGGGTCTGAGGGAGCTCATCCGCGAGGCTTCGGCCCATTCCCTGTGGCCGCTGATGCTGGGCCTCGACTATGCCACGCTGGAACTGTTCAGCGCCTGGGGGCCGCGCCATGACATCGCGCGCTTCGGCAGCGAGGTGATGCGCCCCAGCCCGCGCCAGGTGGACCTCCTGATCGTGGCCGGCGTCGTCAACAACAAGATGGCCCCGGTGATCCGCCGCCTGCACAGCTCGATGGCCGACCCGGCCTTCGTGATGGCCTTCGGCGCGGGGGCGATCAGCGGTGCGCCGTTTGACGGCAGCTATGCCGTGGACGGGGGCGTGGACCGCATCGTGCCGGTGGACATCTACGTGCCGGGGGACCCGCCGCGGCCGGAGCAGCTGATCGACGGGATCATCGCGCTGCGGGAGCGCATCCTCTCGGGTGCGCTGGATGAACGCTTTGCGTGGCGGTAGACATGAATATGACGAATATTGCCTGAGTTGCTTGACTTCGTTTTTTTTTTAGGTAAGCTAGCAGTAGCAGGGAAGCGAATCATAAAAATGGGATAACAACATGAAGTGGATCCAAGCACTACTGTTCTCGGTTATATTAGTATCACTTTGCCATAACATTAATGAATTTGCTTTTGCCAGCACCGCAGGCAGTTTTTACACTGAGCAAGATATAATCAACCTGCATACACTGCCAGGCGGCATCCCATATCAGCCTAAAGAAGAAGAAGACTGGATGTGTTTTACAAATCAATCTGCTGGATCTACTTGCCCTCCCATATTTGTTGCAAATGGTCAGAATCCGTGCCCATGTTCAGGGTCACATCCGACTGCGGCTGGATGGAACAAATACAGAGTAGTAAATCCTGTAATGCAGGTGGGAATTACTCCACAGATGAATATAAAGAATGCACAAGGAAAGTACACATATTCTGGAACGATTATTCACATCACCGAATGGTGGGTCTGTTATGATGTGAATCACAATCCAGTGGCTACTTGTGAGGATACTTCTGCAAGAGTTGAAGTGAAGTTGTGGGATTGTGGTGACTGTCCTACATAATCTTGAACTCTCTATAGTGCTACTCTTAGAATCAAATCCCGATGAGTATAAGGAAAAATCAATGAGCTTCCGTTTAGAATTCTCAGCAGTTATGGTTCTTTTATTAGTACTCATGTTCTGTGGCTGTACAAGGCATAATACCAGCACAGCAGAAGTGGATGGTACTGGGTCGAGGTCTTCCGTACAATTCGCGGCAGATCCCAATTGCTACTCTGTTGTTCTTTCCTTGGATTACAGTGATTTGATGCCTTCTGTCATTTCGAGGAGTAAACTACTTCGCGAAGAGCTAGGAGTTATTGTTCCTGAGCTTCAAATGGAGAACCTTAACCGTCGACATCCAGGCATGACTGATATTGAGCGGGAAGTCCTTTTGGGAATACACTATAAATCCAGATTTGCAACATTTGGTGAGCTGACAGATGCGCTTTCAAATAGTGCAGTGTCCTCAGCTCCTAAGTATAATCGTGTGCTAGATCCAATTCGTGATCCTCAATCTATTGCGAGGGATTTCGCGAGACTGACTGATAGAGATCCTCACGATGGGGCGGAGCTTCTTTTGTTTTCGAAAAACCGGGAGTATCTTGCAGGTGAACCAGTACTTAACGATGAATCTGGTCTTCGTGAATTCCTTTCCTGGGAGAGGGAGAAACAGCTGGATTACATTATGGTGTTTGTAAATCCCTTCACAGGAAAGGTATACCAGAATTTCACAGATCCTTCTTGGAAACCTGGTGAAATTCACATGGCTGCTAGTACAGAAGAGGATGTCAAAATGCTAGCCGATATTCAGTACAACAGATTAAAAGATGCAGGAGAGGAAATTCCAGCCGGTTGGAAATTTACCACCTTTGGAGAACGCACCGACTCCATTCTCTCTCAGAATGTTAATCTGAAATTGCCATCTGGATCTCGAGCGCTGAACAGCAGCACTATGCAGGATCCGAACGGAATTACTCTGTCACCATTTATTGAGCCTGCAACAAGTCAAGAACTTGAGAATATTGCTAAAGAAAATCCTTGTAACCCCTGCACCGGTAACCCATGTAATCCTTGCAACCCTTGCAGCCACTGAGATTGTAATCCGCTTGACCATTCGACCCAAGGCCCGACTTCACGCGAGCTGAAAAGTTCAGATAGTCAGCGGTCTATACATATGAAGTTTGGATGGGCTAGCAGCCCGTCGGCGGAAACGGTGTTACCTCCACCCTGCGTCATCAGGATTGATTGCTCTTCGAAATCATATTCATTCTACGAGCCTCTCTTAAAGCTCAGCGCCTCCGCGCCAAAAAAACCGGACTGGCGATCAGGATACTTCCCTCGCGGCTGCGCGGCTTGCCCCGCCAAAGCGGGACTCGATTGACAGATTGGCGATACATAGCGGTTTTCCTGGCGCAGAGGCGCAAAAGGTGGACGGAGACACAGAGAAGACATTGTTTGCTGGGAACAATTGCTCACTCCTTGTTGCTCATTGCTGAGGGGCTTCCTCTCAAGCGGCATCGAGGGCACGAGCAGTCCGAAGATCAGGCGGCAGCAAGCCGCCGCTAATGACCACTCACTCCGCTTCACTCTTCACGCTTCACTCATTGCTGAGGGACTTCCTCTCAAGCGGCATTGAGGACGCCAGCAATCCGCAGATCAGGCGGCAGCATGCCGCCGCTAATGTCCACGACCTACGCTTCACTCATAGCTTCGCGGCATTTCCTACCAGGAGCAGCCGGTCCTTTACCTGTATGCGGCATCAGAAGCAAGCAGGACCGGCGCGGCCCCGCCGCGATTGGGAGGGGATGCTGCAAGGTGCGCAAGACTTGCGGGACTGGCAACACTATCAATCCACTCAGCGCCTCATTTTCCTCTGCGCCTCTGCGCCAGTAAAACCAGACTGGCGAGCACAGTGCTGCCCGCGCGGCTGCGCGATTTGGATGCTCGCATGCGCTCGGATTACTGGTCGGTGTGCGTTGCGGTTCTTTTGGCGCAGAGGCGCAGAGGGAATCCGGAGGCGCTGAGCAGACCAAGGCTGACAACATGCCCTGCCACACGCAATGCATTGCGCACGAAGCAGCCCCTCGCGTGCTGGCGTCGCCAGGCACCGCCGGTCCTATGTGCTGCCTGACTGACATCAGGCCTCCGGATTCATGCCTGGAAAATGCGGCCGTGAACGGCCTTCCACCGGTAGCCGGGCGTTTACGCCCGTGAATTGCCAATCTTCTCTGCGCCTCTGCGGCTCTGCGTCAAGAAAACCATTCTGGCAATCACTGTTCCGCCCGCGCGGCTGCGCACCGCCGGTCCGCGTCGATGCCTGACTGACATCAGGCCTCCTGCTTCTCAGCGCCTCTGCGTCAAGAAAACCATTCTGGCAATCACTCTTCCGCCCGCGCGGCTGCGCGCCGCCGGTCCGCATCGTTGCCTGACTGATATCAGGCCTCCTGCTTCTTAGCGCCTCTGCGGCTCTGCGTCAAGAAAACCATTCTGGCAATCACTCTTCCGCCCGCGCGGCTGCGCGCCGCCGGTCCGCGTCGATGCCTGACTGACATCAGGCCTCCGGAATCGCGCCTGTGCTCTGCCGGACCGCGCCAAGGGATACAATGCTCGCAGGAACACCGCTGGCAGGTCCTGTTCATGGTCTGGAACCTGATCACCAAGCATCTCAACCCGCGCCGCAACCTGGTGGCCGAGCAGCTCCGCCAGCTTGTCGAATCCGGGCGCGGCAACGAGGTCCCCGAGCGCATCCCGCGCATGGACCGCCGGCACTTCAACAATTCCGAGCACGGGCTCTGGCACATGCTGATGGGCCAGATCACATTCCGCCAGGCTGACTATGAAGCCTCGCTGGAGCATTTCCGCCAGGGCGCGGAGATCTGCCCCGAGGTGGAAAGCTTCGAGCTCGCCCGGGCCCAGACCTACTTCTTCATGGAGCGTCCGGCGGAGGCCTGGGCCTGTGTCTACCGCTTCCCGGTCGCGGAGCTGGACACCGGCTGGGCGCTTCGGCTCTGCCACTATGCCTATCTCTGCTCCGACTACGAGCGCGGGCTGTGGCTGGTGGGGATCCTCGTCGAGCGCTACCGCGAGGCCGTCAACCTCGACCCTTCGCACCTGATGGAGCGGGGCCTGCCGCCCTTCAGCTTCGTGTGGTTCACCTCCGCGGCCTTCCACAAACTCGCCGGCCGCATGGATTCAATGCGCCGCACCACACAGCAGCTGGAGCGCGACTGCTTCAACTACGACTTCGAGCTGGCCTGGCAGGACCTCGACGCCGCCGAGCATGGCGACTATGCCGCGCTGCTGCGCAGCGTGCGCGCCATCCGCGAGGAGCAGCGCCCGCTTGGGGTGCCGCTCGGCTTCCATGATGTCTCGATCGCCGTGTTCCAGAGCTTCATGGCCCCCAGCTACCGCCAGGCGCTCGGGATCCTCGAGGCCGTGCGCATCAGCGAGCATGATTTCCCCGGCCTGATCTCGATCCTGCGCCTGGCGCGGGCGCGGGTGGCGCATGTGCATGGCGAGGAGCTGCAGGAGCGGATGATGGCCAACACCTTCCTCAATGAGTATCCGATGCTCGTGCCCGCGGAGGTCGCCTTCCAGTTCGGGCTGCTGGACTACCAGGAAACGCTCAAGCCGCGCGTGCGCTGGATGCCGCTGGAGGCCTGAGCCTGAGGGGAGGGGAACAGCTATCCAACCCGGCTGGACCAGCATGCAGGAAGAAGAGTTTGCCATGAACGGGCGAAAGCGTGACAAGTATTTATTCATAGGCTTGACTTCGTTTTTTTTTTGGTAGGATCTTCAGGCAAGGACAAAAAAGTTGCAAGGGAGGAATTTGATGCAACGAATCTTGTGTTCTGTTGGGATCACTATAATATTGATGTTAGTGATCTCTACAAATTCCACTGTTGCTATTGCTACTGTTGGCGGTAGTTACTACACTGATTCAGATCTTACTGCTATACACTATCCTGGTGGAATACCCGTTCAACCAAAAGAATTAGAACATTGGTTGTGCTACTCGAATGATACAACTGGCGGATCCTGTCCACCCAGATTAATATCAAACACTCCGGGATGCAAGTGTAACTCACCAAATGCAGCTTATCAGGAAACTTGGGAGTATGTCATTCCTGTGGAAGAGGTGGTTTACCTGGATGTCATGAACAAAAAGGATGACAACAACAAGTGGATAACCACTGGAACGATCATGCACAAGTGGAACTGGATCAAGTGCTACGATAACAACAACAACCTTGTTGGACAATGCCTTGATCTGGGAAGTGTGGTTGATGTGAATGTTTACGCTTGCTTCCCCTGTCCGACAGGGCATTGAATGGATTTATAAAATCTTCCTTTCACAGGAGACTCAAGTGAATAGAATCTGTGGAATTGCAGCTGTTCTGGTTTTACTGTCCTGCAGCATTGCCTGCAACAAGAATGCCAACGAAATCTCTGCGGTGATTGACAGCCAATCCGCTCGGCCTGCAAGCAATTTCGTCGCAGATACAGAGTGTCTCAAGACAATAAAATCCCTCGATTTCAGTGACTTCATGCCACAGCTCATAGAGGAAAGTGCGAGGTTACAGAGAGAGAGCCCGCTTGTTTCCGCTGACCGCGAGGCACTACGCGTCAATCCGGATGACGATGAATTGACTGCTTGCGATCGGGCGATTGCCAACGGTTTCCAGTACGCATCCCGTTGGAATGCAACAATGGTGGACGGCAGGACCATCCACGAATACTCTGAGGCACCGAGCTATGTCAGGGCTGTTGATGTAGTGAAGGATCCAGCATCCACTGCCTTGACTTTCACACAGTACACGGGTAGGCTGCCGGAGGATGGTGCTGAATTGTTGCTATTCAGCCGCAGCATCCGATACCATGAATCACAACCAACCCTCAACGATACGGAAGGTCTTACTGAGTTCTTGGGATGGAGCAGGGCGAAGCAGCTTGATTATGTAATGCCGTTTATTAATCTTTCAACCGGAAGGATCTATGGAAATTTCGCTGATTCCGGTTGGACGCCTGGTGGAATCTCGATCACAAGTTCCACTGAAGCAGATGTTGCTGCGATTAAACCTCGTTGGAAGTTTGAAATGGATTCCAATGAAGAGGCTGTTCCTGCAGGATACAGGATAACTGTATTCGGGTCGGAACCTGAAAGGGTAGTTTCTCAATGGCTATACCTTAACATCAGTGATTCATCCGCTGTGTTCGCAGACATGCGAGGCATGCCCAATGAAGGCGGCTCCGACCCCATAGCTCATGCTGACATGAATCCGAGTCATTCAGCGGACGAGCAGGACGTCAACCCATGTAATCCTTGCAACCCATGCAATCCTGACAGTAAATGAACTAGTGGCGTTTACTAATTGACAGCTGTGTCCCATGCCCATCAGGAATTGCCCACACGCTGGTGACAAAGAGGAATGCGCGGCGGTACATTACAACACTGAGCGACGCAGGACAGCTGAGGAAGTCGGAGGCCTGATGTCAGGCTGGAACTCAGCGGGTTGCCTGGAAACATGTTGACAGAACAGTAGCAACGGTGTGTTGCCGCTGCTACTGAAAACTATCCACTTCTTCAACCAAACTGGGATCACGCAGCGTCGGCATGGCCTCCGCAACGAAGCTCCCCGAACAGGAAACCCCTGCAGTACTCACTCAGCAGTGGATTCTCCTCCACCGTATGGATCCCCTTGCTCCCTGAAAGTTGCCCCGCCCAGTGGCTCAGGCAGTTCGGCGCGTTGCCATCCTCGGCGCTGGACGATGATGATCAGCATCACGCCCAGTCCCAGAATCAGAGTGATTACTTCATGCTCCTGTGGCATGCAACACCTGCCAAGCAATCCCGAACAGGGATGCGACTTATCCGATTCCGTCATTATAGGAAGCGCGATGGCTGTAACAAGGGCCAATCGGCATACTGGGCGCAATTAACCTCGATTTAGCCGGTGCCCGGAATCTGCGGCTGAGCTTCAGGAGTGCTGCCATCAGGGGGCGGAGGCC
Source organism: bacterium (assembly GCA_041395205.1). GTDB lineage: Bacteria > 4484-113 > 4484-113 > 4484-113 > JAFGCY01 > JAHEFU01. The sequence goes on from JAWLAZ010000001.1 coordinate 412,826, forward strand.
CGCTCCCATCGGCTAGAATTACAGGAACCTTCTGCATTTCATATGTATAAGGTAACGCTGTAGGGCATCTGATCGTTTATACCAGTATGCAGAGTACTGCCAATCAGTCTGGCCGGGGAGGCGCGCTTGCTTCCTGAGGAGCTTGCAGGAAGGATCCGTGAGGAATGCGGGGACGTGCTGCTGCTTGATCCCGCGCGCGCCTGGGCGATCCTCACCGACAGCGGCCGGCTGCTGGAAGTCTGCCGCAACCTGAAGAACATTGGCTTCATCCGCGCCCTGAACATGACCGCCAACCACCTCGGCGGGCGGGACTTCCACCTCTACCTCACGCTCCGGCACGGCGAACGGCATGATGCCAGCCTGACGCTGAAGTGGAAGTTCACCCTGCTGGATGAGGCCGCAGAGCCTGAGCCCGGCGAGGAGTCCGCCCCGGCCTATGCCGGCCAGAGTGTGCATCCGAGCCTGAGCCTGATCTGGCGGGCTGTGGAACTGATGGAGCGCGAGATCTTCGAATTCTTCGGGATTCCCTTCGCCGGCAACCAGAATCTCGTGGGCCTGATCCTTGACCCGCAGCTGCAGGGCTTCCCGCTCAGGCGGGATTTCCGGGCGGCTTCACATGAGAACTACGCTGAAAAGCTGCTGGAGGAGCGCGCCGACAGGGCCGTGCGGGGGGTGATGCATGACCCGCAGTTCTGACAGGCGCGTCGAGATCCGCCGTGATCCGCTGCTCACCGAGAAGCTGATCTACTCCGTCGGACCCCAGCATCCGAGCCTGCCGAGCCCGCTTGAGCTGCGGGTGCAGGCCGATGGCGAGCTGATCGAGCGCGTCACCCCGGAGCTCGGCTACATGCACCGCGGGGTGGAGCAGCTCGTGACCCAGCGCAACTACGGCCAGGCCGCGGGCCTGATCTCGCGCTGCGAATGGCTGGCCGGCAGCAATGCCGACTGGCTCGTGGCGGACGCCATCGAGCGCATCGAGGGCATCACGGTTCCAGCGCGCTCCCAGTGGCTGCGCACCCTGGTGCTGGAACTGAGCCGGATCGGCAACCACCTGTTCTGGTTCGGCAATCTCGGCCTCGAGGCCGGAGCCTACACCCCGATCTTCATCGCCATGCGCGAGCGCGAAATGCTGCTCGACCTGCTGGAGATGCTCAGCGGGCACCGCCACCACCACGGCTGGATCGTGCCCGGTGGTGTACGCAATGCCCCGCCGGAGGACTTCAGCGGGCATGTGCGGGCCTTCTGCCTGTGGTTCCGCGGGCGGCTCGATGAATACGAGGATTTCTTTTCTGACAACGCGATCTGGATCAACCGCAGCGAGCTGATCGGCACGCTGGAGCCCGACTACGCCTTCGAGTACGGGGCCACGGGTCCGGTGCTGCGCGCCAGCGGGATCGCGCATGACCTGCGCCGCGACCAGCCCTATGCGATGTACGGCGAACTGGACGTGCAGGTCCCGACCGGTGAATTCGGCGACGTGCTGGACCGCTACCGCGTGCGCTTCCTCGAGATGCGCGAGAGCCTGCGCATCATCGAGGCCTGTCTTGGCAACATCGGCGGGGATGCCCCGCTGCGCGACCCGGATGTCAACCCGGACCCGGAGGCGCTCACGGTCTCGCGCGGCGAGGTATACACCGCCGTGGAGAGTCCGCGCGGCGAGCTGGGCCTGACGCTCGTCAGCGACGGCACCAACCGCCCGAGCCGCATGCACCTGCGCGCGCCGAGCCTCTACCACCTGTTCCTGCTGGATGAACTGTGCCGCGGCTACCTGCTGGCGGACCTGTTCGTGATCTACGGCAGCCTGGACATCATGATCGGGGAGGTTGACAAGTGAGCCTGTCCCTGATGCTCCTGCTGCAGCAGCGCTACGACATGTCCGAGGCCCGCACGATGTGGGAGGCGCTGCGCGCCTGGCTCAACACCGAGCCGCTGCCGGGCCTGCGCTTCAGCCCCGGTGCCTCGAACGCCATCATGCTGGTCACGGCCCTGCTGTTCATCTTCCTGCTGGAGCTGCTGATCACCATCGGCCTGCAGGTCTGGGAGCGCCGCCTGATGGCGCGCATGCAGGGCCGGCGCGGGCCGCAGGAATACGGCGAGGTCACTCCGCAGCGCTTCCGGCGGATTGCCACGCAGGTCGGCGCACTGATCGGCCTGCCCGCCGTGCTCTACGGTGTCAACTACTGGACGGGCGGGACGGCGGACGCGAAGCTGTTCTGGAGCATGGCAATCCTGTTCCTCGCACTCGGGCTGGCGGGCCTGCTCTACCGGCACCTGCTGCTGCCGGTGCTGAATGCCAACCCGGCCTCGGGCCGCGGCCTGCTGTCAATCCTGAAATTCAAGGCCACGCTGTTCTCGCTGTGCATGCTGCCCTGCTTCGCGGCGGCCGGCGGGCTGGCACTGGCGGCCTTGCTGGGCTATCTCCCGAAGGCGCACATCCCCTTCCTGCCGCAGCTCACGGTGCTCTGCACCTTCCTGGCCTTCATCCTCTACATGGCCTACATGATCCGCTTCTACTGGCGCCAGGGCTTCTACGACACGATCAAGATCTTCTTCAAGGAAGACACCGTCCCGCTGAATGCCGACAAGCTGCTCTACCTGATCGCGCCGATCCTCGTCTACATCCCGGCGCTGCTGAGCTGGGTCGTGATTCCCTTCGGCGTGGCGGCGATCGAGGGCCAGATCGTCTACTACATGATCCAGGACCTGAACGTCGGCCTGCTCCTGATCATCGCCGACTTCGCGATGTTCCTCGTGGCCGTGATCATGTCCGGCTACGCCTCCAACAACAAATATGCACTCGTGGGCGCGATGCGCGAGGCGGCGATGCTTTTGACCTACGAGATCCCGATGCTGATGTCACTTCTGTGCGTTGCCATCTTCGCCGGCTCGCTGAACCTGACGGAGATCGTGCAGCGCCAGTCCATGACCTGGGGGATCCTGCCGCTGTTCCCGGCCTTCGTGATCTACCTCGTCGTCAGCCTCGCCGAGACCAACCGCCCGCCCTTCGACCTGCCGGAGGCGCAGAACGAGCTGCTGGGCGGCTACCTCGTGGAGTACAGCGGGATGCGCTTCGCGCTGTTCTACGTGGCGGAGTATTCCAACGTCTTCATCGTCAGCGCGATCATGTCCGTCTGCTTCCTCGGCGGCTGGAAGGGACCGATGTTCCTCGGGACGGACGGCCTGTGGCTGACCAGCCTGTTCTGGTTCCTGCTGAAGACCTATGCGCTGTGCTTCTTCTTCATCTGGGCGCGCTCGACGATGCCGCGCATCCGCGTGGACCAGATCATGTTCTTCTCCTGGAAGTTCCTGCTGCCGGCGAGCGTGGTGGTGATGGCTGCGACGGCGCTCGGCGTCGTCAACCGCCATCCCTGGTTCAGTGCCAACCAGCTCGCGGTCTCCGATGTCGACGTGACCGTGCGTGAAAGCGTCACGCAGTACCAGACGCTGACGACGGCTGAGGCGCTGGCCGTGATGAGCGTGCCCGAGAAGGCCTTCTTCTGGGGCTACAACGTGCTCTGCCTGTTCTTCGGACTGTTCATCCTCGTGATGGCCTGGCGCATCCTGTTCGCGGCGCGCCGCCATCCGCAGCCCCGCCGGGAGGTGAGCTGGAGCGGATGAGGATGCTTGGCAACAGCCGCAGCCTGCTGCACCTGGGCGGGGAACTGCTGATCGTGGGCGCCGGGGCCTGGGGCCTCTATCTGCGCCTCGTGCTCGGCGGCTCGCCCGTGCCGACCACGAGCTGGTTCGGTCCGCTGGGCCTGCTGGCCTGCGGCCTCCTGCTGGCGGTGCTGCCGCTGGCTCCCGAGCGCAATGCGGCCTGGATCCACGGCTGGATCCGCCCGCGGCTGGGGCTCGGCTCACTGTTCTGGAGCTTTGCCGTGAGCGGCTGCCTCTATTCACTGTGGCTGCAGTACCAGCTGGAGTTCGGCACGCGCAGCCTCTGGCTGCTCTCGCCCGCGCTGCTTTACTGGTGGTTCGTGAGCTGCCCGGGCCGGCGCATTCAGCAGCGCAACATTGACAATGCCGCACAGCGGCCTCCGCTGGCAACGGCGGCGGCGGTGGAGGAGGAGGTGCGGCATGCCTGAGGGGCATGACCTGACCGTCCACCATCCGCTGCCGAAGCGCTGGTTCGGCTACACCGCGATGGACTGGTTCAAGTTCTACGGCTTCCTGGCCGTGTCCTGGTTCACGCTGGTCTTCGTCTACACCAAGTACGGCGCGATGTTTGACAACTACACCGCCAAGGAACCCGCTGAGCAGTACACCCTGCTGTGGTTCAGTGCCAGCGGCCTGCTGCTGGCACTGCCCGCGGTGCTCGGCTTCTTCTGGTGGGCTGCCGGGGCGCTGGTGCGCTACAGCATCTGGATGCGGCGCGACGGCATGTTCTGGCGGATCTTCCTGTTCTGTGTGATCATGTTCCTCTTCGTGGTCGAGTTCGACCCGCTGGATGAGATCCACCGCTACATGAGCGTGAAGGGCATTGCCAATACGCCGAACCTCGTGCTGCTGCTGTCAGGCGAGGGCTTCACGCAGTGGCGCGAGACGGGCCAGCTGCCCGTCTTCAAGTTCCAGCTCGGCTACTTCCTGCTCTGGGCGCTGTTCTGGTTCATGGTCGCCGCCCTCAACGTGAGCTATCTGGTAACGGGCATCAGCCGCTTCTGGTTCTTCAGCAACCGCGTGCACCGCTACGGCACATCCGTGCTCACGGGCTTCCGTGAGACCGCGCGGCTGGCGGCCTCCGAGCCCGTCACCGAGGACTATCCGCGCAGCCGGCCGCAGCTGCCTGCGGCGCATCGCGGCATCCCGCTCCTGAATGTTGACAATCTGAGCCTGGAGGAGGCGCAGCGGATCATCGCCGCCGATGGCAGCGGGGCGATCGCCCGGGCTCCCGGCCAGCCCACGGTGCTGTTCCTGGATCTCGGACGCTATGACCACGATCCCGCACTGGCGGATCTGCGCCGCGCGGACGGCACGCCGCTCATCAGCTTCGAGGAAGGCTGGGCCATGCCCGGAGCCAGCCGCGAGGAACTCGTGATCCCGCTTGGGCGGCCACGCCGGGAGGTGCAGGGCTGATGGAAGCCAACCTCAGCGGCAGCCTGCTGCTCCTGCGCAATGCCGCGCTGCTGCTCGCGGCAGCCGCTGCGCTGGGCCTGGCCTGGCCCCGGCTGGACAACCTGTTCCGCCAGTTGCTGGCAACGGCGGGGATCGCACTCGGGGTCGCACTGCTCGCGGCACCACTGGCAGCCATTGGCGGCCGGATCGGCTGGGACAGTGCCTGGCAACAGGACACGCGGATCCTCGTGCTGGCCTCGCTGAGCGGCGGGGTCTGGCTGCTGAACCTGTATCTGCTGGGCCGCAAAGCCGATGACGCCGGACTGCTGCGCCTGGCCAGCGCCGCCTGCTGGACCCTGTTCATGCTGGCCTCGCTCCTCGGCCAGTCACAGGTCGTCAACTTCGCGAACATGCTGCTTCTGGGTCTGGCCGGAGGAATCGTGGCCTGCATCCAGCTGTCTCTGCACCGCTTCCATGAGCACCGCCGCCTGCTGGCGATCCTCGCCCTGATCGGCTTCATCGCCTTCTTCTGGGGGATGCTGGCACTGAGCGTGCCCGCGCTCAGGCTGCTGAACTTCTTCTTCTGGCTGTTCACGGCGGGCGTGGTCGGCGGCGCGATCGGCTGCGTGACGATGCGCAACGTCTTCCACAGCGCACTGATGCTGATCCTCTCGCTGTTCGGCGTGGCCGGCTACTTCATCCTGCTCAACGCCGAATTCCTGGCGATGGTGCAGGTGATCATCTACATCGGCGGGATCATGGTGCTGTTCCTGTTCGGGATCATGGTCAGCCAGAACATCATCGGCACGGAGCTGCGCCAGAACACGGCGCTCAGCCCCTGGGCGGCGCTGCTCTGCGCGGTGCTGTTCGGCTTCATGGCACTCGTCGGGATGTTCATGCAGTTCCCGCAGAACACCGACTTTCCGCCCAATGCGGCCGTGCTGACCAGCAATACCCAGGCCATCGGCTGGTCGCTGATGGCGACATATACCCTGCCCTTCGAGGTGGCCAGCGTGCTCCTGCTGATGGCGATGCTCGGCGCGATCATCCTGGTGAGGAAGGACTGATGCTCATGCTGCTGCAACAGCCGGATTCCGTCAGCCTGGCCAGCGAGGGCCTCGCGCCCTTCTTCCAGGCGATCGAGTTCGCCTCGCGCCAGTGGTTCGCGACCAGCGGCGAGCACACCATGGCCTGGTTCGTGAATGTTGACTACCACCAGTACTTCGTGCTCAGCGCATTCATCTTCTGCCTCGGGCTCTACGGCGTGATCGCGCGCCGCAATGCGATCGGGATGCTGCTGGCGCTGGAGCTGATGCTGAACGCGGTCAACATCAACATGAGCGCCTTCAACTTCTATTACGGACCGAAGCTGACCCTCGCTTCCTTCACGGCCGAGGAGTCCGTGATGACGAACATGGGCCAGGTCTTCTCGATATTCACGATCATCGTCGCTGCGGCCGAGGCCGCGGTCGGGCTGGCGATCATCATCGCCTTCTACCGCATGCGCAGGTCCATCATGCTGGACACTGCCAATCTGATGAAGGACTGAGGAACTGATGAACAGGAAGCAACAGCAGGAGGTGGCCGGTGTCTGAGAACCAGATACTGCTGCCGCTGATCGCGCTTCTGCCGCTGCTGGCGGCGGGGGCGGGACTGCTGCTGCGCCGGGCCCCTTCTGCCCTGAGCGCCATGCTCGGCGTGCTCTCGCTCATTGCCAGCGCCGGGATGGCGCTCGTTGTCAATGCCGGGCTGGAGCAGGCGGGCGGACAGAGCAGCTGGATGATCCGCTGGATCAGCGGCTACAGCACCAACGTCCGCAGCGTGCCGCCGATCCCGCTGGCACTGCAGGTCGACTACCTGCAGCTGCTGTTCATCCTGACGACCTGCCTGATCGGCGTGGCCGTGCTGCTGTACGCGCTCCGGGAGCGGCGCGCTGATCCGCGCGCTGGGCAGTTCCATGCGCTGCTGACATTCTTCTGCGGCTCGATGCTGCTGTTCCTCGTCAGCGACACGCTGATCCTGCTCTACATCGCCTGGGAACTGATGGGTCTGGCCGGCTACCTGCTGATCCGCCACAGGGGTACGGCGGAGGCCAGCCGCGCCGCGCGCCAGGCCTTCTGGACCACGCGGGCCACGGACTTCGGCCTGCTGTTCGCGATCTTCATCTTCATGTTCGGGCTCAGCCGCTACAACGTGAACTGGGTGCGGCTCAGCCAGATTGACTTCAGCGGCCTGTCCCTGCAGTTCCGTGCGGCGATGATGGACGCGGTCAACCAGGACATGATCAGCCTGGTGGATGCCCAGGCCCGCATGCACAACCTGCTGCATGATGTCTCCCTGCTGCTGGGCATCGCCGCCCTGCTGGCGCTCTTCGCCGTGATCGGCAAGGCCGCGCAGCTACCGCTGTCATTCTGGCTGGCGGATGCGATGGTCGCACCGGCCCCGGTCAGTGCGCTGCTGCACAGTGCCACACTGGTGGCCGCAGGCCCGCTGCTGGCCAGCCGGATCCTGCCGGGCTGCAGCCTGCTGCCGGGCTCCGAGGGTTTCGGCACCGCCAGTCTCTATACGACGCCGCTTGCCGCCGCCGTACTGCTCGGCGGGCTGACCCTGCTCGTCGGCGCGATCAGCGCCGCCTGCCAGCGCCAGCCCAAGCGGCTGCTGGCCTGGAGCACGGTCAGCCAGCTCGGACTCTGCCTGCTGGGCAGCGGTGCGCTGGCCATGGAGGCAGCGCGTTTCCAGCTGCTGGGCCACGCCCTGTTCAAGGCCGCGCTGTTCCTCGGCGTGGGGATCATCGCCGCACGCTGGCATGAATCCCGCGCGGAGCATGCTGCGGAACACGAACCCGGATTCGCTGAACTGCAGGGCATGGGCAACCCGCCGCTGCTGTTCTGGCTGGGCCTGCTGCCGGCGGTGCTGAGCCTGGCCGGTCTCGTCGGTCTGGCGGGCTTCTTCGGCAAGGACCAGATCCTCTCAGCGCTGATGGGCCGAGGGGCCCAGAGCGTGGACGGTGTCGGCCTGGCAACGGCCATGCCCGCCATGCCCGCCTTCTGGCAGGCGGGGACGCTCCTGCTGCTGGCTTCGATCCCCTTCACCGCCGCCTACTGCGCCCGCCTGCTGCACGGGCTGTGGCCTGCTTCCACTGACAACACAGAAGCAGGAACAGAAACTGACAACACCTCGGCCGGCTGGAGCCTGCCCGTCGGAATCACCGTCGTGCTGGCCCTGGCGGGCAGCGTCGGTCTCGCGGCCTTCTGGCCCGCCTACCGCGCCTACTTCGAGGGCCGGGCGGCGAACCTGGCCTGGGCCGGCAACCTGGAACCGCTGGCAACGGGGCTCTCCCTGCTGCTGCTGGCCATCGGCGCCGTCACGGGCTGGAACATCGCCAGCGGACGGCTGGCCGGCCTGGCGACACCGCTGCTGACCGGAGTGGCAACGGCCTTCCGCGAGGGGCTCTACCTCAGGCAGTTCCTCACGGGGCTCATCGGCGGCGTGGGTGAGTTCCTGGCGATCCTCGCCGGAATCTCCGACATCCGCCTGCTGGACTGGCTGGCAACACGCAGCGGAGCTGCGGGCCGCGGGCTGGCAACGGCCGCCGGCTGGCTGGACCTGCATTTCGTGGACGGCATCCGCTGGTGGTGCTGCGAGATCTGGTGGGTGCTCAGACGCCTGCACGGCCGTTACTGGCAGAACGGCCAGATCCAGAACTACATGTTCATCCTGCTGCTGGGTGCAGTGCTGATCTGCATCGTGGTCGCGATTCCGCTCAACGAGACTCTGCGGCTGATCATCGACAACTACCTCGGGAGGTACAACTAGTTGGACCAGACACAGAGTTTCGTTAGCTTCATCTCCTGGGTGAGCAATCCCCTGACCCAGATGATGCTGGCTCCGCTGCTGGGCTGCCTGCTGATCTGCCTGCTGCCGAGGAAGCAGGTGCTGGCGATCAAGGTCGTGGCGCTGGTGTTCTCCCTGCTCAGCCTGCTGTTCGCCGTGCTGCTCGTGACCGGCCTGCCCGAGGGTGCGGTGAACTGGCAGCCCTACGCCGCCTATGAGAACACGGCTGACAACGTGCGCAACCTGCGGCCGCTGGGCCAGTACCTGCCCTTCCAGCCCGAGTTCCAGGGCTTCCAGTACCGCCAGGACATTGAGTGGATGTCAATCGGCATCGGCGAGAGCCGCAGTTTCAGCGTGCACTATGACGTCGGCATCGACGGGCTTTCCCTGCCGCTCGTGCTGCTGACCTGCGCGCTGCTGCCGCTGATCGTGATCTGGGGCTGGCACCGCCAGGAGCGCGTGCGTGAATTCCTGGCGCTGACCCTGTTCATGCAGGTCGGCCTGATCGGCTCCTTCGTGGCCCTGGATTATGTGCTGCTCTACCTCTTCTGGGAATGGATGCTGATTCCGATGTACGTGCTGATCGGCGGCTGGGGCAAGGACCGCGAGAAGGCCGCACGTGCCGCGCTGCGCTTCTTCGTCTACACCATGGCCGGCTCGGTGTTCATGCTGCTCTCGCTGATCATGGCCAAGGTGATCTGCGCCGGTGTCTACAGCTTCCAGATCCCGGGCATGGCCGCCTTCCTGCTCAACGAGGGCTATACGAATGTGCATCCGTCCCTGAGGATGTTCGTGTTCATCGGCTTCCTGCTGGCCTTTGCGGTCAAGGCCCCGCTCTTCCCGCTGCATACCTGGCTGCCGCCTGCGCATACCCAGGCCCCGGCGGAGATGTCGGTGATCCTCGCCGCAGTGATGCTCAAGAGCGGCACCTACGCCTTCCTGCGCGTGCTCTACTGGTCCTTCCCGGACATCGGCTATTCCGTCGGTCCGGTGATTGCCACCCTGGCGGTGGTCGGGATCATCTGGGGCGCGGCGATCACGCTCGTGCAGACCGACATCAAGCGCATGGTGGCCTACAGCTCGATCAGCCACATGGGCTTCATCCTGCTCGGCGTGAGCGCGATGAACCCGCTGGCAACCTCAGGCGCGATCTACCACATGGTGGGCCACGGCGTGATCATCACCACGCTGTTCCTGCTGGCGGACAGCATTGAGCGCCGCTACGGCACACGCAATGTGCATGAAATCACCGGGATGGCGGCGGCCTCACCGCTGCTCGCAGGCATGCTCTCGCTGGCGGCCTTCGCCGGGATGGGCTTCCCGGCCCTGGCCGGATTCTGGGGCGAGCTCTACAGCCTGCTCGGTGCCTTCGAGAACGGCCCGGTCTGGCAGACGGTGCTCGTCGGGGCGATGGACGGCAGCCGCTACCTGCAGATCCTCTCGGCCGTGGCAGTGATCGGTGTGCTCACGAGCGCGGTCTACATGATCAGCCTGCTGCAGCGTACGCTGCCCGGTGAAGCCCCCGAAAAGGCAGCTGGCCGCATGCCGCTGCGTGAAGCGCTGGTGCTGCTGCCGCTCGGCGCGGCGATCCTGCTGCTGGGGATCTTCCCGAATGCGCTGCTGCGCATGAGCGTCGGCTATACCGCGCTGCTGGATTCCATCCACTCCTCGGGGCTCTACTGATCGGCTGCAGCGGCTCCGCCATCCTTGGCAGCCTTGCTGCGCCCTCTGCCGATGCGGCTTTCCGTTCCGTCAAGGATGCGGCGGATATTGCTGCGGTGCGTCCAGCTGACGAGCAGCGCCAGCGGGATTGCGAAGGCCATGCAGTGCCGCAGTTCGGGCACAGCGATGCTGACCGCGGCCACGGCCAGCCCGGCGAGGATGCTGCCCACGCTCACCATCCGCGTGGCAGCCAGGCCCAGCAGGAAGACCCCGAGCGGGACCAGCACCCAGAGCTGGTAGAGCGCGATCAGCACTCCGAGGCTGGTGGCCACGCCCTTGCCGCCCTTGAACTTCAGCCAGGGGGTGAAGGTATGTCCGAGGATTGCCGCAAGCCCGGTGATCAGCAGAAGCCAGTTGCTGCCGCTGACGGTCAGGCCCGGCGGGTTGACCGTCGCCATCAGGCGCTGGGCCAGCAGCACGGGCAGCAGGCCCTTGGCTGTATCCAGCAGCAGTACCGTCAGGCCGGCCTTCCAGCCCATCACGCGCCAGACATTGGTCATGCCGATGTTGCCGCTGCCATGCCGGCGGATGTCCATTCCACCGAGTCTTGCGACGATCCAGCCGAAGGGCAGGGATCCGCTCAGGAACCCGGCCAGCGCCAGTATCGTCAGATAATAGAGGGGCACGCGGGAAGTATACTCGGTGTGGCCGGCGCTGCCCGGCCCAGGCAGGAAGCAGATGTCTTGGAATCCATTCAGGCGCAGGGAAGAACATGTTGAGGCTGCAGACGCCCAGGCCGGCGCGCAGCCGGATGCGCGCATGCAGGGCGAGGATGATCCGACTGATCCGCTGATCAGCACCGCCGCCTACAGTGAAAGCTGCAGCCTGCTGCAGGACTGGGATGGGCTGCGGCTGGAAAGCGTCAGCATCGGCGCTTCGTCCGTTCCGGCCTTCCTGAAGCTCAGCGCCAGCCGCGAATCCGCCCTGAGCAGCGCCCTGCCGGGAATCCTCACCGGCTGCGAGGCGCTCTGCGGTCTGCGGGACCTGCTGGCCGATGGCAACGCGGTGTTCAGTGCCGCACTCGAACCGGCGGGCCTGCCCATTGACGAATTCGAGACCGCGCTGCGCGAGGGCCGGATCAGCCTGCGGCCGCTGGACCTGCTGCTGGCCATGCGCGAGCTGGCGGTGTTCATGGCCCAGTGCAGCGGGCATGGCCTGAGCTGGCAACCCGGTCGGGCGGGCCTGAGCTTCACGGAAGTACATGCTGCCGGCAGCGGACTGTCCCGCTGGCAACTGCGCTTCCTGGATTTCGGCGGCCTGCAGGAAGGCGCAGGCGCTGACCCCTCCGAGGTCCTGACCCTGCTCAGGCCGCTGGTGGATGCCGCCCTGGCAGGCAACCGGCTGTTGCCAACTGACAGCGGCGCTGATCTGCTGGCACTGCTGGACAGGCTGGCGGGCGATGCGGATCTGGATGCGGCGGGTATCGCCGCGGGCATCAGCACGGCGCTGAACGGCCTCAGGCTCCAGGGGCTGGGCACGACCGACAACGGCATGCGCCGCCAGCACAATGAGGATGCCTGGCTGCTGGCGGATATCCGCCAGCACAGCGCCATCGGCTCCAGCCTGCAGCTTGCGGTGGTTGCCGACGGGATGGGCGGGCATGAAAGCGGGGAGATCGCCAGTTCGCTGAGCCTTGCGATGCTGCGCCAGCAGCTGCAGGTCTCGCTCACCGCACCGAGCACGCGCCCGGTGGACACGGCTGCGCTGCCGCGCCAGCTCGAAAGCATCATTCCCGGGATCAACCGCGCCCTGACTGACCGCAGTGCGATGGAACAGGCGCTGGCCGGGATGGGCACCACGCTCTGCGGGATCGCAGTACTGTCCGGCAGCAGCACGCTCAGCACCGAGAGTGCGCTCGCAGCAGCATTCTTCAATGTCGGTGACAGCCGCGCCTACCTCGTCAGCGGCCGGGAGCTGCTCCGCCTGACCCGCGACCACAGCTTCGTGCAGCAGCTCGTTGACAGCGGGGAGATCAATGCCGACGAGGCCTTTGACCATCCGCGCAAGAACGTGATCACACGCTGCCTCGGCGGCGACGGGCTGGAGATCCAGGCCGATGTCACGCCCTTTTGGCCCGGACCGGCCGAGCGGATCCTGATCTGCAGCGACGGCCTGAGTGATGCCCTGCGCGACCGGGAAATCGCCGCGGTGCTGGAACGGCATGCGGAGGATCCACTTCAGCTTGTGGCGCAGGCGCTCGTGGATGCTGCCAACGCCGCGGGCGGGCCTGACAACATCACCGTGCTGCTGCTGGACTGCCGGATCTAGCTGCCGAACACGGAAATGGTGGAGCTGCCGGGGTCGCTGACGTAGAGGTAGCCCGTGGCCGGGTCATAGGCCAGCCCCCTCGGTCCCTCAGCCGCGAATTCCACATTGAGCAGGCCCTCGCTGCCGAACTGGAAGCTGTACTCGCCTGAACTGTCGAACACGCTGACGCGCCGCTCGGGCGGTTCGCTGACGAACAGCCGCCCGAAGACATCCGCCACCACACTGTGCGGGCCGGTGAGAACACCGTTGCCAGACGGGCGGATCAGCTCGGAGGAGACGGCGAACTCGCTGTCAAGCAGCAGCACGCGGTCGTTGCCAGTGTCGGCAATTGCCATTCCGCCGTCCTCAAGCAGCAGGATGCCAGAAGCGCCGGAGAGCACGAGCTGTGGATCCAGCGGATCCAGCGGGGCATCGAGGTAGACACCGAGCGGGGTGAAGCTCTGCAGCAGATTGCGAGTGCCGTCGAGGGTCACGATCCGCTCGCCGTCGGTGCAGATCCCGCGCAGGCTGCCGAACTCGCCCGGGTCATTGCCTGGCCCGCCGAACAGCGAGCGGTAGGCCAGCTCCGTGTTGAAGCGAAATACCTGGTTGTAGCCAGCGTCACAGATGTAGAGATCAGCATTGCCGGGGTCGATCGCCATGGCAACGGGCTCCAGCATGGGAGCCTTGCCCAGCCTGTCAATCCGGCGCTGCAGCCGTCCCTCCTCGTCGAAGACCAGCAGGGCCGGCTCGGCACTGTCGAGGGTCAGCAGCCGCCTGTTGTCAGTGTCAAACAGCAGGCTGTCCGGAGCCTCGAGCTGCGGACTGCTGATCCGCGCCAGCAGGTCGAAGTCCACCGCCGGGCTGACCAGCGCGGCTGACAGCTCGCTCTCGATGCCGTTGTCACGCAGGACAGTCAGGGCATATTCATACCCGCCGCTGGCAGGCAGGATGTCAGTCTGCCGGCCGGAGGGCAGCGCCTCGGTGTTGAGCTGGCTGAAGGATTCCGCGCCGGCTTCGCGGCGGTAGAGATTGAAGCCGGCGGCCGCGGGTACGCTGTCCCATTCCAGGTAGCGGATCATGCTCGTGGCTGCCAGCAGGCGCGGAGCCAGCGGGGCCGGCAGCGGATACTCCTCCGCCAGCGGGCCGTAGAGCGCATAGCGCCCGAAGTCCGAGATGCTGAAGCTGAGTGCCAGTCCGTCCTCCGCCAGGCTGGCACTGATTCCCGCCGGCTCATAGCGGCTGCTTGCGGCATTCCAGCGCTGCACATCGAGAGGCGTAGCTGCGGGCCAGGCCGTTGCCAGACTGAGCTCGAGCTCGATGCTGCCATCCAGCACGGCGGGGACGAAGCGGCCATCCACCGCTGACACGGACGCCGCCTGGGCAGTCGCTTCCTCCGGTGCCGGCGGCTCCGGGGCAGGCACGCTGCCGCTGATCTCCAGAGCCAGAGCCAGCTCGCGGCCCTCCACGCCCGGCAGGCCGCGGTCCGCCTCACTGCGGTCGCGCAGTGCGATCTCCACGGCCTCAGCCAGGCTGCCCGGCTGGATCAGCGCGGTGATCAGGCCGTTGTCACTCTGCACCCGCGTCAGGGTCTGCTCGTCAGGGCTGAACTGCACATAGCTCGAGCCGCCGCCGCAGCCCGTGAGCAGCAGGGCCAGCAGGGCCCACTGTTTACTGACTCCCCTCATCCGCTGCTCCTAGGAACTGACGATGCTCGGCAGCAGCACCTCGGTCACGCGGCCGTACTGCTCACCGATGATGTCATTGATCTTGATGCGGATGTTGTCCTTGAACAGGTCCTTGCCGCTGGGGCGGATGAAGTCCTCAGAGAGCGTACGCGCGATCTCGTCAATGATCATGTCGCGGATGCGCGAGTCATTCTCCATCAGCATGTTCTCCATCAGGGAGCGCGGCTTGGCCGGCAGCTCGGGCATCTCCGGAGGCGGAGCCTCCTTCGGCGCACCGTGCATCGCGGGCACGACCTCCGTTCCACTGTTGCCATCCTCCACCGCGGCCACGACCTCAACCGCGTCCTCCGCCACCGGCAGCGCGTCATCGGCACCGGCATCCGGCGGCAGGGCGGCATGCCCGCCCTTCTCGCCGTCCTTGGGGTTGCCATGTTCATCGAGCCCGAGCTGGTAGTTGCGGTAGAGCGTGACACCCTCGTCATACTTGTCCATCATCGCCTCGTAGACCTCCCATTCATGGCGGTCATAGAGGCTCTCGAGCTCGAGGATCACACCCATCTTCACGAACTTGTTGTCAGCGGTATTGGCGGTGAAGTCGCCGAGCTCGTAGAGCACGCCCTCGGCCGGCACGACGTAGTTGCCTGCGCCCTCCTCACCATGCTCGCCGTGTTCGGCGTCGGCATGCATCTCGCCCTCGCCGTGCTCCTCGCCGGGCACGGCCATCGTGCCGCCTTCCTCCAGCCGGGACTTGAGTCCGTTCAGCTGCAGGAACAGCAGTGCACTGAAGGCGATCGCGCCCACGGCCACCGCCAGCGAGACGATCACGAGGATCGGCGGCTTGGCCCCGCCACCACCTGCGGCCTTCTTTTTCTTTGCAGGCTTGCCTTCCTGCACCTCATCAACATCAATCGCCTGGTTGTCAGCCATCTGCTTCCCTCTCTTCGGGACTTGTACTCAACACTACCTGTTTCTATAACGCGGCCCCGCCGACTTGCGGTCTATTTGGGGCCCGGCTTGTAGCCGTGGAATTCCTGGAGGGTCTCGTAGTCGAGGATGTAGACCCGGTTCTCGCGCTTGATCGCATTCCTGTACTTCGGCGTGTTCGGCCAGTACAGGTGCCGGCTGCTGTCGGCGACATAGCGGTAGTCGTCAATGGCAACATGTGAGTTGCTGGCGACGTCCATGAAATTCTGGCCAAACCCGTTCTCACCGCGCGGGCAGCCGCAGAGCAGCAGGCAGATCATGCCCGTTGCCAGCCGGCGCAGGAGGAGGGGAGTCCACCGCATCTCAGTGCCCCGCTCCGCTACCGCCCACCGGCAGGCCCGGATTGAGCTGCGGTCCGACCAGCTGCTGCGGATCAGCTTCGGGTGCCTCAGTGTCCGAGCCGTAGGCCCGGCGGATCACGATCTCCACGCGGCGGTTGGCATTGCGGCCCGCGTCCGTGGCATTGCTTGCCAGCGGCCGGGTGTCGGCATAGCCCGCCACGCTCACACGCTCCCGCGCCAGTCCTCCGGCGATCAGCTGGCGGGCCACGCTCGCGGCACGGGCCGCCGAGAGCTCCCAGTTGCTGGGATACTGCGCGCTGGCAATCGGCCGGTCGTCGGTATGCCCGAGAATCTCGATGTCATTCGGCAGCCGGTTGAGCTCGCGCCCCAGTTCACCCAGCACCTCGCGGAACACCGGCGTCATCTGGGCCGAGCCGCTGCCGAACAGCAGGCGGTCGTCGCGGAAGGTGAGCACGATGCCCTGCTCGGTGAAGCGCATCGCCACGCGCTCGTCATGCTCAATGCCCTGCATCAGCTGCTCGCCCTCGCTGCGCGCCTCATTCTCCAGCAGGTCGCGCAGCTTCTCCAGCAGGCCATGCCCGTTCTCCTCGCCCTCCATCACGCGGCGGAAGCGGAAGATCTGGATCGGCGTCTGGTGCTCGGGAAAGAGGATGGATGGCGACTCGCCGCCGGAGGTCGTACCGAGATCCAGCGGGGTCGTGCTGGCATCCTCGCCGATGCTCTCATCCGGCTCGAGCGTGGTGCTCTTGGAGGTGGCTCCCATGCCGTTGGACATGCTCTCGGCCAGGGCCTTGAACTTCTCCAGCTCGATGTTGCTCATCGAGAACAGGATGATGAACACCACCGTCAGCAGCGTGATCATGTCCGCGTAGCTGATCAGCCAGCGCTCATCGCCGCCCTCATTTCCGCTCGGTGCCTGGGGAATGTACAAGTGCTTGTCCTTTCAGGAGGCCCTGATCAGCCTTCCTGCTTCACGTGCGCGCGTTCCTTGGGAGGCAGGAAGGCCGCGAGCTTCTCCTGCACGATGCGCGGGTTGTCACCGGCCTGGATCGAGAGGATGCCCTCCACCATGATCTCGCGCACGAGCACCTCCTCCTTGCTGGCATTCTTGAGCTTGCTGGCCCAGGGCAGGAACAGCGCGTTGGCACTGCCCACGCCGTAGAGCGTGGCGATGAAGGCCGCGGCCACCATCGGTCCGAGGCTGCCCGGGTCGGAAAGGTTTGACAGCACGAGCACGAGGCCCATCACGGTTCCGACGATCCCGAAGGTCGGCGTGAAGCCGGCCATGGTCTCGAGGTAGGCGGCCCCGACGTGGTGGCGCTCCTCCACGAACTTGATGTCCGTATGCAGGATGTCCTTCACCAGTTCGGTGTCGTTGCCATCGATCACGAGCTGCAGGCCGTTGCGCAGGAAGGGATCCGTCTCATTGTTGGCATCCTCCTCCAGCACCAGCAGGCCCTCGCGGCGCACCTTCTCGGAGAATTCCACGAACTTCTTGATGACGGGCACCGGGTCCAGCTTCGGGCGCATGTAGCACTGCAGGATCACCTTCCAGAGGTTGATCGATGAGCCGAGCGGGAAGGCCACCATCGTGGCTCCGCCGGCCCCGCCGAACACGATGCTGGCGGCGCTGATGGCAATCAGCTGCGTCGGCGTGCCGCCTTCGATCGTGAAGCCGGCGAAGACCCCGCCGAGGCAGATCAGAATTCCGACGATACTTGCGAGATCCATTGCTTTGAGCCGTCCCGTGGATTCCACGCCGGCCCGCCCGGCCTGCTCATGCCGGTGGATGGCCTATACTGATCGGATGCACATGCTCAGACAGCTGCTGCTGTTCATCCTGATCGCGGTCGTGGTTGCTGGGATATTTAACGGCTGCTGGTTCGTGTTCTTCAGCAACTGGCGCCATCTGCTCTGATTAGATTCCCGTTACAGGGATTCGCACCCTCTCCCCGCATTCCGCAGGCGGCTATTCAGTCCCGTCCCTTAAGCACCGCTGCACTGTCAATCTCCAGCGGTTTCTCCAGGGCGGGTTCCGTGTTCATCGGCGTACCCTCCGGCACGGGCTGGCGCTGCGGACCGTCCAGGAACAGCGGCCGGATATCCGTGATCCCGCCGAAGATGTCACGCATTGCATAGTAGATCGGCTTGAGCCGGCTGTGGTACAGGATGTCCTCCGTGCCCCATTCCTCCCAGCTGTAGATCCCGCTCCTGCTGGTGAGGATGCGGTTCCAGCCGTCGAATTGCGAGCTCAGCTCGGCCTCCGGGTCGTCATAGTCGTAGACATCCATTCCCGGCCAGACCGCCAGCTGCTCCCCGCGGGAGCTGGTCAGGGCCAGGCCGATGCCGATCCCGTCGGTGACGGCACTTGAGTTCTTCGAGGGATCATCCGGGTCACTCTGCAGCACGCGGCGCTGGTGCGGACCGACGAAGCCCAGCAGGATCCAGGGCATGCGGATCTCGACCACGCCGCTCTCGGGGCTGCTGTTCCAGACCGCCTGCTGGCTGTAGTGCGGATCGCCCGCGATCAGGCTGCCGCGCGGCAGCGGATTGAGCTTGAAGGACTGCGAGGGGAAGAAGGTCCCGTCACGCCCGATGCGGTAGATGTTGGTTTCCACCCAGGGCTCGAACCAGCTCCAGCGGTTCTCCTCCATCTGCAGGTAATGGGGCTTGGCCTCGGCCAGCGAGACCGACTTCGAGACATCGTCATTGAATGGCCGCCAGTAGCGCCAGGTTTCGCACTGGTACATGTATGCCTTTCCGCTCTTGAGCTGCACCACGGTTTCGAGCCCGGTGTCGCTCACGAACTTCAGCGGTCCGGGCCAGGCGAAGTTGCCGGCGCTGCGGTCCAGCACGTCATAGCCGATGCTCAGCTCCGTGTCGCGGAATTCCCAGTCCTGGAAGTTGTCAATGGCGATGCGCAGCGTGAACCAGCCCTCGTCGTGGGTGGCCTGCACACTGCTGATGACCGGTGCATTGCTCGCAATCGGCACCGATTCGCCGGGCAGTTCAGGCACATCAGTCCATTCGTCAGCGTTGCCACTGAGCGTGCAGTTGGGACCGCCCTCGCCCGGCAGCAGGGCCACCATCCCGTAGTTCTCCTCGGGATCATAGGGGTTGTACCAGAGCCGGCGGTCATCCCAGGGGTCGTAGAAATCCGCCCAGACCCAGGTCTTCTTGAACCACTCATCGATCCAGGCGAAGATGATCGCCCCGGCGCAGCCGCTGTCGTAGATGTCGTAGGTCAGCCGCTCCATGCCCTCGATCACCTCCTCCTCGGAATGCCCGCCGTGGTGCAGGCCCTGCTTCTGCTTGTGGGCCGGCATCGGGCCATTGGGCAGGCCGTACTCCGCGATCAGCAGCGGCATCGTGCCGTAGTGCTCCTTCAGATGCGTGATGTAGCCGTAGTAGTTGCTGGTGCCGAAGCGGTCCCGGGCCTGGCTGTACTCAACCTCGTTGTCAAGGAAGTCCGGCCAGTAGGGATAGATGTGGTAGGAGGCGTAGAGCCCGGCCTTGTAGTCAGGCGAAGCGGTGAAGTCCTTGACCGTCATCTGGATCGTGTCCGAGCTGAAGATGTCAACGCGGCCCTCCTGCTCGATGGAGGAGAGGGCGAGGCGGCTCTCACTGACATGCTCCATCGGATCCGTGACCGGCCAGGAGCTGTAGGTGATCGGGTGCTGGGTGTTGTACTGGTCCACCTCGTAACTGACGGCGTAGTCGCACATCTTGGCCAGCCAGCAGTCGATCGGCTGCTTGTCGATCGCGCTGATGTAGCGGCCCTGGTAGGTGGTGCGGTCGGAGATCGCGTGGAAGTTCTCGATGTCGTCCGGTTCCCATTCGCGGCCCCAGAGCCAGGCCAGCAGCCAGGGTGAGACATCCGCGGTGTAGCGCCCGCCGGTCCAGCCCGGGCGGTCGTCAAAATTGGCATTGCCATGCACTAGGTCCACGGCGCGGCGGGAGTTCATTTCGCACTCGGCATTGAAGGTCTCGCCCCAGAAGTCGTAGTCGGGATCATAGGGCGGCGTGATCCAGCAGCCCTGGATCAGCCAGACCGTCTTGTCGGGGTAGGTCGTGTTGTGGTAGAGCAGCGCCTTGTAGACCTCGGGCGGGAGGATCGTGTAGACACGGATCACGTTGCAGTTCATGTCGGCGATCAGCTTCAGCCAGTCCCGGAAGAGCTGCTCATCGTGGGGGAATTCGCTGGGATGCTTGCCGGGCAGCGCTGCCGAGAAGCTCATGCCGCGCACGAAGATCGGCTCGTAGCTGCCGTCCGGCTGGCGGATCTCGAGGTAGTCGATGCCGGCGCGGGTCGGGACCTGCGGTTCAGCTGCAGCCGGGCTCACACAGCAGAGCTGCAGGAACACGCTGGCCAGCAGGCCCGTCAGCAGGTGGCCGGGCAATCGGGTCAGCAATGGCGCGGGGTGGGACATTGCCAGAATGATAAACCATGCAGGCCCGCCGGCAGGCCATTGGAGCATACTCCGTGAAACGCGGCGGGACTGGCAATCCCTGTTGCAACAATGCGGGAAAAAGGGCAAGTAGTCAGAAATCCATACATATAGTCATGGTAGAATCAAGCGCCGGAATCATGTGCCCTACTTGCGAACAGTGATTTTCACAATGGACTCCAACCCCGTTTCCAATCCGAGAATCCTTGTCGTCCTTGAGGACGACAGCCTGTTTGCGATCCTTTCCTACAAGCTTGAGCGCCAGGGTTTCCAGGTCAGCCGGGCCTCTGACGGCATAGAGGCCCTGGAGCGGATGGAGCGGCAGCGCTTCGACCTGCTGCTGATCGACATCCTGATCCAGAAGCTCGACGGCTTCCAGGTGATGCGGGAGATCCAGCAGCGGGAACAGGTGCAGGACCCGGGTGCAATGGTCGTGATCAGCGCGCGCGAGGATGAGGATGACATCCTCAGTGCATTCCGGCTGGGCTGCGTTGACTACGTGACGATCCCCTTCAGCATCAACGTGCTGATTGCCAGGCTGTACAACGCCCTCAAGCATGTGCAGCGCAGTCCCGTGCGGAGCGGCTGAGCCGGCACGGGCAGACTGCCGGTGGCATGCCCCGTGGACGCTGCCGGAACCAGGAATCAACAGACAGACAGATGATCGCAGAAGCAGTGCAGTACCTCGTGGCGGGGATCTTCCTCAATTCCGCGCTGCTGTTTCTGATCATCGTGGCCCAGCGGCTGCTCACTGCCAGCCACCAGCGCTGGGCCAGCCGGCGCCGCACGGAGCTGCTGCCTGTCTTCGCCCGCTACATGAGCGCGGACATCTCGATCGAGGATATGCTCACGGAGATCGGCACTTCCGTGGATCTCGCGGAGGAGATGATCCTCGGTTTCCTGCGCCAGCTGCGCGGCAGCGAACGCAGCAAGCTGCTGGCGCTGGCGCACCGTCTGCGCCTGCTGGAGCGCAGCATCGGGCGGCTGAACGTCTGGGACTGGCGCAACCGCGACATCGCCGCGATGCAGCTCGGGATCTACGGCCTGCGCGAAAGCGTGCCGGAGCTGGCCCACAGCCTGCGTGACAAGCGCATGGAAGTACGCTTCACCGCCGCCCGCAGCATGGGCATGATCGGCACCCCCGAGGCCGGCAGCGCCCTGCTGAGCATCCTCAACCGGCCGGAGCTGATGGAGACCACGCGGCTCGTGGAGATCGTGCAGAAGATGGGCGGCCAGGCGATCCAGCCGCTCAGGCAGATGCTGGAGGACCCGGACTATCCGCTGGAGTCGAAGCTGATCGCGATTGATCTGGTCGGCGACCTGCAGGAATACCGGCTGCTGGATGTGCTGCATGCCAGCCTGCGCAGCCCGGAGCCGGAGGTGGTGATCCGCAGCCTGAAGGCGATCAGCAAGATCTCCTCGCCGGGCAGCATCCCGGACTTCCTGCGCCTCGCGGAGGATCCCGCCTGGGAGATCCGGGCCCAGGCCGTCAAGGCGCTCGGCACGATGCATGTCGACGAGGGCCTGCCGATCCTGCGCCGGGCGCTCTCCGATCCCAGCTACTGGGTGCGGCGCAATGCGGCGCAGTCGCTGGCGGCCTGCGGCTACAGCGGCGGGGAGATCCTGCGTGAGGCCCGGCTGGACAGTGATGACTTCGCCCGCGACGTTGCCAACTACCAGCTCCAGCGCTCGAACGGCAGTCTCAGCCGCCACGAGGCCGCGGGCCTGCCGCTGGCGGAACGGGGCGCTGAACCGACCGGGCTGCCGGACCGTTCCCGGCCGGAGGTGGAGGGCTGATGCCGGGCTTCGATCTTGACAACAGCTATGCGATCATCGTGATCCTCTGGCTCAGCGGATTCTTCATCCTCTACACGGTGGGCCTGATCGTCTCCTACATCGTGTTCTTCCTGATGGGGATCATGAACCTCGGGCGCTACCGCCACTATGTCAACGTGGTGGACCTGCACGCCCTGTTCAAGACCTCGCTCACGAAGCCCGTGAGCATCCTCGTGCCCGCCTACAACGAGGAGCGCGTGATCATGGAGTCGGTGCGCTCGCTGCTGACCCTGCACTACCCGCAGTTCGAGGTGATCGTCGTCAATGACGGCTCCGCCGACGAGACGATGCGGGTGCTGATCGAGTCCTTCGAGCTCGTGCCCGTCAGCAAAGTCTACCAGCGCAAGATCGACACCGAGCCCGTCAAGGCGATCTATGAGAGCCGCAGCAACCCGAACCTCGTGGTGGTTGACAAGCCCAACGGCGGCAAGAGCAGCGCGCTCAACGTCGGGATCAACGTCAGCCAGTACCCCTACTTCTGCACGCTGGACGCGGATTCGATCCTTGACAGCGACGCCCTGCTGAAGACGATGCGGCCCTTCATCGAGCATCCGGACACGATGATCGCCGTGGGCGGCGTGATCCGCGTTGCCAACAACTGCGTCGTCGACTACGGCCGCGTCAAGGAGGTCAACATCGCCGGCAACTGGCTGGCCCTGGCGCAGACCGTGGAGTACCTGATGACCTTCCTCTCCAGCCGCATCGCCTTCGCGCGCATGGGCGTGGTGCTGCTGATCAGCGGCGCCTTCGGGATGTTCCACAAGGAAAGCGTGATCGAGGTCGGCGGCTACCGCGAGGACACGATCGGCGAGGACATGGAGCTCGTGGTGCGCCTCAACCGCATCCTGCGGAAAAAGGGCCGCCGCTTCCGGATGTTCTACAACCCGGACCCGGTCTGCTGGACGGAGGTCCCGGAGGACCTGAAGAGCCTCGCCGGCCAGCGCCGCCGCTGGCAGAAGGGGCTCGTTGACAGCATCCGCTACAACGGCGAGATGCTGTTCAATCCGCGCTTCGGCCTGCTCGGGATGTTCGGGATGCCCTACTACCTGATCTTCGAGATGCTGGGCTGCGTGGTGGAGCTGTTCGGCTATGTGATGCTGATCGTGTTCTGGCTGGCGGGAGTGCTCTCGCTGAACTGGATGCTGCTGTGGATCCTGATGAGCATGGCAACGGGCTTCATGTTCACGGTGCTCTCGGTGCTCGTGGAGGAACTGAGCTTCCACCGCTACCGCCGCGTGCGCGACCTGTTCATGCTGCTCTGGGGCGGCTTCCTCTACAACTTCGGCTTCCGCCAGATCAATGCGGTCTGGCGTCTGCAGGCCATGCTTGAATATCTGGGCGGCTTCCGCAAGCTGTGGGGCGCGATCCGCCGGGGAGGTTTCCGCACCGCGGGTTCCTGAACGGGAAACCCAGGTGCAGCACGGCCATGAATGACAAGGGCAGACAGGAGGCGACAGCCGCAGGCGCGGAAGCGCTCCCGCCGCTGCTCGTGCCGCCGCCGGACCGCAAGGCCCGCCACATCCGCGATGCCGACTCTGCCAGTGAGAAGCGCCGCCGGCCCTGGCTCGTGAGTTTCGTCAGCAGCCGGCGCCTGCACAGCGTGCTGATCATCGCCGCACTGGTCTATCTGTTCATCTGGATTCCGCACTTTCTCTGGGAGATCACGCCGGAGATTCCGCTGAAGGTGATGGTGGTTGACAAGACTGTGCCCTTCGCGGACTACCGCGAACATGCCGGCCTGTTCTGGCTGATGCGCCACAACAAGATCACCGACCCGGAGAAGACCGATGACAACCGCTTCTATGATGAGGCGACGGACTATCTCGGTTTCTATCCGCCACCGGACGAGGACATCCTCGCCGCGGAGGACGAGGAGAATGCGCTGTTCAGCCTGGAGTTCGATCCGAACTTCGTCGGCCCGCTGCGCGGTGAGCCGGTGGAGAAGCAGGTGCACTGGCGCTATGACTACATCGAGGATTCCGACCTGGCCGGGCGCGACCTGCTCTACCTCTGTGACAACTACGGCGTCTACAGCGCTGACTACTGGCAGTTCAAGGGCCAGGTGGCGCATACGATCCACTCCCCGCAGATCTACGGCGGGCTGGAGCCCTCCGAGCTGGATGCGATCGAGAGCTTTGTCAACGAAGGCGGCAAGACGATCATCTCGGAATTCAACACACTGGCCTCGCCCAATGATGAAGTGCTGCGCGACCGGCTGGAGAACATCTTCGGCGTGGACTGGTCCTACTGGATCGGCCGTTACTTCGTGGATTTCGGCGACGAGACGGACGTGCCCTGGTGGATCTTCGATCTCTACAAGGAGAATTACGGCCGGGACTGGGACCTCTCCGGCCCGGGCTACCTGCTCTGCCGCGATGAGGGTACGGACTTCTTCGTGCTCACCGCGGAGGAGGACCTGGCCCCGGGCGGGATGATGTTCGTGCCACGCAAGGACTATGCCGAGCTGGATGTGATGCAGGGCTGCCAGCCCAGCACCTTCACCTACTGGTTCGACGTGGTGACGGTGCGCCCTGACCCGGAGGTGGAGATCCTCGCGGACTACGAATTCAAGCTCACCGACAGCGGCAAGCAGAAGATGCTGGAGCACGGCCTGCCGCTGGTGCTGCCGGCGGTGGTGCGCAAGCGCGTGCACTACACCTCCTACTACATGGCAGGGGAAATGACGGAGTTCGGCAAGGCCATGGGGCCGCCGGATACGCGCCTGACCCTGCACATCAACCGCAGCTTCTACGGCAATGAGGTACAGGGCAGCACGGGCTTCCCGTTCTGGCATACCTCCTACCCGATGGTCACCAACATCCTGCGCCGGGAGGCGGACTTCCGCCAGCCCCTGGATGTGCCGGTCTATCCCTTCCGCTAGACCCGCGATGCCGGTTCACCTTCCAGGCCCCCGCTCCGATAAGCACAGCATGCGGCTCCTCTTCCGCCTGCTGCTTGCCCTCTGTCTCGGCCTGCTCCGGCCGGGTCCTGCCGCAGCGCAGCAGCCGGGACCGGACCCCGAACGGATCGTGGCCTGCTACATCTCGATGGGCTGCTGGGACCTGGCGCTGGTGGAACAGCAGTTCAGCGAGCTGAGCGCCAGCGGCGTGGACTTCGTGATCGACTATGCCCTGTTCTGGCCGGAGCAGCCGCAGGAGCGCCAGGCCTTTGACGCCTACATGGCCAGTGCCCGGCGGCACGGGATCAGCATCGGCTACTGCCTGTTCAGCCTGCTGGATGGTGCCAGCCCGCGCGCGAACTCGCGACAGATCGACACCCTGCTGGCCCAGGTTGAAATCCTGCGCCATGAGTCGCAGATCGGGGCCTGGTATGTACACGACGAAATCCTGCCGATGCTCAGTGGCGTGGATGGCACGGAGCGCTACAGCCTCTCGCTGGAGCAGATGCGCGAGCTCTACCGGCGCATCCACGAACTGGACCCCGGGCGCCCACAGCTCTGTGTCTGGAACCAGCTGCCGGATCATGCCGAAATGCAGCGGCGCTTCGGGCGGCGCTACTTCCCGCATGGCTATCCGGACTGGATGAACTCCGCGGATGAGTTCGAGGCCGCGATGCAGAGCATGCTTCGGGACTGCTGCGACTGGGTGCTCGTGGACTGCTACCCCTACGGCGCACCCTGGCTGCCGGCACAGCAGAGCATGCAGGATCTCGAGGCCGAGGTCAGCAGGCTCGTATCCCGGGCTGCGGATCTGCGTGGGGAGGGGCAGCCCCTGCTCTTCGTGTATCAGAGCTTCGACTGGCGCGTCTATGGCCGTGCTGAGAATCCGGCAGGCTTTCCCGGATCAGCACGGATGCGGGCCATGCTCGCTGCCGCCTTTGCAGCGGGGGCGGACAATGCTGTTGCCTACTCCTGGTTCGACCTCGTCCGGCCGCTGGAGCATGTTGAACAGGAAGAGCAGCTCGAGGCACTCGCGGAACTGAAGCTGATCCTCCGGGAGCTGCAGGCGCGACGCTGAGAGCGCTGCGGCTGTCATAATGCAGGACAGTTCCCCCGGAGGATCCCGATGCCGCGTTTCATCTGCCTGAGCCTGCTTGGCCTGCTGTGCCTGCTGAATCCGGCCCATGCCGACTGGGCCTACCGTGAACCGCAGGAGATTGATGCCCTGGCCGGAGATGCACTCGTGGCGCTGGAGAACCAGCGCGCCGGCTGGGTGCTGGAGGGTCTGAACCTCGAGGCGGAGGGACAGCTGGCGGAGGCCGCGGCCTGCTACATCGCAGCCCTGCAGCCGGACAGTGCCAACTTCGAGGTGCTGCTGCGCCTGGCGGGCTGCTATGGCCAGCTCGGTGAGGCCAGCCTGGCGGCCGAGGCCCTGCGCCTGGCCCAGGAGGCGGGCCTGCGCAACATCTCCCACAGGCTTGATGACCCGCGCTTCGACATGGTGCGCGAGGACTACAGCTTCCGGCTCGCGGCTGACGTGCTGCGCAGCCGCGAGGCGCGTTACCACGAGCAGATGGGGGAGAGCCTGCTCGTGCCGATGGGGGCGATGGGCAGCGTGCGCTACTTCCTGCCTGATGACTATGACGCACAGCGCAGCTATACCCTCGTGGTGATGCTGCACGGGGCGACGGGCACGCCGGAGAATGTCGCCGCCTGGGGCATGCAGATGCCGCACCGCGAGTTCATCCTCGCCGCCCCGGCCGCGCCCTATCCCGTGTTCAGCGACCATCAGGACAGCCGCATCTGGTGGCCGGGCGGGATCGAGGACGGGCTGCGCATGTCCTACCTCGAGCAGTGCGCGGACTATGTCGGCCAGGTCGTGGAGAGCATGCGCGGACGCTACAGCATCGGCCGGGTGGTGCTCGGGGGTTTCAGCCAGGGCGGGATGCTGGCCAGCTACTGCGCCCTGACGCGCCCGGGCGCATATGACGCTCTGGGCTGCTTCAGCACCACGCTCTACGTCACGGATGAACTGCCGCGCCGCGAGCTGGACTTCCCGGTGTTCTCCGGGCATGGCCTGCGCGATACGGCGGTCCGCCCTGAGCAGAGCGAGCTGCTGGCGGATTTCCTCGAGGAGCAGGGTTGCAGCGTGACGCGTTTCAGCTTCGATGGCGGGCATGAGATCAGCGTGCAGGAACTCGAGGCTTTCTGCGACTGGCTGGATGCCCTGAATGCTGAGCCAGCGGGGAACATTGCCGTGGCCTCCGATGTCTGATTTCCGGGATGCCATCCCCGCTTTCTGGGGATAGAATCAAACGGGATGCGATCACTCTTCCTCATCAGCGCGATCATCTGCACGGTCCTCGTGATGGCCAACGTGCCGCGCCTGCCCTGGATTGATGCCAATGACACGGTGGTGATCTTCAAGGGCTTCAACCACGGCATCATCGGCTTCAGCTACATGGGCAGCTGGGCGCTCGTGGTGGGCGGGATCTACCAGCTGCTGCTTGGCGTGGTCTACTGGGACATGGACACCGGCGACCATGAGCGCTGGCAGTTCACCCTGGACAGCGGCAGCACCAGCCGCTTCCTCGCCATTGCCGGCGTGGTCTGCCTGATCCTCGGCGGGATGTGGCTGTACTACTGCTTCAGCAATGACTTCTTCCGCTGGCCGGCGGGGGTGATGAGCAGTCTCGGAGCGCTGTTCACCACCGCACTGTACTGGTTCGCCTTCCCGCTGCTGGAACAGGTCGGGATGGACCGCGAGGAGATCGGGGTCTAGGGGGAGGGGGCTTCGGGAATCTCCTCCGAACGTTTCAGAAATGAACTGATATTCGTGGACAGATCCTCTTCGTTCGCTTCAAGGATCTCCATGCTGATCAGATTGCGGACCAGGGCATTGCTGAAGTAAAGGCTGTGATTCAATCCGAACTGGTGCATCATGCTGCGGATGACGAAATCCCTGGCAGCACCGAAGGTCTTCCTTGAGTAGTCAAAGCGCCGTCCGGGTCCGGTCATATCCAGCGGTCCGGAGACCGGGTCAGTATTGATCCACACATTCAGCCAGCGCTCGGGCATGTCCATCAGCGGCCCCCAGCGGCTCTGGCGGTGCTTGAAGTTTGCATGCTCGTCCAGGTTGCGGTAGACGTCGTTGTCAACTTTCTGCGGGCTGAAGAAGTAATGAATCTTGTTGAGAGGGCAGCCGAATGTGATGAATCTTGCCAACAGCAGTTCCAGCCTGTCCAGATGCCGTGTGTGGCCAACGGCCTTCCGGTGGCTGTATTGCTCGTCAGCCAGCGGTGCACCCGGGGCAAAGAGTTGTTTCCGTGCACGCGTCCTGTGACTGCTGTCAGGAAATGACGGGGGAGCCTGGACGGCGGCCAGTTTGTGAGCATATTCAGCCAGCGCTTCATAGGCAACGGCAGTTCCCAGGCTGTGGGAGATGATCACGCAGCGGTCGAAGGCATTGTTGCCGGAAATCGCATTGCCATTCCGGGAATCCATGTTGAACAGCTCTTCCAGTCTGTCAACGGCATAGTCGATTATTCTCCGCCTGAACGGATAGTTCTGCGTGGCTTCAGCTGATGCCGTCAGTACCGCGACATCCCCGAGCCAGCAGGTAAGGAAATACCGCAGTCTAATGAATACAATCAGTGACAGCAGAGCCAGGCCGGGAACGGTCAGTTGATCCAGGAAGTTCAAGTAGGTGCCGGGTATTCCCGAGCCGAGCGCAGCGTAAAGACTGGTGGCGGTATCAAGGCTGATCAGGGAAATGTCGTATTGGTGGCGCAGTGCAGGATAGAAGGTGCCGAAGGTCAGCAGCAGTGCGAAGAATACATAGAAACAGTCCAGAGCCTGGCACCACTCCACCTTGCTGGTATCGGTGCCAAGTCTTCCGGGAAGCAGTGTGCCGATCATTGAACAAGCGGAAAGAATCAGGGTGGCCCAGGTGAGGGCCATGGGTATTCCAGTGACAATTGACTTGACGGAGGGATGAGATGACAATCCTGGATCATTAATGCTTTCCATGATTGCGGGGTACAGATCATGGAAGCAGGACGCCGCCAGGATCCCCAGCAGGTAGATCATGATGATGATTGACACCCCGCTGAATCCTGGTTGGTTGAGGCTTCTGATCAGCAATCGATGGGGGTCGCGCATCGGTTCCGCGGGATTGAATCCAAGTCTGTACTGCGGCAGGGAAAAAGCGCCCATCGCCATGACTGACATGACCTGCATGGACAATGCAATCAGCCAAAGTACGGTGATCCAGTAGAGGGGGATAAACGTGGCTAGCCTGCTGACCTGATCCTGGAGATAGCAGATATCCAACGAACAACCTGACCAGAACCAGAGCAGCCAGCTAGTGGGAATCCCGAAGAACACGGCCAGCAATAGGCATGAGACGAGCGAAGTTGCCATGTAATTCGCAAGCGGAGAAATGACTGCCAGGGCACGGTTAGCCGGAGGGAGGGTGTTGTGTTCAGGTTGCCAGAAGTTGCAGGACAGGAAGACCAGCAGCAGAATTCCAGCCAGAGAGAGCAGATTGTAGCCTGGAACACTGATGTTTCCCTCCAGGAAGTTTGCCAGCCAAAGCAGAGTCAGCACTGCAAGCAGAATCCGGCCAAGTTGCTGTTTGGCACCAAAAAGCAGATCGGCGAGTGAGCTGAACAGATTCGCGCGAGCCTGGATAGAACGATTGCCAAGCCAGCTGAGAACGCTCCAGACCCCGATGGCGCCATTCACCTGCGGGGCCCAATAGGCCTCCAGCAGATGGATCTCCAGCTCCTTTTCCGTTCCCGGGATTACGAGTGGAATCACGATGCGATTCTCAGTCCGGCTCCTGTGCACATCCTTTCGATAGAGGAAATGGTCGCTGGGCCGCTCCGGGGCTGCGCTGGACCCGCCGATTGAGCGAACGCTGGGATCCCTGCGCTTGATCTTCCACTTTCCGTAATCGTTATTGTTGAGCTCGTCGCCGATCTCTGTCCCAGGAGCTCCTGTGAAAGTGCCTTCTGATCCGCCTGAATCAGGTGCATCCTTGCGCTCAGGCTCCATCCCGTGAACCGCGGCAAATCCTTCAGCCACTTCCGTTAGAAAGCGCCCCTCGGCCTGCTGGCCCATGCCATGTACAAGGAGTACTCCGATTCGCCTGACAGGTTTTTCTGACATAGCGGATACCTCTGCTGTTTGTTCGCAGCAAGCATAGCAGTCCAGTCCGCAGAAGCTGTCAAGCGCAGTTCAGGATTCCCTCAAGACGCGCAAGTGGCCTCATCCCCCGAGGATCGCCTCGGCGCTGCTGGTGCCGATGATGTCCGCGCCGGCCTCGATCATCCGCTGCGCTTCATCCCGGCTGCGCACTCCGCCTGAGCATTTGACCAGCCGCTCGTCACCCAGCTCACGGCGGATCAGCTCCACATGCTCCACCCGTGTTGCCTCGCGGCCGTAGCCCGTGCTGGTCTTGACGCAGTCCACGGGTGAATCTCGCAGCACATGCACCACCTCGACGATGCGCGCATCCCCGAGGATCGGGGTTTCGATGATCGCCTTCAGCATGCGTTTGTGGCGGCGGCAGAGCCCGCCGAGCTTCGCGGCCTCGGCGGCGAGCTTCGGCATGTTGCCATTCACGATCGCGAACAGGTCCATGACGACGTCGAACTCGTCAATGCCCTGCTCCATCAGTTCCTCGATCATGAAGTACTTCGCTGATGCCGACTCCAGCCCCAGCGGGTAGGCGATCACCGTTGCCACTTTCAGGGCCGGATTGTGCTTCTTCACGGTGCCGGCCAGCACCGGGCTGACGCAGAGGCTGCGCAGATTGAGGCTCTGCACCAGTTCCACCTGGGCCCGCAGCGCGGCTACGCTGGCTGCTCCATCGACCTTCAGGAAGGCCTGGTCAAGCCGCGTGTGCAGGGCTGCAGCGGCCGCTGGTCTCGTGAACATGTTGACATTGTATGGCCTGTCCGCCGCCGCCCGGCAGTTGTATAATGGCGCCGTGTTGATCTGGCAGCAATCCCAGTCCGAGGCCGGCGGTCAGGAGGCGGAGCAGCCCCGTTCCCAGGGGATGGGGATGCTGCACCTGCTGGACGCTGACAGCGTGCGCAGCGAGACCCGCGAGAAGACGGGGCGGATGATGGAGCAGACGCTCGGCCCGCGCATCGCCGAGGCCTACCACAGCCTCAACAACCAGACCTGGCTCGGGCTGAACGCCTTCGGGCTGCTGGCCGCGGCCTTCTTCCTGATCGTGGCCTTCCTGCTGAGCCGCGTGGCGCGGGTTGTGATGGACCGCCTGCTCAAGCCCTTCGTGGAGCGCACGCGCACCGACTATGACAACCAGGTGCTGGCCGCGATGCGCCGCCACATCACGACCTTCGTGATGATCTGGGGCCTGTTCCTGGCCTTCACCTTCATCGACCTGCCGGGCCGCGGCAACCAGATCGTCTGGTCGGTGCTCACCACCTGGCTGATCGTCAACGTCGGCATGATCCTCTACCGCGGGGTGGAGATCACCCTGGCCTGGCTCGGCCAGCTGCGGCGCAGCGACCAGACGAGCGCACTCGACGGGCAGTTCATCCCGATGATCCGCGACACCGCCAAGGTGCTGATCATCATGCTCGTGATCCTGACCTGCATCAAGAGCTGGGGCGGGGACATCACCGCCGTGCTGACCGGCGTCGGCATCGGCGGCCTGGCGCTGGCCTTCGCCGCGCAGGACACCGTTGCCAATGTGTTCGGCAGCTTCATGATCTTCATGGACCGGCCCTTCCGCAAGGGGGACTGGATCATCATGGCCGGGGTCGAGGGCGACGTCGAGGAGATCGGGATCCGCACGACGCGCATCCGCTGCTTCGACAAGACCGTCGTCAGCGTCCCGAACAAGATCGTCACCAACGAGAACATCCAGAACTTCAGCCAGCGCGACCAGCGCCGCATCAACATGGACATCGGGATCACCTATGACTCCAGTCCGGAGCAGGTGCGCGCAGCCGTGGAGGGCATCCGCCGCCTGATCCGCGAGCATCCGGGCATTGATCAGGCAAGCCACGTGGTGCGCTTCTCCGACTTCGGGCCGAGCTCGCTCAACATCCTCGTCTACTGCTTTGCCAACACGGCCGCCTGGGCCGATTACCTGGCGATCCGCGAGGACCTGATGCTGCGGATCATGGACCTGTTCGCTGATCTTGACGTGGAATTCGCCTTCCCGAGCCAGAGCCTCTACCTGCACGACATGTCAAAGCAGCCCTCACCGGAACTGCGTGAGGCCCGCCGCCTCGAACGCCGCAGCCGGGCCCTGCGGGTTTCCACGCTGCAGGAGCAGGGCAGCCGCGCCGAGAATGAGACCGGGATGGGCGAGGGCGAGGGCTAGCGGCTGCTGCGCAGCGCTTCGATCGGGTCCAGCCGCGCCGCCTGCCAGGCGGGGTAGTAGCCGAAGAACACGCCGGTGCCGACGGTCACCGCGAAGGCGATGAAGATGATCAGCGGGCTGATCACCGGGTCCGGCACCTGGGCATCCTCGGGCATGTTGGCAAGGATCTTCGCGCCCATCCAGGCTGCCCCCAGCCCGATCAGTCCGCCGCTGAAGCTGATCAGCACGGCCTCGGCCAGGAACTGGCGCAGGATGTCCTCGCGCTTCGCCCCGAGCGCCTTGCGCAGGCCGATCTCCGCAGTGCGCTGGTGCACGGTCACGAGCATGATGTTCATCACGCCCACGCCGCCGATCAGCAGTGAGAGGAAGCCGATCACGGCGAGGAACTGCCCGAAGCTGTCAGCCGTGGCCTCGCGCTCGCTGCGCAGCTCCTCGGAATACATCACGCGGATCGGCTCGTCCCACCAGCCGCGGATCTCGCTTTCATCGGGTTTCTCGATGCGCGGGTGCCGCAGGTACAGGAGTTCCTCGATCTGCTGCGCGGCCAGGCTCACATGCCTGTTGCTCACCGCGCTGGCAACGATCGCATCCAGGCCGCGCACGTTGATGTAGGTGCGGTCCGAGAAGGTCAGGAAGGGAATGAACACATTTTCGGTTTCGTTCCAGCCGCGCCCTGAGCTGTAGTCAACTACGCCCGTGACGAGGAAGCGCCGGCCGCCGACGGAGATGTACTTGCCGACGGCGGGCGCGCCGAAGAACAGCTGGGCCTGCAGGGTCTTGTTGATCACGCAGACCCGTTCCCGCAGCACGTTCTCCTCCGCGCCGAAGCCCTCACCGCTGAGCATCTCCTCTCCGAGGATGTCAAAGTAGTCCGGCCCCACGCCCTTGATCGTGACCTCTTCCAGCTCGAGTGCTCCCACTCGCACAGAGGTCTGCACGGAGCTGGATTCGGGTTCGGCCCGTGATACCGCGCTGCACTCCCGCAGCATCGCATCCATGTCCGCAGTGCTCAGCTGCTCACTCGTGGCCTGCATCCTTCCGCCGCCCATGCGCCGGCCGCGGATCTGGACCTTGATCTCATTCGCGCCCCAGTCCTCGTAGCGGGCCAGCATCTCGGCCTTCTGCCCGGCCCCGTAGGCCAGCAGAAGCACCACCGTGCCCACCCCGACAACGACGCCGAACACGGTCAGCAGGCTGCGGTTCCACCTCGCCGAGATGGACTTGAAGCAGACCCGGATGATCTCGTAGCTGGACATCGCTTATTCGTAGGTCAGGGATTCGATGGGGTCGGTGGAGCTGGCCAGCACCGCAGGCCAGGTGCCCGCTGCCAGGGCAATCACGAGTGAGACGAGCATGGCTCCGATCATCAGCTGCTGGGAGAGCAGCGGGTCCGGGACGTTGGCATCCTCGGGCATGGCCGCCATCCTGGCGCAGGCCACCACGGCCACGCCCAGTCCGACCGCACCGCCACTCAGGCAGACGATCAGGGCCTCGCTGAGGAACTGCCCGACGATCACCGGCCGTGTGGCCCCCAGCGCCTTGCGCAGCCCGATCTCGAGCGTGCGCTCCTCCACGGCCACGAGCATGATGTTCATCACACCGACGGCGCCGATGGTCAGGCACAGCACGCCGATCACCAGCAGGAAGCGCGACATGGAACGTGCGGCGGCGGTGCGGCGCTCGATCCACTTGTTGACCATCCAGACATTGAGCGGGTCCTCCCCGCGTGCCGCCATCTCGACATAGGCCGGATGCCGGGCCTCCAGCACCTCGCGGATGCGCGTCTCGGCATACTCGAGGTACTTCACATCGCGGACCTCACCGTTGATGTATATGTTCGCGGCAAGCAGCGGGAATTCCAGCAGGGCGGTGTTGGGCGGGATGCTCACCGTGTCATTGGTGTCGCCATGGCGGTTGTTGTCCTTGCGTGCCATCACGCCGATCACCTCGAAGGCCTTGCCCTCGATCAGCAGTTCCAGGCCCAGCGGATCACGGTTCATGAACAGCTCATCGCGGACGTTGGCACCGATCACGCAGACCTGGTGCATGGCAAGGTTGTCATCTTCCGTATAGTTGCGGCCGCTGGAAAGTTCCACGCTGCGGGCCCGGAAGTACTGCGGCTCGGTGGCGAGAAGGCTCACCCCCTGCTTCGTCATCCCGCCGAACTCAAGGTCCATGCTGCCCATTTCGATGGTGGCGGCGGCCACGCTCAGCACGTCCACTTCCTCGCGCAG
Organism: bacterium; assembly: GCA_041395205.1. Classification (GTDB taxonomy): domain Bacteria; phylum 4484-113; class 4484-113; order 4484-113; family JAFGCY01; genus JAHEFU01. The sequence goes on from JAWLAZ010000001.1 coordinate 447,438, forward strand.
GGCCCGGGCGTCGTCAAGCGTCAGCATATTGCGCTTGTCCATGTTCCAGACCCCGGCACTGAAGGATGTCGCGCCGAAGCTGTCGAAGCGCTCAAGCAGCTGCTGGGTATTGCCGGCGGAGTAGGCGATCAGGGTCACGACGCAGCCCACGCCCACGGCGATGCCGAGCGTGGTGAGCAGTGAACGCAGCAGGTTGGCGCGGATGCCGCGCAGTGCCATGCGAATCACTTCAAGAAAGATCATGCCGGAAGGGCCAGCCCCCGTGCGCCTCTACCCAACCTCTGCGGCGCCCTATTGATGATATCCCAGTATCAGCTGATTGTTTCAACCGGGGCTGATCAGGCGCGCTCTTCCAGCTGGCTGATAGTGCGCTCCATCAGCCTGCGCAGTTCCTCGTTGAGCAGGCCCTGGGACTCTATCTCAGGCATCAGCAGGGCCTGGACCTCGCGTGCATTGGCCGCGGTCCGGATGCTGAGGATGAGCTTCTCGATATGCCGGGGCTGCGCTTCCTCGCGCAGCAGGCGGTACATCACACTCAGGCGTACCCACTGGAACAGCTCGTCATCCGCTTCATCCCGGTAGAGCAGGAACTGCTCGTAGGCCCGGGTGATGGTTTCGAGGTCACGGTAACGAAAGGCGAAGTTCGAGGTGAAGTACCACTGCTCGGCATGCATTTCCTGGAAGCTGAGCATGGAGAACAGATCGCGGAATTCCTCAAGCGGCAGGGTTTCCAGCCCCATGTTGTCGGCCACGATCCGCAGCTGGAGGTAGTAGCGGCGGCGCATCAGGTCGCTTTCCGGACCGGCGGATGCTGCCAGCAGCCTGCGGCGGGTTTCGGGGTAGACTTCCTCCGCCACCTGCCAGTTGCGGAAGGCCACGTGCTGCAGAAAATCGAGGTAGACGCGGAAGTACTCCAGCGAGCGCGCCATATCGGCATTGAGGCTGCCGGAGCTGATGAGCTGCTCCGCACGCGTGAAATGGCTCCTGAAGTCATCCGCATCCAGCCGGTTGAGGGCCTCGGCCATTGGATCCATCAGTTCCGCGTACAGTTGTGCTCTGTTGTATTGCTGCATTCCCGTCATCTGTCTGCATTCCGGGGGTGGTGGCAGCGCAGGCACGCCATCCTCGCCCCGGACTGAGGCTGCTGGAGGCCTCAGTAGACGATACCCTCGCAGCACCGGTTACATTTACCGCACAGGATTAAGTCCCGGTTCAGGCTGGATGCCGCTCCCGACCATCCTGTGCGATTCCGGACCAATTGCTGAGCAGGCGCAAGGAAATCCGCTCCGGCCCGGTATTGCATAATATGCAGATGCTTCACCCGGCGGCCATGCTGCTCAAGTCCACGCAGATGCAGGAGCTCGCCCAGTCCCTGGCTGAACTGGGCGGGGATTTCCACAGAACCATCAACAAGACCCTGCCGCTGCCCAGCGGCGAAACCGAGCTTGTCGGCGTGAACCTCGGCGAGCTGCTGTTCGCGGTGATCGGAATCGCCGTGGCGCTCGGCCTGCGCTGGTTCCTGGTCTGGATCGTGGGCCGGCTGCTGCACCGCATCAGCCCGGATGCGGGCAACGACTGGCAGAACAGCATCTGGGTGCTCCTGATGCGCTACCTGAGCGCGAGCATCGTGCTCTTCGCGCTGTTCTACGCCTTTGCCGTGATCGAACTGCCGCGCCGGCCCGTCAACTGGGAACTCTGGCTCTGGCAGGTCTACCTGAGCTGTGCACTGGCCTACGCCGCCTGGCTCGTGATCAAGACCGTGGAGTTCGTGATCCGCAGCCTGGCCTGGCGTGCCGGGCGCAGCGGCCGCAATGACCAGCTGCAGGTGCTGGCCCTGCTGCGCGACGTGCTGCGCGTGGCGCTGATCATCGTCGGCGTGATCTTCGGCGTGCAGATCTGGGGCTACAACGCCACGACCCTGCTGGCCGGCGTCGGAATCGGTGGTCTGGCCGTGGCCTTCGCCGCGCAGGACTTCATCGCCAACATCCTCGGGACGATGGTGGTCTGGAGCGACCGGCCCTACAAGGTGGGCGACCATGTGATCCTCGACGGCGTGGAGGGCATGGTGGAGGACATCGGCGTGCGCTCGACGCGCATCCGCATGTTCGACCGCACGCTGGTCAGCGTACCCAACAAGGCCGCTGCCAACGAGAAGGTCTACAACCTCGCGGCCATGAACAAGCGCCGCATCCGCTTCACGATCGGGCTGACCTACGACACGACCCCGGAGGAGATCCAGCAGGCGATCGACACCGTGCTGGAGCTGATCTCCGCCAATGAGGAGATTGAGGCCGAGACCTTCTGGGCCTGGTTCACGGAGTTCAACACCTACAGCCAGGACGTCATCGTGCAGTGCTTCACGCGCAGCAGTGACTTCCAGGACTTCATGCGCATCCGCCACGGCCTGCTGCTGGACATCCGCCGGCGCTTCAACTCGCTCGGGCTGGAGTTCGCCTTCCCGACCCAGGTGGAGTACCAGCTGGAGCCACGGCCCCTGCCAGTGCCGCCGCCCGCCCCGTCAAAGGGCGGACGCCGCAGGCCGGAGGCTGATGCCGGGAGGAAGGACTGATGCTCCTGCAGGACGGCCAGGCCACGCCGGACATCGCCGCGGATTCCGTGAATGCCGTGAGTGAGGCTGTCAGCCAGTACGGCGAGCAGCTGCGCGGCTGGCTGTCAAAGTGGCTGCCTGTTGCCGGCAGCGCTGATGGCAGCGTGAGCCTCGTCAACGTGGCGCTGGTGGTGGGCCTGCTGCTCATGATGCTGCTCGTGCGCCTGCTGCTGCTGAAGGGCGCGGCGCGCCTGCTGGATGTTGACGACGAAGGCGAGATGGAGCAGCGCCCCGTGGCGGCGGTGGTCTTCAAGCTGATCGGCGACGTACTGCTGCTGCTGGCGATCTTCGTGGGCGTGACCCTGCTCGACCTGCCGCAGAAGCCGCTGGACTGGAACATCTTCGCGCTGCGGGGCTGGATGACCGTGGCACTGGTGCTGGCCGCGCAGCTCAGCTACACCCTGCTCTCGCTGCAGATCCGGCTGCTGGGCCGCACGCGCCTGGCGCGCGAGCATGAGGGCCTGTTCCGCCAGCTGCGCCCGCTGCTCAATGACGCCCTGAAGATCGCCATCGGGATCTTCAGCGTGGTGCTGCTGATCCAGATCTGGGGCTACAACGCCGGTGCGCTGCTGGCCGGGCTCGGGATCGGCGGGCTGGCCTTCGCCTTCGCGGCCCAGAACAGCATTGCCAACATCTTCGGCACGGTGGTGATCTTCACGGACCGGCCCTACAAGGTAGGGGACTTCATCCGCATCGGCGAGACCGAGGGCTGGGTCGAGAAGATCGGCGTACGCTCGACGCGCATCCGCCAGCTGGACACGAACATCGTCACCGTGCCGAATGCGATGATCGCCGACACGGAGATTGTCAACATCACTGAGAGCCCGATGCGCAACATCCGCTTCACGGTCGGGCTGCTCTACAGCCATGACGCGGAGATGCTGGAACGGGCGCTGAGCGGGATCCGCGCGATCACCAGGGAACATGAGGGCCTGGTGCGCGGCATGGGCTGGGTGCACTTCGACGAATTCGGTGCCTCCAGCCAGGACATCCTCGTGAACGTCTTCGCGGACACCACGGATATCCAGCGCTACATGGAGATCAAGGAGGGCCTGCTGCTCAAGGTACGCCGCGAGATGGACGCGATCGGAGCGGGCTTCGCCTTCCCGAGCCGCAGCATCTACCTGGAGGACAGCCCGGGGCTGGAGCAGCTGCGGAGAGAAGAGTGAACAGTGAAGAGTAGTGAAGCGTGAAGAGTAAAGCGTGATCAGGCAGCCCGCCGTTCACGGCGGAAATGACAACGGGCGTGAACGCCAGGCTGCCAACATAGTCTGAGGGACTACCGGCAAGACATTGGCAACGAAGGTGTGCCCAGCATCACGGTGCTTCCCTGAATCCGGTTTCCGGGATCCGGTTTCCGGGATCGGGAGAATGAATCCCGAAACCCGAAACCGGAAACCCGAGTCCCGCATCAGCCACTGCGCTTCAGCAGCCCCGTGCGCTTGGCATACTTCTCCGCCATCAGGAAGATGAAGTAGCCGAGCGGCAGGAACACCGCGCCGGTGATCACGAGCCCCAGCAACTCCTGGCCCAGTGCGGAAAGCGGTGCGCCTTCCAGCAGGGCCTTCCTTTGCGCCGTGAGCGCCCAGTAGGCGGGGCTGGCAACCGCCGCGCCCTGCAGCCAGGCTGGCAGCACGCTGATCGGGTAGTAGACCCCGCTCACGAGCAGGATCACCGCCAGCAGGATGTGCGTGCCCTGCGCCCCCTTCTCCGGGCTGATCAGCGGCAGCACCGCGGCAATCAGGCCCAGCCCGACCACGGCGAAGCTGCCGATCACCAGCACCACGAGCGCACTGAGGATGTTGGCATTGCTGAGGTCGATGTGGAAGAACCACACCAAGAGGCCCATCATCAGGATGATCCTGACGATGCCGTAGAGCACCGCGAAGGCGCAGACCCCGAACAGATGCGTCAGGCGGTGGATCGGGGCCATGAAGGTGTACTCCAGCGTGCCCTCCCAGCGCTCCCAGGCCACGGTTTCGGCAACGATGATGAACAGCACCGAGAGGTAGCTCCACATGATCGCGCCGATCAGCAGGTAGAACACATAGGGCTGCTCGCCGGCATGCGCGGGGGCCGCGCCGCTGGACATCCCGATCAGGCCGATGATCACGGCGTTGATCAGGTTGTAGGTCAGCCAGACGATGTCCCAGCCGAGGTAGCGCTTCGTCAGGTCGATGTCGCGCATGATGAAGGCCCGGATCGCCGAGAGTTCGCGCCAGAAGCGCGAGCCGCGGCCGCCGAGCCGTTGTTCGTTGACAGACATTGTGTCCTCCTTTCCGAGGTTGTAGGATCTGGGTTGTGGGGAGTAGGGCTGGTGTCATGCTGCGCATGACCAACAGCCCCTGGCGATGCCTGCGGCATCGCATCTGCTACAACCTACAACCTAGATCCCAGCTCCTCGTTGCCATTGCTCACGGGAGATGCCGTAGTACACGGCCCCGTGCCACTCGCCCCTGCTGAATTCCTCGCAGGGTTTGATTCCGTAAAGCTGCATGCCGCACAGCTCGAGCCCGCGCCGTGCCACATGGTGGTCGTCCATCGTCTCCGCACAGACATGCCGGATGGGGTAGTTGCCAAACAGCCAGCCGATCACCAGCCGCTTGGCTTCCACGCCGTAGCCCTGGCCGCGCAGCTCCGGGTGGATCCGCGTGCCGATCACCGCGCTCCACATGAAGCCGTCGTGCGAACTGTAGTACTCATTGCCGATATGCCTGCCCGTTGCCAGCTGCTCCACCGCGAAGCAGCCGTACTCATCGGACAGCAGGCCGCTGCCGGCGAATTCGCGCCGGTCGCGGATGCCAGGTTCAGGATACGGTCCCCAGTAGGGATCGCCTTCCCGGGCGGTGAGCAGCTCCCAGGCTTCATACTCCGCGTAGTCGCGGTAGGGCCTGAGCCGGATGCGCGTGCCGTTGACAATCAGCTGCATCTCAGCCGGCCCTCCGGACCCTGTGGCGGTAGTCCATGGCCTCCCATTCACTGCGCGTGATCTGGAAGTAGATCACGCTGACCCAGTCCCCCCGCCGGTAATGGCAGCAGGGGCGGATCCCCAGGCAGCGCATCCCGCACAGCTCCAGCCCGCGGCGGGCCCGCTCGTGCGTCCAGACGGTGTCCGCCATCACGGTCTGCAGTGGATGGTTCTCGAACAGCATGCTGATCAGCAGCTGCTTGGCCTCCATCCCGAAACCGCGCCGCTGATGCTCGGGACGGATGAAGGTCCCGATCCAGGCCGTCAGGCGCGGCAGCGTCAACGGGCCGACTTCCTCGTAGCCCACCACCTCGCCGCTATCCAGGCGCTCGATGCAGTACATGCGCCGGCCGTTCTCCGAGATCATGCCGTTGTCAGCATAGTCCCGCCGCACGGCGGGCACGGTTTCATGGTAGGGACCCCAGTGCGCATTCGGCGTGCGGTTCTCCTCACTGAAGATCCGCAGCACCTCCTCCTCGCTCCTGAAGGGCCGCAGCCGTACGAGCTGCCCCTCATAGATCTGATGCATGTTCAACTCCTGGCAACCCCGTGCCGGTAATCCATTGACAGCCAGTCGCACCGGCTGATTGCGTAGAAGAGCTTGGCGACGTGCCGTCCGCAGCTGAAGTGCGCCGCGGGCTTGTGCCCGATGTAGCGCATCCCGCAGCGCTCCAGGCCGCGGATCGCCGCCGTATGGCCCTCGAGGGTCACGGCGTAGAGCGTGTCCAGCGGCAGGTTCTCGAACAGGCAGCAGGCCGCGAGCTGCTTGGCCTCCGAGCCGAAGCCGCGCCGGCGCCAGGCCCCGAACAGATGCGTGCCCGTCCAGTAGCTGAGCAGGTCGCTGTGCAGGTTCAGGTAGCCCGCCATGCGGTTGCCGGCAAGTTCCTCGATGGCCCAGGTCAGGCCCTGCTCCAGATCCAGCCCGCCATTGGCGCTGTAGCGCACGGCGCGCATGGACGAGGCCCCGTGCCAGGGACCCCAGAGCCCGGGCGGATCCTCGAGGCTGCTGAGTGTGATCCTGGCCCATTCAGCTTCGCTGGCAACGGGCCGGATCCGCACCTTTTCACCCGTGTAAGTGGTGTACATCATTCAGCTCCTGACAACCGCATGGCGGTAGTCCATCCGCTCCCATGCACTGCGCAGGAGCTGGAAATACAGTGTGTCAACATGGCGTCCGCGCACGAAGTGTGAGAGCCGGGTGCGGCCGGCAAGGTGGAAGCCCACGGCCTCCAGCCCGGCGCGGCTGCGGGCATGCACCGAGGTGGTGTCGGCCCAGAGTGACTCAAGCGGGAAGTTCTCAAACAGGAAGCACATGGCCAGCAGCTTGGCCTCGCGGCCGAAGCCCCGGCTCATCTGCGCCGGGATGATCCCCGTGGCCGGGAAGGCCGCGAGCTGCCAGCGGCCGATGCCGCAGTATTCCAGCCCGACGAACTCACCGTTGTCAGTGCGCTCGATCGCGAAGGCGAAGCTGTCCACGAAAGTTGCCAGGCGCTGACACTCGGAGGCACTGCGCGCCGCCACATCCCACTGGATGCCCAGGTGCTCATTGGGCGAGACCGCGTAGCTGCGCACATAGGCGGCGAACTCCGCCTCAGAGGCGAAGGGCCTGATCCGTACTCTTTCTCCCGTGTAGGTTGTATACATGCTCAACTCCTGGCAACCCCGTTCCGGTAGAACATCCTTACCCAGTCTTCCCGCAGCAGCTGGTACCAGACCTGGCCCTCATTCTCCCCCAGGGATGGGAAGGCGCAGGCCTGGATCCCGGCGAAGCGATAGCCGATCGCCTCCAGCCCGGCAATGGCACGGCAGTGGGTTGACACCGTGTCAGACCACAGAGACTCGATTGGGAAATTCTCGAACATGTGGCAGCTGGCCAGCAGCTTGGCTTCACGGCCGAAACCGTTGTGCCAGTGCTGCTCCAGCAGGCCTGTGCCGGTGAAGCCGCTGAGCTGCCAGCGGCCCAGCCCGCAGGTGATCACCCCCGCCAGCTCCTGTGTGTCCAGCCTGTCAACGGCGAAGCGGGAGACCGTCTCCTCCGTCGGAAACAGGTTCCAGACATGCCGGGCCGAGTTGGCAAAGTACCACTGCGGGCCACGGTGGGCATTCGGCACCACTGCGTACTCGCGCGTGAAGCCGGCCCATTCCGCCTCAGAGGCGAAGGGTCTGATCCGCACCAGCTGTCCCGTGTATGTTGTGTACATTGCTCACTCCGCTCGAGGACGTAGGACCTGGGTTGTAGTGGGGAGGGCTTGTGTCATGCCTCCGGCATGACCCTCGACCTGATGGTCACGCCAAGCGTGACAACCACACTGCATCCGTAATCACTGCTCCTCATCTGCTACAACCTACAACCCGGATCCAAGGTCCTGAACTGACAACTCATTACTGGCCCCTGACCACTGTTTCCCTGATCGGCAATTTCTCCCAGTCCTCACGCATGATCTGGTACTTCACCCTGGCAACGCGCGTGCCCCGGTGCCGGAAGGCGCAGGGGATCGTGCCCACATGCCTGAAGCCGATGGCCTCAAGTCCGGCCCGGGCCCGGGTGTGCACTGCCAGGGTGTCGGCCCAGACGGATTCGATCGCGAAGTTCTCGAACAGGTGGCAGATTGACAGCAGCTTGGCCTCGCGGCCGAAGCCCTGGTGCCAGTGCTCCCGCAGGATCTCCGTGCCGACGCTGGCCGCCAGCTGGTAGGTGCCGAGCACGGCACTGACCCAGCCGATGGCCTCGCCGCTGTCCAGCCGCTCGATGCAGAAGCGCTCCGCCGCATCATGCGAGATCGAGTTGCCAAAGCGCTTCTGGCTCCTGATCGCGCGGTGCCAGTCGTCACCCCAGAAATCACTGAGCGTGATGAACTGGCGGCTGGAGAACTGCCAGAGCTCCTCCGCATCGCGGAAGGGCCGCAGCTTCACTCTCTCACCAGTGTAGACAACATGCATTGCTCACTCCTGTCGAGGATCTAGGAGCTAGGTTGTAGGACATAGGGTAGGTGTCGAGCTTCGCTCGACCTGAATAACCAGGGTGACGCGGAGCGTCACACAAACCCTACACCCGACAACCTAGCTCCTACACCCTCGCTTCACTGTATTCCGGATTGGCATGCGCTCCCAGTCCTCACGCATGATCTGGTAGAGCGGCACGGCGACCTGCCGGCCGGCATGCCAGTGGATGCAGGGATACAGCCCGATCCGCCGCATCCCGACCGCCAGCAGTCCGGCCTGGGCCCGCAGGTGTTCAGCCGTGGTGTCCGCCCAGACGGTCTGGATCGGGAAGCTCTCGAACAGGTGGCAGAGCATCAGCAGCTTGGCCTCACGGCCGAAACCTCTGCTCCAGTGCCGCCTGTCAATCACCGTTCCGAGCCAGGTTGCCAGCCGGCCGGCCGCGGGTACGCCGAAGCTCTCGATGCCGATGCATTCACCCGTGTCCAGCCGCTCGATCGCCAGGCTGTTCTCACCCTTGTCATCCAGCAGTTCTCCGTTGCTGAACTCACGGTCCAGTTTGCTGGCAACTGTGTGGTACGGCCCCCAGAAGGGGCTGTAGCTGAATTCGTGCGAGGCCTGCAGCTGTTGCCATTCCTGCAGGTCCCGCACCGGCCGCAGCCTGACCAGTTCACCCGTATAGACATTGTTCATTGCTCACTCCACATGAGGATCCAGGAGCTTGGTTGTAGGAGCTAGGGAATGTGTCGAGCTTCGCTCGACCATGATATTCATGGTGACGCGGAGCGTCACACAAACCCTACACCCTATAACCTAGCTCCTACACCCTCGCTTCACCGTCTGCCTGATCGGCAGTGCTTCCCAGTCGCTGCGCAGCAGCTGGTAGTCCATTATGTCAACGTAGCGCCCGTGCCAGTGGTACCGGCGCAGGCGGCCGGCCAGCCGGAAACCGCAGGCCAGCAATCCGCGCGAGGCGGGTTCATGCTCAGCGGTGGTCCCGGCCCAGACCGACTGCACGGGGTAGTTCTCGAACAGGTGGCAGAGCTTCAGCAGCTTCGCCTCCCGTCCGAGTCCGCGGCCCCAGTGCGACTCCGTCACGAAGGTTGCCAGCCAGCTGGAGAGGTCCGTTCCCGCTGGCGTGCCATGCAGGGACAGGCCGGCCACACTGCCGTCGCTGAGGTCCTCGATCGCATGGCAGGCATCCTCGCCGCCCAGCAGACCATCTGTCTCGAATGTCCGCCGCAGCGCAGGCTCACTGCAGTGCCAGGGACCCCAGAAGGCATTCATCTGCAGGTCCCGCCGGTCCAGCAGCTGCATGTACTCATCCAGGTCCCTGAAGGGCCTGAGCCTGACGAGCTCCCCTGTATAGACAACGTGCATTGCTCTCTCCAATAGTGATCAGAAGTCAGTGGTCAGAAGTCAGATCAGACTGACCTATCAAAGCTTTCCACTGACCACAGACCACTGACCACTGACCACTGACTACTGACTACTGACCTCTCACCACTTTCTGCCTGATCGGCAGCTGTTGCCATTCATCGCGCAGGATCCTGTAGCAGGGTGATGGCAACAGCCTGACGCGCTTGTACAGATAGCCATGGTGCTTGCCGGCAAGCCGCATACCGCAGGCCTCGAGCCCGGCCTTGGCCCGGCTGTGCTCGTCCGTGGTGTCCGCCCAGACGCATTCGATGGGGTAGTTCTCGAACAGGTAGCAGAGGTTCAGGAGCTTGGCCTCACGGCCGAAACCCTGGCCCCAGTGCTGCCTGGCAACGATCGTACCGAGCCAGGTGTTCGTGCGCGTTGCATTCATCGCGCCGTACTCCTCGAAGCCGACGGCCTCGCCGGTATCCAGGCGCTCGATCGCGAAGCAGGAGTACTCGTCCGTGGACAGCATCCCGCCCGGCTCGAACTCCCTTCGCTTCTGGAGCTCCGGCCAGTGCCAGTCCCCCCAGAATTCGTTGAAGCTGCTTTCCATGTCCGTCTGCACCTTCATCCATTCATCGAGGTCCCTGAAGGGCCTGATCCGGGTCCGCTCACCCGTGTACACAACATGCATTGCTCACTCCTGTTGAGGATCTAGGAGCTAGGTTGTAGGGAGTAGTGAATGTGTCGAGCTTCGCTCGACCTTGATAATCAAGGTGACGCGAAGCGTCACACCAGCCCTACACCCTACAACCCAGCTCCTACAACCTTCTTCCATTCACTCCGTGTGATCCCGCAGTAGACGATCCCCGTCCACTTGCCGCGGGAGTACCAGTTGACCCGGGTCCGGCCCAGCTCACGCATCCCGCAGCTCAGCATCCCGCCGATCGCCGCCTGATGGCTGGCCAGCGTCCCGCCATAGACCATCTCCACCGGGAAGTTGTCAAACAGCAGCTTCAGCGCCAGCAGCTTGGCCTCGCGGCCATAGCCCCTGCGCCAGTGCGGCTCGAGAATCATCGTGCCGATCTCCGTACCCGTCCGGCTGCCCGTCGGGAAGCGCAGCACCTCGTATCCCACCAGTTCCTGCCCATCAACCGTTTCGATTGCCAGGAAGGAGAAGTAGTGCGACTCATCCAGCATCCCGCAGCGGGACCAGTCCTGCTCAAGTGAGGACAGTGCCGTCCAGCCGTAGCCCCACCAGTCGTCGCGCTGCATCCACAGCTCATGGTTGAGCTGTGCATACTCCGCGGCGCTGGCAAAGGGCCTGAGCCTGACGAGCCTGCCTTCGATTGTCATCTGCATAACAGTGCTCCTTCGGAACAGTCAGTGGTGAGTAGGCAGTAGGCAGTTGGCAGTAAGCAGTTGGCAGTGGTCAGTAGTCAGTGGTCAGTAGTCAGTGGTCAGACTGAATCCTTCCTGCCAACTGCCCACTGCCAACTGCCTACTGCTTACTGTTTACTGCCTACTGACTACTGTCCAGCGAATTCCCGCCGCTGCTGCTCGGCCAGTTCCCGGTAGGCCGGGGCGATCCAGCCGTAATGGTGCACCGCCACCGGCTCGCCGAGCCACATCTGCATGCGCTCGAATACCACCTCCAGCTCATAGCCGCAGTCCTTCAGCCAGCCGGCCTTGGCGGCTTCCGGCTCGATGATCTCGCAGCCGATCCGCACGGGGTCGTGCCAGTCCATCATCAGCGACTCATAGGCCTTCAGCAGGTCGATGCCGACGGCGTCACGGTCCGCGATGTTGTCATCGACATGCACCGTGGTCCAGTAGACGCGGTTCTGGCCGCGCTGGATCAGGAAGCCCACCACGCCGCCGGCCCTGCGCACCGCGACGTAGTACTTCTCCCCGCTGCTCCACAGCCCGGGGTCCTTCTCGTCCTCGAACTTCTTCTTCAGCCGCTGCAGGGTCCAGGGCGTGGGCTTGCGTTCGCAGGGGTTCTGCGCCATCAGCGGGGCCAGCTGCTCAAGGTCCTTCTCAAGCACGGGGCGCAGCACGATATGCTCGCCCTCCACGAAGCCGCGTTCGGTATTTGCGTTGTCAGTCATTTCCGTTCTCCCTTGTAATCCTGTTGGCCCGGCGGATACTCCCGCAGGGCGTTGTCATCATTGTTGTCAGGACTGGTCCACGTCCTCTTCGGCGCTCAGCCATTCGTGGCCGGTCAGTTCCATGAACACCGCCTCCATCCCCGGTGCCGCATCCCCCTGGGAGGCCTCCCCGCGCTCGATGCGCCGCATCAGCACCTGCTGCTTCAGTTCCTCCGCCGTGCCGCGGGCCACGAAACGGCCCTCCGCCATCAGCGCGATCCTGCCGCAGAGCCGCTCCACCTCGTCCATGTCATGGCTGGTGAGCAGCACCGTGGCATCATGCGTGCGCTGCAGCTCGAGGATGTAGTCCTGCACGTCACGCTTGCTGCGCGGGTCCAGGCCCGTGGTCGGCTCATCGAGCAGCAGCAGCACCGGGCTCGTCAGCAGCGCGCGGGCGATTGCCACCTTCTGCTGCATCCCGCGGCTCAGCTCCTGCATGCTGTCCGTCAGCCGGCCCTCCTCGAGCCCCAGCTTCTGGAGGATCTGCTCGGCGCGCTTCAGCGCAGACCTGTCGTCAACGCCGTAGAGCCGCGCCGCATACAGCAGGTTCTCGTTCGGCGAGAGCTTCTTGAAGAAGGCCGCATCCACGCTCACGCGGTTCAGCAGGCGCTGCACCTGGTAGGTGCTCTTCAGCGGGTCCATCCCGAACACGCGGATATCGCCGCTGCTCTGCTCCAGCAGCGTGCTGATCATGCGGATCAGCGTGCTCTTGCCGCTGCCGTTGTGCCCGACCACGCCGAAGATCTCGCCGCGTCTGAGCGTCATGCTGATGTTGTCAACCGCCAGCTTCCTCTTCTTCGGCCGGGCGATGCCGCGCCAGACTCTGGCGAGGCCCGTGGCCGGCGGCAGCTCCTTCTTCGGCACATTGACAATGAAGTGCTTGTTGAGGCCACGGATCTCCAGCGCATCCGTGGCCGCATCCACCTGCAGCAGTTCCAGTTCCGGGTGCAGGGGCCGGTGTTCGATCGCATCCATGTTGTCATCTCCCGCGGGCTTCACTGCCCGTCCTTCCGGCGGCAGGTGTAGATCAGCTCTCCCCGCCGTTCACTGAGTGCCGCACCATCATAGGATGACAGCACCTGTGCCGCTTCCAGTCCGCTGAGTTCCAGCAGCAGCAGCATTTCGTTGTGGGTCATCCAGCGCATCCCGAAGCGCTCCTCGGCGTTGTCAACGACCCGCCCAGCGGCATCGAGCCGCTCGAGGCGCATCGTCACATCATGCCGCTGCCGGCCGGAGTCAGTGCTGATGCGGGTGTAGCGCCGCAGCAGCCCGCCCTCCGCACACTCCTGCTCCATATCCTGCTGGAAGCGTCCCTCGGCGGCATAGGCACCGATTTTGGCGAAGTCCGGGTCGAACAGGTCCAGCACCAGCCGGCCACCATCCGCAAGCTGGCGGCGCACGCAGTCCAGACAGGCGCGCTGCTCTTCCGTCTCCAGCAGGTGCTGGAAGGCCCGGAAGGGAATCAGCACCAGATCGAACTGCTGCTCCAGATGGAAATCCTGCATCCCGGACTGCACGGTCCTGACCCGTTCGCGGACTTCCGCGGGCTCGCTGGCAAGCTTCTCCTCAAGCCGGACGAGCATCCCGGAGCTCAGGTCGAGCGCCGTGACCCTATGTCCGGCGCGGGCCAGCGGAATGCTGATCCGGCCGGTGCCGCAGCCCAGTTCGAGGATCGTTCGCGCAGCATCGCCGGCGCAGTCCAGCCAGAACTGCAGGTCCACGGCGTTGCGGAATTCGTAGAGCTCGTCATACCAGCGCGCGATCGCGCCATAGTTGGTGTAGACGTTGCCGGTATCTTGCGTTGTCGTCTCGCCTTGCATGGGAATGCTCCTGATGCCTGGGGTCGGGATCCGACGGCGGGACAGGCTGTACGCGAACGGATGCCTGATCCGGGTCAGATCTGTACAGGTCTGTGGGTGGGTGGGGAATCCTGCCTTGTCAGCAGGCGTGAATCAATGGAAGAAGCGGAACCCAGTGTGACCGGTACGGATGCGCTTGCCGTCGAGCGGCTTTCTGTTCATGTTCATCGCATGTACCTCCTTCACTGGGACTCTCCGCAATGCGGATGTTGCCGGTATTATACCCGGATTGAAAGATCTGGCAAGCACCTGCAGCGGCTTTTCTGCGCAGCACAATGATCGGGGACATTATTAGTTTCTGGAAATTCCCGGGATTACGGACCGGGAGGCCGTGGCTGGTCGCATTCATGTTGCCAGAATGCGATGCAAAGCAGGGGAATCAGCCGGGAGCGGTGATCAGCCCGGCGCTTCCTCGCCCCCGAGGCTGCTCTTGATCTTGCTGAGCATGCGGTTGCGGCAGTCATCGCTGACACTTTCCTGCGGTTCGCAGTTCTTGATCTTGCTCAGCAGCTTCTCGATCACCTGGCGTTCGCGGGCGCAGTCCCCGCACTTCTCGAGGTGGTCGCGTGTCGCCTCCAGCTCCGCCTCGCTGCTTTCGCCGTAGACGAAGTTGAATATCACATCCTGAATCTTCTTGCAGTCCATCTCAGTCGTCCTTGCGCCGGCGGGTGATGTTGCCAATTCCGGCAGCCCGCGGCTCTCCAGCCTGACCATCCAGTTCCGTCCGTTCCCGAAGCCCCTTCACGCGCTCAGTCCTCTTCAACGCCCAGCCAGCGGCGGAGCTTGTTGACGGCATAGCGCATCCGCGAGAGCACCGTGCTCAGCGGACATTCGCAGATCTCAGCGATTTCCTCGAAGGTCAGTTCGTGGTAGATCTTGAGGATCACCACGGTACGCTGTTTTTCTGGCAACCTGTCTATCAGTACCTTGAGGGTTTCCGAAAAATTCTCACGCTCCAGCACGTTTTCGGGCAGATCCCGGAAATCCTCGATGAAATCCTGGCGCTCGCTCTCGCTGCCCTCGTCGCCGACCGGCGTGTTGAGTGAGAAGGTCTGCTTGGCAGCGCTCTTCTTCCAGTGGCGCTTGACCTCATTGAGGGCGATCTTGTAGACCCAGCTCGAGAATTTCTTCGAGGGGTCGAAGTTCTTCGAGCTCTTGAAGACCCGCAGGAAGACTTCCTGCACCAGGTCCTCGATGTTCTCGCGCTCGCTGACCTGCTTGCGGATGAAGTTGTAGATCTGCTTGTGGTAGCGGTCGAAGATCTGATCAAAGGCCGCGGCATCGCCGGCGGCGAGCTGCATCACCAGCTCCTCATCGCTGCCCGGCGCCGGGAGGCTCGCCACTTCAAGATTCCTGCTGTCTGCTGTGCTTTCCATGTACCGCTTCCAGTCTACCCGCTGTCCCCGCCCTGCTGCAGCTGCACCAGTTCCGTGAGCACGCCGCTGGCACTCTTCGGGTGGATGAAGAACACCCGGCCCTCCGCACCCTGTTTCGGCGCTTCATTCAGGAGCGTCAGCCCGCCGCTGCCCAGCCGGGCATGGGCCTCGTCCACATCAGCGCTCGCAAAGCAGAGGTGGTGCAGGCCCTGGCCGCGCTTCTCGAGGAAGCGCTGCACGCTGCCCGCCGGGTCCGTGGCCTCCAGCAGCTCGAGCTTGATGTTGCCCTGCAGCATCGCGATGCGCACTCCCTCGGAGGGCACCTCGTGATACTCCACCTCGGACTGCGGGTAGGACAGCAGCTCGCACCAGACCGGCACTGCGCTCTCCAGTGATTCCACGACGATTCCGATGTGATCCAGACTGAACATGACCTCTAGATTCTAATGCGTCCGCAGAGACATCCCGGCTTGCTACCGGGCAATCCCGGACTTTGTTTCATCAGTGCAGCACAGCAGCAGCTGGCCCGGGGCTGCGGAGCAGGGCAGGCCGGACTGAGCCGACATTAGCTTCATCAATGTTAAGCCCCGTGCCGCATATGTTGATAACTTTGTTGATACAATGTTAATATCCGCAGCATACGGGCCGAGGGGATGAACCCCGCCGTCTGCGCGGGGAGCCCGCAAGGCAAAGAGGAACAGAGGAAAGGCCGCCTGGCGGCCGAAGGCATGACAATCAGCGGAGGATGGCGTATCTGGCTGCTGGCTGTGACCGTCTGCACGGTCATGGTCCTGCCTGCGCTCGCCCAGGAGGATGCCTTCAGCCGTGCTGATGCCGCCTATGCCCGCGGCGAATGGGCAGTAGCCCGCCAGGAATACGAACGCATCGTCGGGATCTACCCTGGAACCGCCAGTGCCTGGCTGCGCCTCGCACGGATCCACACCGAGCTCGGCAACTGGAACGATGCGATCCTGATGTACGAAACCCTCGACGGGCTGGGGCCGATGGACCGCGATACGCGCATGGCCTACGGTGACGCCCTGCGCAGTGCGGGCCAGCTGGAGGAAGCGCTGGTCCAGTATGAACTGGCGGTGCACGAGGCCCCGGTCGTTGACAGTGTGGATGCCGCCCTGTCGACCGCCAAGGCCGCGCTGGAGCGCGGTGAGCAGGAGCAGGCACTTTCCGCCTATGAGCAGATCACGCGCAACTGGCCGGGGCATCCGACGGCCTGGCTCGGTCTGGCCCGCATCAGGGCCGCGCGTGCCGAATGGGATGCAGCCGTGGCGGCCTTCGTGAAGCTGGAGGAGCTTGGTCCGCTGGGCCGTGAGATCCGTCTGGAATATGGCGATGCCCTGCGCGGGGCCGGCCGGCTGGAGGAGGGCGTGGCCCAGTACAACATGGCGGTGGGCCAGCCGATGTCGCTGGAATTCCAGCAGACCGCACGCTACCTGCCGGATGCCGTGACCGTGCAGATCGTCGACGCCTCCCGGCTGGAGGAACAGGACAGCCGCCGTCCGCAGCACATGCTCGTGGTGCCCGGTGAGGAGCAGCGCAGCCTGGAACAGGCCAGTCTCCGGCTGGAGGAGCAGCCGCAGCCTGAAGCGCCGGCCGCTGCGGAGGCCCCGACGACTCAGCAGGATCCGCCGCCGCTGCAGGCGCAGCATACCGAACGCGCGACTGACAACTGGAAGGACTTCGATCCGGCCGCTGCCAGTTTCCGCAGATCGCGGATCGAGGACCTGCCGGGCGAGGATGAACAGAGCATCATGGCGGCCCTGCTGCCACCAAAACCTCCGCTGCGTGAGGCCGGCGGCACGGATCTGCCGACCGATGAAGCGGATGTTGCCAACCGCCGTCTGCGCAACACTGCCGAATTCTTCAAGGGTGCGGAGATCCACACCCTGCAGACCGCCGACGCCGATCCCGCGACTGCCGGGGGCAGCATGGACTGGCTGGCAACGGCCCGCGGGCATTTCGAGGCCGAGCAGTGGCAGGACAGCGTGCTGGCCTTCGAGAACTACATCGAGCAGGTCGGTGACGACGCACTGGAGCCGGAGATCCGCCTCGAGTACGCTCTGGCGCTGCTGGAGGCCGGGCAGAACGGACTGGCCGAGGAGAACATCTCGCTCGTGCTGCATCAGCAGCCGGACAGCACCGCAGGCCGGATCGCGCTCGCCAAGCTGCTCTCGCGCACAGGCGAGCTGAATGATTCGATGCTGCTGCTGGACCAGCTGCGCATGGACAGGAACAGCCAGACGGAGGTGCGTCTCGCACGGATCTACGGCTACTTCCACAATGACTACATCCAGGAAACCCTGATGGATCTCGGCGAGCTGATCGCCACCAACCCCGCCAATGCCGACATCAAGGAGCTCGTCGCCAGCGGCGCACCCTGGACTGAGGTCCGGCCGCTGCTGGAGGCCCGGCCCGGCAATGAGCGGATCATCGAGATGGCGGAGGTCGTCAAGGCCCGCCTGCTCTCGGAGATCGACGTGGGTGAGGCCGACATCGCCAGTGTGGCGATCCAGCTCTATGAAAGCGGTGAGTATGACGCCGCCAAGGCCGACTTCGAGGAGCGGGTGGCGGCGGATCCGGAGGACAGCCAGAGCTGGCGCGGGCTGGCGGTGCTGACGATGGTGGCCCGTGACAACGCGGCGAGCATCGCGGCCTGGGAGGCCTATCTGGAGCTGCTGCCCGATGACACGGATGCGCGGCTGTACTACGCCCAGGTGCTGATGCGCTGCGACTGCAGCCGTGCGCTGTGCGAACTCTGGGGCCTGATCGCGCTCGGTGAACCGGAGAACGAGGCCGGGCGCAAGCTCTATGAATTCCAGCCGGGAGTGACAACGCTGCCGGAGGATGCCTGGGTGGATGCCGCGACCTACGAGGATGCGCTGCTGAACTACGCCATCGCACTCTCGATCTGCGAGCGCGGCAAGGAATCGCTCTACTGGTTCCGCCAGGCGCTGTACTGGCAGCCTGACAACCCGGACTGGCAGAGCTACTACGCCGGGGCGCTGAACACGCTCGGGCGCTACGAGGAGGCGCTCGGGATCTACTGCAGCGTGCTGCGCAGCAATCCGGGGCATGGTGCGGCGGTGCTCGGGCGGGGCTACACCCATGCCTCGATGGGCCGCTACCGCGATGCCTTCCGCGACTGGGACGGGATTCCGCTCGACAGCCAGTTCTACGTCCCGGGGCGGATAGCCAAGGCCTACGGCCTGCTCTGGAAGGGCCAGCGCAGCGAGGCGATGGCGATGGCCTGCTATGCGATGCGCGAGGATCCGGAGAGCTGCGAGGTCTGGGACCTGCTGCGCGCACTCAAGGACATCCCGGATCCGAGCATGGACCAGGCCTGGCGCCAGAGCCATGACAGCGAGGACAACGACCTGCGTGCCAACACCACGAGCATCAACATCCCGCTCGATGCCCGCGGTTCAGCGGCGAGCATCGTGCATGAGGATTTCCGGCTTGACAACACGGAGCAGGGCCAGATCAGCGACGGCACCGCCACGAGCCTCGGCTTCAGCCTGCCGCGCAATGACCGCGAACGCTTCAGCGTGCTGGCCCGCTACCTCGAGATTGACAACGACACCGATCCCGGGACTGACAACTGGGACTGGTCGGCGGCCTACAGCCTGCGGATCAATGACCGGCGCAGCCTGCGCCTGGCCCGGGACAGCCGGATGTTCTATGACACGCCGCAGCTGGCCCGCAGCGGGGTGGTGCTCGACGAGTGGACGCTCAGCGCTGAAATGCCCTTCATGGGGGATGAGGACACGCAGCTGATCGCCAGCCTGTTCAGCGGCAGCCTCAGCGATGGCAACAGCCGCATCGGCACGGACTGGCGCCTGCAGCGTGAGCACATGCACTGGGGCATGGGGCGGCTGGTCTACGGCCTGCACTTCACCACGCTGGACTACTGCCAGGACCTGAGCAGCGGCTACTGGGACCCCAACAACTACCGCTTCGGCGAGGTCTATGCCGACTGGGTGGACATGAGCCGCAACGACTTCCTCTGGGACTTCGGCGTCGGCTACGGCTGGGATGACGCCGCCGACCGCTCGCCCTCCGATGTGCTGCGCTACAAGGTCGGGCTGCGCGCGCGGCTGTTCCACGACCGGCTGACGATGCGTGCGGGTTACAGCAACAGCGAGCTGGCGACGATCGTCAGCGACGGGCCGGGCTACCGCTTCGCGCAGTGGAGCCTCTCCGGCCAGGTGAAGTTCTGAACCCGTCCCGCTTTACCGGGATTTAACCGGATTGCCAATCCTCCCTTCCCCCGGCTGCCAACAGCGCTGCGCCTGATTGACAGCACCCCGCTGGCGGGCTACACTGGTGCCCGTCCAGCCGGGACATGTGGAGAATGGCAGCGCCCTCAGGCGGCCTGCCCCCGCCATGCAGTTCCAGACCCTGATCTTCGCCGTGTTCTTCGTGCTCGTGCTCAGCGCGAACTGGCTGCTGCGCCGCCGGGATATGCCGCGCAAGATCCTGCTCGTACTGGCCAGCTACTACTTCTACGGGGCCTTCAACATCTTCCTGCTGGCGGTGCTCGGATCCTCCTCGCTGCTCAACTACCTCTGCGGCGAGGGCATCCACCGTGCCCGTGAGGCCGGCAACAAGGCTCTGCAACGCGCCTGGTTCATGGCCGGGATCTGGCTGAACCTGCTGGCACTCGGGATGTTCAAGTACTACGGCTTCTTCCAGGCAAGCCTCGAGGACCTGCTGGGCCGCTTCAACATGAGCTCGCACCTGCCGATCCTCGAGATCATGCTGCCGGTCGGGCTGTCCTTCTACACCTTCCAGGGCCTGAGCTACATCATGGACCTGAACCGCGGCAAGGGCCTGCGCGCCAGGACGGTGGTGGACTTCCTGCTCTACATCTCCTTCTTCCCGCAGCTGCTTTCCGGCCCGATCTGCCGTCCGAAGGAACTGCTGCCGCAGCTGCATGAGGGCCTGCCCGAAAGCATCCCGGAACCCGGGCGTGCGGTCTCCCTGATCCTCTCCGGCCTGTTCAAGAACGTGGTGCTCAGCCATTACCTCTACATGCACATCGTCGGCAATGTCTTCAACGACCCTTCCGACTACTCCGCGCCCACGCTCTGGGTGGCGATGTTCGCCTACGCGCTCTACATCTACGTGGACTTCAGCGGCTACACCGATCTCGCCGTGGGTCTCTCGCTCTTGCTGGGGATCCGCATCCCGCACAACTTCAACCATCCCTACCTGGCAACGGATGTCTCGAACTTCTGGGGCCGCTGGCACATCACGCTTTCGCGCTGGATCAATGACTACCTGTTCGTGGCGCTGGGCGGGCGTGACATCCACAGGCGCTGGAGTGCGCTGTTCTGGGCCTGGGTGCTGGCCGGACTCTGGCACGGCGCGGCCTGGACCTACATCCTCTGGGGCACGTACTTCGCCCTGGCTCTGCTGCTGCACCACTACCTGAGAAGCGGCATCAAGAAGAAGTGGAAGGGCGGCGTGGCCGGCCAGCTCGGGACCTTCCTCCTGGTCTGCTTCGGCTGGCTGATCTTCGCCTCCCCGGACCTCGAAAGCCTCTGGGCCTACCTGACGGGGATGTGGCGCTTCGGTGCGCCGGGCGAGGGCTTCGAGGCCTTCGTGCTGGTGGTGCTGGCCCTCGGCGCCGTGATGCATATCTTCGGCGAGCGGCTGCGCAGTGGCTTCATCCGGGTGCATGATGCAATGCCGCTGGCGCTGCGGCCGGTGGCCTGGCTGGCGATCGGGCTCGTGATCCTCGCGCTCAAGCCCAGCGGGATGTCGCCAAATCTCTACTTCGGATTCTGAGATGGACGAACAGACACGGACTGACAATTCGACGGAGGTGCAGCAGGGCAGGATGAGCCCGGCCTTCCTGATTGCGAGCAGCTGGCTGATCCTCGGCCTGCTGGTCCTGCTGTTCGGCTATGACATCAATTACTGGGCCTTCGGTTCCGACAACGGCTTCATGCAGGAGCGCGTCGTGCCGCAGACCCAGAAGCTCAGCGGCTTCTGCGTCGACAGCGGGATCCGCGGAGCGCGCACGGCGGTGGAGGACAGGGTGCATCCGATATATGACGATTCCCCGCTCTGGGCGGAGATCGAGGAAGCGGATGATGAGTAGTTTTGCATCGGGCGGATCCGCTCCGATACTGAACAGCACGGCAGCGCTGTCGTCAGAAGCGCGGTAATCAAGCAAGCGGGAGTCGGCCGGGCAGCATTGCCGCCCCGGCTATAATCAGCAACATGTCAATCAAGCGAATCAGAATCACGGCCATGGCCTTCCTCGCCGCGGCCTTCGTGCTTGCCAACCTGGGCAGTGCGCGTGCCGAAAGCACCACGATCCTCGTGGTCGGTGCCTCCTCGATCGAGGGCACACTGGGCAAGGAGCTGGAGGACCGGCTCGAGGGCTACAAGGATGTCAGGATCGTGCGCTGGGGCCAGCATTCCACGGGGCTTGCCAACCCCGGGCTGCTGGACTGGCAGGCCAAGCTGGAGGAGCTCCTGAAGGCCCACAAGCCGGACCTGGTGCTGGCGGATCTCGGTGAGAACGACTGCGCCCCGGTCACGGATGCCAGCGGCCCGCTGGCGCGCTTCGGTACGCCGGAGTGGGAGAAGATCTACGGCGAGCGCGTGGAGAAGTTCGTGAGCACGGTGGTTGCCAGCGGCGCTGACAGCGTGATGATGGGGATTCCCACGATGCGTGACCGCCAGTTCAGCCAGCAGGTGGAGCAGCTCAACAAGGTGCTGAAGGCCTCGACTGAGGCCGGCGGCGGCTTCTACCTCGACACCTGGGCCTTCACGGCCGATGCCAAGGGCCGCTACGTGCCGAACCTGGAGTACGAGGGCAAGGACCGCATGATCCGCGCCAGCGACGGCGTGCACTTCAGCAAGCACGGCTCGGAGTACATGGCCTTCAAGGTCTGCGCGATCCTCGAGGACCGCTACGGACTGCAGTCCAAGTAGCCCCGCAGTCCGCCGGACTGCGTGATTTAAGCATTATTTAAGCGGGGATTGCCAGCGCAGTCCCCGCATTGTCATTTTCTGCGGCTAGAATACGCAACTGTCGAGCCCGCTCATGGATGGTTCGACGGGAGATATCGGAAATGCTGCGCAAGGCGTTGATTGTCATCGGGGTGATCGGAGTTGTCATCGGCGTGAACCTGCTGCTGTTCGGCCCCGTGTATGAGATGGTGAACGTGATTCAGTGAGCCGCCCGGCTGCGGCCGTCTGAGCGAGCACGCCCGCCGGCGTTTCCAGAACTGGATGGTCCCCGATGCCGCGACTGACTCACTGCCTGCTGTGCCTCACGCTTCTGGCCACGCTTGCGCTGCCCTGTGGCACGAGCGCCGCACCTGACTCCTCCGGGCCGGCCTTCCCGCGCCTCGTGATGTGGTATCCCACGCACCCGAAGACCCGCATGGAGGACCGTGCGCGCTTCGACCTGTTCGTGGGTGACTTCTCGACCGGCGTTCCCGGTGAGCGGCCCAGCGGCAGGAACAAGGGCCAGACCCTGGCCTCCGAGCTGCGCCGTGCCAACGGCAGCACGCAGCTGCTGACCTACTACCGGCCGCTGGTGATCCGCCCCAGTTCGCTCTACGAGGGCACGCGCAAGCACAATCCGCTGCTGGGCAGCTGGCCCGTGAGCTGGTTCATGACCGAGGCCGGCAGCAGCCTCGCGGCGCCGCTCGGCGCAGGCGACACGCAGCTGAAGGTGGTGGACTGGGAGCAGTCGGGCGAGGCCCAGGGCAGCCGTCCGCGCAGCTGGGTGATCTGGAAGGCCAGCCAGGATATCCAGGTTGACAATGAGATCATGACGATCAGCGCCGTGGATGAAGCCACGCGCACTCTCACCGTGCAGCGCGGCATGAACGGCACGCAGGCCGCCGCGCATGCGGCCGGGACGCGCACCGCCCCGCTGGCCCGCTTCTGGCGCGGCAGCTACATCATGAACCTCACCGACAGCAGCGGCACTGCCAGCCTGGACGGGGCCGGAAGCGCCGAGGACTACGCCGGCTACGCCTTTCGCATGGGCCTCGAGGGTGCCAACGAGTGGTTCGGCTACATCAGCGGCGACCAGGACGGCTTCCTCTGGGACATGCTGCCTGACAACCTGAGCTGGCTGATGTGGACCGACACCCGCAGCCTGGATCTCGACCGTGACAACGTCCCCGACAGCTTCGCGAGCCTCGACAGCGCCTGGGAGCGCGCGCTTGCCCGGCAGAATGCCATGTTCGCCGAGCGCTTCCCCGGCAAGGCGATCGTGCGCAACCAGAGCCGCAGCCGCGACTTCGACAGCTACAACGGCGAAAGCTTCGTCTCCTTCCCCCACGACCAGTGGAACGGCGGCGACCCGAATGACACTGAGGGCTGGACGCGCTTCTGGCATGACGTGTTCCTCGGCGGCCCGGAGGAAGCGCGCGGCGGGATCGCGCAGTTCCAGCAGGGCAGTGTCTCGCCGAACTTCACGCAGATCATCACCGACGACCTGGAGATGGACCTTGACAGCGCGGGCTTCCCGGAGCTGAAGAACCCGGAGACGGCTTCGCGCTTCAAGCCGAACTACCGCAAGATGCGCTGGGGCCTGTGCTCGGCGCTGCTCTGTGGCAGCTACTACGGCTACGTGATCACCACCGACGGCTACGGCCTGCGCGGGATCGAATGGTTCGATGAATATGACGACGCCGGCAGCGGCCGCGGCTACCTCGGCTTCCCGCAGGGCGAGATGCAGCAGCTGAGCAGAAGCGCTGACAACGCGGATCACGGTGTCTGGGGCCGCGAGTATGACAACGGTTACGTGCTTGTCAACCCGCTCGAGCGTGCGGTGGAGGTGCAGCTGCCCGCCGGGAAGTGGCAACGCATCAGGGGCACGCAGGTCCCGGAGGTCAACAGCGGCGCAGTCGAGGAGGGCACGGTGACGGTGCCGGCCTTTGATGGCTTGATCCTCAAGAGGATGTAGGAGCTGGGGTGTAGGGTGTAGCAGGCGAGGATGTAGGAGATAGGAGCTGGGGTGTAGCATGCGAGGAACCAGGAAATAGGAGCTGGGGTGTAGCATGCGAGGAACCAGGAAATAGGAGCTGGGGTGTAGTTGGCGAAGACATAGGACGTAGGAGCTGGGGGTGTAGCAAGCGAGGAACCAGGAAGTAGGAGCTGGGGTGTAGTTGGCGAGGACATAGGACGTAGGAGCTGGGGTGTAGCAAGCGAGGAACTAGGAAGTAGGAGCTGGGGTGTAGCAGGCGAGGTGTGGGAACGCTGTAGGTGTGATTCGATATGTCACCACAGGTCCGGGTACATGGTCCGATTCAACCAGGTTCAATGCTATTTCGTGAACTGCTGATCCTGCCTGAGTTTCCGGTACAGAACATTCAGCATCCTGCAGCATTCATCCAGCAACTTCCGACTGGCAATACAGTCGTCATCCGTTGTCAGGCGGATGCGTATTGCCACAACCAGCAGAGTTTCCAGTTCTCGTGCAGACCCAAAGGCAATTCCAATGAAATGGGCATAGTCCCTTCTGCTGCTTCGGCCATAGCCCTCGGCAATGTTCGCGGCGATTGAAACAGCTGCCCTGCGGCACTGTGATGTAAGGCCGAATCGTTCTTCCCTGGGAAAAGCATCGGTTAAAGCATAGATCGCCTCTATGAGATCAATCGAACGCTGCCAGACAGTCAGATCCTGATATGTGCTGATGGGCATATGCACTACCATCCTTTACTGGATGGTATATTTTACTGTACAAATATTTACATGTCAAGTGTTTAGTTTAAATTGTGGAGTACAAATCCTTTTGTTCATATTGCCAATCCATGCACGAGCAGCTCGCCTGCTACACCCCACACCCGCGCTCCTATATCCTCGTCTGCTACACCCTAACTCCGAGCTCCTATATCCTCTTCTGCTACACCCTAGCTCCGAGCTCCTAAGTCCTCGTCTGCTACACCCTACACCCGAGATCCTAGATCCTCAGTTGCTCTTGCTCGGCAGATACGGAATCAGCCTCATTGCCAGTTCGCGGATCACCTGGTGCTGCAGCCAGACGCGGCCCGGGCCGGTCAGCGTTGCCAATGCCAGGCCCTCACCCGAGAGGAAGATGTTCTTGAGCTTCTTCTGGATCTCGAAGTTGTACGTCACGGTGTCCTCAAAGGCCGCGATATGCCCCGTGTCCACCTTGATCGTCTGGCCGGCTTGCAGGTCGAAGCTGGACAGCTCGCCGTCAATTTCGAGGAAGACCATCCCCGGCCCGCTCATGCGCTGCAGGATGAAGCCCTCGCCGCCGAGGAAGCCCTTGCCGAGGCCCGTCGGCTCCAGCTTGACCTTGCAGCTGTCCTGGCTGCAGAGGAAACTGCCGCGCTGC
This sequence comes from bacterium, assembly GCA_041395205.1. Lineage (GTDB taxonomy): Bacteria > 4484-113 > 4484-113 > 4484-113 > JAFGCY01 > JAHEFU01. Next base: position 473,052 of record JAWLAZ010000001.1, read on the forward strand.
GCAAGCAGGCTGCGCCCCGCCGCGATTTCGTAGGCGATGATGTGCCCGGGGAAGCTCGAGGCGAAGGCCACGCGCCCGGGTCCGCCCTCGGCCTGGAAGTAGTTCATGAAGATGCTCTCGCCGGCCACCGCACGCCCGAGCGCGCCGCCGATCATCCCCATCAGCCCGCCGCCGCTTTCCGGCATCGAGGTGTCGAGGTCGATGTTGGGGTCCATCCAGATCATCCCGCCGGTCTCGCTCATCACGCGCTGCCCCGGCTGCAGCTGCAGCTCCACGATCTGGTGGATTGTCCCGCGGATCTCGTAGTTCAGTCCCGTCGCGCTCACTGCCATTGCCAGTCTCCCTCTGCGGCTGCTGCCGTGCTGGGCTGATTCTAGCAGGCAGCTGCGCACGCGCGCCTATAATCAGAGGACATGCCAGCGGGACAGCGACAGCGGGTGGAAGGCGGTGCACTGTGCTTCGAGTACGGCCCACTGCCACAGCTCGGGGAGCTGGCGGACCACGCCGCACTTGTGGAGCAGCTGCGCGCGCCGCTGTGCATCCTGCAGCAGGGCGAAACGCTGTATGAATCCGGCCCGGATTTCCCGCTGCTGGAATTCGCGCTGGACTTCGCGAGCTGGTGCTGCCCGCATGCCTTCTGGCTGTTCGAGCTGCATCCGCGCCTGCGCGATGAAATGGAACACCTGCCCGGCGGGCTCGGCAGTGCGGACTTCGCCGCCGTGGACAGCGTGGGCGAGCTGCTGCTTGGCATCCAGGCCGAGGGGCCGCTGCTGCTGCTGCCGGATCCCCAGGCTGACAACGGCCTGCGCAGTATTGCACTGCGCACTGAAACCACGCTGCTCAGGGAGCTCGGGCAGCGCCTGCTCTCCACGCTCGCGGCTGATCTGGCAACGCAGTCCGGCTGGGACATCGCGCCACTCGTGCGCCGCCGCTGGCGCATGGCACTCCTGGACAAACCGCGACGCGGACCGGCCCCGGCGCTGGATGTGGCAACACGCCTGGCCTGGGAGAAGCGCCTGCTGCATGTGGATCAGGCCGGCTGGCAACTGAGCTTCAGCCTGGCGGAGCCAGGGCGCGACGTGGCCTCGCTTGAGGAACTGCCCGGCGTCGTCAGTGGCAGCCTGAGCCTGCGCGGCCCCTCCGGCAAGCTGCTGCAGCTGGAGGATTTCCCGCTGCTGGAATTCGCCCTGACAGCGCTCGACTGGCTCAGCGATGCCGGGCATGCCAGCCTGCGCCTCAGGCGTGGCAGCACTGAACCGCAGTGGGGCGGCTATGAACTGGGCAGCGCCGCCGATGGCAACCTGCTCGTGGCCCTGCGCCGCCGCAGTGGCGGGGTGGAGATCCTCGGCCCCGGCCAGCGCGCACGCGGCAGCCAGCTGCCGGAGCAGCAGCTTGGCCGGCTGCTGCTGGAATTCGCCGCAGAACTGCTGCGCGAGCTGCATGCGCGCACGGGCTGGTCAGCCCTGCCGCTGTTTGGCAAGGCCCACGGACATGTGACAGAGACGCATCCGGCGCTGCTGCCGGACTTCGAACTGCTGCCGCTCATGCTGGAGCGGCCCGGCAGCCGCAGCCTGGCCGGCCGCGAGAAGTCCCTGCCCCTGCCGGCCACCCCGCTGACTGATCTGGCCCCGGAGGTGCTGCTGGAAGGTCCGGCGCGTGGCCTGGAGCTGCCGGAACCGCCCATGGCCAGCGCGCTCAGCCTGGAACTGCGCCTGCTGGATCTGCCGCAACGCCCGCAGACCCCCGCCGACCTGCAGGAGGCCCTGCGCTGCAGCGTGCAGCTCCGGCGCGGCAGCCGCCTGGCAATTGCCGACGAGGAGGGCCTGCCGCTGCTGGACTTCTGCCTGAACTGCCTCGTCTGGCTCTGCCGCCACGAAAGCGTCAGCCCGGCTGCCAGCCGTGAGCGCGACCCGCGCCGCCGCGGGCGGCCCGTGGACTTCATCCTCGCCTATCCGCAGCAGGGGGGCCTGCAGCTCGGCCTGCGCGAGGACCCGCATGGCTACCTGCTGCTGCTGGAACGGCCGGGGCGGCCCGTTGCCAGCCTGCTGCTCAGTCACAGTGAGGCCTGGATGCTGATGTTCGACATCGCCGCCGCACTGGTGCAGGGCGTGCATGCGCGCTGGGGCTGGGACATCCGCCCGCTGTTCGGTGCACGCAGCTACCACTTCAGCGAACGCCCGCTGCAGCTCGTGCCGAGCATCGGCTACATGAACCTCGAGCGCGACGTGCGTGAACTGAGCGACTGGCGCCATGGCATCACCCGCGGCCCGGCGGGCTGTCTGAGGATCTAGGACATTGGTTGTAGGGTGTAGTGGAGGTCAGCTGTAAAGCTGACAATGAGGATATGGGAGCTGGGTTGTAGGGCGTAGCGGAGGTCAGTCCCGCGCAGCAGGACTGACTATGGGAGGTCAATCCCGCCGCAGGCAGGATTGACGATTCGCAGTGTGCTGAATCAGCTGGATGCGTGTGACCTTCCCCCTTCCGTCGGACCACTTACAATGTGGGAAAACCAGCATATCACGCAGCCTGTCCAGCCTCCTTTCCTGATCCGTTTTCCTGCTCCCATCTGCGCCTGAATTCCGCGGGGCTCAGGTAGCCCAGTGAGCTGTGCGGCCGCTCCTCGTTGTAATGGCAATCATGTTGCTTGGTTTGATATTCGCTGACCGTGAAATTTACTGTACCATTGCCCGTAGTGTGCTGATGAATGATATGCATGCAAGGAGAATTGCTTGAAGTCCCTGCCAAAACTGGTTACATTGCAGTTTGGATGACAATCACTATTCTTTCAGCTTTCTGCATATTCCGAGCTGATGCATCTGAAACCCTGCAAACTGAATCCGGCTTTGACAAGGAAGCCTTCTGCCAGAGATTGATGGATGAGGATTTCTCGGATCTGTTTGCTCAGTCCGTCATTCTTGAGTATGGTTCAGCTTCCACCGCTGCGAATCCGCAAATCCTGGGCATGATTGACACTGTCAGGCAGGAAGCTGAAGAAGGAATGATTGAATCCCGCACCTTCACTGAGAAGGAGCTGGAAATGCTGGGCATCCGGATTGTCAACGATCCTTCAGAGGAATTTGGCTATCCCGAATATGGGCAGTTCATGATGAGTCGGATACCGCGATCAATTTTTGTCTATTACCGGAACCACCAGGTGCTGCCTGATGATGCCCTCGCATTTCTTGAAACCAGTTCCTGGCTTACTCAGGAAGGCGAATCCGCATTTGATGAGCTCCCCAAAACGGACCTTCTCAATGCGCTTCAGACCATGGTGGATCCCAGTACAGGGAAGCTGTACGACGGATTCAATGATGAGAACTGGACTCCATTTGGCATTTATGCCTACCTGCCGCCGGAATCAGAGTGGGCTGAACTGGGATATGACCCGGAGACATATCGAGTTGTCAAAATGGAAGGAAACACTCCAGCTCCCGTCGAGGAATGGCCCCTGATCAGTGGCCTGCTAAGGGTAGTGGTTTGGGGTGAGACAGAAAACAGCAAACTTATCGACAGGACCTATAGCTGGTAGGACTCCAGATCCCAATGAGCTGCCAATAGGAGGTCAATCCCGTCAGAGGCAGGATTGACGATTCGCGGCATGCTGAATCATCTGGATGCGTGCCAGGACAGATTCCGTGATGGCTGCAGTACTTGTATGGTTGCCAATCAACTGCATTCTGCCTGTAGCGGGATGCAGTACCCCTGGCAATTGCCAAGCTTACAGCTTGGCCTCCGGCGGGTCTGACCTTCGTGCCAGGCTTACAGCTTGGCCTCCGCTTCACCCTAGCTTCCAGCTCCGATGTCCTTCCCGATCACGCCATGCTTTTCACCGCAGCGGATGAAGGCCTCCACGCAGTGGTCGATCTGCTCCGTGGTATGGCTCGCTGACAACTGCACGCGGATCCGGGCCTTGCCCATCGGCACCACCGGGTGGCTGAAGCCGATCACGTAGATTCCCTCATCCAGCATCGAGCGCGCCATGTCGGCAGCCAGCCGCGCATCGCCGAACATCACCGGCACGATCGGGCTTTCGCCCTGTACCAGCGTGAAGCCCGCGGCCTCCATGCGCCTGCGGAAATGCGCGGCGTTGGCTTCCAGGGTGTCGCGCAGCGCGGTGCCCTCCGTCAGCATCTCCATCACTTCCAGCGCGCCGTAGATCACCGCGGGCGGCACGGCATTGCTGAACAGGTAGGGGCGGCCGCGGTTGCGCAGCAGGCTGACAATCTCCGGCGGGCCGGCCACCAGGCCGCCGGAGGCCCCGCCGAGCGCCTTGCCGAGTGTGGTGGTGATTACATCCACCTTGTCCATCACATTGTGGTGCTCATGCGTGCCGCGCCCGGTCCTGCCGATGAAGCCCGTGGCATGGCTGTCGTCAACCACCAGCAGCGCGCCGTACTGCTCGCAGAGCTCCGCGATGCGGTCCAGCGGCGCGATCATCCCGTCCATGCTGAACACGCCGTCGGTGACGACGCAGATGCTGCGCGCGCGCTCCTTCCACATCTGAAGCTTCTTCTCGAGGTGCTCCGTGTCACTGTTCTTGTAGGTGTCGCGCTGGGCCTCGCAGAGCCGGATGCCGTCGATCAACGAGGCGTGGATCAGGCGGTCGGAGATGATCACGTCCTCCCTGCCGAAGAACACCTCGAAGAAGGCCGCGTTGGCATCGAAGCAGCTCGCGAACAGGATCGCCTCCGGCATCCCGAGGAACTCCGCCAGGCGCTGCTCCAGCTCGTTGTGGCTGTCCTGCGTGCCGCAGATGAAGCGCACGCTGGACATGCCGTAGCCGCGCTCATCGAGCCCGCGCCGGGCCGCCTCCACCACCCGCGGATGGCTGGCCAGCCCGAGGTAGTTGTTGGCGCAGAAGTTGAGCACGCGGCGCGGGGCGCTGGCCAGCGGGTACTCGACCTCGATCTCCACGCCCTGGGCGCTTCTGATGTAGCGCTCGTCCTTGCTCAGGCCGGCGGCGCTGAGTTCCTCCAGGGTCTGCGTGAGCCGCGTGCGCAGCTCGTTCGTATATGCCATCGGGGTTCCCCCTGCCGTCCGCGCGGACGGATCCTAATGCCTTTCCTGCAGCTTGCGGCTGACGAGGGACTGGATGCGGCTGACGGTCTCGAATTCCTCCGTGCTGGCCTCGTCGTCGTCAATCTCGATCTCGAACTCCTCCTCTAGGTACAGCTTCAGGCTGACCATCGAGAATGAGTCCACGAGCCCGCTGGAGATCAGCGGGGTGTTGTCATCGACCTCGGTGCCGTCGTCAACGTATTCATCATGGATGAACTGGATGATCTTCTCGCGCAGCTCTCCGCTCATGGCGCTCCTCCCACATTCTGGCAATCACCGCCCGGGCGGCGTCAACCATTATAGCGAAGTACGGCCCGCGGCTCAGGAGTCCAGCGGGCTGGTGCCGGGCCAGCTGCCGTCGTAGGCGAAGACCGAGAGCACGCTGACCCCGCTCTCCACGTCGAGGTGCAGCTGCGTGATGTAGCGCCCGTCGGCGGAGATGTACTCTCGCGTGAGCGGCTTGTCCCAGTTGAGCTGGTAGCCGAGCGGCTCATGCTGCAGGGCGAAGCCGGCCAGCTGCTGCTCCCAGCTGATCTCGCTCGTGAAGGCCACGCTCCACATCTTCCCGCTGTTCTCGCTGCGCTCATTGAAGGCCAGGCCGCTGGCCTGGTAGGGGTTGCCCTCATCGCTGGGGAAGGCCCCGGGCAGGCTGGCCGGGCGGCTGTCCTCCGGCACGCAGATCTGCGCCAGCGGCCATTTGTAGGGCATCGGGAAGGGGGCCGCGGCACTGGCCTGCTGGTGGGCACGGTTGCAGCCGGCCAGCAGCAGGCAGGCGGCGATGATCACTAGGCAGATGCGCGGCACAGCTACATCTTACCCTGACCCGGCCCGGGACTGGCGGCACACAGATGTTGTAGGTATAATCTTCGTCCTATGTTCAACAAGATGCAGGATCGCATCCTCGGGGCACTCAAGAACATGGCCAACAGTGGCCGCCTGAGTGAAGCGGATGTCGACAAGGGGCTCAGGGAGATCCGCCTGGCACTGCTGGAAGCGGACGTCAACCTTGAGGTAACCAAGAAGTTCATCAACCGGGTGAAGCAGAAGGCCGTCGGCCAGGACGTGCTCGGCCAGCTCAACCCGGTGGACACGCTCGTGATGATCGTGTACGAGGAGCTCACCGAGCTGCTCGGCGGCAAGGAGTACGACCCGAAGTTCGCGCCCGGTGTGAAGCGGATCATGATGGTCGGCCTGCAGGGCAGTGGCAAGACCACGACCTCGGGCAAGCTCGCCAACCGCTTCAAGAGCGAGGGGAAGAAGCCGCTTTTGATCGCCGCTGACCTCAGCCGCCCGGCGGCCGTTGACCAGCTGCAGGTGCTCGGCAAGCAGATCCATGTGGATGTGTTCGCAGATCCCAAGAGCAACCCGGTGGAGCTTGCGAAGAACGGCCTGAAGCAGGGCGACAAGGACAGCAACACCCCGGTGATCATCGACACCGCGGGCCGGCTGGCGATCGACGAGGAGCTGATGGAGGAGCTGGTGCAGGTCAAGGCGGCCTTCCAGCCCGATGAGATCCTGCTCGTGGTGGATGCCCTGACCGGCCAGGACGCCGTGGAGACCGCCCAGCGCTTCAACGAGAAGCTCAACATCACCGGCATCGTGCTCACCAAGATGGACGGCGACGCCCGCGGTGGTGCGGCGATGTCCATGAGCAGCGTGACCGGCAAGCCGATCCGCCTGACCGGTACCGGCGAGAAGCTGGACGCGCTGGAGTACTTCTTCCCGGACCGCATGGCGAGCCGCATCCTCGGACGCGGTGACATCGCCAGCCTGATTGAGAAGGCCAGCAAGGAATTCGACGATGAGGATGCGGAGAAGCTTGAGAAGAAGCTTAGGCGTCAGAAGACCTTCGACCTCGAGGACTTCATCGTGGCCCTGCGCCAGACCCGGCGCATGGGCAGCATGAAGTCGCTGCTGAACATGATCCCCGGCGTGCGCGTGAGTGATGAGCAGGCCGAGGCGGGTGAGAAGCAGCTCCGGAAGTTCGAGGCCATCGTGAATTCGATGACCCGCCAGGAGCGCCTCAACCCGAAGCTTCTGAATGCCAGCCGCCGCCGCCGCATCGCGATGGGCAGCGGGACCTCCGTGCAGGACATCAACAGCTTCATCAACAACTTCAAGCAGATGCAGCGCATGACGAGCACCATGCTCAACAGCGGCGCCTTCAAACGCATGCGCTAGAAAAAGGGAGTAGGAGCTGGGTTGTAGTGGAGACGGAGGTCAGTCCCGCGCAGCAGGACTGACAAGGGGGTACTGCATCCCGCCGCAGGCAGGATGCAGTTCTGCAATCATATACAGCCAAACCATGCCGTTGTTCGTAAAAGCAAGTCCGCCGCAATTGAACCTGCTCTGAATACTGGGTTTGTCTGTCAATCCTGCTTCGCGGGATTGACCTCCCTTAGTCAGTCCTGCTGCGCGGGACTGACCTCCCGCCGCCGCCTACAGTTCGTAGCTGGCGTTCCGCGCTTCGCTGTGGCCCGGCAGTTCGTTGTGCACGATCAGGCGCGGGCAGCTGGCCCACTTCGCCGCGAGATCCGCTGCCAGGAACTGCTTCAGCGGCTCCGGCTGGAAGTTCGCGGCCAGCAGCTCCTCCGGCGTCAGCAGCTCCGGGGAGATCATCTCCTCCGTGTCCGGAGTGAGCTGGCTCAGCAGGTCACCCTCGATGGGGCGCAGCGGATGGCAGAGGAAGTAGTAGCCGATCTCATGCAGCTTGCTGCCCTGGCGCGCCCAGTAGTTCTCCATCAGGTACAGCAGCTTGACCGGCGCGACCTCAAGCCCGACCTCTTCGCGCACCTCGCGCACCACGCTGTCGATCATCGGCTCGCCGACCTTCATGTGCCCGCCCAGCAGGTTGTGGAAGGGTGCGCGCTTGCCGTCGTCAAGCACGGTCACGAGGAACTTGCCCTCATGCACGATCACGGCCCGGGCGATCAGGTTCAGTCCGAACATCGCTCAAGTGTAGCACCGCCGCACTGCGCTCCGGCAGGCCGCATCCCTGTTGGTTTAACCACAATTTAACTTTGACAACTCGATTCAAAAATCAGGCGAATTCTGCTAGGCTTTGTGTGCCGTGAAACGGCGAAGGAAGAGGGAGCTCGTCGGGATGACAACGATTGCCAAGAACACATACGTGACGGTCATATCCAACTTCTCGGTCAATCCGGGGGACCAGGACCGCCTGCTCAAGCATCTGGTGGACGCCTTCAGCCGCGTGATCAGCAAGCAGCCGGGCTTCATCGCCGCCAACTTCCACAAGAGCCAGGACGGCACGAAGGTTGTCAACTATTCTCAGTGGGAAAGCCGCGAGGACTTCTACGCCTACCTTGAGAAGCCGATGGCCTGGGCCGTGGTGCGCGAGGCGCTCAAGCTCGGGCATGCGGAGTACAACGTCTATGACGTCTGCGAAATCGTGGAGCGTGATCCCAGCGCCGGAGTCGAGACCATGGAAGTTGAGGCTTCAGAAGTCAACAGCTACTGAGCCTGGGGCTCAGTCCTGATCCTCGTCGCGTTCCACCGGAGTGATCTCCGGGCGGTTGCCCGGCTCCTTCGGGAGGTTCCAGAGCTTGGCCACGAACTCACTCTTGCGCCGTGCGCTCATCTTGCTGACCTCACCCAGATGGCTGTCCTGGTTCCAGCCGCCGCTCCTGAGCATCTTGCGCAGCACCCGCATCTCACCCTTCGAGAATGTGCGTGAATTGAGGATGTGCTCCTCGAAGGCCTCAAAGGCCACCGGGCAGACGCGCCGCGCGCATTCAGCGAGCGCCTCGGCATAGACCCTGATCTCATACTGGGCATGCGGGTCGAGGCGCAGGCGCAGGAAGTGGAAGAGGTTGTGCAGGTCGATCTGCCAGTACCACTCCGTATAGAGCGAGAGCGGCAGGTTGAGCCGTGCCAGCTCACGGGCCATGCCCTGCTCCACCATTTCCTCATAGTGGCCGTAGAGCCGCTGCTGGTCGCCCTCGATCTCACCGACCATCCGCGCCGCGTAATCCGCCGGCATGCTGTCGCCGCTGCCCTGCTTGTTGTCAGCGCTCTGGTACTGGATCCGCGCGCTGTCCGGGACGTAGAACTCGTCCGTCATGATGCTGTAGCGTCCGCTCACCTCATTCAGGCGGGCCGTGCGGTGCCGCACCCACTGGCGGGCCACGAAGATCGGCATCTTGCAGTGGAAGGTCATCTGCACCTGCTCGAAGGGGCTCGTATGCCAGTTGCGCAGCAGGTAGTTGATCAGGCCCTTGTCCTCGCGCACGCTCTTGGTGCCGGCGCCGTAGCTCACGCGTGCGCTCTGCACGATGCTGTGGTCGCCGCCCATGTAGTCCACCAGGCGTACGAAGCCGCGGTCGAGCACCTTGAACTGCTTGTTGAGGATCGCGTCGGCGGCCGGGACGTTCTTGCGGGGCATCAGAAAATTATATGACACAAACCTGCGTCACACCCGCTGGGGCAGGCAGCCGGGCCCGGACCCTGCGGCAGGCAGGGCAGGCCGGAGGCTGCTAACATAGGCTCCTGTTCTGAAGGCACACACATGGACAATTCTGATCTGACTCCCCGGCTGGACTGGCCGGAACTGAAGGCGCAGCTCGAGGAGCTCTGCGACGAGACTCCTTCGGCGGAAAGCGTGGACGCATGGCTGAAGCGCTGGACCGAGCTCGCCGCAAGGCTCAGCGAATACGGCACGCTCACGCATCTGGCGACGATGGTCGACACCCGGAATGCGGAGGCCCAGCAGCGCTACCGCGACTACATCGATGAGATCGACCCGCGCGCCAAGGAGCTGGACCAGCGCCTGAAGCAGGTGCTGCTGGACAGCGGCGTGGTCCCGGCCGGGATGGAGATCCCGCTGCGCCGGCTGCGCAGTGAGGCCGAGCTGTTCCGCGAGGAGAACCTGCCGCTGCAGGCCCAGCTGGCCAAGCTCGGGATGGAGTACAACGAGATCTGCGGCAACTGGAGCGTGGACTGGGAAGGCCGGCAGGTGCCGATCGCGGCGCTGCGCCGCCACGTGGAAAGCAACGATCGCAGCGTGCGGGAGAAGGCCTGGCGCCTCGGCGCCGAGCGCATGAAACAGGACCGCGCGCGGCTCAGTGAGATCTGGGCCGAGATGCTGGAGCTGCGCCTGCAGATCGCGCGCAATGCCGGCTTTGACAACTTCACGGACTACTCCTGGCAGAGCTGGGGCCGGCATGACTACACGCCCGGGGATGCCCGCACCTTCCAGCAGGCCGTGCTGGAGGTCGTGACCCCGGCACTCAGCCGCCAGCTGGCAGAGCGCCGCACGAGCCTCGGGATCGGGAGCCTGCGCCCCTGGGATCTGACCTGTGACAGCGAGGGCCGGGCCCCGCTGCAGCCCTTCGCCGATGCCACTGAGCTGGAGAGCCGCACGCAGGAGGTCTTCACGCGCCTGGATGGCCGGCTCGGCGGCTGGGTCGGCGAGATGGCCGGCAGCCGCATGTTCGATCTCGCCAACCGCGAGGGCAAGGCCCCGGGCGGTTTCATGACCGTACTGGCCGAGCGTTGGCAGCCCTTCATCTTCATGAACGCCGTGGGCATGAGCCAGGACGTGCGGATCATGCTGCATGAATGCGGCCACGCCTTCCATGTCTACCAGACCGCTGAGCTGCCCTACATGCAGCAGCGCGACGTGCCGATGGAATTCGCGGAGGTTGCCAGCATGTCGATGGAGCTGCTGGCCGCGCCCTATCTCACGACTGACAACGGCGGCTTCTACACGGCGGAGGATCATGCCCGCGACCACAGCACGCAGCTCGAGTACATCATCTTCACCTGGGTGATGATCGCCGTCGGCGATGCGCTGCAGCACTGGATCTACAGCAACCCGGAGCAGGCGAAGGATGCCGCGAATGTCTCGGCGAAGTACCTCGAACTGTTCCAGCGCTACTACCCCGAAGTTGACATCAGCGGCCTGGAGGATGAGGCGGCCTGGAACTGGCAGCGCGTGCTGCACTTCTTCCTCTATCCGTTCTACTACATCGACTACGGCCTGGCACAGCTGGGTGCGGTGCAGATCTGGGCCAACTCGCTCAGGGATGAGAAGCAGGCCGTGACGCAGTACCTGAACGGCCTGGCGCTGGGCGGCACGGCGAGCCTGCCGCAGCTCTTCGAGACGGCGGGAGCGCACTTCGGCTTTGACAACGCCACCTTCGGGAATGCCGTGGGCATCATAGAGGACCGCCTCCGGCAGATGAAGGGCTAGGGGAGGCCCGGAGCGATCCGGGCAAGGAGGCCAGTGATTGCCAACCACATGAATCAATGAGAACGCCACAGGATTGAAAGAGTCCCGTCAGAAAAGCATCGGCTAAGACCTACCACGGGGAAAAATTACTTGACTTTCCGCTTGAAGGGTGCTATTTTCTTTTAGTTAGTTTCTGGAAAGGACATGCGCTATGCGTTATATGCTATTAATTTTAGCACTCCTGTCTATTATTATGACAACAACTGTCTTTGCTTCAGGTGGAACTGATTGTTGTCCAGATAATGTTTTTTATGGGTGCAACAATGGCACACCCCCAGATTGCTGCTGTATTGAAGCTTTGGGTGAGCTGCCTTTAGTAAATGATCAGGCTACTGGAATCACTGCCACAGCACCTGGGACACAGACATATTGGGATGCGCAGGGAAATTCGTGGACTGGTCCTTGTACAAATACTTGGGAACTTTACATTGAAGAGTGCGCTCTTACTCAGCTAGTTTGGGTAACTGCCAATCCATGTATAGAAGTTAAGGGCATTAAAAGATGTGAGTATTGGAAGGATACATCGTTTTACTGCACTGGAAATCCACCGAGCTCACCTTCTCCTGCTACTCCTACTCAGGAAGTGCTTTGCTCTCCACCGACTCCTTAGGAAGTGTTCTGTTCTAAGGGGCACAAGTTTACTGAACAACAATAGATCTGAAAGTCATCACCCCCGGAGGCAAAAATGAGAAATGTTATTGTGATTCTTGCACTTGCTGGAATGGGTTTGTTTATCAATCCCGTAGGTGTAATAGCTCAGAATAATGGCAACAATTCAATGGGTGTGGAAGTTGCCAGTGACTACAAGGGAAAAGTTTCTGAAACTCTGTTCTATGAGTGGAACACATTCTGGGTAAAGAGTGGTATCTACGCATATTACAAGGTCCATGGTGACTGGCCGGCGTCCTGGGGTGCAGTGAAAGCTGATGGGTTGATTCAGATCAACCTGATTTCCCCAGAGGGTTTCGTGATCGATCCCGATGACCAATCTCTGGATTTCTATGGTGATGTGTATTTCTTTAGGGAAACAGATTACTATGGTGATTTCGCCAGACTGGCGGAAATGAAAGACATTGAAGGAACTGTCATCAACTACATGGATCTTCAGCAGCCCGGTACTTATGCCAATATTTTTCAATGGGTTATAGACAATTCAGAACTTGGCAAACGTCCGGAAGTTGATTCCTATCTCACGGAACTTCAAACTGATCCTGTTAGGATGAAGCAGATAGGAATTGCCAAAATGCTTTACGATGGCATTTTCCTTTACAAAACAATCAATGGACATCTCCCGTCTGACTGGGATGAATACGTGAATAGTGGTTTTGCCCCTATAACCGCTGATTCAATCAATCCAATCACGAGCAGAGTTTTTGAAGGAAATGGATCTGCAGGTGATTTCTTTTACAAATATTATCCAGCAGATGGTGACCAGCCTGAATCTTTTGAATTCATGCACATTGATCTGGATGGAAATCGTCCACTCGTGAGAATCACATATTGATTAACTGCGTGGGCTAACCGCCGCTCACGTAGTCCCGCGCAGTGTGGATCATTTCCTCCTCGGCGCGGATCGCGTCGAGATCATCGTTGTCAATATAGATCCAGCCCTTCATCGGCTTGCTGGCCCCCATCGGTTCGAAGGGCCGCGCGCGCCCCTCGGCCAGCATGTCGTTGGCAAGTTCCACGGGCAGCTTGAGCGTGATCCCGTTCTCAAAGGCCGAGGTGAACAGCTTCTTCTTCCCCGCCACCATCACATACCAGGAAGGATGGCCCATCATCTGGCCGCGGATGATGTTGTCGTCATCCGCGAACAGTTCGTCGAGCATGGCTGCGACATCCTCACGGTAGCCATGCCAGTCTGAGTTCTGCTTCTTCTTCGTTGCCACGGACATACTCCTGTAACTTCAGCGCGACCCGGTTGCGCGGATGCGCAGCCGCAGCGCCAGACCGTCAAGCCCCTGGGCGAGACGGCTAAACACTATGCCAATGTACCACCGGGACGGACTGCATTGTCAACTGCGCGGCCCTCGGCATGCTCCTTCAGGCGCCTGCCGATCAGCTCCGTCCAGCCCTCCACATAGCCGGAGTGTGCATCCTCGCTGTACTGATTGAAGCAGTGGTGGCTGAGCTTCAGCACGGTGCCATTGCCATCTTCGGCATCCGCGAACACGAGCCGGAACATCCCGGCCCCGCTCCACATCACGCCCTCGGGAATCGAGAAGCTGATCATCCGCCCCGGGCTCAGGCTCTGCACGAAGGCCCAGAGGCAGCCGCCGCCGCCCTCCCAGACCTCCAGCAGCCGCCCGCCCGGCTGCTGCTCGATCACGATCTCCGTAGTGCGCGGGCCGCCCATCACCCAGTCACGGCTCCACCACTGCGATATCCCGTTGACATAACAGTCGTAGACATGCGCGGGCGGAGCGGCGATTGCCAGTTCCTGCTCGATCTCCACGCTGGCAAGTTCGACCCTGTTCGTGCGTCCCTCGATCTGCATGCTAGTCCCGGTCCTCATACTCCACTGGAGCAATCCCTGCAGGGATCACGGCGTCGGGAATGTTCTCGCCCTCGCAGTAGCGGCGGAAGTTCTCGGCAACGAGCTTCGTCCAGCCCATGGCGTAACCCTCCGCACCGTCAGTCTCCGCATCGTACTGCTGGAAGGCGCGGTGCTCCAGACGGAAGTCCGTGCCGCCCTCCGCCCCCGGGCTGAAGCTGACATTGATCGAACCGGCCCCGCTCCAGAAGCTGCCCTCCGGCACGCTCATACCGAGGTAGCTGCCGGGGATCACCTTGATCACATTGGCCCAGATGCTCTCGCCGTTCTCGTCAATCTCCAGCAGCCGTCCGCCGGCATAGGCCTCAAGCTGCATGTTGAGGCAGCCCGCGCCGCCCATCGTGAAGTCGCGGCTCCACCAGCCGGAGGTCTCAGCGGTGAACAGCTCATAGACATCCCAGGGCTCGCGCTCCAGGTGCATTGTCAGCGTCACGCCGGCATCACCGACCGTGGTTTCCTGCCAGGTGGTTTCCAGCATGTAGGGCTGGCCCGTTCCGTCCTCGCCATCCTGCGCGAGCGCCACTCCCGGGATTGCCAGACTGATGAGCAGCAGCGCGCTTGCGATCCGTGTTCCCATTGTCAACTCCTTCGGGCCGGCGCGGCTCAGGCCTGCTGCCGGGCCCATTGCGGCTCATGACCGAGCCCCTGTCGGGTTCCATTCTCGCACCATTCCCGCAGCCGGCCACCCAGCAGATCATTCCAGCCGGTGTAGTAATTGTCCTGGCGTTCCTTCCCGAAGGGGCCATAGGCACGGTGGCGGAACTTCAGCAGGGTGCCGCCCTGGCCGTCATCCGCGAGACTGAAGCTCCAGTTGCCGGTGGCGGGCCACTGCAGGCCGCAGCTGCCCTCCAGTTCCAGATAGCTGTCCGGCGTCAGCCCGCCGACGATGCCCCACAGCACCTGCGTGCCGTCGGCCCCCTTCTCGAGCATCGCCCCTCCGGCCCGCAGTTCGACCAGGATCTCCTGTGTGTCATCACAGCAGAGGTAAGGTGCTCCCCACCAGGCCTGGATCTCCTCCGTAAGCGCGCGCCAGACCCGCTTGGGCGGTGCGGCAATCGTGTACTCCGCCTGCACATCCATCAGGTTGAAGCTGACAGCGGGCAGGCTATCTTCACTGTGTGTTTCAGACAATCCGTACTCCTTGGCAATGAATCCTAGGGATGGCCCGGCGGGTTCTGGTGCAGGCCGACGATGTTGCCACTGGGGTCCTTGAAGAAGGCGGACCAGCCGACATCCGGGCTGATCTCCATCTTCGGCACGACCACCGTGCCGCCCAGCTCCGTGACCTTCGCGAGAGCTGCGTCGATGTCGTCAACATTCACGTAGACCACCGTCTGCGGTGTGCCCTCCGGGCAGTTCTCACGGAAGCCGCCGCCGGGGCCGCTCTCCGGCATCCAGACCTCGTAGCCCGGCATGAAGGACTGCATCTTCCAGCCGAACAGGCCCGAGTAGAACTCAGCCTGGGCCTTGTTGTCAGCGGATGCGAATTCAATCCAGTCGATATGGTGTGCCATCTCTGTGCTCCTGTGCAGGGGAAGCGGTGCACGGCTGCACACCGCTTCCCTGCCGAGTGTTATTCCTGGCTCCAGATCCCGACGCAGGTGCCGCTCGGGTCGAGGAACAGCGCAAAGCTGCCATGCTCATCGGAGATCTTGGTCTTCGGCATCACCTGCGTGCCGCCGTTGGCCGTGATCTGCTCCATGCACTGGTCGATGTTCTCGACATGGATGTAGATCAGGGTCTTCTGCATGTCCGGGCCCTTCTCCTCAACGCGGAAGCCGCCGCCCAGCTCGCCCTCACCGGGCACCCAGCCGCCGTAGTTCGGCATCATGTCGGAGCACTGCCAGTTGAAGACCTTCGAATAGAAGTCCTTGGTGCCCTCCAGGTCGTGGGAGACGATTTCGACGTGACAGATCTTGTGGATCATTGTGTTTTCCTACCTCTCAGAATGTATGTGAATCAACTGCATCAGCCGCGCCCGCTGGGCACAGCCCTCAATGCACTGTATCAGTGGTTGTGGCCGGCATGCGGATCCGCCGCCTCGGTCCCTTCCTCCATGCTGGGCATGGACTGGTTGGATGAGAACAGGCCGATCAGATTGCCGGAGGGATCGTGGAACATCCCGATGTAGCCTTCGCCGACGTACAGCTCCATCCCGGTGGACTTGCCGCCTGCGGCCTCAATTGCTGCATAGCTGTCAGCGATGCTCTCGCTGTAGATGTAGAACACCACGCCGCCATCGGGGTTGGGCTTGCCGTCGCCGGTGAAGCCGCCCATCGCGGTGCCGCCGTCACTCCAGAACATGTAGTCCATGCCCTCGGGTCCCGGCATCGCGGTCCAGCCGAACACATCGCCATAGAAGGCGGCTGACTGGTCCAGATCGAGACTGGGGATCTCGATGTGCACGACCTGCCCGGCCTGGGGGTTCCACTCCGGCATCGGAGCATCGCCTTCCTGGGCTCCGGCAAGGGAGCAAAGCAGCATGAGCGCCAGCAGAGCTGAAACAAAGAATCGCATTTTCCTATCCATCCTTTCCATATTGCCTGCGGGACCATCCCGCCGGCGAAAATGCCAGTCTCAGCCGGTCCTCAGCCGTTGGGGCTGATCAGACCGAGCATATTCCCCTGGGGATCGTTGAACAGCCCGACAGTCGCCCTGCCGCCCTCGATCTCCATCGTGAAGTCTATGGACCGCCCGCCGGCGCGGTTGATCCGCTTGAAGCTCTCATCAATGTCATCGCTGTAGAGGTAGATCACCACACCGCGCCCCTCACCGGGGGCCACGAAGCTCGTGATCCCGCCGGTGTTGCCGGCCGGGTCGACCCAGTTGAGGATCTTCCCGCCGGTTTCCTCGTTGTCGCTGATCTCCCAGCCGAAGACCTCGCTGTAGAATTCACGCGACTCCTCCAGATCGTTGGACGGAATGTCCACGCGGATCATTGCACCTTCCAGCATCCCGGGCATCCCGGCGGCCAGCTCCCGGCCGCTCAGTTCCCCGGCCACGGCTGGTTCAGGCTCCGCGGCAGCTCCGTCCTGGGCCTGGACCCGGTTGAGCCCGAGCATCAGCAGCAGGCAGAGCAGTACGATCAGGTTCAGCGAATGCAGTACTTTCATGATTCAGATTCCCCGAATAGCTTAACTATACACATGTTTGGTGGTAATTGCAAGAGCCTGTCACCAGACATTATGTATATTCCATAAGCCTACTTGTTCATTTCCGCAAGCTGACGCCAGTCGAGGTCATCCTCCACCCAGGAGCGCAGGGCCTTCATCAGGCCCACGCTGCCCTCCGTACGGCCATCGAGCATCGCCTGGCTGATGTGGCCCATCATTTCGCCGCGGGTGCGCAGGATCGTGCCGCCGTCCTGCTCGATCAGTTTCCAGATCCCGCCGCTGTTGATGGAGCCGAACATGCCCCACTGGCCGACCGCGGCAAAGGCATTCGGCGGATCACAGTAAGTGACCATCGCATACAGCGCTCCGTTACCTTTGTCGTCGAAGCGCTCCTCCCAGCGTCCCATTACCCGCGGTTCGAAGACCACGGTGCTGCCGGGCTTGAAGCGGTGCATCCACCAGCTGTCCATCCCGTCCACGATCTTCTCCCAGGCCTTGCCGATCGGCGCGCGCAGGAAGATCTCGTACTCCGATGAGACGAGCTCCACCTTGAGCGGGTCCTGGAAGTTGAAGCCGACTTCCCTGTTGTCAGAATCCATTGCTTTCTCCATTTCCTTGATCTGGGTTGTCAGCCGCGCCCCTCGAGCAGCGGCTTGAGTTTGCCGGCATAGACCTCGGCACTGCCGGCCAGCATGTTGGCGATCATCTTCTGTGAGACATCCCCGGCCCCGAGTGTCACCTCGCGCAGCAGCGTACCGCCATCCTGCGCACTGAGCTCCAGGTCGAAGATGAAGTGCACGGCCTTCAGCATCCCGACATTGCCGCTGTAGCGCAGCCGGTAGGGCGGCATGATCAGCTCCACCCTGCCGTACAGCACACCGTTGCCACTTTCATCGAACTGCTCGAAGAAGCGTCCGCCGATGCGCGGCTCGAGAATGATGCTGTGCGGGTTCTCGCTCCAGGTATGCGTCCAGTACAGATGCGGTTCCTCCACCAGCGCACGGAAGGTGTGCTCGACCGGGGCATTGATGAACACCTCGTAATCGATGCGGAACCTGCCGACCTCGCTCAGTACCTGATGAGTGTTGTCAGTCATGCCTGCCTCCCATATTGCCTGCCACCTGCCCGGCTGCACCGGGACGGGTGAGGGCGGCCAGCACCGCCGCCGTTGCCAGCCAGGCTCCGGCCTGGTCCGCGAGCGTGATCCAGACGTAGCGCGCCGGGAAGTGCAGCATCAGGGCCGGAATGATCCGTCCGCTGAGCGCCACTGCCAGCCCGATGCAGAGTACGACAGCCATGCGCCGGCTGAACTGCGGCAGCTGCAGTCCCGGCAGCAGCAGCAGCCAGGCGGCTGCGGCAGCCGTCGCCAGTGAACAGGCCGCCAGCGCCAGCTTCTGGCCGGGCTCCAGCGGGTTGTAACCCTGCGGCAGGTAGACCAGCACCGGCACGGTCGGGGACTGCGTCGCCCGGAACTGCTGCAGCTCCGCGGGGTGATGGTGGTACAGCCCGGCTTCCAGCCCACTGCCGGCCAGTGCAGCCAGCACGGGGTGGCCTTGCGGCAGGGCCTCGAATGCCGCCCAGCTCCACTGCCCCACGACATATGAGCAGAACAGCCAGGCATGGAGAGTCAGTCCCCCCGCCAGGCTGCAGAGCAGCAGTCGCCGGAGCTTCACTGGCGGGACCTGTCCACACGTTCGCCCTCCTCAATGAAGCGCTTTAGCGAGCGCCAGACCTCACGCGTGCCCTCGACCCGGCCCTCGCCGATCTCCTCCAGCTCACCGATCGCCGCGCCATTGGTGGTGATCAGCGTGCCGCCGTCCAGTTCCTCGAACTTCCAGACCCCGCCGCTGACATTCGCGCGCGGCATGCCCCACTGTCCGTCGAGCTTGACGATCCGCCCGTCCTCGATGTAGAGCACATGCCCGAAGATCGCCCCCGTATCACCGCCGCGGAACTGTTCATAGACGCGTCCGCCGGCCCAGGGCTCAAACAGGATGCGGCTGTCCGGCTTGTAGCTGTGCGGCCACCAGCCGTCGATGTCGAGGATCGCCTTTTGCCAGACCTCGTCCACAGGGGCGTCGATCCACAGCCGGGTTTCGATGCGCAGCATCTGTGCCGTTTCCAGTTCGCCGTAGGTCACCTCGATCTCCGTTGGCACCTGCGGCTGCGCCTCCTCTTCCTGGGCATGACCTGCCAGGGGCAGGAGCAGCAGCACTGCCAGCAGCAGTGTCGCAGCGTTTGTCGTCATTCGCATGATTGGCATAACAGTTTCCACCTTGTTACTGGATTGGCGGCATTGCCCCGCCGCCGGTTCGTCAGGCCAGACGTTCCACTGGAGCGCCGGCCAGTCTGAGCAGCGTCTGCAGCACACTGCGGTGCCCGTTCTCATGCGCCACGAGGAAGAGGATGGCCGACGCCAGGCTGCCCGGGCCCGCGGCCTCCAGAGCAGCGGTGTTCTCGCCCTTCTCCCTGAGTGCACTGAGCTGCTGCGTGTAACTCTGCGTCGTGCCCTCCGTTGGCATGAGCAGCGTGCTGAAGCCCTGCTCCAGCCAGGGCTGGATCAGGCTGCGGCTGAACTGCAGGCGCTCGAGGATCTCCGTGAGACTGCCTTCGCGGAACTGCCAGGGCTGATCGCGGCCCGGGTAGTCAGCCGCCCAGCGTACGTAGCCGGCCTTCTCGCCGGAGAGCATCTCCGCCACGTAGGCACGGTAGTCCGCGATGTGCTTGAGCTGCTCACCGACGCTGAAGCTGTAGCTGCCATCGGGCATCCCGGGTCGCCAGTCCACCAGTTCCTCAGTGACCACTGCCGCGATCTTGTCCGTGTAGTCCAGCATCGCAGTGATGCTCCAGATGGCATCGATGATGCGCGGATCATTGGCTGCCTGCATATCCATTCACTTGTCTCCTTTTATCCGTTGTCAGTTGTCAACCGGCTCAGCGCTGGCCTGCGGCTTCACGAGTGCCGCAATCACCAGCCCGGCGAGCGTCCAGCCGATCAGCCCGTCGCTCATTTCAATCAGCAGATGGCGCATGGGATACATGAAGAAGCCGCCGTTGATCCAGCTGGTGCAGAGGAAGGCCGCGGCCCCGAACAGCGTGCAGAGCAGCACGCGGCCACCGTAACCGGAGCGGCCGGGCAGCAGCAGCATGAACTGGGCCACGAGCAGCGCGGCCACGATCGCACCGAGCAGGCCCCGCAGATGCGGCATGGGGTCGTTCATGTCCATCCCGTCCGGGCTGAAGCTCATGATGCCGATGCCGGGCACACTCTTCGCGAGCTGGATGTGCTCCTCACGGCTCATGCCCTCCACCGTTCCCGGGTAGTAGTTCAGGCCCGGCTCCGCACCCATCTCCAGCAGCAGGGCGTCCAGCCGTGCGCTGTGTTCGATGCCGTTGAGGCTCTCCATGTGGAAGGGCAGCAGCGCCCAGGAGATGAAGAGCCAGATGTAAAGGGCCAGTCCACCCAGGGCTCCGGCCAGCAGTACCCGCAGATTCATTCCAGTCCTCCTGTTACTTCCCATCATTGTCGTCCCTGTGCAGGTCGCGTTCCACATGGTCCTTGAGCCGCAGAAGCGAGCTGGACCAGAGTTCCGCATACGGCCCCATCCAGCGCTCGTAGACCTGGCGGATCGGCACCGTGTTGAGGTAGTTGAAGCGCTGCCGCCCTTCGCGCCTGACGAGCACCAGCCCGGCATCCGCCAGGATCCCGAGATGCTTCATCACCGCGAAGCGTGACAGCTCCGCAAATGCCCCGCACAGCTGGCCTGTGGTCTTCGGGCCCGGCTTCAGCAGATCCAGGATCCTCCGCCTCGTCGGATCCGCCAGGGCCTTGAAGACTGCATCCAGCGCATCATCCATGATATGTGACTAAATAGTAACATGTATTTGGGATGTGTCAAGGGGAGAAGGAGCTGTCCGCTTCAGCGGCAGTGGTGGCCGGGGAATGGAGACCCGCAGTCAGTCGGGCGTGGAATGGGCAAAAGGCAGAAGGCAGAAGCTGGGGAACTGCGAAGCGTGACTGCGCCCCGTTATTCCCTCCGGTAGAATCCAGGTGCTGAGGAGATTGAGCTGATGAGAGTGGGAACATACATATATGTACTTCTGGCCGGCCTGCTGCTGGGCAGTGGCTGTGCGAGGGCAGGTGCGCCGGAGGCGTCCCAGCCGGTCAATCCGCAACTGCCAGCTGCGACTGCTGAAGCTGCTTTCAGCGAGGGTATTCCATCCCCCTCCGAACTGCTGCGCGCAGCCAGCGCTGATCATCCCGGCCTGCAGCTCGACGGCTCCGCCTATTCAACGGCCTTCGGTCCACAGCGGGTTGCAGGGGTGAACAGCACTGCCGTGTTCACACCGGACTGGCAGCAGGGTGACAGTGAATCGGCGCTGCAGCCGGCCTGGGCCGCCTGGATGCTGGATCTCTCAGCTGAGACCGACACGAATGTGCTTAAGCTCGACTGGCAGGCCGCCCCGCAGCAGGCCTATGTCGCACTCGCGGACTGGGGCAGCGACCGCTGGATCTGGCGCAGCTTAAGCAATCCGGCTGAGCTGGAATTCCTGCCCGCTGCATCACTGCTGCATCCTGATGACAACACCCTGGCCTGCGTGATCCTGGCAACGGGCCAGGACCAGTCCGTGCTGAACGGCATCCAGGCCGTGTTCCGGGACGAGCTGCCCGGCGGCTTCATCAATGACGGCAACCCCCTCGGGATGAACCTCGAGGGCCTTGCTGACTGGGGCCGCAGCATCCCCTTCACCGATGTCTTCAGGCTCTCGCGCAGCTGGATCCCGCAGGAGGCTGAGGGCTGGACCTGGGATACCGGTGAAACGCTGGATATCGATGCCAACGGCTGGGTTGCCAGCCTCGAGCCTGGCCAGGCGGCCGGCAATGTGCTCGTGACGAACAATGCGGGCAACTACCCGGAGGGCGACTACATCTGCCTCTACGACGGCGAAGGCACTCTCACCTGGGGCATCAACGCCAGTCTCGTGAGTGAAACGCCGGGCCGCCAGGTGGTGCACATCACCCCCGGCGCTGACAACACGGCGCATCTGAAGCTGACCGCCACCAACCCAGCCGATCCCGTGCGCAACATCCGCCTGATCCTGCCGGGGCACGAGGCGGATTACATGGACAACATCTGGAACCCGGACTTCGTTGCCACGCTGGAACCCTATTCCTGCCTGCGCTTCATGGACCTGCAGAACACCAACGGTACCCAGGTTGAGCACTGGAGCGAGCGCACGACGCCGGAGCATTCCAGCCAGGCCCGCGCTGCCGGGATCTGCCCGGAGTACCTGATCCTGCTTGCCAACCAGGCGCAGAAGGACCCCTGGTTCTGCATGCCGCACCGCGCCGATGACGACTACATCACGCAGTTCGCGACGCTCGTGCGCGACACCCTGGACCCGGAGCTGCGCATCTACATCGAGTACTCCAACGAGGTCTGGAACGGCTCCTTCCCCGCCGCCGGCTATGCCCAGGAGCGCGGGCTGGCACTCGGCCTGTCGGAGAATGCCTATGAGGCGCACCTGCGTTACTACTCGCAGCGCTCCGTCGAGATCTTCGCGCTCTGGCAACAGGTCTTCAGCGGGCAGGAGGACAGGCTCGTGCGCGTGATCAGTGGCCAGCATGTCAACGCCTGGGCGGCGGACCAGATCCTCGACTGGCAGAATGCCTACGAGCATGCCGACTGCTATGCCACCGCGCCCTACTTCGGCGGCGGGATCGGCAGTTCTCCGAATGCGGATGCCGCGCTGACGATGTCGCTGGCACAGATCGTGCAGTTCTGCGCGGACAACCTGCCTGAGAACTATGCCACGATGCAGGAGAATGCCGAGGATGCCCACAGCCGCGGGCTGAGGCTGATTGCCTACGAGGGCGGGCAGCACATGGTGGGCTACGGCGAGTGGCAGAACAATGATGCCCTGACGGCGAAGCTCACCGCTGCCAACCGCGATCCCGGCATGCGCCAGGTCTACGCGGACTATCTTGCCAACTGGAGCATGGCGGGTGGCGAGCGCTTCATGGCCTTCTCGCACATCGGCGGCTATGGGCGCTACGGCTCCTGGGGCGTGATGGAACGCCTGGCCCAGCCGCTCAGCGAAAGCCCCAAGCTGCAGGGCCTGCTGGACTGGCAGGCCACGCAGCAGGACTGAAGCCGCCTGTCAGGGAATGTACTCGGCTTCGAGCTGGTAGAGCAGGTCTTCGAAACTCTGGACGCGGATGAAGTAGGTCTTGCCGGAAACCAGGTTCCTGCGCATGAACAGTGAACCATCAGGCGGGAACAGGCGGCCGGTGCCCACCACGTTCGGCCAGCTGTCCTCTGAGAGCTGCACATTGAAATTGCCGATTTCGTTCCGCCAGGGCAGCAGCCGTACCTCGAAGTGCCCGTCCGCCGGTGCGACGAAACGGTACCAGTCATAGCTGTCTCTCCCGCTGGGATACAGCGGGTTGTTGTCATCCAGTGTCGCCAGATGCAGCGCCGGCAGGCTCAGCAGCGTGGCGTCCAGGCTGCTGTCATTAGGTTCACCGAAGTCCTGGTCCAGGTACACAGCACTGAAGTCCAGCACGGCATCCGCCCCGTTGATCACGACGTCCGTGATCCCCGGTGGCGTGACCACCCGGTTGGAGATCTGCCATTCGATGCCATAGGTACCGTCAGGATAGTAACCAAGCAGGTAGGTAGCGCTTCCCGGCGCGCGGTAATCACCGGTCGTGTGGTTGATGATGAAGGAGCCGGAATTGAATTCCCCGGCCACCCCGTTGTCAACAGTGCCGCTGATGCTGTAGACGGGGACCTGCGCCTTGTCAATCAGGAGATCGTAGCTGATCTCCGCGGAGTTCTCCGTGTCGATCCGCAGTTCATACTGGCCCGGTGTACTGACCCGGTAATAGATCGTGCGGTCGCCCCGTGCCTTGTGGGAATAGCTCTCAGGTGGACCGGAGGTCCGCAGCAGCAACATCTCCGCAGCGGCATCCTGGTCGCTGAGCTCCAGCACGAACTCCAGTTCCACGGGGTCCTCCACGTCCAGCAGGTAGGTGTCCAGGCTGTCGGTCGTCACTCCGAGAGTGGCATGCATCTGCTGGCCGAAGACGATCGGCGCCGCTGTGCTGCTGGCATCATTCGGCTCAAGCGCATCTCCGGCCAGGCTGATTTCAGGTTCCAGCAGCAGGTCGTTGTCAGGGACCTCGATCCACTCCCCGGCCGGACTGAACTCCATCCCGAAGCGGGAATGCTGCACGAATACGTTCTCACCGGGAATCAGGGGCAGGTCGATCTCCGCCAGACCCGTGCTTCCCGACAGCTCCTGTTCCAGCCAGTCTCCGTCGCCAAAGCCCAGCTGCAGCAGGCAATTCCGCAGACCTGATCCTTCCAGTTGATAATCCGCTGAAAGGAACACGGGATCAAACTCCTGGACGAACAGCTCATAGCGCAGCAGGGTACCCGGGGAATAAAGATCAAGGTAGTATGTACCCGCCGCCAGCGGGCTGATGCTGCGCTGCTGCAGATTGAAGTCTGACATCAAGTGCATGGGAACCGTGCCGTCCGCGGCGTCGCGCAGATTCAGACTGGAACCCAGGTTCGCCAGGTTGTTGCCATGATCCGGGTAGCTCACACGGACCATGACGTGCCGGCCTTCCTCCGCGGTGAAGCTGAACAGGTCGCGATCGTCATTTCCCGTCAGCTCCTCGCCGCCGATCCAGCCCTGGATGGGCGCGCTGAGCGGCAGGCTCAGCGGCGTGGCGTCGGCCTTGTCATTGTTCGGTTCCATTTCGTCCAGCGGTGCGCTGGCAACGAAGTTGAAATCGGCATCAGTCAGGTTGCCGCTGGAGAAGTCATGCTGGAGGCTGGCCGGTTCGAACTGATAGAGCGCAGCCTCCGGGGTCAGCGTGGCCGGCAGGGGCGGGATGTGACCGTGGATGGCAATATTCAAGAAGTACACCGGAATCCTGGCCAGCTGTCCGTCGACTTCCAGCTTCAGCTGCGCAATGTGCAGTTCCTCCTGCAGTCCGTCATCCCCGTCCCCCGCTGCACCGCTGTCCGTGAAGTCACACCTGAGTTCCGCCGTCCGACCGCTGTGCAGGCTCAGGCTGTAATGTCCCGCACCACCTTCGCATTTCACTCCCGTGATGTAGCTGCCGGCCGCGGGGAAGTAGTGTCCCAGCCAGTTGGCACCGGAGCTCACGACGCTGCCGGAGTCGATGTAGATCACTGCATCATTGTAGAGATTCAGCGTGGGAAAGAGAATGGATTCATCGCCCACGAACTGGATGTAGTACCAGCCTTCCGCCGGGACATCGAACCTGTAGTAGTCAACGGGGTCGTCAAGGATGCCGAGGCTCTCGCCCGCAAGCGGGCCCGCTCCGATGTCGTGGGCATTGGCAGGATAGTTGTTCGGTTCAGTCTGGTCATCCGCCACCAGTCCGCTGTTGGTCCGGAAGCCGCGCAGGACCAGGTCGTTCACGGCTGCTCCATTGACGGTCACGTTGGTGATCGCCGGCTGGAACTGCCAGCCGTCCAGAGCAGCCATCACGGCCCAGTTGCCATCCGGGATCGCACTGAGGGAGAAGCTGCCGTCCGCTGCGCTGTAAACGGCCTGCGGATCGGAGAGGTTCGTGGTCAGCAGTACGCCTGGCAGCGGCTTGCCAGCCATGTCCAGCACGAGCCCGCTGACATCATGGCGCAGCAGGTATTCGATCGTCACACTCCCGATGCTGAAGTCCGCCGGGCTGTCGGCAAGCGCTGCGACGTAGATGTAGCCGGCCGGGGAACTGTGCTGGCCGGGGCTGCCGCCCAGCTCATCCGCAAATGCCGCCCCGTTGGCGGCATGGCCCAGCCAGTCCCAGCAGCCCGTGGAATAGTCGGCGACGGCCACCCAGCAGCTGGAGCCGGGCTCGGCACCGGCGAACGCCAGGCTGATGCTGCCGAGGCTGTCCTGCGGTGTGCCCTCGAAGCGCCAGATGGCGTATTCCAGGCTCCCGGCGGGGCTGAACTGCGCCAGTTCATCCGCGGCGGAGACGTTCGCGCTCGCGGAATCAAACCGTGAGCCGGGAATGCTCAGGCTGGAGACAGCCGGTACCCGCACTGGGTTGAAGCTGCCTTCCTCCGGCAAACCGGCCAGGAAGATCTCGCTGCCGGGAGCCAGCTGTTCGACCGCCGCAGGCACAAGCCTGGAATCAGAGCTGCCGCTGGCAGTCTTATCGCCATTGCCACAGGAGACCAGCATGCCGCCGGCAAGCAGCAGCGCAATCAATACACGCATTCGAGTTCCTCTCAGCAGGAGTTACCAGCTGCAACAATTCTAGCGACTTTCGCAACTGTGCTGTGTGTAGTTCTTCATTCCCCAACCGGACAGCAGGACTGAAGCCGGCTTCAGTCGATCAGCATGTTGAGGTTGTACTCCAGATCGGAGGAGCTGCTCACGAGCACCGCGTATTCATGGCCGGCCATCACGGGCAGGCGCATCAGCTGCGTGCCGTCGCTGTCAACGATCCGGCCATGCGCCAGCACTGCGCCGCTTGCGTCATCGATGATCCGCATGTAGACAATCAGCGGCTCAGCGCGCCAGGTCTTCAGCGTGACCTGCAGCACTCCGTCAGCCGCGGGCTGCACAGCGTAGTAGTCGCTGGTGTCACCGCCTCCGGCGGCATTGATGTCGGCGAAGTCCGTACTGGCATTGATGTCCAGTGGCAGGGAGACGGGGGTGGCGGTGGCCCGGGAATTGTTCGGCTCGCCGAAGTCATGGTTGTTGTAGCTGGCGGTGAAATCCACCTGCTTGTCACTGTCAACCAGTTCCACGGTCACCTTGCCGGCGGGGCTGACATCATGGTTGGCAACGAACATCTCGATCTGGTAGCTGCCGGCGGGGTAGTAGCCCAGGTCGTAATCCGGGCTGAACAGGCGTACCAGGCTTCCTGTCGTGTGGTTGAGCACGTAGAGCTCGCCATAGCTCTCGCCCGGCTTGCCGTGGTCCAGCGTGCCGTGGATGCGGTGGATCTCCTTCTCGGACTTGGCAATAGTGAGGCTGTAGGCGCCGTCGCCGCCGGAGGCTGAGAGACGTAGTTCGTAGTCCTGCCCTCCCACAACGGGGGCGTAGAAGTTCTGGCCGTCGCGCAGGTCAATTCCGCGGTATGAATATGTCCCGTCCGCACTTTCCAGCTGCAGGCTGACCCGGTTGTCAGGATCATCCGTCTGCAGCGTGAAGACCAGCGGTGCCGTATCCATACCGGTCAGCAGGTAGTAGTCCAGGCTGTCCGTTTCCTCGCTGAGCGTGGCAATGATCTCCTGGGGCAGGCCCTCCAGTACAGCGGCTGTGTCGTGGCCGTCATTGCTCTCCAGGCTGTCCCCGTCATAGTCTGCAGCGGTACTGGCAACAGTGTTGCCGTCGATCTCGACCCAGTGTGAGGATGGTGAGAACTGCAGGCCGAAGGCCTGGTAGCTGAGCAGGACCTGCTCACCGTCATACAGCGGCAGGCCGAACTCCACGGAGTCCGCCTCGATGTCCAGGTTATCCGCGAACACGCCGTCACTGCTCCGCCAGTGAATCTCGCCATGGTCCAGCGGCAGATCCTTGAGGCTGATCTGCGCTGTCAGCGTGCGTGCCTCAAAGTCGAAGACATCCAGCGCATAGTTTCGCAGATCGCCATTGTAGAAAACCATCAGGTAGTAGACACCGGCGGGCAGCGGATCCCTGCTGCGGATGGCGTTGCCGGTTTCGGATACTGCGGATTCCATACCCAGGCTGACCTCCCCGGATGTCTGCAGCGCCATGAAGCCGGCATCATCGGGATCCGCCTTGTCGTGCCCCGGGAACTGCACGCGGGCATAGACATGCCGGCCTTCCTGCACATTGAAGCGGTACCAGTCCACGTAGTCATCCCCCGTGGCATCCATCCCGCCCAGCCAGCCCTCGACGGGTGCCGTAAGCGGCAGGCTCAGCACCGTTGCCTCGCCGAATGTGTCATTCGGTTCAGCCGGGTCAATGGGTGCGACGGTCGTGATGTTGAAGTCCAGGTCCAGCAGGTCGTCAGTGGCGAAGTCATAGCTGAAGTCCGTGGGATTGAAGCTGTGGTGCGGATGCCGTGGGGTGAGCTCCACCTGCTGCGGCGGGATGTAGTCATGCTCGAATGCGCCGTTGCTGAAACTGAGCAGCTGGCAGAGCGTGCCGTCCACGTCTAGCTCGATCACCGTGTTGGCAAGTTCCTCCTCCAGGCCGTCCCCGCCGTCACCGGGCAGGCCGCTGTCCGCCAGCGTGCCGCTGAGTTTCGAGGTCTCACCGCTGATCAGTTCCAGCTCGTAGCTGCCACCCCCCGCCTCGCAGGTGATCTGGGCGATGTAGCTGCCCGCCTCGGGGAAGTAGTAACCCACCCAGTTGGCCCCGGAAAGGATGTCCGAGCTGCGCGCTGCTGCATGCCGCTGATCCAGGTAGAGCTGGATCAGCGGGAAGAGCACGGTCTCCGTGCTGCGCATCTCCAGGTAGTACCAGCCCTCGGCGGGGATGTCGAACCCGATGTTGTCAATCCGGTCGTCCAGGGCGCTGATGTAGCCGCCGCTGATCAGGCTGCCTGGCACATGGAAGGCGTTCTCAAGCTCGTTGTTGGGCTCATGCGGGTCCTGGTCCGTAAAGCCCCAGGTCTGCGGTACCAGCCGGATTTCCACGTTGTCAAGGTCACCACCGCTGACCGTGACCTGCAGTCCGTCCAGGGGCTGGACCCAGCCCGCCAGTGTCGCCATCACGGCCCAGTTGCCATCGGGGATGCCGTTCAGTTCGAAGCTGCCGTCCGCCCCGCTGAAGACCTGCTGCGGGTCCGAGAGGTTCGTCGTCACCAGGGCGCCCTGCAGCGGATTGCCATCCACATCGGTCACCGTGCCGCTGACATCATGGCGCAGCAGGTACTCGATCGTGACCGTGTCCGCCCTGAAGCTGCTGCCGGGCGTGGCCACCAGCGCCACGTAGATGAAGCCCGCCGGAGAGCTGTGCTGGCCGGGGCTGCCCGCGGCGGCCGCCTCGAAGTTGGCACCGCCCGCCGCACTGCCCAGCCAGTCCCAGCGTCCGCTGGCATAGTCGGAGATGCCCACGCTCAGCTCCGTGCCGGGCTGGGCGGAGGAAATGGCGATGTTCACGAGGCCGACGCTGTCCTGCGGCGTGCCCGCGAAGCGCCAGATGGCGTACTCGATGTCGCCGGCGGAGGCAAACTGCGCCGATTCCGCATCGATGCCCACACCGCTGCTGGCCTCCACGTAGTCCGCTCCGGCCAGACTCAGGCTGGAAACCGCAGGGACGCGCGTGGGGCTGAAGCTGCCATCCATCGGCAGGCCTGCGCGGAAGATTGCCGCCTCAGGCAGCTGCTCCGGCTGAGAAACAAGGGAGGAGCCGTTGTCCACCGTCCCGCTCTGGCCGGCACAGGCGCTGAGCAGCAGGCTCAGTAGCAGGGCAATTGTCAGAATGAAGCGCATGTCGGTCCTCGCTGGCTGGTTCCGCACGCCTGGCAGGCGCAGCATGCCTATCCTAACAGAGGATGCGGACTCAGGCACCGAGGCGGCCTTGTTGCTGGACAGCTGGGTCCTGCCATGGAAACAGGTATACCGGAGCATCCCGCTGGACACTCCGGCATCCGCTTCAGTCATGTTCAGGCCCATCCCGCACTGAGCGGGGATCTGCTCAGGGCAGGTAGGTCGCCTCCAGCCTGTAGGGCAGGTCATACGAGTTGTTGATTCTGATCAGGTAGTCATGGCCGCTCGTCACGGGATAGCGCAGCATCTGCAGGCCGTTGACGGGGTTGAGCTTGCCCAGTGATACCTCATTGAAGCTGGCGTCCTCCGCGAGGCTGAGGCGGAATTCGTTGACCCAGCCCGCTTTCGGGGTGACGCTGATCTCCACCACGCCGTCCGCTCCCGCGGTGAAGCTGTAGTAGTCCGAGAAGTCTGCGCCCGCGCCGATGGTGTTGTCATCATAATCGAGGGTCGCATTGAAGTCCGCCGGCAGGCTGATCGCAGCGGCGGTGCCGCCGGTGTCATTCGGTTCCAGTGCATCATTGCCGAGGTACACGGAAGTGAAGTCCTGCACCAGATCCGCACCGGCCAGCGTCACGGTGAATTTCCCGGCGGGGGTGACCGTGCGGTTGACGGCCTGCCATTCCAGTTCGTAGTCGCCGTTCGGATAGTAGCCGAGGTTGTAGGTGAAGGGATTCGGCCGGATGAAGTAGCCGCTCGTGTGGTTGACGACGGGCGAGCCGTAGTTCTGCTCGTTGGCAACACCGCTGTCAACCGTGCCGCTGATCCGGTAGACGGTCTCACTGGCCTGCTTGACCCGCAGGCGGTACTCGGTCTCTCCGCCGGGTGAGGCGTAGACCCGCATGGAATAGTCTCCCGGGGTATCCACGCGGAAGTAGAACTGCATGTCCCCCGTCCTGCTCA
Organism: bacterium; assembly: GCA_041395205.1. GTDB lineage: Bacteria > 4484-113 > 4484-113 > 4484-113 > JAFGCY01 > JAHEFU01. The sequence goes on from JAWLAZ010000001.1 coordinate 503,442, forward strand.
GTTCCAGCAGCCGCGTGTTGTCGCCGATCCTGTTGATGCTGATGATGAATTCGCAGTCCTTGTCAGTGGGTTCCAGCATGAATTCCAGTGACTCATTGACGAGACCGTTGAAGCGGTACCAGTCATTGAAGTCGGTCTGAGTGCTGTAGCTCGCGGTGATGTCCGCAGGCAGGCTGAGCGGGAAGGCCTGGGAATCCTCGTCATTGACTTCATCCACGTCCACCTGAGGCATGGCCAGCGGTGTCAGCGCGACATCCGCGCCGTCGAAGGTCACCCACTCGTAGTCGGGATTGAACTGCATCCCGAAGCGTTCGTGATGGACGAGGATCGTCTCGCCGTCATGGAAGGGCAGATCGTATTCGACGAGCCCGTCAGTGCACTGCTCGCTGCCGGAATAACTGCCGTCGGGAAAGATCCAGGAGAGCATTGCATACTGCATCGGCTCGCCGTCGAGGAAGTAGTTCGCGCTGAGGAAGCGTGCATCATATTCCAGCACCTCCAGTTCATAGGGCATCAGGGGCCCTTCCATGAAGACGCGGATGTAGTGGGTTCCTGCACTGAGCACGCCGTCACTGCGCAGTTCCAGCTGGCTGCCGTAGTAGTTGTCCATGCTGACATTGGAGTCGGAGGCATCATAGACATCCAGGTAGCCCGCGCTGCCGAAATCCTGCGGGGCGTTGTCAGGGAAGCGCACCCGCACCAGCAGGGACTTGTCACCCTGCGCCTCGATCCTGAACCAGTCATAGCTGTCCTCGCCTGTCAGCTCCAGTCCGCCGATCCAGCCCTGCACCGGCTCCGCCAGCGGCAGGCTCAGCTGTGTGGCCGAGGTCTTGTCATCATTGGGCTCCATCGTGTCCACGGGTGCCGTGGCCGAGAGGTTGAAATCCAGGCCGAGCAGGTCGCCCGTGCCGAAGTCATGCTCGACGGATTCCGGGTCGAAGGTATAGCCCGGCACGTCCGGCCGGATCGTGCAGGACAGCGGCGGCATGTAATCGTGCCTGACGGTGCCGGTGCCGAAGCTGGAGATCCAGCTCGTGAATCCGCTGAAGCTCATTTCGATGCTGGAAACGTAGAGTTCCTCATAGAGGCCGTCGTCACCGTCCCCTGGTCCGCCATCGTCGCCAAGATAGGCATTGAAGCGGGCGGTCCTGCCGGAGTGCAGGCTCAGGTCGTAGTGGCCGCCGCCGCCTTCGCAGCTGACCTGCACGTAGTAGTTGCCCTGGCGCGGGAAGTAGTAGCCCACCCAGTTGCTGCCCCGCAGCACCTGGGAACTCTGGTTCGTGTAGCGGTTATGGTCATTGAGCAGCCGCAGGCTCGGGAAGAGGATGGTGTCATCCGCATCAATCTGCAGGTAGTACCAGCCCTCGGCCGGAACGGGGAAGCGGTAGTAGTCGTCAGGGTCATCCAGCACGCTGATCGAGGCATCGGTGGGCGCAACACTGGCGGCGTAGGAATTGAACCAGTTGTCATTCGGCTCATACTGGTCATCCCCGACCCAGCCGCCGAGCTGCGGAGCGCCGCGGAACTCCAGGCCCTCGACATTGGCATTGGCAACATTGATGCTGAGCATGGCGGGGATGAAGCTGTAGCCGTCCAGGGCAACCATCACCGTCCAGCTGCCATTCGGGATGCCGTTCAGCGTGAATGTCCCGCCGGGTCCGGCCTGCACGGGCTGTACATCCAGCAGGTTCGTGGTGATCAGCGCCTGGCCCAGCGGCTGGTCCTGCAGGTCCAGCACGACACCGCTCACGTCGTAGCGCTGCAGGTATTCGATCGTCAACTCGTGGACGCTGAACGCAATGTCCGTATCCGCGAGCACGGCCAGGTAGATGTAACCGGCCGGGGAACTGTGCTGGCCGGCACTGCCATTGAGCGGGAACTGGAAGTCCGTTCCATCGTCAACATGGCCGATCCAGTCCCAGCGTCCCGTTGAATAGTCGGCCACGGCGACCCAGTAGCTGGCCCCCGGGCTGATGTCGTCGAGCACCACGGACACGTTGCCAACGCTGTCATCCGGTGTGCCGGCGAAGCGCCAGAGGCCGTACTCCAGGGTGCCCGCCGGGGCAAATTCCGCATCCAGGCCATTCGCCGTCACGTTCGGTGAACCCTCGTGGAGTTCAATTCCGTTCTGGGACAGGCTGGACACCGCCGGCACGCGCTGCGGGTTGAAGCTGTCCTCGTCCGGCAGGGCCGCACTGAAGATCTCCGGCACCACACTGCCATCCTGCAGCGCGGCGGGAATCAGCACGGATTCACCGAGCGGCAGGCGTTCCCCGCCGCCACCGCAGGACACCAGCAGGAGTGCCGGCAGCAGCCAGCAGATCAGCAGTCTGTTCATGCTTCACACCTCAGGATGTTTGTACAGCACACTGGCGGGAGCAGGCCCACTCAGAAACGGTAGCCTGCCTCAAGATCGTATTCCAGATCGTCGGCATTGTCGACGATGATGTAGTAGAGCACACCGGCCTTGACCGGGTAGCGCATCAGCTTCTGGCCGTTGAGCGGGTTACGCTTGCCGGCGTTGACGAAGTTGAAGCGGGTGCCCTCCGAGAGCTTCACGTCGAAACCACCGTACCAGTCGGCATCGGGCTGGACCGTGATCTCGAATGCCCCGTCGGTGGGGGCTGTGAACCTGTAGTAGTCAATCCGGTCGGCTGTGATGGCGGAATCATTGTCGTCATCCAGCGTGGCATGCAGGCTGGCAGGCAGCGTCAGTTCAGTGGCACTGCCCGAGTTGTTGTTCGGTTCGCCGAAGTCGTGGTCATCATTGCTCGCCGTGAAGTCCTGCACCACATCCGCATTGCTGAGTACGATCGTGGTCTTGCCGGCCGGCACGAAGCTCTTGTTCGATCCCTGCCACTGGATCTGGTAGCTCCCGGCGGGCAGCCAGCCCAGGCTGTAGCTGTCGGCGAAGGGCAGCACCGCCAGGCCCATCGTATGGTTGACGACATACATGCGGGAGGTGCTTTCGCCGGGAACACCCGGGTCCAGCGCGCCGCTGATCCTGTAGACGGGCTCCGTGGCCGGACTGACCCTGAGGCGGTATTCGCTCTCACCGTAGCCGAGGCTCGTGACAATGATCCGGTAGTCGTCGGCGGTCTCGGCCTTGAGCCAGCACTGCAGGCTGCCAGTGTGCTGGGTACGGAACAGCGGAATGCCATCCGAAATAGCCGCGATGTTGATTTCATAGCCCCAGTCGGGGTCGACCGGATCCACAAGGATTTCCAGTTCCTCGCCATCCAGGCCCTTCAGCACGTAGAAGTCCAGCTGGTCATCGTCGCTGCTGCAGCTGGCATTGATGTCCACCGGCAGGCTCAGTTCCTGCATGTATCCATTGCTGTCATTGGCCTCATTGCTGTCAGTACTCAGGGTGATGACCGGGTCAAGCAGCACGTCGGAGCCGTTGAATTCCACCCATTCGTAGGGCGGGTCGAAATCCAGGCCGAAGCGCTGGTGGCTGACCAGCACCCGTTCTCCATCGGCGAAGGGGTAGTAGAACTCAACCAGCCCGTCACTGGGGGTGGTTGATTCTGAGTAGCTCTGGTCGGCCGTGATGAAGCTGCAGGTGCCGTGCAGCAGCGGCAGGCCATCGAGGAAGTAGTCGGCACTGAGGAAGCGCGCCTCGAATTCCCGGATCTCCAGTTCATAGGGCATCACCGGGCCTTCCATGTACAGGAAGACGTAGTACGTGCCGGCATCCAGCGGGTCCAGGGTGCGGATATGCAGTACGGAGTCGGAGTAGGACTCAACGCTGATGTAGTTCTCCGCAGAGTCATAGAGCTCCACGGCGCCGGCATCCGGGAAATAGTGGGGAGCGTTCTGCGGGAAGCGCACGCGCACCATCAGGTCCTTACCCTGCTGCACCTCGAAGCTGAACACATCCAAAGTGTCGCCATTGGTCAGGTCAGCGCCGCCGATCCAGCCCTCCACCGGCGCGCTGAGCGGCAGGCTCAGCGGGGTGGCCGCTGGGAAGTCGTCATTGGGCTCCATGTCGTCAACCGGTGCGGTCGCGCTCATGTTGAAGTCCTGATTCGCCAGCGGACCGCCGGAGAAATCGTGCACCACACTGGGCGGATCGAAGGTGTAGATCTCGCTCTGCGGCGTGATCGTGCCGCTGTGCGGCGGTATGTTGCTATGGGTGACCACGCCATTGCTGAAGGAAGTGAGCCGGGCGCGCAGGCCGTCGATCTCCAGGTGGACAGCGCTGACGGCCAGCTCCTCGTACAGCCCGTCGCCGCCATCTCCGGGATCACCGGTGTCAATCAGCTCCAGACGCATGCTCTCGGTCCGGCCTGCCAGCAGGTTGATGGAGTAGCTGCCGCCGCCGCCCTCGCAGCTGAACTTCACGGTATAGCTGCCCTGGCGCGGGAAGTAGAAGCCCAGCCAGGTCGCGCCGCTCAGCACGGGGGAGCTGCTGAGCACGGTGATCCGGCTGTCAACCAGCAGGTCCAGGCGCGGGAAGAGGATCCTGTCGTCACCGCTGTACTGCAGGTAGTACCAGCCCTCGTCCGGCACCTGGAATTCGTAGTAGTCCGCGGGATCGTCAAGCACGCTGATCCAGGCCGTCGGCGGTGTGCCGGCGGTGTCAAACGCATTCTCGTAGAGGTCATTCGGCTCGTAGGGGTCATCCGCGACATGCTGCGTGGTGTCGGGCCAGCCGCGCAGCAGCAGGCCACTCAGATCCGCGCCGCTGACAGTGAACTCCAGTGCGTCCGGGATGAAGACATACCCGTCCAGCGCGGCCATCAGGTGCCAGTTGCCCTCGGGGATCCCGCTGAGCGTGAAGCTGCCGTCCGCCGCGCTGTAGGTCTGGATCCCGTCGATCAGTTCCGTTGTCAGCAGCACGCCCTCCAGCGGGCGGTCCGCCATGTCCAGCACCACGCCGCTGATGCTATAGCGGCTGGCGTAGTGCAGGGTCAGGTTGTCAACGCTGAACTGGGCCGCGGCATCGCTCAGGACCGCGACGTAGATGTAGCCGGCCGGGGAACTGTAGCGGCCCGGTGTGCTGTCCAGCGTCTCATTGAAGCCGTTGTCAGCACTGGCCTGGGACAGCCAGTCCCAGCGGCCGCTGCCGTAATCGGCGAGCGCCAGCCAGTAGTCCGCACCGGCTGCGGCCCCGCTGACCGTGATGTCGATGCCGGAGAGGGCGTCCTGCGGCGTGCCGTAGAAGCGCCAGATCGCATACTCCGCGCTGTCCAGCGGGCTGAACTGGGCCGTGTCAGCCTGCACTGCGACGTTCGTGCTGGAATCACTGAACAGGCTGCCGCTCTGGCTGACAGCGGCCTCGGCGCTGACGCGCTGCGGGTTGAAGCTGCCCTCATCCGGGAGGGCGGCGTTGAACACGCCTGTACCGGGAGCGTTGTCAAGCACGGCGGCTGGCAGCAGCGCGGACTCGGCCCGTGGGTCAGTTTCCCTGCCGCCGCAGGCAGCCAGCAGCAGGACAGGCAGCAGCAGTGCTGCCGTGAGCAGTCGATTCATCTTCTGTACCTCTCTAATCAGTCGGTGTACCGGTGCGGGGCTCCGCACCGGGGATCAGGGCAGATAGGCCACTTCAAGCTGGTAACGCAGGTCCTGGCCATTGCTGACCCTCAGGAAGTAGGTCCGGCCTGCACCCACTTCATAACGGATCAGCCTGACGCCGGTTACGGGATCAATCCGGCCGTAGTTCACGTACAGAGGCCAGGAGTCCTCGGAAAGGGTGAACGAGAAGGAGCCGGGGAAGCCGGGCCAGGGCGTGACACTGGCCTCGATCACGCCGTCGCTGGGTGCCACGAAGGTGTAGTAATCACTGTAGTCCTGCTCCAGGCCGCCCAGGTAGCTGTTCTTGTAGTCCAGGGTGGCCTGCACCGTGGCGGGCAGGCTCAGCACGGCGGCGGCGCCGGAGTTGTCATTCGGCTCCAGGCTGTCCTGGTTCTGGTAGGTGCCGACGTAATCCAGCACGACATCGGCGTTGCTGATCGTCACGGTGGTGACTCCGGCCGGAGTGATGCTGCGGTTGGCGATCAGCCAGCGCACGTCATAGTCCCCGGCGGGATAGTAGCCCAGCAGGTAGCCGCCGCTGACCGCGTCAGAGTAGTGTCCAGTTGTCAGGTTGAGCACGTAGCAGCCGGTCAGGGGTTCCGTCGGCTCATCGTTGTCAAGCGTGCCGCTGATGCTGAAGACCTCAAACTCCGCCTTGTTCACCTCCAGCAGGTAGGCATGCTCACCCTTGTGGTAGTTCCGGACCGCCACGATGTACACGCCCGCACTGTCCGCGCGGTAGTAGCTGGTGGTGTCCTCAGAGATGCGGTGCTCAATGTGCTGCGAATAATTGTTCTCTGGATAGAACTGCAGGCTCAGTTCCGCATCATCATCAGCGGGAGCGAGCCGGATGCTGAGCGACAGCGGATCATCGAGCAGGATCCTGTAGTAGTCACTGGGGTCCGTATCGGTGCTGACACTGGCCTCGATCTGCACCGGCAGCTCCAGTTCAGGTTCGCCGGACTGTCCGGTATTCGGTTCCGCCTGGTCGAGGTCATAGCTCATAAGCGGGCTCAGTTCAATGTCACTGTCCTTGAACTCCACCAGTTCAGAAGCTGGTGTGAAGCTCGTGCCGAAGCGCTCGTGGTAGACCAGCACGCGCTCGCCGGGCATGAAGGGGTAACTCACCGTGGCCGTTCCGTCCACATCACTGCTGTCCACATAGAGATCGCCGCTCGGATAGAATTCAGCATGCAGATCCACGCTGCGCTGGGGCGCCCCGGCGATTTCGTAGTAGGCGGACAGGTGCAGGGCGTCGAAGCTCCGGACTTCGAGTTCGTACTGCATCAGCGAGCCTTCCATGAAGAGCTTGATGTAGTAGGTTCCGGCCGGCAGCGGATCCACACTGCGCAGCTCCAGGATCCCGTTGTTCAGGTCATGGGTTGATTCATGGCTGAAACCTGAATCGTACAGATCGAGGCCGCCGCTGTCGGCAGCCTCAATATCCAGGTGGTCGGGGAAACGTACGCGGGCCAGCAGGTACTTGCCGTCCGGCACATCCACGCTGAAGTAATCGTAGTTGTCCTCGTCCGTCACACCGCCGCCGCCGATCCAGCCCGCCAGCGGTTCCGTCATGGGCAGGCTCACGGGAGTGGCCTCAGCATAGTCGTCATTCGGTTCCATCGCATCCACGGGAGCAGTTGCCAGCATGTTGAAGTCGAAGTCCTGGTCAGCACTGCTGAAATCCAGCACCGTGCTCAGCGGGCTGAAGACATACAGCGGATCGACCGGCTTGACCGTGACCTCCTCCGGGGGCAGGTGCTTGTTGTAGATGGTGCCGGTTCCCTGTGTGGTCATCTCGCTGGTGAGCCCGCTGCCAATCGTGCAGAACATGCTGCAGTTGTAGAGTTCGTCGTAGATGCCGTCGTCACCGTCGCCGGGATCGCCGCTGTCCCCCAGGTAGACATTCATCTCCCGGGTACGGCCGCTCTTCAGCTCGAGGCTGTATTCCCCGCTGCCGCCCTCACAGTGCACTTCCACGAAGTATTCCCCGGCCTTGGGGAAGTGGTAACCGAGCCAGGTGGCTCCGCGCACGACGTAGTAGCTGCTGCTGAAGGTGGCAGTGCCCAGATCCGTGTAGATAGTGATGTAGGGGTAGAGGATGCTGTCATCCCCGCTGTACTCGATGTAGTACCAGCCTGCGGAGGGCGCATTGAAGCGGTAGCAGTCCGTGTCATCATCCAGTGCGGCGATCACGGCCCCTGTCAGCATGCTGCCGCTGAAGTCGGCCGCATTCGTGTTGTAGTTGTTCGGCTCATAGGGATCAACCGGCAGCAGACCGCTTGTGCGTGGCTTGCCCAGCAGCACGAGATCCGTGACATCCGCGTCGCTGACGGCCACCATCATCGGCTCCGGCCAGAACTGCCAGCCCTGCAGTGTTGCCATCACGGCCCAGCTGCCATTGGGAATGCCGTTCAGCGTGAAGCTGCCATCGGCGGCGGTCAGGACCTGCTGCGGGTCGGCGAGGTTCGTCGTGACCAGTACACCTTCAAGTGGCCTGTCCTCCAGGTCACGCACGAAGCCGCTGAGGTTGTAGCGCTGCAGGTATTCGATCGTGACGCTCGCCACGCTGAAATCCGCACTGCCGTCACTCAGCACCGCCACGTAGATGTAGCCGGCCGGAGAGCTGTGCTGGCCGGCGCTGCCCGCGAGCTCATCCGTGAAACCCGCGCCTTCGCTGCCATTGCCACGCCAGTCCCAGCGGCCGCTGGCATAGTCCGCCACGCCGACCCAGTAGCTGCTGCCGGGCTGGGCTCCGCTGACAGCCACGCTGATCGTGCCGATGCTGTCCTGCACAGTGCCCTCGAAGCGGTAGATGGCGTACTCCACGCCGCCAGCCGGGCTGAAGCTGCCCAGATCGCCGGCCGCAGCCACATTGGCACTGGCCTCCTGGAACAGCGCGCCATTGCGGCTGAAAGTGGAAACCGCAGGCACACGCACACTGGCGAATTCACCCTCAGTGGGCAGCGCGGCCTGGAAGATCTCCGTGCCACCGGCCTGTTCCTCGATCACCACCGGCGTTAGCCGGGCCTGGACGGCGGGCTCGCCCCCGTCCCTGCTTGCACCGCCGCACGCTGCAAGCAACGCGAGGACGGGAAGCAGCAGTACTAGCAGTACACGCATCCGAAATACCTCTCAGTTCATCTATCCGTCCAGGGACAACTATTCTAACCGGCAGTGGACGGCCTGCCGTGGAAGGGCATCAGGGCAGGAAATCCCCCGCCACCCCGTATTGCACATCCACCGTCGACTTGATGTACAGGAAATAGGTCACTCCGGCCTTGACCTCATAACCCAGCCAGCGCGAACCGTCCACCGGGTTGCGCCTGCCGATGTTCACGAAGTTGCCGGAGCTTTCCTCGCTGAGCGAGACCGGGAATTCCTCCATGCCATCAAACAGCGGCAGCACCGTGATCTGGAAGAAGCCGTCCTGGGCCGGCACGAACTTGTAGTAATCGCGGGTATCCCGCCCGCTGGGCAGGAAATCGTTGTCGGTGTCGAGCGTGGCCGTGAAGCTGAAGGGGATGCTCAGCACTGCCCCCGTGTTCGGTGAGTCATTCGGTTCGAGGTTGTCCTGGTCGACGTAGGTGGCCGTGAAGTCCTGCACGGCGTCCGCCCCGTTCAGGCTCACCGTCACGGATCCGGAGGGAGTCACGCTGTGGTTGGTGATGTGCCAGCGGATGTCATAGTCACCATCCGGGTAGGGGCCGAACTGGTAGCTGCCGTCATTGGGGTTATAGACCTCTCCCGTTGTCTCATTCACGAGCAGCGAGCCTGAATAGCCTTCGGGCGGAGTGAAGTGCTCCAGCGTGCCGCTGATGAAGTGCACGGGGCCGGAGGGCTCGATCTTCAGGTTGTAGTCCGTCTCGCCGTTGTTGGCAAGTACCGCGAAGGTGTAATCGTCCGTGTCCGGCAGGCTGAACCAGAAGGTCGAGCTGCCGCGGGAGATGTGATGCCCGAGTTGTGCGCTGCCGGCGGTCTTCTCCACCCAGCATTCCAGTTCCACGTCCGGCTGGTCAACGCTGAGCGTGAGCATCACGGGCCCGCTGGGCAGACCCTGGATGCCGTAGTAATCGGTGGCGTCCGTCATCACACTGACCCAGCCGTTGACATCGGCGGGAAGGCTGACAATGAATGGATCGCTGGCGAAGTCGTTCGGTTCCGATTCATCACTGTCCAGGCTGATCACCGGCTCAAGCAGGATGTCGGAGCCGTCGAACTGGATCCATTCCTCCGGCGGGTCGAAGCTCAGACCGCGGCGCTTGTAGGAAACATGCAGGAGCTCGCCGTCCATGAAGGGGTCCGTGTCGAAAGTCAGACCCGGGCTGTAGTAGTTGATTGCGTACTGGAAGCCGCTCGGCACGATCTCCATGCTGAAGCGGCCGTAGTCGAGTTCCTTGCCGTCCAGCGTAAAGTGCACGGAGAGATTGCGGCGCGGGAACTGGAAGATCTCCAGCTCATAGGGAGTGAGTTCGCCGTCCCACTCAATGTAGAGGTGGTAGCTGCCCATGGGCAGCGGCTCCTGGGTGCGCAGCTCGGAATACTGGCCGTGGCCGTAGTCCAGGCAGAGCACCTGGTTGTCACTGTCGTTGAAGAGGAAAAGGTACGGGAGGCCGCTGTGCTGGGTCTCCATTTCCGGCATGTAGGCCCGCAGGATCAGATCCATCCCGTCCTGCACGTCAAAGCTGTAGTAGTCACGCACGTCATTGCCGCTCAGGTCTCCACCGCCGATGAAGCCCGCATATGGCTGGCCCAGCGGCAAGGTCAGCGGCACCGCCGTCAGCTTGTCATCGTTCGGCTCATCACCGTCCACCACCGCCGCCGCACTCAGGTTGAAATCGAAGCTGGACAGGTCGCCGGCGGCGAAATCATGCTGGGTGCTGAGCGGGTCAAAGGTATAGCGTTCTGAATGCGGGGTGATGCTGGCCTCCAGCGGAGGCATGAAGCGGTGGTAGACGTTTCCGCTCGATGCCGGCAGCTCGCTCGTGATGCCTCCGAAGTCCAGCGTGACCGCGCAGTTGCGCATCTGCTCCTGCAGGCCGTCATCGCCATCCCCGGGGTCACCGCTGTCGGCCAGCACGAGGTTCAGCAGATGGCAGCGACCGTCGTGCAGCTCCACGCTGTAATGCCCGCCGCCGCCCTCACAGTAGACCTCGAAGCGGTACTCCCCCTCCACCGGGAAGTAGTAGCCGAGCCAGTTCGTGCCGCGCACGACCTCGTCGCCCACCAAGTAGTCCGCGAACATGTCGGTCTGCAGGATGATGTGCGGGAAGAGGATGCTTTCGTCGGCATTGAGCTGCAGGTAATGCCAGCCGGATTCCGCCACCTGGAAGGTGTAGCAGTCGTACCTGTCGTCGTAGGCATTGATGTTGGCATCGGCCACCAGTTCCGGGCCCAGCGGCGTGGCGTTCTCCGGACTGTCGTTGGGTTCAAATTCGTCGTCAGGGAAGCCGAAGCTGCGGGGGAAGCCGCGCAGCACCACGTCGTCAACATCGCTGTCAACCACGCTCACGCTCGTCACATCCGGGTCGAAGCCCCAGTTGCGCAGCGTTGCCATCACGGCCCAGCTGCCCACCGGGATCCCGTCGAGGCGGAAGCTGCCATCAGCCGCACTGAGGACCTGCTGCGGCTCGGAGAGGTTCGTCGTCACCAGCACACCCGCGATCGGGTTGTCGGACTTGTCGAGCACGAAGCCGCTGATGCTGTAACGCTCCAGGTACTCGATGCTGACATCGGTGACGCTGAACTGCGAACCGCTCTCCCCGAGCACGGCGACGTAGACGTAGCCGGCGGGCGAGCTGTGCTGGCCGGGACTGCCGGCCAGGCTGTCGTCAAAATCGCTGCCAGCCTCGCTGCTGCCGCGCCAGTCCCAGCGCCCGCTGGCATAGTCAGCCACGGCCACCCAGCTGCGCGAGCCGGGCTGGGCAGCGGCATAGCCCACATGCAGCGCGCCGATGCTGTCAGCGGGCGTACCGCTGAAGCGCCAGATCGCGAAGCTGCTGTCCGTGCCGGCGGCATAGTCCGCCAGTTCCGCGTTGGCAGTGACGAGCGGACTGGCCTCCCGGAAGGCAGCGCCGGCCAGGCCGAGCGTCGAGACAGCGGGGACGCGGGAGGGATTGAAATGCCCCTCGTCCGGCAGGGCCGCACGGAAGATCTCCATGCCCGCCTGCTCCAGTACCGCCGCCTGCGGGGCCGGTGTGGCCGCCCGCTCTCCGGCGACCCTGTCACCCGCTCCGCAGGAAGAGAGCAGCAGCAGGCAGATCGTGATCGGCAGCTTTCGCATCATTGTCGGTGTCCTCATCATGATTGGCTCAGGGCAGGTAACTGACATCCAGCTGGTAGCGCAGGTCGTCCAGGGCCTGGATCAGGAACCAGTAGGTCGCCCCCGCCGTGACCGGCTGGCGCAGCAGGCGCGAGCCGTCCTGGGGATTGAGCTTGCCGAGATTCGTGTGGTTCTGGCTGCCCTCCTGCAGCATCAGCAGGACAAAGCCCACGGGACTGTTCTCTTGCGGGCTGACCTGCAGCTCGAGGATCCCGTCGCTGGGGGCAGTCACGGAATAGTAGTCCGTCCAGTCATAGCCGGCGACGGACTGGTCGTTGTCAAAATCCAGGTTGGCGATGGTCGTGGAGGGCACGCTCAGCGGCGCGGCGCTCAGCTGGTTGTTGTTGGGTTCCAGGCTGTCCTTGTCGCTGTAGGTGGAGGTGTAGTCGAGGGTCTGGTCCGCCCCCGCGATCGTCAGCGTGGTCTTGCCGGACGGGCTGATGTCGCGGTTGGAGATCTGCCACTGGATCTCATAGTCGCCATCCGGGTAGAAGCCCAGCTGGTAGCTGCCGCCCTCCGGTTCCACGCTGTCACCGGTCGTGTGGTTGACGATGTAGGTATGGCTCTCCGTCTCGCCCGGTGCATCGTCATCGGCACTGCCGCTGATCAGGAACACCGGCTGGGGGGAGTTGTCAATGTTCAGGATGTAGTCGTCGCTGCCTTCCCCGCTGTGGACGCGCACGATCAGCGTGCCGGCCCCGCTCGTGCGGAAGTACACGCTGCGCAGCCCCTGGATCACGTAGGCCGCCCGCTGCAGCGGATCCTCCTGCAGGTGCATCGTCAGTTCGTACTTCACATCCGGATCTCCCGCCAGCAGGGTCAGGATCAGCGTGGAGCTCGAGGCCAGCGGGACTGAGTAGTAGTCGGTGTGGTCAGTCTGCTGGGCGATGCTGGCCATGATCCCCGTGCCGAGGCTGACCGGGGCGGCGGTTGCCTCCGAATCGTTCGGTTCCAGCGAGTCGCCGTCGTAGCTCACCGCGGGGCTGAGCACGATGTCCGCAGTGCCGACGCTCACGAGCTCCAGCGCGGGTTCGATGCTGAGCCCGTAGCAGGTATGCTGCACCAGCAGCTGCTCTCCGGGAATCAGCGGGAGCAGGCAGTTGGCTATCCCGTCCGGGCCGCCACTGTATTCTCTGACGTAGGTTCCCTCGCCTGTTGCCACACGCAGCATCGGGGCCTGGAGTGGATTCCCGTCCAGCAGGTAGTGCGCCTCCAGGCTCACCGCAGCAAAGGTCCGCACGTCCAGCTCATAGTTCAGGCGGTTGCCGCTGCCGTACAGCTGGATGTAGTAATCACCGGCCGGCAGCGTTTCATTGCTGCGCAGCTCCAGCCGCTCGGTGAACAGCAGGAAGCAGTCCTGGAAGACTCCCGCCTGGTCCTGCAGATCCAGGTAGGCAACGTCCGACATGTCGGCAATCTCATGCCCGGGGAAGCGCACGCGGACCTGCAGGTGTGCAGGTGTTGCCAGCGTGACGCGGAAGTAGTCCACTTCATCCTGACCGGGCATCGGCCCGCCGCCGACCAGGCCCTGCACCGCCTCCGCCAGCGGCAGGTTCAGCACGGTGGCCGTCGGGCGGTCGTCATTGGGCTCGGGCACGTCCGTGCCGCTGCCCGGGGTGATCGTGAAGTTCAGTTCCAGCGGGCCGCTGCCGAAGTCATGGCTGACACTGGCGGGCTGGAAGCTGAAGTAGGCATCCTGCGGCGTGAGCTGTGCCGCCAGCGGCGGCATGAAGTCATGCTGCAGCAGGATCGAATCCTGGGTCGTGAGTACGCTCTGCAGCTCGCCGGCCTCATACAGCACGTGGCAGCTCTGCAGTTCCTCGACCAGCGAGTCGTCGCCATCGCCGGCCGTGCCTGAATCACTCAGCACGAGCGACAGCGCCTGCACCTGCCCGGGCAGGATCTCCAGCCCGTAGCTGCCGGCTCCACCCTCGCAGCTGACCTCGACGGCATACTTGCCCTGGCGCGGGAAGTAAAAGCCCACCCAGTTGGCACCGCTGACGACGGAATCGCTCACGAGGAACTGCCCCTGGGCATCCGTGCGCAGCCGCAGGCGCGGGAAGAGGATCGACTGCTCGCCCGTGAACTGGATGTAGTACCAGCCCATGTCGTCAATGTCGAAGGCGATGTTGTCCACGGGATCATCGAGGATGCCGAGCCGGCCCCCCGTCAGCGGACCGCTGCCAATCTCGCGGGCGTTGACAAACTGATTGTCCGGTTCAAACTGGTCATCCTCCGGCATGCCGCTCAGGCCCGGGCTGCCCTGCAGGATCAGCCCGCTGACATCCGCACCGCTGACACTCACCTCCGTGAGCGCCGGCCAGAACTGCCAGCCGGCCAGCGCGGGCATCACGGCCCAGTTGCCATCCGGGAAGCCGCCGAGCGTGAAGCTGCCGTCGGGTCCGCTCAGCACTGTCTGCGGATCCAGCAGGTCCGTCGTCAGCAGTACGCCGGCCAGCGGCTGGCCATTCAGGTCCTGCACCACGCCGCTGATGCTGTGGCGGTTCAGCAGGCCGAGGCGCACTTCATCCAGCCTGACACCGGCCGTGCCCGTGCAGAGTGCCGCCACGTAGATGTAGCCCGCGGGTGAACTGTGCTGTCCGGGAGTACCGCTGAGCGTATCCGTGAAGGGCGCAGCCTCGAGGCTGCTGCCGCGCCAGTCCCAGCGCCCGCTGCCGTAGTCAGCGACGGCGATCCAGCATTCGGCACCGGCCTGTGCGCCGCTGAAGTCCACTTCAAGTGAACCGAGGCTGTCACCGGTGCTCGCATGGAAGCGCCACAGGGCATACTCGATGCCGCCCGCCGGGCTGAACTGCGCCGCACTGCCGTTGATACTGACATTGGTCGATGCTTCGCTGTACAGTGCGCCGTCAAGACTGAGGCTCGATGCAGCGGTGACACGCGAGGGGTGGAAACTGCCTTCCGTGGGCAGTGCCGCAGGGAAGATACCGCTTTCGGCAGCCGCCTGTTCCAGCTCTGCCGGAATCAGCCGGCCCACGCTGCGTGGATGTTTCAGTCCCCCGCCTCCGCCGCAACCGGCCAGCAGCAGCAGCAATAAAAGCGAAAAAGGATGTCGGTGCATGATTTCCCCGGTTCCTGATGCTATTTGATCCGCAGGAATTTTACCCGCGGTTAACCATAATTGGGACCATTAATGTATCAGTTCCGGGAATGTTCTGAGAAGTCTAGCCCGCGCCGGACTGCTGCTCAGCGGCTTTCCTGCGTTCCTCCAGGAAGCCGGGATGGCGCTTTTCCCATTCCGCCAGGTAGTTGTAGACCGCTTCACCGGTGGGCTTGTGCTCCAGCACCACGTTCGCCGTCATGCTGGCACTGCTGGAATTGTCGCGGGTCAGCACCAGCTGTATGCCTTCGGGGTCACCCCAGCTCCACTGCGCTCCGGGCAGGATCTCCTCAGGCTCCGGGCCGTAGAGCTCCGTAAGCCGGGCCTTCCAGTCCTCGCTCTGCTCCTCGCTCAGGCCCTCGATGCGGTCCACCACGATATATAGCTGGTCGCGGTAGAAGGACAGCGTCAGCGTGCGGCGCGGACCCGTTTCGTCCGGGCGCTCGAATTCAATCACATGTGTCTGCACGTCGTCGTAGTCCTGCAGTCCGCGGTAGAAGCCATCGCCCCTGCCGTCCGGGGCGTTGTAGATCTGCGAGAGGTCCAGCGTGCTCATCCCGAGTGTCAGGCCGTCATAGTGCAGCAGCGCGCCCTCAGCCGGGATCACCGCCGTGGGCTGGAATGCCGGGTTGGGCTTCTGCGTGCTGCCCTCGCGGCTGCGCTCACCCTCCTTGGGCTGGCGGCAGGCGGACAGCATTGCCATGGACAGCAGCAGGCAGACTGGCAGCAGGATGCGCATCGGCCTATTCTACCCCTCCGGCGCCGCCGCGGAATCCGCATCACTGGCCGGGCCGACCGCCATTCCGGCGCGCAGTTCCCTCAGCCAGCCGTCCACGAACTCCAGCTCATAGGCCGGATGTCGCCAGTTGCCGGAATACTGCACACTGCTCGGCCCCGTCAGTTCGATGATCGTCCGGCCCTTGGGCAGCTCAGCATCGCCCTGCACCTCACGCAGGTTGAGCTGCTGCTCCACATTGGCCTCGCGCAGATCGGCGATCCAGGGCTCCCAGTTCGCGGAGTAGTAGATCGTGTCCAGCTCCAGCTCGTAGGCTTCGATCACATCCCCCGCCGCCGTGATCCTGAGGCCCTCCGTCTCCAGCCGCACCCTGTCCGAACCGAGCGCGGTGAGTTTCCATTCCACGCCCCATTCGCGGGTGGTGCGCAGCACCTCACCCTGGCTGCCGAAGATGCAGAGTCCGATCCCCAGGCCCTCATCCAGCAGGTGCAGGTTCACCTGCCTGGACGGGATGTCGATCCTGCCGGCCAGCTGCTCCGGCAGCTGTTCCTGATACTCCGGCAGCAGGCTGCCACGGTGTGTCCAGGCGTACCAGACCAGGCCCATGCCGACGATGAAGGGCAGGGCCACGATGAAGATGAAGCCGAGATGGACGCCATGCGGCCGGCTGCGCTTCAGCTTACCGCCGGAGTTTTGCTGCTGCGCACTGCGGCTCATGCGATAGGCCTTCTTCCAGGGATCCTGGCTCATCCTGTATCTGCTCCTTCGGGCATGTTCAGTCCCTGCCCTCGGCGAACACATCCATGATCAGGTCCTCCTCATCCGCGGAGAGGAATTCCTCAAAGACGCAGTTCGCCGGGTCATCCTTCGCCACGCTGTAGTAGAGGGTGTAGGCCCCCTGGCGCACCGCATAGAAGCGCCGTCCGCTGGCCGCCGAGGTATGCACCAGCCGGTACTTCGCGCGGCCCTTCACGACATCCGCCACCGCGCGCTGGAATTCCTCATAGCGCAGCCGCTCGAACTGCGGCACGCGCCGGTTCAGGGCATCACTGACCACTACACGGATGCTCATCCCTAGATCATACGCCACCGTTGGCTGCATGCAACTTTGACGGATTGTGGAAAAGTTCTGCAACATATACGTTTGTTTTGTATAATATCAACGTGGTTGAGAATGACAGGGGAGGCCAGACTGCGGCATTGCGCGGTCGGCACAGGATTCTGCGCAGGTTGTCAGGCATGGCCTGGCTGGGCCTCGCGCTGATCCTTGCAGCCGGGGCCTGGCAGTGGTGGGCCTTCAACTGGTCCGGCCGCCTCTCCCTCTCCCAGCAGATCTCCGCCGATGAATTCCAGAAGGGCTTCAGCTTCGGCCCGGTCTATATCGAGGAGGGCCTGACCGGACGCTACAGCGTCAGGGCCACCCTGCCCGAGACCCCGGACGGTGTCTGGATCAGCCGCTTCGAGGTGCGCGACGCTTCCAACCTGCCGGTCTTCGGCCAGGACGAGGTGCGGCTCTACGGCGAGCACAGCTTCCGGCCCGGCATGCAGGACCGCATCCTGCGCCAGTTCAGCCTCGGTCGCGAAACCGGTTACTACTATTTCCACTTCAAGAGTGAGAACGGCGTCTTCAGCGCGAACCAGAGTGCCCCGCCCGTGGTCGAATTCAGCGTCAGGCAGGGTGTGGTGCACGGCCTCGGGCTGTGGCTGCCCTTCGGCTGCCTGCTCGGTCTGGGGCTGATCCTCGCCAGTGTCAGCATCTGGCTGCGCATGCAGTTCGCCGGACTGGAGCGTGATGGTTCGCCCTCCGGAGACGGGGAGCGCCAGCCGCGCATCAGCCTCCCGGCGGAGCCGCAGCAGGCCCAGGGCGGAGTCAGCGCACTCGGGCGCAGGCATGACCGGCTCAGCGAGGGCCGGGGCCGTCTGCGCTGAGCGGCCTGCTGTGATAACATTTAACCGGATCAGACATGGCAAGCAACAACGAGCCGCTGCCGATCGAGTTCGGCGGGGCCAAGGACAACCCGGAGAGCGCAGCCGGTCGCAAGACCTGTGGTCTGTGCGGCGGCCAGGCCGTGCGCGGTGACATGTCCTCAGTTGCCAACTTCGGCGTCACGCGTGAGCCGCACTTCGTCACCAGCTACGGCTGGATGCAGGTCCGCTACGACCGCGCCACCCCGATTGATGTCTACATGTGCCTGAGCTGCGGCCACATCAGCTTCTACGGCCGCCAGCCGATGAGCGTGCTGGACCCGATCGAGCGCCAGCAGCTGCTGCGCGACGAGAACCCCGCCCTGGACCGCAAGCTGCGCCGTGAGGAGAAGCGCCGCGGCGAGCTGGAGAAGAAGGGCCGCCCGCTGGAGAGCGACGACCACACCGGAATCTGAGCATTCCCAGGCCTCCCGCCGGCCTCTCCCTGCTGCCTCATGTGGGATAATCGTGCTCCGTTCCATACATTATCTGTACGGGACCAAACATGCGCGCCCTGACCGCGTCATAAGCGGTTAGTGCAACTGAGGAAGGCGGAATAACTTGAGCTCGGGCGGCTCGCTTACAGGCGGCAGGAGGCTGGCGGCGCTATGCGTCTGCCTGTGCCTGCTGCTGTGCACGCTACCGGCCCGCGCCCAGAACGCCGCGGAGAAGGATCCGCCCGCCACTCCCCCCGCCAGCCAGCAGGAAGCTCCCCCTGCCAATGCCGCTGAGAAGGGTGACAAACCTGCGGAAAAGCCGGCTGACAGGCAGGAGACTCCGCCTGCCAACGCTGCCGAGAAGGGTGACAAGCCCGCGGAGAAGCCGGCGCAGCAGCCTGAGACTCCGCCTGCCAACGCCGCCGAGAAGGGTGACAAGCCCGCGGAGAAGCCAGCTGAGCAGCCTGAGACTCCGCCTGCCAATGCCGCTGAGAAGGACAGCGAACCGGCGGAGAAGCCCGCTGACAATCCGGAGACTCCGCCCGCTGCCGATGGCAGTGGCAATGTCAACGCGGCGGAGGGCAGCGGCCCCGTCAGCCCGATGCAGACCATCCCCGAGGAGGATCCGCGCCTGCCCAGCGGCCGCGAGGAGGGCACTGCCGACACGGTGCGTGAGCCCAGTGCGAATGAAACTGCCAACGTGGCCGAGGGCGGTGCCGCTGCGGTGGATGATGAAAACGTGGTGGCCGAGCCGCCCGTCCCGGACAAAATTCTCCCCAGTCCCGCAGAAGCCGCCGGCAACGTGGCGGAGGGTGCGCCCGAGCCGCTCAACATCCAGGTGCCGATGCTGGACCAGATCGGCCCGCCGCCGGATGTCGACGAATTCTACAAGCCCGAGCGCAGCTACCTCGGCCGCCGGCCCCTGCCGGCCCTTGACGAAACGGAGACGGACGAGGAGCGCATCGCCAGGAATGTCGAGCAGAGCCTCAGCCTGCTGGATCTGGCAACGGAGACCCGCCCCGACGGCGGGATCAACATCCCGCTGCCTTCCGGCCAGCTGACCTTCCGGGCCGCGGACGCCTTCCAGTACGACCGCCGCAACCGGATCCTGACCTTCACCGGCAATGCCGAGCTGCTGTTCGGCACGATCGCTGTCTGGGCTGACTTCATCGAGGTCAACGACCAGGCGGCGACGGCCTATGCCAAGGGCTACGTTGCCATCCAGCAGGGTGACGACATCGTCTACGCCGACGAGGCCTACCTGAACTACGATGCCGAGACCTTCGAGCTGTTCTGGGTCGAAGGCAACACCACCGGTCCGCGGGTGCGCGGCAACATCTTCTTCATGGCAGACCGCGCGCTGGGCACCTTCGACCACATGATCATGTACGACGCGGATGTCACGACCTGCGACCCCTACTGCGGCCAGCTCAAGGAGTACCGCCTCAACGCGCGCAAGGTCAACTACCGCAAGGACAACAGCGTGGTGCTGCACGATGTCTGGGTCTACGTGCACAACAACAAGGTGGCCTACGTGCCGATCCTCGCGATCCCGATCCCCCATGAGCAGAGCGAATGGCAACCGGAGGAGAGCGAGATCCAGCAGACCTACGGCTGGAGCCGCGCCGAGGGGGCCTTCGCCAAGTTCGCCTACACCTACAGCACGCGCTGGGCCGAGGGTGTCAATGGACCGCTGCTGGGCGTGATGAAGATGGACGTGATGCAGCGCCGCGGCGTGGGCGTCGGCCTGCGCCAGGACCTCTACAACCCGGAGGTCGGCGTGACGACGATCAGCACCTACGTCAAGGAGGAGTGGCCGCAGATGATCGCGGTGGACCTCTTCGGGCGCAAGGAAAGCACGGCGGACAGTGGCAACGAATTCAGCTTCCTGCTCGACCAGGAACTGAACTTCTCGCAGAAGTTCAACGGCAGCCTGAAGATCGACCGCCAGAAGAGCTTCATCCCCTCATCCAGCGGGACCTCGATCGGCCGTCTGACCAATACCTGGCGCAACAACCTGGTGCTGGGATACAACTCCCGCAATACGGATGTGCGGATGAACTTCCGCCACAACATCGACATCCGCGGCGGCCAGACCAATACCGACGGCACCCAGGAACCGCGCAGCGAACCGGTGACGATCAACGGCACACTGACCGTCAGGCAGAAGCTCAGCAAGGACTTCACCTTCGATGCCGGCACCACCTACAACTCCTCCAAGAGCCAGAACCAGACCCGCATCGCCGCCGACCAGGAAGCCAGCTACAACTTCGACCTGAACTACAAGGGCCGCCAGGACACCGCGCTCGACGGCTACTCGGCCAAGCTGCGCTACGCCGAGCAGGGCATTGACCTCGACGGCGATGACAACACAACGGACCGCAACACCAATGTCACGCGTGAGATCCCGAGCATCGAGATCACCGGCCCGCGCGACCTGATCAACGACGGGGCCTACTTCAACACCTTCAAGCTGAATCTCGACAAGCTCGTCACCGGCCGCCGCCGCGATGCCCTGGCAGCGCAGCGTGCGAAGATCGAGATCGGCGGCAGTGACCGCCTGGAGTTCTCCAACGCCTCCTCGCTGCAGACCAGTGCCAACTTCAAGCAGTACTGGTATGACGACACCAATTCGCAGTACGTCGTCAACACCAGCGCGCAGTACAAGTACGACCCCAAGAGCTGGTACGTCTTCGATGCCCAGTGGCGGCTGAACTATCAGCAGGGCGTGAAGGAACCGCCGGTGCGCGGTGACCGCGCCACCAAGCTGCACACCGTCACCTACAACTGGACCTTCGGCAACATGCGCTCCTGGCGCTGGCAGCTGCGCAGCGGCTACAACCTCGAGGACGGCCGCCCCAACCCGATCAGCTCCACCTTCACCTTTGACCCCAACCGCACCTTCGGCCTGACCCACACCCTGCAGCTGCGCAACAACATCCGCACCAACACGGATCCCGGCAATGACACGACGCATTCCAGCTGGACCTTCAACCAGAGCCACCTCGTCGGCACCTGGCGCTCGCCCTACATCGCGGACGACGGCTACTACAACTGGCTGCTGAACTTCACGCTTGACAACGACCCCGAGGATGAGTGGCAGCTCACGCGGCTCTCCACGAGCTGGTTCAAGCGCTGGGGCTACGGCTGGTCGACGGAGGTCGTGGGCGACTACCGCAAGACCGCCAACCAGACCCAGCACTACCCGGACTTCTCCAAGCCCTTCCTCAGCGACTACGTGAAGAAGATCACCGTGCGCAAGGTCAACTGCTGCACGACGATGGAACTGGGCTGGCGCACGGAGATCAAGGAAGTCTACCTGAACATGTACATCAATGCCCTGCAGCAGTACCCGCTGCATGCCGACTACGCCTCTGTCAAGGGCAATGTGCTGAACGGCACCGACACCTTCTTCCCCTGGGAGCAGGTCCGCCAGGACGTGCTGACGGACGTCTTCGGCATCAACCAGAGCATCCCGTTCTTTTAGAGTTGCCACTTCGCCCAAGGGCTCAGTGGGCTGGCGCTGCGGCCGCGCATTCGCGCATCCGGGTCGCGCTGAAGTTGCCGGACTCAGGCAGACACAGTGGATTGCCGGTAGTCCGGCGTTTACGCCGGGAGAGATGACAGGATCCCCGCTGATAGCCTGATACATCGTTGCCAATCCCGGTAGCCCGGCGTTCACGCGGGAATTGCGAATGCGTGGGCTGAGCCGCAGGCGAAGTCACGCCAAAGGCGTGATCGCGCTGCAGTTGCTTTGCTGCCGTCTCTTGCGAGCACTCGACGGCCTTGTTCCTTTGCCAGCTCATGCAAGCATTCGCTGGTCTGCAATACAGCTCGAAGCAAGCTCCTCGCTGTCTGCCCGGAACATCGCTGCCAATCCAGGTAGCCCGGCGTTTACGCCGTGAGAATTCCGGCCGTGAACGGCCGTCTACCCAATTTCTTGCTCACGCAGGAATGAGTTTATCCAGCCGCCTGACATCCCGGGTGGGGTGATCACGCAGCATGCGTGATCGCCATGTTCAGTTGCTTTGCTGCCGTCTCTTGCGAGCACTCGACGGTCTTGTTACTTTGCCAGCTCATGCAAGCATTCGCTGGTCCCGGCAATGCAGATCCCAAGACAAGCAGCTCCTCGCTGCTCCGGAACATCGCTGCCAATCCAGGTAGCCCGGCGTTTACGCCGTGAAGTCTCGCGGCCCAACCCAGCTGTGAACGGCCGGCTCTACCCAATCCCTTGCTCACGTCAGCACGGAAGATGAGTTTATCCAGCCGCCTGACATCCCGGGTGGGGATTGAGCCGCAGTGTGGTGTGTCCGGGTTGCACTCTGCTACGCCCTACAACCTAGCTCCCAAGTCCTGCTGGTCCCCGGTCCCCGGTCCCTGTAATGGGGATGGCAATCAGGCAGGTGGCTGCACTATTGAAACTACTCCGACTATCCAGACTGTTTGCACTACGAAAAAGGCGAGGACCATGCATCGCCTTTTTGTTGTCAATCTGTTCCGGCGACATGGGTGTCGCCACTACTAAGAACTAACTCACTAAGAACTAATCCCCGAGTTGTCAGACTGAAGTCTGACCTCCGCCTACTGCTGAAGCAGGTAGCTCCCGGTCCCCGGTCCCATTGTGCGAATTGCGCCGCACCTCCGCCCGGTCCCCGGTCCCTGGTCCCCGGTCCCAGGTCCCTGAGTGTCAGGCCATGGGCCTGACCTCCTACAGTACGCTCTTCACCAGATCCGGGATCTGCATCGTGATGTCCGCCAGCTTGATGCCCGCCTCGTTGAAGGCCGCCACCTTGCTCTCCGCCGTGCCCTTGTTGCCGCTCACGATCGCGCCGGCATGGCCCATGCGCTTGCCCTGCGGCGCGGTGCGGCCGCTGATGAAGCCCACCACCGGCTTGCTCATCTCGCGCACGAACTCCGCAGCGTCCTCCTCATCGGAGCCGCCGATCTCACCGACCACCACCACGCATTCCGTCTTCGGGTCGGCCTCGAACTCCACCAGCAGGTCGAGGAAGGTCGTGCCGATCATCGGGTCGCCGCCGATGCCGATGCAGGTGCTCTGGCCGATCCCGGCTTCGCTCAGCGCGTTGACAACCTCATAAGTCAGCGTGCCCGAGCGGCTGATCAGCCCGACGGGGCCGGGGGTGAAGATCTTGGCCGGCATGATCCCGACCTTGCACTCGCCCACGGTCACGATCCCCGGGCAGTTGGGCCCGATCAGCACGCTGCCGAAGCGCGCGGCGAACTGGTACTGCTTGATGCTGTCCAGCACGGGGATGCCCTCGGTGATCGCCACGATCACGTCCATCCCGGCGCTGGCGGCCTCGCAGACGGCGTCGGCGGCGAAGGCCGGCGGGACGAACACGCAGCTGGCGTTGGCAGCGGTCTCCTCGGCGGCCTCGAGCATCGTGTTGAAGATGGGAATCCGGTGGCCCTCATGCTCGAAGACCTGCCCGCCCTTGCCCGGCGTCACACCGGCGACCACGTTGGTGCCGTACTCCAGCATGCGCTGGGTGTGGAAGCTGCCGTCGTTGCCGGTGATGCCCTGCACGACGAGACGGGTGTCATTGCCGACGATGATTCCCATGATGGATGTCCTTTCTATATATGTATCGCGCTGGCGGCTGCCACCGCGCGCAGATTTTAGCATCAGCCCAGGCCCGCTGCGCGCAATCGGGGTTTGATCCGGCTTAACGCCAGCTTGAATCTCAGCTCAGCGAGCGGAAGATCGGCGCGAAGGTGCCGCGCACGAAGCTGCGGAAGTCGCACTGCCAGTGCTCACGCGGGTCGCGCTGGGCGGCGTAGTCCGGGGCCGCCTGCTCGATCCACTCATAGGTGCGCACCAGCAGCCCGGCCATGCTGTCCCCCAGCCCGAGCCCGGTCAGCTGCGCCAGGCAGGCCGCACCGTCATGCTGCTCGTAGTCCAGCTCATGCCCCAGCTCCTCGGCGAGGATGTGCACCGCCTCCGCCAGGCTCAGGTCCGCCGGGCCGAGCACGAGCTGCACCTGCTGGCCCTGCCAGTCGCGGCTGAGCAGCACTGCGGCGGCGATCCGCGCCACGTCCGCCGTGGCCACCATCGGAAAACTGCGCCCGGCGCTGACGGGCCGGCAGATCCTGCGCTCGGCGTCGATGCTCATCAGGCAGGTCAGGAAGTTCTCCATGAAGTAGGCGCAGCGCAGGTGCAGCACGTCGGGCACGAGCCCGCTGAGCTGGCGCTCCACCAGGTGGTAGCCGTAGATCAGCCCGGTTTCGCTGCCGAGTTCCGCGCCCAGCGAGGAGAGATGCACGATGCGCCGGATCCCGCTCCCACGGATGGCCTCCGCCGCGGCCTCCCCGGCGCGCTGGTACCAGTCCAGCACGTCAGCGCTCTGGAAATCCGGCGGGGTGGCCCAGAACAGGGTGTCCGCGCCCTCCAGCAGCCGGGCGATGTCCGCCGGGTCGTGGATGCTGCCGGCGATCTTGCGCAGGCGCGGGCTGCAGGCCAGCTTCTGCGGGTTTCGGCTCATGGCGCGCACGTTCACGCCGCTGTCCAGCAGGCTGCCGAGCAGCAGCTGGCCGATGCTGCCGAGTGGCGCGGTGATCGCGATTGTGCGCTGGGAATCCATGGCGGGCTAAATATGCTACCCCTTGAATTCTGGAATATTGCGCAATTCAGAGGGCAGCCGCCGCCGTATTGAGAATGCCCGCCATGAGCAGCCGGCCCCTCCAGCTCAACCTGGCGGCAAGACCGGGTGGAAATGCTCTGGAGGACTGCACAGCGGGCGCGCTTCTGCTATATAATTTCTCCCCCTGACGGAGTTCGGTATAATCTACGCCCCGAGCGCCGTTAGCTCAGTTGGTAGAGCATCTGACTTTTAATCAGGTGGTCACAGGTTCGAGCCCTGTACGGCGTAGTTTGGCCCTATCGTCTAGTGGTCTAGGACGCCGCCCTTTCACGGCGGAAACACGGGTTCGAGTCCCGTTGGGGCTGCCATATCCCCTGTGGCTGCAGAAATCTCCCCGCACATATAATGAGTGGAATGCAATCCTCTGTCAGGAATCCACTCGGTGACTAGCGCGAACTTCCAGCAACTGGCGAACTTCATCTGGTCCGTGGCGGACCTGCTGCGCGGCCCCTACCGTCCTCCCCAGTATGAGCGGGTGATGCTGCCCTTCATCGTGCTCAGGCGTTTTGATGCCGTACTTGCTCCCAGCAAGGAGGCGGTACTCCAGAAGTACCGCACTCTCGAAGGGAAGGATGAAACGGTTGTGGACCGCATTCTGAACGAAACGGCGAAGGACGAGAACGGCAAACCGCTCGGATTCCACAACCACAGCAGCATGGATTTCAGGAAGCTGAAGGGTGACCCTGACAATGTGGCTGACCACCTGCTGGATTACATCCACAAGGGCTTCTCCCGGAACATCCGCGAGATCTTCGAGAACTTCGAGTTCGACAAGGAAGTCGAGAAGCTGAAGTCAGCCAACCGGCTGTACCAGGTGGTGGCTCAGTTCGCCGAGATCGATCTGCATCCCTCCCGGGTTGACAACATCACGATGGGCCTGGTCTTCGAGGACCTGATCCGGCGCTTCAATGAAGCTGCCAATGAGACGGCGGGCGACCACTTCACGCCGCGTGAAGTGATCCACATGATGGTCAACCTGATGCTGGAGCCGGACACCGACAGCCTGACTCAGGAAGGCAAGATCATCACGATCCTCGACCCGGCCTGCGGCACCGGCGGGATGCTGGCTGAAAGCCAGAACTGGATCCGTGAGCACAACGAGGATGCAACAGTGAAGGTCTACGGGCAGGACTACAACGAACGCTCGTATGCGATTGCTGCCTCCGACCTGCTGATCAAGGGCTACAGCGACAGCCAGATCAGGCTTGGCAACACCCTGACAGAGGACAGGTTCGAGGGGCAACGCTTCGACTACCTGATTGCCAATCCCCCCTTCGGCGTGGACTGGAAGGGGGAGAAGAAGGAGATAGACAGCTGGCCGAACTTCAGGGGCTATAGCGGCAAACTGCCGCGCGTGAATGACGGTGCGTTGCTGTTCCTGCTCCACATGATCTCCAAGTTCCAGCCCTTCGAGGCCGGCAACATGGACAGGCCCGGCACACGCCTGGCGATCGTCTTCAACGGTTCGCCCCTGTTCACCGGCGGGGCGGGCAGTGGCGAGAGTGAGATCCGCCGCTGGATCATCGAGAACGACTGGCTGGAGGCGATTGTCGCATTGCCTGAGCAGATGTTCTACAACACCGGAATCGGCACATTCGTCTGGGTGCTCTCCAACCGCAAGGAGCAGGAACGCAAGGGTGTCATCCAGCTGATTGATGCGCGTGAGCGCTGGACGCCGATGAAGCGCAGCCTTGGCAACAAGCGGCGCTATCTGGAGCAGGCAGCCATCGACGAGATCACGCGTGAGCATGGCGGCATGCCGCAGTCCGCCACCAGCAAGCTGTTTGCCAATGACTACTTCGGTTACCGCCGGGTGACGATCCAGCGTCCGCTGCGCCTGCGCTTCCAGATCACACCGGAGGCGAAGGAACGGTATCTGGATACCTATCCTGAACTGCTGGATGCAATCCTCGCAATTGAGGAACATTTCGGCGAAGAGCCGCAGCTGGACTGGAACCTGGTCTGGAAGCGGGTCCAGCAGATCGTGAAGAAACTGCCCGACAACATGGAGGGCTGGGGCAGCGGTGCCAGGGGGACCAGGCAGAAGAAGTCATTCAGGGAAGCGTTCACGGAAACTGATCCCGAGGCAGAGCCCGTAGTTGCGAAAGTACATAAGTCAGTGGATGTCGACCCTGGGGCACTGTTCCCCTGCCAGCAGCTGCCGGAGCTGGAGCGGGAGGAACTGCCGCGCCTGCTCGGCCTGCATCCCGACGGCAAGGGTAACCACATCGAATACGAAAATGATTCCGCCTTGCGTGACCAGGAGAACATCCCCCTGCAGGAGGATGTTGTCAGCTTCGTCAGGCGCGAGGTGCTGCCCTATGTGGCGGATGCCTGGGTTGACAGGGAATCCCTGGATGAAAAGGACAACGGCATCGGCAAGGTCGGCTACGAAATCAACTTCAACCGGGAGTTCTTTGTCTATAAGGCACCACGCCCGCTGGAGGAAATTGACAGCGAACTGGAGGCGGTTGAGAAGCGCATCATGGAACTGCTGCGCGAGGTGACGGAGTGAGTAGTAGGCATATTGAAGGCAATGGCAAAAGGACCATGACTCGCTTAAAACACGTTTTAGCCAATCTGCATTCTGGAGGGACACCAGATACAAACAATGATGATTATTGGTCAAACGATGATACCGGAATTCCATGGGTTGCGATTGGTGATATGAGTAATACATCTCATGTCTTAAGCACTGAGAAAAGAATTACTGAGATTGGCAGGAAATCTAAAAGAATAAGAGTACTGTTACCTGGCACACTAGTTTACTCAATGTATGCAAGTATTGGGCATGTTTCGCAGTTGAAAATTTCAGCAGTTGTCAATCAAGCGATTCTTGGATTTGAATTCGCAAAAGAAGTGAATCAAGAGTTTGCAAAGTGGTGGCTACGGCACTTGCAACCAATCTTAGTAGCAGAGGCAAACAGCAATACACAAGACAATCTTAATGCTGAGAAGGTAAGGAACTTACCATTTCCTGTGATTGCGTTAGATTTGCAGCAGAGCATTTCAGAATACCTCGACCGCGAGACCGCACGCATTGATGCCCTGATTGCAGAGAAGCAGATGCTGGAGCTGCTGAGGAGAAGCTGTGGAAAGTGGCAATTGATCAGCCAGGCTGTCACGAAGGGTCTGGACCCGAATGTGCCGATGAAGCCCTCCGGCCTGGACTGGCTGGTGGACATCCCGGCGCATTGGGGCTGAATCGCTTAAAGCATCTGGCAAATGTCTGAGGTGGACTTAACGCTTGGGAAGAAGCACCTCACCGCAGTGATCTGTTGAGCGTCATATCTTAAGGGTTGGCCACGTGCAGGACGGCTACCTGAAGCTCGATGAAATAAAAAATCCGTAGAGGTCACACCTGTGGAGGCTGAATCGTATTTACTCCAATATGGCGATGTGTCAGTGAATGAAGGTGGCGATATCGACAAGCTCGGACGGGGCTGTGTGGAAGGATGAGGTTTTTCCTCGCCTTCACCAGAATCATGTTTTTTCTGTAAGACCATTTGCTGTAGACCCTGAGTGGCTTGCGCTCTGACGTCGACTCTCTATGCAAAACGCTACTTTGAGCAACGAGCCAACAAGTCTACTAATCTAGCCTCTTTATCGGAACAAACATCAAAGAGCTCGCCTGTGCCCATGCCTTTGGCAACAGAACAAGCAGAAGTAAAGAAGTTCGTAGAGAATGTTACAAAGAAGATCTCTGAAGTTCGATGAAATTGCAGATGTCACAGACTTGCTTTACGAGCAAGCTACAACGCTGATCACTGCTGCCGTAACCGGCCAGATTCCTTTGGAGGAAATGAGGGTGAAGCTGAGAAAGATAGATTTAAAAGATTGTCGAGGATTGAACGGCTTGGTGATAGATATTCACGAGAACGTTACTCTGGTAGTTGGGACCAATGGCATAGGTAAATCTACAATTCTTTACGCCATTGCAAAAGTGCCAGTCAAACAACATTACCTGAATTGACATCAGCAACAGGAATTGCCAGTTACTTTGTGGATGATGACATCCATAATGACAAGACATCACTCGAAGTAACATTAAAAGCCTAGCAATAGAAGATCATTATTATTATGCAGGGGTTCAAAGAGTACGTCAATCAGGCAAGAAGCCTGGGATCGCTTTGTCTTGTTTGAGAAATGCTGATGACACAAGTGATAAAGCAACGGTTTTTGCAGAAAAATTGAGAAACCGAACATTCACTGGAAATCTGGAAGCTGGTGCTCAGGAAACCGTGCTCAACTAAAGAAGTTGCGAGAGTCCTTAAATCCTGCTTTGGCTGTCTATTATTCACCGAGTCGTCAATTGCTAGACAACCTGAAGATTTGCCACCAATAGCCATTACTTGATCAGTCTCAGGTATATATTCGTGCTCTTGATGAGAATCAGACTCAATTACGAGAGTTCATGCATTGGTTTTGAGTTCAGGAAGGTTGTCTTGATAATGGAACTATTATAGGACACGTGGTTTCATATGCTTTATGCCGTGCTGTAAGTAGAGAGTTGATCTCGATTTTACAAATTATGAATAAAGATAAGTTCCGTTTGGGGTTTCGTTGTGGATAAAAGAGACAAACCTTCTTTGCATCAACTTTCGGATGGGGAGCAAGTGGCTATTATTTCGTACCGATTTGAATATCGTGAAGGCAATTGCAAATCCTCAAAGCGATGATCCTATTCAAGAAGGAAATGCAGTCGTGCTAATAGACGAGATCGAAATGCACTTGCATCCTGGATGGCAGCGAAGCGTACTGAAGGGCTTCCCAAGATATTTAGAAATTTATTAGTGCTCGATTTATATCGACACATTCTCCTCAGGTTATTGGAGAAGCGTTTCTATGCGTAAATCTGTTGAAAAGCATGAATCAAATGGGAAAATTATCTGTGACGTACCAGTTATGCTTTTGAGCAGATTCTAATTCGATTCTTAGATGTTTTGATGGGTGCGAGTGAAAAGGAGGAGAGGAAGTTGAAATAGAAGTCAATTTAATATGCACTTATCTCTATTAAGCAGTTGAAGGATGCAAAATTGAAAGCACACACATTGAATCGAGTATTGGCAACACTGTTGTTGTTCAAAAAATACTTACTATAGAGTGGACAGAGAGACTGGGGAAGTGAGAGTAATTAGAAAAACTCAAGTCCCACATGTTTAGAAGTGTTCATCAACACACACAACTGGAACGCAACCTCATGCAGTCAATGTTACATATGGTGCGTTTCGGGATAAGGTAGAACTTCTCTTATATTCTTTCCTCAGATAATTTGGTCTGTGCGGTTACACTGGCGCTACTTAGTTCCTTCAAAATGATGAGCAGGGGGAGCAGACGGGCCTTGCTAGGTATGAGAGCCATATTAACATTTAAAGAGTCAGCAATCTGAAAAAGGAAGAGATTTATTAGAGGGAAGAATATGGTCGAGTGCTTTGCGATGATCTCAACTACTATAATATGATTGCAGCTTTAAAGGTAAATGGATCAGAAAAGGAGCAATTTGGTGCAAATAGAAAGAAGAGCAAAACACTGCCAATTCTACCGACGCATGAAATATGTGGCGTGAGGTATTCCGTTCCAAGAAATTGATGGATCCATCACTGGATTGAGTGTCGATGCAGATACGTATGGATATCCTTAAACTAGATCATCCTACCCTTGATCCAGCTGGAGAAAATCGGCTGTGGAAGCTTGGCTGGATCCAGAAGTTGTTCAGACAAGAGCTGACTTGGAAGAAGTTGCACAAAGAGTTTATAGAAATTGCATGAGTTGCCTGAGTTTTCCTTTGTAATTGGCCAGATCCCATTGGAGGAAATGCAGAATGAAGCAGACCTCAGAGTTGAAGTTTGAAGAAGCGATAGAAGCCGTACTGCTGGGGGATGGCTACCTGCAGTTGCCATCGAAGGAATTTGATTCAGGCCGTGCCATCTTTCCGCGGAGCTGCATTGAGTTCATCAGGGAGACCCAGCCGCAGCAGTACCGGAAGCTCAGTGAGCTGCATGGCAATGAAACGGACGAGCGCATTCTGGCGAGCCTGTGCAAGTGGATGGATGAGCATGGTTCACTGGCAACGATCAGGCATGGCTTCAAGTGCTACGGCAGGACGCTGCGAATTGCCTATTTCCGCCCCGCCCACGGCCTGAATCCGGAGCTGGAAGCCCGTTACCGGGCCAACCGGCTGGGCATCAGCCGGCAGCTGCACTACAGCGCCAAGAACAGCAAGTCGCTGGACATGCTGATTTCCGTCAACGGGATTCCCGTTGCCAGCCTGGAGCTGAAGAACCCGCTGAGCGGGCAGAATGTGCTGGATGCGGTGAAGCAGTACCGCACTGACCGCGACCAGTTCGAACCGCTGTTCATCTTCAAGCAGCGCAGCCTCGTGCATTTCGCCGTGGACCCGGACGAGGTGCGGATGACAACGCAGCTCAAGGGCACGAGCACGCATTTCCTGCCGTTCAACAGGGGTGACAATGGCGCAGCCGGCAACCCGCCGGACCCGCTTGGCCGCAATTACAGGACGGCTTACCTCTGGGAGGAGGTGCTGCAGCGTGACAGCCTGCTGGACCTGCTGGCCCGCTTCCTGCATCTTGAGGTAAGGGAGAAGATGTCCGAGCAGGGGAAGAAATACAGGAAGGAAACGCTGATCTTCCCGCGCTACCACCAGCTGCAGGCGGTGCGCCAGATAGTGGCAGCGGCACAGCAGGAGGGTGTGGGACACAACTACCTCGTTGAACATTCCGCGGGCAGCGGCAAGAGCAACACGATTGCCTGGATCGCGCACCGTCTGTCTTCCCTGCATGACAGGGCGGATGAGAAGGTGTTTGACAGCGTGGTCGTGATCACGGACAGGGTGGTGCTGGACAGGCAGCTGCAGGACACGATCTACCAGTTCGAGCACCGTCAGGGTGTGGTGCAGAAGATTGATGAGAATTCCCGCCAGCTTGCGGAAGCACTGGAATCCGGAGTGCCGATCATCATCACCACGCTGCAGAAATTCCCCTTCGTGACCCGGCAGCTCGTGAAGCTGGCCGAGGAGCGCGGGGAGCAGGGGAGTTTCCTGCCAACGCGAAAGTATGCGGTGATCGTGGATGAGGCCCACAGCTCACAGTCCGGAGATACGGCGACGGAGCTCAAGGGCGTGCTGGGCGGAGAGGAGCTGCGCAACAAGGCCCGGGAGCAGGCGGCAGAGGAAGAGGAAGTCGACGTGGAGAAGCTCTTCCTCTCGATGGCCAAGCGTGGCCGGCAGCCGAACATCAGCTTCCTGGCTTTCACGGCGACGCCGAAGCACAAGACCCTGGCAATCTTCGGGAGGAATGGCCAGGCTTTTCACCAGTACACCATGCGCCAGGCAATCGAGGAAGGTTTCATCGAGGATGTGCTGCGCAACTACGTGACTTACAAGACCTACTACAAGCTCGTGAAGAAGGCTGCTGACGACCCGAACGTTGAGCGCAAGAAGGCGCTGCGGGCGCTGGCGCGCTTCATGCGCCTGCATCCGCACAATATCGGCCAGAAGACGGAAATCATGGTAGAGCATTTCCAGCAGCACACCATCCACAAGATCGGCGGGCATGCCAAGGCGATGGTAGTGACCGGCTCACGCCTGGAAGCCGTGCGCTACAAGCAGGAATTTGACAGGTACATCTCGGAAAGGAACTACCCGATCAGATGCCTGGTCGCCTTCTCTGGCACGGTTGAGGATGACAAGCTGCCTGAGAAAACGTATACGGAAGTGGGAATGAACAACGGGATCAAGGAGAAGGAACTCCCTGATACCTTTGCCAGGCCGGAATTCCGTGTCCTGCTGGTTGCCGAAAAATATCAGACCGGGTTTGATCAGCCGCTGCTGCATACGATGTATGTTGACAAGCGCCTGGCGGGAATCCAGGCGGTGCAGACGCTGTCCAGACTGAACAGGATCCACCCGCGCAAGAATGATACCTTCGTGCTGGACTTCGTGAACGATCCGGAGGAGATCCAGGAGGCATTCAAGCAGTACTACGAAGGCGCGGTGATGGGGGAGAATGTCGATCCGGATCTGATGTATTCGGTCAAGTCCGGCCTGGACGCATCCGGCATTTATCTGCAGACAGAAGTGCTGGAATTCTCCGCTGTGTTCTTTGCTCCGAAGCAGAAGCAGAGTCCGACTGATCACAGGACCATGAATGCCCTGATCGACAAGGCTGTGCAGCGCTTCGAGGATTTCCAGGATAAGGACGAGGATGAAGCGGAGCTCTGGCGGGGCAATGCGCAGAGTTTCCGCAACCTCTACAGTTTTCTCAGCCAGGTGATTCCCTATCAGGATACTGAACTTGAAAGACTGTTCACATACCTGAAATTCCTGATGCTCAAGTTGCCAAAGCGCAGGACAGGGCCAGGCTATCAGTTTGATGGAGATGTGGACCTTGAGTACTATCGCCTGCAGAAGATCAGCGAAGGCTCTATCTCGCTGAGTGAAGGCACGGCGAAACAGCTGGATGGCCCGCGTGAGGTCGGCAGTGGTGCCGTGCACGAGGAGCATGTGGAACTGTCAAAACTGATTGACATCATCAACGAGCGATTCGGAGGCGAGCTGACAGAGGCGGATCAGCTGTTCTTTGATCAGATTGCGGAGGTTGCAGTCAGGAATGACACTCTGCAGAAGGCGGCTCTGGTCAACTCACAGGAGAAGTTCCAGCTGGTGTTCCAGCAGATCCTTGAGTCGCTGTTCATTGAACGTATGGATGACAATGAGGAGCTGACGCATAACTTCATCAGCAAGCCCGAAATGCAGGAAGTCATCGCCACATGGCTGGGACGCAGGGTCTATGAGAGACTGACCGGTGAAAGCTGGAAAGGCCACCAGTAACCATCCAGCCATCCTTCCCTGTATGTTTCCCGCGGCAGCTCCGGCCTGCCGCCAGCCACCGCAGATGTATGCGGTGGGTAATGCAGCATTATCGCAGAGGGCGGGGGAGTGCCAAAGGAGTGCCGGGGCAGAGGGCGGGGCAGTGCCGGGGGAGTGCCGGTGGGGCAGAGGGCTGGGCGGCGGCGCTTGAAATGCAGGGGGCCGGGTGAGGTCCGCCGGAGAGTGGGCCGGGCGGCGCATCTGCGGACCCCGGACGGACAGCTCGCCCCCGTGTCCCTGTGCCGGGCCGCTCCCATGCTCCCCCGCTCCCCCGCGCCATTGATCCGCCGCTGCGGGATTATTCAGCCATCGCCCGGCAGGATCAGCATGAAGCGGCTGCCCTCGCCGGGCCGGCTCTCGAGCTCGATCCTGCCGCCGTGCAGTCTGGCAATCTCCTGCACGAGGGACAGTCCGAGGCCGGAGCCGCGGTAGTCACCGCGCCGCGCGCTGTCACCCCGGAACAGCCTCTCGAAGATCCGCTCGCGGATCTCCGGCTCGATGCCCATCCCGTTGTCAGTCACGACCACGGCATGCTCGCTGCCCAGGCTCTCGAGCACCAGGCTCACGCTGCCGCCGTAATGGCTGTACTTGATCGCGTTGTCAAGCAGGTTGTAGATCGCCGTATGCAGGTCGCGGAAGTCGCCCCGGACCAGGAGCTCGCGCTCGCCGGCAGCGAACCCCAGCTCCATGCCCTGGGATTCCGCGGCATGCATCACGGAGCGCAGGGACTCCATGGCGACATGCCGCAGGTCCAGCGGGTCGCGTGGTGCCTGCGGGCGGCGCTCCAGCCGCGAGAGGTGCAGCAGGTTGCCAACGAGGCTCGTCAGCGCCTGGGCCTGGGCCTGGATCCGGCCGGTGAAATCGCGGCGGGTCTCGCTGTCCAGTTCCTCATCGCGCAGCAGGATCTCGGTGAAGCCGTAGATCGATGTCAGCGGG
Source organism: bacterium (assembly GCA_041395205.1). Lineage (GTDB taxonomy): Bacteria > 4484-113 > 4484-113 > 4484-113 > JAFGCY01 > JAHEFU01. Next base: position 538,028 of record JAWLAZ010000001.1, read on the forward strand.
GTCTGGAAGCTGTGCACCAGGCCGTCCACCAGTTCCCAGCGGATCTGCTCGAGCTGCCGGCGGCCGCTGACATCCTCGAAGATCAGGAGCAGCCCTCCGCTCCAGGGCTGGAGCCGGGTGTCCATGAAGCGGTTGCTGATCGTCGGCGGCAGCTGGCTGGCAACACCGCTCTGCAGGGCCTCCTGGGCGGCGAGCTGCAGCGATGTGCCCTCCAGGTCCGGCAGCAGCCTCGCCAGCGGCGTTGCGGCCTCCGGCCTGCCGCCGCCTGCCAGCTGGCGCTGGAAACCGCTGCTGCAGTCGAGGAAGCGCAGCTCCCTGTCGAGGAAGAGCACGGGAGTCTCGAGCTCCTGCAGCAGCAGCTGCAGCGCTGCCTGGCTGTCCTGCATTTCGCCGGCCGGAGCAGCTCCGCTCCCACCGGCATCCGGCTTGCGTCCCTCCATCTGGTCCTCCCTGGCTGATTCCTGCGGGGGGTGCAGCCCGCAGCCAGCCTGCCATTATGCCGCAGTGGGGTCCGGGCTGTCCGCGGCGAAGCGGTAGCCGACACCCCATACGGTTTCAATCAGGTCGCGGGCCTCGCCGAGCTTCCTGCGGATCGCGCCGATGTGCACATCGATGTTGTGATCCATCACGATCACATCCTCCGAGATCGCCATGTCCTTCAGCAGCTCGCGCGTGAACACCCGGCCGGGGTTGCCAGCCAGGGTGTGCAGCATGCGGAATTCCGTGCGCGTCAGCTGCAGCGGCTCACCGGCGAGGCTGGCCTGGAAGCTGTTCGGATCAATCAGCAGCTCCCGGAAGCGCACGATGGCGCTCGTGTTGAGCTGGCGGCCGCGGCTGCTGCGCCGGAGCACGGACTTCACGCGGGCCTCGAGCTCGGCGGCGCTGAAGGGCTTTGTCAGGTAGTCATCCGCGCCGATCCCCAGGCCGAGCACGATGTCGGATTCGCGGTCGCGCACCGAGATGATGATGATCGGCACATCCACGGTGGCAGGGAGGGCCCTCAGCTGGCGGCAGACCTCCAGGCCGTCCATGCCGGGGAGCATCAGGTCCAGCAGCAGCAGGTCGGGCGGGGCCTTCTTCACGGCCTCCAGCCCGAGGGCACCATCGCGGTGCTCGCTGAAGACATAGCCGGCGCGCTCGAGATGCACCCTGAGGATCTTCAGGATATCCGGGTTGTCCTCAATGGCTGTGATGCGGATCATGGACATGGTTAGGTGGAGGGATCATCCTCATCTGTATTGATCCAGGCCCGGATGCCTTGTAGATCGAGACCCCAGTCGATCTCAGAGAGATCTATCATGCTAGGATGTGTGCGAAAATTGATCAAAGTTCTGTGATTTCCTGATTTCCTAAGAATAGATACTACTTCCTCAGCTGAAAGTTCAGGCCAGTTTCTCCAGATCAACGCAGCACAAGAACAAAATAGTGGTACTGCAAAACTAACTCCTGTCCGCTTGCCCCAGCTGGCAGTATAACTATGTTTGGAGTTATGGAAATTTGCGGCAATGATGTCTTCGGCAGGTAGAACAAAATCCACTGCCTCGGATTCATTTGCAAACCCACATGCAATTCTTTCTCCGTCTTCATTTAGTGAATAACCTGATACTCCAATGATGTTGTTTTGCGATTCCCACTCCGTACTACTGGGTGATGTGATTGAGCAAATGGAATCCGTACAACAATCTCCAGCCGATACTGAAACAATGCATCCCAAACTTGAAAGTGACAGAAGCTCATCTGTCAGCAATTCTCGTATAGCGTCATTGTCAGATTGAGAGAAAGACATGTTGATGATGAAATTGTAACTATCTCCATCACTGTTGCTCTTGATACTCTCAATCTTGCGTTTGATCTTAACAAGGGCATCTCGCACATCATATGTATCGATGCGGTACTCTTCGGTCTGATCGTATTGCCTGACATTCATATCAAGAGCAATCGGGACAATCTGCACAAATGGAGCCATCCCTACCTTTGAGATTGTGCCATTATTATTCTCTGTCCCGGCAATAACACTGGCAATTGCCGTTCCATGCGTATAATCGCTGATATTGTGTTTGTGTGAGCTTTTTACCCCATCATTAATATCTTTGAAAAAACTGTTCTCACTAATCAAGCAACCATCTAAAGACCAATGTGAATCAGGAATTCCACCATCAAGAATAAATACAACAATGTGTTCACAATTTGGATTCTTGAAATTTTGGGATCTGGATTGAAAATTCTTTTCAATTGAATTGTAAATATTATCACTGTACCCCAAATCATCAAATACTTCATTCCTAGCCCTGATAGGTTCACCTTCAGAATGGCTGAAGGAAATTGTTGACCGCAATTGCAGATCGATTTTGTTGAAGTTCAGTTGGTCACTGAGCTCTTTAAGATGCTTCTCCAGCTCAACGTCCATATCACGGCTCAAGGGCGTCAGAACAAGGAAAGTACCATGTTGATCAGAGTATCCAACATCGTCAAGACTGGAGTAGCTAAGTAAATCCTTGATATCGATAGACAGCAATTTATCTGTTAATGGTGCCTCATTGGAGTAGTATAAGTCATCATAAGGTAAAGAGATTCTCTCAGGTTCACCATGTAGCTTGCTATTGAGCGTCAGGAAGGAATCCCGTAAGCGTCTTGTGGGTTTATGAGATTCCAATTCAATTGGATATACGAAGTAATAAAATCTGTCATCAGATTTGGATTTTGCCCTCGCTGAACATTCCTTGCAAATCTCTATTGTGGATTCGGAGCAGGGAGTTGCGTCTATCTTAGAACTATTGGAAACAAGAATCAGAATCGCGATGAGGGCGCAATAGGTGGTATTGTTGAACATGGAAGTCACTTCAACAAGTGCTTGAGATCCAAGTCCACTTTTCTTTAGGTGCGTTTCCACTGAGAATCTGACCCTGAATGGCCTGGAGATTTATTGGGGTTGTAGCTTGTGCATTTCCATCGTACAGCTCAGCAATGCTAGCCGGGTGGCTTGTAATGCAGAAGTGACCCTTTGCTTTTACTATGTAGTTTCCATTGATCGAATCGTAAACATTATAACATAATGTCCACTTATATTTGCCAAGTCTTGAGTCACTTGGTCCTTTTATTGGTGTTGTAGTCCTAGTTTCGAAACCAGTGGGTTGGGGCTTGAGTGTGCCAAGTGGATTTGGTCGAAATCCGGAATTATCTGACAGGAACCAGCAGGCTATACACTTTAATGGAGACTTGTCGGCGGAGTGCATCCAGCTCTTTGGTATCCTGTTAATTGGAATTTCTGTGTTAATAAAGTAAGAGTTGCCTTTTACAATCAATCCATTAATCAGAATGTTTCCTTTTGTTCCAGATCCAGGTGCACCACTTACGTTCAAAACTGCCTCGGTATAATCACTCTCGGGCTTCCTTCGGTCTGTATAAAGATGTAGATATCCTGGTTTGGATGCAGATTGACTGCTTATGTAGAGCTCGATTGCTTCGATTGTATGCATGACGATGTATTCCTCCCGATTCCAACTACATAAAGTGTAAATGACTTGTTAGAACTATTCCTCAGCAAACTCTCAAGATTCGCTCAAGCCTCCGCAGTACCGAAACCGATCGCTCCTTCCGATTCATCCAGCTCCTGTTCCACTCGCATAAGCTCAGGCAGGAAGTCCAGGTCCTGTGGCTCTCCGAGTTCATTGTAAAGCTGCCGTGCCTCCTGAAGCAAGGCCCTGGCCTGCGCAGGCTCCCCCGCGCGCTGCAGCGCGCGCACCAGGTAACACAGGGCCTGGCCCCTGAACAGTGGATAGATATCCGGACTGGACAATTCAAGTGCCCGGCGCAGCTCACTCACCGCTTCCCGCGGTCTGCCCTGTTGGCAGATCGCATCTCCCAGCTCCGCCAGCACGATCCCGCTCAGCGGGTTCGCCTCGCCCTGCGGAACAGAGTTCAGTCCCGCCCGCAGTGATGCCTCGGCATCCGCAGGATTGCCCTGCAGCTTGTGCAGCCTGCCGATGTTGTAGAGCGTCACGCACTTCTCGTAGCCCGAGGCCTGCCCGCTGTAGTAGCCAAGCGCCCTGCGGTAGCTCGCGAGCGCTTCCTCAAACAGGCCCTGCTCGCGCAGCATGTTGCCATAATCCGCCAGCGAATTGGCGAGGTAGGCCAGGTCGCCGAGGCGTTCATGCAGGGCAATCGCCTCCTCGTAGTAGGCCCGCGCCAGCTCCATGTTGCCAAGATCCAGGTAGAGCGTCGCCAGGTAGCCGAGCACAGCCGAGCGCGAACGCAGGTTGCCCTGCTCGCCGGCGATCCGCAGTGCCTCCTCATAGCGTTCCCGGGCATCCTCAAAGCGGCCCTGGCGGTGCAGCAGGATGCCGAGGTTGGCCATCGCGATTCCCAGTGAGCGCCGGGAGCCGGCCCGCTGCAGTTCCGCAATGCTGCGATCGTAATGCACAATCGCCTCCGCCACCCCGCCGGCCTGCGCGTGCAGATTGGCAATGTCGCCGTGCAGCCGGCCGCGCAGTTCCGTCCAGGCTTCCCCCCCGCAGTGTGCCAGCGCCTGCTCGAGCAGATCCCGGCTCATATCCGCACTGAGCTGGCCTGCCCGCAGGAAGGCTTCGATCCTGAGCAGCTGCGGGGACGGATCCGGCGCGCTGGCCCGGGCCTGTTCCAGCAGGCCGCTGCAGCTGGCTCCGCGCCCCGTCTGGAGCAGCAGCATGAGCATTTCGCACTGCCGCTGATGCAGCTCCTCCCGCTCGCCCGCCGCATCCAGATGGCTGATCAGGGCCCGCAGGTCATCGAGCTCGGTCGCCGAGCCGACCTGCATGCGCCGGCGGATTTCCCCCGCCACGGCACGCTGGAGCCTGCAGTGGAGCTCCGCAGGCAGGCTGTCCGCAATCACTGCCCGGACTTCATCGTGCTCCAGATTGAACTCCTGCACGAGACTGGCCAGATCGTCCTGTACGGGCAGCTGCACGGGAACGGATGCGGGGGGATTGCCACTCTCCAGGCGGTGATGCAGGTCCAGCATGGCCCGCCTTGGCATGTCGGCACCGGCCACCGCCAGCAGCTGCACAAGCCGCTGGAAGCTGTCCGGCAGTTTCGCGAGACGCAGCAGCAGGATCCGCTGCAGGTTGCCGGGGGCCGGCCTGCCGCCAGGCATCGCATCCTCCACTTCGGCAGTGCCCTGGCTCAGCTGCAGCAATCCGCCCAGCTGTTCGTAGAGCAGGGGGTTGCCACGTGCAATGTCATGGGCATTCTTCCAGTCCTCGGCCTGTGGCCCGCTGCCGAGGACATCACGCAGGATCTGGTCTCCGGCAGCCAGATCCAGCGGCTTCAGCTCAACATGGGTGTACCTGACGGGTGCCAGCTCCAGCAGCCTGCTTGCATGGCCCACGCGGATCGTTGCCAGAATCAGCAGGTCACGCTGCAGCCGCAGACCGGCAATGAAACGCTGCAGGTCCGACTCCAGTTCGCCCAGCCACTGCAGGTCGTCCAGGAACAGGCACAAACCCTCATCCGCAGTCGCTGCAGCCAGCTCCAGGCTCGCCTGCGCCACGGCCTCAAGTGACTCCCGGCTGAGATCCGCGGCTGGCTGCTGGGTCTCGGCGGCGGCAGCGATGCCTGCGAAGACGCTTGCCAGATCGCAGTAATCACTGCAGTGTGCATACCCGGGCCTGCCGGCAGCACTGTGGCAGGCAGCCCGCCACTGCGCTTCAGCACTTTCGCTGCCCTCGCGCCGGATCATCCGCGTGGTGGAGCGAATGAAGGAGATCCAGCTCGGGTTCCGCTGACAGCGATGCTCCAGCATCCGCAGGCCGCTTCGGCAGGACAGGCGCCGGGCGACTTCGCGGGTAAATCTCGACTTGCCGAGCCCGGGTTGCCCACTGACTATCAGCATGGAAACCACGCATTTCTTCGTTTCGGAGCTCTCAGCCTGAGCGCGCGGTTCATCCAGCCATGCATTGAGCAGCCTGCAGGCCTGCTCAATTTCCGCACCGCGCCCCCGGATCGGTCTAAGCATGGGCTTCCCCGCCATGCAAATGCCGAGTCAATCCGGGAAGGGCAGGTTGCCGGGCTGCAGACAATGCAAGGCAGCCCGAATCTGTAGCTATACGCTCCCGACTATTCCGGCTCAGGTTGTTCGCTGGCACTGAGTTGCATACTAATACAGGCAAAGCCGGAGAATCAACACTTATTGATCAATATTGGTATTCATATAATCGGCGGCGCCGGCAGCGGAACAGCAAGGCGAGACAGTTCCTGAACTCGCAGTACCAGAGAAGTTGATTCCTGACTCCCTGATCCATTGACGAAAGCGAGTGTGGCGATGACTGCTGCCTACTGAGCAGCATCGCGATTTCACGAATCCCGCCGGGGCTGCCAGCGCTGTTTGATATCATGGCATGGCCAGCGCGCTGTCACTCCGCTGCCTGTCGCTGCCAACTCTCCCGTTGGATCTGCCCTGGAACTCCAGGCGGACATACTGAGAAGGAGACAATTTCTGATGCTTCGTAACATCAACAATGCCGGCTCTCTCATGACCGTGGTCCTTGCGCTTGCCACCCTTGCTGCATGCGCGGGCAACACAACCCGGCACTTCCCTGAAACATCCCCACAGCGTGACTTGTCCCCCGGCCAGGCCGGCCTGGAAATTGACGACCTGCAGGCGCCGCCGGGTGTGGACCCCGTGCTGTTCGCTGAGCTCAAATCCGGGCTGAAGGCTGCCCTGCTCGCTGAGGGCGGGGACAGGTTCATTTCGGCTGCCCCCACCGGCGTCAGGAATGCCGTTGCCGACCTGACGCTGCAGCGAGTTGACGACACGAGCGCCACGGCGCAGTGGAGTTACCTCAACGCCGGGGATTACAACCAGGACAGCGAGGTCGGCGGATCCGACATCACCCCGATCGCCCTGCATTACAAGAAGACCGCAGCGAGTCCGGACTGGCTGCTCGCCCAGCTGGCGGATGGCGATGTCAACGGTGAGGTGAATGCCGCGGACATCGCGCCGATTGCCGCCAACTACCTCAGCACGATCAGTGCCTACAGCGTGCAGATGACAACGACACCCGGGGAGGAGTCAAGCTGGACTGAAGTCGCCCAGGCCGGGTTTTCCGCCAGCACCGTGCCAGATGGCGGTGGCAGGCGCAGTTTCAGCATCGACATACCCGCCGTGGCCGGCCAGACATTCCGGGTCGTGCCGCTCAGTGGTGCCACTGCCGGTGTTCCCGGCCTGCCCTATGACTACGACGGCACGGGTGGCAAAGCGGTGATGCCGTATGAGGAACGCGCTCTGATCATGGATGACGTCCAGGCGGAACTGATCGAGGTGCTCCAGCAGTTCACCGGACTTTCTCCGGATGAGCGCAGCGCAGCACACGCTGCCGCCATGGTCAGCTTCATGGAAGGCCTGGCTGGCCTGGAGGATCCGCATGTCTCCGGTGGCAGCGCCTGGGCCACGTTCAGCGACGGCCGGCCGCTGGTTGTCAACACCAACCGCGAATTCGAGAATGAAAGTGAGGCCAACTCGTTGCCAGCGGATCCTCCACCGGGACAGGATGGCAGGGACACCTCCACCATCCACCCGCAGGGCAGAGTGGCACTGCTGCTGGATGGCACTGCGGGCCAGGGCATCCCCTCTGACCAGGATGCAATCGTACCGGGACTGACGGCCAGTGGCTACCAGGTCGTACGCAGAACCATGACAATCGACGAACTGCTGAATGTCGGCGGTGAAAGTCCGGTCAGCATCGTGCATATTGACAGTCACGGCGAGAAGGGGCAGGCCGGCGGCTTCCACCTCGTCAGCGCCACTCCGGTTTCAAAGGAGAACGACGAGACCTACATCGACCTGCACCGGGACCTCAGCCTGTTCTATGGACTGAACGCGGGCGGCAGATTCTACGGCCTGACCGATACCGCCCTGGCGGATATCGAATGGGGGCTGACGCCGGGAGCGCTGGTGTACCTCAACTGCTGCCACAGCGGCACCGATGCGGCAGCCGCATTCCGGCAGCGGCTGCTCGATCTCGGGGCCGCCACGGTGCTCGGCTGGAATGATCCGGTTGGCAACACCGCAGCGAATGCCAGGATGCTGCAACTGTATGATGACGCGCTCGGGCTTGACAGCATCGAAAGAGGCACCCGCTATGTCCTGGACTACAAGCACCCGATTGACAGCCCGCCGATGCGGCCCTTCAGCCTGCAGGAGATAATGGACTACAAGGGCAACTTCGATTCCGACGCTGCCATATTCAACCGGGATGTCCTCCTGCTGACAACAGGTACCGATGCTGTGCTGGCACCCTCACTGCGCAGCTTCTGGATCATGGAACCGGCGATCACCCCGGACGGTCCTTCCGCTCCCTATACGATCCTGCGTCTGTCGGGTGAGTTCGGCACGCTGGGCGAAAGCCTGAAGCTGCCGAGGGTCTGGGTCGGCGAGCAGGAGCTTGAGCTGGTGGACTTCCCCTTCAGCGCTTCAATCTCCGCAATCCTGCCGCCCGGCGTCACGGGCCCGATCCAGGTCGGCTTCGGTGATGGCGACGGGGCGATCCGGAGCAACAGGGCCAACATCACGGAGTGGCACGGCCAGTTCAACATGACCCTCGAAAGCCCGGGTGGAATCATCGTTGGCAACAGTGGAGAGGGCACGATCACCTACAGCCTGGTGTTCGATATCCACATGCGCGCCGACGTGCGCAAGACCCGCCTGCAGCCCGGTGACACGCCGGTCGTGCAGCCCATCTCCGATGTTTACTTCATGCCGGACAGCAAGGTCAGCTACTCCATCTCCGGTACCCTGACAAACTACGACTTCATACCCGGTGCCACCTACACGGAGTCCGGCACGGGTGAGTTCGATTTCAAGGCCGTCAACTTCCCGATCGTCAAGTTCGAGGACCATGGTACGCACATGGCGGGTCTGGTACGGGCCGCTGAAGATGGTGCCATGCCCAAGCTGCTGCTGACCTCGTCGCTGCGCTGGATGCCGGTGGAGATCACGAAGTACTATCCGGCGACCGGTGAGGAGACTGACAGCGGGATGCTGACAATGGACCTGGGCTTCGGGCCTGACCCCGGCGACCGCATCGAGCTGCTGCTGAATGAGGATTACAGCATCGTGCCCGGCACCATTGAATATGAGTCGCTCTACGGCCCGGTCACCACGACCTGGGAGAGCATCCCCGCCGTCAACCCGCCGGACCCGGAGCACGGTGTCTAGCCACAGGCGGGTTTGCCCTGTTTCAGCAGGACGATCCGGGTAGCCGGACCTGATGCGGTTCGAGGGGGCTACTCGCTATCCAGACCGACTCCGAGATAGCCTGGGGCGTCAGGGACTGCCGCTGACATCTGCCAGGTCCTGCCGTCGCCTGCATACTCCAGCGGCATGAGCCCGTCGAGGCTCTCCACGTCGCCAATGTACGTATCCGATCCTTCATAAGAGGGATCGCCCGGCAGCTCGAAGTAGCGGTCATTTCCGCCGCCGTCAATGAACAGCCCAAGCGTCAGCAGCCAATCGCGCGGGCTGCCGTTCGCTTCCGGCTCGGACTGGCCGAGGCAGGGTCCCCTGCCGAGGTAGACGTCGTCTCCGGCCCTGTCCCAGAACACGCTGATCGCGTTCACATGGCTGGTGCCGAGCGTCGTGCGCGCCCCCTGGTACCAGTCGTTGCCAGCTGCATCCTCGAACCAGGCAAGGCTCCAGTCCCGCCCATGACCCATGCTCTGGCGGCGCGTCACGATGTAACGGTCGTCACCGGCCTCATCCTGCAGGATGCCGATGGAGAAGTGCGGCGCGCTGGCCTGGCTGTACTGTGCGCTGCGGTAGCTGTCTGCGCCCCCCTTGTCAACGAGCATGCCGATGGCGTACCAGTAGCTGTTGCCCTGCACATAGCAGTCGCCAACATATTCGTCAGCCCCGCTGCCGCCGTCCAGCAGCAGGGCGAAGCCGCCGGCCCAGCTGTGCCCGTTGACGAAGTCCGCCCGCCTCCCGTAGGCACTGCCCTGGCAGAAGTGCACATGGTGGTCAGGGCCGTACAGCCCGCCGTTGAAGTGCGATTCCATGTCGGCCAGGTAGCGGTCATTGCCAGCGCTGTCCACGAGCAGCCCGCAGCCCATCGTGCCCGCATAGGCCTGGCTGTACTTGAAGGCGTGGTAGCTGTCGTTGCCATTTCCGTCAGCGAGCAGTCCGAGCCCCATCACGCCGCTGGCCTGGCAGTTGCCCCAGCCCTCGTAGCTGTCATCGCCTGCATGGTCCGCGAGCACGCCGCAGCCGAACAGGCCGAAGCCGGCCCCGCCGTAGCGGCAGGCATACTCGTCATTGCCGGCGGCGTCGATCAGCACGCCGTAGCCGAACACGCCGGCGGCGGCTGATGGAATGTCATCACGTCCACTGGCGGCGTAGCCATCATCGCCTGAGAGGTCGATCGAAATGCTCAGCGGCTGGTCGTAGGAAGCCGTCGATGCAGTCCCGGCCGGGTAGCTATCACTGCCTGCCGTGTCCAGCGACAGCAGCACCGCCTGATTGCCAAAGTCATGCCTGTCATCGCCCGGGCCGCAGCTGATGGCAACAAGGCCCAGGGGAGTGCTCACCCGGTAATGCACAGCCGGCCAGCCGGCCAGGGTGTCCGCACCGGACAGGATCCGCTCCGCCTCCTGTGCCGTGATCGCAGCCAGGGTCGCTCCGGCGCTCAGCAGATTCCAGTCGATGCCGTCCATCAGGGATTCCAGCAGCAGCACATCGTCGAGGTCGTCAACCACTTCACTGCCTGTGGTGTCATCCTCTTCCTCGAAGGTGTTGATCGTGAAGGCGAACACCCGGTCATACAGCTCCTGCGGGTCCAGCCCCAGCTCCTTGACCGGCTTTGTCAACGCCTCATCGCGGTAGCGCAGGATGCGCGGCGTTGTGAACAGCACGAGCGCGGCGGCCTGCTTCACTTCCAGCGGCAGGCTGGCGTGTTCCGCCTGCAGGGATGCCTGATCCGCCTCTGACCCGTTCAGTTCACTGAGCGCAACCGCCAGGCAGTCCGCTCCCAGCTCCTCCACACGCGCGCGCTCGGCTGCCAGTTCGTCACCGACCAGCCCGAGCCGCACGCCGCAGTCCAGCCTCGTGAAGCCGGAGGTGACCAGTGAACCGAGATTGCCGCTGTTCTGCAGCAGCCCGTTCGTCAACGAGCGTGTGTAGGCACTCGTCTTCCATGGGTTGTCATAGATGAACTCATGCGTGCTGAGCCGGTACTTGTCCCCGCCCCACAGCGCCAGGTCCGCGGCATTGATCCGCACATCCTCCGGGCTGAGCCCGACCTCGCCCAGCGCACGCTCGAACAGCTCGGACTGTTCTGGCAGGTAAGCCGTTGTGCGGGCTGCGGAGCAGCACAGTGAAACACCCAGCAGCAGCAGGGGCAGCTGCCATGACCATGGTTTGAGCATTGCGCAATTGTACGATTGAGCGGCCTGCCGGTGCAGGGCCAGGGGAGAATATACTCAGGCGTATGCTTCACTCAGGTCCGGCGGGTTTGGTCCTGGAAGCCCCCGATTCTGTACCGTTGAGAACAATTCCGCAGACCAGGCAGTCTGTTTACCAGCACAAGCCATGACTTCGGGCAGCTGAGGAATTCAGCCGAGGCCCGATCAGGGAGGCAGTGATGAAGATACTGTACATCCCGGCAATCCCTGGCTTCCTGATCGCAATGCTGCTGATCCCCGCACATTCCGAGGAAGTGGGGTCAGGGGTCAGCATGGCAACGACCCCGACGGCTTTGACGAGGACAACCCGGGCCAGGACCACGGGAATGGCAAGGGTAACAAGGACAAGGATAAGGACAAGGACAACGCCAAGGGAAATGACAAGGGACACAGCTCCCAGAACGGGGCCGCATCGTCCGGCTGATTGACGACGGATGATGCATGGCTTGATCGTGGCAGGTTGCTTAAGCCCGATGCAGACAGGGCTGCAACCCATCCATGCCGGGAATTTAAGCCCCTTTTAACTTTGCGCTTTGCTACAATGGCCATCCACACATTGGTAGCCGGAATCCGGCACCTGCTGGAGACGGACATGATTAGATGGCTGGTACTGGGGAGCTGCTCGCTCGCACTCGTTTGCATTGCCGCATGCGGCGGAAGCAGTGCAACACATTCCGGACAGACCGCAGAGGCAATCCGGACTGCTGCACCGGCCGCACGGCCAGGTGATGCACTGCCCGTTGGCATCCAGCTGCCCGGCTTCCCCCTCGAGAAATCATCCTCAGGAACTCCTCCCTGGGAACTGAACGGTGTGACCTTCACGGAGCAGCAAGGCGGGATTCCGATTGGTACATCCCTGCTGCTGAATGCGCCCGCTGCTGAAACTGCCTGGGCTGTCTATGCACTGGCCAGCCTGGCTCCCGGTCAGCAGCTCACGGCGAGCACCAGGTTGACTGGCAGCGACCGCTACTGGCTGGCCGTGGCGGATTTCTCCAGCGGACGCTGGAGTTTCAGCGGCCCCCATGCGGACGATGCCACGATGCCCGCTCCGGCCCCGGCGCATGTTTCCGGGCAGGGCAAGGTCTATGCGGCGATTGTCGTTATCGACGCACAGGCCGTGGCGGTGGACGGCCTCAGGCTTGAGCTGACGAATCCCCATCCCGCTCCGATCTTCGGCATGGACCCGCGCCATACCGGACGCAGCAGCCATACCGGTCCGCAGACAGCGGATCTGGCCCGGATAGTGGAGAGTGGCCTGCCTGTGGATGGTTCGGCGGTGATTGACAACAACGGAACGCTCTATTCCTTGCATGCATCGGGCATCACTGCCACAAATCCCGACGGCTCGGAGAAATGGAAATATGCCCTGACAAACGGCGCCAGCTCAGACGGCACGGCGATTGCCCCGGATGGCAGGATCTATTTCGTTGCCAATGATGGGCAGTTCACAGCACTCAACCCGGATGGGAGCATCAGCTGGCAGCTGAACCTGTTTGACAATGGCTGGGGTCTTCCTTCGGGTTCCCTCACCATTGGAATTGATGGCAACATCTACTTCGGGGCCTTTGATGGATATCTGTATGCATTCAGTCCGGAGGGCAGCCTGCTGTGGAGTTTTGACACGGGAGCAGCGATCTACGGAGCTCCGGCGCAGGACGGGGACTGCAGCCTGTACGTCGGCAATGCTCTCGGCAAACTGTTTGCCGTTGACAGCACGGGTGAGTTTGAGTGGAGCATTCAGAGCAATTCCGGGTTCAACGGCTCCTCCGCAGCCATCGGAGATGATGGCGCTGTCTACATCGGCAATTCCAGCGGCAGGATCCATGCTCTGAATCCCGACGGCAGCGAACGATGGACCGCCGAAACGACACATGGTTACAAGGGGACCCCCGCGCTGGCCGCCGACTCAACCGTCTACGTGATCGGCAGCCAGGGACAGGTGCTGGCTCTCGACCCGCAGGACGGCGCGGAACTGTGGTCCTATGAGCTGGGGCATTATTCAGGCAACAGCCCGGCCGTTGATGCCGCAGGAACGATCTATGTCGGCGACAACGCTGCGGTGGCGGCGCTCAGGCCTGACGGATCCGAGTTGTGGCGTTACAACGGCTACGGTCCATATTCGACAGGCACACCCGCCATCAGTCCGGATGGCATGCTCTGTGTCCCGACCGCCGCCGGCATGTTCATCTTCGGCCCAGGCAACAGCGGACCGCCGGAAGTCTCGTTCAGCATGTCCCATACCGGTGCCAACCCGTACCAGATCATGCTTGATGCATCCGCTACCAGCGATGAGGACGGCATCCAGCTCTACGCCTGGACCTTTGACGGCGGATTCAAGGAGTACACTTCAACACCGGTACTGATAAAGGACTTCCCGAACAGGATCGGCAACCTGAGCTGCGAGCTGACCGTCTACGACGGCAAGGGGGTATTCTCCAGCGCGACCCATGCCCCGCTCCAGCTCCCGACGAACTGGAACATGCTCGGTGGAAACGGGCTGCACACCGGGCTGGCGCTCGGAAACGGTCCCGCTTTCGGAGCTGAGGCATGGTGGTTCGATGCTCCGGCAAACGTCCGCAGTTCGCCGGCCATCGCCGGGGACGGTACGATCTACTTCGGTTGTGACAACGGATATTTCTATGCCTACAATCCCGACGGGACGGAGAAGTGGAAGAAGAACATCGGCTTCGTGTTCCTCACCAATTCTCCCGCGGTCGGTGGCAACGGTACGGTGTACTTCGCAGCGCAGAACAATGAGCTGCATGCCGTCAATCCCGAGGACGGCAGCGAATACTGGACCTTCACCACGGATGCCGGCATCTCGACTTCGATCGCTCTCTCGAACGTCACGGGCAACACCGAGATCCTCTTCGGCTGCATTGACGGGCAGTATTACCGGCTGACCAATACGCAGCAGAACGAAGTCTACGAGCTGGACAAGTATTCAACGAATGGCAATGAGGCGCGAACGACCCCGCTGTTTCGCTCACCTCCCATGATTGGACTTGACAACGGAGAGGTCCATGACATCGGCACCGGGCTTGCCAGATTCACGGCGGATGCCGCCATCCGCCACTGCCTGGTGGGCGCAGCTGGCTCCAGCGTGATCTTCGGCAGCGACAACGGGACCTGCTATTCCCTGACCACAACGGAACCCGACTGGACCTATGCCGCCGGTTCAGCTCTGGCTGGCAGTCCGGCCTTCGGACCTGACGGCTCCATCCACATCGCCACGACCGGCGGCAAGTTGATCGCCCTGGACTCCGGCGGAGCGTTCAGATGGGAGGTTGACCACACCGGTGCCGGACGTTCCGCACCGGTGGTCGGGGCCAACGGCATCATCTACTGCGCCTTTGGCAACCTGATGTACTCCTACAACCCGGACGGCAGCGAGCGCTGGTCCTACGACAGCTTCGGCCCGATCTACTCCTCGCCGGCGATTGACAACTCCGGCAGGCTGGTCTTCGGCAGTGATGACGACGTGCTGCTGGTGCTGGGCAGCAACTGATGGGGCTGTCTGCAGTGCTGCAGGCAGGCGTAGGAATGATGTGAAACCACAACTGGCAGGAGGCGGGCGGACATCCAGACCGCGGATGACTGTCCGGCCCTGCCATCGGAGTTAGTGATGAACAGATGGACGCTGCTGCTGGCTGCCGTGCTTCTCATGCTGGCCGGCTGCGGGGGCACAGCCCCGGCCGGCGGTCCGGCCCAGACCGCGGGGCAGCCCGTGCTGAACCCCGCATCCGGTCTGCCCGCGATGCTGGAGCTGCCCGCGATTCCGCAGGAGCGCGCAGCTTCCTACTCTCCCGCGAAGAGCCTCAACGGTGCCCAGTTCATGGAGCAGCAGGGCGGGCTCGTCATCAGTGATTCACTGCTGCTTTCCTCCGCTGCGGGTCACATCAGCTGGTCGATCTACGGCCTGCGCGGCTTCTCCGGCCTGCACCGCATCAGTCTCGAGGTCAGGGATAACGGCACGGACAGCTACTGGCTGGCAATCGCGGACTACGGCAGCGGCAGCTGGAAGTTCAGCGGCCCGCATGCGTCATCCACGGTCATGGATCAGAGCCTTCCCGGCCAGCTTTCCCCGCTTGGCAACATCTATGTGGCAGTGGTCAGCCATGACGGCGCGAATGCGATCATCGACAGGCTGGAGCTGCAGATGCTCAATCCCCCGCCGAGTGCCATGGCGGGAATCGATCCGCGCAATACCGGACGCAGTCCCCACACCGGGCCGCAGGCCGCTGACTTCGCCGCGATCCAGGGCCCCAACCGCGACTATGGAGGCACGCCGCTGATCGGCAGCGATGGCTCCATCTATCTCGTGGATGGCCAGGACCTGCTGGCGCTCAATCCGGATCTGACGAAGAAGTGGAGCTACAGGACAGGGGCCCAGATCACCACGACCCCCGCGCTGGCCCCGGACGGCAGCATCTGCTTCGCCGGACCACAGGAGAGTCTCGTCGTGCTCAATCCGGATGGCAGCCTGCGGTGGGCAGAGGATCTCAGCCCCGGTTCCGGGGCCTCGATCACGACGGATCTGACGGTTGATGCGGATGGCAACATCTACATCGGCAGCAGCAGCGGCTTCATCTATGCGCTTGACCGGGACGGTGCGGAGCTCTGGAAGCATGACGCCGGCAGCAAACCGGTGGGTTCCGTGGCGCTGGCTGACGACGCTTCGCTGTATGCGGCCCTCGACAGCGGGAAACTGCTCGCGCTGGATGCCGCGGGAGCGCCCCGCTGGGACTTCCCGGTGGGCCTGGATCTGCGCTCCGCACCCGTGATTGCTGACGACGGAACCGTCTACTGCACCTCGCGGGTCGAGGGCCTGTTCGCCGTGAATCCCGACGGCACCCAGAAGTGGAACATCAAGACTGATGACGACCACCTCAGCAGCGTTGCCCTGGCAACGGACGGGACGGTGTATCTGGCTGCGGACGACGGGTTCCTGTATGCCCTTGATCCGCAGAACGGCCAGGAGCTCTGGGCCTATGACAGCGGCTCCGGTCTGGTGATGGCTCCGGTCGTGGATGCCGCCGGGACGATCCACGTTGCCAACTTGGCCGTGGAGATCCACGCCGTGAATCCCGACGGCAGCATGAAGTGGGTCGCCCAGGGACCCTTTGAGCTGGAGGGCCATCCGCCCGCCATCTCCGCCGATGGCAGGCTGTACATCACGATCCTCAACAACGGGCTGCATGTCATCGGCCCCGGCAACAGCGGACCGCCCGAGGTGCAGTTCACGCTGTCACATACCGGAGTGACCCCCACGGAGGTCCTGCTGGATGCCACGGGTACCAGTGATGCCGATGGGATCGCCAGCTACTACTGGCTGTTCGGCGATGGTACGGCGCAGAGCACGGAAACGCCCAGCGTGGTTCACGACTACGTGGGCCTGGTCGGCGATCCGGAATGCACCGTGCTCGTCACTGACAAGAAGGGCCTCATCACCGTCGCCCGGAGCAGCATCCACGTGCCGACCACCTGGGGCATGCTGGGTGGCAGCGGCCAGCATACCGGCCTGGCCTACCACAATGGCCCCGCCTTAGGGGGCGAGGCCTGGTGGTTTGAGACGACCGGCAACGTCCGCTCCTCACCGGCGATCGCCGCCGACGGCACGATCTTCTTCGGCTGTGACAACGGCTGGTTCTATGCCTTCAACCCCGATGGAACCGAGAAGTGGAAGAAGAACATCGGCAACATCTTCCTGACCAATTCCCCCGCCATCGGTGGCAACGGTACGGTGTACTTCGCAGCGCAGAACAATGAGCTGCATGCCGTCAATCCCGAGGACGGCAGCGAATACTGGTCCCGCACCACGGACGCCGGAGTGACAACTTCCATCTCCCTGATGAGCATGAATCAAAGGACGATTCTCTTCTTCGGCTGCTCCGACGGCCAGGTCTACTGGATGAGTGAATACTGGAACCCCTCCGTGATCTCGTCGAAGAGTTTCAGCATCTCCGGAACTGAAGTGAAGTCCACCCCAGCCGTGCTGCGCGGCCTGTACAGCCCGCCGGCGCTCGTGGGATCTGACAGCGCTGACATCTTCAACACCTTCACGGAGGCATCGGAGTTCACTGCCGACAGTGCGATCCGCTCTCATCCCGTGCTGGGATATGATGATGCACTCTGCTTCGGCACGCTCAACGGCACCGTCTACCACAACGGCGGCAGCGGGGACTCATGGACCTACAGCGGCGGCAGCGCCATCTCCGGCAGCCCGGCCCTGGGCCCTGACGGTTCCGTCTACTTCGCCACGGTGGCGGGCAAGCTGATCGCGCTGGATGCGGCGGGTGCCTTCCGCTGGGAAGTTGACAACGGGGCTCCGGGGCGCAGCTCCCCCGTCGTCGGGGCCAACGGCATCATCTACTGCGCCTTCGGCAACCTGATGTACTCCTACAACCCCGACGGCAGCGAGCGCTGGTCCTACGACAGCTTCGGCCCGATCTATTCCACGCCGGCGATCGACCATCTGGGCAGGCTGGTCTTCGGCAGTGATGACGACGTGCTGCTGGTGCTGGGCAGCAACTGATCGACCAGCCGGCGCCCGGGGCTGCATGGCCGCCGTCGCAGGTTCGTGGACAGCAGCGGCAGCAGGTCCGTGTACGGGCTGCCGCGCCGGTCCGGGCAGGGGCAGTTCATCCCGGCGCAGGCGGATGCCCCTACAATCACTCCAGTCCGCGGGAGGTGCGAAACGATGCCGGGCGTCGCAGGGAGAGAACATGCCGCCTCAGCCGGCGCCGGTCCGGACTGGCTCCGGCAGCTGCCGCGCTGGCTCGCACGCCTGATGCTGGCGGCGGGCTGGATGCTCGTTGTTGCCAACGCCTTGTCCCGCCAGGGTGTTTCCGCGCTCTGGGCCTGGGATGTGCTGGCGGCGAGCGCGGCCCTGCTCATCAGCGGGATCTGGCCGCTCGCCGGTGGGCTTGGTCTGATCGGCTTCTGCCTGCTCTATGCCGTCCACTGCACCAACTCCCTCTGGCAGCAGGAGGGCTATTCCCCCGCCAGCTTCACAGGAGCGCTGATCACCGGCTTTGGCAACATCTACGTGCTGATCTGCTATCTGGCAATTGCTTTGCCCGGTGCCCTGCTGCTGCTTGACCGGCGGCTCAATCACGGGAAGCGCCCGGCCCGCTGATCCGGCTCAGGACTGAACCGGCAGGTCGCGCAGCAGCCGGCCGGCATGCTCGAAGGTCCCGGCAGTGATGCGCACGGCTGCTCCATCCGGACCACCCAGGCTCATTGTGCTGACTTCCCCGTTCTCCACGCTGCGGGCCAGCACCAGCACCTGGCTGAGGATCGCCTTCCAGCGGCCGGCCTCGGGGAACTCCCCGCGCTCCAGCCCCTCGAGCAGGCCCAGCAGGGCCGCGGCCACCTCGGCATTCTCCGCCGCACTGCCCAGCCTGAGCTCCAGCGCCACTGGAGCTCCCGCTGCTTCACCACCCTGCACAGCCAGCAGCTGCCAGTCCGAGCGGCTGGTGCCGCGCAGGCCGAATTCCGTCTCCCTGAGCAGGCTGTGCAGGGCGCGCAGCAGTGCACTCAGCCCCGTCAGGCTGATCACTGCCCCATTGATCCTGAAGCTCAGCAGCACCGGGCTGCCCTGCAATTCGTCCTGCACCGCTTCTCCCCGCCGGAGTCCAGTCCCCGGCGGGGAGATTATCGCACCGGCACAGCCGCGCTGCCCTGTCTTCAGCAGCGTGACATGCCCTTGAATTCCTTCCTGATCGTCTTGCCCACAAGCGGCCTGATCCGAGCTTCACACGGACGGAACTCCGCCAGCAAGGCCTGCTTGCGCCTACTTCAGGAGGGTGATGTGGGCCCTGATGCCCTTCTTGCTGATGCTCTCACCCTTCTTGATCTTGGGTTTCGCGTAGCTGAGATCCACGAGCAGTGCATCACGGGGCGAACCCGCCGCCGGTGCGCTGTCCACCCAGAAGGCGATTCCGTCGCAGTCCTCGTCCTCGCCGTAGTGCACTGCGGCAACCGAGCTGAACTGTTCCGCGCCGGGAATGTCACCGGTCTCGAAGTAGATCATCTTGTCAACGGCGTTGTACTGGGCGATGCGCACACTGCCGTCATCCAGCACTTCCAGGTCCAGGAAGCAGCCGCTGCCGGGACTGTCGCTGAAGACCTCATTCTGGACAATCGTTTCCGAATCCAGGTCGAAGCGCACGATCCGCTGGCCGCCGGTGCAGGCCATTGCCATCACCACCGTACTGTCGCGGCAGACCGCATCGAAGAAGGCCTGGTCCGATTCCGGATCGAGCGGGTTGTGCATGTCGGCGGGAATCAGAGTGGCGATCCAGGTGCCTTCGGAAGGCCGGTAGATGCAGCCGTCCCAGCCCTTGCGGGTCAGGCAGCACACACCATACGGCGAGTTGAAGGCCAGCGGCTGTCCCTCCACTGATCCATCCGGGGAGATGTACTCGTGCAGCCAGTCCAGCGCTCCCAGCTCCTTCCATGCATGGCGGATCCGCCCGGTGCTCGCGCATTCATAGAAGATGTGCGGGAAGCCGTCGTCATCGAAGGCCACCGAGGGCCTGGCACCGGCCTCGATCAGGGCACCGCTGCCGTCATCACCGGTTTCGAAGCGGAAACTGGCCGGTGACCATTTCTTCTCCGCCAGGCTGGCAGGATCCATCAGCAGGCCTGCGCCGCTCAGACTGTCCGCCTCGTACCAGGCCAGCAGCATTCCGCCGTCCGGGCTGCTGAGCAGGTCATGGCTCAGTCCGTTGTCACCGGTGCAGGTGACGGCCTGAGTGGTCCAGAACCGTCCCTCCTGCCACATGTGGTAGAGCTGGCCGTTGGAGTCGTCATAGTAGCTGACATTCATCGCACCTCCGGCATCCTGCTCCAGGTCCACCCTGCGCGTGGAGCCCTTCACCGTGCCGTCCCAGCCCTTGCGGAAGGCGATGCTGCCTCCAGCCGGCGGGGAGTCGGAGTCCCGGATGGCAATGCTCGCCAGCCTTACATCCGCCCCGGTGACCAGCACCGCCACGGGCAGGTACTCATGCGTGCGGACCGCCCCCGGGGCTGCACTGTCCGCTGCCGCCGCCGCACTGCCGCCGGACTGGGACATGCCCCAGCTCCAGCTCAGGATCTCCCGGCCATCAGTTGCCAGCTGCGGTGCCACCCACTGCCAGCGCCCGCTGTCGTAGTCCGCGATCCCGGCCAGCAGCACGGCGCCCCCGTCAACCGGGCCATCGGGAATCAGTTCCAGGCCGAAGGATCCATGCGGATCATCCAGCAGGGAAAGGTCGAATTCGTAGAGGGCGCAGGCGTACTCCTGCACCGAGCCTGCCGTCGGGGCGGGGCTGTAGACCGCGACGCTCCCCTCACTGCTCACGCCATTGTTGTACAGTGCGGGGTTGAATCCGGCGCCCTCAAGCTGCAGCAGGGCCGGAATGGTGGATGACTGCCGCGGCCTTTCAGCCGGAACGGCAAGCGCGGGAAACACGCTCCCCGCCTGCAGGTCGCCACTGGCAACCGCCGGCAGGGTGGAATCATGCTGGATGGAGGGGCCGCCGCCACAGGCGGACAGCAGCACCATGCAGGACATGACGGAAGCAGACACCAGCCGGGGGAAACTGACCCCGGGAAGCGCCTTGGCCATGTGCTCTTCTCCTGGCGAGAAACCGATAATCAACGCCGAAGGAATCATACCGCCTTGGACTTCGCTTCAAACATCTGACCGCCCCATGTCACCCCATGTCTCCGTTTCATGCCACCGATGTCCTCCCCCCGAGTGCCGCGCTGGGGAAGAATATGCCCGGCAAGCCCGCCCTGCTGACACAGATATGCAGGCGCGGAAGAAGGACTGGAACATGTACGATCAGCGAATCCGGGCAGCGCTGCTGCTGCTCTGCTGCTGCTGCCTGACTGCCTGCGGAGGCGGACGGGACGGCAGCCCGACTGCACTGCTCGCAGGCGCGGAGCAGACACAGCCTGCCACGCTCAGCGAGGACGCGGCTCTCCTGCAGGAACCGGCGGCCCTTGCCGGACTGCCGCCGCTACCCCTGGAGGCCCCACGCAGCTCATCCGCACCACCGAGTGATGCGGACCGGCTCTGCCTCGGCGAGGAATGGGAGAATGCGCTGGCCTCCAACAAGGTGGCCGGTGATGTCTTCAGCCCGGAGTTCGCCGGAGCCGCGGGCCGTGACCTGAGCGATGCGGCCTATGCGATCTTCCGCTTCAGCAATCTCGCCGAGTACACCGGCAAGAAGCAGCTTGTGCTCGGCTGGAGCGCGGCCGGGGATACTCCGCAGGATGTGCGGGTCGCGCTTTCCAACTATGCGCTCGGCCGCTGGGAATGGCACAGCATGCCCGCCGGCATGAAGCTGCCGCTCTCCGGCTTCGCGGACTACGTCAGCCCGGCCGGGAATACCTTTGCGCTCGTGGTCTCGCTGGACAATGGCAACTTCATCCTCGACTATGTGCTGGCCGGCGGCAGCACCCTGCCGCAGATGCAGGTCACGACTGACCTGGACCCTGACCCCCTGAAGAACATCGCGCCGCGGGTCGTGAGCTTCAATGCCACCGCAAGCCGCAGCTACGGCGGCAGCCTCACGGGCTTCGACTTCGACTGGGAGGGCGACGGCGTCTGGGACCTGGAGAATGATCCGGACGGGCTGGGTATCCACCAGTTCCAGGCCGGCAACTACGAAACCCGGGTGCGCGTGACTGACAACCTCGGCCAGCAGGCTGAGCTGAGCATCATCTTCACGGTGATTGATCCGGACAACCAGCCGCCCACCGCCAGCTTCACCCGCACTCCCACCGGCGGCGATGGCCCGCTCACCGTGCAGTTCGATGCCAGCGGGTCATTTGACGGAATGGGTGGCTACATCACCAGGTACGAATGGGACTTCGCCGACGGCGGCGGCTATGAGTACGTCTCCGATTCGCCGGAGGCGGAGTGGACCTTCACGCTGGCCGGTGCCAACCAGGTCACCCTGCGCGTGACTGACAACTACCTGGCGACACACAGCGTGACCCTGCCCGTCACGCTCAGCAAGGGCTGGCGGACACAGGGCATCGTCGGAAACATGGACACGCGCTACCGTCTGGCAATGTGCACCTCCGGCTCCGGAGTGGACGCCCGCGCCTGTGTCGCCTTCTTCCGCTTCGATGCCAAGGACCTGTGCTTCGTGCGGGCAATCACCGCCAATGGCAGCACCTGGGCCGGCTACTCCAATCCCGTCTCCACGGCGCTCGACACCGGTTTCTCGCCCAGCATGGACGTGCTGCCCGGTGGGATCCCGATCATCGCCTATGGCCAGGCCGGCAGCGGTGGCTACGATCTCTACTGCGTCAGCGCTGATGATTTCGCCGCCACCGGCTGGTCCGCGCCGAGCAAGATCGACGCTGGCAACAACTACGGCATCGGCTCCAGCCTGCGCGTGATCAATACCATCCCCTGCGTGGCGGTCCTTGACCCCACCAAGTCCAGCGGCACCAGCTACGTGCTGTACTTCCAGGCCAATGACGGCATGGGTACGACCTGGAAGCAGCCGCAGATCGCGCTGAT
The DNA here is from genome assembly GCA_041395205.1 of bacterium. Lineage (GTDB taxonomy): Bacteria > 4484-113 > 4484-113 > 4484-113 > JAFGCY01 > JAHEFU01. The sequence goes on from JAWLAZ010000001.1 coordinate 560,985, forward strand.
GGCCGCCCCCGGATTTGATTTCGAGAGTGTCACACTGGGCCGCGCCAGCGATGGGCTCTTCAGGGATCCGATCATCGCCGCCGGCTACCGCACCGGACTGGAGTACAAGGGCACCTGTTTCACCGCTGCCACCAATATCGACGGCACGAGCTGGGATGCGCCGGCGGTGCGTGATGGCTGGACAAGCCGCGGCAATTTCGTGGATGTGAACGGCCGTCCGGCCTATGCCGGCTGCGGGCTGGGGCAGTCGGACCCGGCGGGTTACTTCATCCGGTCGCTGGACGGCGATGGCGATGGCTGGCCGGCGGAGCAGACCGGCTATGCGGACAGCTCGATTGCCAATGTCTGCCTCGTCGTGGACGGCAGGCCGGAAATCTACTACCAGGACGAACCCACGAGCCGCCTGCTGAAGGTCCGGGCCGGCGATGACGACGCCACGGCCTGGGGCGAACCGGAACTGGTCTGGAACTACATGGGTGAGTACGCCTGCGAACTGAACGGGACCGTGGTGAACGGCAAGCCCGTGCTGGCCTATGTGTACTGGAATGGCAGCACCAGGGAAATCCGCTGCCTGAGCTGGTACTAGAGCCGGCGCTATGATTGCAGGGCATGCCGCTCTGCACTGACTGCACACGGATGGGCTGCGGCCGTTGCCGCCTGGCTGGCAACGGCCCGGCTGCGCTCAGGCGCGAAGCCTCACCCTTCGCGTTGGCGCATGACATCCCCGTGGACTTCCGCAGCCATGAGCGCCGCGAGCCCTATTTCCCGCTGCTCTGCGAAACCCGGCGCGTGCTGCTGGCCCAGACGCCGGGCTACTGGCGAAGCGGGATGCTCATGGCGCTGGCGACGGTCAGCTTCCGCGTGATTCCGATGTTCGCCGATCAGGCTCGCGGCATCCGCAATCCGCGCGGGCATACGATTCCGCTGCTGACGAATACGATCCGCCTGCGCGAGGATGTCGCGCGGGGCAGTACCGCCGCTGACGTGCAGCTGCTGCTGCACGAACTGGCGCACCGCTGCGGAGCCGTGCTGCCGGAGTGGAAACTCTGGTTCCCCTGGTGGTTCAGCCAGGAGGAGATCTACGGCCGGCGCGTCAATGCGGCGGACGCGATCTCGATGGCGATGCTGGAGCACTACTGCAGGGTCCTGCGCTGGCCGGATTGAAGTTTTCAGCCATAATATAGAAGATATACAGGATACGTTATATACTATATATGTCCGGGGTGTTGCGCAAGTCCCGCTCCGGACCTGCGGGGCGGGCGAAGGAGGCAAGCATGTCCCCGCACCGGTTCTCTCCTGCGATACTGTCCCTGCTGCTGGCCCTGGCAGCCTGCGCCGGCCAGCCCCTCACGGATCCTGCTCCGCTGCCGGAAGTCACGACTACAACCATGCCCATGGCTCTGCCCCAGGATGCGCTGCAGCCCTGGGAAACCGCCAGCCCCCACGGCACACGGGCACTCTCCACCGGAACGGAGCTGCAGAGCGGCAGCCAGCGCTTCCTCGAAGGCGGCAGCGTGGCTGACAATGGACTGGCCGCACGGCTGGAAGGCCAGCCCGGCGCACCGGCCTGGGCCATGTACCGCCTGCCGCTTGCCGGACAGCTCCCCGGTGTCGTCAGCGTGGATGCCAATCTGCAGCCGGGAGCCGGGATCATGCTCGGGCTGGCGGATTACGCGACAGGCCGCTGGCGCTGGTCCGGACCCTACAGCGAGGGCCAGCTGCGCCTCAGCGTGGCGGACCTGCCGGGTCTGCGCAGTCCATCTGGCAATCTGTTCGTGGTGGCACTGGCAACTCCGGGTTCCGTCATGGACCTGGTCTGTGTGGGCGTTGATGGCGCGGACCCGCTGGACGGCACAGCACCGCCCGTACCCCAGGGGCTCAGCGTGCAGGGCCTGCCCGGAGCCCTGCGCCTGAGCTGGGATCCCGTTTCCGCCCCGGACCTCGCCGGCTACCGCGTCTACTGGTCGCATGCATCCTTCATCAATCCGCAGTCGGCAGCCGTCCACAGCCTGCCGCTGCTGACAGGCCGCACTGAACTGCAGCTGCCCATGGAACCGCGCCGCTGCTGGCTGCGCCTTGCCAGTGTGGACATTTCCGGCAATCTCTCCGCCGCTTCGGACATGCTTTCAGTGCTGCCTCTGCCCGGTGCTCCGCCCGCACTGCGGATCAGCGCCAGTGCGCCATCGGCAGCGCTCGGGGATAGTCTGAGCCTGCTGCTGGAGGGCGCTGCCAGCTACGATGTCGACACTGATGGCAACGGCAGCTGGGACCTGCCGGGCCAGTCATCGGGAGGCGTCCTGCTGGATACACCCCTCCCCGGAGTGCTGCGGCCCGCCGTGCGTGCCCGCGATGCCGGCGGCACGGCCGAGGCCCAGGCGGTACTGAGCGTACTGATCTCCGCCAACAGCCGCCCCGTGGCCGTTGCCAGCGCCGATCCGGTCTCTGGCCAGGCTCCGCTCAGTGTGCAGTTCGATGCCACGCAGTCCACGGACTTCGATGGCAGCATCACCGGCGGCGGCTGGGACTTCGACGGCGACGGGACCTACGACAGCTGGTCGGATGACGACTTCGCCTCCCTCGCCCTGGTCAGTCACGTCTACACCGCACCGGGTCTGTACAACGCGCGGCTGCGGGTCACCGACGACGCCGGCTACTGGGATATTGACAGCCTGGCAATCCTCGTCACAGGCGTGGATCCCGCCAATCAGCCGCCCCAGGCCGTGCTCAGCGCCGACCGTACCTCCACGCTCGCACCCTTCCTGATCCGCTTCGACGGCAGTGCCAGCCTCGATCCGGATGGCAGCATCCTGCTCTACGAATGGGATCCCGATGGCGACGGCAGTTTCGAGGAATCCGGCCCGACGCCATTCTGCAGCTACAGCTATCCCCTGCGTGGCAACTACACGGCCCTGCTGCGAGTCACGGACAACGGCGGCCGCACTGCCAGCGTCAGCCTGCCGGTCTGCCTGCCCGGACCGCACAGCATGGACGGACTGGACCGGCACATGCAGCGCCGCAGCCCCTACAGCGGGCCGGACAGCCCCGGCCTGAAATGGCAATATGATGCAGGCGCCTCCGTGGTCAGCGCCAGTCCGGCCATCGGTGCTGACGGCACGGTCTACATCGGCAGTGACAACGGGGAGCTGCTGGCGCTCAGGCCGGATGGAACACGGCTCTGGGGCTACACCGTTCCCAGCTGGATCGAGACCACGCCGTCCATTGCCGACGACGGAACACTGCTTGTTGGCTGCGGTGACGGCAAGCTCTATGTGATCGGAGCCGCCGGCAGCCTGCGCGGCTCATTCAGCACCGGCGACTGGATCACCGGCGGTACCACCATTGATGCCGGAGGCAGGGCCTATATCCCCAGCCGGGACGGTACGCTGCGGGCCCTGCGCCCAGATGGCTCGCTGCTCTGGACTTATCCAACCGCCGGCGCGCTGCATGCCGCAGTCGCTCTCGATGCAGCCGGCAACATCTACCTGCCATCCTCTGACAACAATCTCCACTGCCTGGATTCCATCGGCCGGCTGCGCTGGAGCTTCCCGGCAGCTGACGACCTGCGCAGCAGCCCGGCGATCGGTGACGACGGCAGCATCTACTGCACCAGCCTGGATGGCAAGCTCTACAGCCTGAATCCGCAGGGCGTTGCCAACTGGTCCTACAGCGCCGGTGGCTCCATCCACAGCGCACCCGCCCTCGCCGCTGACGGCACGATCCACTTCGGCAGCACGGACAACTACCTGTACGCGATCAACCCGGATGGCAGCCTGCGCTGGCGCTACCTGAGCGGCGGCGACATCATGGCTGACCCGCTGGTGGATGCGCGCGGGGTGGTCTACATCGGCAGTCTGGACAACTTCATGCATGCGGTGTCCGCGGACGGCGAACTGCTCTGGAGCTATGAAACGGGGCATGATGTGCGCGGCAATGCGGCAATCGATGCCCAGGGCCGGCTGTACTTCGGCAGCTGGGATACGAACATCTACTGCCTCGGCGACTGAGGCGTTAGCGGAATGTGATGAAAGTGTGGACCAGGCTGCCCGGCTCAGCCCGCCGCTGCGGACTTGCCGAAGGCTGCACCGCACAGCTCCTCGGACAACTCCCAGAGCCTGGCGGCATTGGCGGGATCCACGGCATAGGAGGCCAGACCCTGCGCTGATGCCGGGTCGTCATTGATCTCCGCCAGCCGGCAGTCCGCCAGGTAGCGTCCGCCCAGCCCCTCCAGCTCCGGGGCCGTGGCCGCATAGCAGCTCGTGGCCGCGCCCATCGGGATGCTCTTGATCAGGGTGTCCGTATCCTGGATGCGCGCCATCACCTGCTCGATGTCCTGCTCGGACATATGCCGCCCCAGCTCCGTGATGATCGCACCGGGATGCACGGCGAAGGCCCGCAGGCCCTGCGCTGCGAAGCGCCGGTCCAGCTCCACGGCATGCAGGATGTTGGCGGTCTTGGCCTGGCCGTAGGCCAGCCACTTGTCATAGCCGCGCTGTTCGAAGCCGATGTCGTCAAACTGCACCGGGGAGAAGCGGTGCCCGCGCGAACTGAGGTTGACAACGCGCGCGGAACCCGAGCGCAGCAGCGCCGGCAGCAGCAGCCCCGTGAACAGGAAATGCCCGAGGTGGTTCGTGCCGAACTGCATTTCATGGCCGTCAGCCGTATGCCCGAAGGGGCAGGCCATCACCCCGGCATTGTTGATCAGGAGGTCCAGCCTGTCATGCCTGGACAGGAACTCCGCCGCCGCACTGCGCACGGCAGCCAGCGAACCCAGCTCCAGCTGCAGCAGCTCCACCGCTTCGTTGCCGGTCGACCGGCGGATCTCCGCCGCCACCTCTTCGCCCTTCTGCATGTTGCGCAGGGCCATCACCACATACGCGCCACGCGCTGCCAGGGCCCGCGCCGTCTCGGCCCCGATCCCGCTGGATGCGCCGGTGACCAGTACGAGCCTGCCATGCAGGTCGATCCCATCCAGCACCTCATCCGCCGTCGTCGTCGGGCCGAAGCCCGTCCTGTCAATGCTTTCCATGTTTGCCTCCGTTGTCATTACTGATTGCACAGGCCCCTGATCAGGGCGCTGCCCGCCTTCTCCAGTCTCTCGCCGACATCCATCCGCATGCCCTGCAGGCGCGGATGCTGCATCACGCGCTGCACCGTTTCGTTCGGTTCGCAGGACTGCGCCATGCCGGCCACCAGCGCGTGGAAGCCCAGCGTCAGGAGCGGCATCGCATCCGCCGGCAGTTCCGGCAGTACGCGCCGCAGTGCCGCTTCCAGCAGCGCCAGGTCGTCCAGCATCCCGAGCTTGAAGCGCAGGATCGCCTCCTCGCTGCTGTTGCGCTCCAGCACATTGCCAAGCATCGGCATCAGCTTCAGAAGCAGGCTGCGCTGCAATGTCTGCCGGGTCAGCCCCGCCGCCACCGCATCCGCTCCGCAGTCCGGCCTGAGCGCATCAAGCTCCTCCGCCATGCTCCGGAACCAGCCGCAGGTCTCCTCGGCATAGATCTCGAGGAAGATCTCCTCCAGCGAGCCGAAGTAGCGGTAGAGATTGCTCTTGGTGAAGCCGGCGCGGCGCGCCAGCTCATTGAGGCTCAGCTCCCGGAAATCCCGTTCCGCAAGCATCTCCCGCGCAGTGGCGAGGATCGCCCGTCGACGCTCCTCAATCTGCTCGGGCTGCCGCGCCCGGACCCAGTCCTGCTGTTCCTGCTTGCTCATCATAAGAGACTGATGGTCTATTATTAACAGACCACTGGTCCCTTGTCAAGGATGTGCAGGAAATTGCCTGAGAATTAGTGTGACTCGGCAGGCAGATATCAGTCAGCCGACTGTCTATTGCCTTCGATCTGCTCTATCGCTTTGTCCAGCCGCTCAAGCAGGTGTGGATTGATCCGTTCGCGGATCTCATGCAGCAGCGGCAGTGCTTCCGCTGCGGCAGGACCGATTGCCCCGAGTGATTCGATATGTTCCATTGCGTTCTGGCGGAAGCGAGGAACCGCATTCCCGGGGAGATGATGGGACGTGTAATCCAGCAGATAGCTGCTGCTTTCCTCCAGGGCGTCCATCAGCTCCGGCACCAGCCCGCTGGCCCGCCCGCCGAGGTTCTCAAACACCTGTGGAGCTGCCCTGCAGTCATTCTCATGTGCCCTAAAGTTCAGGGTCTCACGCAGCCAGGGCTCCAGCAGGTCAGCGTTGTCACCATATGAAAGGGCGATTGCCAGTTCCGGGCGCTGGTGGCTCCATACCCCCGTGCCATTGCTGAACACCTCCCGAAGGTAGCTGTGGATGCGTGGGTCATCCGGCGAAAGCCGCATCAGAGCCTGCATCGCGGCCAGACTCAGCAATTCTCCCTCGCGGGACACTCCGGCCAGATGGTCCAGGATCTCGGCATTGGCAACGCCGAGATCAGCTATAGCAGGGTACAGCCTGTTCTTCCACTCGTATTCCTCGTCCAGCAGCGGGGACAGCAGCGGCAGTACTTCATCCGCAGCCTCCGGTCCCAGCCGTCCGAGTGCCTTCATGACCGTCAGCGGCCCCACCGGTGTGATCCTGCCAGGCTCGGGGTATGCATTCACCACGCCACTCTTCGCATACAGCTCCAGCAGTGCCGGCAGTGCAGCAATTGCCGCCGGCCCGATATGCGCGACGAGTTCGACAGCGGCAATCCGTGCATCCAGGTTGAGGGTTTCATCCGACATGATGACGATCAGCCTGTCAACATGTCCTGCCAGCACTTCCGGTGGATACAGCAGCAGGGCTTCCTGGGCTTCGCTGACAATCGTGTATTTCCCATCGCCTTCGTACAGCAGCAGCTCAAGCAGGGGAGTGACAGCCTCAGCACTTCGCTCGCCGAACCTGCCAAGCTGGCGGGCAGCCTCAACGCAGGAGTTAGTTTCAGACGGGTCCAGTCTGGCAAGCAGCATCTCCAGCATGTCCGGGTGGAAGTAACCCAGCGACATCGTCAGGCTGAGGATCTGCTCCTCGTTGCCCGGATGCAGCCGCCGGCTGTCCAGCAGTGCATCCCTGAAGCGCTCATGCTGGCTGCGGTCCATGCCATAGCCGGTGATTTCAATGAGCTGCATGTTGTCAATACTGGCAGCCTGCGTCTCCAGCAAACTCAGCAGCACGGGCATCCACTGCTCTTCCGGCTGGCGGGCAGCGCTCAGCAGGCTTGCGCAGGCGCAGCGGATCTGCGGCTCGCTGTCATGCGTACCCTCTCTCAGTGCCTGCAGCGCATCCTCGCGATACAGCAGCATACCGAACAGATGGCAGGCTGCCAACCGCACTTCGAGATCCGGGTCATCGTGAAGGATAGCGCTGACCTCAGGCAGCATTCCGCCCAGTTCCTCATGCTGGCCGTATGTGCCCAGTCTCCGCAGTGCAGCAATCCGTTCTCTGGCCAGCCCGCTGTCCAGGGACGGCAGCTCACCGAAGACCGGCCCCCGGTCCTGGGAATAACTTGATCCGTGCGGTCCGGAATCATCCATCATCAGCCCACGCCGTCCGCTGCTGCCGGGCCTGTAGGTGAAGGGGCTATCCCTGCCGTAGCCGAAGGCAAACAGGATCAGACTGCCTATGCAGACAGCCAGCAGGACCAGCAGCAGACCCCGCAGTTTCATACCAATCAGACCTCCGCTTCCGTTTCCGGTTCCATGCTGGCACACCAGTGATGCTGCTAGCTGCCGCCGATGCGCGTGATGCGGAATAATGAAGGTGGCCAGCTTGACACGACTCTCCGGGAGACGATCACCAGGCTGCCGTCATCATCCATGGCCATGTTGGCATCCTCACGTTCGTCATCGGCAATCTCCCAGAGAATGCTGCCTGAACCATCCAATGCCATGAAGCGGTCACGGCCGCGCTCATTGATCATCACCTCATATTGCAGGAACATGTTCCCGGCACTGTCCGCAATGCAGCTGCGGACCCAACTTGCGCCGGGAGGCTGGACCGTGAGATCGAAAAGACCCAGCGGGCTGACGCGCCGCATGCTGTTGACATCGTCCTGGACAATCGCCCTGCCGGAATTGTCCGTTGCCAGCACCAGCAGTCTGGTGTCGCCGCTGCTGTGCCAGAGCAGGTTGCCGTCCGCGCTGAGGGCGTAAAGAGCTGACTGCGCATTCTCCTGGTCGGGGCCGCCTTCCAGGAATCCGAGATTGGCATTGAGCCAGACAGTTCCATCCGGTCCGGCCACGATGCTAGCCACGCTGGTGCTCCAGTAGGGTTCGTTCCAGAGTTCGTTGCCAGCGGCATCCAGGCAGATAATGCTGCGCTCGATGCTGGGAGGAGGCGGATTGGGACCAGCCCCGATCTCTCCCGGGCCGTCAGGCGGCTGTGGAGGGTCACTCCTGACGTTGGTGCTGAAGTAGAGATTCCCCTGGGGGCCTTCCACCATGTATCCGGCAGGGGAGAAATCGCTGAATGGGAAATCCCAGAAGATGTTGCCATTCTGCTCCATGCGCGAGACGGAGTGGTAACGTACCAGCAGCAGGTCCCCGTTGCCGGCCATGTTCACGTAACGCAGGTCCGTCAACTCAGCTTCATCAATAAGCAGGCCATTGCTGCTGATCCTCACGCTGTTGGCAAGATAGCCCAGTCCGAACAGGCTGCCGTCATCAAGCACGACAGGTGTGCCGTTCAGTCGCGAGTATGCCCATCGGAACCTGTCACTTCCGTCAATTGCCAGGGTGATCTCACCGGAGCCGGAATAGATGCTGCCTGCACTGCCCAGTACCAGTGCGCGGTTCATGTGGGTCGTATCCTCATGCGTCATCTTTATCTCATGCTCGCTGTAGCTGCCAAGCTGAGTCGGACCTGCAAATGAAGAAAGTCTGCTGTTGCCGGGATTGCCAGCATGGCTGCGCCAGCTGGCAGCGCCGCTGTCTCCCGTTCCCCGTGCCAGCCAGCCGGATGCGTGGCTGTTGCTGCTATCACCTGCTCCCCTCACGGCACGGACATAGTATTCATGCTCAATCCAGTCAGTGAGTTCAGTGTCCGTCCACGATATTGCTTCGCCTAATTCCGCGATCAGTGCATGGTCGTTGGGAATGTCACGCCAGATCCGGTAGCCGGTGGCATAGTACACGGGCTCCCAGCTCAGCTCTACGCGATCACTGAATTCTCCCTGGCTGGCAGTCAGGTTCAGCGGCTGATCCAGCTTCCAGTCCGGGTCGGCTGGTATCGATGCCGGTGCATTCCCGGCACGATTGACAGCGGTCACGGTGTACTGAATCAATGAACTGGGGTCTGGGGCATCAATCAGCTCCACCTCCAGGCTGTGCCCTGGCACTTCCGCAAGCGGGTCGGAATTGCCAACACGATGAATGATGTATGAATCAGCTCCGTTGCTGGCTTCCCATTTCAGCTCCAGCTCCAGATGGTCGCTTCGTCCCCTGGCATTGGCACGAGTGATGACAACCTGCTGCGGTGGATTGCCACTCAGTGGTCCGCCGATTGCCAGCAGCCCGTCCGACTTTGTCAGCAGCACCGTCTGGCCGGGATAGGGCACCGGTCTGCTCATTGCCTTGCCATCACAGTTCAGGCGCCAGTTCTCCGTCCCATCCGCCGCCATGCTGATCAGTGAATTGTCCAGATCGGGATAGGGCCAGGTGTTGTAATAGGGACTGAAACTGAGTAAGGCATTGCCATCACTGTCGCAGCTTATCCCGTTGTTGATCACACTGCGGGGCAACTTGCTGAACTCAAGCTTGTCAGTGAAGTTGCTGCGCACCAGTCTGTTGCCATAATCCTGGGAGCTGATGTCGAAGATGATGGAGCCCCCCGGCGCGGAGCAGAAAGCTCCGCCATAGTATTCATGCATCAGGTCCTGGTTGAATGAAAGCAGATTGACTGGCCAGGCGATTAGCTGCGATTCGTCAAGAGGCTGGCCCACGGCACCGGAGATTTCTCCCGAGCCATAGTACAGAGCTTCGCTGGCTTGGTATTCATCGCCATTGAGATCCTTGAACGGTGTTTCCTGTACCATCAGCCCTGTGGGGCCATTGTTGATCTGGTGGTCGGATTGTTCGACAAGCGTCCCATCCGCATCCAGCATCAGCAGGCCCGCTTCCCGCCGGAAATGGATCCGCCCCCGGCTGTCAAGCGCCGGGCCGTCGAGGATCGCTGAGCCGCTTTCGTGCCGCCACTGCTCCGTGCCGTCCGGTGCCAGTGCCAGCACTGTCCCTGTCTGGTTGCCAAACAGGATCGTGCCGTCATCCGCCATGCCGATGTCGCCGCTGATCGCTGCACTCGTGCTCACTGCTGCCGGGGTGGCGTACACCCACCTTCCCGTGCCGTCGCCATTCAGCGCGTGCAGGCCGAGGCTGTCACCGATGTAGATCACACCCCCGCTGTCATACACGGGTTGAACATTCCCCGGATCCTCCAGCGGATACTCCCACCAGATATGCCCGGTCTCTGGCCCGGGCAGCGTTGACAGGCCGCTGTTCCGCACATCGTGGTTGGCCTTCCACCAGTCACCGCGCTGCGAGCCTGCCTCAACCTGCTGGCCGCTGTCATTCGCCAGGCCCTCATGCCGCACACCGCCGCTGTCCAGCCGCCAGGGGACGACGTAGTAGTAGCGCCCCGCATCGCCCGCCGGCAGCTCATGGCTGATCGCCGGCCAGCCGCCGCCCGCATTCCGCAGCGTTGCCAGCGCGAACTCCGCCAGCACTTCCGCATTGCTGTGCGCTTCATCCGTCGCCATGTACAGCGTGTAGCCATCCACGCGCGTGCCGAAGTTCTGCCCGATCGGCGAGACGTCGCCGATCCCGATCTCCCCGTTGCCATCCCCGTCCGCGACCTGCGCCTCCTCCCAGCCGGGATCAGCCTCGCGCATCCCGTAGTAGCGGCCCAGCACGCTCAGGTCGCTGATCCCCGTTTCCAGGTTCAGCTCGTAGTCGCCGTGGTTGCGGTAGGTCCAGTCGAACTGCAGGCCGCTGTCAATCACGCTCACTCTGAAGTCGCGCACCTGGATGAAGCTGTTCTGCGCATACGGCGCGGCCTTGGATGATTCACGGACCCGCGCCAGTTCCGCATAGAGATCCAGCCACAGCTCCTGTGGAATCTCTCCTGCGGCGCCATCAGCCGCTCCAGGCTGATCGTGGCCCAGGCCCGGCCCGGCTTGTGTCAGCGCAGTCCGGCCCGGCCCGGATCCCGCGCAGGCTCCGAGCAGCACTGCGCACGCGATCGCGGCAACACTATGGATGCGGTGCAAGTTCCCCACCTGTCTATCCTCCGAATGTCCCTACAGCGGTCCGGCGCAGCCCGCTGGGCGGCACCGGTAAAGACACCCCGTGCATCTTCTGCACGTCAGAACCAGTGCTGAAAGCATAACAGGCCCGCGCAGAGAGCGCAATCATTACCGCAGCACCATTGCTCTCTCCATGCACTTCCCTGCCGCAATGATTCAGCGGCCCCGGGCATTGGACATAATAGGTATGTGGATAGTAAGCAAGTGCAGCCGCCTCAGGGGCCCAGCCGGCTGCAGAAATTCCTGTTCTGCTTCCTGCTCGTGGCAGGCATCCTGCTGTTCACATTCGAACTGATCCTCATGCCCCAGCTCGACAATCGCCTCGAATCCGCCGTGCGCCGCGAGTTCCATCTCGCCGGGGATGCCCAGGTGCGGATCCGCCGCGGCAGCCTGGCCTGCACCCTGCGCGGCTATCTGCCCGCCTTCAGCGTGGACAGCGCCTCCGCCGTGATCGACGATCTGGCCGTCAGCGACCTGCACTTCGAGGCCCGTGGCATCGACTTCAACATGCGCGGGATCATGCGTGGCGAGAAGGCCCGGCTCAGCGATCTCGAGCATGCCTCCCTCAGCATCAGCGTCGCCGAGGCCGAGCTGCAGCAGCGCCTGGCCCCGCTGATCGAGGCCGAGGGCCTGCTCGAGCCGCAGCTCAGCATCGAGGCGGACGGCGTCAAGCTCACTGGCAAGAAGAAGAACAAGCTCTTCGGCAAGGTCAAGCTCGGGGCCAAGGGCCGCTTCACGGCGGACGGCTCGCCGCAGGTCAGCTTCCAGCTGCGCGAACTGGAGCTCGGGGTCGCCAACATCGGCGTGAGCGGGCTGGGCCTGGAATTCGACGAGGCCCTGCCGGTGCTCGACATGGGCGGCTTCGCGGGCGACATCAGCGTGGACAGTGTCAGCACCAGCCCCGGCCAGCTGCATGTCAGCGCGCATACGGGCCGCAGCTCCTCCCAGGCCTCCGCTGCCACCCCCTGACGCCCGCTCACTCATGCCCCGCCAGACTGATACGGCTTCTCAACTGCGAGTTCATCCAGCGCTAACGGGAACTTGACCACGCCCGGCCCCGTTCTGCATAGAATCTCATGCAGGACAGGCCCCCCACAGTCCCGGCCATGCTACTTGTTCGCGTTCATGCAGAGGGCATATGACACTCAGGAATCGACTCAGCATCATCCTCGCCGTGACCCTGGCGGTTGCCATCGGCTCCACCTGGACGGTGATCCAGATGAACCGGGCCAACCTGGCCGGCCTCGCGCGCAATGACGAAACCGTCAACGAGGCGGTCAGGAATGTCAGTGATGAGATCTATCCCTCCCTGCAGGCCTGCAACAGGCTGAAGCTGGCAGTCGTGCAGGTTCAGCAGTGGCTGCAGGACATCTCCAGCACCCGCGGGCTGGACGGCCTGAATGACGGTTTTGACAACGCTGGGGAATGGGCCGGGATCTTCAGGGAGCAGCTCGCCTTCCTCGAGGAGAACCAGCCCGGACGCGAGGCCGAACTCGCGGAAATGGGGGAGGCCTTCGATGCCTTCTATGCAACCGGTGTGCGGATGGCGCAGGCCTATGTTGACGAGGGTCCGGCCGGTGGCAACGCGATCATGGATGAATTCGACCTCGTGGCCGGCAACATCAATGAGATGGCGGAGGCCATGGTGCTTGAACTCGAAGCTGAGTTCGGGGAGGCGATCAGCGCCGTCACCTCCAACCAGGATGAAGTCAGGCAGCGCAGCCAGGAGATCCAGTGGGCCTCGCTGGCATCCATCGCCCTGCTCTGCCTCGTGATCGCGCTGCTGATCAGCACGCTGAAGTCCGTGATCTCACCGGTGTCCCAGCTCTCCCTCGCCGCGCAGGCCATGTCCTCCGGTGACTTCACCCAGGAGCTGAAGCTCAGCCGGCGCGCGGATGAGATCGGCAGCATGAGCACGGCCTTCCTCGAGATGAAGGACAGCACGGCGCAGATGATCCGCCAGGTCAGTGCCGCTGCCAGCGCCGTGGCCGGCAGTTCCCAGGAGCTGCTCGCGGGAGCCGAGGAGTCCAGCCGCAGCATCGTGGAGGTCGAACAGAGCATCCAGCAGGTCAGCAGCGGCACCCAGGCCACCAATGCCCAGCTCGGGGATGCCCAGCACAACATGCGCGAGGCCGCCACCGCGATCGAGGGCGTCAGCCGCGACATCGAGAGCATCGCATCCTTCGTGTCTGAGGCCGCCAGCCATGGCGAGACCGGCCGCCGCCAGGCGGGAGAGGCCTCGCAGATGATCAGTGACGCCGCCGGCAGCGTGCAGGGAACGCTCGCGATCGTCAATGCGCTGGGCGGCAAGACCCGCCAGATCGTGGAGTTCGTCTCGATCATCACGCGCATCGCCGATCAGACAAACCTGCTGGCCCTGAATGCGGCGATCGAGGCCGCCCGCGCCGGAGATGCGGGCCGCGGCTTCGCGGTCGTCGCGGAGGAAGTGCGCAAGCTGGCGGAGGAGTCCAATGAGGCCGCCGGCAGCATCACAAGCCTCGTGACCGGCATCGAAGCCGAGATGAACAACATGCAGGAAGCCATCACCCGCAGCGAGAAGCAGGTCAGCGAGGGCGCGGGTGCCGTGGGCGAGGCCGCCAGCCGGCTCTCGGAGATCGTCAACGGCGTGCATGTGCTCAGCGAGCGCGTGCAGAGCATCAGCGCCGCCGCCGAGCAGGTCTATGCCACCACGAATGAGGTTGTACAGGTGATGGAGTCCGTGAGCTCGCTCGCCATTGACAATGCGGCCGCCGGCGAGCAGGTGAACAGCGCCACGCGCAGGCAGACCGACAGCATCCGCCGGATCTCCGGCAATGCTGACAACCTCGCCGGACTGGCGGGTACGCTGCACGGCCTCGTCAACCGCTTCCGGGTCTAGCTGCGCGCCTGAATCCAGGCAGATCCCCGCATCCCCTCCGGTCTGCGCGTCACAGCATGTCACTCACTGCCAGGTCTTCGACGTCCTCATTGGCTCCTGGCCTCTGTATGCTCTGGACAGCGCCGGTCCACGGCGGGAGTGACGGATGGATGAACACACCGAGTCAAGCATGAATGAGGCTACCGGCCCAGGCCTGCGCACACGCCTGCAGTCCCTGCATCTCCATCCCTGAACCCAGTCAACCACCATTTCATCTATCTGTCGCCCGGCTGGCACATGCCAGCCGGGTGCAGGATGAATCAGTCCCGCGGCCGGCGCAGGTCACAGCGCCAGCCCGGATGTTTTAAAAGCCCCGGTTGCGCCATATAATTCGCTGGTGCCCGATCAGTCACGGATAGTCAGGCTCAATAACCGCAGGCTGCGCGAGCGCATCCAGGAGCTCGGGCTCAAGCAGTGGGCGGTGGCACGCCAGACAGGAGTGGCGCGGCGCACCGTGATCCGCTGGATCAACGGCGAGGTCAGCCGCATCACCACCGACAACCTGCAGAATCTGGCCCGGGTCGTCAGCCTCAGCCCGGCGGAACTCTCCACAGAGCTGCCGCTGGACCAGGCCGCCTCCACCGAGGAGCAGCAGCAGGCCGTGACCTCCATGCTCAGCCAGAGCATGGGCGAGATGTTCCTGCGCTCCGAGAACTACAGCGCCTACGAACAGATGCTCAATGCCCTGCGCCATCCCGGGATCTCGATGCAGCAGCTGGCAAGCATCTACCTGCACATGATGGCGGCGGCGGCGATGCAGCATGAATTCGCCCGGGCCCGGGAGCATGGCCGGCAGTGCATCGCCTGTGCCGAGCGCTGCCAGCATCGCAAGATGGAATTCACCGCGCGCATCAATCTCGCGATCATCCACAGCGAAACGGGGCTGGTTTCGCTCATGCATGATGAGCTGGAAACCCTGATGGCGATGATGGAGAGCCAGAACCACAAGGACAATTTCGGGGCCCTGCATCTCAACCTGGCCCGGGCCTGCCGCCTGATGGCCGAACCGGCCCGCGCCACCCGCTTCGCGATCGACGCCATGCAGCACTACGGTGCCAGCCGCGACCACATGACCTATGTTGAGTCACTGGTACTGGTGGCGATCATCTGCATGGACCTCGGTGCCGTGGAGCTGGCACTGGAATACCTGGCACTCGCGCAGCGGCGTGCCGAACGCGAGAATCTCGCAGTCTGGCACCCGCCGGTCCGCCTGCGGCAGATGGAAGCCGAAAGCGGCCTCGGGACGGAGCTATCCGCTGCGGAAGTGCTGGCCGTGCTGGAGCGCTACGACGAAATCGTCTATGTGCCGATCGACTGCTACCACGCTGCAGTGCGCGCCCTGCATCAGTCCGGACAGGCTCCGCTGGCGGTGCAGGTGATTGACCGCGGGCTGGGGCGGCAGTGGATCCGCCCCCAGGAGAAGGCCATGCTGCACCTGGAACTGGCGATCATCCGGCACCGCGCAGGTAACGTGGAGCTGTTCGCCCAGCCGGCCCGGCTGGCGGCGGAGATCTTCGGCAACTGCGGGATGCATACCCGCGCTGACAGCGCCCTGCGCTTCGCGGAGACAGGTGAGGAGCCGCGCAGCCGCAGCAATGAGGGCCTGCTCGGCATGCTGCGCGAGGCCCTGCCTCAGGCCTGAGCTTTGTTCGCCACTCCCGCAGAACCAGCCAGCCTGCAGTAAATACAGATATATAAGGTATACAATATAGCTGTTTGCATCCACAACCGGCGGCCTGCTCCGGGAACTGAACCGCGGCCTGCCGGAGGAGGCCGAAATGCGATTCTCCGCAGCTGCAATATCCTGGGCCTGCCTGGTGACATGCCTGGCCTGCGCCGCCTGCACAGGCTCCGTGCCAACAGCGGACGGCCGTGCTGCACCGCTCTCACCACAGCAGCTCCCCGTGCCTGCACTCCCCGGATTGCCGGATGCAGTTGATGACAACGCACTTCGGCTGCATAGATCACCAAGTGAGCAGGGTTATCCCTTTGACGGCATCGACCGCGCGGCGGACAGCGGCGGCGGGAACCACCCGGTGCCGGCCACGGCGGCCTTCGCCCTTGAGCCCGTGGCTGGCGGCAGTGCCTGGGCACGCTACAGCTTCAACCTGCCCTTCGGTGAACTGCCATCCCGCTTCCGCGTGCATGTCTGCGATGAGGCGGATGTCGGCAGCCCGCTGGCCCCGAGCCTGCCCTACTGGATCGGTGTGGCGCACTACGAATCCGGACGCTGGCAATGGTTCGGCCCCTACAGCACATATGAGGCGGATGCCTACCTGCCGGCCGGACTGGGGGACCAGTACGTCAGCCCGCTGCAGCATGTGCACCTGCTGCTGCTGGGCTATGCCCCGCCGGGTGCCGTGCCTGTCAATCCAGCCATTGTCAACGGGATCATGCATACCGACGGCATCGGTGGCAACCAGGCTCCCGCGGCCTTCCTCACGGCAACGCCGGAAAAGGGGCCGCTGGGCACGCTTGTCGACCTGGATGCCACGCAGTCCATGGATCCGGACGGCAACATCGTCGACTATGCCTGGGATCTGGATGGCGACAACCTTTTCGGCGAGCCAGGGCAGGAGGCGGCCGCCCAGGGGCTGGCAACGCTCAGCTACAGCCTGCCGCATCCCGGGCGCTGGAACATCACCGTGCAGGTCCAGGATGATGAAGGTGCGCTGGCCGCCTTTGCGGCTGAAGTGACCTGCAGCGGCTGGTGGACGATGGATCTCAACCATTCGCTCTCCGCCACGAACATCGCCTACAGCCTGCGTGAGATCAACGGCTACCCGGCGGCGGTCTACCAGCAGGATTCGAAGCTCATGTACGCGGTTGCCGCCACGCCCTTCGGCACCGACCCCGGGGACTGGCAGCATGTCGTGGTGGAGGACGGCAGCAACGGCTATCCCGGCGAGAACGCTTCGCTGGCGAACATCAACGGCCGTCCCGCCATCGCCTGGGGCCAGAATCCCCCGCCGCACGACCTGATCTACAGCCATGCCAGCACGCCCCAGGGCAGCTCTGCCGCGGACTGGCAGAGCATCACCGTCGATGACTACGCCGGCTGGGTTGGCAACGAATGTGATCTGGAGCTGGTGAACGGCTTTCCGGCAATTGCCTACGATGACATCACGAACACCGGGCTGCGCTATGCCATCTCGGACGACCAGTACGGTGCCACAGGCTGGACCGTGGTGCGTGCTGACAACCATGAACGCAGCGGCAGCCTGCCGAGCGTCGGGGTGTTTGACGGCAGCCCGGTGATCCTCCACAACAGATGGGATGACGCCGGACTGAAGGGCAGGGTGCTGCTCCTGCGTTCCTCGACCACCACGGGCAGTTCGCAGTTTGACTGGAGCGAGCTGTTCGAGCTCAGCGATCCGGTGGACCGGCTGATCCCCGGCAACATGGTCGGCCAGGCCGGGGGCATCGGCTTCAGCTATGTCAGGCAGCATGGCATCTCGAACACCTTCACGCTCGAGTACCGCTGGCTGGATCCGGACACCACGATCCTGCATGGATCAGCGCTGGGCGACATCGTGCTCGACGGGCATGCGCCGCTGCTCTGCTACACGCCCGCCGGTCCGGGCATCATGTACTTCACGGGGGACTACAAGCTGCGTTTCGCCCTCAACGGCGCGATCGACGGTTCAGGCGTCTGGCAGCATGAAGTGATTGACAACATCCAGTCCTGGCCCTCCAACCACATCCAGATGGATCTGCAGACGATCAACGGCCAGCCCTGCGCGCTCTACACCGACGAGGCGGAGCAGAGCGTGCGCTATGCGGTGCGCTTCGACTGAGCCTGCCAGTCCCGCAGCAGTCCGGCCAGCTCGCTGACGCTGTGCGCCTGCAGTGCGCAGTCCCTGAGCGCGGCTGCTCCGTAGCCGTACATTGCGGCGATGAAGGGCAGGTCGTTGTCCGCGGCGGCCTGGCGGTCCTGCGGCGTGTCCCCCACCAGAATGATGTTGCCAAACCCGCTGTCCTGCCGCAGCCGCGCCATCGCCACGCTCTTTGATGTGTCATCATGGCCGCTTTCCAGCAGTCCGAAATGATTGCTGATCCCGGTTGATTCCAGCACGGTGCTGATGTATGCCTGGCTGCCGTTGGAGCAGACCGCCAGCTCGGAGCCCGCGCTGCGCAGTCCGGCCAGCAGTTCCGGGATGCCCGCGAACAGCGTGGCACTGCTCCTGATCCCGGCCCGTTCCAGCCGGCGCACCGTCAGCCGCGTGGCCTCCAGTTCCTCCGCTGCCAGCTGCGGGAACATCGCGCGCACCAGGTCGCCGATGCCGCGGCCGATGAATTCGAGGATCTCACCCTCCGCCGGCTGCGGATGCCCGTGTTCCCCTGCCGCGCCGAGAATCGCGGCAATGACGACCGGCGCCGTGCGATAGAGCGTTCCATCCAGGTCGAAGACTATCAGGCTGCTGACTTGCATGCTGCGGTCCGGCAATTATAGGCCCGTGCCCGCTGCAGCAATTGTCAACACCGCATCAGGCATTTCTCAGGAATTTCTCAGGAAGCCCGTTTGCGCGTTGTCAAGGCCTATAGTCCCCGCCATATGCGCATATCAATCCAATATGCAGGAGAAACATATGATCGGACAGCTTGGATCACAGAATTCATTCGGAGACGAGGTCTGGCGCGAATACCTCGGGCATGCGAACACGAGGATCAACGCCGGCGGTGCCAGTTTCCACCCCGTCGTGTTCCTCGGCTTCGTGGATGGCTACGTCTGCTGGAAGAACACTGACCAGAACGTCACGTTCTACAGGAAGGACGAGGTCGACTACATCCAGTTCGAGTAGAACTCCCCAAGATAAGCAAAAGGGGCGGGCCTTGGCCCGCCCCTGTCAGGCGTCTGTCAGCTCAGGGCCTAGTGATCGTGGCCACTGTGGTCATGCCCGCTGTGGTCATCCTCGTCGTCCATGTCGTCATCGTCGTCCATCTCACCGTCGTCATCCATGCCGAGCGCGGCCTCGAGGGCGTCGTCGTCAACCGGGATGAAGATGTCCATCAGCATGTTGCCATTCTCATCCGGCATGCCCATGTGGTGCTCACCTGCGGGGCTGTGCATCACCTCGACATCCGCCATCGCGAGCCAGGTGTAGGCCGCCATCCAGGTCATGCCCGGGTCGGGGCCGAAGTGGCGGAACACGGCATACTCGGCAGCCGGCACGGTGTAGGCGAACAGCGGGTCCTGGGGATCGCCGCCCTCCGGCATGCTGAAGGCCACATAGATCTCGGATTCACCGGTGACTTCCGCTGCGGCATCCGGCAGCACACTGCCGGTCATCATGTTGTCGCTCATCAGGCCCTGGGCCGCGCCGAGCTCGAACAGCTGGCCGTAGGCCGCGCCGAAGTCGCCGCCGATGGTCGTCGTCAGGCAGACCATCGTGTGCTCGGGACCGTCCATCTCACGCACGCTCATTGCGCTCAGCATCTCCATCGCGCCTTCGGTGGCCGCATGGCAGGCCTCGCAGAGCATGCCGGGGTCATCGCACTCGGGGCACATCCCGACCGCCATGTTGCCGAGGATCTGCATCGCCATCGGCTTGCAGTGGGCGCAGAGTCCGCCCTCCATCCCGCAGCCGGGGCAGGCCGCAGCCTCCATCGCCTGGCCGTGGCCCTCATGCATTTCCATGCCACCTTCATGATGGTCAGCCAGCGCTGAGCCTGACAGGGAGAGGGAGAGCACAAGGCCACCGAGGCCGGCCAGCATGCTGCGTGTCAGAAGCATTCGATCCATTTCCATTCCACCTCATTTGGACTGATAGTAAGAATATCCAGCAAGGCATTATACGGTGCAAAGTCAATTCGGAACTGAATAGTCCGAATGGAGCAACTACACCCCATAGTCATTGCGCTCGGCGGGATCCTCGCTGAAGTACTGCACGAACTCCCATTCATTGCCATCGCGGTCCGTGTAGTACAGCCTGGCCCGATGCGGATGCGGGTCCGCCTGGAAGCCCTCGCTGTAGCCCGCCGCCTGCAGGCGCTGATGCACGGCAGCGACATCATCCACCACGATCCCGATATGGTTGATCCCCACCCCGCGGTAGCGTGTGCGCGGCACGGCATCCGGCTCCGTGGCCTGTTCCAGCGCGATGTACGTTTCGTCATCCCCGAGGTGCAGCCAGGGCCGCTGATTCGGTCCCGCCAAGCTCAGGCCGCGGCCGCGCACGCGCCAGCCGGGGATCGCCGTAGTCAGGAAGCGCACGGCCTCATCGAGCTCACGCACCGTGATGTTCGCATGTTCCACGTAGGCAGCCATGCCCTGATCCTAGCCGAAGGCAGGCCATTACAATTGAGATATGGCCTCAGGCTCCACGAAAGTCATCTATGCCGCGCTCGCCGGCAATGCGCTGATCGCGCTCACGAAATTCACGGCGGCGGCCCTCACCGGCAGCTCGGCGATGCTCTCCGAGGGCATCCACTCGCTGGTGGACACCGGCAACCAGGTGCTGCTGCTCTACGGCCTGAAGCGCTCCGCCCGTCCTGCTGACAGGGAGTTCCCCTTCGGCTACGGCAAGGAGGTCTACTTCTGGAGCTTCGTCGTCGCCATCCTGATCTTCGCCGTCGGCGCCGGTGTCTCCCTCTATGAAGGGATCCACAACCTGCTGCAGCCCGGCGAGCATGGCGATCCGCGCCTCAACTACATCGTGCTGGGCTTCGCCTTCCTGTTCGAGGGCTTCGCCTTCACGCTGGCCCTGCGTGAATTCAACCGCTCGCGGGAGGGCCGCAGCATCTGGCAGATGATCCGCGGCAGCAAGGACCCGACCCTGTTCGTGGTGCTGTTCGAGGACAGCGCGGCCATGGCCGGCATCGTCGTGGCCTTCCTCGGCGTGCTGCTCACGAGCCTGACCCACGATCCCGTGTTTGACAGCGGGGCCTCGATCGTGATCGGGCTGATCCTCGCCGCCGTTGCCATCCTGCTGGCGCTGGAGACCAAGGGCCTGCTGATCGGCGAGAGTGCTGACCCGGAGGTGGTGCAGGGCATCAGCGAGATCGCCGAGCTGCAGCCCGAGGTGCTGCATGTCAACGAGGTGCTGACGATGCACATCGGCCCGCAGTACGTGCTCGTCAACCTGAGCGTGGAATTCCGTGACGACTGCGTCGCCGACCAGATCGAGCGGGCCATCGCGCGCATCGACCGCAGCCTGCGCCATCGCTTCCCGGATGTGCGCCGTGTGTTCATCGAGGCCGAGTCGCGGCTCAGCCGCCAGCTGCGCAGTGAGGAACAGCCGGCCGAGGGTCACTGAGAATCTTCACATGATCTTCACCTGAGCTTCCTATAATGCCGTGATCCGGCCGCGAGAGCGGCAATTACGGAGGAAGCATGCGGACTCTCTCGCGCGGCATCATGCTCCTGCTGGCGGCACTGCTGCTGGGGGCATGTGTTGACAGGAATTCCGGCGGTGCCGGTTCCGGTACGGCCACCGGCAGGGGCGGCAGCTTCTCCGGTGTCAGTCTCAGCATCATCTCCGGCAGTGAGAATGAGGGTCTGGAACCGCTGATCCAGCGCTTCGCCGCTGACAACGGTGCCAGCATCAGCATGCAGTACAAGGGCAGCGTCGACATCATGCTCGAGCTGGCCCAGGGCAGCGGGATGCCCTACGATGCGGTCTGGCCGGCCAATTCACTGTGGATCAGCCTCGGGGACAGCCAGCGCGTGGTCAAGCACTCTGAGAGCATCATGCGCTCCCCGGTGGTGCTGGGCGTCAAGCACAGTGTGGCCGAAAGGCTCGGCTGGGTCGGCTCTGAGGTACGTGTGCAGGACATCCTCGATGCCGCCGAGGCCGGCCAGCTGCGTTTCGGGATGACGAGCGCCACCCAGAGCAACTCCGGGGCCAGCGCCTATATCGGCTATCTCTACGCCTTTGCCGGCCAGCCCGAGGTGCTGACCCTGGAGCAGCTTGACGACCCGCAGCTGCAGGACCGTATCCGCCGCATCCTCGGCAGCGTGCAGCGCTCGAGCGGTTCCAGCGGCTGGCTGAAGGACAGCTTCCTCGAGCGTTTTGACAGCCTCGATGCGATGGTCAACTACGAGGCGCTGGTGATCGAGGCCAACCAGGAGCTGCAGCGCCGCAACATGGAAACCCTGTATGCGGTCTATCCCGTGGATGGCCTGGTAATCGCCGACAGCCCGCTGGGCTTCGTCAGCAAGGGGGACAGCCGCCGCGAGGAACTGTTCCTCGCCCTGCAGGAATACCTGCTGTCCCCGGAGGTGCAGCAGGAGATCCTCGCCGCCGGACGGCGCACGGGCCTGCTCGGACTGAATCCCGAGAGCGTTGACAGAAGCGTCTTCAACCCGGACTGGGGCATCGACGCCACGCGCACGATCAGCCCGATCCGCTTCCCGGCGGAGGATGTGCTGCGCCGGGCCCTGGACCTCTACCAGGTGACCTTCCGCAAGCCCAGCTTCACCGTCTATGCGCTGGATTACAGCGGCAGCATGGAGGGTGAGGGCCTGGCCGAGATGAAGCGCGCGATGCGCACCCTGCTCGACAGCGAGCTGTCCACGAAGTACCTGCTGCAGCCCACGGACCGCGACGTGAGTGTGGTGATCCCCTTTGACGACCGCCTGCTGGCGGAGTGGGTCGTGAATGGCAACGACCCCCAGGCACTCTCCGGTCTGCTGGACGAGATCGAGCAGTTCGCGGGCGGTGGCAACACGAACATCTATGCCCCCGTGGCCCGCGGCGTGGAACTGATCCGCGAACTCGGCGGCAGTGAGCGGCACTTCCCGGCCGTGATCCTGCTCACCGACGGCCAGAGCAACGAGGGCAGCTTCAGCGTGCTGCGCGCCGCGCTGGATGGCAACGGCATGCACAACGTGCCGGTCTTCAGCATCGTCTTCGGGGCTGCCAGCGAGGAGCAGCTCCAGGAAATCAGCGACTATACCGGCGGCCGCGTCTTCGACGGCAAGAAGGACCTCGTCAAGGCCTTCCGCCAGGCCAAGGGCTACAACTAGGAGGGATCGGATGGCAAGGGTCAGACCGAAGGGTCCGGGCATCATCGTGTTCCTGGCGGTGCTGGGACTGGTGGGCTACGGCGTGTTCATGCTCTACAGCCGCCAGCAGGCGACGGGGGGCGGCACAGGATCGCAGCAGCAGCAGCGCAGGCAGCCTGCGGTGACGGTCAGCGGCTTCGTGGGCGGGGAGAAGACCGGCTTCCTTGCCAACGGCAAGGTGCAGCGCATCCTCAGCCAGAAGTACGGCATCGAACTGGACTACCGCAAGGCCGGCAGCATCGACATGGTGCAGGGCAGCGTGGATGGCCAGGACTTCGTCTGGCCCTCCAACCAGGTGGCGGAGGAGATCTTCCGCGAGCGGCATGGCAACCCGCTCAGCGCAGAGAACATCTTCAATTCCCCGATTGTCATCTACAGCTGGGCCGAGGTCGTCGACGCGCTGCAGGCGCAGGGCATCGTGCAGCAGGCCGCCTCCGGCCAGTATGAAGCGGACCTTGACGAACTGGTGGCGCTCGTGGATTCCGGCACGAAGTGGGAGGAGATCGGCCTGCCGCAGCTCTACGGCCGGATCCTGATCCTCAGCACGGATCCGACCCGCAGCAATTCCGGCAACATGTTCGCGGGACTGCTTGCCAACGTCTACAACGGCGGCGAGGTGGCGGGGATGGACAGCTCGGCCAGCGTTGTGCCGCAGGTCCGGGAATACTTCACGCGGCTCGGCTACCTCGAGGGCTCCAGCGGCGACCTGTTCCAGCACTACATCGAACGCGGGATGGGTGAGAAGCCGCTCGTCGTCGGTTATGAGAACCAGCTGATCGAATTCAGCATCGAGCACCGCGAACACATCGCGCGCCTGCGCGAGAAGGTCCGCATCATCTATCCGCGGCCCACGGTCTGGAGCGGGCATCCGCTGATCGCGATCACCGAGAATGGCAAGCGGCTCAGCCAGGCCCTGCAGGATGAGGAACTGCAGCGCATCGCCTGGGAGGAGCACGGCTTCAGAAGCGGGATCATCGGCGTCAGCAATGATCCGAAGGTGCTCGACGTGATCGGCGTGCCCCAGGATGTCTCATCCGTGATGCAGATGCCGGGACCGCAGCTCATGCAGGAACTGATCCGCACACTGGGCGGAAGCTAGTCGCGCTCGAGGCTGCCGCGGATATCGGGCACGGCGTCCGTCAGGCCTTCCTGCAGTTCCATGTAGGCATCCAGTTCCGCCGTCAGCAGCTCCGTCTCCTCGAGGTTGCCAAGCAGGGTGTCAATCTGCATGCTGCTGCCGCGCGGGTTCGAGAGCGTGATCGCCTGTTCCACGACCAACAGCAGGGTGTCCTCGATGGTCTCCAGCTGCGCCGAGAGATAGTCAAGGTTGGCGCGCGCCTGTCCGAGCTTGGCCAGCCGCCGGCTGAGCACATCGGCATTGCGCAGCTTGACCGCTCCCGTCCGTTCCTCCGCCGCCCGGGCCTCAGCCTGCAGCCGCTCAATGTCGCGGCGGATCCGCTGTTCGTCAGCCTCGCCGATGTAGCGGCCATAGCGTGCAGCCGCGCGGGAGATCTGCAGGTAGCTGATCAGCAGGCGCTGCACCTTGCTGCGGTTCTCCACGAAATATGGATCACGGCTGCGGGCGCTGCCCGTGTCCTCGGCATCCAGGCGAGCCGCCTCGCTTTCAAGCTGCTCGTAGACGCGGCGCTGCTCCGGTGGCATCTCGGTCCAGCAGCTTTCGCGGGCCTCGGCCAGGGCATCCGTGCCGTCATCGGCACTGAGCGCATCCACCATCCGCCGGTAGCGCGGGTTGCTGAGCTGCATATAGAGGTAGCCCAGCTCCAGTCCGGCGGTGATCAGCAGCCAGGCGGGGCTGCCGGAGATCAGCGTGAGGGCCAGACCCAGCAGCAGTGCGCTGTAGTTCCACCAGTTGCCAAAGGCGTGCCGGAGATACCTGACTGTGGGTTGCCTGCTGCTCATGACTGTCGGTCGCTGGCGCATTATAGACGGCAGTCCCGCGCTGGAAATGAAAAAGGCCGGAGCCCTGACGGTTGCTCCGGCCTGTCATTTTCAGCTCGACAGAAGTTGTTACTTCTTCTTGCCACCCTTGCCCGCGGGCTTGGCGGTGGCGGTGCTGGTCTTGGCAGCACCGGTGGACTTGGTTGCGGGCTTGGCGCCTGCTTTGGGCTTTGCGGCCACTGGTTTCTCCTGATCGCATAGTATGTTTGCGCGATCAGCGAAATCATACGATTTCTGCAGGGAAAATCAATGGGTTTCGCGGAAAATCCCGACCGATTTTCAGCAGCGCTCCGCCCTGTACCGGACGGGGCTGAGCCGGATTGCTGCTGCCGCTGAAACAGCGGGCCGGATCAGCGGGTAGTATTGCGGACGGGCCAGTGCCGCCGGGCTGTGCTGCTGGCCGGAAATGCAGGTGGAGGAGATAATCAATGAAGCAGTTCCTGATTGCGATCCTGATGCTCGTGGCCATGGCCGCGGCCGCGGAGGCGAAGGTGATGACAGAAGTGGTTGAGTATGATCACGAGGGTACGGTGCTCGAGGGCTTCGTGGCCTGGGATGACAGCATCGACGGCGCCCGCCCCGGCGTGCTGGTCGTGCACCAGTGGATGGGGCTCGGCGAGCATGAAATGGAATGGTGCCGCCGTCTCGCTGCCGAGGGTTATGTGGCAATGGCCGCGGATGTCTACGGCAAGGGTGTGCGTCCCACGGACCGCGCTGCTGCCGGCGAACAGGCCGGGATCTACCGCGCTGACCGCGCCCTGATGCGGGGCCGCGTGCAGGCCGGAGTTGACAAGCTGCGCACGCTGCCCGGCGTGGATGCGTCCCGCGTGGCGGCGATCGGCTTCTGCTTCGGCGGCGGCTGCGTGCTGGAGCTGGCCCGCAGCGGCAGCGATGTCAGCGGCGTGGTGAGCTTCCATGGCAACCTCGACACCCCCAACCCGGCGGATGCCGCCAACATCAGGGGCAGCGTGCTGGTCTGCCACGGAGCGGACGACCCCTATGTCCCGGCGGAGACCGTCAGCGCCTTCATGGAGGAGATGCGCAGTGCCGGGGTGGACTGGCAATTCATCGCATATGGCGACGCCGTGCACTCCTTCACGCATGAAAGCGCCGGGACTGACAAGAGCGCCGGTGCGGCCTACAACGAGAAGGCCGCGAAGCGCAGCTGGCAGGCCCAGCTGGACTTCTTCAGGGAGATCTTCAGGTAGGGAGCTCCGGAGCAATCCGGACAACGGAGCTACCCGCTTCAGCGGTAGACGGAGCCCCGGAGCAATCCGGACAACCAAGGCCAGGCTGCCAGCCTGGCAATCGCCAAGCCAACGGCTTGGCCTCCACAACGCAATGTGCAATTGGCGGCCAGATTCTGCTGGCAACAGGCCAGCCCTCCAGTGGCCACGGTCATGGCAACGGACATGGGCATGGCAATGGCAATGGGCATGGACACGGGCACGGCCACAGCGGTCATGGCAACGGCCATGGCAATGGCCACGGCGGGCATTAGGCAGCCGGTTCCACGGGATTTCACGAATCCCGATGGAATGCCCGCAGCGGCTTCACACAGGCGGGTTATGCTTCCTGTGTAACGGACAGTGACAACGGATCCAGACCTCCACCGCGCGGTCCCAGCCCGCCGGTGGAGGATAGTCGCCGGGAGAGCCGGCGCACTGCAGACAACGGAACCGGCGGGGCGGCCCAGGTGGCCGCCCTTCGGCCGTTTCCGCCTCGCTGAACCGGTAACCTCGATAACAGGCATGACCGGGTAGGCCACGAGCCATGCCAGGCTGCTAGGATGCAGGCAGATGAACCTTCCCGGGATGCCGCCGCCACAGTCCGCTGCAGGATTTGCCTGCCTGCTGCTGCTGGCGCTCTGCTCCTGCGCGGCGCAACTGGCCGGATCAGACAGCGTCGCAGAGCAGGCCCGGACCCGGCCCCAGAGCATCGACCACACGCAGCTGCAGCGCAGCGGACGCTCCCCCTTCCGCGCACCGCGGAGCTTCAATACCCGGGACGTGGACCCCGGCACAGCGATTCTGCATGTCAATCTGCGGGAGTATCGCAGCGAAGCTGTGGTGGCAGACGACGGCACCGCCTATATCGTCCTCGGCGATGAGTATCCCCGCTCATCCGGCGAGCGGAAGGACCTGCTGGCGATCGGTCCGCAGGGTCGGCTGGACTGGCATTTCCCGTTGGGAAATTACACGCGAGCCAGGGTAAACCTTGACAACTTTGGGACTCCCTATGTGATGCATGGAAGGATAATCAGCAAACTGGACCATGCGGGGCATGTGCTTGATTCAATCAAGTTGGATACGATCAACAGCAACTTCGTGCTGGGGAATGAAGGTCAACTTCTGGCGGCGTCAGACCGCTACGATATCAGGGTAATTGACAGTACCGGCGTGACAAGGGCGAGAGTGGACAATCCCGGCAGTTACGGCTTGATTGAGTTCCGGGTCTGGCCTGAGCTGGCTGGGCTCTGGCTGCAGGACCCGGATCTGCATCCGGGCCTGCTGGTTTTCGGCAATGGGCACCTCCTGATTTCCTTCAGGGATGACCTGTACTACCTGAATGGCAAAGGAGAGGAAATCTGGCGACAGCCGGTACCGACGGGAAGAATCTGCGGAATAGCCTGCCAGGACAACCGCATCGTGCTGACCACCATCGACGGAACAGTGCAGTCGCTGGATCTGAATGGCAGGTTGTGCTGGCTGACAACCCTGCCGCCGAAGGTCAGTTCGCGTCCTTGCATTGACAGCAAGGGAAATGTCATAGCTGCCAATGGGGATGGATACATCATCAGCATCTCGCCAGTGGGCAGCTGCAACTGGATCACCTCACTGAATGATGCTTCAACCTTTCCGGGGGATAACCAGTTTTCGTTTCACTACAAGGTGATGCTCAGTGCCGACGATCAGGTGCTTGTCACGAACACCGATGGCAAGCTTTACTGTCTTGACAGCACAGGGCAGGTCAGGTTTGTCACCCAGGTCGCTCCCCTGAAGGAATGTTATGCGGCCTTCGGCCCCGCAGGGCGGATCCATGCCTTCTGCGGCAGCGAATATGTGATCATCGGTGAGGTATGAGGCTCCATCCCTCTCAGTGGGAAGTGTACTCATGCAATATGCGGAAAGGTGTCCTCCACAATCATGCATGAAATGTAGTACAGTCCTGGCAGGACTGCCATGAACAGGGAATGGACAATTGCTGGAATCTGCTTGATCATGCTGTCGCTGCTGGCAGGCTGCGGCGCTGGCCCGGAGCGCCTGCCGCAGGATGCGGAAGCGCTGTCCGAGCCCGTACTGCTGGACGCTGCGATCGAACAGATATCCGCGCTGACAGCACCGGACCCGGAATCGGAAGCCGTACTCCGGCAGCTGCAGCAGGCCCTGATCGCGCAACTGCAGAGTGCCAGCGTGGACGGCCGGCACGTCTCCACCCCGCCGCTGTCCGAGCGTGACTCACCGCAGATCTACTATGGTTCGGGAGCGCTGCGCTGGGCCTTCGCCAACACGGGAGACTATGACCAGAACAGCCAGGTGAACGCGGCTGATCTGATTCCCCTGAGCCGGCACTTCGGGGAGCGTGCTCCCTTCGAGAGCAACTCGGAACAGCAGCTTGTCGACGGGGATGGCAACGGTGAAATCAACCTCGCGGACGTCGCGCCGATCGCCCAGCACTTCGGTGTCACCAATCTGTGGAATGTATATTCCGCCAGTGATCCCGCAGCCTACGGCGGCCTGCTCGGAGAGGACGACAGGTTACTGAGCAGGCGTCTCGGGAAGGTGTACGTCCATGAGGGCATCGGCAGCAACCAGCTCCTGCAGTACAGCATGCCGCTGCAGAGGCAGCTCGGCGAATACTACTGGGTGCGCTGTGGTGACAGCCGCGAGTTCGGGATCGCCAGCAGCCTGCTGCCCGCCCTGGGCAATACGGCAGGCGAACCTGTCTGGGCAGGCATCAGCGGGGGCCCGCGCCACAACGGCCGCAGCCGTTTCGCCGGTCCGCGCTCCCCGGATGTGCTCTGGAAACAGGACCTGGGCAGCGGAGGCGGACGCAGTCCCAGTGACAGCAGCCCTGTGATTGATGCCGCTGGCAACATCTACGCCATCGGAATCTCAGATCAGCTGCAGGCCTTCAGCCCGGCGGGCGAGCTGCTGTGGAAGGCGCAGAAGGCCAACTACCGGTCCAGCCCGGCACTGTCAGCGGATGGGCTGATCCTCTACGGGGGCAATGACTTCCGACTGCATGCACTTGATGCAGAGGGATCTGAAATCTGGTCGCTGGAGACGGGCGGTGAACTCGTCGGCAGTCCACTGGTGGCCAGTGACGGCAGGATCTATGTGGGCAGCAGTGATTTCAACCTGTACTGTGTGGATCCGCAGGGGGAACTGCTCTGGAATTCAGCCAACGTGACGGTCAGCAGCCATGCCCCGGCTGAGGATGGCGACGGCAGCATCATCGTCTCCGGCGCGGACTTCCAGGTGCATGCCTTCCGCCCTGACGGCGAGTACCTCTGGCATGTCAACGTGCTGTATACCCCTTCGGCTTCCCCGGTGCTCGCTGCGGACGGCACGATCTACGTGGGTACGATCTTCGGTTTCCATGCGCTCAACAGTTCCGGCATCATCTGGTCCCTGCAGGCTGAGGCCTCCGTCCCGGCTGCACCGGCCCTGGCACCGGACGGGACGATCTACCTTCCAGTTGACAATATTGGCCTGCTGGCGCTAGATCCGGACGGCGGCCTGCTCTGGGCCTTCTCACAGTACTCCGTGAACTTCAGCCATGCGCCACTCGTGGATGCGCTCGGCAACATCTACCTGATTGACAACTACACCTTCAGGGCCTTCCGGCCAGACGGCAGCCAGTTCTGGGAGATGGTGGAGCAGCCGGAATACGCAGAGCGGCCCACGATGAGCATGGCGCTCGGCAGCAACGGCACGCTTCATGCCCTCGGTGGGTCCCGCTATCTGTATGCGATCGGGGATCCCGGATTCGTCAGCAATCTCTGCGCAAGTGACGGAGAGTTCCTGGACCACATCCACATCAGCTGGGAGCCGCTGCTGGGTGCCGATGCATATCAGCTGCAGTACCGCCTGCCGGAAGCCTCCCGTCCGGAGTGGAAGAATCTTGCCAAGGTCGAGGGAAACTCCGCGAATGCCTTTGAGCATCTGGCCGATCCGGAAAAGGGGATTCCCTCCCACTACGGCCTGCTTTATGAATACAGGGTCGGAGCACTCAGGGAGGGAGGCAGCGTCACCAGCTGGAGCGCAGCGGACTCGGGATTCCGCACCCTGACGGATGTGCATTCCCTGATTGCCACTGATGACAACAGCGGGGAGATAACCGTTGCCTGGCAGGCGGTTCCCGGTGCGGATGGCTACACACTGGAATACAGGAATACGGATGGGGGATTCCCCGGGGCCTGGACTGAGCTGGTCTCGCTCAGCGGTGACTCCCCCGCGCATTTCCGTCATGGTCCGGGCTGGCCGGTGGGCCTTGGTTGCGAGTACGGCTTGCACTACCAGTATCGCGTCAGGGCCCGCTATCAGGCGGAGCTGAGCCTGAACTGGAGCAATGTTGACAGCGGGATCCGCCGCGAGGGCTGGAGCACGGAGCGCCACGACCAGCAGCACAGCGGACGCAGCCTGGCAAGCGGGCCGGTCAGTGGCATGCTGGCCTGGAAACAGCCCCTGGGTGCCAGCGTTGTGTCCCCACTGGTCCGCGATGGCGGGGATGTACTGACTGTGAACGGGGATTACAAGCTCCTCTGCCTGGACAGCGCCGGAAGTGAACTCTGGCAGACCGCCAGCGGTCAGGGTGGGACGAGGCAGCCGCAGCTCCGGGCGGATGGTACGGTGCTGACTTTCGGCTTCTCATTTCTCCGGCCGGTGGATGCGGATGGGGAGCTGCAGGAAAAACAGCTTCTGGATGGCAACTTCGGATTCCTGCTGCAGCTGCCAAGTGGCGGGCTCGTCTACGCTGATGACCATGAGCTGGTCTGCCATGAGCCCGGTGGCAGCGAGCTGTGGCGCCTTGAACTGCCGGTCCTGCTGACGGGACTGAGCTGCTCCGTGGATGGCAACATCCATGCCGCCGGGCGGGATGGCTACATGTTCTCCATTTCGGCGGATGGACATATCCGCTGGACCTACAGGGCTGCTGAGCACATCGCGGCGGCACCTGCGATAGCTGCCGACGGCAGCATCTACTTTGCCGATGAAGCCGGAATGGTGCATGCCCTGTATGCCGATGGTTCGCTGCGCTGGCAGTATGACTGCGGGGCGGAAGTCAGCGCAGGCGTCGTGCTGGGATCTGATGGCAGCGTGCATCTGGGCTGCCTGGACGGGAGTTTCCATTCCATCAATGCTGACGGCAGTCCGCGCTGGCAGTTCAGCACGGCTGGTCCGGTGCGGCAGGCGGCGGCGCTGGATGGCAAGGGTAATCTGTACTTCGGCAGTGACGACTATACGGTGTACGCGCTGGACAGCAGTGGCAATCTGCTGTGGAGCTACCGGAGCGGGGCCGAGATCCGCTGCCCGCCGGCCATTTCGGAGGACGGTACGCTCTATATCGGCAGCCTGGATGGCAACTTCCTTGCATTCCGCGACCCTGAGTAGCCGAGGCCTGCCGCTCTAGCGCTTCAGCGTGAGCACCTCGCCGTTGTCAGCCGGTTCCACCGTGAAGGGCCGGTTGGCAATCCCCGGGCCCGTGATGCGGTACAGCCGGTCGGGCATGCCCGTGAAGCTGAAGCCTCCGGTTGAGAGCCGTTCGGAGGGTGCTTCCTGCCAACCCGCGCTGGTGTAGACCAGCAGGCTGTAATCCGCACCGGGGTCCATCTCGCCGAGCGGTGTGCTCTTGTCATAGTCAACCCTAAAGCCGTCCTCTGAGCCGATCGTCAGCGGGTCCATGCGCAGCCAGCGGTAGCCGCCGTCGCTGCGCAGGTCGCAGAGCAGTTCACGCTGGCCCTCGCCGGCGAAGCTCAGCACCTGGTTGAGGCGGCAGCCCACATCGCTGAACACGGCCCGGCCGCCCTCGGCCCGTTCGCTGCAGAGTGCGCGCCAGTCCCCGCTGTTCCAGACCCTGAGATCCAGCGTTCCATCCGCATCCGCCGGCACGCTGATACTGCTCACCGGCGTGTACTCCGCCGTGACATCCTCGTTGCCATCCCAGGTCTTGACGTAGACCTTCACGCCGTTGCGGCCGTCTCCGGGCGCTTCACCCATCCCGCGGATCCAGGTCCAGGCATGGTTGCCATCCTGATGCCCCCACCAGGGGGTATAGGCCTGGCAGCCGGGTACGCCGAGCGCGCGCAGGAAGGCATTCTCCACATTGCTGCAGTCCTCGCAGCGGCCCTCATGCACGGCGAGCGCTGTCAGCATGCCGAAGTCCTCCCAGGTGGTGTCACCCTCGTACTGGTAGAAGTCGGCATAGGCATTGCGGGCCACGCTGATCGCCTGCGCGGCATCCTCCGCTCCCAGCCCGACCAGCTCCGGCAGCATCGCCGTGTAGAAATGGCGGCGCCAGCGCTGCAGCGGCTCACCTGATCCGCGGGGGGAGAGCACCTGCTGCAGGAAATCACTTTCGCTGACATCGGCGGCCCAGGGGAACTCAGCACGCGCCTTGACGGCGTAATACACATTCTCGTAGAACACCCGCGCACTGACGGCCTGCAGGTCGGGGATGCTGTCCGTGCCATTTTCACGCCTGAAGCTCATGGCGTCCATGCGGGAAATCAGCCAGAGCGCGGCCCGGGCAGTTTCATGCCAGTAATCCGAGTCCGCCAGTGCGGCCAGTGCGAGTGCGAGCTCAGCCCGGCGCGTGCCATCAGCATTGTAGTTGGCAGCGGCACGCTCAATGGTTGCATCGTCCCAGGGCTCGTTGGCAGATGCCTGCAGCGTGAGCTGCCAGACCTCCGCCGGGTCCGGGGCAGCGCTGGCCTGCCATTGTGCCAGTGCGGCATCCTTCGGCAGCGCCCACAGCTCGGCCGAGTACAGGCGGCGCAGCACCCTGGCGCGGGAAGCATCCAGCGTGCGGTCATTGCGCTTCCTGCCATCGCGGAACATCAGGGCGTGGACAGTGCCATCCGGGCAGTCCACCAGCAGGTAGAGCTTGGGGCGGGCGAAGCGCTGCAGCTGGCCGGCCTCCCAGTCCAGCGTGCGGATCTCCGTTGCCATTTCCGCGGGGATGCTGAGGATCTCGACGGCGTCGGCAATCGCCGGGTCCGCCGGGTCCGTGCCGTTGAAGAAATTGCCGGCGATGTACTCCCGGGCATAGTCCGGCAGTTTGTCAGCGGCAATGGCCTGGCCTGCTCCGGAGCAGCCCAGGAGAATGGCAACGAATAGGATGCAGCTCAGTCTCAAGGTCGGTCACCACTGCGCGGGTTGCGCAGCTCCACTTTACAGCAGGCGGGGCCGCAGCGCTTCAGGCGGTATGTGTGTCCGGGTCAGCGGTCAGGGCCAGCACGGCCTCGGTCAGGGCCTCACCCGCCGCCAGCTCACCGGCCACGACCTGGGTGGCCCCGAGTTCGATCAGCGGCCCGACCTGGCTGGCGAAGGGCGTACGCACGACGATCGGCAGGTCGGAGCGCAGTTCCCGCACGAGGCTGATCGCCCGGCGCAGGATGCCGTCGTCATTGAACATCAGCGCGAGCGCGCTGGCGCGTTCGATCCCGGCATGCTCCAGCACCTCGCGCGCGGTGGCGTCGCCATAGTAGACCGGCTCGCCCTGCTGGCGCTGTTCCTGCACGGTGCGGCTGTTGAGCTCGAGCACGAGGTAGGGCCGGCCGGCGCGCTGCAGGGCCTCGATCAGCATCCGCCCGCTGGGGCCCATCCCGGCGATGATCACATGCCCGCTGAGACTGCCGTGCTCGGCGTCCGCCTCGTCTATCCCGCGCGCACGCAGCAGGCGCTCCAGCGGTCTGAGCAGGCGCTGGCCGGCGCTGAAGTGCGGGGCGGCCTGCAGGATCAGCGGGGTGAGGAACATCGAGATCAGTCCGGCGCAGAGCAGGGCCTCGGCCAGGTGCGCGAGGTTGTCACGCAGGATTCCGCCTTCGCTCTGGCCGGCGGTGAGCAGGATGTAGCCGAACTCGCCGAACTGCGCGAGGCCGAAGCCGAAGAGGATCGCGATCCGTGCCGGGAAGCGCAGCAGCATCCCGCCGAGCGTGGCCACGAGCCCCTTGCCGAGCAGCAGCACCCCGAGCAGGGCCAGCACGGTGAGCGGATGCTCAAACAGCACGGAGAGGTTGAAGAGCATCCCGATCAGTACGAAGAACAGCGAGAAGAACACATCGCGCAGCGGGATCACCTCGCTGAGCGTGCGGTGTGCGTAGTCGGAATTGGAGAGCATGATCCCGGCCATGAATGCCCCGAGCGCCGGGGAGAGCCCGGCCTGGGCCGTGATTCCGGCCAGCCCGAGCGAGAGCGTGAGCACGGTCAGCAGGAAGATGTCGCGGCTGCGCAGCGCGCTGATCTGCTCGAGTACGCGGTTGACGACATGCCGCGCGCTGAGCCAGGTCAGGCCGAGGATCAGCGCAGCCTTGAGCGCCACGCTGCCGAGCTCCGCGCCGAGGGAGCCGCCGTCGCCGCGCAGCAGCGGTACGGCGATGATCATCGGCACGATCGCCAGGTCCTGCATGATCAGGGTCCCGAGGATCAGCCGCCCGTGCGGGGCCCGCAGTTCCTCGCGGTCCTTGAGGCTGCGCAGCACGATTGCGGTGCTGGAGAGTGAGAGCACCATTCCGAGGAACAGCGCCTGCTGGGAGCTCAGCCCGAAGAGGATCCCACCGAGGAAGGCGATGCCGATTGTCAGGCCGATCTGGGCCACGCCGGCCAGCAGGGCCAGCGGTCCGGCGGCACGGATGCGTTCGCGGCTGAATTCGAGGCCGATTGTGAACAACAGCAGGGCCACGCCGATTTCGCCGAGCAGGTTCAGTTCGTCGCTGCTGCGCACGAGGCCGAAGCCGTGCGGCCCGGCTACGGCACCCGCCAGCAGGAAGCCGCTGACCACCGGCAGCTTCAGCCGGCCGAGCAGCAGTGCGGCGATGATCGCGGCCACGGCCAGTACCATCACGTCGATCAGGATCGCGCTGTCGGGATGTGAGGCTCCGGCGAGCAGGGCGATTGGCAGCGGCATGGACATCGGCTATTCAGTTTATGCCAGATCGGGAAGGGACCGGGGACCGGGGATCGGGGATCGGGTTTCGGGTTTCGGGGAACGGGAAGAGCGGAGCGCGAGCATTCAGCTCGCAGGCGCGGCGGCATTCAGCCGCCGTTGGAGGCCGGATGTCAGTCCGGCAAGAGGCAGGAGGCAGAAGGGATCGGGGATCGGGGACCAGGGACCGGGGATCGGGGATGGAGAGGAGCTCGGAGCTGGGTTGTAGGGTGTAGCAGAAGGGATAAGGGATCAGTGGACGGAGGTGCGCAGCTTGCCTGCGCACAATGCAGCAGTGAAACAGTCTGAGTAGTGCGAATAGTTGCAATAGTGGCGGCGGCACCCTTGCCGCCGAAGGCCCGTGATCAGTAAACTGTGATCCGTAAACCGTGGAGACAGCAGTCCTGCCGCCGGAAATCCTGAGAATCCTCCGATACGAATCAGGACCGGCGCCGTCCTGCGGCGACTGGGAGGGATTGCTGCGAAGTAATCCTGACATGCGGGATCGGCAGGATGACCTGCCACGCGGAGCGCATTGCGCGCGAAGTTCCCACTCGCGTGCTGGCGTCGCCAGGCGCCGCCGGTACAAACATCAGTGATCCGTGAGCAGAAAACAGTTATCAGTTTAGCCGCGCAGCCGCGCGGGCAGCAGCGTGCTCGCCAGACTTGTTTTTGGCGCAGAGCCGCAGAGAAGCAAACGGGTAGCCGGGCGTTTACGCCCGGGATAGCCGTAGTTGTTAGTGAGTTAGTTCTTGGTTATTGGTCCGATCCCTGAACACTTCGACCCTGACCCTAAGAACTCAGAACTAATTACTAAGAACTTTTCCCGCGACGGCCGTGAACGGCCTTCCACCGGTAGCAGGGCGTTTGCGCCCGGGATAGCCGTAGTTGTCAGTGAGTTAGTTCTTGGTTCTTGGTCTGATCCCTGAACACCTCGACCCTGACCCTAAGAACTCAGAACTAATTACTAAGAACTTTTCCCGCGGCGGCCGTGAACGGCCTTCCACCGGTAGCCAGGCGTTTACGCCCGGGATAGCCGTAGTTGTCAGTGAGTTAGTTCTTAGTTCTTGGTCTGATCCCCCGAACACCTCGACCCTGACACTAAGAACTCAGAACTAATTAATAAGAACTTTTCCCGCGCCGGTCCTTCATTCCAGAATGATGCAGATCCAATCCGGTATGGAGTGGAACGTACACAGAGAGATGGACCGACACTCCGATCACAAGCGCCGTGGGAATAGTTCTTAGTTCTCAGTGGCAGGGACAAGGCTTGCAGGTTCATGGCGATTCTGCCTGCCAGTGCCTGACTAAGAACTAACAAACTAACAACTCGCAATAAAACGGGCGTAAGCGCCCGGCTACCGGCAATCAGCATAGTGCCGCCGGTGTGTGGCTCTAAGAGCCACAGGGCCATGTCGGTCTTTAGACCGACACTTCGATCACAACCGGCAATTCATATTGATTCCGGGTCTCAGCTTGCACTTTCCTGCTGAAATGCTATAATCTTATTTAGGAATCATTCCTAGTTAGGAGTTCCATGCACGAGCACAGCGAACATGATGAGATGCTGCAGCAGCGCCTGCGCGATGCCTGCCTCAAGGCCGGGATCCGCCTGACGCACCAGCGCCTGGAGGTCTACCGTGAAGTGGCCAGCACCACCGAGCACCCGGATGCCGAAAGCATCCACAGGAGCGTGCGCCGCCGCATCCCCACGATCTCACTGGATACCGTCTACCGCACGCTCTGGCTGCTGCAGGATCTGGGCCTGGTCAAGACGCTCGGAGCCTCGCGCGAACGCGTGCGCTTCGACGCCAATGTGCGTCCGCACCACCATTTCGTCTGCCTGGCCTGCGGCCGGGTCGAGGACTTCTTCGACGAAAGCCTGGACAGCGTGCGCCTGCCCTACAGCGTGGGTGAGCTGGGTACCGTGGAAATGACCCACATCGAGGCCCGCGGCTACTGCCACAGCTGCAGCAAGCAGGCCGGGGGACTGAACAGCGGCGTACGCTCGCGTGGCAGTGTGGCCCGCCGCGAACCCTGAGCGAGCAGCCTCCCGGACTCACTGACCCGGCGAATCCCCGCAATTCCCGCTTGATTGCCTATGCTGTCCGGAGAAGATTCAGGCCGCCGTCCCGCCGCTGTGCAGCGCCTGGCGCACTGCATCGATGTCTCCGCTTTCCGCCGCCCTGCGCCATTCCGGGAAGAGCCAGTCCGGCAGGGAGCGCAGGCTGCGGATGATGCTCGACAGCTCCGCTGCCTTCTGTGCCATTTCCAGATGCTCCAGCAGGCGGTTGCGCAGCACCATGGCCAGGGTATTCACATCGAAACGCTCGGCGATCGTGGCCCGCACACACATCCGCTTCAGCAGGCCTTCCTCTTCGCGGATCAGGGCAGCGGCATCCTCCGCGCTGAGGCCGCTCTCCACCAGCGTCTGCTCCGTGAGCTCATCAGCGCTGATCAGGCACCACAGCAGGGCCCGCACCACCGGATCATCATGCAGCTTGCGACATAGAGTCATAGTCATATCCTGCCCCTTCGCCGGTCAACCGGCTGAACACTGTACATATATTATGCATATTCTACCAGAATACTAAAATAAAGCAAGTAATAGCAACGAAAATAACATCAGATTGCTGGGGTCAACATCGATTCCATGGTACTTCAACCGGGTAGAATCAGTTTACGAGGGGAAGCAGGATCTGTTGGGAGTCCTGCCATGATGCTGAGATCCAGAAACGCCGGCTTGCTGCCGCTGTCTTTTATGATGCTGTTTGCCAGCGTTGCCTGCTCCGGTCGAAGCTCGGTTCCAATGCCACAACAGCCAGTGCAGAGCGGGACTGCCAACTGGTCGATGGATGGCGCAGACCTGTACAACACCAGG
Organism: bacterium; assembly: GCA_041395205.1. Classification (GTDB taxonomy): domain Bacteria; phylum 4484-113; class 4484-113; order 4484-113; family JAFGCY01; genus JAHEFU01. The sequence goes on from JAWLAZ010000001.1 coordinate 599,140, forward strand.
CGCTCACAGTACATGGGGCCTCTGCTGGCCACGCTTGTTGAGAAACGCAGTTATCCAGCTGGATCGGTGCTGGGCCGACCGCTAGGTGACAGCAGTGGAAACATCCTGCTTGACTACACTTTTGCAATACCTTCTGAAGCACCGGCCTTTGAGTCAGAGGCTATCCCCGCTTCTCCGAGCATGCTGCTGCTCGACGGACTGAAAGAGCTGCGCAGGTACAGCGAGTTCGGCGAAACCCAGCTTGGCAAGGTGGCTGGCAGCGATGGCGCGAGTTACCTGATGATGAGCAATGGGTTATATGGATACTTGCCTGTCTGGCCATTCTCACGGGACAAAACGGGGGAGGAGCGGGTCGTGCATGCGATAGGACCTGATGGCGTGGTGCTCTGGCATGCATTCCTCGACATCACCGCCAACGGCAGAATGAAGACAACGCCGCAAGGGAATCTTCTGGTCTTCTACAAATATGGCGAGCTGAGCATGCTCAGCCCTGCCGGCGGAAATCTGGGTACAGCGGATACAGGAATGGAAACAGATTTCGAGCCGGCATTCCTGCATGGAAATGTTCTGGTCACCGCCGGTTTCAGCCAGTCTGGGCACATCCAGGCGTTCCACCTTGAACTGGGAAAGATGTGGGAGTATCAACTGGAGGGAGCGGTTGCCAATTCCCCAGTGGTGGCCGCTGACAACAGCATCCGCTTCTGCTCCGCCTCAGGTTACCTGCATTGCCTTGCACCGGACGGAAAGCTGCGCTGGCGCATCGAACTCGGGACAGGCAGCTTCCGCGACATGGCTCTGGCCGTCGATGGAACCTGCATCGTGCCACTGGACAACTCACTGTTTGCTGTTTCCCCTGAAGGCGAGTTGGCCTGGCACAGGGAAATCGGCGACGGGCGGTTAGCCTCACCTGCCGTGGACAAAAACGGCAATATCTACACCGCCGGGCCTGATTCAGGCATAGTCTGCCTGACCGGGGAGGGAAACGAGCTATGGAAGCTGGGCCCGGATGATGAAAGCGGTGACTGGCAGCTCGCATTGATCCGTCCGGGCGAGCTCTTCCTGACTCAGGGCAACAGAGCTATTCTTGTAAAGGACTGAGCAGTAAGCAGTCGGAATTCCACTATTACATGAAATTGTGTAATAATGTGCGCCATGGACGCGATCAAGAACGCCCGGGCCCGTGCGACGCGGGAGCAGGTTGTGGATGCAGCGCCTGCCGGAGATGCACTGCGGGCGCAGGAGCGCAGCGCCAATGCCGCGCAGCGGCAGCTGCCCGCCACGCTCGGCGAGAAGCCCTGCCCGCAGCGGCCTGCGCTGCAGAACCGCCCGCTGCTCAGTGACAACCAGGCCGCAGAGCTGGAGCTGCTGTTCCGGCTGCTGGGCAACACCACCCGCCTGAAGATCCTGCACTGCCTCGTGCGCGAGGGCGAACTGCCCGTCGGCGAGCTCTGCGAGCAGATCGGGCTCAACACCCAGGCAGTCTCCAACCAGCTGCGCAACCTGGCCGGCAACGGCATCGTGATGGCGCGGCGCTGCGGCACCAACATCCATTACCGTGTGGTTGACGACTGCGTGCTGGAGCTGCTGGAGCGCGGGCTCTGCCAGCGTGAATGCGTGCAAGAGCGCGGGGCCGAGGGCTGCGGCTCCGAGGGTTGCTGCAATGGATGAGGAAAGGAAGGGCGCGGACCTGAGCGCATTGCGGATTGACTCACCGGCACTGCGTCCCGGGCTGCGCCGCAGCCTGCCGCTGGTGGAGCTGCTGATCCTTGCCTGCCTGCTGCTGGCTGTCTGGCTGCTGGCCGGTGACAAACTGGCAGCGCTGCTGCCCTCCGCCGTGCAGGGCAGCCAGCCGGACCCGCAGCTGCAGCAGGCAGCCACTGAAACTGACAACACGGCTGCCGCGCTGCCGCCTGCCGCCCCCGGTGAGATCGTGGCCGGCGGCTACATCGAGATCATCCCGCCCGGCGCCACCATCGTTTCCAGCGACGTGGATGCGCGCATCACCGCGATCCACGCCGTGCCCGGCCAGACCGTCAGCGAGGGCCAACTGCTGGCAACGCTGGATTCGAGCCAGCTGGAACTGGAACTGGGCAAGCTGCGGGCCGAGCGCGAGGTTGCCAGCCGTGAGCTGGAACTGGCCCGGGCCGGCAGCCGCTCGGAGGAGATCGAGGCCGCGCGCGCCGCTGTCAATTCGGCGAAGGCGGAGCTGGTGCTGGCCCGCGAGGAGGCCCAGCGCGCCATCGAGCTGTTTGAGAAGGGCGTGGTGTCGAAGGCGGAGATGCGCACATTCGAGACCAGGCAGGACACTGCGGAGCAGAAGCACAATGCTGCACTTTCCGAGCTGGGCCGGCTGGAGGCCGGGACCCGCGTGGAGGAGCTCAGCATAGCTGAGGCCCGCATCGGGCAGCTGGACAGCGGCATCAGCGAACTGAACTGGAGGATCGCGCACTGCAGCGTGCGCAGCCCGGTGGGCGGCGTGGTGCTGGAGCAGCTGGCGGAGATCGGCGACTGGGTCGGCGTTGCCAGGGACGATCCGGCCAGTGCGGCGATCCTCTCGCTCTACGACCCGCAGCAGGTGCAGGCCTGGGCGGACATCAACCAGCGCGACAGCGGGCTGCTGGCAGTCGGCCAGCCGGCCACGCTGACAACGGATGCGCAGCCAAACCGCCAGGTGCGGGCGGTGCTCAGCGCGATCATGCCGCTGGCGAGCATCCAGAAGAACACCGTGCAGGTCAAGCTCAGCATCACGGAAGTGCCACAGGACTTCCGCCCCGGCCTCGGGGTACGCGTGGCGATTGACACATCGGGTGCTGCAGCTGGCAACGCAGAAATCAATATTGATGACAAGGGGGAGGCCAGGGATGGCTGATGGCACTGGCAGGCCGGTGGTCGAGCTGCGCGGCGTGACACGCCGCTTCAGAAGCGGTGGCGGCTTCATCAGCCCGCTCGAGAATGTCGACCTGACAATCAACGAAGGCGAGTTCGTGGTGCTGATGGGCCCGTCGGGCACCGGCAAGAGCACCATGCTGAACCTGGTGGCCGGGATTGACAAGCCCGACAGCGGGCGGATCATCGTGGCCGGAGAGGACATCACCGGCTACAGCGAGGATGCGCTGGCGCGCTGGCGCACCCGGGCCATCGGCTACATCTTCCAGCAGTTCAACCTGCTGGGGGTGCTGACCGCGCGCGAGAACGTCGAGCTGCCGCTCAGCCTGCTGCCGATCCCGCCCGCCCGCCGCCGTGAGCTGGTTGACACGGCGCTCGAGGTGACCGGGATCACAGACCGGGCCGGGCACTACCCGCGCCAGCTCTCCGGCGGGCAGGAGCAGCGCGTTGCCATCGCGCGTGCCATCGCCTGCGACCCGCTGCTGCTGATTGGCGACGAGCCGACCGGCGCACTGGACACCAGGACCGCGAGGATGGTGATGGAACTGCTGGCGGAACTGAACCGCCGCTTCCACAAGACGATCCTGCTGGTGACTCACGACCCGGCGGTGGCCGCCTACGGCCAGCGGGTGCTGCACCTCAATGAGGGCCGGATTGAGGAGGAAGTGAAGGGGGCTGCTGCGCATGCTCATGCTTAGGATGGCACTGCGCACCCTGCTCTCCGGCGGGCTGCGCAGCCTGCTGACAATCGGCAGCGTGGCGGTCTGCGTGTTCGTGTTCTCGCTGCTGCTCTCACTCGACGAGGGCGTCAGTGCGATGCTGGAGCGCAGTTCGGATGCGGGTGTGCTGATCGTGTTTGAGAAGTACAAGGCCTGCCCGCCCTACAGCCGCCTGCCGGTGGGCTACGCCGCGCAGATCGCCGCGATCGAGGGCGTCAGTGCCGTGACCCCGGTGCGCTTCCTGCTGTCGGACTGCGGCACCACCACGAACCTGATTGCCGTGCATGGCATTGAGCCCGCGGAGATCCGCACATTCCGGGAGCTTGAGGTGGACGAGGCGGCCTGGCAGGCCTTTGAATCCGAGAAGGGCGGGGCGATGGTCGGGCGCAAGGCGGCAGAGAAGTACGGCTGGCAACCGGGCCAGACGGTCACGCTGGCCCAGCTGCGCGGCGTCAGCTTCACCGTGCGCGGGGTGTTTGACAGCGGCGGCTCCAGCCTCGATGAGGTGGTGCTGGTGGACCGCGAATACCTTGAACAGAGCATAAACGAGATCGGCGTGGTGACGATGTTCCTCGCTAAGGTCGGCGACGGCCAGAGCGGCGGTGTGGTGGCGGACCGGATCGACGGCAACTTCGCCAACTACGCCACGATGACCAGCAGCACGCCCGAGAAGGGCTTCATGGCGCAGCAGATCAGCGGTTTCTCCGAGCTGGTGGCCTTTGCCCAGCTGATCGCCTGGGTCTCGCTCGGGCTGCTGATGCTGGCAACGGCGAACTCGGTGTCGATGGGCCTGCGCGACCGGATGCGCGAGGTGGCGCAGCTGAAGCTGCTCGGCTTTGACAGCCGGCTGGCGGCGCAGCTGATCGTGCTGGAATCACTGCTGACGGGGGTGCTGGCCAGCCTGCTGGGCGTCGGACTGGGGATCGCGGTGCTTGGCAACGGAATGGCCAGCGTCAGCGTGGAGGGCTACACGATGTATCCGCAGTTCGCGGCCGCGACGGCTGTTGCCAGTTTCGTGGCCGGCGTCGGGATGTGCCTGGCGGGCGGCTACCTGCCGGCCCGGCGCGGTGCCATGCAGCCGATCGGGCTGGCGCTGAGGGGCGTGGACTGATGAAGCTGCCCGTCAGTTACAGCATCCGCAGCATGCTCAACCGCCCGAGCCGCAGCCTGATGACCAGCGGCGGGGTGGCGATCGCGATCTTCCTCTCGGTGACGATGCTGGCGCTCGGCAAGGGCCTGAGCCGCACCGCGGTTTCCAGCGCCGAGCCGCTGAACCTGATCGTGATGAGCTATGGCGCGGTGAGCCAGGAGTTCAGTGCCGTCGAGCCGGCCTACATCCGCGCGATGGCTTCACTGGAAAGCATTGGCAACGGGGTCGAACTCAGCCCGGAACTGTACATCAACACGATGGCCCAGGCCGGCAATCAGCCTGCCGCCGCCGTGCTCACGCGCGGCCTGCGCACCGAGAGGGCCGGGCTGCACCCGAAGGTCAGCCTGGCTGAGGGCCGCCTGCCGGAGCGCGGCAATGAGGTGGCGCTCGGGCCGCTGGTGGCGACGCGGCTCGGGCTGGACAGCGCCCGGCTCGGGATCGGCAGCGGCCTTTTCTTCGAGGGTCAGCAGTGGGAGGTGGTCGGCATCCTGGCCGCGCCGGGCACGGCCTATGAATCGGAGATCTGGGCCCCACTCGAGGATCTGATGGCGGCTGCGCGCCGCGACGACTATTCGATCGTGATCACCCGCGCCGCTGACATGGCAACGCTTGAGGATGTGCGGTTCGATCTGGACACCCGCACGGACATCCGCACGACCGTTGTCAGCGAAGCGGAGTACTATGCCCGCGAGAGCGAGCGCCTGAAGCCGGTGCTGGCGGTCTGCAGCATCATGACGCTTTTGCTGGTGAGCGGCGGGGCGATGGCCGGGATGAATACGATGTTCAACTCCGTGATGGGCCGCATCAATGAACTGGCGGTGCTGCTGCTGCTGGGTTACCGTCGCTTCGAGGTGGTCGGCGGGATCATGCTGGAGGGACTCACGCTCTGCCTGCTGGGCGGGCTGCTGGGCAGCGCGGCCGGGCTGTTGCTGTCCGGGGTGCCGATGAAGTTCTCGATGAGCGCGTTTCGCTTCGTGGTTGACCAGCAGGTACTGCTGCAGGGCATCGGGCTGGCGGCCGTGATCGGCGTGATCGGCAGCCTCGTGCCCTCCCTGCGCCTGCGGGGCCTGAGCATTGCCAATGGCCTGCGGGCTGCAAAGTAGATTTCCGGATGGATGGGCCCACGGGCCGGATATGTATTGTCACTTGGTTTTGAGAGGTGTCAGATGACCAGATTTATCGCAATCCTCGCGATGCTGTTGATCCTGCCGGTGGCAGGCTGCAACAAGGGCGGGGCCAGCACGGAGAGCACGGCCAGTGCCACTTCGAAGGTTCCTTCGATCGTTTCCAGTGCGGAAGCTGCTTCCACGGCCGCCGCGCCTGCAAAGGAGGAATCGTCCTACGAGCCGCTGGCCGGCAAGGAGCTGGAGCTGTCCAAGGACGAGAAGGTGATCATCGTCAGCGTGGCCGACCTGGACAGCAAGGCGAAGGACATGCAAGGCCTCGTCGCGCTGGAGGGCCGGGTGGCCGAGAGCTATCCCGACAAGGGCACGATCATCCTCGTGGACTGCGACAACATGAAGGGCTGCCAGGATGGCTGCTGCCCGCAGACCCGTGTGCCGGTGCGCCTGTCAAAGGGATCGGACGAAAGGAAGGTCAGTGTGCCGGGAGTGGATGAGTATGTGATCGTGGTGGCGGACCTGAGCCTGACTGAGACGGGCTACACGCTCGCCGTACGTGAGGTCCGTCCGGCTAAGCTCGGCTGATCATCCGCAGGACTCATGCTGAATCCGGCCGGGGCAGGCTCCGGCCGGAGTTGCGCTTGCCGGCTGGCCGGCGCGGGGCGATTCGCGTGCATTTGCGTGCAATGACCGGTTTTCTCGGGCATAATGAGATTGGCGGGACGCAATAACCTGGTTCATTGCTATAATGGGTCAGGCTTAAGGAATCTGATCATATGCTGAAGATTATCGTTACAATCTGCGCTGCGCTGCTTCTGTTCGGCTGCAGTGGATCCAGTCCGGAATCCCAGGATCTCTCGCGCGAAGCTTCGCGGGCCTACTACAACTTCAGGGTCATCAATTCCGAACCGACCGCCAGCAATATCTACTACGTGATGCCGCAGGACCAGACCTGGGGATCCTACTCAGTGTTCCGTGTGATCGAACCGATCGTGGACATCGATTCCTACGAGGAAATAGTCATCGAAGGCAACGGACCGGACGGATGCGGACGCTTCCGGATGCGGATCGTGAGCGACCAGGAGCAGATTGAGTCATATACCTGGGATTTCTTCCTGGTTTCCGCACTCTGAAACACTGCTGACCCCGACTGTATTCCCGCCTGATCCGGAGTTTGACCGGAAATTGACAACGCGTCCAGTTTTTTAATGCTCTTTTAAACCGCGCCGCCGCTGCGCAAACCTAAAATTAAGGGTATGGTCAACAAGGAATGACCTGACCCCCCCAGGGTTATCTCGTTCACTAGAGCAAAGGCGGATCTTCCACGTGAGTCAGCTGCGCCTGCCGGGTCTCCTGACCCTCGCAGCAGTGTTTTGCTTCCTGTATACACAGCCGGTGCATTGCGCCGAGGAGCAGCTCGCGCAGCCGCAGCAGAACCTTGAAATGATCCGTCTGCGGCTCAGCTGGCAGCATCAGTTCCAGTTCGCCGGCTGCTATGCCGCACGGGAGAACGGCTATTTCGGGGAGGAAGGCCTGCAGGTGGAGCTGCAGGAAGGCGAGCTTGCGCATAGCCCGGTGGAGGTGGTCCTCAGCGGCCAGGCGGAGTATGGGATCGGCGGGCCGGAAGTGCTGCAGAGCCGGCTGGAGGGCTCCGATGTGGTGGCCCTGGCCGTGATCATGCAGCAGTCGCCCTCAGCCCTGATCTGCCTGAAGGAATCAGGGGTGCAGCGCCTCGAGGATCTGCGCGGGCAGAATCTGATGCTCTACTCCAATGAGCGCTCTGTGGAAGTGGAAGCCATGCTGCTGCAGGCCGGCCTCAGCCCGGCGGACTACTTCCGTCTGGAACCGAGCGCGGACAGGCTGCAGCTGCTGATCAGCGGCCGGGTCAGTGCCCTGCATGGCTTCACGACGAATGAGCTGATCAGTCTGCGCAACCTCGGCTATGAGCCGCTCGTGTTCCGGCCTGAGGAAACCGGCATCGACTTCTACGGGGACGTGCTGTTCACCACGGAACGTGAGCTGCGCGACCACCCGGAACGGGTCCACGCGGTGCTTGCGGCCGTGATCCGGGGCTGGGAATTCGCCGGTGCCAATCCCAATGAAATCGTGGGAACCATCACGCGCCGCTATTCCACCCGCAAGCAGGTTCCGGAACTGCAGATGGAATCGGATGCCGTCCTGCCGCTGGTCAATGGCCGCTACGCCGACATCGGCCAGATGAGCACGGACCGCTGGCGGCGGATGGCGGAAACACTGCAGGATCAGGGGCTGGTCAAGGACATTTCCAGGCTCGACGGGCTGCTCCTTTCCGATCACGAGAGTGCTGACTCGCAGATCCGCATGCTGCGCAACTACGTGATGCTCGGAGCGCTGGCCGGCCTGTTGCTGCTGGGCCTGCTGATGTTCTTCAACATGGGCCTGCGCGAGGCCGTGCGCTTCCGCACCACGGAACTGACGGAACTCAACCAGCGGCTCAGCAGCCAGCTTGAGAAGAACCGCCTCGTACTCAGCGAACTGGAGGAGAACCGCCGGGGTTATGCCGAGGCCCAGCGCATTGCCAAGGTCGGCAACTGGGCCTACGACTGTGACACGGGAGGCCTGGACTGGAGTGAGGAGGTGTTCAGGATCTACGGGCTGGACCCGGGGCTGACGCCTTCGCTCGCGGACGCACTGGAAGTCACCCACGAGGAGGATCGCAGCCTGCTGCGCCAGGCCCTGCGGGATGCGATCCGCGACGGTCGCGCCGGCAGCATCGTGCGCCGCATCCACTACACGGACGGCAGCATCGGCTATGCCAATACGGTGTTCGAACCGGTGCTCAATGAGTCCGGCCGCACCGTGATGCTGCGTGGCACGGTGCAGGACGTGACGGAGATCCGCGTCGCCGAGGAGGCCCGGCGCGAGAGTGAGCAGGCCTACAGCGCGTTGTTTGACAACAGTATCGAGCTGATCTTCGTGGTGGATGGCAAGGGTGCGCTGCTGGAGGTGAATGACAACGCCCTGCAGCGCTTCAGCTTCAGCCGCGAGGAGCTGGGGCATCTCAGCCTGCGCGACATCACGATCGAGACGGAGTACGACCGGGCCCTGCGCGGCGTGAATGAGGTGATGGCCGGGGAGCGGCGCACCGTGCTGCAGGAGTTCTCCGCCCTGACGCGCAACGGTGAGCGGGTCTGGTATGAATCCGCCGGTGTGCGCCTGGACCGTGAGGGCCAGCCCTGGGGCGTGCTGCTCGTGGCCCGCGACATCACGGACCGCAAGCAGGCCGAGAGTGAGCGCCGCCAGCTGGAGGCCCAGCTGCGCCAGACGCAGAAGCTGGAGGCGATCGGCACCCTGGCCGGCGGGATCGCACATGACTTCAACAACCTGCTGTTCGCGATCCGTGGCAACGCCGAACTGGCAATCACCCTGCCGGATGACGAGGAGAACACCCGGGAATGCCTCAGTGAGATCCTCGCCGCCAGCTCGCGGGCCGCGGATCTCGTGCAGCAGATCCTCTCCTTCGCCCGCAAGTCGGAGGTGGAGATGCGGGTGGTGGACCTGAACCAGATCTTCGGGGAAGTGCTGCGCCTGATCCGGGCCACGATCCCCGCCAACATCGAGATCGTCAGCGAGCTGGGCCAGGGGCCGAACATGGTCTATGGCGACGTGACGCAGATGCACCAGCTGATGATGAACCTCTGCAGCAATGCGGGCTATGCGATGCGCGAACAGGGCGGGCGCCTGACGATCCGCATGCGGCCCTTCGGGCATGCCGCGGACTTCGGCGGACGCGTGCTGGACCCCGCCGCGGACTACCTGCTGCTGACCGTGGAGGATACCGGGACCGGCATCAGCGAGAAGGTGCGCGAGCGGATCTTCGAGCCCTTCTTCACCACGAAGGGCATGGGTGAGGGCACCGGGATGGGGCTCTCCGCCGTGCACGGGATCGTGACCAGCATGAAGGGGGCGATCGAGGTCCAGAGCACACTCGGGGCGGGCACGGCCTTCAGCATCCTGCTGCCCGCTGCCAACCCGGAGATGTATGACTCCCCCGAGCACCGCCGCGAGGTGCCCGGCGGGACGGAACGCGTGCTCGTGGTTGACGACGAGGCCTCGATCGTGCGCGTGATGTACACCACGCTCAGCAATCTCGGCTATGACGTGACGGCCTGCACGGCCAGCCTGGATGCGCTGGAGCGCTTCCGGCGCGATCCCGCGGGCTTCGATGTGGTTGTCAGCGACCAGTCCATGCCGGGCCTGACCGGCAACCAGCTCACGCTGGAACTGCGGCGTCTGCGCCCTGATATCCCCGTCGTGATCTGCTCAGGCAACAACACCGCTGAAAGCCTGGAGGAGGGCCAGCGCAACGCTGTCTCGCTGTTCCTGCACAAGCCGGTGGAACGCGGCGAGCTGGCCCGTGCGCTGCGCAGCCTGCTCGATGATCAGGGCAGTGCGCTGATATCCAGCATGAAGTCGTCATCCGGGCCGGTGCGCCAGGCGTAGGTCTGCGGATCCCCGTCGGCAGCGAACCAGGGACTGAAGGTCCGCACGTGCAGGCTCCTGCCATCCGGCAGGAATTCCACGAGGCGGATCCAGCCCTCGCCGCCGAGCGGGAGGAACTGCGCATTGAACAGCAGCTGATGGCAGGGCAGCCCAGCATCGTTCTGCGTTGTCAGCCGGCCGACCATGTCCCCGCCCACATGCCCGCTGAACACGAGCTGCATCCTGGGCTGGCGGCGCACGAGCAGCTGCCAGAGGTCCTCGCCGTCACTGGTGTCGGCGGCGGTGCCGCTGTAGCTGTAGGGGCTGGCGGCCTGGGACCCGCCCCGGGCCTGCCAGTCGAAGCGCGTGTCGTCATGATAGGTGTAGGCATGGGTCAGCAGCAGCTGCGTATGCCCGCTGTATTCGGCACGGGAGCAGAGCTCCGCCGCCCAGTTGACGACCTCGCGGCGCGGACCCCATTCCAGTGAGAGGACCAGCAGCCGCCGGCCGTCGGGCGCCGTGAAGTCGTAGGCCGCATTCTCCATCGTCAGTTTCCCATGCGCATTGGGATGCATCTCCACGAGGATCCCGCCCTGCTGCGGGTCCAGCAGCGGGAAGTCCTCCAGCCGAAAGTTGTCGCCGAAGCGGCTGCTGCGGTTCTCGGCGTTGCGGCTGCCGTAGTCGTGGTTGCCCGTTGCCATGACCAGGGGCACGGTGCCGCTCAGCCTGCCGAGGGCCTGGCGGGCATTGCGCCACTGCTGGAAGCTGTTCTGGTTGCCGCTGCTCTGGGCCGCGAAGTAGACGCCGTTCTGGAAGACGATGTCGCCCTCCTGCAGCACCAGCCCGATGTTGTGCACAGCTGCGTTGTCAGCGATCCAGTCCACACAGCCTTCCAGCACGGGCATGTGCTCCGCATGGTCCACGTAGCTCTGGATGTCGGGCAGCACGACCATGATCCAGCTGCCGGGATCGCAGGGCCAGTCCTCCGCCCCAGCCATGCGGGGGCTTGCCAGGATCAGGCCCAGCAGCAGCCAGGCCAGGCTCAGGGAGTTGCGCATGGCCCATTCTAGCCGCGGGATGCGGGCTCAGGGTGTGTGGAAGTAGACCTTGTCGGCCACATAGCCGGGAATCTCCAGCTTGCCGGGATAGAGAATGTGCACGCTCACGAAGCCTGAATAATCCTGGTTGATCTCGATCACGGGGTCCGTGTAGTCGATGTAGCCCGCCTCCGGCGGGTCGACGACGTACCAGGTGTTGGGGTTCTCCGTGATGTCCAGGTCGATCTCATCAAGCACCTGCAGGCGGTAGCGGGTCCCGGCCTCGATGATGTAGGGGTCGTCGAAGCTGCCGTCGCCGGAGAGCGGCGTGTCGAACAGCAGCAGCTTCGGGAGCGGGGCCAGCAGGCTGATCTGGATCGCGTCGTCAAGATCCGGGGCGGTCCAGTCATAGCGGTTGCCCTGGGCGTCCCTGTAGCGGGCCACCGGCGTCTTGTAGCGGTAGCCCGCCAGCACGACGACGGGTTCGTAGATCCGCAGGTCGAAGTTGAAGAGCGCGCCGGAGGCATTGTTGAGGTTCAGGCTGCTGCTGGGCGTGATGCTCACGTCCATGTTCTGGAAGTAGGTGCCGGAGAAGTAGTGCACCGGGTAGTTGCTGGCCTCCATTGCCAGCGGGCCGGGGCCGAGGTTCTTCCAGATGCCGTCGGGATGGTCATCCGCCCCGCCCTGCACGCCGGGGTTGATGCTGCCCTCGACGAACTCCGCGCTGCCGAGCACGTGCAGCGTGACCTTGTCCAGGGTGTTGAAGGGTGCGGCGCTGGCGTTGGCATAGACCGTGACATTGACAACCTGGCCGGGACGGCGCTCCGTGAGTGCGGGCACGATGTAAAGGCTGTTGTCAGTGCCGAACTGCTCGAGCTGGCTGACCTGGGTGGTCCAGATCCGCACCACCTCGCCGAACTCGCTCAGCCGCTGCATGCGGCAGTGCAGGGTGAGCTGGCGGCCCGGCTCGATCGCGGCGCTGGAGATGCGGCCGAGGGCCAGCCCCTGACTGAGCGGATTGGCATTCTCGAAGTGGGTGAGCTCCGTGAACCAGACGTCGATGTCAGCGAGCTCGGCATCGCCGGAATCGTCATACTTGTAGGCGTCCCGCAGCTCGAGCAGGCCGCTGTCAGGGTGGATGTCCTCCACGGTGGCGACGATCGTCACGTCGTCATCGGCGAAGTACAGCTCATCCGTGCGCAGCCGTTCCTCGAGGGAGTCGCTCAGGCCGTTGTTGTCAGAGTCCTGCAGCCAGGATTCATCAGCATAGTCCCCGTCGCCATCCAGGTCGCGGGCCACGCTGTGCGCCGCCGGGCTCAGGCGCAGCGACCCGCCTACCGGCTGGCCGGGAATCCCGCTCGTGACATGGTAGTCAATGTAGCTGCCGTCCTGCGGTCCGGGGACAGCGCGGATGCTCTGCTGGATGCCGTAGCTGCGCCCGTCCTCCGGCAGCTTGAAGGGGAAGGCCAGCGTGATCACGCCCGCAGCCTCCGGCCCGCCCGGCAGGTTGGCATCACCGCTGGCGGGATTCACACCGGGCAGGAAGCTCGTCTGCAGGTAGCAGAGCTTGTCGCGGTGCACATCCTCGAACATGGCGCTGCCGAAGGGCAGCGGGAAGTCCACGGGCGGGCGGTAGTTGCCGATGTCCTCAATCGGGTTGATGAGGCGCATGATTGCGTAGCAGTCATAGCTGTCCGGATCCGCAGGCTGGAAGGCGGTGCCGGAACTGGCGGACTTGCCGCAGAGCGTCAGCAGCGGCAGCTCCAGGAACTGCGTGCTGACTGACAGATCAGCACTGACGGCCTGGCCGCTCTCCGGACCGCCGGGATTGCCCTCCCTGTCGACAGTGACGATGCTGAGGGCGGCGGCGGAGCTGACGCTTTCCGCGGAGACCAGCAGTTCGAAGCGGGCCGGCAGGCCGCTGCCCTGTTCGCGCACGCCCTCACTGAACGGGATCTGCTGCAGCAGCTCACCGTCCGCATAGAGGTGGAAATGGTCGATCGTATTGCCGAAGTTGCGGGCGATGGTGGTGATGTCGGCGATGTTCAGTTCCCCGTTGCCATCGCCGTCAACCCAGTAGCGGGGATTGAAGCGGCTCCAGGGCTCGCTGTCGCCGGAGGATTCACCGAAGTACAGGGCCAGCGGGATCAGGTCGGCGACGTTGACCTCTCCGTTGTGGTCGTAGTCACCGAGGTTCACCGCAGTCCAGTTCAGCTTCAGGTAGTTGTCGGGAGCCGGGCTGACGATGAAATCGCTCACGCGGTTGTCAACCGCGAGGATGCTCGGGTCGCGGGTCGGGGCGAGGCCGCTGAGCTGAATCCGGGTTTCGGGGATGCCGCCGCCGAGCGGGGCGATGCTCAGGTCCATGCTGCCGCCGTGCACTTCGGCAAGCGCCAGCAGTTCGGCCGTGCTGCTCAGGAAGATGCCGTCCGCGCTGGGACCGCCGGGCAGCTCCAGGCTGAGCGTGACCCCGGCGGCGGGCAGGTTCCTGGCTGCCAGCCTGAGCATTCCGGGTTCAGAGGGGAGGATCTCGACTGAGACGGGCAGGCCCGGCTGGCGGCCATCCGCATCCGTGCGGGAGCCGCCGCCACCGCCGCAGGAGGGCAGTAGAAGCAGCAGCAGGAGGAGCAGCTGGAGCCGTTGCCAGTTCATTCGTACAGGTCCTTGAAGGAGCTTGCCTCATCACGCAGCAGGCCGGGATCGGCAATCGCCCTGGCGATCTGCTCGCACAGGATCCTCACTCCCTTCTCGATGTCGCTGGTTGCGGTCCGGCTAAATGATAACCGCAGGGCATTGATATCACTGTGATCGGGCATGCAGAATGCACCCGGAGCGAAATCCACACCGGCCTTGCGGGCCATGCTCAGCAGTGCGATCCCGCTGATGCCGGCTGGCAGGCGCAGCCAGAAGGCGAAGCCGCCGTTGGGCAGGTCATAGCTGCAGCCCGCGGGGAGGTTCTCCCTGAGCACCCGGTCCATCACATTGCGCCGCCGGCGGTACTCCCGCGCGGCATGCCGCACATGCTTGGCATAGAAGCCGCGCTGGATGAATTCATGCAGCAGCACCTGCAGGAAGTAGCTGTCGCCGCTGTCGCGTCCGAGCTTGGCGGCCACGATGTTGAAGGCCAGGCTGGAGGGGGCGCAGATCCAGCCGACGCGGATCCCCGGCAGGAAGGACTTGGCAAAGGTGCCGATGTGGATCACGTAGTTGCCGGAGTCCATGGCCTTCAGCGGCAGGGGGGCCTGGCCCTCGTAGCGCAGCTGGCGGCCGTAGTCATCCTCGATGATCGGCACCTTGTACTGCTCGGCAAGGTCCAGCAGGCGGGTACGCCGCTCCATGGACATCGTGATCCCGGTCGGGTTGTGGTAGGTCGGGGTGACGACGATCGCCCCGATCCGCCCGGACTGCAGCTTCCGTTCGAGCAGATCGCTGCGCATGCCCTGCTCGTCGAGTTCGATCTGCACGAAGGGAATGCGCTGCACGGAGAGGCAGTTGAAGATGCCGTTGTAGGTCGGGGCCTCGATCGCGACTTCGCGTCCCGGGTCGAGGATCATGGAGAGCACGAGCCCCAGCGCACGCCTGAAACCACCGGTGAGGATGATGTCGTTCTCACCTTCCGCCATCGCCACGCCGTTGAGCGCCATTTCCTTCTCGAGGAATTCCACGAGCGGCTGGTAACCCTGGGCATGTCCGGTGTCAAAGAAGAACTCCTGCGGATTCCAGAGCATGCTGGTGGCAACCTGCTTGATGCGGTCAAAGGGGAACAGGGCCGGGTCGGGGAAGTTGCTGACGAAGGAGATCGTCTTGCCATGGAAGCGGCGGCTCATGGGCAGGCCGAAGTATTCAGTCGGGATCACGAGCGGCGACCATTCCATCGGCTCGCGTTCCTGCTGGGCGGCAATCGTTTCCTCGCGGGTGCGCAGGTTGCTGCCGAGTGCGATCTCGGGATGCTCAGTGATGTAGGTGCCGCTGCCGCTGCGGCGCTCGATGATGTTCTCCGCCGCCAGCATGTCATAGGCGTTGAAGACCGTGGTGACGGAAACGTCGAGATCCTTCGCCAGATTGCGCACGCTCGAAATCCGCTCGCCGGGGGCAAGCAGTCCATCACGGACAAGACTCACGATCTGTTCATGGATCTGAATGTAGAGAGGAGTCTGACTGTCCTTGTCGAGCAGAATCTTGAGATCCACGCACCTCAATTATTCCAGAATGGAAAATTCAGAAAGTAATCACTTTGTGCTGATTTTGGATGAACGCTTACCTGGCTGGAGTCCGGCTGGCCTTGCTGCCAGTCCAGCTGCAGGGATCTGCTGGATACTTTCAGTGCCGCTGCCCGGGCACTTGCTCAGTTTGGATCATTCTGATTTCATTGGCCAGTCATGTTGAGACAATATTCAGAGCTGAAACGCATGATTCGCACTGAATGTGGATTGATCATGTCAAAATCGGTTAAAAGTGAGCATTGTCCCGGGGACACTTGCTCGGTATCATACCCGTAGCGCAACTCCATCGGCCCGTGGGTTGCGCTATCCTCTTTTCTGGGTCCGCCAGCCTGCCGCCGATATAAAAGCCATCCCCCCAGGACATCGCAAAGTGATCACTTTCTATTACCGTAAAAGTGATTATTGAGCCGCCCTCCGAAATCCCGTACCATGCTATGAAGGGTTCCAGCACGCGAACCCGCCACCTCGCTGCGCGCAGCGAACCGACCAGGCGGAGCCATCCGCCTGCAGCATGAATAACTTGCAGGCTTACACCAAATCGGCTAAGGGTTATTCAAGGCGGTGGAGACTTTGGGTTTCCATCGCCTTAATGCTTTCTGGTGGCCGGCGGGACAGGCTGGCTGCCGCCACATCCCACGCTGCTGAAACCGGTTCCGTTCAGATCTGGCGCTGCAGCTGGGCGATCTTGGCATTGCGTTCGCGGTTGCCGGGATCAAGCTTCGCCGAGGCCTGCAGTTCCGCCAGGGCTGCGCGCGCATTCCCTGTGCTGAGGTGGAAGCTGGCCAGCAGGTCATGCGCCCCCGGATCCCGCGGATTGCCGCTGACGTGCATCTGCAGCAGGCTGATCGCCTGTTGCGGCAGGCCGTCGCGCACCAGATGCTTGCCGGTGCTGACCACCAGCTCGGTGAGCGCGGTGGCATCCAGCTGCCGCTGGGCCCGGTCGTAGATGCGCTGCGCACTGCGGCCCTCATTGAGGAAGAAGTCCTCCTCCAGATCCCGGCGGGCGATGAAGCGCGGGTCGTCACTGGCGGCGAAGGGCAGCCAGTCAAAGGCCGGATGCGGACCGCTGAGCACGCTCTGGGTCAGGCGCTCGGCCACGCTCAGGCCGTTCTCGGAGTTGCTGAGCAGGATGATCCCGTCCCCGCCGTGCACATCGACCATCACGAAGCTGCGGCAGTCGATGTTGTCACCCCACTGCCAGATGTTGTTGCCATGTTCCCCGCTCTCGATCCCGAAGCCGAGTCCCCAGTAGACGGAATCCTCTGCATCACCGCCGAAGAAGCCGGTCGGCCGGGTCTGGGCCGTGCTCATGTAGGCCGCGAACTTGCGGTCGATCCCCTCGCGGCGCAGCAGGGCCTCGACGAAGCGGCCGTAGTCCTCGGCCGTTGTCAGTAGCGTTCCCGCGGCATTCATGCTGCGGCGGTTGGGCAGGGTGCGTCCCGTGGGCCGGCCGAGCAGGTCATGCCCGCTCACCAGCCGGTTGGCCACGCGGCCTTCGGCCACGAAACTTGAATTGGGCATGCGCAGCGGCCCGAAGATCTCAGCCTGCATGAAGTCCTGCAGGTCCCGGCCGCTGAGCTGCTCCACGACCTGCTGCAGGTAGATGTAGCCCTCGCCGGAGTAGTCCCAGCCACTGCCGGGTTCGAAGCCCAGCTCCAGCCGGCCGCCCTCGGCCCAGTTGGGCAGGCCGCTCGTGTGGCAGAGCACCATCCGCGCGGTGATCCGGCGGTAGCGCGGATCATGTTCCAGGCGCGGGTTCTCCAGGTATTCGCAGAGCGGGCGGTCGATGTCGAGCTCACCGCGCGAAGCCATGCGCAGCACGGCGAAGGCGAACACCGGCTTGGAGAGCGAGGCCGCGAAGAAGCGCGTATCGCGCTCCACGGCAGTGCCGTCGGCCCGGCTGGCCACGCCGAAGTTGCCAACATAGCTCACCCGGCCGTCGCTGAGCACGACCACGGACATCCCCGGAATGTCGGCCTCATCCATCAGGCGCGGGACCAGGCGGTCCAGTTCACCGTTGGTGATCCGCGCAGGCACGGCAAGCGCCGGTCGCGCGATCAGCAGGCAGGCAAGGAGCACCACGGTCAACAGTGCGCCCTGCAGGCGGTCCGCATCGGCAGGCAGGTACTGGAGTCGTTCCATCTGGCATCCCATCCGCTGTATGTCATTCCCCGATGCACTGAGGGAGACGCGCCGGAATCCGCGCTGGTTTCGGTTCAAGCCGAAATTCCCCGCAGATTCTGGCAACGCATGTGCAGGAGGTGCAGAATCGGTCGGGAACATGTGTTCCCCGCTTCCCCGGAGCATGGACAGGGCGCGCGATCAGTTGCGCGCCGCTGAATTGCAGACAATGCCGGGCGGCCCCGGTAACGCTCCTGCGCGGAAATCAGCGGCGCGGACGCACGAGGAAGTAGAGCGCCAGCGCTGCGGCGACGAAGACCAGTGCGGACCCGGCCACATAGGGAATGGTCTGCGCATCCAGTGCGCCCATCACCACGAAGCAGGCTCCGAAGAGGCCGGCCCCGGCGCCGATGCAGCCCAGGCAGGCGATCCCGAGGCCCTTGAGCAGCCCGTTCACTCCCGTGTTGCGCGGCTGGTACTCGGGGATGGGCGGCACGGCATGCTCCCACTGCGGCGGCATCTGCTGAGCCGGGGGTGGAGACTGCCGCGGGATGGCACCCGGCTTGGGAGCAGCGTGATCTCCCTGGGGCGGAACCGGCTGGCTCGGCTGGGGAGCATCCGGCTGCGGCTGATTGCCGGGTTCGGGGTCCGGAGGTCCGTGCTGAAAGTCGTTCATTGCAGTCCTCCCAGGCTCAGGATGCTCGGCAGTTCGATCCCGCTCCAGGCGCAGTAGCCGGCCCCGAGCGCCACCGCTCCCCAGAAGCCGCAGATCAGCGGCGGGTACTTCGCGAAGCAGCGGGTGTCCATCCGCCCGTGCCACATCATCACGACGTAGCAGAACACGGTGCCCAGCGCGATCAGCGTGAGAATGTAGCGCGGCCCGGCCAGCAGTGTTGCCAGGAACACGAGTGTGGCGGCCTTGCAGAAGGTGAAGGCAATGCCTTCCCATTTCGCGGCCTCACGCCGCTGCGCTTCAAGCTGATCCTGCCCTGCGGGCTGTACCTGGCTGTCCATCGGCTTACTCCCGCGCCGCATCCGGCTGCGGCACCTGCTGATTATCGCGCCTGTCCCGCCATCTGGCGAGCAGGCCCAGGCCCGCCGCCGTGATGAACAGCAGGCAGATCCACTGGGCCAGGGACAGCCCGAGGAGCAGGGCGTCCTGGCTGCGGCTGGCCTCGACCGCGAAACGCAGCAGGCCATAGCCACCGAGATAGACGAGGAACAGTTCGCCCTCGGCCGCCATGCGGGGCCTGAGCCGGATGAGCAGGGCCAGCAGCACGAGCAGGCCGAGGCTCATGTAGAGCTGGCTCGGATGCAGGCCCTGTACGGCCCAGGGCAGGCTGCAGGCCCGCCCGCCGCAGCAGCCGGAGAACCAGCAGCCGATGCGCCCCACGGCCTCACCCGCCGGCAGGGCCAGGGCGAAGGGCATGCCCGTGCTGTAGCGGATCCCGAGCCGGGCCTTGGCCACTTCAACCGCGATCCAGCCGCAGAGGATCCCGGCCAGCACACTGCGTCCGCCGGCGAAGGGGTTGAGGATCGTGAGGCTGTCAACGCCGAAGGGCCAGCCCAGCGCGAGGTACTGTCCCAGCCGGCTGCCGAGCATCCCGCCGAGCACCGCGCTGCCGAGCAGCACGAGCCGCGCCCGGCCCCGGGGCAGCGGCTGGCGGCTGAGGCGCTGGGCGAGCAGGAAGACCACGCTGCCCACGAGGTAGCCAAGCCCCTGCAGCAGGCTGCCGAGTGCGGGCGCGCTGCCCGGCTCAGGCATCGCCGTTGCCAATTTCGAGAGTCGTGCCGTCGCGGCGGTAGCGCGGCCGGCCGTCCGGGAAGTCGGATGCGTCATCGAACAGCCAGCGCCAGCAGAAGCTCAGGCGGCGCGGGTCCTCCTCGAAGCTGCCCGTATGCACGCAGCACTGGCGGATGCGCGCGGAGTTGAAGGTATGGGCGTCCATGAACTGCTTGATGGTGATCCGGAAGCCGCGCGTGGCCAGCTCGTTGCCATCGGGCCGCTCGCCGCCGCTGCGTCCGCCGAGGCGTTGCCAGATCCCGCCGAGCTTCTCGAACAGGCCGGGCACGCAGGCGCACATCCGCGAGACCTCGAGCGCCAGCTGCGGCGCACCGGGCCCGAGCTGCTCGCTGAGCACCTTCGTCAGGCTGCCGCTTCTGAGCATGTCTACCACGGGCCGGCTCAGGCCGTCGAAGGTGATCGTATTGGCAACGATGTGGATCCACTCGCGCAGCCGGTCGCGGCCGATCAGCTGCGGCAGGGACTTCCAGCTGCCGTCGGAGAGCTTCAGCATGTAGGAGATGTCGCAGCAGTCACGGTGCGAACAGGGCAGTGGTACGAAATCCTCAGCCGTCATCGCGCCGTCAGTCCAGCCGGCCAGCCGCTTCAGGATGCCGGTCGGCGTCGTGCGGTCCAGCGGGTCGTAGCCCGGGAAGCGCCCGCTGCCGAACATCGGCTGCAGGGCCACACCGGAGCAGTAGGGGCTGTCCAGTCCATGCCTGATGATGCGGCCGCACTGCTCCTCGTTGACATTGCGCATCACGGTGGTCACGAGCGTATGGAAGATCCCGCGCTCATTCATGCGCGCACTCGCCAGCAGCTTTTCCTCGAGCACGTCCTCATTGCGCAGCACGTGCGAGGTATTGCCATCGAAGCCGTCAAACTGCAGGTAGACCTCCACCTGGCGGCGATGCGTTGCCAGGAAGTCGAGCAGCGCATCATTGCGGGCGATCTCGCGGCCGTTGCTGTTGAGCATGATGCGGGTGATGCTGCGCGTTGCCAGGGCCTCGATCATCGGTACGATGTCGCGGCGCACGGTGGGCTCGCCGCCGCTGAGCATCACGACACCGAGCCGGCCACCCTCGCGTTCGAGCATCGTGTCCACCGTTGCCAGAATCTCCGTGAGCGTCGGGCGTTCCTCGATGGGCTCCGCAGTACCGGGCGGTTTCGCACTGGCGAAGCAGGCCGGGCAGCCGTAGTTGCAGCGCTCGGTGACGTTCAGGAGCAGGATGCAGGTGTGCTGGGCATGGCTCGCGGGCAGGCCATGGCGATAGGCATCCGGGAAACCGCCGGGCAGGCCGGGGCGGTCGGGGACGATGGTGCTCGTGGGCGTGGACCAGCCGCGCCGGGCCTGCCAGAGCAGCGCATCCTCTTCATAGAGCGACTCCGTCTCGCCGTGCAGCTCGCAGAAGCGCCGCATCCAGATGCTGCCGGAATGGCTGACGAGCATCCCGTCCTTCCAGACCCCGGGCTCATCGCTGGCGCGCTGCCGCTCCGCGAAGCACTGCGGGCAGACGGTCTGTACGAATTCCTCGATGGTGTAGGGTCTGAGCTGGATCGGGCTGACCTGGTCCTGTGGGTCCACGGGAAGAGTATAGAGGGGAGTAGTGGGCAGTGGTCAGTAGGCAGTGGGCAGTTCCGCCAGATGTCAGACAACAGACTTCAGAAGACAGAGTATTGCAGGGAACCTCAGCCACAGGCAGGATTTGACGCCATTGCCGATATACCGTCACTTGCTTGCGACTTCCATTGTGTTAAACTCCCATTAATGCAGATGATGCTCAATAAAGTGAGCAGCAAAGGCCAATCCGAGCCTGCCAAGCGTGCGCACGGATACAGCGGAACTGGCAGCCTGGTCAATACGACCATGAAGCAGTGGTATGACGGTGACACGGAACCGGCTGGTGACTCACTCGAACATATCTATGATCGGGGCCGGATGCTGCAGAACTACGATGGCAGCAGCACCTACGGTGACCAGTGGCGCTGGGCTGGAGCACAAAACGCGCACAACTCTCCATTGCATTCGCCCAATGCGGACACGGCATCTCAGACTGGCTACAACCTTGCCAATGACAAGACGCCGCAGCGCCGGACGTTCCTGAGTCCTACCTCCGAAGGCGACCAGCGCAACCTTTATGGTCAGGGAAAGCCCCAGGCAAAAGATTCTTCGGGATCTGGTGCCAACTGGTATGTCGGTACCACCAGTCAACCTCAGACGGCCCAGATGGGCAGTATGGAGAGCCGGCTATTCTTCGAGGGCACAGTTACAGCCACTGACATGGATCGCGCGACTGACACCCGCGAAAAGGGACGCATCGGTATAACTGGCTCTGCACAGGCATATGGCGGCAGCAATGGCCGCGTGACATCAGAGGCGATAGGGAGGGATATAAACCCTCTGGGACGCGGTGGTGGAGCTGCGTTGGTTGGTGGGATGTTGAATTTCGGCGGACTAGCACCTGGCTTGCCAGGAGGTCAGAGAGAAGTGAATCAGGGAAACAGTGTGAATAATGCTTGCGTAGGATGTGACAAGTTAGGAAGCCCCCATCAGGATCCTGGAAATGGTGGATTTGGTGCTGCTCCTATCTCAAATCAATTGAATGATCCCGTTCGACAGTGTTGCAGTTGTTTTGCTTCGATAACCTATTCCGACGCCCGTGCCCTAACACCTCCCGTTACTTATTTGAGGGAAAGTTGTTGCCCAAAGATCTGTTCAAATGACGAAGTCGACTGTGTGGATCATGGAAATGTGGTACATACTTGGCCAAACTACGCGCCAGTATATACATGTGATTTACAAAATTGTAAACCTTGTGAAAATATCTATCAACATGGACTTTCCCCCGGACTTACAAACGCGATTTCACTGGCATCAGCTTGCTTAAAGAACAAAATTGAACTTGTAAAATGTGCTATTGGAGCCACAAACACTAATCCCAATTATAGTCAAACAGCCAAACAAATAATTCATGATTATTTGTATGGCGAGATTCATTTTTTAGAAAAACTTAATTCAAAAATGTTTACAATAAAGTGGGAGACAGATTCGACAAAGAAGTGTAAATGGTTTGGACACAAATGTGCTCCTGGAATTGCCGCAGTTGCTTGCAAGAATGATAATGTGATCATTATTTGTCCCGATTTCTATAATGTATCCGGTACTCCCTATATAGACTTACTGTGCTGGCAGTCTCATGCTATAATTCATGAAGTAATGCATAAGATTAGATTTGTAGATGTTGAGTTTCCGTGGCTCGACATGTCTAAAAACGTTCAAGATCAGTTGGCTAAGCATGTGATGCACTGTTGTGGATGTCAGGATAATATAATGAACAATAGATATAACTGGCCTCCCGGAGTTATGCCATAATGAGTAAGTCAGAACAACGAGTACTTATTGTTCCGGTCCTTATAACTATATTGTTGATTATTTTTTTCATTCTGACCACATTAAATTTTATTAAGGCGGATGTAACATATGGTGGCTTGCGATTGTATAATGTTAACATTGTGGGTAATGAGTTACGAGCTTCAACAAGAGGTAGAGGATCAATCGGCGCAATTTTTTTATTGGACAACTCGGAAGCCAGATTTGACAACTTCTCAGATTATGGATTGAATATTGAGAATTTTTCCTTAATAAATGGTAATGAGATTCATTCTTCGGTTGGTAATTTTGAAGTAATATGGGTAGCTCGATGTGTAGACTTTGGGTTATCAATAGAAAACCCTTCTTTAATCATTAACAATTCTGTTCAACCCAATAGGACAGAAGATCGAATCAAATTTGATTTAGTGTTGATGGAGTCTCAGATAAATTCAGCGTCAGATAACATGATCATACTTTATTTTCCCCAAGACTATCGACAAGGATTTTTTTACGAACTTAACAAGCCAATCAATCAATAATTCAATGGGGCTTTCCTAGTTGATGTCCGGCGGCTGAAGGCAGCATGGCGGTTATGGTAGTGACCTTCCCCCCTTCCATCGGACCACACACATTGTGGGAAAACCAGCATATGGATCTCACTCAGTTTTCGTACCAGCTGCAATGTCAGTTTCCAGACTTCTTCTTCAGGTCGTTCCCGGCTGGTTTCAGCGTATTCTCTCGGAGCAAGTTTGCAAAGGGAGCTGTATGGTCGAAATTCTTTGAAATCCATTCGCCAGGCTTCGACCTATTGTCTGGCAACGGACAGTGACAGGAACCATTTCTGGTTGAAGCATTCCAAGCGAACGCGGACGTTGAAGGACTCGATCAGTCCTTATCAATGAATCCCAAGCCCTCCACTTCAGGAGGCAACTTGCTGGCGTCCTTTCTACCATCCTTTACCCCTTCTAGATAATGGTCAATTGAATCCATCAGGTTCTTCTTACGCTTTTCCTGTTGATCCTTCAGCTCCACATGAGGTCGGTACTCTTCGTTGTAAGGGAAGTTCCTCTTCGGAGCTATCGGGTTGTCATGCGTCTTGATAAGTTCAGGGTGCTCCATTGCTCCCTTGACCATCAGATATGCTTTCCGTTGCTCCAGCCGAGAGAGACTATGGAAAGCTACTTCCCACATCTCCGGTAGTGAGAACTTGTTCACTGGCTCCTGGAGCAAGCCTGCTTCACGTTGCTCCAGTTGCTTCATAATGTTGGAGCTTTCCTTTGCCAGCCGTTCAGCGTCCTGCCGAGCGACCCGGAAGTATATCTGTGTCTGGCAGTTGCCAAGAATGAGAGCCAGCAGTTTGTCATCCAACTGCTTAAGAGACTGGTGCGCCATTGTCAGGCAGAGGCCAAACTTCCGAGCTTCCGTCAAGAAGGTGGCAAAGCTCTCCGTAGCAATATTCTGGAACTCATCGGCATACAGGGCAAAGGGACGGCGGGAATCCATGCCTCGGGTAAGGAAGCTGGATTCAATGTCTGCCATTAACATGGCTCCAAATAGGTCAGCGCTTAGCCCTAATCGACCCTTGGCCAAATTGACCAGTAAGATACCTCCACTATCCATGATCTCGCGGATGTTGAATCCGCTCTCTACTTGCCCAAGTCTTGCGCCAATGCGAGGATCAGCCAGGAAGGCTGATACCTTGTTCAGGCTACTCTCAATGAACATCGTTCGTTCTTTGCTATTCCAGACGTTGTAACGGCCATAGAAGAAGTCTTTGGTTGTATCAGTGCTGTTCTCGGCCAGAAGCATTTCCCGGAAGTCTGCATCTACAAGAACTTGCTCGAACTGGTGCAGGGTCAGGTTGTGCTCGATGAGGAGAGCCAAGGTGTGCCGGAGGATGTCTTCCATCCTTGCGCCCCAGCTGTCCGGAATCCTTTTCCAGCTCGCTATTCGCTCGCTGGCCTGCAATGCAGCTCAAAGCCAAGCTTCTCGCTGATCGCACGGTGCAGGCGGTGTCTCGATGCGAAGAGGCAACTTCCACCCGACCCAAGTCAGCTTCGCTGGCTTGCAGGGTCAGACTGCTGAAGCTTCAGCTGAAGAAGAAAAACAAAACGGGACCGGATCCTTCTCGCGGGTCCAGTCCCGTTTATGCTTCTCGTTCCTGTCGTACTTCCTCGGGCTGTGGCTGCCGCCGCCCCGGTACTCCAGGATGTGCCGGATATGCTCTTCAGCACGTCCGTACTTCTGCGTATGCTCCTTCTTACGGGAGCTCTTCTTCTTCGGCATGCTCGCCTCCCGTGGCATGGAAATTTCCAGAGAAACAATACCCCAGGGGCCTTGACTCGCATTTAGGAAAAACGTGGTATTCTCAGAGTTGGCGGTGCTTCGTATCACAGAATCCAAGCGGGGTGCTGCAAATTCACAGTATGTGCATGAAGGATAGAAGAGAAGAGATTCCGGTTTGCTGAAGGCTGTCTTCCAAGATTGATTCCAGGCTCCGATTTTCCCCCTCCCACCCCCGACTCACAGGACTGTTGTTTTGGAGATCGTATGAATATCTATGTAGGCAATCTGTCTTACAGGCTCTCGGATGTCGAGCTTCGCAATCTGTTTGAGGAGTTCGGTGCCGTTTCCTCGGCCAACATCATCAAGGACAAGTACAGCGGCCAGTCCAAGGGCTTCGGCTTCGTCGAGATGGACAACGAGGATGAGGCCAAGCGTGCCATGGAGGCCATGAACGGCAAGGAAGTCGGCGGCCGTGAGATCGTTGTGAATGAAGCCCGCCCGCGCAAGGAGTTCGGCGGCGGCGGTGGCGGTGGCGGCCGTCGCGGCGGTGGTGGTTACGGCGGTGGCGGTGGCGACCGCGGTGGCTATGGCGGCGGTGGCGGCTATGGCGGCGGCGGCGGTTACAGCGACGGCGGCCGCGGCTGGTAGACAGCCCCTCCCGGCACTGATGCCGGGAACAGAACCCGACTAATCAGACGGTCAGTGCTGGTCCGGATCCTTCAGGACCCACTGGCCGTCTCTGTTTTCCACGTACTGCGACACCCTGAGCTGGGCCTGCTCCAGGAACTTCTGGCAGTTGCGCACCAGGCCCACCCCCTCCTCGAAGCGCCCCCGCAGTTCCTCCAGCGGCAGTTCACCGCGCTCCATCTCGGCGACGATCTCCTCCAGGCGCGCGAAACTGGCCTCAAAGGCTGAAGCGCCCGACTCCTGCGCCGGCGCACTGCCCGGCTGATCCTTGCTCGGCATCTGTTCCTCCGCTTCCGGTCCGGCATCCCCGGCCTGGCCGAATAGGTCCTTGTCCATAGACAGAAATTGTAGCCCAGAGCGGAAATCGGACCCTGCCAGGGCGGTTCCGGCGCTCCGGGATGACCGTCTCATTTGGCTGTAAGTTTAAGAATTTTTAAAATTTTGTTTGACATCCATGTCAAATCATGGTTAAACTAATCATTGAGGGGAGTTCGCCTTACATATATCTATGCAAGGACCGGACCCTCCGGGAAGTAAATAAAAGAAAGGCATGTGGGTTCCTGAGGAGTAGGGAAAATGACATACCTGAACGTTCGCAGGCTCGGAGCAACCGTCGTTGCCATCATGGCAAGCGCGGCCTTCGCGGTCAGCTGCGGCGGCGGCGGAACTTCCGCTCCCGCGCAGGTTGACCTGAATGACAACGGCACGCCTGGCATCGTCGCCGGTGACAACGGCGGTGGCGGCGGCAGCATCAGTGTCGGCCTGCCCCAGGCTGGCTTCGCCCCTGATCAGGTGCCCGGTGCGTCCGAGGATGCCCCGCTGGGCCTGAATGTCGACTACACCCCGGTGGTCGGCGGCTTCGAGACCATCAAGTCCTCGGCGAAGGCGTCGTCAGCGCTGCCGCCGGGTGATGACCTGGCAATCCGCGCGGCGACCATCGCCGAGTTCGGTGCTGAGCCGGATTACGAAGCTGTCAACCCGAGCTTCGAGGAGGGCGGCATCGTCACCCTCTGGGTGGAGTATGAGGTCAGTGGCCAGGCTCCCGGCGTTGCCATCAGCTGGTATTCCGCCGAGACCGAGATCGACTACACCTCGCCCTTCATCGCGCTGGACGGCGCCGGAACCTACACCACGAAGTTCACCGCCACGGTGCCCGTGGGCAGCGCCGGTCCCGCCAGCTACGACTTCTCGCTGGACTACGGCAGGCAGGCGAGCGTGGTGGTCGGCCCCGGCATCGAGGGTCCGGACACGGTGAACGTGCCCTTCACCATCACTGAGGTCACCCCCAACGACGAAGAGGAGTATGAGCCGCCGACAGACGGTGAGGATCCGGAGTGCAACGCCGAGATCAGCATCAGCTGGGCCGAGGACAACCTCTCCGTGACCACCACCGCGACGCAGTACCTCTCCAATGTGGTGCTGCAGTTCGAGGACTGGAGTGAGCAGGTCTTCGCCGACCTCGATGAGAACCAGTCCTACACCGGCACCTTCAGCGGCAGTGGCAGCAATGCCGGCAAGCGCCTGCGCGGCATCTGGGTCAAGGCGGGCTGCAACGGCGACCAGAGCAAGGGCGTGTACTTCGGCAACAACATCACCGGACACTCCCTGATGGTCTGGGAGGATCTGATCCAGAACTCCGACTATGACTACAACGACTTCGTCTCCTCCATGTATCTGAAGGAGATCCGCAACGGCGATGGCGACCTGATCGAGATCAACCTCGAGATCAAGGCCCTGGCCCGCGGTGCCGGTTATGACCATGACTGGCAGTTCAACATCGACAGTGCCTTCCCGGGCGCGACCTGCGTGGCGACGATTGACCAGTACTACGCCACCGGCCTGCGTCACGGTCCGCAGCGCATCTGGTACTCCAACCAGGGCGTGAGCATCCCCGTGTTCGTGAGCAGCAAGCAGGCCCTGCCGGCTCCTCCGGGCTACTGGGCGACCAACGCCTTTGACAACCAGCCGGTCGTCAACGGTGACTATGCCATCGTCAAGATCCAGTTCAATGAGCCGATGGAGCAGGGTACCTACACCGGCATGCCCTACGAGCCCGAGCTGCGTGTCCATCCGAGCGGCGGCAACGTCTACGTGGTGCCGCTCTGGACCAAGCCCGGCGACTACATCGATTCCAACGGCCGCCCGCTGGCCTTCATCGTGCCCAACACCTATGCCTGGTGTGCCGAGAGCAAGCGGATCTGGAACGTCTACCCCGGCTTCAATGACTTCGCCAACTGGGCCAACGGCACCGCCTCCGAGCCCAACCAGAAGTTCTATGACACGGCCCCGGTCGGCGACTACTTCAATGAGAGCTACAACCTGATCAACTCCGTGGAGTTCATCACCGAGCTGTAGCCCCGAGGATCTTCAGGAACGATCCGGGAGCCCGCCCTGTGCGGGCTCCCTTTTTTTTTGCCATCTCGCCCAAGGGCTCGATGGTCTGACCCTGCGGCGAAAGCAAGTTTCGCCGGGTCGGGTTGAAGTTGCGGGAGAATTGAAGAAGCATCGTGCAATCAGCGAGAAGCTTTGCTTTGAGCTGTATTGCAGACCCGCGAATGCTTGCATGAGCGGGAAACAGAATCGGGTCTGGCAATACCGGCACGCGGGAAGATGCCCCGTGCAATCAGCGAGAAGCTTTGCTTTGAGCTGTATTGCAGACCCGCGAATGCTTGCATGAGCGGGAAACAGAATATGGTCTGGCGCTGCGGTCGGCTAAGCCGCCCGGGTCGCGCGGAAGGAGCAGGAGGCCAGATGTCAGTCTGGCAATACCGGCACGCGGGAAGAAGCATCATGCAATCAGCAAGAAGCTCTGCTTTGAGCTGAATTGCAGACCGTCGAGTGCTCGCGCGAGACGGATGAAGGAAAAGGGGAGCGTGAGCATTCAGCTCGCAGGCGCCAATGCCCGGTGCAAGCCAGGCGCGGAGGCCCGGTGCAAACCGGGCAAAGGAGGCCGGATGTCAGTCCGGCAGAAGGCAGAAGGCAGTAGGCAGGTAGTTCGGCGTTTACGCCGAATTACACCTCGGATGCCGGGTCAGGCCGCGGATTCAGGACCAGGCCGTAAACGGCCTGCTGCCAATATTCCATTGCAGACCGTCGAGTGCTCGCGCGAGACGGAAGAGGAAAGGGGGAGCACGAGCATTCAGCTCGCAGGCGCGGAGGCCCGGTGCATACAGAGGGCCATCCAGCAACCAGCTACCTGCAACCTGAAACCTGCCCGCGGATTCCGCACGCTCTCGATGTGGCAGGTCACTCACACACCGTGATTCCCCTGATGACCCTGCAATTCCAGCCCGGCTGCCCGGATTTGCTTTCGGTTAAACCGGGAACCTGCCATGTCGCTCTCCGGTCGATTATCGGCCCTCATTTGCAGAGTGTTTTGCAGAAGAATATTTTTCAATAAATTAGACACGCGGTTGCCTTGTTAAGTCAAATATAAACATGGTTATATCGGCGTTAAGTCTTAATTTAGGGCCTTGAGACGGGTAAACTATCTGGTGATCAGATTGCTGACTTGGTAGATCGGCGGAAAGCGGAGCTGAGTTCTGACAGTCTGAGTAACCAGGAAAGGCATCTGATGCCCTTGAGGAGAACGGAAATGAATACACCTACATTGCACAGATGGGGCGCTGCGGTCATCACGGCCGCCGTGTCCGCGCTGTTTGCAGCGAGCTGCGGCGGTGGAAGCTCCAGTCCGGCCCCCGTTGACCTGAATGATTCCGGCTCACCCGGCATCGTCAGCGGGGACAACCTGGGCGGCAGCATCAGCGTCGGCCTGCCCCAGGCGGGTTTCGCCCCCGACCAGGTTCCCGGCGCATCCGAGGATGCCCCGCTGGGCCTGAACACCGACTTCAGCCCGGTGGTCGGCGGTTTCGAGACCACCAAGTCCTCCGCCAGGGCCAGCTCCGCGCTGCAGCCGGGTGATGACCTGGCGATCCGTGCGGCGACCATCGCCCAGTTCGGCGAGCAGCCTGATTACGAGGCCGAGAACCCCTCCTTCGTCGAGGGTGAGATCGTTACCCTCTGGGTGGAGTACGAGGTCAGCGGCCAGGCTCCCGGCGTGGAGATCTCCTGGTTCTCCGCCGAGACCGAAATCGACTATACCGCTCCCTTCATCGCTCTGGACGGTGCCGGAACCTACACCACGAAGTTCACCGCCACGGTGCCCGTGGGCAGTGCCGGCCAGGCCAGCTATGACTTCTCGCTGGACTACGGCAAGACCGTGAGCCTCGTCGTCGGTCCCGGCCTCGAGGGCCCGGACACCGTGAACGTGCCCTTCCAGATCGTGGCCAACACCCCGAACACGGAAGTCACCTTCGAACCCCCGACCGAGACTCCTCCGGGTGACTACCCGACCTGCGTGCCGAACATCAGCGTTTCCTGGAGCGAGGATGATCGTTCCGTGACCGTGACCTCCTCCAAGGAGCTCTCCAACGTGCGCCTGCAGTTCGAGGACTACACCACCCAGAAGTTCGACGACCTCGATCAGAACCCGCGCTACACCGACACCTTCAAGGGCACCGGCCAGCACACCGGCAAGCGCCTGCGCGGTGTCTACGTGAAGTCCGGCTGCAACGGCGACTTCTGGAACGAGATCCAGGGTGGCAACGGTGAGTACTTCGGCCACAACATCACCGGTCACAACCTGATGGTCTGGGAGGATCTGATCCAGAACTCCGACTATGACTACAACGACTTCGTCTCCTCGATGTTCATCCGCGAGATCCGCGACCAGAACGGCGACCTGATCGAGATCAACCTCGAGATCAAGGCCCTGGCCCGCGGCGCCGGCTATGACCACGACTGGCAGTTCAACATCGACAGTGCCTTCCCAGGCGCGACCTGCGTGGCGACCATCGACCAGTACTACGCCAATGGCAACCGCCACGGTCCGCAGCGCATCTGGTACTCCAACCAGGGCGTGAGTGTGCCTGTGTTCGTGAGCAGCAAGCAGGCCCTGCCGGCTCCTCCGGGCTACTGGGCAACCAATGCCTTCGACGGCCAGCCCGTCGTGGACGGTGACTACGCCATCGTCAAGATCCAGTTCGACGAGCCGATGGAGCAGGGCAGCTACACCGGTATGCCCTACGAGCCCGAGCTGCGTGTCCATCCAAGCGGCGGTCACGTCTACGTGGTGCCACTCTGGACCAAGCCCGGCGACTACATTGATTCCAACGGCCGTCCGCTGGCCTTCATCGTGCCCAACACCTTCGCCTGGTGCGCCGAGAGCAAGAAGATCTGGGTCGTCTATCCGCAGTTCAACGCCTTCGCCAACTGGGCCAACGGCACCGGCGGCGAGCCCAACGTGAAGTTCTATGACTACGCCCCGGCCGGAGACATCTTCAATGCCTCCTACACCCTGATCAACTCCGTGGAGTTCATCACGCAGTAGTCTCATCCTGGACTCAGACGGGGGATCCGCCTTGCGCGGGTCCCCCTTTTTTTCTTTCCCGTTCGGCTGAAGCCTCACGGGTCTGGCGCTGCGGCTGCGCATTCGCGCATCCGGGTCGCGCGGAAGGAACAGGAGGCCAGATGTCAGTCTGGCAATACCGGCACGCGGGAAGCTGCCCGGGTCGCGCGGAGGTCTGGCGCAAGCCAGGCGTGGAGGCCCGGTGCAAACCGGGCAATGGAGGCCAGATGTCAGTCTGGCAATAGACAAAAAGGCAGAAGGCAGAAGGCAGAAGGCAGAAGGCAGAAGGCAGGAGGCAGGTAGTCCGGCGTTTACGCCGGATCAGTCTGCCATTGCCGGGTCAGGCCGTGGATTCAGGACCAGGCCGTAAACGGCCTGCTACCGATGATCCCTGGCGGACCCGCGAATGCTTGCATGAGCGGGAAACAGGACAAGGGGGAGCGCGAGCATCCAGCTCGCAGGCGCGGTGGCCCGCCGGTACCATGAACTGCTGTTCCGCTGCGGCTTCCGAACACAGGGGCGGCTGGAGCTGTCCAATAGGCAGTAACGCCTCCAGGGGAGTTGGATATGCAGAAGGGAGCATTGGCCATACTGGCGCTGGGACTGCTGCTGCGCGCGGTCCCGGCACTGGCGCAGGAAGAAGCTGCCGCGCAGGAACTGAGCGAGCAGGAACGGCTGGCAATCGTGCTGGAACACAGCACGGAGGAAACAGTCAAGCTGGAGTTCACCCTGCCGCTGGCAATCCAGTTTGACACGGAAGGCAGTGATCCCTTCCCTGAAGGAGTCAGGGAGGCTGGCACCATCAAGCTGGCGGCGACATACTATGCGATCAGCACACTCGATTTCTCCGTCAGTCCACAGGAACTGATTGACAACGGCTTCTGGCCCGTGGCGCATTTCCCGGCAGGCATTGACATGCACAAGCCGCTCGGCAGGATCTCCATGATGACGAACCGCACCAGTGGTGAAAAGACCTATGAATTCATGGTGCAGGGTGCCAACAGCCCGGGCTGGCTCGCCGATGCCCGCCGGGACATCCTGCTTAGCTGGTACCATGACCAGGACTTCGAGGAGCTGGTGCGTGATTTTGACAGTTACGAACTTGCTCCGGCCTTCTGGACGAACCCATATACCGGCAAGGCGATGCAGGAAAGCGATCAGCCGGGGGACTTCGAGCAGATTGACGCTGAGCAGTACGGGATCGTGTTTCGCACACAGGCAGTGAAGGACCTCGTCGGCGATGCGGAGCTCAGGTTGCCGCTGATGAACTATGTGGACCGCCATGTGTTCTTCAGCCGTCCCGGAGTCACAAGCAACAACATCCAGACGAACTCCAGTTACGACTCACAGTACCGGGACCGGACCCGATCAGCGCCGCCGGATGCTGAAGACACGGAAACGGCAAGGGATCAATAGAGCTGGAGCTACCGCTTCAGCCGTTACACTTCGTGCATGGCTGGAGAGAGAACCAACCGCGTCACCGCGCCCTGGGACCTGTCCCTGATCCGCGAGCTGCCGCTTGACAGCTGGCAGGTGGTTGACAAGGCGCTGGATACCGCCCGGGCCTGTGCTGACAATCATGACTCGCGCCTGAGCATCGACGAGCGCCTGCGGATCCTGCGCCGGGCTCGTGAGCTGATGGCGCAGCGCGCGGAGGAGCTGGCGCTGACGGCTGCGCGCGAGGGTGGCAAGCCGCTGGTTGACAGCCGCGTGGAGGTCGCGCGGGCGCTCAACGGCTTCGAGATCGCGATCAACACGCTCTGCACGATGAGGGGTGAAACGATTCCGATGGGGCTCAACCCGGCCAGCATGGGCCGCCGGGCCTGGACGGTGCCGGAGCCGATCGGCGTGGTGGCCGCGATCTCCGCCTTCAACCATCCCGTCAACCTGATCGTGCACCAGGCCGTACCCGCCATCGCCGTCGGCTGCCCCGTGATCGTCAAACCGGCGGACGGCACGCCGCTCTCGGCATACTCCGTTGTCGAAATCCTGCATGAGGCCGGCCTGCCGCGGCAGTGGTGCCAGATCCTGCTGACGGACATCCCGGACGCGGAGAAGCTGGCAACGGACCCGCGCGTGGACTACCTGAGTTTCATCGGCTCATACCGGGTGGGCTGGATGCTGCGCTCGAAGCTCGCCCCCGGCACGCGCCTTGCGCTTGAGCATGGCGGTACGGCACCGGTGATCCTCGGCGCGGACCTGCGCCGCTTCAGCCCGCAGGCCCTGATCAGTCCGCTGGCGAAGGGTGCCTTCTACCACAGCGGCCAGGTCTGCGTCAGCGTGCAGCGGATCTACGCACCGGCGGCGAAGGCGCAGTGGTTTGGCAATGCGCTGGCGGATTACGCGCGGGATCTCGTGGTGGGCGATCCCACGCTGGAGGAGACGGACTGCGGTCCGCTGATCCGTCCGTCCGAGGTGGAGCGTGTGGAGCAGTGGGTACAGGAGGCCGTGGACGGCGGAGCGCAACTGCTCTGCGGCGGCCGGCGGCTCAGAGAGACCTGCTATGCACCGACCGTGCTGCTGGATCCGCCGGATGCTGCGAAGGTCACGCGCGAGGAGATCTTCGGCCCCGTGGCCTGCGTGTACTCCTATGACAATCCTGACAATGCGATCCGGCGTGCCAACGACTCGCCCTTTGCCTTCCAGGCCGCAGTGTTCACGCAGGAAATTGACAATGCAATGTATGTGGCGGACCGCCTGCATGCGGCGGCGGTGATGGTCAACGACCACACGGCCTTCAGGGTGGACTGGATGCCCTTCGGGGGACGAAAGCTCAGCGGGCTGGGCGTGGGCGGGATCAATTACGCGATGCGCGACATGTGCCAGGACAAGCTGGTGGTGGTGAAGGAGCTCAGGCCCATGGCCTGACTGAGAGTGCTCAGTAGTCAGTGGTCAGTGGTCAGAAGCAGAAAGAGAAACAGAAGCAGAAACAGCAGAAAGTAGGGGCATCAGGGTGTGAAGGCTGCCAAGCAGCTCAGGCATTCATTATGCTGTTTCTCATCCTCATTCTGTTTCTCATTCTGATTCTGATTCTGACAACTGTTCACTGTTGATTTCCTGCTCCCCTTCCCTGATGGCTGCCTCCAGTTCGTCCACCACGGCCCAGGTCCCGGCCAGATGGGCGGCGGAAAGCAGCAGCATCCGCAGGTAGATCCAGTAGGCGACGATCAGACCGAGCAGGCTCAGCAGGTGCATTTCCAGGCCTTCGCTGGGATAATCGATGAAGCTGGTCAGGAACAGGTAGACGCCAATCGTCGCCCAGGGCAGGATGGCAATTGCAGGCAGGAGCAGCAGGTAACTCATCCAGCGCTGGCGCAGCTGTCGCGCTTCGCGGCCCGTGAACCAGTCCAGATTCCACATCAGCGTCCAGCAGTGCTCCGCACCCGGGGTGTCCAGTGCGGCGGGGCGGCGGGGCTGGAACAGCAGGGCCTGCAGGAACAGCGGGCAGGACTGGCGCAGGTCCTCCAGGGGCAGGCTGCCCATTGCCATTTCCTGCAGCAGGCCACGCCCGCGGATCAGTTCACGCATCCGCTGGCGCACAGCCCCGGCATGCCGCTCCACGAAGCGGGTTATCCAGGCAAGCAGAGCCAGTTCCAGCCCCAGGCCCAGCAGGATGATCATGATCACATCTCCGTCGAGTGCATCCGTGTACGTGATGACAGCCACTGCCACTGCGAAGATGCTGATCCCCGCCAGCAGGAACATCGGCAGGGCATAAGTTGAATGGATGTAGCGACCGAGCCAGCTGCCCCGGGCCTGCAGCTCGACCTGCAGCCGTGAGGCCAGCAGAGCCAGCCTGCCGCTGCCCGGCTGGATCAGTACCTCTGCCGGGACATTGTCATACCAGCCCCGACCGGGACTGAGGCTTGCCCGGCGGCGGAAGTAGGCCAGGGCGGGCTGCAGCGCAGTGTCAACGTAGCGCAGGACGTACCAGTGGCGCAGGCGGCGGGCCTGCCGCAGGCTCAGCAGCAGCATTGGAATTGACAACAGGGTAGTGATGCCGACTCCCTCCATCACCATTGATGAATTGCCGATGTAGATGATCAGCAGCAGGTAGTGCAGCCAGCGGATCCAGATCAGCTTCAGGCTCTCGCGCAGATCATCTGAGTTGCCATCCAGGCGCAGCTCCGTGCAGTAACGCCTGAGCAGCCCCTGCAGAGCAGCATTGTCAGCTCCGTCCAGCGCGGCCTGCAGCAGCCGCTGCGTGGTGCCCTCGGCATGCAGGCTGCGCCGGACATGCTGCAGGTCCTGCTCCGCTCTGCCGCTGAGCAGTCCGAGGGCGAGCAGCTGCGGTGTATGGCCGCTTTGCTCCATGCGCGGATGGACGCGGCGGGCATGCAGATTGCCCAGCCCGGCTGCGAATGGCAATCCGAGCAGGAGTACGGGCAGCAGGGTGGGCCAGACCGGTCCGGCGTCGAGTCCAAGACTCAGGACAAGGATTGCCAGCAGCGGGAAAACTGCCAGGAACAGTGTGACCGCGAACAGGGCGTGGACGGACTCCAGCGCAAGCTGGCGTTCCAGCGGGGCCTTGTCGCGCATTTCAGCGAGCAGGACGTCGATTCTGTCAACAGCCGCGGCAATGGGCTGGGCGGCGGAGGGCTCAGGCTCACGGGAATCCACGGCCGGCCTCTGCACTGCAGCAGTACGCACGGGATTCGCCTGTCCTTCCACCATAGGCGGATTGTACCTTGGCGCAAGCAGAAGCAGAATCAGAATGAGAAACAGCAGAAACAATAACTATCAGCAAGCAGAATCAGAATGAGAAGCAGCAGAAACAACAATGATCAGCAAGCAGAATGAGAAGCAGCAGAAACAACAATGATCAGCAAGCAGAATCAGAATGAGAAGCAGCAGAAACAATAACTATCAGCAAGCAGAATGAGAATGAGAAGCAGTAGAACACAGGCAATGGCCTGCCGGCTCATGCCTTGAGTTTCACTCAAATCCCGGACTGCTGTTTCTCCTTCTGCTTCTGCTTCTCATTCTGATTCTGCTTCTCCTTCTGCTCACTCTTCATTGCTGTCTGTCTTGCCAGGCTGACAGCCTGGCCACCAGCTCCCTGCCATTCCATGGGAATGACCTCCTGTCAGGCCATGGGCCTGACCTCCACTGCCTACTGCCCACTGCCCACTGTTTACTCATATTCCCGCCTTTGCTAGATTAATAGGGATACTGGACGAGGATGCTGGGGATCCCCAGGCCGCGCTCCCGGGCCGGGAAGCGCCGGACCTGCCCCGCATTGCCCCGGGAGGCTTCATGCGTAACCATTTCCTGACTGCGGCGCTGGCGTGCATCTGCACCGCCGCGCTCCATTCCACTGCCCGCGCCAGCGAATACACCGTCGATGCCGGCCTGCTGCGCTACCCCGACGTCAGCGCCGACAGCATCTGCTTCAGCTTCGGCAACGACGTCTGGACCGTGCCGCTCACGGGCGGGACCGCCACCCGGCTGAGCAGCACCTCCGGCGAGGAGATCCTCGCCCGCTTCAGCCCCGACGGCTCACAGATCGCCTACAGCGCCAACTACGAGGGCAGCCGCGATGTCTACATCCTCCCGCGCGAGGGCGGCATCCCCAGGCGGCTGACCTGGAACCCCGGCTCCTGCAACATGGTGGACTTCACCGCGGATGGCGACGTGCTGTTCTACTCCGGCCATGAAAGCAAGCACAACGGCGGCGGGCGGATCTACCGGGTCAGCAGCCGGGGCGGCATCCCCACGGCGCTGCCGATGGAGTTCGCCGTCTACGGCACGCTCGACAGGGACGGCCGGACCTTCGCCTTCACCCCCTCCAGCCGTGAGACCCGCACATGGAAACGCTACCAGGGCGGCCTCGCGCAGGACATCTGGCTCTTGGACATCGAAAGCCTCGAAAGCGAGCAGATCACCGACTGGCCCGGCACCGACGCCCTGCCGATGATCGATGGCAACGATGTGTGGTACATGTCCGACCGTGGCCCGGCGCACCGCCTGAACCTCTGGCGCTATGACCGCACGACGAAGGAGCACACCCAGCTCACGCAGTTCACCGAGTACGACATCAAGTGGCCCAGCATGGGCCCGGGCCACATCGTGTTCGAGAACGGCGGCGATCTCTGGCTGTATGACAAGGCCGGCGGCAAGGCCGGCAAGGTGGCTGTCAGCCTGCCCGGCGACCGCCCGACCCTGATGACGACGGCGATGGATGTCACGAACCAGTTCGGCGACGTGATGGCCAGCCCGAATGGCAAGCGCCTCGTGGGTGAGGCCCGCGGCGATGTCTGGACGATCCCGGTCGAGGAGGGCATCAACCGCAACCTGACGAAGACCGACGGCTTCGCCGAGCGCAACCCGCGCTGGAGCCCGGACGGGCAGTGGATCTGCTGGCTCGCTGACAACACCGGCAACTACGAGCTCTACATCTCACAGTCCGACGGCAAGGGCGAGACCCGCCAGCTCACGAAGGGCAGCGAGACCTTCTACACCCGCCCCGAGTGGTCACCGGACTCGAAGAAGATCAGCTACGCTGACAGCACGGGCCGGATCCACATCTTCGACATTGACAGGGACGAGGCGCGCGAGATCGACCGCGACCCCTGGGCCTACTACCCCTATACCTCCGTCAACTGGAGTGCGGACAGCCGCTGGGTGACATATGGCAGGCTCAACCGCGAGAACCAGAACAGCCAGGTGATGCTCTACGATTTTGACAATGACAGACTGCATGCGGTGACGGATATCATGTTCGCCAACAGCCAGCCCGTCTTTGATCCCTCCGGCGACTACCTCTACTACGTCTCACGCCGCAACTTCAACCACCGCTTCGGCGACATGGACTCGACCTACATCTACACGGACAGCACTGTGCTGTGTGTCGTGCCGCTGCGCAATGACGTTGATTCCCCCTTCGCGCTTTCGAATGACGAGGAGGAAATCAAGGCTGATGAGAAGCAGGATGGAAATGAGAAACAGGATGGGGATGAGCAGCAGGAGGAAGGAGCCGGGGACGAGTCCGCCAGGGATGACAAGGCCGGGGACAAGGCTGGGAAGAAGAAGGGCAAGGACAAGCAGAAATCCGTGGAGATTGACATCGAGGGCTTCGAGTCCCGCGCGATCGAGATCCCGCTGCGCCCCGGCAGCTATACCAACCTGCAGGCCGCCGAGGGCCGGATCTTCTACAGCTTCAGCGGCTTCGACAGCGGCCGCGAGCTCTACACCTATGACCTGAAGGAGCAGAAGGAGGAGAAGCTCGGCGAGGGCATCAGCAACTTCCAGCTGCTACCCGGCGGCAAGCAGATGCTGATCAGCGGCCGCGGCGGACGCTACGCGATCGTCAAGGCCGGCCCCGGGGCACGCTTCGACAAGGCCGTCACTGTTGCCAACCTCGTCTCCGAGATCAACCCGCGCAGTGAATGGAAGCAGCTCGTGACCGACACCTGGCGCTTCTACCGCGACCTGTTCTACGCCCCCAACCTGCATGAGGTGGACTGGGAGCTGATGGGTCAGCGCTACATCGGGATGGTGGACCACGCCGTCAACCGCCAGGATGTGAGCTACATCATCGGTGAGATGATCGGCGAGCTGAACACCGGGCATACCTACTACACCGGCCCGGGAGAGGACGAACCGCGCCGCAGCACCGGGCTGCTCGGAGCCGACTACGAACTGGCAACGCAGGACGGCAGCAGCGCCTGGCGGATCAGCCACATCTTCCACGGGGCGGACTTCGACGTCGACAGCCGCGGTCCGCTGGATGAACCCGGCCTCGATGTCAGCGAAGGCGACTTCCTGCTCGCCGTCAACGGCAGGCCGCTGTCAACGGAGCTGCCGGTCTGGGCCGGCTTCCAGGGCCTGGCGGGCCAGACCACGATCCTGACGATCTCCGATGACTCCGTGCTTGGCAACGACGACGACCGCGAGGTGGTCGTGCGTCCCGTCGGCAGCGAGCAGGGCATGCGCCGCTTCGACTGGATCGAGGCCAACCGCCAGCGTGTGCTCGAGGCCACGGACGGCAAGGTCGGCTACATCTACGTGCCCAACACCAGCGGTGACGGTGTCAACAACCTGATGCGCCAGCTGCAGGGCCAGTACCACCTCGAGGGGCTCGTGATTGACGAGCGCTGGAACGGTGGCGGCTACATCCCGACCTACTTCATCGACATCCTCGGCAGGAAGACCTACAGCTACTGGGCGCGCCGCGACGGTGAGGACTGGAGCCTGCCGGATCTCGCGCACAACGGCCCGAAGGTGATGCTGATCAATGCCAAGAGCGGTTCGGGCGGCGATGCCTTCCCCTACTACTTCCGCCAGGCCGGGCTCGGCTCGCTGATCGGCACCCGCACCTGGGGCGGCCTGGTCGGGATCTCCGGCTCGCCGCGCCTGATCGACGGCAGCCGCCCCTCGATCCCGATCTTCGGCTTCTACGAACTGGATGGCACCTGGGGCATTGAGGGCCACGGTGTCGACCCGGACATCGAGGTGCTTGATGACCCGGGCCTGCTCGCCAGGGGGGAGGACCCGCAGCTGGACGCGGCGATCAATGAGATCCGCCGCCTGATCTTCGAGCAGCCCTACCGCAAGCCGGGCACCCCGCCCTGGCCGGACCGCAGCGGTGTGGGCGTCAGGGAAAGTGAGAAGTAGGCGATAAACTTGCACGCGCCTGAAACCAACACTCATGGAAATGGTGTCAGGACTTCCCAGGGGGAAGCCCCGTCCATTCACGTATCCTGGCGCAAGCCACGGAGGATAAATGCTTTACCGTAACCTCATCGCCACGGCGCTGCTGCTGTGCTGCGCCTTCGCAGTACCGGCGGCTGCCGCCGACTTTGACATCGACGCCGCGATGCTGCGCTATCCCGACGTCTCCGCCACGCAGATCGCGTTCGCCTACAACAATGATCTCTGGATCGCCCCAAAGGCCGGCGGCACGGCCGTGCCGCTCAGCAGCCCGCCGGGCAGCGAGGCCTTCCCGCACTTCAGCAATGACGGGAAGATGATCGCCTTCACCGGCAACTACGAGGGCAACCAGGATGTCTACATCATGCCCGTCGAGGGCGGGATCCCGCGGCGTCTGACCTGGGGTGCGAATGCCGACATCTGCATCGGCTTCGACTCCGATGGCAACGTGCTGTTCTCCAACTCCAGCGAGATGAAGAACTACGGCGGCGGGCGGATCTACCGCGTCAGCCCCATGGGCGGCGTGCCCGAGGCCCTGCCGCTCAAGTACGGCGTGTTCGCGAGCGTGGAGGGCGAGACCATCGCCTTCACCCCGACCACCCGTGAGAACCGCACCTGGAAGCGCTACCAGGGCGGCCTGGCCCAGGACATCTGGCTGCTCAACAGCCGCACGCTGGAGAGCGAGCGGCTCACGGACTACCCCGGCACCGATGCCCAGCCGATGCTGCGCGGTGACAAGGTCTACTTCGTCTCCGACGCCGGGCCTGACAACCGCCTCAACCTCTGGGTCTATGACCGCACCACGAAGCAGCGCAGCCAGCTCACGGAGTTCAGGGACTTCGACTGCAAGTTCCCCGGGATGGGCCCCTCCGAGATCGTGCTGGAGAACGGCGGCGACCTCTACCTCTACGGCCTGGACAGCGGCGAACTGACAACGGTGAGCATCCGCATCCCCGGCGACCGTCCGACGCTGATGACCCAGACTGAGGATGTCAGCCCGCTGATCTTCGGGGCCAGCCCCTCACCGAGCGGCGTGCGCCTGGCGCTCGAGGCCCGCGGTGAGATCTGGACCGTGCCGGTCGAGGACGGCATCAAGCGCAACCTGACGATGTCCCCGGACAGCAATGAGCGCTATCCCGTCTGGAGCCCCGACGGCAGGTGGATCGCCTACTTCAGCGATGCCGACGGCGACTATGAGCTGTACATCACCCAGAGTGACGGCCGCGGCGAGACGCGCCAGCTGACGACGGACGACGAGACCTGGTTCACCAACCCGGTCTGGAGCCCGGATTCCAGCAAGATCGCCTTCGCGGACCGCACCGGCTCGATCTTCATCCACAGCATCGAGCAGGAGACGACCTTCCTCGTGGATGAGGATCCCTGGGCAGCCTTCCCCTACACGCAGGTGGTCTGGTCCGCCGATTCGAGCTGGATGGCCTACTCGCGCATGGACAATGACAACGGCAACAGCGTGATCGTGCTCTATGACGTCGTCAATGCCTGGGCCCACCAGGTGACCTCGTCAATGTTCAACAGCAGCGAACCGAGCTTCGACCGCAATGGCAACTTCCTCTACTTCGCCACCAACCGCAGCTTCCAGCACAGCTTCGGCGACCTGGACGAGACCTATGTCTTCCCGGACAGCACCGTGCTGGCCTGCGTGCCGCTGCGGACTGACGTGAAGGACCCCTGGGCCGGCGGCAATGACGACGAGGAGATCAAGGCCGGGGAAGAGCAGGATGAGAATGAGAAGCAGGATGAGGAACAGGATGAGGCAGCAGACTCCGAAGCCCCTGCTGATGAGGAGCAGCCGGCGGAGGAGGAACAGCCCGCCGGGATGAAGATTGACATCGAGGGCTTCGAGGGCCGCGCGATCCTGCTGCCCCTGCCCGGTGGCAGCTACTGGAACCTGCAGGCCGGCGAGGGCAAGCTGTTCTATGTCGATGGCAGCAACCCGGGCGGCCCCACGCTGATGATGTTCACGGCCGGTGAGGACCAGCCTGCCGCCGTGATCGGCGGAGCCTTCGGCTTCGAGCTGCTGCCGGACGGCAAGCGCATGCTGGCCTCCGTCCAGGGCCGGATGGGGATCATCAACGCCGCCCCCAACCAGAAGCTGGACCAGCCGATCGACACCTCCGGGCTGATCATGGAATATGAGCCGCGTGCGCACTGGCGCTCGTTCGTGCGTGATGCGCACCGGATGTACACCTACCTGTTCTACGACCCGAACATGCACAAGGTGGACTGGGATCTGATCGGGCGGCGCTACCTCGGGATGGTTGACGACGCCGTCAACCGCCAGGACGTGACCTGGATCATCTCCGAGATGATCTCCGAGCTGAACGTGGGCCACTCCTACTACGGCGGGCCCTCCGACCCGGCCCCAAACCGCGCGGTGGGCCTGCTCGGCGCTGACTTCGAGAACGTGAAGGATGGCAACGGCCGGGCCGGGATCCGCATCGCCCACATCTTCGGCGGCGCGGACTGGGACCTCGATGCCCGCTCGCCGCTCTGGCTGCCGGGTGAGGACCTGGCCGAGGGCGACTTCATCGTCGCCGTCAACGGCGTGCCGGTTGACCCGGCCCTGCCGCTGGATGCCGCGATGCAGGGCCTGGCCGGGCAGACCACCGTACTGACCGTCAGTGACGACGCCGGGATGGGCGATGACGACCGCGAGCTCGTGGTCACACCGCTTGGCAACGACTATGAGCTGCGCCGCCGCGACTGGATCGAGTCCAACCGCCGCTACGTGGCGGAGAAGACCGGCGGCAAAGTGGGCTACATCTACGTGCCTGACACCGCCGGTGACGGTGTCAACAACCTGATGCGCCAGTTCGTGGGCCAGTTCAGCCTGCCGGGCCTGATCGTCGATGAGCGCTGGAACGGCGGTGGCTACATCCCGACCTACTTCATCGACATCCTCTCGCGCAGGTCGCGCAGCTACTGGGCGCGGCGCGATGGCAACAGCTGGGCGACCCCGACCCTGGCCCACAACGGCCCGAAGGTGATGCTTGCCAACAGCCATGCCGGCTCCGGCGGCGACTGCTTCCCCTACTACTGGCGCCAGGAGGGCCTGGGCCCGATCATCGGCACCCGCACCTGGGGCGGCCTGATCGGCATCAGCGGCCAGCCGAACCTCGTGGACGGCACGCGCCCGACGATCCCGATCTTCGCCTTCTATGAGCGCGACGGCAGCTGGGGCATCGAGGGCTACGGCGTCGATCCGGACATCGAGGTGATTGACGACCCGGGCCTGCTGGCGAAGGGCCAGGACCCGCAGCTGGACCGCGCCATCGCCGAGATCATGAAGGCGGTGGAGGAGCAGCCCTACAGCATCCCGCCGGTGCCGGCCTATCCGGACCGCAGCGGCAAGGGCACCAAGCCCGCCGAGCGCTAGGCGCTTCTGCATATTTATTCATTGACAACGCAGCGGGGGAGTCTGACCGGCTCCCCCGTTTTTTGTTGCCAGCGGTACCCCTGGGGCGGGAATCCCGGGTTATGATCAAGTTGCAGCACTCGTGATTTGACTGCGCAGGGCATACTGCAGGGTGGATGGATGGACAATCCGCGAATGGAGATACGCGTTCTGATACTGGCAGTATTGCTGGCCGGTATCTGCTGCGCCTGCCAGCCGCCCTTCTACCCGCTTGAGAACAGCCAGAAGTACGTCCCATATCTCGAGAGTGTC
Organism: bacterium; assembly: GCA_041395205.1. Classification (GTDB taxonomy): domain Bacteria; phylum 4484-113; class 4484-113; order 4484-113; family JAFGCY01; genus JAHEFU01. The sequence goes on from JAWLAZ010000001.1 coordinate 642,734, forward strand.
TCAGCTCCGGAAAAGGTCAGGGTGGGGGAGCAGTTCACGATCTCCGCGAGCCTGAGCACCGCCAGGGATCCTGCGCTTCTTGTGAACCCCGAATACGGGATATCCAGAGGCGGCCGTTCCTTCGGCTTCCTCAGTGGAGTTCAGGACGGCAGCTACAGGGATGGCCAGTTCCTGGAATTCCACATCAGCACCCTGCTTAGCGATGCAGATTCCACTGCGGATCAGGTGGAATTCAGCTTCACGTATGGCACCCCCGGCAAGGCTTATTTCTACCTGCCAGGTGCCAGGCACAGGCGTGACGGCGGAGTTTCCTTTACGGAACTGGGAGTAGCCAATTCATCATATCCACGGGAATCGGGCATGATCGAGTACCGCGAGATCGTGGTGGAAGTCCTGCCCTGAGCTGCAGCATCATTTCCCGCAGCCCTATCCCCGGCGGTCTCCGCAGGCTTCATTCACCCATTTAACTGTATGGCGATTGCTATACTCCCAGCGTGCGGATCGCCTTCTTCACCACTCGCATGATGCTGGGCTACGGCGTGGACCTGACCATCCACGAAATCGCCCGGCGGATGGTGGAGCAGCACGGGATCGAGGTCGATGTCTGGACGCCGACTTCCGACGGGACCTACGACAATGCCCCCTATAAGCTGCAGAAGATCACCGTCTACGGCGGGGAGCGCAACCGCATCCTGCCTGTGCTGGAGCGCAATGCCAACATCGCGATGGCGAAGCTGGCCACGGAGCTCGAGGCCCGCAAGCGGCGCTACGACCTCGTGATCCCCTGCACCCACCCCTATTACAATGCGGCGAAGCACTTCAAGTGCCCCGGGGTGTTCTTCAACTTCGGCAATGTGCCCACCACGGGCTTCTCCTGGAAGGGCAAGCTCAACTGGGAATGGCTGGATGTCAGCGAGCGCTACTGGCTCAAGCGCCGGGCCTCGATGATCATCTCCATCAGCCAGTTCCTGCACCGCAGCCAGCCGCGTGAGTTCTGGCACAAGGGCCGCGTGCTGCACCTCGGCGGCGACCACTACAAGGCCCCGGCCAATAAGCAGACGCGGCTGCGCTTCTGCATGGAGCACGGCATCCCGCCGCGCAGCGTGATCCTCGGCTTCGTGGGCCGCCTGCACCGCAACCATCCGCCCTACAAGGGCACGGGCGAGCTGCTGGAGATCGCGCGGCGTCTGCGCACGGAGAATCCGCAGGCCTGCGTGGTGCTGGCCGGGATCGGCAGCGAGGAGGATGCGGCCTGGATCCGCGAGTCCGGGGCGATCCCGGTGCTGAACCTGCCGCCGCGCGACATGCCGGATTTCTACCGCTCGATTGACATCTACCTCTGTGCCTCGAAATGGGAGGGCTTCAACCTGCCGATCGTCGAGGCCGCCTGGCACGGGGTGCCGGGCATCGCCTACGACGTCGGGGCGCATGGCGAGCATGTGACCGCGATGCTGATCCGCGGGCGCATCAATGAACTGCATGCGGCGGCGCTGAGGCTCAGCCGCGACGAGGCCCTGCGCCGCCAGCTGTCGAGCCAGGCCCTGCAGCGCGCGCAGCCCTTCTCCTGGGACCGCGTCACGCAGCGCATGCTGGAATTCCTGCGGGAGCTGACGCTGTGAATGCGGCGGAGCTGGACAGCCGGCTGATCGGCTACATCGTCGTCTGCGGCGTGGCCGGTGTGCTGAGCCTGCTGAGCTGGCAGCTGCTGCAGCGCGTGGTCGTGGCCCGCCTCAGCGAGCGCTCCGTCAGCCTGCGCCAGAACATCCTCGCCAAGCTGCTGCTCGGCACACTGCTCGGGATCTTCGCACTGTGGCTGGCAATCCAGCCCGCGCTGTTCAGCGGGGCCTTCCGCGACACGGCGCTCGGCTATGAAAGCTTCGACCCGCTGGGCCGCGCCGAAAGCGTGCCCTTCCTGACGCTCCTGCGCTTCTTCCTGTTCCAGGGCCTGGCCGAGGAGCTGGTCTACCGCGGCATCTCGCTTGCCCTGCTGGCAACGGGCCTGTTCGCCGCGGCGGCGCGCTTCCTGCGCCCGCGCGAGGCGGATGCGGGCTGGCTGAGCTGGTGCTGGCTGGTCAGCGGCCTGGCTGCCAACCTGCTCGTGAGCCTGACCTTCGCCCTCTGGCACGGCGGCAACCCCGGCATCGACGGCCTGGGCGTTGCCAACATCGCTCTGGCCGGGATGGTGCTCGGCCAGCTCTTCCTCAACCAGGGCTCGGTGGGCGGCGCGGCCGCGCTGCACATCATCTGGAACCTGGGCCAGGCCCTGCTCGGACTGCCGGTCAGCGGGATCCTCGTCAGCCGCCCGCTCATCGGATCAATCGAGGGGGCCGGGCTGGAGCTGATCAGCGGCGGGCTGTTTGGCCCCGAGGGCGGGCTCGGTTCCACGGCCTCGCTGCTGCTGGTGCTGGCCTACCTGCTCTGGACGGCGCTGCCGCCGGGAAGCAGGGATGCAGGAGCGCAGGAAGAGCAGGCTGCTGGCAATGCTGGGACCGGGGTGATTCCGGCGAGCAGGGGAGCAGGGGATGCGGATTGAACAGGGCGGGCTGGAGCGCGAGGATGTGATTGCGCTGGTGACGCTGCATGTCACGGAGGCGCGCGGCATGGCCCCGCCGGGCAGTTCACATGCCTTCGACATCTCATCCCTGCAGCGCCCGGACCTGACATTCTGGACGCTGCGGATTGACGACGCTCTGGCCGGCTGTGCAGCGCTCATGGAGCTTTCGCCCGGCCATGGCGAGCTCAAGTCCATGCGCACCGCCGCCGGCTTCACGCGGCGTGGTGTGGCCCGCCGGCTGCTGGAGCACATCATCGCCGTTGCCAGGGAGCGCGGCTACAGCAGGATCAGCCTCGATACGGGCTCGGAGGAGTTCTACCGTCCGGCCCGGGAGCTGTACCTGAGCGCCGGCTTCAGGGAGTGCGGCCCCTTCGCGGACTACAGCGAGGATCCCTACAAGGTGTTCATGACACTTGAGCTGTAGCCAGCAGGTTGCTGGTTACAGGTAGCCTCCTGCCTTTTGCCTATTGCCTGCCTTCCGCCCCCAGCAACCTGCAACCTATATAATCCAGGCGCATGATCTACCTGTTGTTCCTGCTGACCGGAGCCTGCGCCCTCGTATACGAAGTGGTCTGGTCCCGACAGTTCGGGCTGCTGTTCGGGCATACCGCCCAGGCCGCGGCAGTGGTGCTCGGCGCCTACTTCAGCGGGATGACCGCCGGCTACCTGCTGGCCGCACGCCTGGCGGGGCGGCTGAGGCGACCGCTCAGGGGTTATGCCGCGGCGGAACTGCTGGCCGCGCTCTGGGCGCTGGCGATTCCCTGGCTGCTGGGCCTGATGCAGCAGGGCGGGGCGGCCTCGCTGATCAATTCCGACAATCTCACGCTGCAGCTCACATTGCGTGCGCTTTTGAGCTTCCTCCTGATGCTGCCGGCCACGGCCGCACTCGGGGCCAGCCTGCCCTTCGTGGTCCAGCACTTAAGCAGCGGCGGCGGCGACCACAGCCGGCGCATCACCCTGGCCTACAGCATCAACACGCTCGGCGCATTCTGCGGCGTGCTGCTGGCAACCTTCGTGATGATCCTGCGCTTCGGGATCCACACGAGCCTGATGCTTGCGGCGATCACGGCCATGGGCTGCGCCGTGCTGGCCTGGCTGCTGCCTGCACCGGCGGAACCTGACGACGCTGCCCCTGCTCATTCTCTTGATTCTGCTTCTCATCCTGTTTCCGCTTCTCATTCTGCTTCTGCTTCTCATCCTGTTTCTGATTCTGACAACTCCGCCCCGTCGCCATTGGCCGGGCACTGGTATGTGCTGGCGGCGCTCAGCGGCTTCGCCATGCTGGCGATCCAGGTGCTGTACAACCGCATGTTCAGCCTCGTCTTCCATAACAGCACCTACAGCTTCGGGCTGATCGTCGCGGTGTTCCTCGCCGCGCTGGCCCTGGCCGGCTGGCTGGTCTCACGGCGCAGCACCCGTGAGCTCGAACTGCAGGCCGCGCGCATCGCGCTCATGAGCGCCGTTGCCATCCTGCTGGGCGTCGTGGTCTTCCAGCGCAGTACGCGGCTCGGCTACCTCGGCGTCAGCCTGCCGCTGCTCAGTGAGCTCGATGCCGTGAAGCACAGCTTCCTCGGCTACATGCTGGCCGCCACGGGCCTGATCGTGCTCGCGATCGGCCTGCCGGTGCTGCTGGCCGGGATGCTGTTGCCACTCTGCCTGCGCAGCCTGCGTGAACACGGACTGGACAGCGGCCGCCTGACCGGGCGGCTGGTGGCGCTCAATACGCTCAGCGCCGCCGCCGGAGCGCTCTGCGCCAGCTTCCTGATGCTGCCGCAGCTCGGGCTCTGGCATGCCTTCATGCTGCTCTCGCTGCTCTACCTGCTCTACGGCCTGCTGCGGCTGGCGCAGCTGCGCCAGACGCGACTGCTGGCTGGCTGGGGGGCGGTCTGCCTCGGGCTCTGCCTGGCGCTGGCCGTCGCTGCCAACTGGCCGGTTGTCACCCGCCAGGGCCGGAAGCTGTTCGTGCGCGAGACCGCCTACGGCGTTGTCAGCGTGATCGAGGTTGACTACGAGCGCAGGTCCGGTGACAAGGTCATCGTCGAGACGGAGCGCATCCTGCGCCAGAACAACCATTACACGCTCGGGGCCACGCGCGGCAGCGAAAGCGAACTGCGCCAGGGCAACATCCCGCTGCTGCTGCACTCCGATCCGCAGCGGGTCTGCTTCCTCGGACTGGCAACGGGGATCACCGCCGGAGCCGCGCTGGACCATCCGCATGTCGAGCAGCTGGATGTGGCGGAACTGATCCCGGAGGTGGCGGAGGCCGCACGGCTGTTCAGTGCTGACAACAACGGAATTGTCGACGACCCGCGCAGCCGGATCATCGTCAATGACGCCCGCCACTGGCTGTGGGGCACCGACGAGCGCTACGACCTGATCGTCAGCGACCTGTTCGTGCCCTGGCACAGCCAGACCGGATATCTCTACACCGTGGAGCACTACGAGGCGGCGCGCGAACGGCTGGCAGGGGGCGGGCTGTTCTGCCAGTGGCTGCCGCTCTACCAGCTCGATGCCCGGGAGCTGGAGCTGATCGCCGACAGCATGGCCGTGGTCTTCCCCTCGGTCACGCTCTGGCGCGGGGAGTTCCGTGATCCGCAGAATACGCTGCTGCTGCTGGTCGGCGGGGAGCAGGCTCCGGAGCTGGATGCCGACGCGCTGACGGTGCGCATCGCACGCCTGCCGCTGCACGGCGGGCTGCCGGACCCTAACCTGCGCAATGTGCAGGACCTCGTGCAGCTCTACGTCGGCGACTGGCCACGGCGGGACGGGGCAGAGCTCAACACCGACGACTTCCCGCGCGTGGAATTCCTCGCCCCGGTCTCCAACCGCAATGACAACGAGCTGACCGGCCAGCGCCTGCAGGACTACTACTGGGATGTGCTGCTGGGTCTCAGGCGCGAGAGCCTGCGCTACATCCCGCGCCGCGCGGAACCGATGCCGGACTTCAATGAGGGCATCCACCGCCAGCTGGACTGACAGGCCAATCCGGCCAGTTGATATCGGGATCGCAGCATCAGGAGTGACGGTCCGGATTTGACAGCCGCGCCCCGCAGCCCTATAACCAGAGGTAGTGACGGCGCCGCATCAGATGCGCGCGGGGTGACAAGATGGTATTTGATCCGAGGACCAGCCTGCGGGAACTGGAAGCTCCACCGGTCCTGCATGAGGGTGATGCCCAATGGAGCGTGAAGCTGCTGCGGCGCCTGCTGGCGCTGTTCGGCTACGGTCCGCCGGCCTGGCTGGACCCGGCCCTGCCCGTGCTTGCCGAATTTGACAACGAACTGGGGATCCTCGTCGGCGCATTCCAGATCCGCTGCGGGCTGGACCCCACGGGCATGGTGGACGCTGCGACCTGGCAGGCCTTCCTCGAACAGGCTCCGCCGGGGGGCACGCAGCTGGTGGACGGGCGGCTGGCAATCGAGATGCGCATCGTCGAGGTGGCGCTCGCTGCGGAGGCGCGCAGCATCCGCGAGCACGGTGCCAACCGCGGGGCCACGGTGGAGATGATCCAGCGCCATGCCGGCTCGACGGCCGCCGTACCCTGGTGCGTGGCCTTCGCCTGGGCGGTGGTGGACCTGGCCTACTTCCTCGAGCAGGAACTTCCGCCGCAGCTCGGCCAGGCGCAGAAGCTCAGCTCAAGCGCGCTTGTCAACTGGGCGCGGGAGCATGCGCGCCTGCATGAGGAGCCGGCGGAGGCGCGGCCCGGTGACCTGATCGTGCTGCGCGGTGGCAACACGGGCTTCTTCCATACGGCGCTGACCGTGGCCCTGCCGCGCGAGGGCTTCGTGGCAACGGTGGAGGGCAACACCAATGAGGGTGGCAGCGCCGAGGGCGACGGGATCTACGCCCGCCGCCGCCGCGTGGGCCGCGAGCACTGCGTATTCGTGCGGCTGTAGCGGAGCTACCCGCTTCAGCGGTAGTCGGAGGCCCGATGTCAGTCGGGCGAATGGGGGAGGCCCGATGTCAGTCGGGCAATTGGGGAGGTCAGCTGTAAAGCTGACAAGGAGGTCATCCGTGAGGATGACAACAGTCCTGATCAGTCGGGCGAAAGAATTAGGGTGGAGGCGCTGATGCCGATCAGTGCAATGGAGGAGGTCCGATGTCAGTCGGGCAATGGGGGAGCGAAATGATCATGACAACTGAAAGCTGATTCATGACTGCTGAAATCAGAATCAGCCGCCTGACAGCCAGGGCGGGGATCACCAAGAAGTGATCCGCGGGCGGGAATGTCAGTCAGGCAGGCGGCTGGCGTTTCCATCGAATCACTGATATATTGGAAGCATGACCTCTGATTTCCGCATAGCGCTCTACACAAGCCTGCTCGACACCGAGCATTCCCGCCTCGGCCATCTCTGGCACCGCTCGAAGAACAGCCAGCCCCCGGAATGGTACGGCCAGCCCTGGCCCGAGCTGGATCCGGTCTTCGCCGCGCAGAGCGTCGTGCACCGCGTCGGCAGCCACGAGTTCAGCCTGAGCAGTGCCACGCGCAGGCGCCGCTCCACCGGGCTGCTCACAAGCGTGCTGCGCAGTTTCGGCGTGCTGGACTTCCAGATGGAACGCCTGCGTGAGCGCAGCTTCACGGCGAAGCTCAGCCTAGTGGACTATGTGCGGCCCACGCTGGCCCCGGCCGCGCTTTCGCGCCTGATCGGCTACAGCGTGCCGCCGACATTCTCCGGCGGACACTGGTTCGCCTGCCAGGCCCAGCACCAGGCGATGAGCGGCACGCTGGAACTGGCCTACGACCGCTCCGACGGTTACGACCTCGCCGCTGCACTGGAGGTCCGGAGCAATCCGGACAATCAGGGATCCGGGACCGGGGACCAGGGACCAGGAGGTGCGACACTTGATGTCGCACAACCCGGCAATGGAGGCCCGATGTCAGTCGGGCGAGCTGACAACGGGGAACTGGGCATGGGAACTGGAGGTGCGGCACTTGATGCCGCACAACCCGGCAATGGAGGCCCGATGTCAGTCGGGCGAGCTGACAACGCTGAATCGGGCACGGGCAACGGAGGTGCGACACTTGATGTCGCACAACCCGGCAATGGAGGCCCGATGTCAGTCGGGCGAGCTGACAACGGTGAATCGGGCAACGGGGATCGCCGGACTGACAATGGAGCAGCGACTCCTGATCCCACACGACCGGAGCGCGTAGCGCATTCCGGCATCCTGCCGGAATCAGCTGCGCATGCTGACCCCGCATCCCCCGCCCCCCGAACGTGCCCCCCGCGCCCTATGTCCCCGCCGGACGGCTCTCCCTGCAGGAGCAGTCCGCCGGCGTGCAGCTCTTCTCCTTCAGCGCCCAGCGCCCGCTGGTCTTCGGCGTGAGCCTGATCCACATCTGGGAGAAGAACGGCAGGTTCAGCGCCTTTGGCAACAAACACGAGGATTTTGACTACGCGGGGAGCTGAGGAGGCCAAGCTGTTAGCCTGGCTGTCAATGGTCAGTGGTCAGTTGTCAGTGGTCAGTTGTCAGTGGTCAGTGGTCTGTAGTCAGATCAGTAGTCGGCGGCACCCTTGCCGCTGGGAAGTGTCAGTAGGCAGTTGGCAGTAGACAGTGGCCCGTGGTCAGATCGCGTAGCAGCGGCACCCCTGTCGCTGAATAGTGGGCAGTAGGCAGTGGTCAATGATGATTTTCACATCCTTACAAAGCACTATTGTTAATGATCAGCGTCAGCTTGCAGCCCCCTGGGAGTAGGTAAGTAGTTTCGGTCCATTGGAGACAAGCATAATGGTGTGTACGATGCGGGTAGTTGAAGATCTGGCATGCAAGTGATTCACTACCTGAGTGTTCTTAAAAGGTTCCCTGAATTTATTCTCAGTTTAATAATCCTTGAGAAATTCTTTATGTGTACTGATTAGAATTTCATGCTGAGGATGCAGTGTGAATTTGATAGGATTGAGTGAAGTTTATAGGATTCTAGAATGTCACTCCAATCTATAATTCTATTTCACTACTCCTCTGCAATTGAGAAGTGATCGGAGGAAACCAGATTGACTATTCAGCTAAGGAAATCAATTGCGATACTACTGCTTTCCGCATCGCTATACTCGTGCGGCGTCTCAGTGCAAGGTTCAGTAAGTGAAATCAAGGAGGTAGTTTGGAGTCCGATTGTTCCTAAAATAGGTGAGCCTGTTAGGTTTTCCGTCAATACTGACGGTCAGATTGGAAGTTTAGGATGGAGAATTGGAAGCGGCAGTGGCAGCACGCAATCCTCAACCGAGCTGAATCCAGTATTTACGTTCACTTCTCCGGGAAGTTACAGCGGAAAGGTAACAGTAACTTTCAAAGAGGGAACCACTCAGACTGAGAATTTTTCTATCATGATTAGGTAGGTGCGAAATGGACTTTAAGATAGATTCTTCACAATTCGAAGCGATATCAACACTCGTTGGAAAGAAATTTTCTTCAAATCAGAGTCACTTTGAGCGCAGTTTAAAACAATTGGGACTGTTGGTAAGTACCACGCAATCCTTGGTGCTATTAATCACCGGAATTTTGGGAATATACGTTGTTTGTAAGTTTGATATTCCAACAAAATTTGGAATAGTAACTAAGGAGGCATTTCAATTAGAGAATGCTAAACTAGCAAATGCGCAGGCTCTTGTAGACTTGGAGCGATCGAGGATTGAAAGTGAATTGGCAGAGCTTGATGCCAAGGAAAAAATGAAACCAGTTATTGAGATCAGGAGTTATGACTTAATTCTGGAGCGAGGTGATGTTATAAATAGCGAAGTAATTAGCTGGAAAGGGATATTTTCGTTGGAAGTAGTTAACAATGGTTCATATGGTGTCGATATAACATATTCCACTCTAGAACTATTCTCAGGAGTAATTGATAACAGTCTCAGAGGAATAAACGAATTTGCATTGATTAATCCACCTAAATCAGTGTTTCATAAGTCTAGCGAATCATCATCAATTGCCAGTCTTGCAAGACCCATAACTTGGAATCGAATGATAGGAATTGCCAGTACAACTCCAGACCTGTTTGCTAGCACGACTGGAGAAGAGTTTTTTGAAGACCACTTGTTTGACGATGTATTGTTGTCAGAAGGATTATTGGTAGGATATTTAGCCTCTGGCAAATCCGCGAAATTTGAGCAGGAATTTACATTCCAAGCCTCAGTACATGATTACATTGGTGTTGCTTTCATTTTTGGGTCTGATGATAATTTCGTCGTAAATCAGCTAGATGATTTTGTCATTGGATTCTTTGAATTGGATCAATTCCTGGCTAACAATAGTGAATCAGAATATCATACACCTTCTGTGAAATAGTTATAGTTCCAAACTTTCTACCTAGAAGACTTCCAGGTATTTCCCCCCATCCTACCCCAACCCCTGCTCCATGATCGCCATCACCTCATCCGCGAGTGCCTGTGACTGCGCCATGGCCGCGTCCGCCTCAGACCGCGACTCGGCCCGGTACTCTGATTTCTTCGGCATCGAGTTGGTGTTGATCAGCACATTGTAGTAGGCCCCGCGCGCGCAGGCCAGGGCCATCGCCGCGCCCGTCCCCGCGTCGCTCAGCGCGTTCTGATTGCCCTTCAGCGCGGCCTCGCGGCAGAGTTCCAGGGTTTCCACGCAGCGCGTAAGCGTTGCCAGCGGGACCTCCGTCACCGCGCGCGTGGCCTCGCGGATCGCCTTCGAGCGCGCCTTCTGCTCGGCCTCGCTCTCCTTCGGCATGCCGAAAGTATCCATCAGGCGGTTGAAGGCCGCGGTGTCGTCGTCAATCGCGCGCAGGAATTCATCCTTGAGCTGCTGGGCCCGCGCTGCCACGCGGTTCATTTCGCCGCGCACCTTGCCATAGCCGCTCTTGCCGACGGTCAGGTTCGGCACCATCGCCGCCAGTCCCGCCGCCAGCGCCCCGGCCAGGGCCGCCACCGAGCCGCCGCCCGGGGCCGGGCTGATACTTGCCAGCTCCTCCACGAAGTCATTCACGCTGAGTTTCGCCAGCGGACGATCGCTGTCGTCAATCGCATACTCCACGATGCGCTTTTGGGGATCGAACTCCCCGAGCTCGCCGAGCCCGAGCGTCTGGATGGCAATGCGCACCAGCTCGCGCTCGCTGACCCCGGTGCAGACCCGCTTCTGCTTCCCGAGGAAATGCCGCCCGGCCTCCGTCAGCGCCGAGAGCGGCACGAGGCCCACGAGTTCGCTGCCGGTGATCCGCAGGCCGTACTCATGCGCCTGCTCATCCACGCGGTCGAAGATCTCATGCAGCGGACTGGCCGCCAGATCCGTGATGTTCATCGTGATCTGCGCGCATTCATACTCCGGGATGTACCAGCCCATGGCCTTCAGACCACGGAACAGGCCCGGGGTGTAGATCTCGTTGCCATCCCTGTCAACGAGGAAGTTGCCACGTTCGTTCCTGGCCCGGCGGCCCTTCTCGCGGATCGTCCAGGCGATCAGGTTCACGCTGTAGACCGCACGCGTGTTGAAGTTGATGTTCCAGGCCACGAGGAAACTGCGCGCGCCGACGGTCACGACCCCGCTTCTGGCAACGCTCTCGTTCCACTCGTTCGGGCCGTAGTCCGGCGCCCATTCCTCCGTGCCGAGCTTGGACTGCAGTGCCTCGTATTCCCCATGCCGCACATTGGCAAGGTTCTTCCACTCCGGCTTGCGCGCCGCATGCTCATACAGCCAGACCGGGATGCCGAGCTCCCTGCCGATGCGCTCGCCGAGCCGCTGCGCGAGCGCCACGCAGTCCGCCATCGTCACGCCCTGCACCGGCACGAAGGGGCAGACATCCGTGGCCCCGTGGCGCGGATGCGTGCCGTGCTGGCGCGACATGTCGATCAGCGCGGCGGCCTTCCTGACAACGCGGAAGGCGGCCTCGAGCACGGCCTCGGGCTCGCCGGCGAAGGTGATCACCGTGCGGTTGGTGTCATGCCCGGGGTCGACATCGAGCAGCGTGACACCGTCCACGGCGGCCGCTTCCTGGGCCACGGCGTTGTAGACCTCGGGGTCCTGACCGTTGGAGATGTTGGGGACGCATTCGACGATCCTACGCATGAGACTAATTGTCTCATGCAGAGGATCTAGGAGCTAGGTTGTTGGGTGTAGCAGACCAGGACCTGGGATCTGGGATATAGGGTGTAGCAGGCGAGGGTGTAGGATCTGGGATATAGGGTGTAGCAGACGAGGGTGTAGGAGCTGGGATATAGGGGGTAGCAGAGGGGGTGTAGGAGCTGGGATATAGGGGGTAGCAGAGGGGGTGTAGAGCTGGGACATAGGGTGTAGCAGAGGGCTGGTGTAGACAACAGGATAAATGGAGGAGCATTCCAGACTTCAGGACAAGTTCCTCTGCTCCTCACTTCAGCCAAGCTCCTGGATCCTGGTTTGCTACAACCTACAACCGAGATCCTAGGTCCCCGTCTGCTACACCCTATGTCCCAGCTCCTAGATCCTCAGCTGGCCACAGGCCAGCTACCCCAGTACTTTCTCAGGCCGCAGTTCCACCAGCCCCTGGGGGTTGACCCCCTGGAACTGCAGCACCGCCACCAGCTCGCGGCCGTCCAGCGCGAACACCGTGTCGCCCTCGCCGTAGCTGCCCGGCGGCAGGGCCTTGCGCGGGCAGCGGATCCCGAGCCCGTTGCGCAGCATCCCGCACTGCTGCTCATCGAGCTGCAGGCTGGCCTGGCCACTGGCGATCGAACCCAGCGGCTCGAGCAGGTCCTCCGCCGTCGCTCCCTCATCGAGGCGCGCCGCCACATCCTCCAGCCGCATCGCATCATCGAGGCTGAAGGGGCCGACGCTTTCGCGGCGCAGGCGTCCCATGCAGCCGAGGCTGCCGAGGTCCGCCGCCACATCGCGGGTCAGCGAGCGGATGTAGACCCCGCCGCGGCAGTGCACGCGCACCCGCGCGCGCGCCAGCGGGCCGAGTTCGTCCGCGCGTTCCATGAGCGGGCTGTCCTCCCAGAGCACGTCCCTGGCAGCGAGCCCGCTTTCGAAGTCCAGCAGTTCGCTCGAGATCACCGTGACCTGCTTGGGCTGGACCTCCACCTCCTCGCCCGCAAGGGCATAGCGGTAGAGCTCCTTGCCGCCGACCTTCGTCAGGCTGAAGGCGGGCGGGATCTGCTGCAGCACACCGGTGTACTGCGCGAGCATCGCCTCGAAGGCGGTGCGCTCCGGCAGCGGCCCGCTGCTCGCCGCACTCAGCTCGCCGGCGAGGTCGTCAGTCGTGGTGGAGAGCCCGAGGATGAACTCCCCGGTGTAGCACTTCTCGAAGTCCGTGAAGAGCTGGAACAGGCGCGTGGCACGGTTGACCCCGACCACCAGCACTCCGGTGGCGGGCTTGTCCAGCACGCCGCTGTGCCCCATCTTGCGGATGCGCAGCATGCGCCTGAGCTCGCGGATCACGTCAAAGGAGGTGATCCCGGAGGGTTTGTCAATTGTCAGGAAGCCGCTCGGGCCGTTGTTGCCACTCATCTCTTTCCAGCACCCCAATCGCGGGGATATCAGTCACCGCTGCCGAGGCGCAGCTCCTCCATGTGCAGCCTGAGCTCACGCTCGAGGATGGCCGGGGCCTCATCGATGCCGGCGTGGATGCGGAAGCCGGAGGCCGCGGTATGCCCGCCGCCGCCGAAGCGCCGCGCCACCGCGCGCACGTCGAAGCCCTGGTTGCTGCGCGCACTGACCTTCACGTTGCCATCCTCCTCCTCCTTGAGGAAGTAGGTGGCGTCGTAGCCGGCCACGGTCTTTAGGATGTCCGTCGCACCTTCCGTGTCGCTGAGCAGCGTGCCCGTCTCGCGCACCATCCGCTGCGTGACGTAGCAGTAGAAATAGCCGAGCTCATCGTTGGCGGTCATGGTGTTGAGGATCATCGCCAGGAGGCGCATCTGCCCCGGGGTGCGCGTATTGTACACGCGGTTGTACACATCAAAGGGGTCCACGCCGATTTCGATCAGCTCACTGGCGATCACGAAGGTTTCGTGCTTGGTGTTGCCGTAGCTGAAGCGCCCGGTGTCGGTGATGATCGTTGCGTAGAGGTTTATCGCCGTCTCGAGGCTGACCTCCCAGCCGAGATGCCGGAAGAAGCGGTAGAACAGCTCACCGCAGGCCCCGAAGCTCGGATCGACGAGGTTGATGTCGCCGTAGCACTGGTTGCCGAGATGGTGGTCCATGTTGATCATCACGCAACCCGCGGCCTTTTCAGTGGCCTCGGGGCCGATCCCCATGCGCGTCAGCTGCGCGCAGTAGGCCTTGCCGAGCCGGTCGAAGGCTCCGTTGTCATTGGCCATCACGATGTCGGGCAGTTCTCCCGGCAGCTCCGAGACATGCTCAAAGCGCCCGGCGAAGGGCAGGTCGGCATACATGCGCGGCATCGGGTCCGGGGTGAACATCCGCACCTCCTTGCCCATGCGCGTCAGGGCCTCATAGACCGCGCTGTTGCAGCCCACGGTGTCCCCGTCGGGGTTCTCATGGCAGAACAGCCAGACCGTCTGGGCGCGGCCAAGCAGCCCGCCGATATGCTCAAACAGGCCGTCGCGCTGGTCGGCAGTGATGTAACCGTCAGCCAGGCTGGCGGTGCTGTGCTCCGTGCTGGTAATGACTATTCCTCCTCGAGGCTCGAGTAGTCGTCGCGGTATTCCGGGATCTCATTGAGCAACTTCTCGACCTCGGCGGCATACTGCAGGCCGTGGTCCTCATGGAAGCGCAGGCGCGGCACGATGCGCAGGTCGGTCTCCTCGCGCAGGCGGCTCCAGATCAGGCCCGAGGCATGGTTCAGCGCGGCCACGCATTCCAGCGTGCGCTCGCCACCCGCCAGCGTGGAGATCCCGATCTCGGCATGCGCGAGATCGGGCGAGACCTTCACGCCGGTGATGCTGTGGCCCTCGATGCGGGGGTCCGCCAGCTCAGCGCTGATGATCTCGCTTATGGTGCGCAGCACGAGGGATTCAATCCTCGCCTGGCGTTTGTATGAAGCTCGTCCCATAAGTTCCGTTCTGCCCGGAATACGCATTATACCCGGCCCATACATAATGATTAACAGGCGGGACCGGCCCTGAAACGGCCAGGGCCAGCAGGGGAGCCGATTTAACCGGGATCTGAATCTTGCCGGGCGTTTCCTGAAACTTGCGAGCCCAGGGCGATGCTCCTAGCTGCATCAGTGAATCGGCTGAGAACCACATGCGAGAGGTAACGGAGATGAACAAGACAATCGGAATTGCAATGGGCATCATGGTCCTGCTGCTGGCGGGATCGGTGGCCTGGGCCCAGGGCGGCCCGGGCGGACGCGGCGGCAATGGACGCGGCGCGGGGCAGCGTGGCGGCGGGGGCGGCGAAGGCCGCCAGCAGCGGCTGATCGACCACGTCGTCTACGGTGAGATCTTAAGCATCAGTGCGGATGAGATCGTCGTGGAGCCGATGATCCCCGAGCAGCTGAGCAAGCTCGCTCAGGAGCGCGGCCATGAACTGCCGGAGCTGCCGGCGGAGATGGCGGTCCCGCTCAACGCCGAGACGAAGTTCGTGCTGGACAGCGGCGTGGCCTCGATCGCGGACTTCCAGGCCGGCGACATGGTGGTCGTCGTCAAGGACCGCGAGGGCAATGCCCGCACCGTGAGTGATCCGGAAAGCGCCAAGCAGTTCGTGGAGCAGCGCATGGAACAGCGCGGCATGGGCCAGGGCGGCTTCGGCCAGGGCGGAGGCCCTGGTGGACCCGGCGGCCGCGATGGCGAGCGCCGTCCGCCCGCCATGGGTACGATCACGGCGATCAGCGCGGATGGGATCACCATCAAGCCCGAGATCCCCGAGCAGATGGCGCAGCGCATGGCTGAGAACGGCCGTGAGCTGCCGGAACTGCCGGAGAGCATCAGCTGGAGCATAGACGACATGACCCGCTTCATCACGGAGGAGGGCTCGGTGACGGCCAATCCCTTCAGCGTCGGCGACAGGGTGGTTGTGCTCGGTCCTCCGGAGGAGGGCAGCGCAATGGCGATCGTGGATGCCGAGGTGGCCCGTGAGAAGGTCCGCGAGCTGCTCGGTGAGTTCGGTCCCGGCGGCCAGGGCGGTCCCGGTGGACCGGGCGGTCGTGGCGGACATGGCGGCCAGAAGCGTGGTCCCGGAGGCAAGCGGTAGGCAAATCGGACCGGACGGCCCAGCGGGCTGACCGGGAGAACTGAATTCCCCCCACCCATCGAAGGGCGCCTTTCCCGAGGCGCCCTTTTCGTACTTGAGGTTGCGGGGTGTTGTATTGTTCGGTGTGTTGGTCTTCAGACCAACAGGGCCCTGTGGCTCGTGAAGAGCCACACTCCGTTCCCGCTCCGCCGTTGTCAACTCGCCCGACTGACAACGGGCCTCTACCGACGGCAGGCTGCCGCCGCTACAGGTCCCTGATCCCCGGTCCCTGATTACAGGTCCGCGCTCTCCATGTAGCCCGGCACATGGCAGAGCCAGTCCAGCTCATGCGTGATGCGCTCGCGCATCGTGTCCGCGGGGTTTTCCTCACCATGCGTGATGAAGGTGTTCTTCGGCCGCTTCTCGATGCTGCCGAGCCAGGTCATGATCTCGCGGTAATCGGCATGCGCGCTCATGTTTGACAACTGGTCGATCTCGCAGTTGATCGGCACGTCCTCGCCGAAGATCCGGATGCGGTCCATGCCCTCGAGGATCTTGCGCCCGCGCGAGCCCGCCGCCTGGTAACCGGCGAACAGGATCATGTTCCTGCGGTCCGGAGCGAAGGCCTTGATGTGGTGCACCACGCGCCCGCCCGTTGCCATTCCGCTGGCGGAGATGATCACCTTCGATTCGCGGTTGAGGTTCAGCTCCTTGCTGTCCTCCACGCTGTTGACGTAGATCGCGCTGTCAAACACCTCGCGCAGGTAGCCGCAGTCGATGCGGTGGCTGTCGGAGCAGTCGTCATAGATGTCCGTGGCGTTGACGGCCATCGGCGAATTGACGTAGACCGGCACGCGCGGGATGTCGCCGCGCTGCATCAGTTCGTGGAAGAAGAGGATCAGCTGCTGGGTGCGGCCCACGGCGAAGCTCGGGATCACCACGGTCCCGCCACGCTCGATCACGGGGCGGGTGGCGCGGGCGATGCTTTCACGCGGGTCGATGTCCTCATGCAGGCGGTCGCCGTAGGTGGATTCGCAGAGCAGGAAGTCCGCCTCGTGGTAATGCGTGGGCGGCACGAGGATCTGGTCATTCAGGCGGCCGATGTCGCCGCTGAAGAGGATCTTGCGGCTGCCGAGCTGCAGCATCAGGTGCGCGGCGCCGAGGATATGCCCGGCGGGCTGCCACTGCGCGCTGATTCCATCCCCGAGTTCCAGCCACTCGCCGAAGCTCACGCTGCGAAACAGCCCGAGTGCCTTCTCGCCGTCCTCCGCGGTGTAGAGCGGCTGCGGGTCCTCATGCTTTGAGGAGCCCTTCTTCTTGGCGTACTTCGCATCCTCCTCCTGCAGGTAGCCGCTGTCCGGCAGCAGGATGCGGCAGAGCTTCTGCGTGGCGGGGGTGCAGTAGACCTTGCCGTGGAAGCCGAGCTTCTTCAGGCGCGGAATGTAGCCCGAGTGGTCGATGTGGGCATGCGTCAGCAGCACCATGTCGATCTCGGCGGGCTTGATCGGGAAGTCGTCCCAGTTGCGCAGGCGCAGGGGCTTCAGGCCCTGGAACAGGCCGCAGTCCACGAGGATCTGCTTGCCGGCGTACTCCACGAGGTACTTGGAGCCGGTCACGGTCTGGGCGGCACCGAGGAAGGTCAGCTTGATGTTGCTCACGGCTCTACTATAAGGGATGCGGGAGCGCGCAGCGCAGTCACGCGTGAGCGTGATACACAATGAGATGAGGGAGCGCGAGCATTCAGCTCGCAGGCATGTGGGCATTCAGCCCACACCATCCTCCTGGCACCAGTACTGTGCCACGAACTGAATGTTCGTGGTCCTGCGGGCTGAATGCCCGCGCTCCGGCCTACTGTGCAACTGCACTCCGGATCGCCACCCTGAGCGTGTTGACGTCGTTGTCAAAACGGCTGTAGCAGACAATGCTGTTGCCATTGGAGAAATGCGCGAGGTCCAGATGCACGAGGAAGTTGTCAGCCGTGAAGGTGTTCGGCGTGGCACTCACGTCCTCCAGCTCCCAGCTGCCGCCGGACTGGATCGCGAAGCGCACCATCGTGCTCGCGCCGTTGTACTGGGTGTAGGCGATGCAGGCCGTGCCATCCGCCATGTAGGCCAGCTGGCTCATGATCGCCACGGTTTCTCCTGCGCCCGTGTCCGTACTGATCACGATGTCCTCGTCGGTATTCACGCCGTAGCTGCCAGCCAGTTCGGTGTAGCGCAGCCCCGTGTCCGTTCCGTTGACACTGGCATAGCTCAGGCCCGTCAGGTCACCGGCCTCGTAGCGGTCCACGCTGCCCACGCTGCCGCTCGCGGGATTCTGGTAGGGCAGGTCCCAGCTCGTGCCGTTGTAGACCGCGAGGTTGCCGCCGTTGACAGCGACGTGCTCCAGGCCCGTGCCGGACTCATAGCGCAGGTGCGGGAAGCGCCACTGGCTGCCGAAGTTGTAGTTCAGGTTGTAGGGCAGGTTGGCGGCATCGGCCGGGTTGTATGCCAGGTCGAAGTAGTACATGTCGTTGGCGGGCTTGGCCGGGAGGTTCGCATTGGCAACCATCGCCACGATCCCGAAGTGTCCGTCCGTGGCCCGGAATCCGCTGCCGGTCGGACCCGCACCATCCAGGAACACGCTCGGCGTGGCCTCATTGCCGAGGAAGTAGGTGTTCCAGGTCGGGACATTGTCATAGATGTCGAGCGCGGAGAACGTAACCACGGAATTCTCGGCCACGGTGTTCCCGGTCAGGTTGAAGATGCTGTAGGAAACGCGCGGCAGGTTGGTGCCGGCGGGGATCACGATGTCGGTGTAGGCGGGCGCCGCGGGTGCACTGATCCCGAGATCCGCGATCTCCACCGGCGTCCAGCTGGCGGGGACAGTCAGGTCCAGCGTGCTGTCGCCGATCACCACGTAGGGGTCGAGCACGGCATCCGCCAGGTTGGTATAGGCCACCATCGGGTTGCCATTCGTGGCAACTGCCACACTCGGCGTCCAGCCGCCGTCAATCCCGGTCACGCTGCTCAGGTCGATTTCCGTCCACTGGAAGCCGGTGCC
Source organism: bacterium (assembly GCA_041395205.1). Lineage (GTDB taxonomy): Bacteria > 4484-113 > 4484-113 > 4484-113 > JAFGCY01 > JAHEFU01. Next base: position 661,395 of record JAWLAZ010000001.1, read on the forward strand.
AGTGCTCGTCACTTCCAGGCTGAAGTTCAGGGTGTCACTGCCGAAACTGTTGGTCGCGGTCAGGCTGCATTCGTAGATGCCCGGCGCTCCCAGTGTTTCCAGCGGGTTCTCGTCGGGACTCGTGCCGGGCGTGGCCGCCGGGCCGAACTGCCATTCCCATGTGTCAACCGTGCCGGTATAGCTCGGCGTGAATGTGACTTCGGCGCCGCTTGCACCGCTTAGCGGATCAACCGAGATGATCACCGGGGCCTCGCCGCTGACGGGCATGACCTCGAAGCTGAAGTCGAACTGGTCGCTGCCGAAGCTGTTCGTGGCCGTCACGCTGCAGCTGTAGCTGCCCGCGTTGCCAAGTTCCACATCCGGGCTCGGAAGCGTGCTGCTGTCCGGCGTGCCGGCACCGTTGAACTGCCAGGCCCAGCTGTCCACCGTTCCGCTGAAGGTCGGGACGAAGCTGACGGTGCTGCCGCTTTCGCCGGAGAGCGGGCTGACCGCCGTCACATCCGGGGCTGAGCCGCTCACCGGGCCGACCTCCAGCGTGAAGTTGAATACGGTCTCGCCGAACAGGGAACTCGCGGTCACGCTGGCGCTGTACGTACCCGCCATGCCGAGCGTGATCAGCGGGCTGGCCTCGGTGCTCGTGTCGGGGCTGGCTCCGCCGCCGAAGTCCCAGGCCCAGCTCTCCACCGTGTTGGCAAAGCTGGCAAGCGGCTGGATCTGCGTGCCGCTTTCGCCGCTTGTGGGGCTGACATCCGTGAGTTCCGGGGCACTGCGGTCCACGTCGAAGCCGACGCGGTCCAGCTGCAGACCGTTGCCATCATGGGTCAGCACGAACAGGAAGGCATTGCCGAGCGGGGAGACGTAGTCCGCGAAGGCCGGGAGTGACTTGGTGTAGGTCTCGCTCTCGCTGCGTTCGAGGATCTCCCAGCGTCCCGTGGCGTAGTTGGCAAGCCCCACGTGGAAGCCGGGCTGGCTGCCGGTGAAGTTGACATTGCTGGTTTCCACACTCAGGCGGTTGAAGCCCAGTGCGCCGTTCACGTCGGGCAGGCTGTAGATCGCCCAGTTGCGCTGCCCGCCGCCGGTGAACAGGCTGAGGCTCGTGCCGCTGACAACGGCGTTGGGGGCCTTCTGGGCGAAGTCCGCACCGTCCTGCCATTCACGGCCGATCCCGCTGGCACTGCGCTCTCCGCCGACGCGGGCATCAAGCTGGTCCAGGCCGGGCAGGCCGCTGTCCGGCATCGCGAACAGCCGGGCCAGGCCGGGATCAAGTGCATGCGAGAATTCCCGCGGAATGCTGCCCGCGGACTGTGCACCCGCTGCTTCAGAGAGCGGGCCCGGAGTCTGGCTGTCCAGCTGCGGGTTCACATGCCCATGCGCGGTGTTGAGCGAGCCGCGTGACTCATTGGCGAGCTCGGTATGGCGCTGGCTGCCGGAACAGCCAGCCAGTAGCGCTGCACAGAACAGCAGTGGCACAGCCCAGTTCACAATCCTCATACTCATCTCCACCGGTAGCGGGAATACGACTGAGTTTAACAGAACTCAATACTCAGGGACCGGGGACCGGGGACCGGGGACCGGAAAGAAGGGACCGGGGACCTGGGATCTGGGACCATGAAGAAGGGACCTGGGATCCGGGATCTGGGACCGGAAAGAAGGGACCGGGGACCTGGGATCTGGGACCATGAAGAAGGGATCAGAAGAAGAATTTGGGACCAGGGGTTGAAAAGGAATTCGGGGAATGGCAGACCTTATCCGAAGGTCTGGTGCAAGCGCACTGCAATGGAAGGAGTTTAATCAGGCACAAACTGCAATTGACAGGAAGGGTAATTCTATTGCTTTTATTGTTTCTTTGTGATACTATACATATGTCTACAAGGAGACTGTTATGGATGCTGTTACTTACAGGGACCTGATCGTCTGGCAGCGCGCCATGGATTTTGTTACTGAGATTTACCGGCTGACTGCTGCCTTTCCCAGGGATGAAATGTACGGGATGACTTCGCAGCTCAGGCGGGCGGCGGTATCGATTCCCAGCAATATTGCTGAAGGGAATGGGAGAGCCACACGGAAGGATTACGCCCATTTCGTGTCAATCGCTCTGGCTTCAACGAGGGAGCTTGAGGCTCTGCTGCTGATATCGGCAGAACTCGGCTTTACGGAACGGAGTGTCGCTCAGGAACTGGAATCGCGGCTGGATGAAATCGGCAGGATGCTGTTCAGCATGCACCGCAAGCTGGCAACGCCAGTGAATGGCCTGAACTGAACGACGTGGATTCAGGGTTGCTGTCTGCTGCGGACCGTGCAGGTTGTCAGTCAGCCGTCTGCGCTCCAGCGGGAACCGATCCCCGCTCCCTGTTCCCTCACACTGATCTCTGATCCCCAATCCCTGGTCCCCGGTCCCCGGTCCCTGATCTCCGGTCCCTGATCTCCGGTCCCTGATTAAATGCGCGCGAGGAAGATCATTCAGAGAGGATTCAGGTTGGCGGACAATGTTGTGCGACAGCCACGCCCCGGCGTGGTCGCACCTCCGTTCCCGCTCCCCCGTTGCCAACTCGCCCGACTGACATCGGGCCTCCTCCGGCGGCAGGGTGCCGCCGCTACAAGTCCCTGATCCCCGGTCCCTGGTCCCTCACACTGGTCCCCGGTCCCTTCTTTCCGGTCCCCGGTCCCTGGTCCCGGGTCCCTGAAGTAGAGCCACAGGCTCTACTTCGCGACGAAGTCCTTCAGGCGGGCCATGCCCTTCTCGATGTCCGCGTCAGGCGTTGCCAGCGAAAGCCGGAAGAAGCCCTCGCCATACCAGCCATAGGCGCGGCCGGGGCCGACCACCAGCCCGGTCTCGTTCAGCAGCCGGCTGCACCAGGCGAAGCTGTCGGTTTCGCCCTCCGGCAGGCGGCACCACACGAAGATGCTGCCCCCCGGGCGGTAGTTGGCGATCCCGATCCGGTCCAGCTCATCGCAGATCCGGTCGCGGCGCTCGCGGTAGTGGTTGCGGTTCTCCCGCAGGAAGGGGTCGCAGCGCTCGTCGTCAAGGATCTTCGCGCAGGCGATCTGGATCGCATTGAAGGTCCCGCTGTCGACATTGCTCTTGACGGTCCCGAGGCCCTCGATCAGCAGCGGGTTGCCGACGGCGAAGCCGCAGCGCCAGCCCGTCATGTTGAAGCTCTTGGAGAAGGAGTGGAACTCGATCACGCAGTCCAGCGCACCCTCGAATTCCAGCATGCTGGCGGGCGGGTTGTCCTCATCGTAGAAGACCTCGACATAGGCCGCATCCGAGACGAGGATGATGTCATGCTCGCGGGCGAACTGCACCACGTCGTTTAGGTACTCCCGCGGTGCCAGGCGCCCGGTCGGGTTGTGCGGGAAATTGAGGTAGCGCACCTTGGCGCGGCTGATCATCTCCTTCGTCAGCTCGTCGCTCATGTTGGGCAGGAAGTCGTTGTCAGGATGCACCGGCAGGGTGGAGCTGGCACCGCCGAACATGCGGGCCACGGTGCCGAACACGGGGTAGAGCGGATCCGGCTCGATCACGTGGTCGCCGGGGTTGACGATCGCGCGGCAGACATTGGCGAGCGCCTCCTTGCTCCCGAGCGTCGTCATCACGTTCTCCATCCCGAGCCCCGTCACGCCGAAGCGACGCTCCATGTAGCGCAGGGCGGATTCCAGCAGGCGCGGATGGCCCTTGTAGCTCGGGTAGCGATGGTTGCCGCTGGCCATCACCTCATCCGCCAGATGCTGGCGCATCCACTCGGGGGGATCCCGGTCGGGATCGCCGATGCCCATCGAGACGGTGTCAATCCCGCGGGCGCGGGCCTCGTCACGGGCCTTGTCAATCTGGGCGAACAGGTAGGGCGGAAGCTTCTTCAGCCGCTCGGCAAGCTGGATCATCCGTTAAGTCTCCTCATGGAAAGTGCTGAGTATAACACCGCCGGGGCTGTCAACCGGAGGCTCCCGGGGCCGCTCAGGCGATGCCGTCCAGCACTTGCCGGAGCATGCTGCAGCAGTACTCCACGTCGCCGTCCGCCATGCCCGGATAGAAGGGCAGGCTGATCACGCGCTCGCTGACGGAAAGCGCGACCGGGCAGTCCGTGGGCTGCGTGCCGAAGCGTTCACGGTAGAAGCGTGTGCCCGGCAGGCTGATGTAGTGTACGTAGCTTTCCACCAGCTCCTCGCGCAGGCCGTTGATCACGGCGTTGCGGGCCTCGAAGCGGCTCAGGCCGCTGCGGCTGCCCGCCCAGTCCTCGCTGAGCCGCACCACCAGCAGGTGCTGGCCATGCAGGCTCTGCGGGTCCGCCTGCGGGATCTCGATGCGCGGATCAGCAGCCAGCAGGCTGGCGTACAGCGCGGCCAGTTCAGTGCGGCGCCGATGATTGGCATCCAGCTTGCTGAGCTGCACCAGGCCGAGCGCGGCCTGGATGTCGAACATGTTGTACTTGAACCCGGCGGCCTCGATGTCGTAGAGCTGGAAACCCTCGCCGCTGTAGCGCTTCCAGGCATTGCGGCTCATGCCGTGCAGGCCGGTCACGCGCGCGCGCTCCAGGTCAGCCTCGTCGCGGCAGCAGAGCATCCCACCCTCGGCGGTGATCAGGTTCTTCGTGGCATAGAAGCTGTAGCAGGCGAAGCGCGAACCGCCGGCCACGCCCACGGGCCGGCCGTTGAGCTCGGTCTCCACCGCATGCGCGCAGTCCTCGCTCACGAACAGTCCGTGCCGCTCCGCAAGCTCATGCAGGGCCGGCATGGCGCAGGCGATTCCGCCGTAGTGTACGGGCACGATGGCCTTCGTCCGGCCATTTATCAGGCGCTCCACACTGGCCGGGTCGATGCACTGGCTGTCCGGCAGCACATCCGCGAAAACCGGGCTCGCCCCGCAGTGCACCACCGTGTTCGCCGTCGCCGCGAAGGTCAGGGCCGGGACGATCACCTCATCCCCGGGCCCGACCCCGCCGCAGAGCAGGGCCAGGTGCAGCGCCGCCGTGCAGGAATTCAGTCCCAGCGCATGCGGGGCCTGGACGCGGGCCGCGAAGGCCTGCTCGAAGTCCTGGGTGCGCGGGCCGCGGGTCAGCCAGCTGCTCTGCAGCACCTCAAGCACGGCCGCCTGCTCGGCGGGGCCCAGGTCATGGCGGTGGAGCCTCAGGAGCTCCCCGCGGCGCGGAACTTTCTGGTACATTACAGCGTCCATTGCGACATTATCGGCAGCGGTGCGGTGTTAATATAGCTGCTCGGTAATCCCATTAATAATCAACTAAGACCCATCAGGGGAACACTATGCGATTCTATTCCATGCTGCTGGCGGCCGTGATGGCGATCATGGTCCTGCCCGGCATTGCTAACGCGGAAATCAATGCGGAGACGAGGGCGGAAGCCATTGCCCGCATCCAGGAGCGCGATCCGAACTACGGCGGCGGTGCCCACAGCGGCGGCGGCGCTCAGGCTGCCGGAATGATGGGCATGCAGCGCGGCGACAGCGCCTGGGAGGAATTCTGGGTGCAGGACATCGACTTCCGGCCCTTCATGAGCCGCCTGCACACCGTGCTGATGGAGGACCCGGGTCTGGCTGAGTGCGGCGCCCGCGATGACATCATGGCCTTCCTCGAGCAGATGTACCTGTTCAACATGGGCACGATGCACAGCGAGATGGCGATCAGCGGCGACGACATCAGCTTCATGTTCGCTGAAACCGTGCATGAACTGCCGGAGGACAGCGGCCCGGCGCGGATGCTGGCCCTGCCGGACCGCGAGCTGGAGAGCTTCAAGCTCGTTGACAACGGTGACTTCATGCTCTACCTCGGCCTGCAGCACGTGCCCGCCAAGCTGATGATCCAGCTGGACGAGGTGATGAAGCAGCAGGAGATGGCGGAGGGCATGGAAGGCCCGCTCTCCGAGATCTTCGGCGGGATGGACATCGAGGAGCTGCAGCAGAGTCTGGCGCTGATGAAGGCCATGCAGATCGACAAGATGGTTGACAACTCGCTCTCCGGCGAGATCGCCATTGCGCTGTTCGACATGCCGGAACTCGGCACGCTGATGGAGAACGGCGGGATGGGCCCCGAGGAGATCAGCGCGGCCGTGGCGATCGGCATCAAGGACCCGGCCTACGTGCGTGAGATGATCGGCACCTATGGCAGCGAGGTCGGGATCACGCCGCGTGCCGACAGCGGTGCCAACGGCTGGGACGTCTTCGACGTGCCGATGATGCCCGGTCTCGGGATCGTGATGAATGACAGCCTGCTCGTGGCCACCACCGACGTGGACGGCGTGCTGGGCCGCATGGGCGACCAGCCGGTGCTGGAGGCCGGGGCCTGCCAGGCACACATGGTGCTGAACATGGCAGCGCTCAACGGCAAGTTCGTGGCTCCCGGCATGAAGCTGCTGGCCACGGAAATCTCCGATGATGAGGAGACCTACTGGCCGGTGGACAGCATGAAGTACCTCTGGAACGTCCCCGAGGAGGAAGGGCTGGGCTACATGACCATGTCCAGCCGCTTCGATGGCAGCGCCAGCTGCGAGATGCACATGAAGAAGGCCGTGTTCCAGTACCTGATGTACTACATGAGCACGATCGGAGCCGGCGCGATCCAGAGCGAGCTGCACTGAGTGATCTGCCGCCTCGTGCAAGCACTCGGCGGTCTGGCGCTGCGGCTGCGCATTCGCGCATCCGGGTCGCGCTGAAGCTGCATTGATCTGCCGCCTCGTGCAGGCGGAGGCCGGATGTCAGTCCGGCTGGGAGGCTGGAATTCATTCCGGCAACACGGAGGTCGAAGCTTGCTTCGGCAACTGAGGTCGGATGTCATTCCGGCAACATGGAGGTCGAAGCTTGCTTCGGCAACTGAGGCCGGATGTGAGTCTGGCAACACGGAGCTCAGTCCCGTCGGAGGCAGGACTGACGCGGGGTGCGGCATCCCGCGAAGCAGGATGCAGCTGAAGATACATTGATCCAACGGAGGGGAGCCCCTGGGCTCCCCTTTTTGTTTTGGTAGCCGAGTCGCCGAGTCGCCGAGTCGCCGAGTCGCCGAGTCAATGAGTCAATGAGTCAATGAGTCAATGAGTCAACGAGTCACCGGGTCACCGAGTCGCCGAGTCACCGAGTAAGTGAGTCAAAGAGTCAAGGTGCGTCCAGCTGACAAGGCTCCATCCCAGCGGAGGCCGGATGTGAGTCCGGCAACATGGAGGCCGGAATTCATTCTGGCAACTGAGGTCGGATGCGAGTCCGGCAACACGGAGCTCGAAGCTTGCTTCGGCAACTGAGGCCGGATGCGGGTCCGGCAACACGGAGCTCGAAGCTTGCTTCGGCACCTGAGGCCGGATGCGGGTCTGGCAACACGGAGCTCGAAGCTGGCTTCGGCAACTGAGGTCGGTTGCGAGTCCGGCAACACGGAGCTCCGTCCCGCCGGAGGCAGGACTGACTAGGGGTGCGGCATCCCGCGAAGCAGGATGCCGCTTAAGATACTTTGATCCAACGGAGGGTGCCCCTGGGCTCCCCTTTTTGCATTTCTCGATTTCCAGATTGAATCAGCATTCTCACTCCACACTTCCGCTGCAATCTGGAGAAACAGCTCCGGAATGAGTCACTGGGGATGTTCACAGTTGCGCAATCCAGTTAGACTGCAGTCAGTCGTTTGGATGCTTGCCAGTACTGGCACCGGGGGTAAGAGCATGCATGAGTCCTGCAGGTCAGCCTTGATCGTTTGCGTGATCCTGACTCTGGCGGCCACGCAGCCGGGCTGTGCCGTGCAGCGTGATCCTGCCGGGCAGTCCCTGAGCCCCGTTTCCGCACCGGCCGCGGAATCCCCCGCGAACCCGCTCCGGCCCTACCCGCAATTGCCATCTTTGCAGGAACTCGAACGGGCCGCCAACGAGTATTCGGATTTCAATTCACAGTGGCGAATGGGCGATGGTTATTCCTCCGTTCCGATTGAACCGCAGAATGTCACGGATGGCGTATTCATGCCCCTGAATGATCCCGGATCGGGGATTGCCAATTGTGCCTGGGCGATGTATCGCTTTTATCGACTTGAAGAGCTGGCCGATGACCAGCCACTGCGGCTGTACTGGCTGGATACCGCCCCTGCATCAGGGGAGTGCTTTGTTGCCTACAGTGATTACTCCACCGGCCGCTGGACCTGGCAGGAAGCTCTCGCTGGAGAAGTGCTGATAAGCAACATTGAACAGAGGATTTCGGAAGACTCCGAGATGTTTGCGGTGGTCCTGCTGCCTGGCGGTCAGCCCCGTGAGCTGGAAAGGATCGTGCTGGGAGAAGTTCCCCCGGCCATCCACTTCACTGACAACCGCAGGCAGCTTCCGGATCTGAACTTCGCGCCATTCAACCTGATCGTTGATGCCAGTGGAACGGAACAGGTTGGCGCAGCGATTGCCGGTTTCGACTTCGATTTCGAGGGAGACGGGACATGGGACGTCCTGGGTGACGAGGACGGGATTGTCAACACAGTTCTCGGACCGGGCCTGTACGACATCACGGTCCGGGTGAGTGATATCGACGGATTTTCTGACATTTCCAATCGCAGTGGCTGGGAACCACTCGAAGTATTCGATCCCGGCACCCTGCCTCCCGTACCTGTGCTGGCCGCGGATGTGCTGAGCGGGCCGGCGCCGCTCACGGTGACGATAGATCCATCCGGCAGCTATGACCCGGATGGCAGTGTTGAGTACTACGAATGGGACTTCAATGATGATGGCGAGAAGGATCTTGGGACCTTCACTCCGGAACCTCAGACCATCACCCTGCAGGGCCTGGGAACGAGGACCGTTGCCCTGTCTGTCCGCGACGACCAGCACAAATGGGCGAGGGGCACAATCAGCTTCGAGCTGACTGCAGGCTGGGTCAGCACCCAGCTTTCGTCCGTCATGAATGTGGCAACTGACTTCGAGCTGGTGAGCGTTGGCAGTGGAGAGGATGCCCGGGCCCTGCTGGCCTGCATGGATCTCGACAGCAATCAGGTGCTGGTCAGCCGTGCAGTGGATGAGGCCGGAAGCCTGTGGGGCAGTTTCGTGACGGCGGCAACGGAGGAGCTTGACCTCGGAATGGGCGACCATCTTGAGATGCTGGCGGCGGAGGATGGCAGTACGCTCTTCCTGGCTTATGATGCCTTCAACCCCGATGTGCTGGTATTCGGGCGGGAACTCAATTTCCTCTCCGCTGCCGATGCACTGGGCGACAGCTGGAATGCGGTTCAGGTACTGGAGGATGATCAGAACACCGGACTTGGAAGCCTGACGATCCTGAACGGCAAGCCCTGCATCGGTGCAACCCGGAAGTATGGCAATGTTGGCAGCAGGCCGGTGATGCTCCTTGCGGAGGATCCCGCTGGGATGGCCTGGGCTGCAGCTGTTCCCATACTGGAAATCAATGGAATTGACATCTACAGGGATCTGGTGCTGAGCAGTGTAAGCGTGGAGGGCAGCCAGCGGCCGATCGCCGCACTGGAGCGGATAGTCGGAGAAACTTCCGGGAGCGTGCATCTGCTGCTCGGGACGGATCCTGCAGGCTCCAGCTGGAATGAAGTGCTGGTTTTCCCCAGCAAACTACCGGCTGGAATGGACATCGGCAATGGAACGGGATTCCCGATTGTCTGCTGGAACAGAGGTGGGGTTCGCCGTTCAGGCGACGCAGCCGGAGAGAACTGGGACCTTCCCGTGGTCGATCTCGGGGAAAGCCCGGACAGCAGCATCAATCTGGGATTCTCGAATGGGCAGCCTTACCTGAATGCTGTTGCCAGACTCAGATATGAGGATTTCGATGCCGCAGTGCTCTATCGTGCTGAGGATGCTGGCTGCGACAATTGGAAGCCGGTTGAAAGAGCATCGAGGGAAGAGGATTCCGTTACAGCCACGAGGCTGACAATTGTCAACGGCATGCCACTGATTGTGTATTTCGATGCCGGTTCCGGCACCTTCCGTAGTGCACATTATGAGTAACTCAACAAAGCGATGATCTCGGAACTGCGCGCAAAGATCTGGCAGCAATCACAGATTGGCCCACCCTGTCTCTGCATTGTGAGTCTCGCGTAGCCAGGCAACCCGTCTCCGGGTCAAGGATGCGCACATTTTCAGAGGAATCGTAGCCTCTGAATCATGCAGATACGGAGCCTGCATCACAAGTGCGCGCCCTGTCATCAGCAAGGCCTCAGCGGCGACCGCCTGGTTGACTCATCAACAGCGACTGCGGAGTGATGCACTGCGACACCCCCGCGCACTATTCACTGCTGCGTTTCGCTGATCCTGCAATACTGAGTACGGTTCCCGCTTCACTGATTCCACTTCACTTCCGACGAATCTCGCTTCACTGTTCACGCATCACAGATTACGCATTACTGATTACGCATCACTGATTACGCATCACAATTTACGCATCACGCTTTACTGTTCGCGCATCACAGTGCCATTGTTGCCAGATTATGTCCGGACCACGGTCCCTGACTCGGACCCAGACCCGGAAGTCAACTGATGCCTTCCCACTCTCCCGATACGTAGAATTACTACCGGACAGCGCCCCAGGCGCGTCCGCTCAACATGCATGTTCCATGGAGCTGCACAGCATGGCTCCACTCCGGTTCGCGAGCCTCGCTCCATTAATCATGCGCTACGCATCACTGATCCCGCATCACGCTTCACGCATCACTGATCCCGCTTCACTGTTCACGCTTCACGGATCCCGCTTCAAGGATCCCGCATCACTGTTCACGCTTCACGGTTTACGGTTTACGCATCATGCTTCACTGATCACACATCACTGTTCACGCCTCGCGTTATAGCTCCGTAGCATGCAGGCTGCTCCAGCGCCATTCATGCGCTGTCTCACACAGCCCGGCGCTGAGCGGGTTGCTGTGGATATATGCCAGCGCCGCATCAAAGTGCTCCTCCGAGCGGATCCGGCTGAGGAAGTTGCCATCCAGCCAGACCCGGCCGCTGCGCTGCAGCAGCTTATTGATGCGGTTGGCACTGAAGCCCTTGATCCCGCCCAGCAGCCGCCCGATGGGATGCCCGGCCAGCGGCTCCATCAGACAGTGCACATGGTTCGGCATGATCACCCAGGCGTGCATCCGGTAGCGCTGCCCGTCGTAGTGCAGCAGGCAGTCCCGCACGATTTCCGCCAGGGGCTCCTCCCGCAGCCAGCACTGCCCGAGCCCGCGGTCCAGCTCCGGCTCGACCCGGTTGAACAGCCGCCGGCGGTCCTCCGGTTCCAGCCCCTGGCGCAGCTGATACATCCGCCGCGGGGGCACGGCATCCACGAGCTGGAAGGTCACGGCCTGCAGCTCACTGCCGGGCGCCGGACGCCGGACCTCCCCTGATCCTCCTGCATCTGCCTGTCTGGCAGGCTCCGTGACGGCTGCGAGCGTCTGAGTTTCCGCCATATCCATTCCTCCCTACTTTACTGAGGTGTCTGGGCATTTACTACCCGTAAGTATAGCATGAAAATGACAGAAATCTACTAAACATGATAATAAATGATTTAATGCTTGCAATGACATGACATAACAGGTATAATAGCTGTCAGGAGGAAGTCATGCCGGAAATACAGAATCTGTTTGATGATCCCGCGGTACGGGTGCTGCTCTGGTGCCTGCTGGAGGAGGGGAAGCTGTCTGAGGATGAGCTGCGCCGTTGCGGGCTCAACAATTTCGAGGCCCGGGCGATCATGCAGGATGCCCAGGGCAGGCTGCGGCATCTGAAGCTGCGGCATGCCATGGCCCGGCGCTTCAGCCCGGCGGGTCTGGCCAGTCTGCTGCGCAGCCGTCTGGCCACGCATCTGGAGGAGACCCAGCAGGCTGCGGGGCTGGCGGCCCTGCTGCGCTGCATGCGGCAGCTGCCGGACTGGATCTTCGAGGAGTGGATCCGCGCCGGGGGAGAGGATCTGGAGAAGCTCCTGAAGCTGGCGGGCCGCGAAAGCCGGTCTGCGGCCGGGGCCGGAGCGGCATGAGCGCCGGATTCCCTTTCCATCCCGTGCGAGCACTCGACGGTCTGCAATACAGCTCAAAGCGGAGCTTTTCGCTGCCTGTTTCCCATTCCGTCTCGTGCGAGCACTCGACGGTCTGCAATACAGCTCAAAGCGGAGCTTCTCGCTGCCTGTTTCCCATTCCGTCTCGTGCGAGCACTCGACGGTCTGCAATACAGCTCAAAGCGGAGCTTCTCGCTGCCTGTTTCCCATTCCGTCTCGTGCGAGCACTTGACGGTCTGCAATACAGCTCAAAGCGGAGCTTCTCGCTGATTGCATTGAGGCAGCAGGGAGGTAAATCGGAAGCGTAGTACCTGCGCATGTGAGGGAACTGGTATCCCGGACAATGCGTCCGGACTAATACCGCTGAACCTTCAGGTGAGGCGGAAGGGAGATGGAGCGTTGGTCTTCAGACCAACGGGGCCATTTAGCTCTTCAGAACTACACTCCACTCCGGCGGGCTATGTCGTGCTTCAGCGCGACCCGGGCGGCACGAATACGATGCGGGGCTATCCCGGCGTGAACGCCTGGCTACCGGAGTTTGGTGCGATGTACCGGGCAATCAGCGAGAGGCCAGGCCTTGAGCTGGATTGCAGACCAGCGAATGCTTGCTTGAGCTGGCAACAGGACCAAGCCTGCCGAACCTTCAGGTGAAACGGAAGCACTTCTGTAACTTCAGCGCGACCCGGACACGCGAATGCGTGGCCGCAGCGCCAGACCGCTGAGCGCTTACGCGAGACGGCAGGGAGATGGAGTGTGGCTCTGAGAGCCACAGGGCCATGTAGCTCTTTAGAGCTACACTCCGTTCCGGCGGGCTACGCTATGCTTCCGCGCGCCCGGCGGCACGAATACGATGCGGGGCTATCCCAGCGTGAACGCCTGGCTACCGGAGTTTGGTGCGATTTACCGGGCAATCAGCGAGAGGCTAGGCCTTGAGCTGGCAACAGGACCAAGCCCTCTGAACCTTCAGGTGAGGTGGCAGGACGTCAGTAACTTCAACCCGACCCGGACACGCGAATGCGTGGCCGCAGGGTCAGACCGCCGAGCGCTTGCGCGAGGCGGAAGCACTTCTGTAACTTCAACCCGACCCGGACACGCGAATGCGTGGCCGCAGGGTCAGACCGCCGAGCGCTTGCGCGAGGCGGCAACAAAATGGAGCGCTTGCGCGAGGCGGCAACTCAATTAAAAAACAGCGAGCTGTCCTGCCAGAGCACTCCGGTCATGTCCTGTGAACAGGTCACCTGGAAGGCCTGGCCCAGTTCCTGCCAGCTCACGGTCCAGCTGATCGGGAAGCTCGTGCCCTCGGTGGCATTGGCCACGGTGGCCTCACTGAGGCTGTAGACGCCGAACAGCCGCACATCCGTGATCGCGGCCTCGCGGCTGATGATGCGCATGTCGATGGAGCCCGTCAGGCTCACCACGCTCTGTTCGCCTTCGCCGGCACCGTAGTCATTGACGATGCCCTCGCTCGTGCTGGTCACGGGTCCGCTTTCCAGCACCCAGTTGTTGGGGCTCAGGTCGAAGCTGCGCCCGCTGAGGATTTCCGTGGTGATCGCCCGGCTGCCGGTGTCATCGCCGTTGGCTCCCCCGAAGTTGCTCGGGGTATTGCCGAGGAAGGCCTGGGGGCGGTCGAAGCCGGAACCGCTGCCGCAGCCGCAGAGGGCCGCGAGGACGAGGAGCGCGAGGATGCGTAGGGTGCTGTGCATGATGTTAGTTTATCAGCGCTGCGGGCCCGGGCGTTAAAACGACGGGCTGTCCTGCGGGTGCAGTTCCTCCAGCAGCCGGCGGTGCTGCAGGGCTGCTGCGGCGCGGGCTTCCTGCGGGGAGCTGTCCTCCAGCAGCCGCAGTTCGTAGTAGCTGGAGACGGCCACCAGTTCCTGAATGGCCGTGAAGCTGAACTCAGTTCCGCCGAGTGTGCCGGAAAATTCCCAGTTCACGACGAATGGAGAGATGCTGCGGCCCAGCAGCCAGGTTTCATGGGTCTCGGGGTTGCTCTGCAGCAGCGGCTGGGAGGCCCGCAGGGCCTCGGCCTGGCGCAGCACGCTTTCGGCGGATGCCAGCTGGAAGCTGCCGCTCAGCGCAACATGCTCCACCTGCTGTTGCCAGGCCGGCAGGTCCGGATCAAGGCTGTAATCAATGCGGTTGTCCAGCAAGCCGAGGCTGCCCTGCAGCTGCAGCTCACCGGGCGGACTGCTCCAGGAGGCAGGCAGGGGCACATCGTCGTAACGCAGCTGGATGTCCGCCACACCGGCCTGCAGGCTGCCATTCTCCACCGGCAGCAGCAGCCGGCGTTCACGCAGCTGTTCATCCAGCGCGGCGGCAACCCAGGCCTGCTCAGGCGCAAGCCCTGTCAGCTGCTGCAGTCCGGAGAGTTCAAACCACTCCAGCTCATCCACGAACTTCTGGGTGTTGTCCTGCATGTCCGGCACGGTGGGGGTGCTGCAGCCGGCCAGCACCAGCAGGCTGGACAGGAGCAGAAGCAGGCTGGCCGGACAAAGGGCTTGCGGCATCAATGGATTGTACCGGAACCGGGGCCCGGCGGTCGGGTACCGGAAGCGGGGATTGTGCCGGGTACCGGTTGCCCCTGGGATGACCGGGCGGGGTATAATCGCCAGCCCGGGCGAGTGGCGGAATTGGCAGACGCGCCAGATTTAGGATCTGGTACTTCGGTGTGGGGGTTCGAGTCCCCCCTCGCCCAGATACATCTGCCGTCTCGCGCAAGCGCTCGACGGTCTTGGTTCGCGCAGCTGCTTCGGGAGCCAGCTCCCTCAGCGCTGCAGGATTACTGCATGAATCACCTGCCTGCTCATGCGAGCATTCGTCGGCATCAGCGATGACGGGTAGCGGCGTCGCCTCGCGACGCATGGGAGTGCATGTGGCGAAGTTCACGCGGCATGCGTATCCGGCAATTGGCAACGCTTCCTGCCACGCGATATGCCTTGCGCACTCAGGTTCAGCTCACATGCCGGCGCAGCAGGGCTGCACCGCTGTGTTTTCTGATCACTGTTGACGCTTGAATCTGCTCAGCGCCTCTCCCTCAAATCTCTGCGGCTCTGCGCCAATGAAACCATTCTGGCGAGCACTTCGCTTCCCGCGCGACTGCGCGGCTCACATGTTCTGGATTGGCAACGAGGAAATGTAGATGTGATTCCGATCGAACACAGAGCCACAGAGTGCACAGAGCTTTCTGACATGGACAAAGGACCGGCGCGGCCCCGCCGCGATTGGGAGGGATTGCTGCGAGGCTCACGCCGCGAATGGATCTGGCAACGTGTTAATTCTGCTCAGCGCCTCTCCCCCAAGTCTCAGCGCCTCTGCGCCAACAAAACCAGGCTGGCGATCACGACAAATCTCGCGCGACTGCGCGTCTTACCACCTCGCATGCGCTCGGGTGACAGCGCGGTTTGCGGTAAGGTTCTATTGGCGCAGAGGCGCAAAGGAATTCTGAGACGCAGAGAAGATTGAATCTGGCAACATTCTCCTTCGCACATGCTGCATTGCACAAGCAGTCACAGCTCGCATGCCGGCGTAGCCCATGAAGAAGTCTGGAGAGTTTAGGTAGTCAGGATAGTTTGGGTAGTTTGGGAAGTTGAAGTAGCCTGGACATGCATCGATAGTGGCGTGTCGCCGCGGCTACAGGTGCTGCCCACTGACAACTGACTATTGCCCACTGACCACTTCTCATTGCTCAGCCCTCATTGCTCATTGCTTCGTGGCATTCCCTCTCAGGCGTCGCGGGGCGCCGCCGGTTCTTGTTTGCTTGTAAAACCTGAAACCACGAGTACCGGCGCGGCCCCGCCGCGATTGGGAGGGATTGCTGCGAAGTTCACAGCGTGGATGGATCTGGCAACGTGCTCATACAGCTCGGCGCCTCTCCCCCAAATCTCTGCGGCTCTGCGCCAATGAAACCATTCTGGCGAGCACTTCGCTTCCCGCGCGACTGCGCGGCTCACATGTTCTGGATTGGCAACGAGGCAATACCGTTGCGGTAAGGTTCTATTGGCGCAGAGGCGCAAAGGAATTCTGAGACGCAGAGAAGATTGAATCTGGCAACATTCTCCTTCGCACATGCTGCATTGCACAAGCAGTCACAGCTCGCATGCCGGCGTAGCCCATGAAGAAGTCTGGAGGTTTAGGTAGTCAGGATAGTTTGGGTAGTTTGGGAAGTTGAAGTAGCCTGGACATGCATCGATAGTGGCGTGTCGCCGCGGCTATGTGCCCACTGACAACTGACTATTGCCCACTGACCACTTCTCATTGCTCAGCCCTCATTGCTCATTGCTTCGTGGCATTCCCTCTCAGGCGTCGCAGGGCGCTGCTGCTACAGTTCACTGGCTACTGACTGCTGACTACTGACAACTATTCATTGCTCAGTCCTCATTGCTCATTGCTTCGGGGCATTTCCTCTCAGGCGTCGCAGGGCGCCGCTGCTACTGTTCATTACTGCCCACTGACCACTGACTACTGACAACCATTGCTGACCATTGCTCATTGCTCGGTGATTCCGGCGTCGCAGGCGCCGCTACTGCTGACCATGACCACTGACAACTATCATCTCTTTCATTTTCGATTCAGCGCCGGCGCGCTTACCACTGACCACTGACAACTATTCATTGCTCAGTCCTCATTGCTCATTGCTTCTGGGCATTCCCTCTCAGGCGTCGCAGGGCGCCGCCGCTACCGGTGCTGACCACTGACCACTGACAACTATTCATTGCTCAGTCCTCATTGCTCATTGCTTCTGGGCATTCCCTCTCAGGCGTCGCAGGGCGCCGCCGCTACTGACCACTCACCAATGACAACTGACTACTGCCCACTGCCCACTGACCACTGACTACTGCCCACTGCCCACTGACCACGCTTCACTGTGCTCTGTTGCCAGAATTAATTCCGGCCTCCCGCTGCCCGGCCTCCCGCGGATCAGTTGCCGATGCGCGGGTGCTCACTGAGGTCGAGGATCCGCCGCACCGTGCTCGCCAGCGCCGAGGCCGTGAAGGGCTTCTGCAGGAATTCCACATCCGTGCGCAGGATCCCGTGGCGCACCACGGCGTCGTCAGTGTAGCCGGACATGTACAGCACCTTCATCCCAGGCCGCCTGAGCAGCAGTTCCTCCGTGAGCTGGCGGCCGCTGCGCTGCGGCATGATCACATCCGTCAGCAACAGCGAGATCTGCCGCTCGTGCTCGCCGGCGAGCTCCAGCGCCAGCTGTGCATTGTGGGCCTCCAGCACCGTATAGCCCTTGGATTCAAGCACGATCCGGCAGAAGCGGCGCACCCCCGGCTCATCCTCCACGAGCAGGATCGTCTCCTCACCGGTGGGGATCCGTGAGAACTTCTCCGCCGGGTCGTCCGTATCCTCAAGGGTGTCCGTGCGGGGCAGGTAGATCCGGAAGGTCGTGCCATGCCCATGTTCTGTGTAGACACTGATATGCCCCCCACTCTGGCGGATGATGCCGTAGCTCATCGCCAGTCCGAGGCCGGTGCCTTCACCGATGCCCTTCGTGGTGTAGAAGGGTTCGAAGATGTGCTGGCGCGTCTCGGGGTCCATGCCGTTGCCGTCATCGGAGATCACGAGCTGCACGTAGTGCCCGGGCTGGATCTCCTGGTCGGCATCGAAGATCCCCTCCTCGAGCAGCACGTTGTGGGTCTCGATCGTCAGGTTGCCGCCGGTGGGCATTGCATCCCTGGCATTGACGACGAGGTTCATGATCACCTGCTCGATCTGGCTGGGGTCAGCCAGCGTGCAGCCGAGGTCCGGGGCGCAGATCGTCGTCAGGTTGATGTCCTCGCCGATCAGGCGGCTGAGCAGGCGCTCCAGCTCAGTGATCACGTGGTTGAGGTTCATCGTCTTGGGCTTGATGATGCTCTTGCGGCTGAAGGCCAGCAGCTGGCGGGTCAGTTCCGCTGCGCGCTGCCCGGCCTTGCGGATTTCCAGCAGCAGTTCCGCTGAGTCGTCGGTCGGCGTGCTGGGATCCAGCAGCAGGTCGGTATAGCCGTTGATCACCGACAGCAGGTTGTTGAAGTCATGCGCCACGCCGCCGGCCAGGCGCCCGATCGCATCCATCTTCTGCGAGTGCTGCAGCTGCTCCGCCATTTGCCGCTGCTCCGTGATGTCCCGCAGGGAGGCGGCGAAGGCCGGCCGGCCCATCCAGTAGATGTGTACGACCCGCATTTCCGCAATGCGCCGCTCGCCGCGGTTGATGATCGTCAGCTCCGTGGTTTCGCCTTCCCTGATTGAGAAGCTGATCAGCTCGCCGACGAAGTCCTCCTGGGTCCGGCCGAAGAGTTCGCTTGCCGCCTCATTGACGAACTGCACGATGCCGGCGGCATCGACCACCAGCACGGCATCCGGATTCGAGGAAACCAGCTTGAGGATCTGGCGCTGGCGTTCCTGGGCGTGATAGCGCTCCAGGGCATAGAGCAGGCTGCGGCCCAGCAGCTGCGCCGGCAGTTCTCCCTTGGAGATGAAGTCCTGCACACCCTCGGCGAAGGCTTCGCGGCGTACTGATTCATTATCTATGCCTGTCAGCACGAGAATCGGCATGTCCTGGCGGCGCTGGCGGATCGCCCGCAGGGTATCCATGCCTGAGGAATCAGGGACATTCAGGTCCATGATCATGGCATCGACATCGACACTGCTGAGAATGTCCAGGGCGTTGTCGAGCGTTACCGCGGTCAGGATCTCGAAACTGTGGTCGCGCGCATCCTCCAGCCGCTCATGAACGAGCAGTGAGTCACCCGGATTGTCCTCCAGCAGGAGGACACGGTAGTGCTCCCGTTCGGCCTGCACAGTATCCAGTCCTAGCATCACAAGTTTATTTACATTAGTAGGCCAGCCTCAGCTGCGGCTTTCATCCTCAAACATGTCGTCCAGCCTGCGGCGCTCCTGCGCATAGGAATAGGTCGGTACTCCAGTCAGAATACCATGTACACCCTTGAAGGGTTCCTGGATGTGCATGCCATGGTTGTCGATCACGTACTCGCGGATGTCCTTCTCATGCCAGGTACCGCGCATCTTGAGCACGGTCAGGCCGCGGCGCATCACACCCTGCAGCTCCACATAGCGCAGCAGGATGATGGTGTCGGTGATCGTGGAGATATGGGTTTCCGTGATGGATTCGCCGCCCATCAGCATCGAGGTCGTGTTCGTGAACAGCCCGGTGGTCTCGAGATGCTTGATGTGGCTCGTCAGGCCGATCACGAATTCGCGGAAGGACTTGCCGGATGACACGCGCTCGAAGGCGGACATGCTGTCCACGGCCACGCGCGCCGGCCTGAAGTCGCGGATGTCGCGCTTCATCTGGATCAGGTGGTCCTCCAGCGACATCACCTCGGGGTAGCGGCAGACGATGCGCAGGATGCCATCCTTCTCGGCCTGCTCGAAGTCCGCTCCCCAGTTGGAGGCATTGCGCATGATCTGCTCGCGGCTTTCCTCGCTGCCGAACAGCAGGGCGCGCTCACCGGAGCGGATTGCGGCCTTGATGTATTCAGTGACGGTCAGGGTCTTGCCGGTGCCGGTGGCGCCGCTCACGAGGATGATCGAATCGCGGTACATCCCGCCGCCGCACATGCGGTCCAGTTCGGCGACGCCGGAACTGACACGGATGTCGCTGGACTTCTGCTTGAGCTCGATTGCGGACAGCGGGATCACGGTCACGCCGTCGTCAACATCGATCGTGAAGGGATACTCGCCCTTCTGGTGGGGCGCGCCGCGGAACTTGAGGATCTCGATCGTGCGCCGGCGCTTCTCGTTGTCAAGCCGGTTGCGCAGGATCACGACGTTGTCAGCCACGAACTCCTCGACGCCGAAGCGGCCCACGCCGCCTTCCTCATCGGTGCGTTCCAGCGTGATCAGGGTCGTGACCCCCATTCCGCGCAGGCCGTTGTGGATGCGGCGCAGCTCATTGCGGACCACGCTGGAATCCGAGAACTGCGGGAACAGCGCGCCGACGGCATCAAGGATCACCCGCCGGGCACCGATCTCGCGGATCGCATGCTCGATGCGGGCCACGAGTGCCGAGAGGTCGTAGCTGCCGCTTTCGATCACGGCCTCGCCGGGTTCGGGAGTGGCGTTGACGATTGCCAGCTTGCCGTCATCCAGCATCTGCTGCAGATCCCAGCCGAAGGATTCCACATTGCGGATCAGGTCCAGCGGCGTTTCCTCGAAGGTCACGATCACGCCCGGTTCATCGAACTTCGTCACGCCGTTCGCCAGGAATTCCAGCGCGATCACGGTCTTGCCGCTGCCGGCCGTACCGGCCACGAGGGTGGTGCGGCCCTTGGGCAGGCCGCCCATCGCGATCTGGTCGAAGCCGGCAATCCCGGTTTCCATCGCTTCCAGGTGCCCCGGCTTGCGGTCACTCATATGCCTGTCAGTCTGGTAACTCATCACGCTCCCCCATTTGCTTCACTTGGATTTCCCCCGGCCAGGTCAAAGGGCGAAAGGTCCAGCCCGAACAGCACCTTTTCGCGGTCACTGAGATCGCCGATGATCTTGCGGACCGGGACGGGCAGCTTCTTCACGAGCGTCGGAGTTGCCATGATCCGCTCGTTCTCGGCCAGCTTGGGGTGCTCGAGCACGTCGATCACCTCGATCTCATAGCGGCCCCTGAGATCCTCCTCGCAGACGCGCTTCAGATTCTCGATTGCCCGCAGGGAATTGTGGGTTCTTCCGGTCACGTACAGGCGTAGCTTGTATATCACGACAGACCTCCATCAAAACCACGGCGGCGTGTCCCGACGCGGTAGAACTCCACCAGGATCCCCATCAGTTCTAGGGCCAGCAACCGGCCCTCCACGGTGATGTATGTGCCGTAGTCGTTGTCCATCAGCATCACCAGCTCATCCAGTGCGCGGACATGCACGTCGATCAGGTCGCGGGGCCCGGCACCGTTTTCGCCGAGGCGGGTGATCAGGCTCTCCATTTCCATGCGGGGCTTCTCGAGCTTGCCCCGCACATGGTCAAAATAACTTCTGAGAATGCCGTTGTATTCGTGACTGATCTCATTGAAGAACTCCGGTTCCCGTTCGCGCAGGGGACCGGTTCCGGCCAGCATGGCCGTGATCATGGTGCCGGAGGATTCCGAGGACATGCTGCGAAAGGCAGTCAGGGTTTCGTCAGCCTGGCGGCGGTCCGCCTCACGCTGGCGGGAAAGCGCGAAATCTATGGCCTTGCGCAGGATCAGCGGACGCATTTCATCCTTGCGCAGGAAGTCCTGGGCTCCGGCATCAATGCAGTCCTGGCCGACGCTGTCCTCATCCGAGCCCGTGAGTACGATGATCGGCACGGAGCGGCTGGCCAGCTTGACGGTGCGCACCGTGTCCACGCCGCTGGTGTCAGGCAGCCGCAGATCAAGCAGCATCACGTCGATTTGCTCATCCCGCAGGCGGTCCATGGCCTGGGCGAGGTGCGTCACATGCATGAAATCGTACTGCTTCTGCCGGTCGGATTCAAGCAGCGCACGCACCAGATCGGCGTCCGCCGGATTGTCCTCCACGAGCAGGAGCACGCAGTTCTTTGATTCCTGATCCATCCACCATCCACTATCAAACAGGCCCAGGCTCCGTTCCTGGTGCCGGACCCGGTTCAGACGGGCTCATGTCCAGGCACAGGCAGCTTGACCACCCTGCCCCAGAAATCCTCCAGCGCACGCGCCAGTGTGGCATAGCCGCTGAAGTCCGCGGGCTTGACGATGTAGCTGCTCGCACCGAGCTCATAGCTGTCCGCCACATCCTGCTCCGCATCCGAGGAACTGAGCACGATCACCGGGATGCGCTTCAGCAGCACGTCGGATTTCAGTTCCTCAAGTACCTGCCTGCCATTCAGGCCCGGCAGGTTCAGGTCAAGCATGATCAGGCCCGGCTGGACCTCAGCGCCCGCAACCGGCTGCTCCCCCGTCAGGAAGCTCAGGGCCTCTCCACCATTTTCTCTGACCTGGATGCTGGCGACGAAGCGGCTGTTCTCAAGGCATTCCCTGATCAACTCAACATCCGCAGGATTGTCCTCAACCAGCAATATGTCAATCATGTTCAACTTCCACTTCCAGTTTTGCGGGCTTATGAATGCCAGATTGTACCTTAAACAGGAATCTGCTTCCCTGGCCCGGCAGGGATTCCAGCCAGATGCTGCCACCCAGCCGCTCGATGATCTTGCGGGTGATTGCCAGGCCGATGCCGCTGCCTTCGTAGCTGTCCCGGCCGTGCAGGCGCTGGAACATCTGGAAGATCCGCTCGTGATACTGGGGGTCGATGCCGATGCCGTTGTCCTGCACCGAGATCACCCAGTTGTTGCCATCCTGCACCGCGCTGACATGCACGCGCGGGACGGCCTCACCGCGGAACTTGATGGCATTGCTGAGCAGGTTCTGCATGACCTGGTGCAACAGGTTCTCCGTGCCCTGCACCAGTGGCAGGTCGCCGGTCGTGATCACAGCCCCGCTTTCATCCAGCTTGCCGCGAAGGTCGTGCATGCACTGCTTCAGCACCAGGTTGAGATCGACCGGCTCCAGCTCGATCTCGGTGCTTGTGACCCTGGAGAAGCTCAGCAGGTCCGCCACCATCTGCTGCATGCGCTTCGCCCCGTCTCGGGCATAGTGGATGTACTTGCCGGCCTTGTCATCGAGCTGCGCGGCATAGCGCTCCTCCAGCAGTTCGGTGTAGCTGGAGACCATGCGCAGCGGTTCGCGCAGGTCGTGCGAGGCGATATAGGCGAACTGCTCCAGGTCGCGGTTGCTGCGCTCCAGCGCGGCATTCTTGGCGGCCATGTCCAGCTGGCTGCGCTTGCGCTCCGTGATGTCAATCACCAGCGCGAGAATGAACAGGCCGCGGCTGGTGCGCACCGGATTGAGGCCGATCTCGATCGGGAATTCACTGCCATCCCTGCGCAGGCCGTAGAGGTCGCGCCCGGCACCCATGTCCCGGCGTTCCGGCTTGCTCTGGTAGGCGCGGCGGAAGCCGCTGTGGCCGTAGCGCATTTCACCGGGGATCAGCTCCTCGACGCTCAGCCCCCGCATGTTGCCAGGCTGGTAAGCGAACATGTTCTCCGCCGCCGCGTTGGCAAGCTCAATGTTGCCACTGCTGTCCACGAGCACGATGCCGCTGGGCGAGGCTTCCACCACCAGCCGGAAGAGTCCTTCGGTGAACTTGCGCTCGGTGATGTCGCGGGCGATGATCGAAACCGCCGTGACCTCGCCGCCGGCATTGCGGATGCCCGAGGCGGTCAGGTTGACATCGAGAATCGTACCGTCGGAGCAGATGCGCTGGGTTTCATAGCTGTCCAGGATCTCGCCGCTGCGGACCCGCTGGATGATTTCATGGACTTCGGCCAGGCGTTCGGGTGGCACGATCAGGCTGATGTGATGCCCGATCGCCTCCTGCGGAGAGTAGCCGTACAGCCGCTCGGCCGCGGGATTCCAGCTGGTGATCGTGCCTTCCAGGTCCTTGGTGAGGATCGCGTCATTGCTGCTTTCCACCAGGGCGTGGAAGCGGCTCATCTGCGAGGCCTGGCGCGCAGCCAGCTCCTCGGCCATGCGCCGCTCACGGATCTCGGCCTGCAGTTCGGTGGTGCGCATCCCGAGATGCGCCAGCATGTTGGAGAAGGCCCGGGCCAGCACGCCCGTTTCCCCGGAGGCATCCAGCGGCAGGTCCAGCGCAGTGGAGTTGCCGAATGAACGCACGGCCAGGGTCATCTTCTCCAGTGGCCGGGCGATGCTGCGGGCCAGCAGCAGCGCTGCTCCCAGGGCCACGAGGATGCAGAGCAGGCCGGTCAGCAGGAAGGTGCGGCGCACCGGGGCGAGGCTGGCCAGCAGCCGGGCTTCGGGCATCGTGTAGAACAGGCAGTAGCTTCGGCCCCCGTTGAGCCCCACCACATGAGCGGCCACAACCAGCTTCTCTCCGTCGGCCCGGCTGAGGTGCAGGTTGAGTTCCTCGCGCTTGGCCTGCTGCCAGTCCAGGGTGGGAAACTCGGAGCGCATCAGCCCGGGAGCACCGAGCTGGCTGCCGTATTCACGCTCACCGTCCGGGTGCAGGAGAAAGTCCCCGTCCTCACTGGCGAGATAGACCTGCCAGTCCGGCGGGCTGGAGCTGCGCAGCTCATTGAGCACGGGGCGCATGTCGAGGTTGATCACCACGACAGCCAGCGGCGAGCTGGCCTCGCCATACAGCGGTGCGGAAAAGCGCATCACGGGAACCCGCGGTTCCTCGATCACCCCATGCTCCACGTTCAGGTCAATCCGGCTGACTTCGATCTGGCCCCGTGCCAGCTTCATGGCCTGCTGGAAGTAGGGCCGCGCAGACTTGTCCTGCAGCTTGGCTGCCGGAGTGATCACCGGCAGGGTTTCCCCGCTGACCCGCTCGCAGCGCGCGATCTCCATGCCCCGGCTGTCAATCAGGCGGAATTGCAGGTATTCAGGCTTGGAGTTGAGCTGGCTGAGCAGGCTCCTTTCCACATCGGCGATCTCCGGGCTGCCCAGCGGATCCCGGCCCTCGGCCAGCAGTACGGCGATGTCCTGCATCACGAGCGAGTTCACGCGGGCATCCAGGTCGCGTGCGCAGTAGGCGGTGTACTCGGAGATCACGGTGGCGGCGCTGCCGGCCTTGCTCTGCACCTGCCGCAGGTTGTCATCGATCAGGCGGTTCTCGAGGGAGCGGTAGGTCAGCAGACCGAGGGCCGCGATGGAAAACACCACAAGCGCGCCCATTGCCAACATCATTCTCGCTGCCATTTTCATCAGCTGAATCCGCCCGCTGCAGTTCCTGGTCGGAAAATCCGGAAGTCCCGGCTGCACAAGCAGCATGTGCTCTTGCCAGAGCATAGCACAACGGCAGCAGGCGCGTGACCAAAGCCAAAGTGGTACACGGATTTATCCGGGACTTCACAGCGGGATGTAATTAAAGGACAAACCAGAGCTGAATTGTCAGCCTGTCAGGCGGGCCCGTTCGGCAATGCTAGCCACACGCGGGCAATCCGCCAGCTGCCTGTCCTGTCTCCCCGCTGCTCAGCGCTGCCAGGGCAGGCGGTCGAGGTCCACATTGCCGCCGCTGAGGATCAGGCCCACGCGCCGGCCGCGGATGTCCAGCCGCCCGGAGAGTGCGGCCGCCAGCACCGTGGCCGAGGAGGCCTCGATGATCAGGTTCGTGCGCTCCCAGAACAGGCGCATCGCGGCGATCACCTCGTCGTCACTGACACGCTCGATCTGCAGGCCGTAGTCGCGCATGATCCCGAAGGTCAGCTCACTGATCCAGGCCTTCAGCCCGTCGCAGATGGTGTCAATGTTCTCGTTGATCTGCGGGCTGCCGAGCTGCAGCGAGCGCCAGGCGTCGTCCGTGATTTCCGGCTCGGCCCCGATCACGGTGCAGCCGGGGGCGAGGGCCTGTGTGCTGATGATCGAGCCGCAGATCAGCCCGCCGCCGCCGACCGGGGTCATGAGGATCTCGAGTGCGGGGCAGTCCTCGTGGAACTCGAGTGCGGCCGTGCCCTGGCCGGCGATGATGCGCGGGTCGTCAAAGGGGTGCACATGCACGGCACCCGTGCGCTCGATGATTTCGCTGACAACGCGGCGGCGGTCCTCGATGTCAGTGGTGCAGAACACCACCTCCGCGCCGAGTTCGCGCACGGCGTCCACCTTGAGCGCGACCGCGTCCTCGGGCATCACGAGCCAGGCGGGGATGCCGCGCATGCGGGCGGCGCGGGCCAGGGCCTGGGCATGGTTGCCGCTGGAATGGCCGACCACGCCGCGCGCGGCCTCATCATCCGAAAGCTGCAGCACGGTGTTCAGCGCCCCGCGCAGCTTGAAGGCCCCGATGCGCTGCAGGTTCTCGCACTTGAAGAACAGGCGCGCGCCCGTCAGCGAGTCCAGATGCGCGCAGCTATGCACCGGCGTGCGGTGGATCCAGTCACGGATGCGGGCATGCGCGGCCTGGATATCTGCAAACACGGGCGGCTGCTGCGGGTCGGCGGGCATTGGGAATAAACTTACGACATAACCTCGATTTCTTGCAAGTAGAGTGTAACGCTAAACGTGCAGACAGCTAATTACAACCTACCGCAGTTAAATGTTCATGCAATTTATGGAAGTTTCGGTATTGGACTCATGATCTTAGATCCTATTTCAGCAATAACTGCAATCAAACCCCAAAATGCAATGTGAATTGCAATTACGGAAGCAGTTAATGCATATGGTTTATCCACCTCCATCATTCTTCTGGCCCATTCAGCTCGCATTATAAGCATGAGTTCTGCAGAGTGCATCGCTATCAACACAATCCAACAAAACAAGGAGGGAATAAAGGTGGTATGCATTGCCCAGAATTTAGGCCCAAAATCCCACGCACCCTGAGAATCCTTTCCAATTAATAGTATGATTGCCTCAAATATGGATACTTCATACTTATCGCCTAGTACTCCAAAATATAATGATGCCACTGATAGTATAACTGCGATAAGGACATCAATCAATATGTAGAACTGAATGTACAGTGTTCTTATCAATAGATTCGTTTCGCTGGTTTTTAGGAGTTTAGATAAAATACTAAAAATATGCAAAGTTGTCAAAACGGTAACAGTATCACAAGCTGAATTCACTAATAGCATTTGTAAAGTTTGAGGGATATCTGATTGAGGAGAGACTCTATTGCCAACGTATAGTGCAAGCAATGTTACGACGAATGAAATCCACATCCACTGAACAAATGCACAAAAGTACCTTGCACTGAACAATGCTGACAAATATTCATTAATTGGTGTGTACAACACACTCAAGAACCAAATTGTTGGCACAAGGAGTATAATGGCAATTGGCAATTGCTGTTTGATCACAAGATCTAACCACAATAATGGTGCAAGTAAAGCAAGAAATGCAAAAGTAGCACTTGCACATAGTGCTGCAAATAGTATCGGAACTGAAACGAGGTACGTGTATGCAATTGCTTTTATTGATATTGGGTTTGGAGAAACAACAGCATGCTGAATGGTTAGGTTTAATTTGTACATGATACTAACAAAGATCAAAATAGAAAGAGCAATCAGAATCTGAGCAGGAGAGAAGATTTGATTATATTCAATCAACAAAGCAATTGTCGACAGTATACCTGACACAACTACTACAAGCATAAGAACACGTGTCCTATTCCAGAAGTACTCTTCTGATGTGAAAGCTAGAAAAATGCTAATGTTCTCAATTGTTTCAGTGAAGTACTTGATTGCAATTCTAGTTTTTTCTTTTGATTTACTTGATTGAAATTTACGCCACGCCTCCATGTGGAGCTTTCTAGAATGGTCAATTTCATGCCTGGTTTTGTATTCCTGTAAGAACAAATATACTCGCCAAACAATCACAAGAGCTGCCGTGATTGCTAAAGAAAAATTTCTTATGGCAATAAGTAGACTGCTTGCATTGTGCATGGAGAATCTCACTTGAATACTAATCTTCTGATTATCTTAATAGCCTTGCAAAACTAGTTGTTTTCACTCATGTTAATTCCTAGCCACATTTGTTTATGTATGAGAAGCAAATGGTCTTTTCTTTAGCAGTGCTTCCTTGATTCGGGTTAGCTCTGATATTGGATTGTCAATAATCTTGAGCATTCAACGCTTCATGATAGCAATTGTAGCTCTCAAAATCCATTAGAGAGCAATCCTCAGTAGCCCCGTTCGCAGTCGACCACATTCAGCAGGTCATCGCGGCCGGCGCTCAGGCGCTTGAGGTTCTCGACCACTTCATCCCAGCGCTGCAGGTCGTCAAAGGGTGAGGCAGCGCGGTGCGGGCTGAGCACGACATTGCCAAGTTCGTGGAAGGGGCGGTGCCAGGGGAAGCTGCGGCCCAGCTCATCAGGCTCGGGGCGGTAGTCGTACCAGACATCAATCGCGGCCCCGGCGAGGGAGCCGCTCTCAAGCGCCTCGAACAGCGCATCCTCGTTGACAACTCCGCCGCGGGCCACGTTGACAAGGAAGCTGCCCCGGCCCAGCAGTTCAATCTCACGTTCGCCGATCAGGCCCTCGCTGTCCGGCGTGAAGGGCACGGCGATCACCAGCACGTCCACTGCACGCAGGAAGTCCTCAAGCTGCTCTATTGCATACAGGCCATCCAGCGAAGCTGGACTGTCAGTTGGCAGGCTGCCACTCCTGTTGCAGGCGATCACCCTGCAGCCGAAGCCGGAGAGCATCCGGTGTACATTGCGGTTGACATGGCCATAGCCCAGCAGGCCGATGGTCCTGTGGCTGATCGGTGTGTTGGCAAGGAACTCGTCACCCAGCCGCCAGCGGCCTTCACACATGGCGTTGTGGTGCTGCACGGTGCCGCTGAGCATTGCCAATAACAGGGTGACGGTGGTCTGCGCGGTGAACTGCGCATTGCCATGCCCGTTGATCAGCTGGACAGGGCGCGATTGCTGGATCTCCGCGAACATCCCGTAGAGGTGCTGCACCCCGGCACCGGGGTTGATCACGGCCCTGAGCCTGGGTGCAGCGTCAATCAATGAGCGCGTGGGCCGCCAGCCGATGAAGACATCCGCCTCCGCCGCGAGCGGCAGCAGCAGTGATTCATCCGCGCCGGTCCATTCATGGCCCTCCGGCGCGCAGTTCAGCTCCATGGGCCAGCCCGCGAGCCCGGCACGCAGATGGTCCAGCAGTTCCGGGCGGGGTTGCCAGAGACAGAGCACCTTGATGGGCGAGGGAGATGACATGGGATGGATTGTATCGGAGGCCTGATGTCAGTCAGGCGCTTGGAGGCCTGATGTCAGTCAGGCGCAACCCACGGAGGCCTGATGTCAGTCAGGCGCAACCCACGGAGGCCTGATGTCAGTCAGGCGAGAAGTATCTGAAAAAACAATAATAATCTGATTGTTAAGCATGAGTAGGCAATATGTGATATAATAATTGTATGTTAAAGTCCCAACACCTGGGGTTCTACAAGCATGACTACCTGCCACATTATGATCAGGCCGGACTGATTCAGTTTGTGACTTTTGTCCTCGATGATGCCGCGCCAAGGGAACGGCTGAGGACCGGGATGAGGATGTCCAATCAGGATGGGGAGCGCATGTTCTTCAGAATAGATGCGGATCTCGACCGGAACCGGGGCAGCTGCCTATTGGCAAGGAATGAAATTGGCAATGTTGTTGCGGAGGAAATCAGTCAACTCGGAGAGCAGCTGATTGCCTGGGTGGTGATGCCCAATCATGTTCATCTGCTGTTTCGACAGCCTGAAGGGGAAATGCTGGGCAAGACCATCCAGCGCATCAAGAGCAGGTCATCAATGATCATCAACCGCAGCCTGGGCCGGGAGGGGAAACTCTGGCAGGCCGGTTACTTTGATCGCTGCATGAGAGATCTCGAACACGTACAGAACACGATTGAGTATATCCACTACAACCCTGTCAAGGCAGGCTTGGCAATCACACAGCTGAACTGGGAACTGAGCAGCGCAAGGACCTTCTGTGTTGCAAGGGCAATGGAGATCATTGCTAGGACCTTCCATACCGAATCGGAATGAATTGGAGAAGTTTCAAAGTGGAAACGCCTGACTGACATCAGGCCTCCAGTTGCCTGACTGACATCAGGCCTCCAAGCGCTCCGTTCAATCGTGCACAAATGGGCGATCACACCGCCTGCACACGATAAAATCATGCCCGCAGACATACATAGGACCAGCACACACCAGATTCCCGGCCCGGTCATGGTCCGACCGCATCCAGAGGGCCGGCAGCAGGAGCGGATATGACAGCAGCAGACAACCAGGCAGCGGTGGTCGCACGCCTTGCGGCCTCCGAGGACGGCAGCCTCAGCCCCGAGCGGCTCAGCGAGCTGCACACTGAATTCATGGCGCACCCCACGGCGAGCCTGATGCGCAATGCCGTGACCCAGGTGAGCGTGATGGACATCGCGCAGAACCGCGACATCATCACCTCCACGCCGCATACCTTCAGCCACAAGCTGGACGACTGGAAGGTAACGAACCAGCGTGCCAGCGGCCGCTGCTGGCTGTTCGCCGGCCTCAACCTGCTGCGCGTCGGCGCGATGCAGGCCATGAACATCAAGGAATTCGAGTTCTCGCAGACCTACCTGCACTTCTGGGACAAGTTCGAGCGCGCGAACTACTTCCTCGAGGCGATCATCGCCACGGCGGAGCGCGACATTGACGACCGCACCGTGGCCTTCCTGCTGGACAAGCCGCTCGAGGACGGCGGGCAGTGGAACATGTTCGTCAACCTCGTGAAGAAGCACGGCCTCGTGCCACAGAGCGCGATGCCCGAGAGCGAAAGCTCCAGCAACACGCGCTACATGAATGCGATCGTGATCTCCAAGCTGCGCGACTTCGCCCAGCAGCTGCGTGATGCCGTTGCCAGCGGCAAGTCCGAGAATGAGGTGCGCAGGCTCAAGGACGGCTTCGTCTCGGTGGTCTACCGCATGCTCTGCATCCACCTCGGTACCCCGCCCCAGAGCTTCGACTGGGAGTGGCGGGACAAGGACAACAAGTTCCACCGCGAGGGCCGGCTGACCCCGCAGCAGTTCGCTGACAAGTACGTCTCGATCAACCTCGACGACTACGTCAGCATCGTGCATGACCCGCGCGAGAGCAGCCCGCAGGGCCGCACCTACACCGTGGACATGCTTGGCAACGTGGTCGGCGGCGAGATCGTGACCTACCTCAACGTTGACATCGAACTGATGAAGCAGCTCACCATGAAGCAGCTGATGGACGGCCAGCCGGTCTGGATGGGCTGCGACGTGGGCAAGATGATGGACCGCCGCCGCGGCGTGTGGGACCGCGAGCTGTTCGGCTTCGAGCGGATCTACGACACGCCCTTCGCGCAGGACAAGCCGGGCCGCCTGCTGCACCACCAGACCCTGATGACGCATGCGATGCTGTTCACCGGCGTGGACGTGGTTGACAACGACCCGCGGCGCTGGCGCGTGGAGAACTCCTGGGGCAGTGAGGGCGGCGAGCAGGGCTTCTACGTGATGAATGACAACTGGTTCGACGAGTACATGTTCGAGATCGCCGTGCCGAAGGCGCTGCTGAGCGCGGAGCTGCAGCAGGCGCTTACAGGCGAGCCGACCGTGCTGCCGGCCTGGGACCCGATGGGGGCGCTGGCCAGCGAGAGCCTGGGCTGAAGCAGCCGGGTGTGAGTGCAAGATGAGCGCAGACGAGCAACAGCAGGATCAGCCGCGGCAGCAGCCCGAAGGGGCCCTGCAGCCTGCGGGCGACCCGGGCTTCACGCCCGAGCGCGACAAGCGCATGATCATGCTCAGCTGCGTGACACTGATCCTGATGACGCTCGCGATCTTCATCCTCGTGCGCAAGCGCCTGGTGGAACTCAGCGACGTGACCGGGGCCTACACCCAGGTCTACATGACGGATGCGGAGGAGATCCGCAGCCAGGCAGTGGCCGTTGACAGCGCGGCGATCGTCGCCGACCCGGCGGGCCATACGGCGCAGTGGCTGAGCGGCAGCGGCACCGTGCTGTTCATCCATGACAAGAAGGGCGCGCCGATCAATCCTGACAACCCCAACTCCGCCCTCGGCAGCGTCTACTGGCTGGACTGCGGGCTGCCGGTCACGGCGGTCAGGCCGCTGGCGCCGGTCTGCGGGATCGGCGAGCGCATCGAGTTCCGGGGGCAGGTCGCGGATACGGAAGTCCGCCGGCTGGAATTCGCGGATGAAACGGGGCGGCAGGTGCTGGAGCACTTCGGCCTGCAGCCCCAGCAGCACATTGCCATCTTCTTCGCCTCGGAGATCGAGCCCGCGGGGCCGAGCAGCCCGCTCAATGAGGAAGTTGACGAAGTGGCGGAAACCGGCGGCAGTGCCGCCGCAGCAGACTGAGGGCGGATGGAATCGCCCCAAGGAGACCCGGATGGCCCATTGCTGGCATGACGTGCCGATCGGTGACAACGCCCCGCGTGAATTCAACGCGGTGATCGAGATCATGAAGGGCGGCAAGGTCAAGTATGAGCTGGACAAGCAGACCGGCCTGATGAAGGTCGACCGCGTGCTCTACAGCTCGGTGTTCTACCCGGCCAACTACGGCTTCATCCCGCAGACGCTCGGTGACGACCACGACCCGCTGGACGTGCTGGTGCTGATGCAGGAGCCGGTCTTCCCGATGAGCATCCTTCGCGCCAAGCCGATCGGCGTGATG
This sequence comes from bacterium, assembly GCA_041395205.1. GTDB lineage: Bacteria > 4484-113 > 4484-113 > 4484-113 > JAFGCY01 > JAHEFU01. The sequence continues at coordinate 693,474 of JAWLAZ010000001.1, forward strand.
CTGATGGTCGACCAGGGCGAGAACGACGAGAAGATCATCTGCGTGCATATGGATGACCCGGAGTTCAACGGCTACGACCACATCAAGGAGATCCCGCGCCACCGCCTGTTCGAGCTCAAGGCCTTCTTCGAGGACTACAAGAAGCTCGAGCACAAGGACGTGAAGGTTGAGGAATTCCTCGGCCCGCTGGATGCGATCCAGGCGGTGGAGAATGCCATGCAGAGCTACACCCGCAAGTTCGGCGAGCAGGGTGTGGGCGTCTAGCCGTACATCGGATTTTGATTTATCTGTAATTTAACCTGACAGGCTGAACCCCGACATACCTTTATGGTCTAATGTCTCGGTGGGCTTTGCCCACAATCAGGACGGAGATCGGGAGACGGGATTGGCGCAACTCGCGAATCTGAGCAACAGCATCCTGCTGATGACGATGTTCATGCTGGCCTTCAGCTGGGCATTGACCTCAATTCGCCGTTCGATGCCCTCCCTGCAGCGCTCCACCGGCATCCTGCTGTTCATCGCCACCGCCCTGATCGCATCCTTCGTGATCATTCCCCTGCAGGAGACCATGCTGCAGCTGCCGGGGGCGGAGCGCGTCGACTGGCTGGACCCGAGCGCTTTCCCGATCGTGATCGCGCTCGCCGTGGTGCTGGCCGGTGTGCTGGACGGCGTGCTGACCGCCCTGGCCGTGGGTACGCTGGCCTACATGATGAGCGGGACGCTCAGCCCGGCGGTGCTCGTACCGCTGGTGTCTGCCCTGGCCGCCGGCCTGGTGGTGCGCTACTTCTGGGGCCTGCACCGCGACTTCATCAGCGCCCGCGTGCTGGCCCTGCTCGGCCTGGCCCTCAGCCTGCCGCAGCTGGGGCTGTTCTACATGCAGTTCCACAACACCGCGGATCTGGAGACGCGCAGCCTGCTGGGCAGCATGGCCCTGATCCTCGTGGGCTATCCGGCCGCCTCAGTGGTGATCGGCAGCCTGTTCAGCCAGCCCTACCACCAGATCATGCTGGAGAACCAGCTGCTGGACAGCCAGGAGCGCAACCGCCAGATGGTGCTGCTGGCCGGCAATGCGATCGTCAACTTCAATGCCGAGCTGGAAGTGATCGACTACAACGAGGAGGCCCAGCGCATCTTCGGCTACCCGCGGCAGTACGTGATCGGGCGGCGCTACCTGAGCCTGCTGTTCCCTTCCTACTGCTGGGCCGGGGTGGAGATTGACGCCCAGCGCGTGATGGACGGCGGGCAGGTACGCGAGCATGAGGTGCAGGTCGTCAGCCGCGAGGGCAAGGAAACCCCGATGATCTGGAGCTTTTCGCGGATCACCAATGCCCGCGATGAACCCCTCGGCATGATGGCGATCGGCCAGGACATCTCGCAGCGCAAGCGCAATGAGCTGAAGCTCGCCGAGAACGAGGAGCGCGTGCGCCTGGCGCTGAGCGGCGCTGACCTCGGGATGTGGGACTGGAACCTGGCAACGGATGAATTCGTCTGCAATGAGCGCTGGGCCGAGATGCTCGGCTACGAGCTGGAGCAGATCAGCTCAGACAGCACACCCTGGGATGAGCGGATCCACCCCGAGGACCGCGACCACGTACTGGAGCAGATGGAGCAGCACCTCTCCGGGGAGAGTGAGCAGTTCGAGGTGGAGCACCGCCTGCGCCGCAGCGATGGCAACTACATCTGGGTGCTGGCCCGCGCCCGCGTGATCCAGCGGGGCTCCGAGGGCCAGCCGCTGCGCATGACGGGCACGCTGCTGGACATCTCGCAGCGCATCGGCAGTGAGCAGGAGCGCCGCCGGCTGGAGCGCCAGCTGCGCTACTCGCAGAAGATGGAAACGATCGGCACCCTGGCCGGCGGGATCGCCCACGACTTCAACAACATCCTGCAGGCGATCATGGGCTACACCACGCTCGGCACCACGCGCCTGCCTGATGACCATCCGGCACAGCAGGACCTGGAGCGGGTGCTCAGTGCCAGTGAGCGCGCCCGCAGCCTCGTGGACCAGATGCTCGTGTTCAGCCGCCAGTCCCAGCAGAGCCGCGCCCTCGTGGATGTGGAGCAGCTCTGCCGCGAGGCCCTGCGCATGCTGGAACCGCAGCTCAAGGGCCGGGACGAGCTGAGCGTGAAACTCACGGTCGAGCCGGATTGTCCGCAGATCCTCGCGGATCCGACCCAGATCCACCAGGTGGTGATGAACCTGATGATCAACGCCGTCCACGCCATGAAGGATGGCGGCGGTGAACTCGGCGTGGCACTCGGGCGCATCCCGGCGGATGCCGTGGATCTCTCCCAGACCGCACTGAATGAGGCACCCGCTGCCTGGCTGCAGCTCGTTGTCAGCGACAGCGGCTGCGGGATCGACCCGAAGCACATCAGCCGGCTGTTCGAGCCCTTCTTCACCACGAAGAGCGTGGAGGAAGGCACGGGCCTCGGGCTGTCCGTGGTGCACGGCATCGTCAGCAGCCACGGCGGCGGGATCAGCGTGGAGAGCGAGGTCGGCCGGGGCAGCCGCTTCATTGTCTGGCTGCCGGTGCATGGCGACCGCCCGGCCTGAGCAGGCGCTTCAATCGCGATTAAGCCTCAGTTATCAATTCGCAGAGTCCGCCTCAACTGACACGATATCCGGTATCTATTAAGCACAGGAACCCGCGCTGCGGGACTTTGATACTTATGCTGCCAAAGATGCCGGAAACTGCTTGTCGAAACCCGCTGGGGGATTGTCCGCCGGCGGCTGGATTCCGGAATGACGCATCACCCGCTCCGCAGGTACCGCCATGCCGCTGATCGTCTTCGTCGCACTGAGCGGGATCATGGGCTGCCTCTACCTGGCCTTCCAGCTGGCTGCGCTGCGCCGCGATCTGCAGGCCCGCGAGCTGGAGCTGCGGGACCGCGAGGCGGAACAGGAGCGCCTGCAGAGCCGGCTCACCGCACTGGAGAACAGTGCCCCGGATGCCGTGCTGGCGATCTCACCGGAAGGCTTCATCGAGGGCTTCAACCGCGCCGCCGAGGAACTGTTCGGCTGGCCGGCGGCGGAGGTTGCCAACCGGCACTTCCGCGAACTCTTCCCCTGCCAGGACGGCGGGGAATGCCACATCCAGAGCGTGATGCACGGCAGCAGCAGCATGCTGCTGGGCAGCATGCGCGAGATCGTGGCCAGACGCCGTGACGGCAGCAGCTTCGTTGCCGAATGCAGCGCCTCGGAACAGCTGCGCTCCGATGGCCGCGGCGTGCTGGCGATCGTGCGTGACGTCAGCGAGCAGCGCCACCATGAGCGCCTGCTGGAACAGAGCGAGCTGCGCCTGCGCGAGGCCCAGCAGCTGGCCCGGCTGGGCAGCCTGGATCTCGACCTGCGCGACGGGCGGATGTACTGGTCGGAGGAACTCTTCCGCCTGTTCGGGCTGGAGGGCGGCAATGCAGTACCGGACATGCGCCTGCTGCTTTCGCTCGTGCACCCCGAGGACCGTGACGACCTGGAAATGGCAATGGACAGCCTGATCCGCCAGGGCAGCAGCCATGAGCAGTCCTACCGCCTGTTGCCCGGTGGTGGTCCGCAGCGCTGGCAGCATGCACGGCTGGTGGTGGAACGCAATGAAAGCGGCCGGGCCCTGCGCCTCATGGCCACTGTGCAGGATATCACCGAGCAGCACAGCCTCGAGGAGACCCGGCGGCGGATGGAGGGCAAGCTCGACCAGATCCGCAAGCTGGAGACCATCGGCAGCGTGTCCTCGGCCATCGCCCACGACTTCAACAACATCCTCACGCCGATCATCGGCTTCACGGATCTCGGACTCGAGGAAACGGAGCAGAGCAGCAGCGTGCACCGCCATCTGCAGCAGGTGCGGCGCGGGGCCAGCCGGGCCCGCGAGCTGGTGCAGCGCATCCTCTCCTTCAGCGACACGCCGCAGCACGAGCCTGAGCCGGTCAACCTGCGCAGCGTGGCCGAGGAGGTGCTGGGCCTGCTCAGCGTGCGGGCCGGCAGGCGCGTGCGCCTCGAGCTGCATGAATCCGGTGGGCCGCACTGCGTGCTGGCGGACGCCACGCATATCCACCAGGTGCTGCTCAACCTCTGCACCAATGCCCTGCAGGCGATCGGCACGAATGAGGGCCGGATCTCCGTCGGCATCGAGCAGGTGCTGATTGACCTCGGCTCGCTGGAACGCCTGCCGGCGCTGAAACTCGGCCCGCATGTGCTGCTGAGCGTGACCGACGACGGCAGCGGGATCCGCCAGCAGGAACTGGAGATGATCTTCCAGCCCTTCTTCTCCAGCCGCCCCGGCGAGGGCGGCAGCGGGATCGGGCTGTCCGTGGTACACGGCATCGTGCTCAGCCACGGCGGGGAAATCGAGGTGGAAAGCCTGCCGGGACGCGGCAGCTGCTTCCGCGTCTACCTGCCGCTGGCGCGGGACCCGGCGGGCGGACCCTGCGGCGAAGCCGGCAGTGCAGCTGCCGAGGATGCCGCTCCCGCCGGCCAGGGTGAGCATGTGCTGTTCGTGGACGACGAACCGGACATCAACAATCTCGTACTGCAGCAGCTGGACCGGCTCGGCTACCGGGTCAGCACCAGCCGCGCTCCCGCCGAGGCGCTGGAGCGCCTGCAGGCCGATCCGAGCATCAGCCTGCTGGTGACCGACCTCACCATGCCGCGCATGGACGGCGAACGCCTGGTGCGCAGTCTGCGCGAACAGGGCAGCGATCTGCCGGTGATCATGATCACGGGCTTCAGCGAAGGCCTGCCACGGGATATCATGGAGGAGCTCGGGATCCACATGCTGGTCAACAAGCCGCTGGAGCAGAACGTGCTGGCGCAGGCGATCAGGCAGGTACTCGGACCCGTGGCAGAGACGGTTCCAGATGACAAGAATCCTGTTGGTAGATGATGACAAGGACGTACGCGATGTGCTGCACAGCATCCTGCTCAGCTCGGGCTACGACGTGGTCGCGGTCGGCAATGGCGAGGAGGCGGTGCAGAACTTCCGCGGCTCACAGTTCGACATCGTGATCACGGACATCATCATGCCGGTCAAGGACGGCCTGGAAACCATCAGCGAAATTCTCGAGATCCGCCCCGACACGAAGATCATCGCCATGTCCGGCGGTGGCCGGCAGGGCAATGTGGACTTCCTCGAGACGGCGCGCGCACTCGGGGCCTCGCTGACCTTCAACAAGCCCTTCAACCTGCGCGAGCTGATCGGCGGGATCGAGCAGCTGGCCGGCGGGCCGGACGCGGGCTGAGGCCGCCTCCCGGCTCAGGCCGCCGGGCAGGGCTATAATAGGCCCGCCACATTCACTATCAGGGGTAGACTGTGTCCAACGAAGCCATCAACAAAGCGACAGCACACTTCGGCAAGCTGCTGGAGGACATGCAGGCCCGCGCCGAGCGCCTGAAGAATGAGCCGGACTGGCTCGACTTCGGCTCGCTCAACCCGATCATCATCGGCATCCTGCCCGGTGACGGGATCGGCGAGAGCATTGCCAAGGATGCGGAATGGATCATGCGCCAGGTCCTGAAGGACGAGGTCGCGAGCGGCAAGATCGAGATGCGCAACATCGAGGGCCTGACCATCGAGCGCCGCGCTGAGGTCAACCAGGCCGTGCCGGACGAGGTGCTCGAGGAATGCAGGCAGTGCCACGTGCTGCTGAAGGGACCGACCACCACGCCGCGCAAGGGCGACCCCTGGCCGAACATCGAAAGTGCCAACGTCGCACTCAGGAAGAAACTCGACCTGTTTGCCAACGTGCGCCCGGTGCAGATCCCGGAGCAGGGCATCGACTGGACCTTCTTCCGTGAGAACACCGAGGACCTCTACGCACTCGGGCCCTATGGCCTGGACGTTGACGACGACATCTCGATCGACTTCCGCCTGATCACCTCGCAGGGCACGGAGCGCATCGCGCGCATGGCCTTCGAGTATGCGAAGAAGCTCGGCAAGCAGCAGGTGACGATCGTCACCAAGGCCAACGTCGTCAAGACCAGCGACGGCCGTTTCCTGCGCGTCTGCCAGGAGGTGGCGAAGGACTACCCCGGCATCAATGTCGACGACTGGTACATCGACATCATGACCGCCAAGCTGATTGATGAGAAGCGCCGCCGCCAGTTCCAGGTGATGATCCTGCCGAACCTCTACGGCGACATCCTCACTGACGAGGCCGCCGAGATGCAGGGCGGCGTCGGCACCGCCGGCAGTGCCAACATCGGCAAGCGCTACGCGATGTTCGAGGCGATCCACGGCTCGGCCCCGCGCATGGTGGACGAGGGCCGCGCGCAGTACGCCGACCCGTCCAGCATGATCCGCGCCACGGCGATGATGCTCGGGCACATCGGCTACCCGGAGCTGCAGAAGAAGCTGGAGATGGCACTCGACATCTGCGGTCAGTTCGAGCAGAAGGTGGTGACCACCGGCCGCGACAACGGGGCGACGGGGCATGAGCTGGCGGAGTACATCCACGCCACGCTGACGAGCTCCGACCTCGAGGAGAAGTGGAACGGCTTCAGAAGCCAGCACTGAGGGAGGTGCGGTGCAAATCGCACAAGGAGGCCAGACTTTAGTCTGGCAATCAGTGTTAATAGTCTGAATAGTTTCAATAGTGGAAGAGTGGGGGAAGTGTAAGAAGTACAAGGAGTGAAGATCCAGCCGTAGCGGCGGCTTCAAGCCGCCGGGGAGGCCAGGCTGTAAAGCTGACAAGGAGGTCAACCGTCAGGTTGACAACTGTTGGGAGCAGTCTGGATAGTTTCAGTAGTGCGAATAGTAAGAAAAGTAGAAGTAGTGGGGGAAGTAGAAGAAGTGATGAGTGATCACACAGGGCAGGCCTCCGGGCCTGCCCTTTTTGTTCGGAGGCCAGATGTCAGTCTGGCAACAGTGGGAAAAGTGTGAATAGTTTTAGTAGTGCTGATAGTGGAATATGCATAGAGTTGGACAGTGGACGGAATTTGGCAACTGAGTGCTGCCGGACTGGCGAGCTGAATGCTCGCGCTACTTCAGACTTCTTCCACTATTGAAACTATTAGAACTATTCCCACTGCTTGTCAACCTGACGGTTGACCTCCCTTGCCGGACTGACATCCGGCCTCCGTCCTTTTCAACCTGACGGTTGAGCTCCTTGTCAACCTTACGGTTGAGCTCCCAGCCCGGCTGAAGCCGGACCTCCCTTGCCGGATTTACATCCTGTCGCGGAGTGTCGGTCAAAGACCGACAGGCCCTGTAGCTCTGAAGAGCTACACTCCGCCTTTGCGCAGCTTGGCCTGCAGGTCGTTGACAAGGCTCATCAGCGTCGGCACCACGAGCAGGGTGAAGATCGTCGAGCTGATCAGGCCGCCCACCACCACGATCCCCAGGCCCCGGTACAGCTCGGAGCCGCTGCCCTGGCCGAGCGCCAGCGGCGCCATCCCGAACACCGCCGCCAGCACCGTCATCATGATCGGGCGCAGGCGCGAGGCACTGCTCTTCTGCAGCGCCTCGTTCGGCCCGAGTCCCTCCTGCTGGAAGTTCAGCATCTGCGCGATGATCAGGATCGCGTTGGCAGCGACGATCCCCGACATGATGATCAGCCCGAGCATCCCGAGCACGTCGAACTGCACCACGCCGTCGGTCAGGCGGTAGGCCAGCGCGATCGCGAGGAAGCTGCCGCTCCAGGCCAGCGGGATCGTGATCAGCACCACGAAGGGGTAGTAGAAGGAACGGAACAGCGCCACGAGCAGCAGGTAGATGATCACCACCGCGAGGATCCCCTGGAAGATCAGCGACTGGAAGGTCGTGCGCAGCTTGTCGGCGGCCTCGCCGAAGCTGATGGTGTAGCCCTCGGGCAGCGTTGCCAGCATCGGCGTCACCACCTCGTTCTCGGTCAGCTCAAGCGCGGTCTGGGTCGGCAGTTCGGCGCGCGTGTTGACGGTCAGCGAGATGCTGCGCTCGCGGTTGAAGTGCCGCACGCTGGTCGGACCGGTGCCCTCCGTGATGCTGGCAATCTCGTCCAGGCGCACCAGCCGCCCGTCGGGACTCTGCAGCAGGATCGCCCCCAGCCGGTCGCGGCTGCTGATCAGCTCGGGGTCGCCGAGGATCTCAAGGTCGTATTCGCGCCCGGCCTCCGTGAAGGTCGAGACCCTGCGCCCGGCGACCATGCTCTCCACCACGCTGGCAACGTCCGCGAGATACAGCCCCAGCGCGCGGGCGCGGTGCGGGTCGATCTGCACGCGCAGCTCCGGCACGCCCTCCACGTAGCTGGAGCGCACCGCGCTCTGGCCGGGCTCGACGATGTCCGGGCGCGCCAGCAGCGTGCGCTGCAGTTCGGCGGAGATCTGGCTGAGCGTCTCCAGCTCGGGGCCGGTGATCTCGAGCGTGAACTGCTTGTCCTCGATGCGGAAGATCGAGCGCTGGCCGGGGCGGATGTAGTTGAAGCCGGAGATCCCGCCGCCCACCTTGCGCAGCATGCCGATCACCTCGGCGATGTCCTCCGGAGTGGAATGCTCCTCATGCAGGCGCACGCCGACCGCGGTGAAGCCGCCGGCGATGCTGAACACGCTGTCAACGCGCTCATCGGCGAGTGCGGCCTGCACCAGCGGCTCAAAGGCCTCGATGGTCACGTCGGGGCGCTGGCCGACGAGGGCCTGGGCCCGGCAGAGGATGAAGCCCTGGCTGCCGTTCGGCAGGTAGCTGGCGGCGGGCAGCAGTGCGAAGCTCGCCAGCCAGAGAATGGCAACGGCCGCCAGCAGGCCCAGCCGGCCGAGGTCGTGCATGCGGCTGTGGCTGGTGCAGGCCCAGACGGTGAAGCGCTCGTAGTGGTGCTGCACGAACTCCCCGAGCCACTGCAGCTCGATGATGCTGAGCGTGCGGTGCAGCGCGGGGTTGGTGGTCTCGAGGCGCTTGCGTGCGCTTTCCGTGCGCAGCAGCAGCGCCGCGAAGCTCGGCACGACCGAGAGCGTGACGAGCAGTGAGACCAGCACGCTGGCAACGATCGCGATGGCGATGTCCTTGAACAGCAGCCCGGCCTCGGTGGTGTTGAGCACGATCGGGATGAAGACCGCGATGCGCACGAGCGTGATCGAGAGCACCGCGCCCCAGACCTCCTCCACGCCGTCGCGGGCCGCCTGCTTCGGCGGCTTCTTCAGCTCCGTCATGTGGCGCTCGATGTTCTCGAGGGCCACGATCGCGTCGTCAACCACGAGCCCCACGGCGAAGGCCAGGCCGGCCAGCGCGATGATGTTGACACTGCGGTCCAGCGCCAGCAGCACGAGGAACACGCTCACGAGCGAAATCGGGATCGAGAGCACGGTGATCAGGATCGGGCGGCCGGCGCGCAGGAACAGCGCGAGCACGATGCTGGCCAGCAGTGCGCCGATCAGCAGGTCGTGCCAGACGAGGTGGATGCCGTCCTCGACGTAGCGCTTGTCGGAGGAGAGGATCTCGATGCGGATGTCGCGGCCCTGCTTCTCGAACAGGGAGTTGTACTCGGCGAAGACCTGCTCCACGCCCTCGATGGCCTTGACGGTGTTGGCACCGCTCTGCTTCTCGATGCGCAGGCTGAGCGCCGGGCGGCCGTTGATGCGTACGAGCGAGCGCTGCTGGTCGCGGCCGTCCCGGACGCGGGCGATGTCGGCGAGCAGGATGTCACCGCCGGCCCCGCTGCGGACCACGGTATTGCCTACGTCGTCAAGATTGCGGAAGCGCCCGGTGGTGCGCACCGTGAAGCGCCGCTCGCCCTCGTCCAGCAGGCCGCCGCGCGCATCGCGGTTCTCGAGCGAGGGCACGCGTGAGAGCTCCGTGAGGCTGATCCCGCGCGCCGCCATGGCGTGGATGTCCGGTTCAACGATGATGCGCCGCTCCTCGGCGCCGCTGAGGATCGCCCCGCCCACGCCGTTGACACGCAGCAGCGCCGGGATCACGAGCTCGTTGATGGCATCGTAGCGTTCGTTGACATCGCTTTCGCCGAGCACGCCGCTCCAGAGAATCACGTCGCCGAAGGCATTGCTGCGCGTGATGCGCGGCCGCTCCGCCTCTTCCGGCAGGTCGCGCACACCCTCCACCGCGGAGATGATGTTGAAGAGGATCTCCTGGGGGTTGGCAGCATCCGTGAAGGTCAGGTTGATGCGGCTCTCACCCTCATTGGAATCACTCGTGAGCAGGTAGAGGTCGCTGAGCGCTGCCAGTTCCTTCTCGAGCCTGTTCGTGATCTGGTCCTCGACCTCGAGCGCGGAAGCGCCGGGGTAGCTCGTGCGCACGTTGTACTCGAGCGGGTCCACCTCGGGCTTGAGCTGCACCGGGATCTGCATGTAGGCCAGCACGCTGAAGATCACGAGGATCATCACACCGACGAACACGGCATGTGGGTTGGCAATCGAGGCGCGGATCATTTCGTCACATCACCTGAAGCGGGCTCCGGGAGCTGCTGGATGCGCAGCTTCGCCCCCTCGAACAGGCTCTCCTTGCCACGGGTCACAAGCCGGTCACCGGCGCTGAGCGGGCCTTCCTCGAGCACCACCATGCCGTCCACCCGTTCGCCGAGCACGACGGGAATGCTCTCGAATCCCGGCGGCTCCTCGCCGCCGGCGGGCAGCACGCGGTAGACAACGAGCCCCAGGCGGCTGTCATAGGCGGCATCCTGGCTGAAGCGCAGCCGCGGTTCGGGCTCGCTGAGCAGCAGCCGCGCGCGGACGCTCATGCCGGGCAGCAGGCGGGTGTCGCCGGTGCTGACGCGCAGCGGGAACTGGCGCGTGGCCGGGTCGGCCGCGCTGCTGATTCCGGCGACGCGTCCCGTGAAGATCTCACCGGGGATCGCGTCACTGCGCAGTTCGACGGCCGTGCCGTTGCCGATCAGGTCGCGTTCCTGCTCGGGCAGGCTCAGCCAGGCCTCCGCCGGGCCGCTGCTCACGAGCTGGGCGAGCGGTGTGCCGGCGTTGACATACTGGCCGAGTTCCACGTGCAGCAGTGTCAGCGAGGCCGCGAAGTCCGTCCGGACCCGGCAGCGCTGCACATCGATCGCCGCCAGCTCACGCTGGCGCGTGGCGGACTCCACCCGGGCCTCGGCGCTGTCCAGCTGCTCCCGGCGCGTGCCGGCCTGCAGGCGCTCCAGCACGCGCTGTTCCTCCTCGAGGGCGGCCTCGGCCTCCCGCAGGGCATTGCGCGCGCTGACGAGCTCGCTCTCGCTGACGACGTTGCCGGCGCTGAGGCGTTCCAGCCGGGCCAGCATGTCGGCGCTGTCATCGCGGGCGGCCTCCGCCTGGCGCACGGCGGCCTGCTGGGCCGCGATCTCCTCGGGGCGGGCACCGCTCTGGGCCTCCGCCAGGGCCAGCTCGGCCTCGCGCAGGGCGGCCTCGGCGATCGCCAGCCGGGCCCGGTATTCACTGTCGTCAATTTCCACGAGCACTGCGCCATCCGCCAGGCTGTCACCGACCCGGGCCTGCACGCTGCTCACGCGCCCGCTGATCTCACTGGCAAGGGTCACGCTCTGCAGGGCGCGCATCTCGCCCACGAGCTCGATCGCCGGGGCGTAGTCCTCCTCGACGACCGTCGTCGTCAGCACGTTGACGGGGGGCGGGCCGGAGGCCTGGGAGCCGCCCGAGCCGGCACCGGCCGGCTGGCCCTCATCAGCACATGCAGCCAGCAGGCCTGCCAGCAGCGCCAGCACGGCCAGAATTGACAACGTTCGCCGGCCCGGGCCCAGGGCCGGCCGCCTGCAGTGCACTTGCATGGTTCTTCCCCGCGGCCGCGCCTTCAGGGCACAGCTGCTCCTCACGACCAGTGGTGTCCGCTGTCGGTCCGCAGCAGCCAGGATCCTGGCGGACTGTACTGCATGGACCAATCTGAGTATAGCCGCCTGCTGATAAGCCTTTATCAAAGTGGCAGTGAAAAGGTATGTGCATTCTGTGGAGGGGAACTGAAGCATTTCATGGACCATGGCAGAATTGGACATATGTCTATCATGCTGTTCATTGATGAGAGTGGACATGACCACAGGATTTCTCCCTATGAGGTCTGGGGTGGAGTTGCAATCAGCGCTGACAGAGTCTGGGAGCTGGTAAATGCTGTTTCTTCAGTGCAAAAGGAGTTGTTCGGCAAGGAGTTTGCACTTGACGGAATGGAGATGAAGGGCAGCAAGCTGCTCAGCAGCAAGAAGTTCAGGTGGAAGGATCAGCTTGAACTGCTGCCAATTCCTGAACGCGGCAGCTTGATCGCCGGATTGCAGTCGAGACAGAAAGCGGACCCCAGGGGGACAAGCCCATCCTTCATTGAACTTACTGCATTGGGTCAGTCAAGCATTGAGCTCGTGAGCAGCATGTTCCGGTTGCTGGACACATTTGAAGCAAGGGTCTTTGCCGTCGCAATCGACAGAGGGGTAAGCCCACCGAACGCGGAAAGCAGGGATTTGTTACGAAAGGACCTGGTGTTTCTTCTGGAGAGATTTCACTACTATCTTGAGGAAATGGGCACGGATGGCATGCTGATCATGGACCAGAGTAGTTTTGGCAATGACTGGGGTACTGCCAGCAGGATTGCGAGATACTTCAGGTCAGCCGAGCGGGGAAGGGAATGGGCCAGGAGAATCCTGCCTGTACCCATGTTCGTGGATTCAGTGTACTCAATACCAATCCAGCTGGCTGATCTGCTCTGCTATGTTGTCAACTGGGGATTCAGGATTCCGGGAAGGGGAATGAATGCACCACACAGAGAGGAAATCTCGACCTTGTTCGCAGGCATTGTTTCGGGTCTTCAGTTCAGGGTGAGTAAGGCGGATTTCCTGTCATACAGCATTGTCTATGTAAGTGATCCATTCCAACCCAGAAAATGAAACAGGAGGCAATGCCAAGTATTCGTTGGCCGAGCCTCCAACTTATTATTACCAGAAACCTGAAGGTAATGCAATAAGAGATGCTCAGCCCACTCTCTGCCAGCAGGCTTGGTCCTGTGCGCCGTATTCGCGCAGCAGTGCGATCACGTGCGCATCCGTTGCCAGCTGCAGCGGGGTGCGGCTGTGGTAGGGCGAGCCCTCGACCTGTGCCCCGTGGCGCAGCAGCAGCTCAACTATGCGGATCTCGCCTTTGGCAGCGGCCACGGACAGCGCCGTGTTGCCATCATGGTCGGCCGTGTCCAGCGGGGCATCATGCTCGAGCAGCAGGCGCACGATCAGCTCATTGCGCTTCATCGCTGCCAGCAGGAGCGGGCTGCGGCCCTCGGCGTCACGCGCATCGAGCATTCGCGGACGCCGCACAAGCTGCCGCACACGGGGCAGATACTCGATCCAGACCATGATGTGCAGCTCGCTGCCATCCTCCTCCAGCACCTCGGAAAGCTCCGCGCCGCTGTGCAGCAGGAAGCGCGCAGCCTTTGCGCAGTCGTGCAGCACGGCCGTGAGGAAGGGGGTCATGCCGCTGCGGTCGCGGCAGTTGATGTCGACGCCGTTGTCAATCAGCTCGCGCAGCAGCGGCAGGTCGCCGGCGGCGCTGGCGGAGAACAGGCGTTGTTGCAGGTCGAAATACAGCATGTCCATTACGGTCTCAACCCTCCGTTACGGAACTGCAGCCTGAGTTGAGCAGATTATAACGTGATCAGTTTGATGAATCTATGGGGATTCAGTCAGGGCCGATGCTTTCTGCATTCTCCGGAGTGCTGAGTGTTTCCGCACCAATACATGCCGGGATGGAGGTGCATGTGCCTGCAGGATGCACACAGGCCGTGGAGCTCCTGCAGCTCGTCCTGCATTGGAGTTGCAAAGCTGAAGGCGGAGGCTCCGGTTGCCACATATGCAAGAGGACTCAGCAGCCCCAGCAGCAGGACCACGAATGACATGCCGAAGCGCAGGCCGAGTCGGCGATATGTCTGCATCATCGTGATTGTAACAGCGCAGGAAATGTCAGCGCGGCGGATAGGGGATATCCGGGCGGCTGCCGGCGCAGGGCGCGCCCATCTTCGAGGGTGGATTGAGCTGCTCCAGTGCGTTCTCCGGGGCCGCAATCCGCTCCAGATGGTCAATCTCGAGCTGCGGCATCCCGCCGGGCTGTTCACTCAGGCGCAGGCTGCCGCTCAGTTCCACCCAGGCATCCTGCTCCAGCGCAGCCGTGCCTTCCGGCAGGACGCTCAGGCCGATCACCGCCGGCACACTGTGACCGGGGCAGCAGGCCAGGACGTAACGGTAGAGCACCAGCTCACCGGCCTGCGCCGGCTGCGTCGCGGGCAGCCACTGCTCTGAACCGTCGCAGCGATGCAGGCGTCCACTGATGCGCACCGGCCGGGCCGGGCCGGTGGCGGACCAGGCATAGACGGTGCCGAAGCCGACATCCAGGTATTCGAGGGTTTGCTCAGTTGCATTCGCAGCAGCTGAGACCTGATCGGCCTTGCCCTGCTGCTCGCTGTGCAGACAGGCGCTGCACGGCAGGACGAGCACCGCAATCAGCAGGAGCGGCAGGTGATAACGGAACTTGCTGGATGACATATTCATTAATGTATCCCAGCCCGGGCGACGGGTGCTGCGGCTGGCAGGGTAGCGGTGATAAAATCGTGCCCTCAACGGAGGAAGACAATGCGCACTATTGCAATCACGCTGTTCATGCTGCTCCTGATGGCGGGCTCCGCCTTCGCCGAAGTGTCCGATGAGGACTACGTCGACAGCTACTTCGGCACCAAGCTGCTGGTGCTCACCGACAGCCGGCCCTACAACTACGACGCCGGTGAATGGTGGGGCAGCTTCCTGCCTGAGCAGATCACGAACTACGAGAACAGCTACATCGCCGGGATCATCAATGCCGGCCGTCTGGCCAAGGGCGACCCGGAGCTGCTGGAAGTCGGCACCAATTTCGTGGCGCTGGGCTATGAGCAGGAAATCGGCGGACGCTTCCAGTACGACATCAGCTTCCGCGGCGTGCGTCCCAGCGAGGTGGCGATGCTGCTGAAGGCGATGTCCCTGCCGGAGACCCTGATCAGCGGTGCCAGCGTGGAATGGGAGCCCCTGACCTACGCGGACTTCGGCTACTACGGCAGCATGGCCGAGGATCCGATCACGGTCAACATCGGCGGCCAGAGCTTCGAGCTGGTGCTGGACATGTCCTCCACCGAGCTGCATGAGCGCCTCACGAACATCTTCCGTGAGGCCTTCGGCCGCGAGGTGAACCTCGATCTCTACTACAGCCAGAACGTGACCCAGTATGGCAACTCCTGCGACCTGACCATCTCCGCGACGATCGTCGAGGAGGGCAGTGGCAACGCCCCGGCGTTCTGATGAAGGGCCGCGACAAGCAGGGCGGGCTGCAGCTCGCGCCGGAAGCACTGTTCATCTTCGGCCTGGTGGCCGTGATGGGTTACTTTGCGGTCTGGCGAGCTTTCAACCCGCCGGGAGCCTTCACGCCCAATCTGCCCAGCAAGGCCGAGCGGGACCTGCAGGCCAGGCTGGAGCAGCAGCTCGAGCAGCCGCCGGTGATTGACAGCCCAGTGCGTGATGAGCTGGCGCAGTTCTATGCGCAGCTCGCCACAGTGAAGCCCACCTACATCAGCCGCCCGGTGAACTGCCCGCTGGACAACACCGCGCTGCAGCTGCCGGTGATGAAGCTCAATGAGCAGGGCATGCACATGGACAATGCCGTGGGCGGGATCGCCTCGGACTTCATGAAGATCGCCGTCGGCCCGCCGGCCGGTGCATCGGCCATGCCGGATCTGCTGGTGCAGCAGTGGGAGCAGCTCCCGGTGAGCTGCCCGCAGTGCCGCAATACATATCAGGAGCAGGATCTCAACAATCTGCGCCATCCCGAGCGGCTGCAGGCCCTGCGTGAGAACTGGGAGCTGGAGCGGCTCAGCCCCGGTCTGGCCGCGATTCCGCTGGCGGACTGGACGCCTGACCTGGTGCAGTATGGGCACTACCTCTCGATGCGGGCCGCTGCCAATGAGCATATCGAGCTGGGCTGGACCGCGCTGAGCGGGGCCTATTCCTCGAACTTCTCGGTCTGGTCCGGAGAGCATGATTACTACGTTCCCTCCGCAGCCTTCTACGCCCTGGCGGCGGCGGAGTTCCAGACCGCGATTGATCTCGACTGGGAGGGCCTGCCGCAGAAGAGCCGGGCCGAGACGGTGATGGCGCTCCTGGTCTGCCAGCGCCTGCTGGGCCGCGAGGCTCAGGCCGCGGAAACCATCGCGCTGGCCCGTGAAGTGCTGCAGAATGAACCGGCGATGCTGCCCGCGCTGGAGATGGAGGAGGGCTATCTCAACGAGAAGAGCTTTTCCCTGGAGCGCGTCAACCTCGGCAACCGCCCCGCGCCGATCATCGGCTGGCAGCTTGATCTGATGCTGGCTCCGATGAATGGCCACATCAGCCAGTTCCGGGCGGACTGGCAGGATCTGACTGATGTTGAGCGGATCCTCGGCGCAATGGATGCGCGGATCTCGGAACTCCACCAGCAGCGCAGTGCCGCCGGGACTGAGCAGGCCTGGAACAGCGGCGGCTGATCCCGGTGACTGCTGGTGCTAGAATCGACTGTTCAGGAGGACTAGGAAGGCATGGAATTTCTCAAGGCACTGTGCGAGACACCGGGCATCCCGGGACGCGAGGAGCGCGTCCGCGAACTGCTGCAGAAGCATACCGAGGGCTGGTGGGACAGCACCGAGGTGGACCGCGTCGGCAACCTCTGGGGCCGGCTGGCAGCGAGCAAGCCCAACAGTGGAAGCGAGAAGAGCGTGGTGATCGCCTGCCACATGGACCAGATCGGCTTCTACGTCCGGCATGTGGATGACGAGGGCTTCCTGCGCATCCAGGCTGCCGGCGGCTTTGACACCCGCAACCTGTTTGCCCGCCGCGTGCTCGTGATGACCAGCAAGGGCGGCGACATCGTCGGAATCCTCAACCCGGCCACCAAGCCGGTACACGTCGCTTCCCCCGAGGAGCGCAAGAAGATTCCGGATCTCTCCGACTTCGTGATCGACACCGGCCTGCCCAAGGAGCGGATCAAGGAGATCGTGCGCCCCGGCGACCCGGTGGTGCTGGAGCAGACCACGGTCGAGCTGGGCCAGCATGTCTGCGGGCAGTGCATGGACAACCGCATCAGCCAGTGGGTGGCGCTCAACGCCATCAAAAAGGCAAAGGGCAGCACCGTCTATGACATTGACTGGGTGGGCACCGTCCAGGAGGAGGTCGGCCTGCGCGGCGCGACCGTGGCGGCCCAGACCAGCAAGGCGGACGTGGGCATCGCGATCGACGTGACCCTCGCCGTGGACACCCCCGGCATCAGCCGTGAGGAGGGCATCACCCGCCTCGGCCAGGGTGTGGCGATCAAGGTGATGGACAGCTCCGCGATCAGTGACCGTTCTCTCTTTGAAGAGTTCGTGGAGCTTGCCGAAAGTAATAACATCAGGTACCAGTATGAGGTACTGCCGATGGGTGGCACGGATGCCGCCGCCCTGCAGAGATTCGGTCCGGGCCGGCGCTCGATCTGCCTGTCCGTGCCCTGCCGCTACGTGCATACGGTGGTGGAAACCGTGCACAAGGACGACCTGCAGGCTGCGGTCGACCTGCTCGCGGCGTGGCTGACGACGGACAGCGGACGCTAGGCAGGACCGGCACCTGGCCGGACTGAGGAGGAAGGCCAGGTTAGAGAGGAGGACCACCGCCCGCGGGCGGTGGAGCGAGGGCAAGAACATGACTGCAAAGGAGCTGGCCTCCTATTACCGGGCTGCGGTTGAGTACATCGACCCGCACCTGGCGGAGGACTGTCCCGTTGAGGACATCTGTGCCGCTGCGAAGGCGCGCCAGCGTGCGCTGACTGCGCATGACAGCGACACCGCAAGGCTTGAGCTTGAGAAGATCGAGGAGGCACTGCAGTTCATTCAGCGGGTGCATCCTGAAGTTGTGTGCGAGCTCGGTGAGGACAGCGGCCCGCAGGCATCTGCTGCCCCCGCTGCGCTGGAGGCCCAGGCTGAGCACAGTGCTCCGGCGGCCACGGCGCTGAGCCTTCCCGAGGACAGCGGCTCCGAGCGCAGCCAGCAGGTGATCGCCAGCCTCTCGGCCGGCAATCCGAGTGCGGATGATGAAATCGTCGAGCTGGTGTTCAGCGCTGCCGCTGCTCCCCTGGAGCCCGTCGCTGCAACTGATCACGTGGAGCAGTGCGCTGCTGCTGCCGTGGAGGCTGCAGTGGAGTCAGTTCCCGTGGAACCGGTGGAGAAGCCTGAAATGGAAGCCCTGGCCCCGCTGCTGGCGGAGGCCCTGCCTGGGGAAGAGGCAGATGAGACTGAGCTGGGTGGGTTGATCGAGTCAATGGACCAGGCGGCGGAGCAGGAGCTGCGCGAGATAAGCGATAGCCTGCAGGCGCTGGAAGCTGGTCCGACTGAGATTGAAGTTAACGCAGCGCAGGCGGAGGAAGCTCCGATCGGTCTGGAGCTTGCAGCCGCAGAGCCTGTCATGGATGCAAAGGCCGCTCTGGCCGAGGCCATGACGCCTGCAGCGCAGGCTGAGCCGGCAGCGGATCGCCGGCAGTTCATCGCCGAACTGCAGGAACGGCGCCGCAGTGGCTACAACAGTCTGGATGAGGAAGAAGCGAGCGAGCTGATCGCGAAACTGCGCAGTGAGCAGCAATCCGATGAGCGGGCCCAGCAGATCATCGAGCGCGTGCCCGGGGTCGAGGAACGCCTGGAGCAGGAACTGCAGCGTGAGGAGCGGGGCCAGCGCCAGCTGGATTTCCGCAGCATGATGCAGCGCGCCGGGGCTGATCCGCAGCTGAAGCTCAGACCGGCCCGCCGGCCTAGGCTGAGTACGGATGAGATCCTCAGCCGGCCGCGGCCCGAGCGCCGCACTCCGGAGGAGCATGCCGCTCCGATCATCCTCGGGTTGCTGCTGATCATCTGGCAGTTCAGTGCTGCGCTGCTGGCCGGCTTCGCGCTCTGCCGCCTGACGGTCTGGCATTTCGGCACGGCCTTCTCGTCATTGTCGCCCCTGAAGATGCTGCTGGCCTTCCTGGTAATGCTGGGCACGGCGGCACTCGTCGGTGCCGGTTTCCGCTATTACAGGCTGCGCAGCCACAAGCTGAGCCTGCCCGTGCATGTCAGCGCGGGCTCCGTGCTGCTGATCCTCGTTTCCTGGCAGCTGGCGGCGAAGGCCAATGCCTACGCCTCCGCACCGCCGGCCTGGCTGTGGTGCCTGCTGCTGGCCAGCTGGCTGGTCGCGGCGATCGCCGCCGGACTGCACGATGTGCGAGTCCCTCCGCCGGGTAACAGCGACGAGGGCTCCGGCCTCGTGGCGGCCAAGCCTGTGGCTCCCGGCATGGGATAGGCTGCTCAAGCCCCATTCACATATCGGTATCAGGCAGCTTGGTTCCGCCCCGATCCATGTATGCACAGCAGTTTCTGCGGGCTGGATTCAGCCGGATTGTGCAGATTCCTGGCCCGTGAAAGCATGAATCACCCCCGTGAAACGGCATATGGACATGTTTACATGTGGAAATTTCCAAATTTTTCGAATTATGCTCAGGTCAGTCCTGGACAGGGCTGAGCGTGATCTGATAACTGAAACTCAGACACAATCTCAGAATTTGAGGGAACAAAACAGCCTCGGGGGCGGTATAACAGAGCGTGATGGGAGCAGTCCCATCGAAGGGAAAGGAAAGTCTGATAGCCGCGGTAACCAACCGCACAAGGAGGCTAGGATGACTAAGAAGGAAGACGAGCCGCGAGAATCTCGCAGCGTGCCCGATGGGAAGGGCACGGTAAGTCCGGGAAGGTGCTCTACCTTCAACGGACCGGTGGAGAGCTGTACCGCCACGGCGGCCTGCCACAGCAGCCTGTAGCTGCCTGGCCTGATAGCCTCACCGACTGACTGGTCCCCGGGCCCAGCTCTGGCCCCCTGCGGGGATCGGTATCCAGGAAATCACTGACATGCACAGCGGCGTTCGTGCGCCGCGAGGAGGTCGCATGCTGGTTCTCATCGCCCTGACGATGACGACCCTGTGGCTGCTGGCGATGCTGCCCGCCGCCACTGTGCAGCAGGAACGCTTCTAGGAGCCGTGCCTGCGAAGCGGTAATACCGCCCACCTGATGACAACACACTATAGGACCGGTTGGGTCCGAACGGGAGGATAACATGCAGTACTACTTTGACAACAGCTGGAACAATGGCAACAACGTGAACGGCTCCATGCCGGGCCAGCCCGAGCCGGAGTTCCGTGAGGACGTGCGCTACAGCATTGACAACGGGCAGGAGAGCCTGGAGTCCGCCTGGAAGAACCGCGTCGCCGAGATTGACGACTACATCAGGCGCTTCGCCAGCGAGGCCGGCGAGCTGAGCGGCGAACTGGCCGAGGACTTCACCGAGGGCGTTGACAACTTCAGTGAGCGCTTCCAGGAGTGGTTCGACAGGCAGCCGATGTCCGACGAGCTGCGTGCCGACTGGGCCAGGACCAAGGCCGACGGCAAGGTGCTCAAGGCCAGGCTCGAACAGCGCCTGACCTACCTGGTCGAGAACGGCAAGCTCAAGTGGAAGGAGCTCACGGACGGTGACGACAGGCACTAGTCCGGACTCCGTCCCGCCGGGACCGACTGAGATCCGACATCTGACAACCACTGCAAGCGGCCGCCAGTGTGGCGACCGCCGGGAGAAATGAAATGCTGTACACCATCGCCGTAATCCTGATCATCCTCTGGCTGCTGGGTCTGGTGGGCTTCCCCACGATCGGAGGCTTCATCCACATCCTGCTGGTGATCGCGGTCGTGATGATCCTCGTGAACCTGATCAGCGGCCGCCGCGCCGTCCTCTAGGACCGGCATCAGTCCAGCCAATCCCGTGAGGGAGGGGCCCATGGCCTGGTGACCCCTCCCGCCAATTCTGACAACGAACTACACCACGGTTCCCGCCGCCTCCGGGCGGCGGGGCCGAACCAACCTGAAGAACGCTTAGGAAGCGGGGAGAGAGAGATGCTCTATACAATCGCAGTGATCCTGATCATTCTGTGGCTGCTGGGTCTCATCGGCTTCAGCGCCATCGGCAACTTCATCCACATCCTGCTCGTGGTCGCCATCATCATGATTCTCGTGAACGTGATCAGCGGCAGGCGGATGGTGCTCTAGGAAGCATCCGACAGGGAACAAGGGAGCTGCCCCACTCGTCTGACATAGAGGACGGGTTGAGGGTGGTTCCCGTCCCGTATTCAGACTTCCGCGGCACACCGCCGGCAACGGAGGCAAGCATGAACGCTTACGAGCAACAGCAGCAGGCCGGGGGCTGGAGCCGGGCCTGGAACCACAGGCTGGGGCGGATAGACGAAATGATCCTCGACTTCACCCGCCGCCAGGGCGTGATCTGCAACGCCGGACTGCGCCGATTGACTGACGAGCTGCGCCTGTGGTTTGACCAGGAGGTCCCGCACCTCGGCTACGACCCGGACTGGCAACGCGTCAAGTGCGACGGCCGGATCCTGCAGCGGCTGGTGGAGGAACGGATTGCCCACCTGCTGCATGAGGACCGGCTCTGCGTTTCGGTCGTGGAGTCACCCGTCGTCGAGGAATGATGGCGGCACGCAGGGACACGCAAGGGAGGCAGCATGATCGCGCAGTATCCCACCCATTCAGGCCACTTTGGTGCCTGGGAGTCCAGCTGGAGCAAGCACTGCCCGGAGATCGACCGGATGATCATCCGTTTCATGGAGGATACGGAGGGCTTCGGCCCGGACAGCCTGGCGAAGCTCACCATGCAGGTCAGCGACTGGCTGGACAGCCGCCAGCTTAATGGCGAGGCCTGGCAGCAGTGGCGCTGGATGCGCCAGGAACCGGCCCGCCTGCAGGCCCGCATCGAGCAGCGCATCGCCCATCTGGTGGCCGATGGCAGTCTCCGGCTCTGCATCTGGCGCCGGGGCTGGCATTACTAGAGCGGACAAGGATTTGAACTCAGCCGCGTTTGTGGGCGATAATGTTTCACGTGCTGAGGTTGAGATGCATCTTCGTCGCCCTGCTGCTGGCAGTGCTGCAGCTGCAGGCTGCCGCCGCCCAGAGCCATGAGCTCACGGAGCTGTCCTGCAAGTCCTACCTGATCTTTGATCTGCAGAGCGAGCGGATCATGGCCCAGAGCAACCCCGAACGCAGCCAGCCGATCGCCTCGATCACCAAGCTGATGACGAGCATCCTCGCCGCTGAGCGCCTGCGCTTCGATGGCCGCTACATCCTCACGCCCGAGGAGCAGAAGACCTTCCACTGCGAGACGATGCGCGGCCAGAAGATGCTCGAGATGATGCTGATCCCCAGCAACAACAAGGTCTGCAGCGTGGTAGCGCGCATCATCAGCGGCTCGGACGAGGCCTTCGTCAAGGAGATGAATGCCAAGGCCCAGCAGCTGGGGATGTACAACACGCGCTTCGCCACACCGAGCGGCCTGCCGCGCGAGGGGCAGTACTCCACGATGGAGGACGTGCTATTGATGACGCGCGTGGCCCTGACCTACCCGCGCATCCGCGATGCCATGACCCGTGAGACGGTGGAGCTCAACGGCGAGGTCTACTCCGGCACGCTGCGCGACCTCTACCGCCGCCACCCGGGCCTGATCGGCGGCAAGACCGGCTACACCAATGCGGCCGGACGCTGCCTGACGCTCTGGTACAGCAGCGGCGGGCGCGACTACATCGTGATCACGCTGTGCAGCAAGGGCAGCAAATCCAGCTTCCGCGACGCGGAGATCCTGCTGAGCCACTACGGCCTGTGGGATGGCGAGGTCGGTGCCTGGGAATGAGGGCGGGGCTGCCGCTGCTGCTGCTGACGACACTGCTGCTCACGGCATCCTGTGAACAGCTGCAGCGCAGTGCCAGCAGGCCCGGCGGGATCTTCGGCCCCTCCGAGAAGGTGCTGCGCGAATACCACGACTCCCGCTGGCAGGCCGTGGTGGATGCCGTTGCCAGCGGTGACGACGGCGTGGTGCTGCCGGCGGAACCCGCCGTGCCGAAGGCGCTGGAGAAGCTCGCACTGGAGGAGGCCTATGAGGCCCTCGCCGCCAACCGCACCTCCGAGGAGGAGCGCTGGAAGGCCCTGATCGAGCAGAGCGACCTGAGCATGCGCTTCATTGCCGAGATGCTCGACGTGCTGGAACGCAATGACCCGCAGAGCATCAGCGAGCTGGCCCCGCAGATGGAGGCATTCCTCGCGGGGCAGGAAGGGGCGATGGCGGACTGGCGCGAACTGCGCAGCCTGCTGCGCAGCCGTCTCGACGAGCTGCAGTCCAGCTGGGACAGCGCCTGGGCTGCCAACGAATTCGACCTGGACCTGCTGGCCCAGGTGGAACGCATCCAGGCTGACAAGCTCGGGCGGCTCAGCCCGGAGCGCACCGCGGCCCTGACCCATTATCATGACAACGAGTTCGCGCGGCTCTCGCGCGACTACCTCGACTGGCAACCGCCGGCGGACGGGGAGGAGATCAGCCCCGTGGCCCACGTGCCGGAGGACTGCGAGGGCGTGAAGCTGGCCCTGCGCGGGCTGGAGGCGGCCCTCGTGCTGCGCCATGCGCTGGACACGGCGATCGTGCGCGACACCGCGGTACTGGAGGAGTTCCTGCCCGGCGGGCTGGGAACGGGGCCGCTGGGTGAGCTGCAGATTCCTGACAACCGCTACGGCAGCCACCGCGCGCGCCTGGCTGTTGCCAGACTCGAACTTTACCGCATGCTGGACGGCCTGCTGACGGACGTGCTGGACGTGATGATCTACGATGTCAACCGGGAGTGGACCCTGGTCTGGCCCGGCAACGGCCTGGAGAACAACATCTTCGCCTATGCCGGGGTGGCGCAGCTCCCGCCGCGGCTGGAGGATCCATACGAAACGCCGGCCCCGGAGGCCCCCTGAGCGCTGACCGGCGGTCCAATCGCGCTTAAGCCCCGGTTAGATCCCCGGAAATCCGCTTGCAATGCGGCGCGCATGCCTTAGGCTCTGGACGTGGAAGACAGACAGACAAACGAGGCACTGCAGCAGCGGATCACGGAACTCGAGGGCCAGGTGAGCGGGCTCGTGGAATCCAACCGCAACATCGTCAATGCCCTGCGCCAGATCGAGCACTGGATCGTCAACGCCAGCAAGGTCCTGACTGCGCAGGCACAGGCACCGGGTTCAGGCGAGCAGGGACAGTAGGTAGCGCCCCAGCGCCTGCTCGCCCTCATCCGGCAGGACCTGCGTTGCCAGTCTGAGGGCCTGCGGATGGGCATGCCCCATCGCCAGGCTGTGCCCCGCGGCGGCGAGCATCGGCAGGTCGTTGGTGTCGTCACCGACGGCCATGGTGTCGGCGATGGCGATGCCGTGCAGCTCCGCCAGCCGCGCCAGCGCCCAGCCCTTGTTGCCATCGGGGTGGAACAGCTCCAGGGCATGGCAGGGCATGCGGGGCCAGAGCACGCATTCGGCGAAGAGCTCGTTGCCGAGTTCGCGGCGCATGAGTTTCAGGCAGTCCAGCACCAGTTCCTCAGGACCGGGCATGCTGAGCTGCAGCACCTCGCGCCTGGGCAGTTCAGCGAGGGAATAGAGCATCCCGCCGCGCAGGCCGTACTCCGAGAAGTAGCGCGTCTGCAGCGTGGATTCGGCCCGCCTGAGCCAGGCGAAGTCCATCGGGTCCGCGTCATCCCATGCGAAGTAGATGTTGAGTGAATGCGGCTCCAGCAGGGCCACGGCGCGCTCCAGCACGACATGCTCCAGCGGACGGCTGTCCAGCCTGCTCCAGTCCGGCAGCTGCCAGAGCTGGGTGCCGGAGTTGCTGCCGGCGAGGATCGGCAGGCCGATCTGCTCCATGTAGGGCTCGAGCGTGGTGCGCCGCCGGCCGGTGATCACGGCCAGCAGCACGCCCGCGGCATGCAGCTCGCGCAGGGCCTGCAGGTTGATGTCGGGGATGCGGTGGTCATCGACGGGCAGGAGCGTGCGGTCGAGATCGAGGGCGATCAGGCGGGGCAGGGATGGCACGGGGGAATTATTGCATCAGGGACCGGGGACCGGGGACCGGGGATCAGGGAGGACATGGGAGCTGGGTTGTAGGGTGTAGCAGGCGAGGACCTGGGAGCTGGGTTGTAGGGTGTAGCAGAGGGGGGATGCAGAATTCTGGGGTGGAGGGGTGAGCAGACCAGGGAACACGAAGGACCGGCGTCGCCTTGCGACGACTGGGAGATAGTGTCAGTATGAAGCACTGCGCGGATCTGTCTGGGACCTGTCAGCAGAACTCAATACTGACGGCGATCCCGTTTTCGTCCAGATCGACAATCAGCGTCCCGCCGTTTGCCAGTTCGAACTGGGCTACATCTACACTCATTCCCGGTCTGGATTCGCAAAAATTGATTCCCAGCGCGCTTCTAGCATCAGTGTCCTTCTGCCACTTGGGGTAATAGTCCGGATGCGAGCGGATCGCTGCAACCATTTCGTCGTAATTGAGAATTGCCACAGGTACTCTCCGATTTCGTGATGACAGTTCCATTATCTCCCAGTCGTCGCAAGGCGACGCCGGTCCTTGTATTCTGTTTCAACTGGTCGGGAAGTATCCCGGTCCCTGGTCCCCGATCCCCGATCCCTTCTGCTACTCCCTACAACCCAGCTCCTGGCTCCTCCCTGGTCCCTGCTATATACTCAGCCCGTGACACTGGACCGAAGCTGGGTGGAGGAGCGCCTGCAGCGCATTGAGCGCAAGCGTGAGATGCTGGCCCTGCTCAGGGACAGCCTCAGCGACTGGGAGCGCGAACTGAGCGCGCCGGACATCCCGGAAGCCAAGCGCGAAAGCATCCAGCGCCTGGCCGACAGCTCCATCGACACCCTCGAAAGCCTGATCAGCCGCCTCAATGATGAGGTGCGCGAGGGCCTGGCCGAGATCGTGGCCATGAAGCTCAGGGACGGTCGCTGATGCAACCCGCCCCGGAGACGGACAGCCAGAGGCAGGCCGGGAAGCTCAACCTGCGCAATTCCCGGCGCTTCATCGCGCGCTGGATCCTCGCCGGCAGCCTGATCTCGCTTGCGCTGGGCGGCCTGCTGCTGGGTTTCAATCCCCAGATCAGCGCATTCCTCGCCGGCTTCAGTTTGCTCGATGGCGTGCAGGGCGGCCCGCTGGCGGTTGCCATCTTCCTGCTCAGCGGCGGCTGCGGCCTGCTTTTGCTCCTGCCCGCACTCGGTGGCGCGCGCCGCGAATGGGAACGGATCATGCCGCTGGTCTTCGAACAGCGCGGCCACTTCACGAAGATGCTCGCGGGCAGCGCGATCTTCGTGATCACCGAGATGTCGCTGCCGGCCTTCATCGGCTACATGGTGCAGGAGATCGTCAACAACCAGCGCAGCATGCCGGGTCTGTACATCTCCATCGGCGTGCTGCTGCTCGTGATCATGCTGCGCATGCTGGGCGGCTACCTGCGCATGGACAACGCCCAGGCCCTGGCCTACAGCATCTCCGCCGACCTGCGCCAGCGGCTCTACCGCCACCTGCAGAAGATGAACTTCAGCTATTTTGACAGGGCCCGCCAGGGCGACCTGATGTCAACGCTGACCAATGACGTGGAGAAGCTGCAGTTCTTCCTGCTGAACTCCAGCGAGGACTTCTTCGTGGCCCCGCTCAAGGTCTACATCGGCGTGGCCTGCGTGATCTTCCTGAACTGGAAGCTGGCGCTCGTGATCCTGCTCACGATGCCGCTGATCTCGATCCTGCTGAAGGTCGCCGGCGGGCGGCTGCGGCGCATCAACCGTGAGGCCCAGGAATGGGTGGCGAAGCTCACGGCCGAGCTGGCGGAGGGCATCAATACGATCCGCCTGGCCCAGAGCTTCGGGCTGGAGGGCACGGAGCTTTCGCGCTTCCAGCACACCAATGAGGAAACCCGCAGCCGCCTGCTGCACCACGCCCGCGTCAGTGCGATCCTGCTACCGATCGTGGAGGCCATCGGCTTCATCGGCCCGCTCGTGATCATTCTCTCGCTGTGCTGGTGGGCGATCAGCGGCGGGGTGGACCTCGAGGCCGCGGAGATCGTCACGCTGGCCGGCTACGGCGCG
This sequence comes from bacterium, assembly GCA_041395205.1. Classification (GTDB taxonomy): domain Bacteria; phylum 4484-113; class 4484-113; order 4484-113; family JAFGCY01; genus JAHEFU01. Next base: position 720,398 of record JAWLAZ010000001.1, read on the forward strand.
CTGATTGCCAACCCGCTCGGCAAGGTCAGCCGCCTGATGGTCACGCTCTCCCAGGGTGAGGCCGCCAGCGCGCGTATCAACGGGATCCTCGACACCGAGGCCGCGATCCACGACGTGCCGGATGCCAAGCAGCTGGAGCTGACGGCCGGGCGCATCGAGTTTGACAACGTATCACTGCAGTACGGACCGAAGGACGGCCATGCCCTGCGGGAGATCAACCTGACGATCGAACCCGGCACACTGACGGCCTTCGTGGGCGAGAGCGGCAGCGGCAAGTCCAGCCTCGTGCACCTCGTGCCGCGCTTCTACGAGGCCAGCAGCGGGCGCGTGCTGCTGGACGGGCATGACGTGCGCGGGCTGAAGCTCGCCAGCCTGCGCAGCCACATCGGGCTCGTCAGCCAGGACACGATCCTCGTGCACGGCACGATCGCCGAGAACATCGCCTACGGCACGCCGGGGGCGGACCATGTGGAGATCCTCGGCGCGGCCCAGAGTGCCAACGCGCATGCCTTCATCATGGAGTTCCCGGACGGCTATGACACGGTGGTCGGCGAGAAGGGCGTGACGCTCTCCGGCGGCCAGCGCCAGCGCATCGCGATCGCGCGCGCGCTGCTGCGCGACCCGCGCATCCTGCTTCTGGACGAGGCCACGAGCGCGCTCGACAGCGTGAGTGAGGCGATGGTGCAGGATGCGCTCAACAAGCTGATGTTCGGGCGCACGACGCTGCTCGTGGCCCACAGGCTGTCAACGGTGCGCCGCGCTGACAACATCGTGGTGCTGAAGGGCGGGCGGATCGTGGAGCACGGCAACCATGAGGCGCTGATCGCCAAGGGCGGGGAGTATGCAAGGCTCGTGAAGCTGCAGGGCGGGGATGGCAGTCAGGCCAAGGCCTGACGGGAGGCCAGGCCCATGGCCTGGCAATCAGTGGTCAGTGGTCAGTGGTCAGTGGTCAGTGGTCAGTGGTCAGTGGTCAGAGGGCAGAGGGAGCCGCGAAGCGCAGCTTCGCTGGCTGTGTTGTCAGGTTTCACTCCCGGAGCTGCGCAGCTTGCCTGCGCACAATGGAATAGTGGAAGAGACTGGACAGTCCGAATAGTGGAAGAAGTTGTCAGTTCTGAGTTGTCAGGGACCGGCACACGGAGAGCGAGGCACGGGAAGAGTGGAGCGCGAGCATTCAGCTCGCAGGAGCGGCGGCATTCAGCCGCCGTTGGAGGCCAGCTGTAAAGCTGGCAATCAGTGGGCAGTGGGCAGAACGGAGGTGCGCAGCTTGCCTGAGCAACGTGGAATAGTGGAAAAGTCTGGATAGTCCAGATAGTCCGAATAGTATAAGAAGTTGTCAGTTATTAGTTCTTAGTATCAGGGACCGGGGACCGGTGATCAGGAATCAGGGACCGGGGAGAATGGAGCGGGCACGAGAAGAGCGGAGCGCGAGCATTCAGCTCGCAGGAGCGGCGGCATTCAGCCGCCGAAGGAGGCCAGCTGTAAAGCTGGCAATCAGTGGTAAGTGGGCAGTGGTCAGTGGGCAGAATCAGAATGAGAATCTGCAGACTGTAGCAGCGGCGCCCCCGCCGCTGAAGGAGGCCAGAATTCATTCTGGCAATCAACGGGCAGTAGACAGAGGGCAGTAGGCAGAAGGTAAAAGGCAGATGGCGATTGACAAAGTGAAGCTTCAATCCAGACTCCGGCAATCCCTAGATCACCGCAATCCGTTCCAGCATGCCGGTTTCGCGGTCAAGTATGTAGACCTGCCCGCTGTCCACTCCGCTCACTTCCTCACGCGGAAACTCGCCAGAGTACTCCTCGCTCAACTGGCAACTGTACTTCCGGATGACGCTGCCTCGCGTGATGAATGCGTTCCGGTCGAAGTATTCAATCCACTCGCCTTCCCCGCAGTTCAATGGATGCCGTATCAGGCGATTCGTGCATAGCTGGTATGCATGCCATTCATGAATGATGCCCCGTTTGGGATTGCGCTTTTCGCGAACAATTTCCCAGCCATTCCCGGACCTTCTGAAAATCACAAGCCGCTCACCCCGCCTGACTGCATCTTCTTCAGGCGTGGTTTCGGCGAGAGCAAGCAAGCCGAGGCCATCCGCTCCCGGTAACTGCAGGCTGCTGACCATGGGCTCACTGCAGCTGGACATGTACGTTTTCACGAATTCAGTGAGTGATCCCTCTGCCTTGAGCGCTGCCCCGGAGTCGCAGGTGACACAGCGCCACTGCCCGGATTTCTGGACGAACTGGTCATACACCAGCAGTCCTGATGGTCCCAGCTGCGCCCTGCTGCCAACCGGAACCTTCACATGCAGGGGTTGCCTGCCGTATTGCTTCAGGACCAGCAGGGCTCCATTTGCTCTGTTCCTCTGAAAGAGAATCCGGTGGATGGCGACAAGTTCGTCATTGGCAAGTATCTGGTTGCCATAACCCCAGGATGCGGGGAGTGTGACCCGCTGTTCCGGCCTGAGCTGCTCCGCCAGTTGATCAATGTAGTCGGAAAGCTCATCCAGCTTTGCGGAGATGTCCCTGCTCCAGTTGTCGGCGTTGTCTGTCATTAACCTAAAGTGAAGTATCATTCAGCAGGGTGAAGATGTCAATCCCGTTCCCGGCGGAAGAGTCGCTGCGGGAGGCCAGCTGTAAAGCTGGCAATCAGTGGGCAGTGGTCAAGAAGCAGAATCAGAATGAGAATCTGCAGACTGTAGCAGCGGCACCCCCGCCGCTGGGGATTGCATCAATCCAACTGAACAGGCAGTTTGCCGACAGGCAAACGACTCAGCCTTGCGGTCTCCGTATCCATGATGTAAACATACTCATCATCGACTCCTGTCACCATTTGAGCCGGCAGTTTTCCGTTGAATCCTTCACTGAGCTGAAACCTGAAGTTGTTGACATACCCGGAGCTGAAGTGTGGTCCACTGACGGTGCAACTGTCAATCCAGTCCACAGGCCAGTAGTCAATGCCGCAGGAGACGATCCGATCACCGGACATGAAGTAGCTCCTGTAGTTCCTGAACTCCCAGAATGGATCGCGCGCCTGATCCACGATTTCATACTTGTCTCCAACCTGCCTGAACCAGATGACCAGGTTGCTTCTTGCGACTTTGCCATCAACCACATATGTTTCCGCCACTGATATCAGGCCATGGCCGTTGCCATCTGGAATCTGGAGGTTGCAGATCATTGGAGTCCTGGCATGGCTGCAGCATTCCTCGACAAACCTGCAGAATTCCGGACTGGCTGCATGGGTCTGGCCTGAGTTGTCAATTCTCAGAATGGAGAATTTCTCATACATCGGCATCATGTCGAACAGCATCAAACCACTCGGATTCAAGCGCACAGTAGTGCCATGGGGTACACGCAAATGGCTGCAAGGCGAGTTGCCGATCTTGAATGCGAGCAATGCGCCAGTCTTCCTGGTGTAAGTCACCGCCCTCTCGCCAATGCAGACAAAATCCATGCCGGCCTGGATATCCGAGTTGTCCCGCCAGTTGCCTGGTGGCGTCACATAGCGATCATCGCCGAGCTTCGGAACAATCTCGGAAATGTACGCATTAAGCACTTCCAGCTCGGCGGAGATGTCCCTGCTCCAGTTGTCGGCGTTGTCTGTCATGTTTGTCTCCCGGAGTATCCCGGAGGCGGATGGTGATGTCAATCCTGTTGCCAGGCGGATGGGCCGCTGCGCTGCTTTGGGAGGCCAGTTGTAAAGCGGGCATTTCCTCTGGAGTTCTCTGCTACTCAATCTTTATTCGCCTGAGCCTTCCCGTACGATAATTCAGGATGTAAATGTACTCGGTGTCGGCCCCGCAGACCTTTTCATTCCTCCCGCCCGCAATGTCGTCGGAAATGACAGGGTGCCTGGCAACACATTTCAGGTCGCCGGTCCTGATGAAGTCCTCAAGCTTGAAAAGTACAATATCCCTGCTTTGAGGCCCGCCAGCAAGGGACGAGATAATGTGCCCGTTGACAAGATAGCAGTCATAAACGGACGCTTGATCGCTGTTCTCCAGGATTGACTGTTGCAGGATTGAATAATCCGCGTCACTCTGCTCGAACAAGGTTATTGACATTGTCGATGTGCATGGATACCCTATCTCCGGCCAGCGCCACATGGCAAGCAGGCCGGGAATCCCATCGGCGGGAAACTGCAGGCTGCCAATGTGGGATGTTTCCAGATTCCCCTGGCATTCAAGGACAAAATCAATGAAGCGCGGGCTCTGCTTCGCCAGTGATCCATCTGCCTCAAGCGTGGCAAAGTACATCAATTCATGAAACGCGGCAAGTGGAGTCCCATTTCTGAATGCACTTGTGCCGGAGGAAGAAAATGAGATTTCATCTACTTCGTCCGGGATCCAGCTGTATCGCGGCTCCTCACCGGCTTCACGATACACGAAGATTGACCTTTCAAGTTCACTCCTGCTGACTACGGTCTGGAAGATCCCGGTTCTTGCTTCCGTTGCCACAATCCTGTAGTTCTTCCGCCAGTCCCTTGTGACGAAGAATCGGTCAGCTTCCGGAAGGGTTCCCACAACTTTCCGCATGTATGCGTTCAACTCTTCAAGCTCGGCGGAGATGTCCCTGCTCCAGTTGTCGGCGTTGTCTGTCATGTTTGTCTCCCGGAGTATCCCGGGGGCGGATGGTGATGTCAATCCCGTTCCCGGCGGATAGGGCAGCGCTGTCATTGGAGGCCAGGCAGTTTGCCTGGCATTCGCCAAGCTTACAGCTTGGCCTCCATCTTGGCGCAGCTACGCAGCGCCTCCGTTGCCAGACTGACATCTGGCCTCCATGACCACTGACTACTGACCACTGACCACTCCTTCCCGTTCCTCCCGGTCCCGCAGCCGCACATGTTCACGCAGTACGCCCGTGCCGAGCGTGATCTCCAGCAGGCTGGAGAAGCCCCACTGCCAGAGTGGCACGGAGAGGATCAGCAGGCTCAGCAAGGCGTATGAGCCCGGCTGCTGCTGGTTCAGCAGTACGCTGAGCGGTACAAGCAGGCTGAGCGGTGCCAGTGCAAGTGTACTGAGCGTGGTCGCCACGCACGGGCGGCGGCGCACACCCAGCAGCCAGGCCAGCTGCATCCCGGCGGCGCGGGTCCGGCCGAAGCCGGTTGACAGGTTGAGGTGGATGTGGTCCAGCCGGGCCAGGAAGCCGCAGCCGTACTCCTCCAGCGGAGGATAGTTGTCATCACTGAACAGGCGCAGCAGCAGTTCGGATTTGGCAATGCGCTGGCGGAGTTCGACGAGCAGCATTCCCAGTCGCAGCAGCTGTAAGAGGCCGGACAGCAGGCCGAGCGAGAAGCCAGCCATGTACAGCCGGAATGGCAATGCCCGGCTGATGCTCCATGCAGGTGGATCGGCCAGATAGAGCGCATTGACAATGCGCCAGCCGCAGAGCAGGTAAAACAGAGGTGGAATGACAACCAGAATCACGAAGGCGGCGATCATCGTGATTTCAGGTCCCAGCACCGGGCCCGCCGGCAGCCTGCGCTCGCCCTGCTGAGCTGTGAAGAGGATGCGTTCGAAGCTTGGCCGCTCAGGCACCACTGCGCCTGCCGTCCAGCGATTCCAGGCGGCGGATGTGCATGCGCAGCACGCTTTCCCCCGCCAGCACCATGCACAGCGCGAGCACGAGCTGCAGCACCAGCAGCAGGCTGCAGGCCAGCACGCAGAGGGTTGCGGCCTGCGGACTCAGGACTTCGAACCGCGTTGCCAGCCCGTGGATCAGCAGCAGACAGGCAATCCCGCCCAGCAGACAGAGGCCCGCCAGCTGCAGGATGGATGGCGAGGGCCGCCGCGCGATCCCGAGCAGCCAGGCCAGTTCGCGGCCGACGAGCTGCCGGCGGCCCCGGGGACTGCGCAGCTCGAGGCGGCGGTACTCCGCGCGCCGCGTGATCACGGCATACTGCGGCTCCGTGAACAGCAGGGATTCCTCCTGCAGCAGCAGGGGCAGCACATCGAAGTTCAGGATGCGCCGGCGCAGGTCCTCGATGCGGCAGGCCAGCAGGTAGTTTGCACGCAGGGCCATGATGCCGAACAGGCCGGCCAGCAGCTGGCCCAGCGGATCCAGCTGGCCGCTTCCACCCCCGCCTGCCGGCAGCAGGCAGGCTATCCAGCCGATGCTGGCAAATGAGTACATGAGCAGGCAGAGGCTCAGCGGCCGTGTGCCGCCAAGTGGCAGGTAGGGCAGGCGCGACCGCTCCGGGCCGTTGCCATACAAGAGCCGCTCCAGCCTGAACTCGGGACGGACAGCATGCTCCGCATCCGTCATGGCAATCCCGCCCTGCCTTTCCCGCAGGCGCTCAGCCATGCAGCACCCCGCCCTCCTGCCGCCGGGGCTCCGCATCAGCGGCCCGGCCCGGGTGGTCAGCCGCGGGGAGCATCGCATGCACGCGCCGGCGCGCCGCCTGGGCGCTGTCGTCACGGCCGAACATCTCCAGCACGGGACGCGGAATGAAGCGGTCGTTGTCAATTTCCCGCAGGTGCTCGCGCAGCAGATGCAGCTCATAGTGCTGCTCGAACAGCGGCCCGGCCAGCTGGTTGGCGAAGTGGAAGGCCAGCAGCCCGCCCAGGAACTGCACCTGCTGCAGGATGGCGAACAGCTCCGGGGCATCCTCGTAGCTCAGGGCCAGCGGGATCAGCGCGAGTTGGCCCGCCAGCAGCAGCCCGAGCGGGATCAGCACCAGGCGGGGCAGGGGCGGACGCGGCTCAGGGCGCTCACCGAGCCAGTAGGAAAGCTGGCTGCCGACCTGGAAGAAGGCCCTGTGCAGGTCGGCGGGTGCTTCGCGGCCCTCGATCTGGCGCAGCGTGGCACGGACGCCCTCGTCGGCATAGTCCGGTTGCCAGCCGAAGAGGATGCGCAGCACGATGTCGGATTCCCTGAGGATCCGCCGCACGCGCAGCTGCGCGGTCCAGATCCGGTTGTAGGTCCGGCAGGCGATCAGCGGCATGCCGACGGCGTAGCTCAGGATCTGCAGTGCGGCGAGCGGTGTGGCCAGGCCGCCCACGCTCTGTTCCCAGGTGGTCGTGCTGTTGAAGGAGAACAGGAAGATCATCGCGGCACCGAGCGAGGGCCAGATCCCCCCGGTGAGCATCTGCATCCAGTTGAGCAAATGACGCGGCGAGCGGCTGAACCACCAGTCGCTGAATGACAGCCTGCGCCTGCCGAAGATCCGCTCCTCCAGCCCGCCCTTGCGCATTGCCAGCTTCTCAGGCATCAGCGGCCTCCGCTGAAGGTAGAGGTGTTGCCAGGCGCTCGTGAATCCTGCTGGCACTTCCTACCGTCCCTGCTGTTTCAGGCATGTCCATTCCCTGCTGGATTATACGGCTGCGGGCATGACTGCGCCAGCCTTGACAGCAATGAGCAATGGAGAGTGAGCAATGAGCCCAAAAGCAAATGAGCCCTAAAGGTATTATCTGAAGCGAGAGCAGGTATGGCCGTGATCACAGACAGCATCAGGAGTCTGCTGTCGGATTTCCGGGAGCAGCCCGCGCGCAGCTTTTCCATGACGTATGACGCAGAGGGGGATGTGCTCTACATCAGTTTCGAAAAGGGGCTGGCGGCGGATGACAGTGAGGAAATCGCAGATGACGTGATTGCCCGCTACCAGGCAGGCAGGGTCATCGGATATACGGTGCTCAATGCCAGCCTGCACGGAGTTGGTGCATAGGCTGATTGGGTTAGTTGCCTGAAAAATCACTCCTCACTGGCAGCCTCCTCGGTTGCCGTTCGCTCATCCCAGCGGTCCAGCTCCCGCACATGATCCCGAAGAATAGACAATCCCATCATCTGTTCCATTCCGACATCGACCACCAGCAGCAGCCCAAGCGCAGGAACGTATGTGGCCAACAATTGCAGCAGCAGTGAACTTCCTGACATGGTGGCTGAGTGCCCCATATCCAGCTGGCCGATACTGATGAATAGGTGGCTGAACACGCAGATGATACCTGCAGTTATCTGGATTGTCGCCGAGGAACCGTAGTCCTTTCCGAGCAGTTGCGGCAGGAATTGTCCACTAAGTCTCGTGCGGCCGTACAAGCTGTCGGATTTCAGATGGGGCGTGAGGATGCGAACCATCCAGCTGTTGCTTTTCAGCACTTCATCCAGCCGGTCGTCTGCCCCCAACAGCATCAGCACGATGCCGTGTTGCCAACTTCTGAGCCTGAGCTCCCTTGTGCGCCTTATTTTCCGTACGATCATCAATGAGGCAGTGGACAGATATACAGCAAACAAAACAAGGCTAACAGTCATGAATTCCGTGATATGAGCCAGTTCAGCACCGGGAATCCCGTAGGCATACTTAAAACTGGCGCTGGAGTAACCAGCTGATACTCCCAGGCAGATTTGCATAGTCTGCAACACACAGAAGCTGATGAATGCAGGTAAGTAAGTGCCACCTGGCAGAATGAAACCACCGGTGACTAAATCTCCGGCATGCCGGGTTCCAAACAGCAGCTGCTCAAAGCTCTGCCTGCCGATCAGCACACGCGCTTGTCCCATTCCGGAATCATACAAGCAATTCCATCATGCAAATCACAGACATTGGCTAACTCTATGCCTGGCTGCCGATTGCGCCCCCGCTTGACCTCATCCATGCCCGCGCGGATAATGTTCCTGTAGTCCATTCACAGGGGATCAGCATGGGAATGCGCAATGGAACCGGCATCGCGGGCCTGATGACCGCAACTCTGGCCTCAGTCCTGCTCAGCGCCTGCGGCGGTGGCAACATCACCGGCTATGTGCTGCCGGAGCAGCCGTACTACTACGGTGGCAACAGCGGGCCGTACTACTCCGGCAACAGCGACTACTACTACCAGAACGGCTACTACTACGACCAGTATGGCTACTATGACCAGTACGGCTACTACGACGCCTACGGCAACCAGCTCTACGACTCGAATGATCCGGCCTACGTGAACATCGTCAACCGCAACGGCCGCAGTGACGATCCCTTCATGCAGAACTACGCCTACACCGACGACCGCTCCGTCTCGCAGTATGTCAACTCCACCTACAGCGAGATGCTGGCAGACTACGGCGGCAGCCTCGCCGACCTGCTGGTCGAGCCCGATGGCAACCGCTTCAGCGTGGACCCCGGCGAGTACATCCTGGCAACGCGCAACGCCGTACTCAGAGAGACCGGCGACATCGAGAGCAACCTGAACCTGGTCTCCAGCTATGACGGGGTAAGCCTCGCCACCTATGCCTTCGAGGAATTCTCGGGCTATGAGCAGCTGGCGAGCTTCACTGTGCACGGCACGGGCAGCTTCGGCAGCTCGGACCGCAGCGGGCTCTACATCGGCGTGCGCCAGTACGGCGACCGCGACACGCGCTGGTACGGCCCCTACAGGAACGGCATGGAATGGAAGGTGCGGCCGCTGCAGTGGAATGACCGTTATCTCTCGCGGCACTGCTTCGTGACCGTGGCGGTCTTCGGTGGCGACAGCGTGAGCATCGGCGGGATCGAGGCCGAGGTGCTGCGCTAGAAGCCGGCCCCCGCGCTTTATCCGCCGGCCTGTCCGCAGCGATTAGATAGGCATGTCAAAGCTCTGCACATCCGCCCTGCTGGGCCTGCTGCTGTTCCTGCTCGCCTCCTGCGGCGGCGGTTCGGGAATCTACTCCCTGCCCACGGGTGAGGATTTCAGCCTGCGCCTCGTGCGCGGGGCCGACCCCAATGCCGTGCTGGCCTCCAGTGAGAAGAAGGGCTACATCGAAATGAGCCAGGGCGAAAGCCTGAATGTGACGGCGATCTACCGCTTCCGCTCCGCGATCGGCGACAAGGAGAAGGATGAGTACGTCACCAGCAGTTCCGCCTATGTCTGGCTGGAGCCGGTCAATGACAAAGTGATGATCGAGAACGGCGTGATCACCGCGCTGCAGCCGGGGCTCGATACCCTGCTCGTGAACTACGTGGACAACAATGCCGATGTGACGGTTTCCTGCCGGCTGGAGATCACGGTCAACTGAAGCAGCTGAGATATTGATGTATATAAGGGCCTGCTGCGGCGGGCCCTTTTCGTTTTCTGCATTCTGCCAGGCTTACCGCCTGGCCTCCATCAGGCGACAGCTCGGATTCCGCCAGGCTTACAGCCTGGCCTCCAACTATTTAACTTTCACTTAATCCAATTGCTGTTAGAGCCTTGCCCAGCTGCGGTAACACATCTGGTTTGAGAAAACCCCCGATCATTCCCAAGGAGGCAGGCAATGCACAATATCCGCAATGCAGTACTGATGCTGCTCTGCAGCATCGCGATCATCGCAGCCGGCCGCTTCACCTTCCAGGATGCCCAGCCGGGCGAGGATGGGGACGGACGCACGGTAATGAGCGCCGCGGCGCAGCATAACAAGGATGCCTACGGTCAGGTGACTGACTGGCTGAGTGAACTGGACTGAGGCCGGGGCTTCCGGCTGAAGCGGGACCGGGCAACCGGTCCCGTTTTTTTTTTGATTCGCTGTTTTGGTTTGGGAATGCCCGGGTAACAAATATGGTTCATCTGTGGAACCCCAAATCCAAAATCAGGTTCACAGAAATGTACAAGTTCACAAACAGCATCGCAGGCATCATCATCATCAGCGCCGCCGTCATGGCAGCCAGCTGCTCCGGCGGGACCGGCATCGACACCGCGAACCCCGGGACTGAGACAGTCGACCAGGCCGCCATCATCGAGCAGGCCATCACCAGCGAGGAAATGCCCTCCCTGGACAAGATGTCCAGCGGCTGGGAGCAGTGGACCGGGAGTGACATCCTGATCGACTGGTACACCGTCTGGCTCAACAAGCACCAGAGCGTTGACTACGGCCTGAACGAACTGGACGAGACCAAGCTGATCGCCAAGGCCGAGGGCGTCTACAACTTCGAGGACGACGGCAAGGATTACCTCAACTTCCCGGCGGCCGGCGGCGGCCTGAAGTATGCGGTGTTCGGCCTGAAGGATGTCCCGGAGGGAGCGATCATGCGCGGCATCCGCTTCACCACCGACTTCAACAGCTCAGAGAGCCCGAACGCCGAGTACTACGTCTGCTACAGCAACTACGAGAACGGTGTCTACCAGTGGTATGGCCCCTTCGCGGAGGGCGAGTATGAGGTCTACAACCTCTACACCGACAACATCAACGAGTACAACCGTGGCTACTTCACCATCGCGGTGACCGGCAACAACTACTTCAGCGACGTGACGGACGTGGAAGTGATCATCGGCGACCCGGTGCGGATTGACCTGCCGCTGCTCTACGAATTCCAGCCGATCCCCAACTGGTGGATCAAGAACGATCTGGGCTATGTGGACTGGAGCAAGCTCTTCGAGCTGCCTGATGTCCAGGAGCTGAAGATCCGCCCCGACCTGGAGTTCCGTCGCCAGCTGATCCGCTAGTACCGGACTCCCGAACTGAGGAAACATGAACCCCGCTGCGGCGGGGTTTGTGTTTTTCTGCGCCGCAAGTCCGGGTCTGAAAAACCCCTGGAAATTCTCCAGGAGTGGTTTTCGCATACCTGAGGCCGGGTAACAAATACGGTTCACCTGTGGAGCCCCAAATATTCAAAGCAAGGTTCACAGAAATGATTGTCAGGAACATGAACACCGGGATCACCGGACTGATTGCAGGAAGCATCGTGATGCTCGCCGCCAGCTGCTCCGGCAGCAGCGGCCTGGAGAACACCCCCGCCCCCGCGGATCTCGAAACCGTCATCGGCGAGGCGATCACCATGGAGCAGCCGCAGTCCCTGGAGAAGACGGGCAGCGGCTGGCAGGACTGGGGCACGGCCGGCGACATGATCGACTGGTACAGCGTCTGGCTGGGTCTGCACCAGAGCGTGGGCTACGGCAACAACAAGCTCGATGAGACGAAGTGGGTTGCCAAGAGCAGCGGTGTCTACAGCTTCGAGCAGGGTGAGCAGGACTACATCAACTTCCCGGCCTCCGGCACGGGCAGCAGTTACGTGCAGTTCGGCCTGAAGGACATCCCCTTCGGGATGGTGATCCGCGAAATCAGCTTCGAGACCGACTTCAACAGCAGTGAGAATCCGAGCGCCGGCTACTACGTGGGTTACAGCAACTACGAGAGCGGTGCCTACCAGTGGTACGGTCCCTTCTACGAAGGCCATGTGGAGGTCCACAACCTCTTCACCGACAATGTGAATGACCAGCAGCGTGGTTACTTCATCATCGCCGTCAGTGGCAACAGCTACTTCACCGACGTCTCGGATGTCGAGGTGGAGATCGGCAACCCGGTGGAGATCGCCGTGCCTGAGCTGCGCGAGGCGATCCCGAATGAGTGGGTGATCGACGAGCACGGCCGCGTGGACTGGGACCTGCTCTACAGGCGCCCGGAGATCGAGCCGTTCGTGCTTGCGCTGCAGCTCATCCTCTGAACACGGAACAACCAAGGATCGGTATGGACGGACGACCCGGCTCAGGCCGGGTTGTCTGCGTTTCTGCCCGGCCAGTATGCGCCTGGCCTGCGGGAGATTTCCGGAATTCCGGAAACTTTCCTGTCCGGCTGTTTTGGTTTGGGAACGCCCGGGTAACAAATATGGTTCATCTGTGGAACCCCAAATCCAAAATCAGGTTCACAGAAATGTACAAGTTCACCAACAGCATCGCAGGCATCATCATCAGCAGCGCCGCCGTCATGGCAGCCAGCTGCTCCGGCGGGACCGGCATCGACACCGAGAACCCCGGGACTGAGACAGTCGACCAGGCCGCCATCATCGAGCAGGCCATCACCTCCGACGAAATGCCCTCCCTGGACAAGATGTCCAGCGGCTGGCAGGACTGGGCTGACATCGACATCTACATCGACTGGTACGCGGTCTGGCTCAACAAGCACCAGAGCGTGGGCTATGGCCTGAACGAACTGGACGAGACCAAGCTGATCAGCAAGGCCGAGGGCGTCTACAACTTCGAGGACGACGGCAAGGATTACCTCAACTTCCCGGCGGCCGGCGGCGGCCTGAAGTATGCGGTGTTCGGTGTGAAGGACGTGCCGGAAGGCGCCATCATGCGCGGCATCCGCTTCACGACCGACTTCAACAGCAGCGAGAGCCCGAACGCCGAGTACTACGTCTGCTACAGCAACTACGAGAACGGTGTCTATCAGTGGTACGGCCCCTTCGCCGAGGGTGAGTATGAGGTCTACAACCTCTACACCGACAACATCAATGAATTCAACCGTGGCTACTTCACCATCGCGGTGACCGGCAACAACTACTTCAGCGACGTGACGGACGTGGAAGTGATCATCGGCGACCCGATCGACTTCAAGATCCCGGACCTCATCGAGTACCAGCCGATCCCCAACTGGTGGATCAAGAATGATCTGGGCTACGTGGACTGGAGCAAGCTCTTCGACATGCCCGAGCTCACCGAGCTGAAGATCCGCCCCGACCTGGAGTTCCGCCGCCAGCTGATCCGCTAGTACCGGACTCCCGAAGCAAGGAAGCAGGAACCCCGCCACGGCGGGGTTTCTCCTCTTTCTGCCGCAGCAAATCCCGCATGTTGACAATCCGCCGGTGTTTTGGCAATGCGCTGACCGGGTATGATCCTTGGTTCCGCCAGTGGGACCCCAATTCCGCAAGGGAACATGACATGCACGGAAATCACGGAATCAGCCTGCTGCCGGCTCTGGCAGCGCTTGCCCTGCTCGGCTCCTGCGCCGCCGGACCGGGACTTGACGACACTGCCGGGCAGCAGCTGCAGCCGGGCCCCGCAGCCCTGCAGCTGGAACTGCCGGACACGGCCGGGCGGCCGGCCAGCGCGCTGGGAGGCATGCAGGCAGTGCTCAACGGCCACAACCTGCTGCAGCCGGAGCAGTACCTGCAGAGCAGCTTCGATGTCGGCGTTGTCAACTACCTCGGCAAGGATGTGCTGGAATTCCCGGAGACCGGGGATGACTTCAGCTATGTGCTGTACGGCCTGAGCGGTGTGATCAGCTATCACGAGATCGACACGCTCAGCCTGGATACGCTGAGTGATGACCAGGGGCGGATCTTCCACGTGGCCGTCAGTGACTACGAGAGCGGACGCTTCGAATGGTACGGGCCCTTCACCGATGCCACGCTGTTCGAGCTGGACCTGCTGCACAGCCGCAATGTCAGCCCGGAGGGCAATGCCTACGTGATTGTCGGCGTAAGCGGCAGCGAGGCGCTGTCCTACGTCGGCAACATCGACGTGGAGGTCAGCGTGATCCCCGGCAGCCCGGCCGACCCGCTGGCCTGAGCCGGGCCTGCGTCAGCGGTGGATTGACCTGCCGAATACTGGTCCATTGCATTCACGGGCTGCGCCACATTGTAAAATCCTGCGCGTGAGTGATTTGCAGTTACCCGATGGACTGGAAGTGATCGTGCTGCTCGGCAGCATCAGCGACCGCGCGGTGGCCGAGGAGATGCTGCCCGTGTTCTGCGAGTTCGGCATCACGGCGCATGTGGCCGTCTGCAGTGCGCACCGCGACCATGAGCGGCTGGGCCGGCTGATCCCCGAGGCGGAGTCGAAGGGCTGCGTGAGCGTGATCGCCGTGGCCGGCAAGAGTGCGCACCTGCCCGGTGTCTGCGCTGCGCTGACCACCATGCCGGTGATCGGCGTGCCCGCCGTCAACAGCGGGATCTGGCAGGATTCGCTGTATTCCATCGTGAACATGCCCCCGGGCATTCCGGTGGCCTGCGTCGGGATGGACGCTGGGCGCAATGCCGCCCTGCTGGCCGTGCAGCAGGTTGCCATCGGTCGCAGTGAACTGCGTGCTAAGCTCAAGGAATTCAGGGACAGGATGCGTGAAAGCAACCGGCGTGACAGTGCCAAACTGCAGCAGGAGCTGTCAGGAAAGTAGGCGCCACGCCCTCCGCAACCTGTTCCGCAAGCAATAAATAAATCTTTGCCGTACGCGGCGGTGGGTGCCGTGTCCGGCTGCATCCGGAGCAGTGGATGATCGATCGCTATACGCGGCCGGCCATGGGCCGCCTGTTCACGGCGAAGCATCGCTTTGACACCTGGCTGAAGGTTGAGCTGGCTGTCTGCGAGGCCTGGGCGGAGCGCGGGGAGATCCCGCAGGATGCCTGGAAGCGCATCAGGAAGAACGCCAACTACAAGCTCAAGCGCATCAATGAGATCGAGGCGGCCGTGCACCATGACGTGATCGCCTTCAACACGGCGGTCGCGGACTACATCGGCGAGGACAGCGCCTACTTCCACAAGGGCATGACCAGCAATGACGTGGTTGACACCGCGCAGTGCATGATTCTCAAGGAAGCCGGCCAGCTGATCGAGGAGGGCCTGCTCAGGCTGCGTGAGGCGCTCGGCCGCCGCGCGCTCGAGCACCGCCATACCCCGGTGATGGGCCGCACGCACGGTGTGCATGCCGAGCCCACCACCTTCGGGCTGAAGCTGCTCGTCTGGTATGACGAGCTCAACCGCCACGAGGAGCGCCTCGCCATGGCGATCGACGGCCTGGCCGTCGGCAAGCTCAGCGGTGCGGTCGGCAACTTCGCCCATATCCCGCCGGATCTCGAGGAGCAGATCCTGCGCAAGCTGGGCCTGCAGAGCGCACCGGTCTCCAACCAGGTGGTGCAGCGCGACCGCCACGCGCACTTCGTGATGGTGCTGGCCGGGCTGGCCTCCACGATGGAGAAGATCGCCGTCAACCTGCGCAGCTACCAGCGCACGGAGATCGGCGAGGTGCAGGAACCCTTCGCCAAGGGCCAGAAGGGCTCGTCCGCGATGCCGCACAAGAAGAACCCGATCCTGCTCGAGCGCATCACCGGGCTTTCGCGCGTGATCCGCGGCTATGCCGTGACCGCTCTCGAGAACGTGGCGCTCTGGGATGAGCGTGACATCTCGCACTCCGGTGCCGAGCGCGTGATCCTGCCCGATGCCTGCATCCTCGTGGACTACATGATGGACAAGCTGAGCTTCGTCGTCAACGAGCTCGTGATCCGCCCGGAGCAGATGAACCGCAATGTCTACCTCACGAAGGGCCTGATCTTCAGCCAGCGCGTGCTGCTGGCCCTGACCGAGGCCGGGGTCAGCCGCGAGGAGGCCTACGCCATGGTGCAGCGCAATGCGATGCGCTGCTGGGAGGATCGCACGCCGCTTCTGGATGCGCTGCTCAATGACCGCGACGTGCGCAGCCACCTGAGCACTGAGCAGATCTCCTCGCTGTTCACGATCGACCCCTTCCTGCGCCAGGTGGACCGCCTGTTCGAGCGCGTCGGTCTGAGTGACGGCCGCCCGGACAGTGATGAGATCAAGCCCGTGCAGGCCCGCCGCCGCCGGGGCCGCAGGCGCGATGACAGCATCCTGCGCAGTGAGCAGGGCAACATCGACAGCATCGCCGTGGAGACCGGGGCGATCCAGAACATCAGCGAGCGCGCCAGTGACTATTACGAGTCAGCCAGCGTGGTGCTCAGCCGCAGCAAGTCCGGCGCGGCAAAGGGTGATGACACGCTCGGTGAGGCGGAGCATCAGAAGAAGAAGACGACCACTGAGCGCAGCCGTTCCGCGGGCGGGCGTGGCCGGGGACGCGGTGGCAGCACTGCCAGGGACCGGGAGAAACCCGCGGAGTTCGGCAAGGATAAACCGGCCAGGGAAGTGGTAGAGAACACGAAGCCCGCCACGGATGGAGCAGCCGACGGCGCTGCCGCGGATGCAAGCAAGCCGCGCCGCCGCCGCCGCCGTGGCGGAAGCGGGCGCAAACCCGCCGAAGGGCAGTCTGACAACGGTTCTGACAACAAGGAAAAGGGAGAATAGACGTGAGCCACAGCAAGGGAGAGATGCTCTACGAAGGCAAGGCCAAGCGCCTCTACAGGACGGATGACCCGGACCTCTTGATCATGGAGTACAAGGACGACCTGACCGCCTTTGATGCCACTAAGCGCGGCAGTTCACTCGGCAAGGGCGCGATCAACAATGCCGTCAGTGCGCTCCTGATGGGCCGCCTGAACGACATGCACGTCGAGACGAGCTTCCTGAACGTGATCGATGCCAACCACTCGCTCGTGCGCAGCGTGGAGATCGTCCCGATCGAGGTGATCATCCGCTTCGAGGCGCACGGCAGCCTCTGCCGCCGCTACGGCATCGAGCCCGGGCTGGTCTGCGACCCGCCGCTGTATGAGATCTGCTACAAGAATGACGAACTGCACGATCCCTTCATCACCGACCAGATCGCGGTGCTGATGGGCCTGGCGACCTACGACGAGCTGGCCAAGATCAGGTACATGGCGCTCACCATCGGCCATACCCTGCGCGAGATCTATTTGAGCCAGGGCATCAAGCTGCTGGACTTCAAGCTGGAGTTCGGCCGTTACCAGCCCGCCGGTGAGAGCAGTGCCCGCATCATCCTCGCTGATGAAATCACCCCCGATACCTGCCGGCTGGTGGATGCGGAGACCGGTGAGAAGCTGGACAAGGATCTGTTCCGCTTCGACATGGGCGACCTCGGCGAAGGCTACAGGAAGCTGCTCGACAAGCTGCAGGCCAACGCGGGCTGAGCCCGCAGGCTGGTTCAGTCGGCCCAGACGATGAAGTCGGAATTCACGGCGGACTGGCCGCAGGCCTTCAGGAAGGTGTTTACGTAGCCACGGTGGTAGGCGCTGTGCAGCACCATGTGCGTGAGGATGTCCTGCATGCTGCGCTCACACTGCTCACCTTCGTAGCTCCGGTAGCGCAGGCGCAGGCGCAGATAAGTATCGTCCAGGTTTGAGAGGATGATCTGCAGGCGCAGCTGCGTGGCCAGGTCCATGTCCCGCAGATGGCGGATCTCCTTGTCCGGCCAGAGCTCGACATGCTCGGAGTTGCCCTTGTCGATGCGCTCCAGCCAGCAGGAGCGGGCGGCGATGATGTGCGCCGCCTGACGCCGGGCTTCACGGGAATGCTCACAGTCGCCGGCACGTTCCACGGCGCTGATCACCTTCTCCGTCATTTCGAATTCGTAGGCGAACATGCGCCTGAGCTGCGTGACCATGCAATTAATTTAACAGAATTGAAATATTTCGCAGAATGCCAGCTTTTGCAGGCCTTGAGGGCATGCTCCATTGCAGGTAGAATCTCCATTGGAATTACCGGTTGAAACAACCTTTGGGGGTTTGCAATGAGAGGAAGTGTTTTCCTGTTCGCAATTGCATCCACTATCCTTCCGCTGCTGCTTGGGGGCTGCGGCGGAGGCAACGGAACCGTCAGCACGACTGCCGGATCCGACAAGGTGGATGTGCAGGATACTCAGCTCCAGCTTGAGCTGCAGTCAGAACTGCTGGCGATGCTGGCATCCAGTGGGGTGGATGCCGGACGCAGTGCCAGCCGGCCGCCGCTCGGGGAAGGCAATCATGTGCTGTCCAGCGTACTGCAGGCCAGTCCGCCGGATGGTGCCGGAGATCCGGGATCGCTGCGCCTGTTGTTCGTGCCGCGCCTGCTGGGCGATTACGATGGCAACGGCGAAGTCAGCGTGGCGGATGTCACACCCCTGGCCCAGAATTTCGGCAAGAATGTCTTCTATTCTGATCCCGCGGTTCCGGGAGGCCCGGACAATCCGCCGGCGGGCGACCCCTACGGCGAGGGCCATGCCAACTGGCTGCTCTCCCGCTGCGACGGGGATGGCAACGGCGTGATCACCAGCTCGGACCTGACCCCGATCGCCCTGCACTTCGGAGAGCGTGCCGACGGCTGGCAGGTGGAATGGCGGACGGATGATTTCTCGGGGTTCATTCCGGTGGATGATCCCGCCGGACTGCTGGATGGATACAGTCTGGGCTGGCAGGATGGCCGGATTTCCAACCTGGCCCAGGAGTTCCTCCTGCCCTGGCCGCTGAGCGGGCATGCCGAAGTGCGCCTGCGCGCCTGGGATGCGCAGAGTGGAGGCTTTGGAGCCGCCAGTGCGGTACAGGTCTATGACTCCGCTACCAGCGCCTGCGCCGCTGGACTGCAGCTGATTGCCAATGAACAGCCGGCACCCTTCCTGGCCCGGTTCACGGCTGCGGGCAGCACGATTGACGCAGATAGCTACATCCTGGATTTCGGTGACGGCAGCACCCAGGTGATTGCCAGCATCACTGAGTTCCCGATCGAACATCTCTATGAGAATGGCCGGATCTACACGGCCAGACTTACCGTGAACTGCGGGCCTGAATCCGCCAGCGCTACGGTGCAGGCGATAGCAACACCGGTTCCGACTTCCAAGCAGGTGTATCTCTACGCATTCAACAACCGCGGATTTGCACCCCAGACCGTGCGGTTCTCCTTCGCCTGGACCAGCGAGCCTGCAGTCAGGTATGTCCTGGATTTCGGGGATGGCAGCCAACAGCTGGTCTCGGAGACCGGGCTGGCTGATTTGCCGCTGGAGCATGTTTACACAGAAAGTGGCAACTTCAACGCCGTGCTCTGGCTGGAGGATGTCTATGGCGGGCTCAGGTCTGCCAGTGTCCCTGTGACCCTGACTCAGCCAGCTCCCGGCGTGAATGTAAATCTGGGAGTTGAACTGGTTGACAAGTCCACCGACCGGGGCTATCTGTTCGACCTAAGCGGGACAACGGGTGAGGAAGCGGTGCTCAGTTTCAGAGGTGTCATCCCGGACACGGTCATCGACCCCTCGATCTTTGACAAGTTCTGGATCAGCGGTGAGCAGTTCTACCTGCTCAGCAGCCTGGACAGCGCATTCCTGACCATTTCGAGTGAAGGCAAGACGTATAGCGATTCCGTGCTCCTGCCGAAGGCCCACAGCCCACTGGCTACCAAGGACATCACCGTCAGGGTGCAGGCCACGGATGATTACGGCAACTGGCTTGCAAACCTGCCGGGGGTCCAGTTCAGCCTGCCCTTGAACAATGGCGTGCTGCAGGGCAGTACCTTCATCTACGACTTGGGTTACCTGAGCAGTTCAGAAGGGAAGTTCACCATCAAGAGTCAGGACTACATGCTGAGCAAGCAGGTTGACAGTGCGGAATCCAATCCTCTGTACCTGATCCCGGACCCGGATGACTACGCTGCACTGAGTGCGGATTACGTCTGGCCGCAGGAGGCGTTTGAAATACCTCTGTACTATCTGGTATTCGGGGGGAATCTGAATATCAGCCTGACGCCCCGCCCTTGAATCAGGCCGCTTGCCGGACTGCTGCTTGCAGAGAGCCTGTGAATGACCGTATACTGCTAGTGGCTGAATTATGCGCGGACGGGCCCTTGCCGCGAACGGGAGGACGCTATGCGTCGTTGCAATCCACTGCTTCACTGGCTGCCCCTGGGTACGCTGCTTGTTCTGACCGCGGGCTGCGGAGGCGGCGCAGCTGATTCGCTGGGGCAAAGCGCACCGGTTGACAGCGCTGCCCTGCCGACGGAGATCACGGGCCAGCCTGATCCCGTCCTGCAGAGCCAGCTGACAGGCCTGCTGCTGGACGAACTGGAGCGACTGGGCAAGGATCCCGGACGCAGCCTTTCCAGCCCGCCCGCGGGAAACGGCAATGCCGTGTTCAATCTTGCCGTCTCGGCAGTGGCCCCGGATGGCGGTGGCGAGCAGGGCAGTTCACAGCTGATCTTCTACCCGCGCATGATCGGTGACTACGATGGCAACGGCGAAGTCGGGATCAGTGACATCACGCCGCTGGGCCTGCTGTTCGGCCAGACCGTGGACTATGACGATCCCGCCCTGCATGGGGGCTTCGCCTTCTGGCCGAGCGGCGACCCGGACGGCGAGGGCCGTGCCAACTGGCTCCGGGCCCGTGTGGATGGAGATGGCAACGGTGAGATCAACGCCGCCGACATCACGCCGATCGCGATCCACTTCGGTGAGCATGCCGACGGCTGGCGCGTGGAGCAGCGCTTCGGCGCGGAGGAGGAGTTCGGCCTGCTGCCCAATCCGGACGATGAGCAGGCGGAATTCAGCGTGGCCTGGAGCGGTCAGGCCAGCGGCAGCATCGGCTACCAGCTGGATGGCGGCTGGCCGGGCAGCGGCTACCTTGAACTGCGTGTGCAGGCCTGGGAGACGGCCTCCGGCAGTGGTGGCCCGCTGTCGGATTCCACGATCTTCGAATTCCCGGAAGCACCCTGCACAGCCGACCTACAGGTCAATACCGAAGTGGCGGACTTCCCCTTCGAGGCGGCCTTCACCGCCATCGGCAGCTCGGTGGTCGCGGACAGCTACCTCATGGACTTCGGCGATGGCAACAGCGTGGAACTGGACGGCCTGTGGGACTTCCCGGCCTACCACACCTACACCGCCGGCGGCATCTATGAAGCGGTGCTGACCGTCACCTGTGGTACGGATGTCGTGACCGACAGCATCGAGATCATGGCCACGCCACTGCCCTGTGATCTGCAGACCAGCATCTCCGCCACCCCCGATACGGGCTTCGCCCCGCTCACGGTGCTGTTTTCCGCCGTGGGCACGACACCTGATGCCGATTCCTACATCCTTGACTTCGATGACGGCAGCACACCGCAGGAGGTTGCCAGCCTGGCTGAGCTGATGCTTGAGCATGAATACACTGACAGCGGCACCTTCAATGTCACGCTCACTGCATTCTGCGAGAACGGTGGCAGTGAGCAGACGGTGCTGCCGCTGGTTGTCGGCAGCATCGGGGACGACTGCAGCGTCAACCTCGGCGTGGTGGACCCCAATCCGCTGATTGACACCGATGCGCAGTTCACCTTCAGCGGCACGAGTGGCAACTTCGCCCTGCTGGACTTCGGCGACGGCAGTGACGTCCTGTTCGTGAACCTGCTCGGTCCGGAGCCGATCCTGCATACCTACACCGCAGTCGGCACCTACATCGCCGAGCTGAAGATCATCTGCGAGGAAACGGAACACACCGATGCCGTGTTCGTGCACGTCAAGCCTGAACCGGTGCTGACCTTTGACGTCACCGGCAAGGTCTGGCATTACCAGTCCAACCCGGTGATCGGCTCTCCCGAGCCCGCGAAGGATCCGCTGCCGGGCGCGGAGATCGAGATCTACAATTCAGTTGACGACGTGATTGTCTCCTCGACCACGACTGATGCTGAAGGTGCCTACTTCTTCGATGGCGACAGCCTCGGGCTGGATGTGACGAAGATCTACATCGTGCGTCCGACCCAGGCGGAGATGGACAGCCGGCTGCCGCTGGGCTGGTTCCCCGGTCAGGCGATCATTGTCATACCGGAGCCGGATGAACTGAAGGTCTGCTCGGACATCAATCTGCTGGCCACCCCCACCTGAGCAGTGATCATCCTGAAATCGTGATGAATCGTCCATTTTCAGCGGGTTGCTGATCTGGAATAATCCACGTGAGCGGGAGGCTGCTGCCGACAGATCACTGCCGGCTGATATGTGGTATGGAAACCGGTGAACTCCTGGAAATGGCTGTGTGCAGTCCGGCCAGCGGCTCCCGCTGCCTGCATCACCCGGGCTTGGCTGCCGCTGCGGATTGATGCTCTGCTTCCTGCGGTATACCAATACGGTATGCAGATATCCGAGAAGTACAACAGCCTGCGAATCAGTCTGACAATCACTGCCTGTGCGCTGCTGCTTGCCGCCTGCGGCACTGGCAACCCGGCACCGGATTCCGGTTCGGCACTGCAGCAGGAGCTGGAAAGCCGGCTGCTGTCCGAGCTGGCCCGTCTCGGCAAGGATCCCGGGCGCGTTGCGGCCGCCGCCCCCCAGGGTGCCGGCAATGCCGTCTTCAACCTCACTGCGACGGTTGACGACCCGGATGGAGCCGGCGGGAATCCCCCGCTCGGCATCGATCTGAACTGGACGGCACGGGTGGTCGGGGACTATGACCAGAACGGCGAGGTCGGGATTGCCGACATCACCCCGCTCGGCCAGTTCTTCAAGGGCAGCGTGGAGTATGATGCGGCGGACCTGCATGATGGCTTCGCCTTCTGGCCCGCCGGTGATCCGCTCGGGGATGGCAGTGCCAACTGGCGCAGTGCGGCGGTCGACGGTGATGGCAACGGCGAGATCAATGCCGCCGACATCACCCCGGTGGCGATCCACTTCGGTGAGCGCATCGACGGCTTCAACATCCTCGTGAAGCAGACCGGGGAAACACAGTTCAGCATCCTGCCGAACCTGCTCGATCCCTTCCTGAGCGTCAGTGTTTCCCTGAAGTCCGCCGGCAACGGTCCCGCCAACTACTCCGCAAGGATTCCCTGGCCTGCCTCGGGTGCGGCTGAGATCGCCGTGGCCGGCTTTGACAGCCAGAGCGGCTCCGCTGCGGCGCTCTCCAACATCATCAGTGTCAGCGGTGACCCCGGCTCGCCGCCGGGCAGCTGCACGGCCGATCTGACGGTGGATCTGAATACAGGCCAGGCACCGCTGGCTCTGAACTTCGGCCTGGGCAGTTCCAGCACGGGTGACCCCGGCGACTACCGCTACGTTCTGGACAGCGGTGAGGGCGGAGCGCGCTTCAGCTTTGATGACTCCGCAATCTTTCCCCTGGCCTACACATACCTCGGCAGCGGCAGCTTCAGTGCCCGGCTGGCCGTGGTCTGTCTGGCGGATGGCCAGGTCGCATTCTCCGATCCGCTTGCGATCACGGTCACGGATCCGGCGGAGCCCGGGCTGAATGTCAGCGGGCGTGTCTGGCAGTATGAGACGAACCCGGAACTGGGCAGTGAGATTGAACCGCCCAAGAATCCCCTGGCAGGGATTGAGGTCCAGGTCTACATCCTCGGGGAGAGTACTCCGCTCATGACCGTGGAATCCTCCTCCAGCGGCGAATATCTCTTCCCCAACCTGCAGCTGGACAGCAGTGTGCAGTTGCTCAACGTGAAGGTCAGTGATGCCCAGAAGGCGGAACTGCTGCCCCTCACCTGGCTGCCTGCCGAGCAGATCATTCTGCTGGAGTCCGGAGTGGAGAACGTCAGCGTCAAGGACATGAACCTGCTGGCCACCCCCGTCGGCGGCTAGGCCAGGGCTGATCTCCCGGTTAAATCGCAGCTGCGCCGTGCAGGCGGCGTCGCGCGTGCCGATCTATAGCCTGCAGGACGGATGGATCCTGCTACCGGCAACAACCCAGCAGATAGCCATTCCCCCCCCCATTGCGGGAGGTGCCTCCGGGCTCCTCCCGTGCCTTGTTTTCTGCGGAGCTTGAACGGGGATTGACGGCTTGTTGATAAATCACCTGGATTTCTGTACGATGGTATATAAGGTAGGGGATGGAGGTTTGACAAACGTTCATCAACTGCGGTAGTATCTTCGATCAGCAGGTGTTCTGCACCGTGTTAATCGGAATATTCCTTGGAGGAAGCGATGAAGAAGCTGACGGCAATCCTTTGTTTTGTGGTTACCGTGATGTGGGCCAGCAGTGCATTCGCTCAGTATTCAGCTCTTGATGACCAGAACGAGTGGGGTCCCGCCGTCGGCGTTGGTGGCCTGCTGCTCAGCGGAGATGACTCCGCCGGCAACAGCCAGAACGACTTCGTGCCTACCCTGAACCTCAGCGGCGTCTCGGACTGGCTGGCGTACCAGCTGTATTTCGGTCTGGACAGTGACGTGGATGTCTGGGGTGTTGACCTCGACTACATCCTCGCCAACAACTGGGACGAGTGCGCTCCCTGTGCTGAGGGTGGTTCCTGGTGGTTCGGTGCTGGTCTCAGCTACATGGACTACAGCAACATCTTCAATGACAACGGCGCAGGCGTGAGCGGTGATGACTTCGGTCCGAACCTGGCCTTCGGCTACATCTGGGACGAGTGGAGCTTCAACCTGTATGCCCGCTACTTCATGGATGCCGAGGCCCTGAGCCTGATGGGTACCATCAACTACAACTTCGACTAAGTCGAAGCGAAACCGACCAAAGCCACTCCCCGGGAAATTCCCGGGGATTTTTTTTGCAATTTTCGCGTAGATACTTGGGAACCTGCGGATTTTCTGCTAGTCTATCTACTGCGTGTCCGCTCCGGCGGCTGAAAGGCCGCCGGTTCTTTTATTTTCTATGCAGGTTTTCCGCAAATCGCCTTACCAACCCTCAATCACAATCTGCCGCGCTTTGACGCAGTGCCGGTAATACCTTAAAATATCCAGTTCAGCCATGCAGCTTGCATTGTTCACACCCGGGGCCTGTATCTGGCCGGTACACCGCAATTTCGAGGCCTTCATCGCCGAACTCGGCGGCGAGGCCCATGCTGCCGTGGACCTGCTGGACTCAGCCGCCTATCCCGTCAGGGCCCGCAGTGAATCCGGGGTGCAGAACCTCAGTGAGCGCATGGACCACCGTCTGTTCGAGCTGCACCAGGATCTCTACCGATCGCTCCTGCGTCCCTCGGAGTTCTTCCACGGCGAGTCCCGCAGTTTTGCGGACTGCTTCTGGCCCGATCTGCAGGGTACTCCGGCGGCGGACCTGCTCAGTGCGCTGGTGTTCCACTTCATCGAACGTCCGGCTGAGGACTGCTCCGTGAATGCCGGGCTGCGTGTGCTGCGCGGCGTGTTCTTCCAGCATGAAATGGCGGACCCCAGCCTCTGGGCTCATACGGCCCGCCAGAACCTCGCATCCCTGCGCGGGGACTGGAGCTGGATTCCTCTGAGTTTCAATGCACCCGCCAGCAGCCGCCTGCACGACCTGGAATTCTGCGTGCTCGGCATGCGCGAGCGGCCCGTGGACAGCAGCGGCTGGTTCAATGGCCGGATCCGCCGCAACGAGCGTGGGGAATGCCGCGTCAGCCTGCAGTGCGGTGCGGACCGCGGGATGCGCGCCCATGACCCGCAGCAGCTGGAAGCGGCCTGCCTGCGGGACTGCCAGGCCTGCCTGAGCCGGATCTTCGGCTGGCAGGAGGCGCTGGCATGAGCTTCAGTCCCGCCTGCATCGTGGTGGCCGGACCCAGCGGGGTCGGCAAGTCCACCCTGATCGCCCGCGCCCTGGCACAGCTTCCGGACTGGATGCTGTCGATCAGCGCCACCACGCGTGGCATGCGTGAGGGTGAGCAGCACGGCGTCAACTATTATTTCTTCAACCACGGCGAGTTCGAGAAGGCCATCGTCAACGGCGGATTCCTGGAGTTCGCGCAGGTCTATGGCAATTACTACGGGACACCCGTGGTGGAGGAACAGCGCGCGGCCCGGGAGGGGCGCAACATGGTGTTCGAGGTGGACACCGTGGGCTGCCTGAGCATCCGCGCCATGCGGCCGCACTGGCCGCTGGTGGCGATCGTGCCGCCTGAACTGGAGGAGCTCAGACGCCGTCTGGAGGGCCGCGGGACGGAATCCGCGGAAAGCCTGGCCCTGCGGCTGGGTAACAGCGTGGCGGAGCTGCAGCGCATGCGCGGCTTTGACTACGTGATCGTGAATGACGACCTGGAGCGGGCCACGGCCCAGCTCGTGGAACTGATGTCCCTGGTCGGGGCCGGGCTGACGGAAGTCGGTCCGACAATTGACAGTCTGCTTGGGAAAGCCGGAGGAACAAAGGAATGAAGTACAAGGAAGACTCCCTGATCCAGCCCTCGCTGGAGGCGCTGCAGGAGCGGATTCCGAAGAAGTATGAGCTGGTGCTGACCGCCACGCGGCGTGCCAAGCAGATCATCCGCGACATGCGCCTCAACACGGTGGGCTACAGCGAGGATGACCTGCGCCGCAAGCCGCTCTCCATCGCGCTCAACGACATCGTCGAAGGCCGCGTGGACAGCACGACGCTCTCAACTCCGGACATCACCTTCACGGACTACGAGGACGGCACGAGCGACCTGTTCACGGACATCGACAGCCTCGGTCCGCCGGAGGAAGGCGAGGCCGGGGATGACTTCCCCGAGGCCAGCTTCCCGACGATCCCCGATGACGCCGAACAGGAGGAAGCGGAGCCGGAGTTCTTCGATGACGACGAATTCGGCCTCTCCATCGGCGAGGAAGACGACTGATCCACCGCGAGGTGATCCATGTCATCCACGAAGCGCATCCTGCTGGGAGTCAGCGGCGGCATTGCCGCGTACCGGGCCTGTGAGCTGGCACGGCTGTTCGTGCATAGCGGCTGCGAGGTCCAGGTTGTACTTACACCGGCTGCGGCACAGTTTGTCTCTCCCATGACTTTCACCGCACTGACCGGCCGCCGGGCGATGCTGGAGGATGACCTCGGCGGGGGCAGCGAGGAACTCTATGCGCATCTGAACCTGACGCGCGGCATTGACTGCATGGTGGTGGCCCCGGCCACGGCGGACTGCCTCGCGGATCTGGCCCAGGGCCGCGGCCAGAACCTGCTCACGGCCTGCCATCTGAGCAGCCAGGCACCGCTGGTGCTGGCTCCGGCCATGAATGTGCGGATGTGGGAGCATCCGGCGGTGCAGGCCAATGTAGAGCTGCTCAGCAAGCGCCAGGCCCTGATCGTCGGTCCCGAAAGCGGCAGCCTGGCCTGTGGCGACGTGGGCAGCGGCCGCATGGCGGAGCCGCAGGAAATCCATGACCGCGTGCTGGACCAGCTTGCCGGCGCGGGAGCGGTGGTTGACAATGGCGCACTGGCGGGACGGCACTTCATCGTCACCGCAGGCGGCACCCGGGAATACATCGACCCTGTGCGCTTCATCACGAATGCCAGCACGGGCACACTCGGGCTGGAGGTCAGCACGGCGCTGCTGGATGCCGGGGCCACGGTCGAGCTGCTGGAAACCGGGATCGAGATCCCGCGCATGCTGCGGCCGCGCTTCGCCCGGATCAGCCAGGTGCGCACAGCCTACGACCTGCAGGCTGAACTATCACGACGCCTGCCCGAGGCCGACGGCCTCGTGATGCTGGCTGCGGTGGCGGACTACGGCCCCGCCCAGTACATTTCCTCCAAGCGCAAGAAGGACGGCGAGGCCTGGTCACTGACGCTCACCGAGACCCCGGACGTGCTGGCTTCGATGCAGCATCTGCGCCGCAGCGGGCAGGTGATCTGCGGCGTCTCGCTCGAGGACAGCGACTGGCTTGAACGGGCCCGGGCCAAGGCCCGTCGCAAGGGTGCGGACATGCTGCTGGCCGTGGAACTCGGAGGCGACCTGCCATTCGGGCGCTCCAAGTTAAACTGCGCGATGGTCACCGGCGATAGTGTTATTGCCGAACCGGGCTGGAGGGAAAAGCATGAGCTGGCGGCCATGACCGCCCAGTGGATTGCCGGCCGGCTCAGCGAGGACGCAACCGGCAGCTGACCGGTTCCGCGCAAGCATCAAGCCTCAGGAGTTCCAGGTGAGAAAAGCCTTTAGTGCCATCGTGCTCTGCCTGCTCGCACTGTGCATGGCAGTGCCCGCCAGCGCCTCCGGCAACAGCCCCGTTGCCAGCAAGGACGGCGTGACATTCACGCTTGACGACCTCAACATCTACTGGCTGCGCAACCTCGGCAAGGACGGCCTGCTGGATTTCTTCCAGACGATGGTCGTTTACCAGGAGGGCCTCAAGCAGGGCCTGCGCCCCACGCAGCAGGAGATGACGGACTTCGTGGACAACACGATGGGCCGTGACGTCTACAACCAGTTCAAGCTGCTCTACAGCGAGAAGACGGTCAACCAGCTGCTGGAGTACACGATCGTCACCAGCAAGTATGAGGTCTGGCTGCGTGACAAGATCAGCCGCGAGAAGAACATCAAGGTCACGGAGGCCGAGGCCAACAAGTTCTTCCTCGAGAACATCGAGCAGTTCCACCTGCCGGAGGGAGCGCACCTGAGCATCATCTCCGTGGACAACGAAGCCGCCGCCAACACGGTGCTGGGCCGCCTGCAGGGCGGCGAGGACTTCGGCGACATCGCTGCGGAAGTCAACATGGATCCGCAGATGCGTGCGGTGCGCGGCGAGCTCGGTTCCTACCGCAAGGGCGAGGGGCTGCCAAAACCGCTGGAGGACGCCGCCTTCTCACTGCGCGAGGGCCAGTACAGCGGGATCATCAAGGGCAGCAACTTCCACATCGTGTATTGCCATCGCCGCTATCCGGAGGTCAGCCCGAGCTTTGACCAGATCAAGGAGCAGCTGATGGTTGACCTGCGCGAGGCCAAGATCGACCCCTACTACATCGATGCGCTCAATGAGCTGATGGCCGGCCAGCTGCCGCGCTTCAACATCGATGCCGAGCTGTTCCGTCCGGAGGAATAGCGGCTTCCCGATCACCGGCATACTGGGCGCGGCCTGCGGGCTGCGCCCTTTTCCTTTCCGCTGCCAGCCAGCCGAGGTGTCAATGCCAGAATCCGGATCGGACCGGCTGCTGGCAGCGCCGGGGTGCCGGGCAGGGCACCAAGCTGGCAGCGCCGGGGAATCTGGCGAGCTCAGGATGGGGCAGTCCTGAGATGCCGTCCCGCCAACACAAACCCCGGCGGCGGATCCTGTCCGTGGAATTTCCAGGACGTTGCCGATCCGCCGGCCTGCCAACTGATGTCCGTTTCCAGCGGCCCTAAGTGCCAACGGAAAGCCGCGCTGGCAACAAATCAGGCTGATTTCGCCGGAAATTCACCAAAATGCGCCGGTTTCTGGCAATTCCGGCGGCAAAAGGGCTTGACTTGCGCTAATATTGCCAATAGTACTTCTCTAAGGAGTAGACAAAATGGCAAGGAAAACCACTTACAGAAGTCGCATTCAGCGCACCATCGATGCACCCGCCGCCAAGGCCTTCGATGCGTGGGTTGATGCGAAGACGAATGCCAAATGGTATGCGTCCAAGGCAAACCACGACGTCAAGGTCGGTGGTGCATATTCGAACAGCTTCGGTGACAAGGGCCAGTTCCTCGAGGTGTCAAAGGGCAAGAAGCTCCGCTACACCTGGGAGAACCCCGGCAACGCCCCCGGCACCGTCGTCACCGTGAACTTCCGTCCCTTCGGCCGCAACAAGTGCAAGGTCCAGGTGACCCACTCCAAGCTGCCCAAGAAGACCGACGTCGACAAGTTCCAGGAGTACTGGAACTGGGCGACGGACAGCCTGAAGAGCTTCGTCGACAACGGCCGCCGCCTGAGCATGGATGCATGGAAGAAGGCCCAGGCCGCTGAGGCCGCCAAGCCCAAGGCCGCTCCCGCGAAGAAGGCTGCTCCGGCCAGGAAGACCGCCGCTGCCAAGGCTCCCGCCAAGAAGGCCGCTCCGGCCAGGAAGACCACGGCTGCCAAGGCTCCCGCCAAGAAGGCCGCTCCGGCCAGGAAGACCACGGCTGCCAAGGCTCCCGCCAAGAAGGCTGCTCCGGCCAGGAAGACCGCCGCTGCCAAGGCTCCCGCCAAGAAGGCCGCTCCGGCCCGCAAGCCCGCCGCTGCCAAGGCCGCTCCGGCTGCTGCCAAGAAGGCGGCTCCGGCCCGCAAGCCGGCCGCTGCCAAGGCCGCTCCGGCTGCTGCCAAGAAGGCCGCTCCGGCCCGCAAGACCGCTGCTGCCAAGGCTCCGGCCGCGAAGAAGGCCGCTCCGGCCCGCAAGCCCGCCGCTGCCAAGAAGGCTGCTCCGGCACGCAAGAAGTAGGTTTCCGGCAAGCCGGATTCCCGGGGCAGGTCCGTTTGCGGGCCTGCCCCTTTTCGTTTCCACCGGGAGCTGCGCATGTCCGATGAGCGCTTCGCCAATTTCTGGAATGAACGCTATCTCAGCGGCGATCACCTTGAACTCTGGGAGGAGGACAGTCCCAGTGCGGAGTTCGGGAAGCTGCTCGATGCACTCAGGCTTCCCGTCGCCAGCCGCGTGCTCGATCTCGGCTGCGGCACTGGCCTCGAGGCCCTGAGCATGGCCCGGCGCGGCTGGCAGGTGAGCGGGATCGACATCAGCCCCGAGGCCATCCGCCTGGCAACACAGCGTGCCACCGGCTCCGGTCTGGCAATTGAGCTGCACTGTGGCAATGTGCTGCAGCTGCCCTGGGAGCTTGCCACGTTCCGGCTGCTGACGGACCGCGGCTGCCTGCACCTGATCCCTCAGCGCCACTGGCCCGCCTACGGGGCGGAGGCCGCCCGCGTGCTGCAGCCCGGCGGACTGCTGCTGCTGCGCGGCTGCAGCGATCCTGCCAACCCGGACTTCAGCACGCTCAGTGCGGCGTTGCTGCGGGAGCTGCTGCTGCCCGCCGGCTTCGCCCTGCTGAGCACTGAGCCATCCCTCATTGCCAACCGCCGGGGCGGCCTGCCGGCGGTCTGCTGCCTGCTGGAGCGCTGCGATGCCTGAACAGGATCCCAATCTGTTCCGCGACGGCCATGAGCGGCGCATGCGCGAGCTTGAGCAGGAGCTGGAAGTTGCCAGACGCCAGGCCGAGATCGAGAAGGCCCGGGCCGAGGCCGTTGTCAGCCACCTCGCCGCCGAGAACCATGAGCTGCGCCACCGCTCCCGTGCACCGCAGGCCGTGCCGCGGCGGATGGGCTGGCCCCGGCGGATCTGGCTGCTGCTGCATGCCCTGCTCTCCGGGATGAGCCTGCTCGTGATCCGCCTGCTGAGCTGCGGCTTCCTGCTGCTGGGTCTGCTGGCTTTCGCTTTCTGGCCGGAGATTTCCGCCTGGCTGCGGACCCAGTTCAGCCTGCCTCAGTGAGTTTTATGTGGATTTAATGGAATAATCAATCATCAATAGTCGAGATTGCTTCATTCTGTAATTTATCTGCCCAAAGACAGATATACCGTGTTATATTTTGACATGGCGTCAAGTCAGCAGCAGGTTGAACCGGACCGGATCAGCTGGATCTATGCCAGTGAGCAGCAGCGGCGGATTGAGCAGCTGAGCACGGAGCTGGAGGAAGTCCGGCTGCGCTCGCGGCTTGAGCTGGACAAGGCCCAGTCGCTGATCTGGCTGCTGGCCGTGCGCTATGAGCAGCTGCGCCGCGCCGAACCTGACCGCGAACAGGCCACGCAGCAGGCCCTGCAGGCAGAGAGCGATGCCCGCACCCGCCGCCTGCATTCTCGGCTGCTCGGCAGCCTGGCCCTCGTCAACATGCTCTTCCTCGCAGTGCTCACCGCCGTCAACTGGGATGGCCTGAGCCGCCTGCTCAGCCGCTGAAGGCACGGGCACCGCTGCCCGGCATGCAACACTCAGGCCCGGATTGCGTCCTGATGGCATGCGAATTTACATGTTCGCCCGGCACTCCGAATATCTTATGTACCCAAGGGTGCCGCATTGAGCATGAACGAGTACAGGCTGGAGACCGGGCCGCACAGTCCGGCGCATGAACGCAGGCGCAACCTGCTGTTCCTGCTCGGCTCGATCCTGCTCAACGTGCTCGTGATCCTGCTGCTGCCGGCGCTCAGCCGCCCGCTGCAGTTCCCCGTGGTCTTCCAGGTGGAGCTGATCGATCCCAGTGAGCCCGTCCCACCGAAGCCGCAGATCCCGCTCCTGATCCCAACCGAGGATGCACTGACCGCCCAGGCCAGCGGTGCCCAGTCGGATGCCGCGACCATGCAGAATCCGCTGCAGGCACCGGTGCACAGTTCGGCCCCGACCAATGATTCCAGCCAGGCCAATACCCGGCCCAGCACGGATCCGAGCAGCAGCGGGCAGACACCGCAGCCGGGCCAGGCCAGCAACAGCTCCAGCCTCACCCAGGTGCCGCAGACGAACACCGAGCAGCCCAACCAGAGCACGCAGGTCAACACCGCGCGCCCGGTGAAGACGCAGCAGTCCCCGGAGAAGGTCAAGCCGGCCGGCGAGGGCAGTCCCTCGCGCGTGGATGTCGAGCCCTCGCAGAAGCAGGCCGACCCCGCCACGAATGAGCCGGCTGTCAACGTGAACACCAACGCCCCGGCGCGGCCCGTTGACAAGGCCACGCAGCCCAGCGCCAAGGATCAGGCCGAGCAGCACAGCCCGGATGTCAAGGTCCCGGACAAGCCCTCCAACAATGACAACGAACCGTCCGTGACGGTCTCACCGGACAACAACCCGCAGGTCAATGTCAGCGCTGACAAACCCAACAGTGAGACCACCGGTGCCCCGGCCAGCGGTCCGCCGGCCGGACCGCCCGGGCCGAGTGAGTCCGAGCTGAACATCCTCGGTGACTACGGCGATGCGGCCCGCAAGAAGATCCGCCGGCTGGTGCGCACACCGGAGCGCGCGCGCGAGCGAGACATCAAGGGCCCGGTGACCTTCGAGTTCGAGGTGGACCGCAATGGCAACCTGCTGAGCGTCAGGGCGATCGAGAGCCCGCACAAGATCCTTGAGCAGGAATGCTTCGAGGCCACGCGCGTGGCCGCGCCCTTCGGCAAGTTCCCGCCGGAGGTCAGTGTCAAGAGCTGGAAGTTCCGCATGAAGCTCGAGTTTCCCATCGTCTGAGGCCCGTGTGGGCAAGGAGAGTCTGTGTTCCTCGTGATAAACGGTCTGGAGTGGTTCAGCAAGGGCGGCTGGGCGATGTACCCGCTGGCCCTGATCTCGCTGTACACCGTGTTCGTGATCCTCAACCGGCTGTACTTCTTCTCGCGCTTCATTCCCGAGACTGACAACGAACTGGAGAACGTGCTGCGCGGCACCGCGCTGCTGCCGGAGCGCCTCAACGGCGAACTGGCACCGCTGCTGGCCCGCGGCATGCATGAGGGCCGCATCGACCGCCGCCGGGCCGAGCTCGCGGTGGAGCAGGAACTGCTGGAAGGCATGCAGTTCCTCAACTCGCTGGACACGGTCACGCAGGTCGCGCCGATGTTCGGGCTGATCGGCACCGTGACCGGCATGGTGCAGACCTTCCGCACCGTGGCCGAACTGCAGGGCCAGGTCAATCCCTCGGTGCTGGCCGGCGGGATCTGGGAAGCGCTCCTGACAACGGTGGCGGGCCTGATGATCGCCATTCCGGCGGTGATCGCCTTCCGCTTCTTCCGCAGCCGCCTGCTGCGCTGGCAGAACCACCTGAACACCGTGGTTGACGACTGCATGAAGATCACGGCCGAGCGCGGACCGCTGCGCATCGCGGCCGCGGAAGGCGGTGAGGGCTGATGCGCGTCAGCCAGATGCTGGAAAGCGGCGGCGGGCTGCCCTTCGCGCCGATGCTGGACGTGATCTTCCTGCTGCTGATCTTCTTCATGCTGATCACGCGCTACCTGCCGCCCTCGCTCTCGGTGACGCTGCCCGAGGCCAGCTCGGCGGCAGTTGACGACCGGCCCTCGGTGATGATCAGCATTGACGAGGACGGGATGCTGGCGGTGGATGGCGTGGAGTACCAGTGGGAGGCCCTGCCGCGGCTGTTTGCGGGCAGCGACCCCGAGACCAGCGTGCGCATCGCCGCCGACCGCGGCACTGACTATGAACTGGTGGTGCGGGCCATGGACGCGGCGGGCCAGGCCGGCCTGACGCACATCGCCCTCGAGACGGAACCCGGCGCACATGCCGCCGGGGCAGGAAACTGACAACGCAATGAGACCGGTCCGCGCAGCCGCGCGGGACCGCAGGAGGATGCAAGGTGGGATACGGTCCCGGCTCCTACAACGGGAAACAGGACTTGCTGGAACAGCTGCGAGCCAAGCGCCGCAGGCGCCAGGCGCGGCTGCTGGCGTTCTCGATCCTGGCAACCGCCGGCGTGCTGCTGGTGGTGGTGCTGGCGATCGGGCTGAGGAGCTGCGTCGGCGGCGGCGGCGGCGAGCAGCAGCTTGCGGTGGAGGGCATCCCCAGCGAGGCCCGGACCACGGCCAGCAGTGAGGCGGGCGAGATCGGCATCCGTCCGGCGCCGCTGCATGTCGCGCTCGGCAGTGAGTACCTGATCGGTGCGATGCCGGCGGAGGATGACGGGGGCAGCGTCGGGATGCTCACGGCCTGGGGCATCGCCAACGGCCGCCAGGCCTGGGAGGTCCCGCTCGGCGAGCCGCTCAGCGGCGTGGTCGTCAGCGGTGGCAACGCCATCGTGCATCGTGAGGATGACAACGGCTTCACGGCGCGGGCCTACCGGCTCACGGACGGCATCCAGGCCTGGGAACTCAGCATCCCCGGGGCGCAGAACATCAGCATCAGCAATGACGATGCACGCATGGCACTGGCCTACAGCCTCGCGGACGGCTACCGCATCGCGATCTATGACACCGTGCAGGGCGTGAAGAGCAGCGGCAAGATGCTGCAGGGCGCGGACGCCGCCACCGACCTGAGCCGCATGAACATGCGCTTCATCGGCACGCAGCTGCTCTACACCGTGGACCGCACGGTCGGCGTGCTGGACTTCGAGAAGGACCGGCACTGGGCCGAGACCGGCAGCGCGCAGGTGATCATCGCCAGCCCCGATCCCGCCAACGGCCAGGTCTACGTGCTGAGCTGGGGCAATGGCAGCAACAGTCTCGTGCTGCACGTGCGCGACATCGCCAGCGGCAGCGGCAAGGAGCTGGACCGCTTCGAGACCACGGCGGACGCCCTGGTGATGGTGGCTGACGACGGCTACCTGCTGCTGGCCTGCTCGGACGAGACGGGACCCGGCCAGTTCAACTCCACGGTGCGGCTCTTCCGCCGTGACAAGAGCGAGACCTATGTGCGCCAGAGCATCGAGGGCGCGCGCGTCGAGGATGCCATGCCGCTGGCCAGCGGGGTGTTCGTGCTCGGGCTGAACCGCAGCACGGGCAACCCGGACAGCCCCGTGAGCGGCGGCGAACTGCATCTCGTGAACGCCACGGACGGCAGCGTGACGCTCTTCGAGCAGATGCGTGACAACGTGGAGTACACCATCCGCTTCGGGGAGGACCGGCTGGTGCTGCTTGACAACGGTGAGATCCGCCGCGTGGAGCTTGCCAATTCACGTGCCGTGCGTGTGCGGCGCACCGACTTCCCGGCGCTGGAGCCGCTGTTCAGCCCGCAGATGGACGTGCTCGGCGTGCTCAGCCGGCCCGTCGGCAGCGAACCGGGCAGTCCCGGCAGCCGCATGCAGGCCGTGATCTTCCGCGAACAGGCTCCCTGATCAGCTTCAGGCGCGGCGGAACAGCAGCACGGCGTTCTGGCCACCGAAGCCGAAGGTGTTGCACATCGTGTAGTCGCCGCTGAAGGGCACGGCCTCGTTGGGCACGTAGTCCAGGTCGCAGTCCGGGTCCGCTTCGTCGTAGTTGATCGTCGGCGGCAGCTCATTGCGCTCGAAGGCCTTGATGCTGAGGATGCCCTCGATCGCGGCCGCCGCGCCGAGCAGGTGCCCGTGCATGGACTTCGTCGAGGAGACCTTCAGCCTGTAGGCATGGTCGCCGAACACGGCCTTGATCGCCGCGGTCTCGGCCCGGTCATTGAGCGGGGTGCTCGTACCGTGGGCGTTGACATAGGTCACTTCCTCGCGGCGGATCCCGGCATCCTCCATCGCCCACCGCATTGCCAGCTGCGCGCCGGCGCCGTCATCCGGCGGAGCCGTGACGTGATAGGCATCCGCGCTGGCACCGTAGCCGACAACCTCGGCATAGATCTTCGCATTGCGTGCCACGGCATGCTCCCATTCCTCGAGGATCATCACGCCGCTGCCCTCACCCATCACGAAGCCGCTGCGGCGCTTCTCGAAGGGCCGGCTGCCCTTCTCGGGCTCGTCGTTGAAGTCGAAGGTCAGGGCCTTCAGCGTACTGAAGCCGCCGATGCCCACCTGGTTCAGCGCACTTTCCGTGCCGCCCGCGATCATCACGTCCGTGCGGCCGTGGCGGATCGCCAGTGCGGCCTCGCCGATGCTGTGGCCGCTTGTCGCACAGGCGCTGGTCACGCAGAAGCAGGGGCCGTGCACGCCCCATTCCTTGGCAACCACGCCGGCCGGCATGTTGGCAATCGCGTTGATGATGAAGAAGGGCGAGATGCGCTCGGCCCCCTTCTCGGCGGAGCGCATGATCTGCTCCTCGAGGGTGCGCAGGCCGCCGATCCCGCTGCCGATGTACACGCCGGTGCGGGTCTTCAGCTCGCCCTCGAAGCTGATCCCGCTGTCGAGCACCGCCATCCTCGCGGCCGCGGTGGCCTGCAGGATGCTCTGCTCCAGGCGGCGCGCATCACGCGGTTCCACGAAGTACGAGGGCGCGTCGAAGTCCGGGCATTCCGCGCCGATCTGGCAGGGGAAGGCCGCGGGATCGAAGCCCTTGATGCGCGTGACACAGCTCTTCCCGGCGAACACGCTGTCGGTCAGCACATCCACGCCGGCCCCGAAGCCGCACACGGCACCCATGCCGGTCACTGCTACTCTGCGTCGTTCCATGTCTCTCTCCTCAGTCCTCAGGCCGGGTAGCCGCCGCCATTGACATGCAGGCAGGCTCCCGAGACGTACGATGCATCCGGCCCGGCGAGGAACAGCACGCAGGCCGCCACCTCCTCCGGGCTGCCGAAGCGGGCCAGCGGGATGCGGCTCACGAAGTCCGCCCGCAGCTCCGCGCTCAGGTCCTCAGTCATGCCGGTGTCCACGAGCCCCGGCACCACGCAGTTCACGCGGATCGCCTTCGGCCCGTATTCCAGTGCCAGGCTGCGCGTCAGGCTGACGACGCCGCCCTTCGCCGCGCTGTAGTTGGCCTGTCCGGCACTGCCGGCGAAGGCCGCCACGCTGGCGATGTTGACGATCGAGCCGCCGCCCTTGCGCATCATGGCGATCGCACTGCGGCAGCAGTAGAACACACCGTCGAGGTTGACGGCCAGCGCGCTGCGCCACTGCTCATCCTTCATCAGCAGGGCCAGGCCGTCCAGCCGCGCCCCCGCATTGTTGACGAGGATGTCGAGCCGGCCGCACAGCTGCTTCAGCTCGGCGAAGCCGGCATTCACGGCGGCGCTGTCACTGACGTCGAACTGCAGCGTGCGGGCCCTGCCGCCGCTCGCGCTGATTGCATCCACAAGCTCACCGGCCGCATCAGCGCTGTCCAGATAGTTGACGACGACCTCGGCTCCGGCCGCCGCCAGCCGCCGGGCGCTGGCCGCGCCGATGCCGGTGCCGCCGCCGGTCACGAGCGCCACCAGGCCATTCAGGGGCAGGGCTGCTTCGCTCATGCCGCACCTCCCAGCCAGCTGCTGAGCCCCTCGGCATCAGCACGCGTGTCGATATTGTATGTACGGATCTCACGGTCCGTCTTCACGGTCAGCATGCGCAGCACCTTGCCGGGGCCGAGCTCCAGCAGGCTGTCCACGCCCATGCTGCGGAAGCGCGCGATGCTGTCGGTCCAGCGCACCGGGTTGAAGATCTGCGCGTGCAGGTGCATTGCATACTGCGCGGGGTCAGCCGGATAGGGCTCGACCGTCAGGTTGGCAATCACCGGCAGCGCGGTCGCGCTGAAGGATGTTTCCTGCAGCATGGGCAGCAGGGCATCCGCCGCCGGGGTCATCAGTTCACAGTGGAAGGGTGCGCTGACCGGCAGCTCGACCACACGCTTGGCCCCGGCTGCGCTGTAGCGCTCCATCGCGGCATGCACGGCATCGGCATGCCCGCTGACAACGGTCTGCTCGGGGCTGTTGAAGTTGGCCTCCGCCAGCACGCGGCCGGGCAGGGCCGTCCGCACTTCAGCGTCTATCTCACGGATCCGCGCGGGCTCCAGCCCGATCACGGCCGCCATCGCACCTGTGCCGGCCGGCACGGCGTCCTGCATCAGTTCACCGCGGCGGCGCACGATGCGCAGGGCACTCTCCAGCGGCAGGGCCCCGGCGGCCACGAGTGCGCTGTACTCACCGAGGCTGTGCCCGGCCATGCAGCGGATCTCCGGCAGCTCGGCTGCCAGGGCGCGGAAGATGGCAATCGAGCAGGCGAGGATCGCCGGCTGCTGGTTGCTCGTGAGCCGCAGCTCATCCTCCGGTCCCTCGAAGCACAGCCGCGAGAGCGGAAAGCCCAGTGCTGCGTCCGCCTCGGCGAAGGTGCGCGCCGCCTCAGGATGGTCCAGCCAGTCCTGGCCCATCCCGATGCGCTGGCTGCCCTGTCCCGGGAACACCACTGCCAGACTCATCCGTTTGCTCCTGCATAGTCCTGCATGTTCATCATCTTCTGCCTGCACGCCCGCGGCTCAGCCCGCGGCCAGTGGGTCGCCCCACTTGAGGTAGACCGCGCCCCAGGTGAAGCCGGCGCCGAAGGTCATCAGCACGACGTGCTGCCCCGTTGCCAGCTTGTTGTCCGTATACAGTTCATCAATGCCGATCGGGATCGTGCCCGAGGTCGTGTTGCCGTAGCGGTCGATGTTGACGACGAAGCGCTCCTCGGGCATCTTCAGGCGCTCACGCACGCTGTCGATGATGCGCTTGTTGGCCTGGTGCGGCACGAACCAGTCGATCTGCTCCGGCGAGAGCCCGGCCTGGGCGATCACGTCCTCCACGATGGCATTCATGGTGCGCACCGCATTGACGTAGACCTCGCGTCCGGACATGTGGATGTAGTGCCCGTGCCGGGCCAGGGAATCGGGGTTGGGCGGGTTGACGCTGCCGCCGTCCGGCTGCCAGAGCTTGTAGGCCAGCGAACCGTCCGCGCCGAGCACGAAGTTGCGCAGGCCAAAGCCCTCCGGGTTGTCAGCCGGGTCGACGGCCTCGAGCAGCACGGCCCCCGCCCCGTCACCGAAGAGCACGCAGGTGCTGCGGTCGGTGAAGTCGAGGATCGAGGTCATCTTCTCACTGCCGATCACGAGTGCGCGCCTGTTGACGCCGCTCGCGAGCATGCCGTATGCGAGGCTCAGGGCATAGATGAAGCCGCCGCAGGCCGCATTGACATCGAAGGCCCAGGCCGTGCGGTTGCCGAGATTCTCCTGGATGAAGTTCGCCGTGGCGGGGAAGATCCGGTCACCGGTGACGGTGGCGCAGATGATCAGATCCACCTCGGAGGCATCCACCCCGGCACGTTCCAGGCACTGCTGCGCGGCCTTCGTGCCCATGTCGGAATTGCGTTCCTCGGGGGCCGCGAAGCGCCGCTCACGAATGCCCGTGCGCTCCTGGATCCACTCATCACTGGTGTCCAGAAACTGGGCAAAATGGTCGTTCGTGAAGACCTTCTCAGGCAGGTAGCGGCCCGAGCTGCGTATGACCACATCTTTCATAACGTGGGGAACATTATGACACCAGTGTCATGCCGCATGCGCTACCCGGCAGGGCTCTCGCCGTAGTCCGCCATCACCTGCTCGACCTGCAGCACGAGGTCGCGGCGGCTCAGTTCGTAGCCGACCTTCAGCGCATTGCGGATCGCCAGCGCATTGCTGCGGCCGTGGCAGATGATCACATTGCCCTTCAGGCCCAGGAGCGGCGCTCCGCCCCACTGGGCGTAGTCCGTGCGCGTACGGATCTCGCGCAGGGCCGGGCCGAGGAACAGCTTTGCCGCCAGGGCATTGAACATGTTGCGCTTCAGGGCATTGCGCAGCGTATCCGTCATGAAGCTGCCGACGCCTTCGGCCAGCTTGAGCGTGATGTTGCCGAGGAAGCCGTCGCAGACCATGATGTCCACCTCGCCGTCGAACAGCGAATGACCCTCCACGTAGCCCACGCAGTTGAGGCGCGGATCAGCCTCGATCAGGGCCCGGGCCTCCTTGACGAGGGCATTGCCCTTGTAGTCCTCTGTGCCGTTCGAGAGCAGCGCGATGCGCGGGCTCTCCTTGCCGTAGAGTGTCTTCACGAACAGGTGCGCGAGGATCGCGAACTGGTGCAGGTGCAGGGCCTTGCAGTCAACGTTGCTGCCGCCGTCCACGAACCACATGTCACCCTTGTGGGTGGGCAGCGGCGTGCCGATCGGCGGTCGGTCAATGCCCTTCACGCGTCCAAGCGTGAACAGCCCGGCGGTCATCACGAGCCCGGTGGTCCCGGGGCTGATGACCGCGCTCTGCGGATGCTCCTTTGCGATCTCCATCGAGCGCCGGATGCTGCTGTCCGGATACTTCTTGAAGGCATCCACGGGGCTCGTGAATTCCTTTGGCAGCACGTCCCTGGCATGCTCGAAGCGCACGGTATAGGTGGGCGAGTCGGCGGAGAGGATCGCCAGCTCGCGGCGCATGTTCTCGATCTCGTCCGGGGCGCTGTGCACCACCACGACATCGAACTGCTTGCCGCGCATCACGTCACAGAAGTCGGCCACTCCGCGCAGCATCTCGCTGACTCCGAGATCGGAGCCCATCACGTCCATCACGAGTGTGGGGCGCTGCGTCATGAGCCAACTATTATATAGAGCGCAATGTTCAGGCTGTGCATCCTCCTCCTGGCAATCCTCGGGCTCTGGCCCCGGATGGCCTGCGCCGCGCCGCAGGAGGAACTGCTCAGCCGTGCAGAGCTGCTGGAACTCTATGGTGATCCGCAGCAGGCGCTGAGCCCGGCTGAAGCCGAGGAACTGCTGCTGAAGCTCACCAACCACGCACGTGAGCAGGCCGGGCTGGGCCGGCTCGTGCCGCTGGAGCTGGCCGGCTATATGGCCCGCCGCCATGCCGCTGACATGGCCCGCCAGGGCTACAGCGCACATTTCGACACCGAGGGCCTGAACCCCGTGGAGCGCTACAACCGGCTGGGGGGCACGGACTACGTGCAGGAGAACCTGATCCTGCTGGAGATCGAGTGGCCGCTGGGCCTGACTGAGCGGCTGGTGCGCTCCTTCCAGCGGGAGTGGCTGGACAGCCCGGAGCATCTGCGCACGATGCTCAGTCCGCAGGCCACGCATTTCGGCTGCGCCTTCGAGCTCGTTGATGACAACGGCGTCTGGCGCATGGCCGCGGTCAGTGAATTCGTGAGTGAGCATGGCGACTATGGCCGCCTGCCCCAGCAGCTGCTCTGCGGGGAGCGGCTGGTAATCAGCGGCCAGCTCCGGCCCGGTACTGAGCCTGGCTACATCGGGGTCGGCCTGCTGGATAGCCCGCAGCCGCTGAGCATCGCGGCCCTGAATGCCGTCGCACCTTATTACATCCTGCCCGAGGAGAGCTTTCAGCTCGCCATCGACCCGCAGCTTTCCGGCGCGCTGCCCCGGCCAGCGGGAGCCGCGCTTGCGGCGGATGCAGCGGCCGGGACATTCCGGCTGGAACTGGAGATTCCCGCGGACTGGGCCGGCCGGACAGCCTATTTCTACATCTTCGCCTGGCCTGAGGGAGATACTGAACTGCGCTGTGTGGCCTGCCAGGCCGTAGCCGTGAATATTTAAATCCAGATTAAGTGCAGGGCAGGTTAAGCCTGGCTGAAATGCATAATGCCAGCAAATGCCATATAATGCCAGTGTGGAACACGCTACGGAATGGAGCAAGCTGGCTGAATTGCTCCCCCAGTTGAGCAGGGAGTATTCCGCATCCGCGATGCGCTACCGCATCCTGCTCTCCGTGCTGATCCTGCTGCCCCCCCTGCTGATTCCCCTCGAAGCCGCCAAGTGGTTCGGCAAGCAGCCGCTGCTGGTGGGCTTCTTCATCCTGCTGTATCTCGGCGCCTGTGTGGCCATGCTCTACTACACCGGCAAGTGGGTGGACAACCTCAGAGCCTTCGGCGTGGAGCGCATCAGGGAGGACCGGCTCTGTTCCCGGACCCTGGACCGCATCGAGCGTGATTCCGGCAAGAGCGGCGAGATGAGCTTCGAGGAACTGTATCTGATGGACGGCAGCGGCCTGGAGCGCCGGACCCGCAAGCAGATCATCTACGCCGAGAATGACATCGAAGTCAACATGGACCGCGGCCAGAAGCTGTTTGCCAACAACAATGTGCCGCTGATGATCAACACCGGCATCGTGCTGGTGTTCTGCCTCTACATCGCGGTCGGCGCGCCCTTCCTGGCAATCGACTGGCAGCTCTGGACCCAGCAGGCCGTGCTGTTCATGGTGCCGCTGGGGATCTTCTTCATCCAGACCGGCTTCCGCCAGCACCAGCTCAACCACGTCCTGGCCCTGCAGCTGCTGGAGTACATCACGGATGATGATGCCCGTGAGGCCGCTGACAATCCGGCTGAACCTGAGGCAAAGCTGCAGGAGGATGCCGGGGCTGAGCAGCAGGAGGCGGTGGAACCCGCAGAGCTGGAACTCAGTCCGGAGGACTTCCGCCAGGATGAGGGTGGCGAGGAAGGCGTGCAGGCCCAGGCCTGATCAGGCGGCGTCCGGCGGGAACTGCAGCAGGATCTGGCTGTCCAGTTCCGGCAGCGAATCCCAGTAGAGCTCGGTGATTTCCCCGGCGCTGATTTCCACGAGCGTCTGGCGTGTCTCCACCGGGGCATCCGTGGTGATCACGAAACTGCCCAGCCCCAGCCGGATCCGGGCCCGGCCCTGGCTGTCCAGCTGCACATGCGCGATCTGGCGCAGGGCCCCGAAGTTGAAGACATGCACGCTCACATGCGCATCCGTGCTGCCGGCGGCCGTCGGTACCTCCACGGAAAGCAGGCCGGTGTCACGGTAGAAGGCCGTGGAATTGAAGCGGGTGTAGCGCGCCCCGACGGTCCGCTCGACCTCGAGCACGCTGTCGTCCAGCGTGTCAGGTACGCCGAAGGCCATCGAGCAGATCAGCGGGGCATTCTTCACGGCCCCGTTGAACCAGGCATCGTCAAGCTGGTCGCGCGGCTCGCAGCCGCCGGTGTAGTGCCAGTTGCCATCGGAGCCGAGCACCTCGACCCAGGCATGGTTGTTGTCACTGACGGCCCAGTAGGGGCAGTAGGCCATCCGCGCCGGGATCCCGACGCTGCGGCAGGCATCGACGTAGAAGATCACCATCTCCTCGCAGCGCCCGTAGCCGCTGGCCAGCGTTGCCAGCGGACCCTGGTCGCGGCGCTGGGTCTGTTTGAAGCCGACGCGCTGCCCGCACCACTTGTTGACGAGCACCGCGGCCTCGTCCAGGGTGGTCGCGCCGGAAAGCTCGTTGCCAAGTTCGGCGAGGAAGAAGCGCCGCCAGTCCGAGAGCGGCTCCTGGCTGACGCGCGGCGGCAGCACGAAATGTGCCCAGCTGGCGAGGTCGCAGTCGCTGCCCCAGGGGAAGTCCGTGCGCACACTGAGCGCCATGTCCAGGTTGGCAGTCAGTTCAGCGGAAGTGATGCTGCCGAGGTCGCAGGTCGGCAGGCTGGCCACGGTGAAGCGCATCGCCGCCCGGCGCGTGCCATCGTCCGCACTGGCATCCAGTGCGCTCTGCAGCTCCGGGGCATTGGCTCCGGCCAGCTCCAGCGCGCGGGCCAGTTCGGCATCGCTGACCGCGGGAATCCCGGCCGCAATTGCAGGTGATGCCGGCAGGGCCAGGCCCAGCAGGCAGCAGCAGATCAGCAGTGTGGATACAGGCCTCTTCACGGCACGATTATACTTGTGCCCCATGCCCACATCCGCCGAAACCTACGCTGCACTGCTCATGAACCAGGATTCCGCACTCAGGGAGGAGCAGTGCCTGGCGCTCGGCAACTGGCTGGCGCTGGTGGAGCAGGGCGGCAGGGTGATGAACCTCACCGGGCTGAAGGAGCCCGCTGAACTGGCCGCCGAGCTGGTGGGGGAATCACTGCGCCTGCTGGGCAGCGGCCTGCCTGAGGCGGCCAGTGTGCTGGACATCGGCAGCGGCCAGGGAGCGCCGGTGATTCCGCTGGCCGTGGCTGCGCCGCAGTGCAGCTTCCTCGCAGTCGAGGCCCGCCAGCGCCGCGCGGACTTCCTGCTGTTCGCTGCCCGCCGCCTGCGCCTCGCCAATCTGAGTGTGGCGGCCTGCCGCGTTGAGGCCTTGCCGGCTGCGCAGAGTGGCCCGTATCAGGTGGTCGTGAGCCGGGCCTTCGCCTCGCCGCTGGAGTTCATCCGCATTGCCCGGTCACTGCTCAGTCCCGAGGGCGAGATCCGTGGGATCTGCGGAGACAGCGCAGATGAGATTCAGTCTGCGGCGGAAGCCCAGGGGCTGAGCGTCAATGAGCT
Source organism: bacterium (assembly GCA_041395205.1). Taxonomy (GTDB): domain Bacteria; phylum 4484-113; class 4484-113; order 4484-113; family JAFGCY01; genus JAHEFU01. The sequence continues at coordinate 764,892 of JAWLAZ010000001.1, forward strand.
GACTGCTTATGAGCATGGCGGCCGCCGGCGAATCAGTTACAGGCTGAACATATCATGACTTGCATGAAAGTAATTACTTCAAGATAATTAATATCAACATCAAGATTATTGAATTACTTGAAGGTAATTCACCGAATCATTGATTTACATATTGACATCATGTCTGCGAATTGATATCATCTCCATGTAAATCAATGGACGTGGTAATGGAGCACCACGCAAATCCGAGGGCGACTGGGCATCGGATCAGAGTGTCGGGGGGCACACAGCGCGAAGGAGCACTTCCGGTGGAAGGGACTCCCGAGGCGAGGGGATTCAAGATGTTCGGCTTTTACTACGGCTCGCGGCTGTTCGGCCGCTCACCGGCATTCTGGCCTTTTGTCCTGATGGGCTTCGTGATGCTGTTCAGCAGCTACGACCAGGGACGGGGCCTGCGCAGTATCTTCCTCGGGACCTGGCATGGGATTCCCGTGATCATGATCGTCATGATCCTTGGCGCACTGGCGTTCTGGCTGGAGCACAGGCTCGAGCAGAGCGGGCGCAGCGAGCTGAGCGCGGAGATCGAGCGCAATGAGGCGGCCTTCGTGGCGGGCAACCGCCCTGGAGCCTGGAAACAGTACTACGGCATTGAGGATGCCGGAGCGGATACAGCGCGGATCGTGCCGGACGCGGTTGCCAGAACGGGCTGGAAGCCCAGCTTCGGCGAGGCCGGGGACCGGCTGGCGGACGTGGCGGAGCGCCATCGCACGGAACAGCAGCGCCTCAGGCGAGACGCTGACAACCTGCGCTGGCTGCGCAGCCGCCGCGACAAGTGACAATGCGGCCCGCGGGGGCGGGCAACAGGCACCCCGGAAGTCATCCGGGTGGTCGGCCGGCGGGCCGGACAGTCCCGCCGGGGGGACAGGTGGGGCCAGCGGGGTGCCGGGACAGTAAGGGCCACGGGAGGTGTCAGCGGATGCTGCGCCTCCCTTGGGCGTTTCTGGCAACGGAGTGCTTGCTGTAGATGTAAGGGTAACATCTGTGAAAACTGTCCCAGTGCATTAAATCAGATAGGTGAAGCGAATTCCGGCAAGCTGAAGGGTAATCAAGTATTCCGGAAATTGCTTTTGCGGCGAACCTCCAAGTTAAGTATGAGTGTTATTTAATTGACATGTATTATCTTGTTTTTTTTTCAATCTGCAAGTTGGTCAAATCATTGTGATATACCTTCAATGCAAACCCAATATAGGATACGGGAGGTACGAAACATGAGGACAGGATTCATTATCCTGACACTTTTGATTCTGATGGGGGTGAGTTCAAGTGCCCAGGCAGCCGAATGCAACGGGCAAGCCATGCTGGTTTTCATGCCAGCTGTACCAGCTCAAATCAGCATTTCCACTAATTATGGAGATGTAGTAATTGCAGTCTGCAACTCTGGCTCAGCTGCGCTCCACAGGTGCATTTGCATCAATGGGCAGACACTTTCTGGGTGCAAGTATCTGGTCACTCCACAGGGTACTTTCGGAAAAACTCAGTCAGGTGGATGCAAATGGAGGAATATTGACGGAGTATGCTGGTGCGTGGACGAAGGTGGCTGCAGCAATTCAGGTAGTGTAGATGATCCAATCATGGTTGAGCCAATGCAGTAAGAACTGAATCACCTTCGTTCTATCAAGGTGACCCCTCCATCAAATCTTCGAATGAGGAGAATTACTATGAGACTCTTATGTATCTTGACAATCTCCATTGTCGCCATGATTCAGGTAGCAATGGCGCAAGACACCATGTCAGAGGAAGAATACCTCTCTGAAGAACAACAGCACATAAACACGTTGTTCGCATCTCTTCAGGAGCAGGAGACTGCCATGCGTGACGAAGACTATACACTCGTGGAGCTTGGTGAATACCAGTTTACCTATCTTCAGCTGGTCTTCTTCGCCAAGTCCCATGCAAACTCAGCAGACGGTTTCGGCCCTAACGTCCGCAGCACCAACGAAGATCTGACCTTACTCGTGGACATGGGTATCCTGCCCGCCTGGCCAGCAAATCCGCTCAACGACTGGCAGCCGGTCGTTGTCAGGACTGAAGCGAATGAACTGCTGCCAGGTGACCTATACATGGAACTCTGCCCGGCGTCACATGCCAGCAGTATCGGTACTGGTCCGGAATCTGTCAGCTTCAACATGTATGTCATCGGCACGGATGATGTTCTGGGGGCTATGGGTGAGTTCTACTGCTATGCAGAAAATAAGGAGTGGGCCAGCAAGCCTGCTGAAGCAGTTTATGGACTCAGCTACTACATGGTTTCAGATCACCAGCTAGAAGAAACCCGCCAGAAGGTAGCAGCTATGGAAAGTGAGGAGTAGAGACTGTGGAGTAACTCAATCAGTTATTCGAATTCCAACTGACCATAAGTTAGCAGAAGCCCGCGAAAGCGGGCTTTTCGCGTTTTCAGGGGAGATTTGCCGTGCGAGGGGTGAAGCTGCGCTTCGCTCCGGTTTGCAGACCCGCGAGCGCTTGCGTGAGCGGGAAACAAAAAAAGGCCCGCCGAAGCGGGCCTTATGTTGATCGGATTCCAGACTGCGTCCGGTAAGCACCGGATGCATTGTCAGTTGCCGGGGGATTAGCCCTCGGTGCCAGTCTCGGTGGTCTCGCTGCTGTCTTCCTTGCCGGCTGCCTTGTCCTTGCAGTCGTCACAGTTACCGTCGCAGTTCTCACAGTTGCCGTCGCAGTCTTCCTTGCCCTCGCACTTGCCGCTGCAGGCCTTCTCGCCCTCAGCCTTGCAGTGCTCGCAGACGCCGCCCTCGGCGTTGGCACACTCGGCGCAGCCTTCCTTGCCCTCGGCCTTGCAGTGCTCGCAGACACCGCCCTCGGCATTGGCGCACTCGGTGCAGGCAGTCTTCTCAGCACCTTCCTTGGCTGCGCAGCAGCCGCCTTCGCAGCTCTTGCCCTCGGCACCCTCCACATCGGCAGCGCAGGGGTTGGCGGCCGGGGGAGCCACACCGGTGTCGGTGCTGGCATTGACGGTCTCGACGGCCTTGACGCTGTCCGCGGCATCGGCGGAGTAGTTGCTGTCATTACAGCCGGCTGCCACGAGGATGGCCGCCAGCGCAAGAAGAAGCATCGCGATTCTGAATTTCATTGAAAATCTCCTTGAGACTGTGCTAGCCGGCCATCAGGGGACCGGCTGCTACCGCAGCTTGAACGTGCAGACTATATATCATGCCCGCACGGCTTCTGAACTGATGTTCGGAACACAGCTAAATGACGGATCAGACGCGGGATTATTCAATCCGCGCGGCAGTTTCATTCCGCCAGGCGTCTTGAGATCTCATCCGGCAGCATGTAGCGGAAGATCCAGGGGAGCATGTGTCTGTCACGCGGCGGCAGGGCCCAGATCACACCGAACATCAGCGGGGCCATGTACTGCATCCAGCTCTTGATCGCGGGAACCTGCTCAATCGGGCCGAGTGCCAGCAGGAACACCGCCAGCAGCGGCAGCCAGCCGCAGCCGTAGCTGCAGGAGCTGTCCGGCAGATCGCCGAGCAGCGCTGGATCGAGCTTCTGCACGCCGATCCACCTGATCAGCTGCTCCGTATCCTGGCCCTGGTCCTGCCAGAGCCCGGCACCCGGAGGAGTGACGCGGTTGTCAAGGATGCGCTGCACCAGCCCGCCTTCGCGCAGCAGGCTGCGCACCGTGGTCTCGAGTACCTCCACGCGCTGGCGCAGGGCCTTGCTCACACCCGTCCAGTAGAGCGCGCTGATCAGGGCGGCGAACACGATCACCGCGAGCCGCGGCAGGCGCATGGCCGGCTCGACCGTGCCCTGGGCCTCGAGGCCCATCCAGGCATGCAGCATCAGAAGCAGGGCGCTCGCCCCCTGCAGGGCGTGCAGCACCAGCCAGAAGCGCAGCCGGCGGTCGGCGGAGAGTGCGGCCAGTCCCCGTTTCAGTCCCATGCGCTGATTCTAATGGATCGGCGGGCCTGCTGGCCAGTGGGCAAGTACATCCTTGCAGCCCCGCCGCATTCGCCCGAACCCATACCTATAATGGGTATGAGGACGATGCACCATGATGAACAGAATCGCTATCCTGACAGCGGCACTGCTGTTGCCGCTGCTGCTGCAGATGAATCCCGCGCACGCTGAGGAAGCTGCGGGCCGCGACCCGCTGCGCATCTTCGCCCTGGAGGAGGGTGCCAGCCTCTTCCCGCGCGGAATCGTCAGCTGGCGGCGTTTCATGACGGATCTGGCGGGGGCCGACGTGGTCTTCCTCGGCGAGTACCACGACGATGACGCCAGCCACCGCCTGCAGCTGCGCATCCTCGAGGAGCTGGCCCTGCGCCATGACATGCAGCTCACGCTGGCAATGGAGCAGTTCGAGCGCGACGTGCAGCGTGTGCTGGATGAATACCTCGACGGCGAACTGAGCGAGGAGGAATTCCTCGCCGGGAGCCGGCCCTGGCCCAACTACCCGGAGCATTACCGCCCGCTGATCGAATTCTGCAGGGCCAATGGCCTGCCGGTGCGCGCCGGCAACATCCCGCGGCGCTTTGCGAGCAAGGTCTCGAAGAGCAGCCTGCCGGAGATGTACGGTGAACTGACGGAGGAGGAGCGGCCCTGGGTCGCCGGGGCCACCGTGAATGAGCACAATGCCTACTATGACAACTTCGTGAACGCAATGGGCGGGCACGGCAGCGGCATGAGCGACGAAACCTTCGCGAAGTTCTACGAGGCGCAGTGCATCAAGGATGACACGATGGCCGAGAGCATCGCCATGATCCGCGATGCCTATCCGGAGATGCCGGTGCTGCACATCAACGGCAGCTTCCACAGCGACTACGGGCTCGGGACGGTGGAGCGCCTGGTGCAGCGCCGTCCGCAGGACCGCGTGGTGGTGGTGGCGCTGCGCCCGGTTGACAGTTTCCTCGGGCTGGACCCGCTGGCCGACCGCGAGCTGGCGGACTATGTGATCTATGTGCCGGGTCCGGACTGGGGCGACTGGAAGCTGGAGACCCGCGCCCGTGAGGAAGCGGCTGCTGCTGCGGAGGCAAAGGCAGCGGAAGAGTAGTTGCCACGGTAGCCGGGCCGTTTACGCCCGTGGTTCCTAATGGCGGCCGTAAACGGCCTTCCACCGAGGATCATCAGATTTCCCTTACATCAGACCACCCATCCCACGGTAGCCTAGCGTTTACGCCCGGAAACTCCAGGAATCTTCCCCCCAAATGTGAACTTTGCCCCCGCAGGGCGGTCTATCGATGCGGGGAAGCACACGCACTGGGGAAGCGCGGACGCATAAGAAACACGTCAGCGTAACAGGGATGGATCCACATGGCAGTCCACTGCGATTTCGCGCGGCTTGCGAAACATTCATGTCCGGCTAAGAGAATGGCAATCTCAGGCCGTTGTCAATATGGAATTTTCAAGTTGAATCTGAGAATTTCCGTATCCTCCGAAACCATCGCGATTTCCATCGCGTCTAGTTCGCTGTGATGCAGGGAAACGGGATGATGCGGATGGGATGGCCAGGGGATCTGGCAATCCAGCTCAGGCAGCCTGTGCGCGCCCGGGTCTGGGCCGTGGTGCTGCCGGTCTTTGCGGCCTATGTGCTGCTGTTGCTCGCCGGACAGCATGGCCTGCCCAGCAATGAACGCTACCGCCAGAGCCTGCACGGCCTGATCACGGTGCAGTGCGCCATTGAGCGCAGTACCGACGGCAGCCGGGGTTTCCCGCTGCGCATCGAACCGCTGATGGCGGGGCTGGACCCGGGGGTGGTACCGCTCAACTGGTACGGGCAGGGCAGTTCCGGCAGGCCGCCGATGCGGCTCGTGGAACTGGGCAGCCGCGACTACTGCGGCAACTACAGCTACATCCCGGTGCTGGACCGCGGCCAGGTGTGCGGTTACTACCTGCTGGTCTACGGCAACCGCCTGACCCCGGGACGCGATGTTGACAATGACGGGCTGCCGGACCACGTGGTGCATGTGCTGAGCAGCAACAGCGTGGATGGCAACCTGATGGACTGCTGGCCGGGGCGCGAGCGTGAGCTGCCGCCGCTGGCGGTGGCGATCGCCGAGTGGCGCGAGTTCCGCAGCGGCAATGCCGGGCTCTGGAGAGAGAGCGCGGGACGCCTGACGACGCTGCGCAACGGGACCGCCCGCAGCGCAGCCGGCTGATGACCGGGCAGGGGGGACTGCCGGGGGACTGATGATGGACAAACCGATGCATGACAAGGATGACAACCACGGGCCGCAGCCCGCGCCGGGATGCCGGGGCAGGCTGCAGAATGCGATGGAGCACGCGCGGCGTGTGGCCGGTGCACAGGCGGCCATGCACGGCTTGCTCGACCCCGACGGGGCGGCACTCTGGCTCAGGTTCTGCGAGGAGGCGGGACTGAGTGAGGATGGCCGCAACTGACAACGTTAACTACTTCCAACTCACAGCCAAACCCAACCAGTAGGGGGACCGCCGCCCGGTGGTCCCCTTTTGATTTTCTGCTTCAGCTGAAGCTTCAGCAGTCTGGCGCTGGGGCTGCGCATTCGCGCATCCCGGTCGCGCGGAAGGTACAGGAGGCCATATGTCAGTCTGGCAAAGAGGAGGCCAGATGTCAGTCTGGCAATTGGCAAAAGGCAATTGGCAAAGGGCAAGAGGCAAAAGGCAAGAGGCAGAAGGCAAAAGGCAGCAGTCAGCAGGCAGTAGGCACAAGCCGGAGGTGCGCAACTTGTTTGCGCACAATGCAGTGCCGCGACCTTACTCCGATCTGGGTAACGGAATGAATCGCAGCGCGGGCATTCGGCTCGCAGGGACCGCGAGCACTTCACATTTCTACTCCTGCCGCATATGACTTAGAATGTCCTGCAGATGGATCAGGTGCAGACAGCATCCGGGACAGTGAACGACTCCCAGCCCGTTTCAAGGCTGCGGCTGATGCGCATGGCAGCCCATCAGCTGGCGCTCCCGATCCAGCCACTCGTGATCCGCATCTGCCTCCTGATGGCAGGCGGAATGCTGCTCAGTGCCGCATTGGCTTTCTGGCACCGGCACCTCGATTCGGTTTCACCCTCCTACCTGGCTTCACAGGAACTGCTGCTGGCGGAAGTGGTGGTTGTCATCTGCTATGCACTGCTGCTGGCGGGGATTGCTGCAGCACTTTCCCAGAACAGCACTCCCGGGCCGGTCATCAGTCTGCCGATGCATCAGCGCCTGCTGGCAATTGCGCGCGGGATCGGCCAGCTGGAGAATGTTGATGAGGGCTCCGTCCGCGCAGTCGTCAGTGACCGGCTGGACAATGAACTCAGCCCCCGGGCCCGCTCCATCCTTCCGGCAGCGTCCGTACTGATCTGCCTCGGTTTGCTGACACTCAACATTGCCATGCTGCGCGAACTGGCAATCCGCTGTGAGCCGCTGCTTCCCGGCAGCGCTCAGCCTGCCTATGCCTTCAGCTTCCTCCAGACGCAGTGGCTGGCCTTCACGGCCGTCGTCATGCCGATGTTCTCGATGCTTGTCGTATCCATGCTGGTGCTGCTCGGCAACGGCAGGGTGTTTTGCTCGCGCAGTCTCTGGCTCAGTGCGCGTGAACTCAGGCGGGACGGCCAGCTCAGCCTGCTGCTGCCGGACATCCGCCGGGAACTGAAGGGTGCATCCTACAGGATTGGCAACCTGCAGGATCTGTCCGGATCAGCCGCAAGGTTGTCAGGGGAAGGACGTGCCGACGCGGCCAGCCTGAAATCGCTGGCAGCGCAGCAGGCCAGGCTGGAACAGATCAGCGAAGCTGGCAGGCGGGCCACCTCGGTCATTATTCAGAGGAGAGGGATACTCAGGATTGCACTTGCAGCAGTGACAGCGGTGATGCTGTTTCAGGCAGGCAGGCTGATTCTAAATGGTGGCCTGAGTGCTTTCTGGCTGTTGTCCGGCCTGCTTGCCATTAGCGTTATCGCCATCCTTTGCATATTCGGATACAACATTCCCCCGGATCGCCGCCTGGCATATTCGTTCGACCTGCTGGCGATGCGCCTGCTGCTGCATGGCAATTCGTTTGACGACCTGCAGGTGCCCGCCAGCCATGTCGAACGCATCCTGCTGCCGGAGCTGCGCAAGCGTGACCTTGATGCAACATTGCTGGGACTGGCCCTCTTACCGGAATACTACAGCAGCAATGTCCGCACCAGCCAGTCGCAGCACCATACCGCGGCAGGGGCGATCGGGTTCGTCTATTTCCTGGTCGTCGTCAGTGCGCTGGGGGTCAGCCCGTTGCTGGGCGTGCTGCTGATCGCCAGCCTGCTGCTGCAGTCCTTCATCCGGCAGCTCTCCGCCAGCGCCATACTTGGTGACTACATTGAGCAGGTGGTTCCGATGTACCGCAGCCAGTTGCAGCTCGATGGAGTTCCGCATCCGGGCGAGTTGTCTGAGGAAGCTAATCAGGCTGCTGCTGCGCCCTTGCCGGAACCGGCCGCAGCGCAGGCAGGCGGAGATACCCCGCTTGGCAACCTGGCCGGCAGCATGAAACTCAGGATCCATGACGAGGACATGCAGCGCATCCGCGAGGCCTTCAAGGCGGATGTCCATCCCCTGAAAAACCCGGGAGCCCCTGTATTCCTGTTCATTTACTGGCTGATGCTGAGTGAGAGGGGAATTGTTGCCTCGGCTAGTTCCAGTGGCTCTTCGGGATTCCCATTCCTGTTATTCACATGCATGGCTGTGGTAGGGCTGATTACACTAACCGGACTCGTGTACAACCGTTCTACGATGCCCAGGTATATGGAGTACTGCCGGAGCGAAATTGACAGCAGAATGCTGATCCTGCGTCTGGTGTCGGGAGAAATCAAGCGAGACGAGGTGATCAGCAGCTCCATCCCGATCTTCGGTTACTTCCACAGGTTCCCGCAGGTGCAGGAAGGACCGGCACGCGCCCTGCGTGATGCCGCAATCTCGCTTGTTGTCGACCACAGCTGGCACTTCAGGCCACGGCAGAACTACCTGCGTCCTGCCTACTTGTCGAGATACCTTTCCCTGCTGCTGTTGCTTGGTGGTATGTGGCTGACAAAGAACCTCATGTTCAGCGCACCACTTGTACTGCTGGCAGTAGTCTTTGTGGCGGTCAACATGATCCAGCAGCAGCGCACGGCGGAGCTCGCCGATCTGCTCGTCAGGGAACTGGAAAGTCTGACCGAGACGGGGTGATGCCCGGGGCGGGACCGCGCTCGGTGGGAATTCCGGCGGCAAGGGTGCCGCCGCTATTGAGACCAGGAACTGACAACTTCCCTCACTATCCAGTCTATTCATACTGTTCGGACTACCCAGACTGTCAACACAGCCAGCGAAGCTGCGCTTCGCGGCTCCCTCATTGTGCGCAGGCAAGCTGCGAAGCTCCTGACTCTCGGCGGCTGGAAGCAGCCGCTAAGGTCTGCTGCTTTTGTATCTCACTCTGATTCTGCTTCTCATTCTCATTCTGACTCCTCCGGCTAAAGCCGGAGCTACCCTATACCCCGGCTAAAGCCGGAGCTCCCCACTGACCACTGACCACTGACCACTGATTACGGATTACTGACCACTCTTCACTGATCCCCGGTCCCCGGTCCCCGGTCCCCGGTCCCAGTCCCCTGATTTTCCTCCCCGCCCGTTACCATGTCCCTGTCTCCATGCTCTAAGTGGGCGTGACGGCGGTTGAACCGATGGAAGCACAGGGAATGCCCGGCAGGGATCAGAGCCAGACAGCCTCGGCGGCGGACAGGCAGTCCGTCCACGCTGCTGCGGCGACTGACCCGCTGGACGCCCGCGAGGCGCGCTTCATGCAGCTCATCACTGAGCAGGTGCATGCACGGGCCTGGCGCTACTGCCTGCGGCTCTGCCCCAGGCGCGAGGACAGTGAGGACCTGCTGCAGGAATCCCTCACGCTGGCCTATCGCAAGCTGGACCAGCTGCGCGATGACGGCCTGGTGTCCGCCTGGCTGATGTCCATCATCCGCCGCCGCTACATCCGCCACTGGCAGCGCGAGCAATCGCGCCCGCCGCAGGCGGATGAACTGCCGGAGATCGCCACGGCTGGCAACGTGGATCCGTTCGCCGATCAGGTCAGGGCGGCCCTCGCCCAGTTACCCCGGCCGCAGCGAGAACTGCTGGAGCTCTACTACATCGAGGGTCTCGACATGCAGGAATGCGGCACGGTACTGGGCATCGGGCCCCGGGTTGTGAAGCAGCGGCTCTACCGCGCGCGCCAGGCGATGCGCCGGCTGTATTCTCCCCAGCCGGAGCGGGGCAGCGATTCCCGTTCCAAAGGGGGCAGGTCATGAACAACACACTGAGAGAGAGGATCCTGACCGGGCGCATCACTGAGTTGTCAGAACTCAGCGCCGCCGAGCAGGCGCTGGTGCAGGCCGATGCCGGGCTTTCGGAGCTGGTCGCGGAGAACCGCGCACTGGCCTCGATGCTGGCAACGGAAGTGCAGGCGCCGCAGCGCGGGCCGATGCTGGCAGCCGCGGTGCGCGAAGGCCGGGAATCCCACAAGGAGCAGAGAATGACGATCATCGAGAGAATGTTCGCGGGACGCAGCCCGCTTGTGCAGGCCGGCCTGGCAGTGATGCTGATTGCCGTGTTCAGCGCGGCCTACATGGGCTTCATGGCCTTCAGCAGCAAGCCCGCCTGGAGCATGACGACCGGCAACGTGCTGGAGTACACCCTCAGGGTGTCAGCCATGAGGACGACCTCCAGCCCCTGCTGGACACCTACATCGCCAAGGTCAAGGAAGCCAAGCTGGAGCTGTATGGCGACAGTGCCACGGAGAAGAAGACCGTGCAGATCAGCGTCAACATTGACGCTCATCGTGATGGTCCGGATGCCGAGGAAATCAAGGTGGCCTCGCTGGTGATCAGCCTGATTGAGGACGATCCCGCGCTGCTGGCAATGATCCAGCAGAAGGTTGCCGAGATCCCCGGCGCACCGGTTGCCAGCGTGCGTGATGCGGTCTGGTTCTTCGGCCCCGAGGGCCCGGGCCAGGGCGGGATGCGCTTCGAGGTTGACGGCAAGCTGTTCAACTTCCCGCCGGATGCGACGGAGGAGCAGGTCGAAAGCCAGATCCGTGAGTGGCTGGCCCAGGAGAAGCCGGGCGAGGACTGGGTGGTGGATATCACCATCGAGCGTGACCAGGATGGCGAGGGCCGTGAGCGGGTGCGTGTCGAGGCGAAGATCCATCCCGCCGGCGAGGAAGAGGAATCCGCCAGCGCCGGAGCCACCGCGCCGGCCCACCCGCCGGTACAGCGCTAGATCGGAGGCCGGTGGCAGGGCGTTTACGCCCTGATCATGACAGGCGGCCGTGAACGGCCTTCAACCGGGATGGCAACGGGCTGATTCACCACAAAGTCACGAAGTTCATAAAGATTGATCAGGACCACGAAGATTTCTTTTAAATCGGGAAACAGCTGGTGATCCTTGTGCCCTTCCTGGTGAATACATGGCAATGGAGGTTATCCGTAAGGATGACAACATGGGAACTGGTACCCGGTCCCGGGTCCCCGGTCCCTGGAAGTATTGGGATGATGCGGGGTCGCTACGGCGGCCCCGTTTTGTATTGGAGGTCAACTGTAAAGTTGACAACTGTACCGGATGCCGGAATTCATTCTGACAACCACGCCTCACATACGTTCCGCGTGGCAAGCAGTCTGAATAGTCCAGATAGTCTTGATAGTCTGAATAGTGGAAGAGGTAGTCGCGGACCGGCGTGGCCCTGCCACGCCTGACAGTGAATGATGGCGGTTTCTCTCGAATCACGCCTGCGGAGCATTTGTCACTGCTTGTTCTTCGCTTCTTTGAATCCGCTGGTTAGCTCTTCGCCGTACCATCCGTCGAAAAGATTGAAGTGCTTGAACAGGACTTTGCATGCAACCCGGTTGTTGACATCCATCAGTATCTCAAGCAAGCGCATGCTTCCATCGACATAACTGCGCGATCCATTGACAACCACGTCATCTGACATGCGGTTGAAGAGCTCATATGTCATATCACACATCACAACTCCATCGAGAATGAGTGTGAAGTACTCCGCCATATTAATCTCGGGGCCAATGAAACGCATGGTGACGGTGGCGGGCTCAATTATCACCAAATGCAATTCCGTATCTGCCAACAGGGAGATTGAATAGCCGTGAGTCCAGTTGAAACCGTCTTTTTCACTTCCTTGCTACAGCTTCAGGAAACTCAATAACTCCTCTATTGTCATTTCATGGTGACTCGCGGTGTCTCTAAGAAGTTTATGCAAGGTTCCTGCTTTGATTGGCTTGTGCATCGGAATGCTTAGCGTCTGCTTTCCGCCAATACTTGTCCTGACAAGATAGTGGCTGCCTCTTTGACGGACAAATTCGTAGCCCAGTTTCTTCAGTTTTAACGCGAACTCACTTCCACTAATGTTCTTCGGAATTCGCATCAGCCAGCGCGGACAATTGATTTTACGAAATTCACAGTGATCATTGCTTCAGTTGGTGCATCCACTCCCAGTTCCTCAGCCATGTCGTCAAGGTAAAGCAGTGCAACCTCTTCAAGATTTCCATAAAGCTCTTCCAGGGTGTCTCCTTGTGTGTGCAGGCCATAGCCTGGCATATTGCAGGAGGCGGAGAATCCATCCTCTTCATGCATTACTTCGAATGTAAGATTTATAGAGGCCATATGGGGATTATACCTGTCCTGTTCGGTCGTTTCCGGAGCAACCTGCGAAGCTGCGCGGCTCCGGTCTCATTACTGCTCCTGCCCACAGCCCACAGCCCACTGACCACAGTCCACTGATTTCTCACCACTGTATTACATTGAGATGAACTGAGCCTCCCGCGAAACGAAAGCCCCGGTTAGGATGTCTATATGCCCAGGATGAGGGATCCACAGCGGGAGGAGCTGTTCGAGCAGCTCCTGACACAGGACGTGTATCGCGCCGCCTGGAACTACAGCTGGAGGCTGTGCAACAGGCGCGAGGATGCTGAAGACCTCCTGCAGGAGGCGCTTGTGCACGCGCTGCGGAAACTCGAGCAGCTCAAGGACCGGGCTATGTTCAAGAGCTGGCTGCTTTCGATCGTGCGGACACGCTTCCTAAACGGGCTGCGGGCCCAGAAGGCCCGGCCCCAGACCGTGGAGGAGATGCCGCATCTCGGCGGTGAGGAGGGCCCCGGCTTCGGCGGGCTGTCCCCCGAACTGCTGACGGCGATGCTGAAGCTGCCGGAGAACCAGCGCGAGATCCTCGAGATGTATTACATGGATGGCCTGAACATGGACGAGACCGGGGAGGTGCTGGGCATCGCATCATCAGTGGTGCGCCAGCGGCTGTTCCGGGCCCGGCGGGCGATCCGCAGGCTGCTGCTTGATGCTGTAGGGGCCAGGCAGGGCGAGAAGATGGCCAGTACGAGGCCAGGCGAGTAAGCAATGGAACTATTTGACAGAATCGTCACGGAACGGATCACCGAACTCGGGCAGCTCAGCGCCGCTGAGCAGGCCCGGGTGCTGGCGGATCCCGAGCTGGCGCAGCTGATTGAGCACAATGCGGAGTTCAGCCGCTCGGGGGCCAGCCTGCCGCTGCCGCCGGAGATGTCGGCGATGCTGCAGCGCGTCAGGCTGACGGAGAGCATCTCACGCCCGCCGGCCAAAGTGGGCTGGCTGGAGCAGCTCTTCGGCCAGGGCTGGCAGTACAAGTCGGTCGGCAGCCTCGCGGCACTCGCCGTGGCCGCCGCCGCGCTCTATGCAATTCCCGGCCTGCTCTCCGGCAGGCAGCTCCCGGATCAGCATCAGAATGGCAACAGCGTGATCAGCCAGGCCGAGCAGCAGCGCCTGCTGGCCGGCAGCAGTGTCGGCACCTGGCTCGAGTACTCCGTCGGTGACGGCCTGAGCGAGCCCGAGCGCGAGCTGCTGCATCAGAAGCTGCAGCTGGCCGTGGCTGACAACAGCAGTGATATCGAGCAGGAGCCGGTGGTGCGCCTGCTGGCGGATGGCAGCGCCTACAGCGTCTATGTCCCGGCGCTGGCCAGTGACGACGCGCGCATCGACGCGATTGACAACAGCATCCGCCGCGTGGAGCGCTTCAGCCTGGAGCGCCGCAGCAACCGCCTGTTCGTGGAGGGCGCACAGCCCGGCGGCGACATCCGCGTGATCCGCAGTGGCAACTCCGACATCGCCTTCCCGACCGGCCTGAGCGACCAGCAGCTCATCGGCGTGCTCACGGCGCTGGCCCCGGCCCTGCCGCAGTCCGGCCTGCCGGCTGAAGCGGAGCGGCTGGGCACGATCGTGCATGAGGGCTTCCGCAGTGCCGGCTACGACGGCAGCTGGCTCACGATGCCTGACAACGCTGGCCGGCAGCTTGCCAACAGCCAGCCCGGAATCAGCGAGCCTGAGCTGCAGGCGATCCGCGACTTCGAGAAGCTGGAGCTACGGCTCGGCAGCCGGCTGGAGCACAGCCTCGAGCTCTATGAGCTGAGTGATGCGCAGATCGAGCAGTACCGCCGCGACCTGCAGCATGAGCTGGAGCTGCACCTGCTGCTGCCCAGCAACTGGGACGGAATGGAGCGCCGCGAACTTGACGACTTCGTCTATGCCCGGCTGCTGATGCAGTGCCGCGCACTGGGAATCGACACCGCCGGCCTGTCCCGCGACGGCCTGAGTGTCAGTGTCAACGATGAACCGGCTGACAGTGAGGAACTGCCGACGGAGCCGCAGCGCGTGCTGGTGGAGATCCGCTAGCCCGGGCGGATCGCTTCCTCGAAGCTCTTGAAGCTCGGGAGGATCTCCTCGAGGCGGATGCGGTGCAGGGCGTTGACGATTCCCGGATGCGGGTTGACGAGCCGCAGGTAGCCGCCGCCCTCCATCAGCTCCCGGGCCTTGCCCACGAGTGCTCCGAAGGCCGCGCTGTCAATCATCGGCACGCGCTCGGCGTTTATCACCACCCGCGCCACGCCGTAGTCATGCCGCGCCGCGTCGATCTCGCGCACCACCTGGCCGACGTTGAAGAAGGTGATGTCACCGCTCAGATCCAGGATCATCAGGTCGCCGTCAATGCTCTTTTGCATGTCTATCCCTTGCCTGCCGCCATCAGAGTTCCACCGTGCGCCGGCTGCGCAGTGCCTTCGAGACACTGAAGCTGCTGGAGGAGCCCAGCGCTTCCGAGCGCTGCGCGAAGTGCCGCAGCGTTTCATCAAGGTGCAGCTGGCGCAGGGCGGAGGCCACGTTGGTGCGCAGTTCCGTGAAGCAGATCCGGCCGCCCTCCTGCAGCAGCTGCGCATGCCGCTTCACGAGCATCCCGAATGCCGCGGAATCAATCAGGTCGATCCCCTGGCCACAGATCAGCACATTGCGCGAGGGCTGCTCCGTGCAGGCCCGTTCAATGCCATCAAGCAGGGTCGCGATGTTGTACATCGTGAGCTCGCCACTGACCGTGAACAGCAGGAGGCCGTCTGCTGCCTCATAGCTGTATGTCATCTTCTCAACTTAAAGCAATCCGGATCGGAACCCGGATCAGGTCTGATGTCAAAAGCTTACAGGAACAGCTGCGGCCCTGAGACCATTAAACGCAGTTATATGGTTAAATCCCGGTAAAGTGCGGGTTCAGCCCGCAGTTTCCCCATCCGCGGACGGCTCGGAATGATCAGCTTCCCCGGCATCCTCAGCAGGCGCTTCAGCACTTTCACCCTGCTCAGCCGCCTGGGCGGCCGCATGCTCCGCCAGGGCCGCTTCGGCCTCCGGGCTGCCGACCTCTCCAGGCACCTTGAACCCCAGGCTTTCAATCTCCGCGCTGATCTGCTGTGCATTGACCTGCCGCGGATTGAAGCTGACATTCACGACGCCGCTCTGGAAGTCCGCGCTGACGCTTGCCACGCCATCCATTTTCGCGACGGTGCCCTGGATGGACTGCACGCAGTTGTCGCAGTGCATCCCGATCGCCTGCAGGCTGACCTGCTCCGTGGCGGCTGATGTGCTGGATGCGGCTGTGGTACTGGTGGAAGGAGTGCCGCTGGACTGCTGGGCAGCGGGCTTGTTGCAGGCGCCGAGACCGAGGCTCAGGGCCAGGGCCAGCAGGCCGGTCAGGTAGATCTGGAACTTCATTACCATATCCTTGGCTGATGCTTCAGCTTGCACCCTGTTATATCGCGCGCGGGGCCTGCTTCATCTGCTGCGGCAGTTTCCCGGCCACCCGGCACCTGTTACCGCCCCCGGATTTGTGTTAATAATAATTACGGCTTTGTACATTCATTCATTATCAATGAATGGGGCCGGCTGAATAGGAAACCAGGCATCCGGGCTGGCTGAATCCGGGAGTTTGGTACAGGCAGGAATGCCTGCGAGGCTTTGGGAGGTAATGTCCTGGGGGCCTGAACAGATACCCGGCGCGGCTTGCCATGCATCGGTACCGGGAATCTGCCAGGAAGCTGACTGACCGAGTCGAACTGGTGCCTGCGGGCATTCCTGCCGCCTGCTCTCCTCCTCCTGTGTCCGCGAATGCTATGCTTTGCACGTGGCAAGCATCATCGTGCGGGGCTGTGGGCCCCTGCAGGGCACAGTCAGCGCTTCGGGCAGCAAGAATGCCGCACTGCCCATTATCGCCGCCTGCCTGCTCAATGACCGTCCCGTTCGTCTGCATAACGTCCCTGCCCTTGAGGACGTGCGGATCATGCGCGAAGTTCTGTCGAGCCTCGGGGCACGCTGCAGCGGGCCGGATGAGCAGGGCCGGATGAGCATCGACTGCGCGGCGATCAGCCGCACGGACCCGCCCTATGAACTGGTGAACCGCATGCGCGCGAGCTTCGTGACGCTCGGGCCGCTGCTGGCGCGCTTCGGACATGCCGAGGTGCCGCTGCCCGGCGGCTGCCAGATCGGCGCGCGGCCCGTCGGCGAGCATATCGCCGCGATGAAGGCGCTGGGGGCCGAGATCAGCCAGGAGGCCGGACAGATCGTGGCCCGCACAAAGCGTCTGCAGGGGGCCGAGGTCTTCCTGAGCATCGCCAGTGTCGGGGCCACGCAGAATGCGCTGATGGCGGCCGCGCTGGCCGAGGGTCAGAGCACGATCCACAACGCCGCGCGCGAGCCCGAGGTGGCCGAGGTCTGCAATTTCCTCGCCGCGATGGGTGTGGAGATCGAGGGCACCGGCACAAGCATCATCACGGTACACGGCCAGGGCGGGATCTCCCGCGAGCTGGAGTACAGCGTGATCCCTGACCGGATCGAGGCCGGGACCTACCTGCTGGCGATCGCCGGCAGCGGAGGCAGCGGCAGTGTTGCCAACATCATCCCCGCGCATCTCGAGGCGCTCACGAGCAAGATGCGCGAAATGGGGATCACGGTCGAGGAGGGCAGTGACAGCATCAGCGTCAGCGGCCCGCCCGAACTGCTGCCCACGGACATCCGCACCGCGGCGCATCCCGGCTTTCCCACCGACCTGCAGCCGCAGTTCAGCGTGCTGCTGACGATTGCCAACGGCGTGAGCCAGGTCAGCGAGACGGTGTTCGAGCGCCGCATGGGGCACTTCCCCGAACTGACGCGGATGGGGGCCACGGTCAAGACCGCCAACGGCACGGCGGTGATCCAGGGCCGCCCCGGCTGCCTGAGCGGTGTGCAGGTCGACGCCTTCGACCTGCGCGGTGCGGCGGCGATGGTGCTCGCCGGGCTGTTCGCAGAGGGCGAGACCGTGATCAGCGGGCTGGACTTCATCCGCCGCGGCTATGAGCAGCTGCCGGAGAAGTTCGCGAGCCTCGGGGGCAGCGTGCGCTTCTCCGACGAGCCGGCGCTCGGACAGTCCGCGCAGTAGGATCGTCAGCGGCCACTGAGCCGCTCGAGCCTGCTGAAATGCAGGCTGCCGCGCGCATCCCGGTACAGCTCAGCATGCCCGCTGCGCAGCATTTCCTCCTGCAGCAGCAGGGTGTTGCCATCCGGCATCGTCAGCCAGACCCAGGCCAGCATCCGCCCGTGCCTGTCCTCAGGCTTGCCGGGCTCCACCTCCAGCTCGATGCGCGTGGCCTGCTCCAGCAGCGTGGCCGCAGCCAGCCCGCTGGCGAAGAAGGCCGCACTGCCGCTCTCCGGGGCATCGATGCCGATGAAGCGCACCTTGATCTCGTTGCCAGCCTGGTCGGTGAACCAGGCGGTGTCGCCATCCACGGTCTTCTGCAGCCTGACAACGATCCGGCCCTGCGCGCTGGGGCCACCGATCGGCAGCACGCGGCTGGCGAGGAAGCCGCCCAGCAGCAGGATCCCGAACAGGATCAGGCGCAGCCAGGCCAGACCCTGCTTGCCGCGGCCACTCATGATCGGCCGTCAGTCCGGCTGCCGGCCTCACTCTCACGCAGCAGCCAGCAGGAGGCGCTGTGCCGTTCGTCGCCGAATGCCGGGGGATACTCAGCCTGGCAGGGCTCGATGGCAACGCTGCAGCGCGGACAGAAGCGGCAGCCCGCCGGGAAACTGCCCGGCTGGGGCGGGGAGCCGGGGATGCTCGTCAGCCGCCCGCCGCCGCCGCTCAGCGTTGGCAGGCTCTCCAGCAGTCCGCGGCTGTAGGGATGGCGCGGATTGTCAAAGAATTCCCTCACCGGAGCCTGTTCCACGATCCGCCCGGCATACATCACCATCACCCGGTCGCAGACCTGGGCCACGACACCGAGGTCATGCGTGATGAACAGGATCGCCAGCCCGCGCTCGCGCCTGAGCTTGCCGAGTTCCCGGAGGATCTGGGCCTGCACGGTCACGTCCAGCGCGGTGGTCGGCTCATCGGCGATCAGCATCCGCGGTTCACCGGCGAGCGTCATGGCGAGGATCACACGCTGGCGCAGTCCGCCGGAGAGCTGGTGCGGATACTGCCGCGCGCGCTGTTCCGGCTGCGGCACTCCGACACTGGCCAGCAGCTCCACGGTGCGTTCAAAGGCCGCGCGGCCCTTCAGTCCGCAGTGGCGGGCCAGCACCTCGCCGATCTGGTAGTCCACGCGGAACAGCGGATTGAGGCAGGACAGCGGATCCTGGAAGACCATGCCGATCTCGCCGCCGCGCACGCTGGTCAGCTCGCGCTCGCTCATCCTCAGCAGTTCCCGCGGCTGCTGTCCCTCGGGTTGCCAGCGCACGCTGCCCTCGATCCGCACACCGGGGATCTCGCGGGTCAGGCCGATCAGGGTCTGGCTGGTGAGGGACTTGCCGCTGCCGCTTTCGCCGACCAGACCCACGCATTCCCCGGGGCTGAGGCTGAAGCTCACGCCGTCCACGGGGCAGGCCGGCCCGCCGCGCGCCGGGATGCTGAGCCGCAGCTCACTGACTTCAAGGATCGCGCTCACGGCGTAAGTATACGTTAAATGGCATAATGTAGCCGTGACCCGGATGCCCTTGCCGCTCAGCCTGCTCCTTGTATTGCTGCTGGGCGCAGCCGCCCTGGCGCAGGACACCCCGCTCTCCATGCCGGATGACGCCGTGATCGAGGGCCGGGCCCCGGCGGATGGGCCGGTGCAGGGGGGCATCATCACCCGGGCACTCGTGGGCTACCGCGACGAACTGCACGATCTGGCCTACGCCTTTCCCGTCGGCAATGCCGCACTCGGGCGGGATTGGGCCACGGGCCGCGACATCAAGTGGCAGCTGGCGCACAACTACTCCGTGGTCCCCGTGCTGCTGGAGGTCGTGAACAGCAACCCCAGCGCCCAGCTTGTGAGGATCGAGGTCTACTCCACCCATCCCTATGCGCGGGAGGAACTGCACGCGCTGGGGGAGAGCAGCCCGCAGATCTCCAGCCGCCAGCTGGCCGTGTTCAGCCAGGAGATCCTCGTGCCTCCCGGGCTGCCGAGCCATGTCGTCGTCACTCCGCGCTACATCCCGGACCTGCCGCCACTGAGCCAGGTGAATCTGCTGGTGCAGACCTACCTCGGCGACAGGCTGCTCGACAGCGAGCAGCTTGATGTGATCGTGCTGGATCCGGCACATCTCTACTATCTGCACCTGGATGGTCCGCCCGGCGATCCGGAGGAACTGGCAATCAATCCCGGCAACGGACTGCAGCTGGCCGGTGGCCGGCGCATGGACTTCGATCCCAGTGTGCTGAGCACCCTGATGTACGGCATGTCCGTGGATCGCCGGGTGTTCACCGGTGCGCCGCTGGCAGCGCGCGACTTCGCCTTCGCCTGCGTGGATGCGGAAGCAGCGCGGGGCTGGCCCGAGGAGGAGCAGCTGGCGCTGGAGAGCTTCATGCTCGCTGGCGGGCGGCTCTGCCTCTACAACATGCAGGCTGACTGGCGCGGCTATGCTGCCGGCATTGACAGCAATGTGGGCCGCGGCTACCTGCTGGCCGTGACGGGGGAATACTTTGCGGCACAGCAGGCGATGCAGGACTGGGTGGCCGGGGAGCTCGAGGAATTCACGATCCTGTGCGGCGGCAGCGTGCGCGGGGAGCGGCTGCGCGGCAATACCGGAGACAGCGTGTTCGCCGGATACGGGCTGGAACTGGAAAGTGTCTACGGCAGTGATCCCCTGACCGGAACGCTGCCCTGCCGCAGACCGGGCTGGCTGCATCCCGTCTGGCTCTACCGAGAACTGGCAAGCGACGGCGCCACGGAGCCCTGGGACTTCCCTGAGTACCAGCTGCGCCGGCCGCGCAGCAGTTCGGAAATCGGCACCGGCATGGCGCTGGACACGGCCCGGGATGTGCGCAACCAGCAGCAGGCAGCGCTGCTGGATGCCGCCGTGCCGCCCCGGCCCTGGCCCTGGCAGCTGGCAACGGTGCTGCTGCTCGGATGCGGGGCACTGTTGCTGCTCCCCCGGCAGCGCGGCCGCCGGCAATGGCTGAGTGCGCTGCCGCTGCTGCTGCTGCTTGGCGGGACCTGGCTGAGCGTGCGGCCCGTGGATTTCCAGCCGGTGCGCCTGCGCCTGCTGGATCGCGACCTGCGCAGTCCCGTCGCCGGCTCCCGCGGACTGAGCGTCCTGCTCAGTGACAGCCGGGGCCGCAGTGGCCTGGCAATGCCGCCCGGCACGCTGCTGCGCCGCGTGGACTGGACCCCGCCGGGCCGTTTCCGGCAGGATGGAGAACGCGGGCAAACCAGCTTCAGTGGCACGGGCAGCGCGGAGAGTGTCAATCTCCATGTGGACAGCAGCCTCCCGGAACCGCCGGCCTTCCCGCTGCAGGTGGAGATGCACGAGGAGGCGGGCCGCACGCGTTTCGTGATTGACAGCAGCGGGCTCAGCCCCGGCCAGAGCTGCGTGCTGCAGACGCCGCTGGGCTATCAGCTGATCCGGGCCTCGCAGCAGCCCCTGAGCGTCGTCGTCAGCCATGCCGGCCTGCCGCAGCAGCCGGGACTGGAGCGCATCCTGCGCATCCATGAGATCCACTCGGACAGTTCGAATGGCAACGCGTCGCAGGCCGCGATGTTCGATGCGATGCTCTCCAGCCTGCGCCGCGATCTGCGCCGCTTGCGGCCCGGCTCGCTGAGCGGGATCTGCTGGGACGGCCTGCTGCGCCAGCCAAACGGCCTGCTCGGTGCCAACCAGAACCAGGCGGTGCTGATGGTTGTCGAGGAACTGCCGCAGCCCGTTGCCGGCGGCGTACAGGAGTTCACCGTCCAGCGGCTGTGCCTGCCGCTCGGAGGCGGTGCCTGATGGACGGACTGCGCCCGCCGGGCCTTGATCATGTCGTCACGCGAGTGCCGCCGCTGCGCGGCTATGCGGCCCTGCTGAATCCGCTGGCGGCGGTGCTGCCGGTGCTGTTCGGGCTGGCGCTGCTGGCCGGACTGGGACAGCGAGCTCTGGCAACGCAGCCCGCACCCGGCGGGATGATGGACCTGCTCGGGATGCTCTGCTGGCTGCTCGGACTCTGCCTCGCGGAGCCCCTGCAGCGGATGCTGCTGCGTCTCGATCTGCACCGCCGCAATCCCGTACGCAGGCTGGCAACACGGGCGCGCCTGCTCGGGGTGGCCCTGCTGGCCTGCCTGGCCCTGTCCTGCGCGCTGCTGCCGGTGCATTTCGCCTATGACCAGTTCAGCGAGCTGTTCGTGATCCAGACCCTCAACCGGCCGCCGCTGGCCTTCCGCGGACTGCACCACCTGCTGCTGATGCACCTGCTGGCCGCCCCGGCCTACATCATGGCATCGGCGGGGCTGCTGCGCCTGCTGCGCTCGCTGCTGCCCGCCCGGCTGGCAATGCTGGTCTGGCTCAGCCTGGGCAGCCTGGCCTGCATGCTGCCCGCGGCCCTCGACAATCCGGGCCAGCTCCCGCTCAGCCTCGGCCAGCTCAGCAGCTGGCTGCTGGAATTCATGTACACCAACCGCGAGCTGGCATCGCCCTACATCGAGGAACTGCAGCGGCCGCTGCTCGTGAGGCTCGCTGCGGTCTGGCTGCTGGCAATCGCGCTGGGCTGGCTCAGCCTGCTGGCGCCCGCCAGAGCCTGGCAACGCGTCCGGCCGCTGTGGCTGGCGATGGCCGCGGGGATCACCGTCAGCGGGCTGCGGATGCTGGCCCTGAACCTGCGCTGGACCCGCGAGGTGCTGCCGCTCTCTCCGGCCGACTGGTGGCTGGTGCTGCTCAGTGGCTGCTGCACGGCCTGGCTGGTCTGGCTGCTGCTCGCGCTCAGCACCGACCAGCGGCGGCTGCGGCATTCCTTCCGGCGCGATGCGGCATGGCTCGTGCTGCTGCCGGTGCTCCTGCTGGCAATGACCATCCCCGCCCTGCAGGCGGATGATGCGGGCCGGCTGCGCATCCTGGCAGGCTGGCTGCTGCTGCTGCCGGCCCTGCTGCTGGGCTTCGTGCTGCCGCTGCAGGCCGGCTCAGCTCAGCGGGGCAGCCTGCGCACGCTGCTGCTCGGAATCCTGGCAACACTGCTGCTGCTGCCGCTGCCGCAGCAGAGCCTGCTGCTGGCAATGCTGGACGCGCTGCGGCCGGGCTTCGGCCTGCCCCTGCCTGCTGCCGAGCAGCTGCGGGTCTGGGCCTGCCTGCTGCTGCTCCTGCTGCTGTGCTGGCCGGGACTTCTGGCAACGATCCTCGGGCAGCTGCGACGCTCCCGGGATGGCAACGCCACGGCCGGCTGATTGTTGAATTCCGGTTTTTGCGTAAAGCCTGGGCACCGCCCTCCGATAACTGCTCAGTGGGAAGCGCAGGCTGCGCCTCCCCAAGGCGGGGACGCCTTCCGTCAGCCACCGGAAGCCCGCCCAAACTGATACACGTTCAAGGAGGAATGTGTCGATGTCCGTCACCAGGATCTTTCAGAATCCTATAGCTGTCAACGCGTCGCGTAACCTGAAGGTTACCGGCATGAACATCTCCCGCTCGCTCGAGCGGCTCTCCTCGGGTCTGCGCATCAACCGTGCCGCTGACGACGCCGCCGGTCTCTCCATCAGCGAGAAGCTGCGCAGCCAGATCCGGGGCCTGAACCGGGCCAGCCTCAACTCGCTGGACGGCATCAGCCTGATCCAGACCGCGGAAGGCGCACTGAATGAGGTGCATTCCATCCTGCAGCGCATGCGTGAGCTGGCCGTGCAGGCCGCCAACGGCATCTACACCGCCGACGACCGTCTCGCGCTCCAGCAGGAGGTCAGCCAGCTCGTCGACGAGATCAACCGCATCAGCCGCGCCACGGAGTTCAACACCAAGTCGCTGCTGGACGGCACGATGGGCGCGCTGATCTCGACCGACGACTTCAGCCGCATCAAGGCCCACGTGATCGGCAACGTCGGCGACGGCGGCAACTTCGTGATGCGCGCCGCGGCGATTGACGCCGGCCGCCTGCAGATCCAGAAGACCGACGTGTTCGCCTATGAGAACCCCGGCCAGGGAGTCGGCAAGATCAACTTCCTCAACACCTGGCGGGCAGACGCCACGGTGACGACGGCCGGGGCCGACGGCATCGGCAACGCCGGCATCTACCAGGTCGAGGTCCCGGTCAGCCCCAACGGCTCGATCGCGGTCAACTCCACCACCGTTGGCAACGTGCGCATCAGCGGCGCGGTCGGCAGCGGCGCGGGCATCTCGCTCTCCCGCAACCTGCAGGCCGAGGAACTGACGGCCGGTGACAAGCTGCTGCTGACGCTCAACACCGGCGGCGGCGTGATCACGGTCAGCGTGCCGGTCATCTCGCTCGGGACCACGCACACCAGCTACGCCGCGCAGATGTCGCTGGCGATCGGTGCCGGCAACCTCGGTGCCAACGGCGTGCAGTACTACGCCGGTGCGGGCCAGAACCTCTATTCGATCGACCTCGGCGCCGGTGTCTCGATCATCAACAGCCAGTTCGTTGACACCGACAGGAGCGGCTCGGACTTCTTCCTGAGCTTCAGCTCGGCAGGCGTCAGCAACCGCTTCTTCTCCTCCTTCGCGGTCTCCTTCTTCAACAACGGCGGAGCGTACAGTGGCGCGGTGAACCGTCCGGCGGGCAACCCCGGCAGCTACTTCAGCATCGGTGACGCGACCACGGGGGCTGTCTACATGCGCTTCGACACCCGCTATGACTGGTCGCAGGTCGAAACGGCGGGCCAGACCCAGAGCGACACGATCGAGTGGAGCCGCAGGACCGGCACGAACAGCCTGCAGGACTACGGCGATGTCTGGGTGGAGGGCGCGGTGCCGGTCAATACGACCGTGCTCGTCAGTGCCGTCAGCGCCAGGGCCTATGCGGTCTTCAGCTTTGACAACCAGCGCTACACCGACCTCGTGGCCCAGGGCTGGGACCATGATGCGGCCGTGGCCGCGGCACGCGCCGGGCAGATCGGCGCCACCACCACGGTCAACGGGACCTTCGACGGCACCGGCACGATCCTCGAGAACGTCAGGATCGCCTTCGACGGGATCCTGCAGGCCGGTGAGACCGCGACCTTCAACCTGAGCACGAACAACATCCTCACCGGTGACCAGACCACGACCCTGCAGAGCCTCAACCGCTTCCAGGAGTTCGGCGTGTTCAACGGGCGCAACAACGCCGAACTGACGCTCTACCGGCGCGGCACCGACAGCGCGGTGACGATCAACCTCAGCCGCAATGACACCTTCGAGGACATGGCGGGCAAGATCAGCCTGGCAATCTGGAACCCGGATGGCAACGGTCTCGTGAACAGCGAGATCTTCAACCCGGACCAGGTGCCGGACCTGGTGCATGTCAACACCATCGGCGCAGCCAAGGGCACGATGAGCATCACCACCCCCGTGCCCGGCATGGAGATGGTGCTGGCCGGAGACGAAGCGCTGCTGAAGGCTCTCTCACTGGTGGAGATCCAGGACGGCAAGAGCCCGATCTACTCCATCAGCGCCTTCAACCTCGAGCTGAACCGCAGCATCGGCAGCATCATCACCGACTCGGATGAGATCAGCGGGCTGCTGCCGGGGCTGAAGATCAGGTTTGACAACACGCTGGGGATCCGCCTCGACGCCCAGCCGCCGACCGGCACGGTCAACCCGCTGCTGAGCTTCGGCTGGCCGAGCCCCGATGAGCGGCCCGCGCTGTCCCTGAGCGGGGTGGCATCCAGCTTCTTCATCCACGTTGCGCCCCGTGGATTCAATCTCCAGATCGGGGCCAACCAGGGCCAGACGATCAGGAGCTTCATCGAGGACATGAGTGCCGGAGCCCTGGGTGTGGAGGGTCTGCTCATCGTCGATGGTCCGCTCGCGGAGGAGGCGATCTCCATCGTGGACGTGGCCATGCAGAGGGTGAGCAGCCAGCGGTCCCGCTTGGGTGCTATCCAGAACCGGCTTGAAAGCACGATCAGAAACCTGGACGTGGCGGCGGAGAACCTGACATCCTCCGAAAGCCGCATCCGCGACGTGGACGTGGCGGCGGAGACGATGACCTCGACCCGCAACCAGATCCTGCTGCAGGCCGGCGTGGCTGCCCTGGCCCAGGCGAACCAGCTCCCGCAGTCCGTGCTGCAGCTTCTGCAGTAGGGCTGAACCGACAGACGACTCATCTACACATTCCTACACATACCCGACCGGAGCAACCCCGGACGGGTATGTTTTTTTCTGTCCTGGTGCTATGATTGACAAGGCGTTGGTCGCATCTCATCGCCTTTTTTGATCAGGTGATTACTGTTCCGGGAAGCCGGCGGTGGCCAGTGTCTCCCCATTGGGGAAAACCGCGATTGCACAATGCAAGGAGCCGGCATGCATTTCGATGACACGCAGCTGCTTGACAGGTTCTGGCTGTCCGGCGGCGGACTGGAAACTCCGTTTCTGTACCTGCGCCGCGCACGCATGGTCCTGTCCCAGCTCAGCGCGGCCTATGCCGCAGGCAACCGCCAGCAGATGGAATCCTGGCGCCAGGTGATTGACTACAGCTCGCGCCTGCTGCCAGCCGGGGACCATGAGGAACAGTTCCGCAGCGCGGCCGATTCCATGCACTGCCTGGCCCTGCTGGATCTGACCCTCGCCAGTGTCGATGAGCGGCAGGACAACGCCGCCTATGCCGGGCTGGAGCGCGTGCAGGAGCTGATGCGCCGCCGCAGCGAGCGCCGCCGCGAGGCCGGGCTCGAGGCCCTCGACGACATGGAGCTGGAGCTGGCCTTCCTGAGAACGGCCTGCATCGTCAAGTGGCGCGGCTCGGAGGAGGACCGTGACCGCCTGCTGGACCTGCCGCAGCTCGTGAGCGCCCTGGCGGCCGACCTGCTGCCGCGCCTGCGCCGCCACTACTCGATGCGTCCGCCCCAGGAACCATACGTCGACAGCGCGATCTCCGATCTTGCCAACTGGGCCTGGGTGCTGCTGATCCGCCTGCTGCTGCGCTTCGACCAGCCGCTCGCGCTGCGCCAGATCGATGAATTCAATGCCCACCACGCGGACTTCCTCACCGTGCGCCAGGGCTTCTTCCGCAGCGGGATCAGCGAAGAGGGCACGAGCGCATGGTTCTGGGACATCGAGATCGCCAAGCTCTGGCTGCCCGGCGAGCTGACGCGTGGTGACCTCGAACTGCTGGCGGACCGCCGCCTGCGGGCCTTCGAGCTGCACTGCCTGCGGCATGTTGACAATCCCTGGCTGCGGGCCTTCCTGCAGCGCGAGACCGAGCTGATGCGCCTGCGCGCCCTGCCGGGCTAGGGCAGTGTGGCTGTAGAGGCGAAGTAGAGCAGGTCGTTGTCAGTCAGGGCCTGGCGCTGCCGGGCGATCACGGCCGGCAGGCCGTCCACCAGTGCCATGCTGTGTACAGCTCCCATGCGCTGCAGGCTGGAGACGGGCTGCGTGAACAGACCGGCATATCCAGGTTCAGCCAGCAGGATTCAACCGTCAGCGCCACGTCGTCAAATTCGAGGAAGGCAGTGAGGATGTTGCCAAGCGGGCTGAGATGCTCAAAGCCGCTGATGTCAGTTTCCGGCGCGAAGCTGGATCTCGCCCGACTGGCCGAGATGATTCCGCTGTCAAGCGCAGCACCGCCGCTTTGTGAGAGCCGCTGGATTGCGCTGGCCCCGTGCGTGGCAGGGTTGTCAGTCGGGAAGGGAACCGGATTCCTCGTCCCGCTCACCGAAGGGTTCGCTGGTCTGCAATACAGCTCAGAGCATAGCTCCTCGCTGATTGCACGGTGCGTTTGACCTTCGCCTGGTAGCAGACCGTTCACGGCCTGACCCGATTCCTCTGCCCGCTCATGCAAGCATTCGCGGGTCTGCAATCCTGCTCCGAGCATAGCTCCTCGCAGATTGCACGGTGCTTCTTCCCTACACTCCGATGCTCGGGCCGCTGCCGTCCAGCATCGGGCCGCCACGGTCGGCACCCGGGCGGCTGCCGCCCCGGCCCTCGCTCGCGGCGTGGCTGATCAGGCGCTGCAGGTTGCCGACGTTGCCGGCGTGCGCCATCGCGGTCTCCAGCGTGATCTGGCGGTCCAGGTAACGGTCGCGCAGGCACTGGTCCATCGTCATCATGCCCAGCTTGGCGTGCGTCATCATCACCGAGTGGATCTGGAATTCCTTCTTCTCACGGATCAGGTTACGGATCGCCGGGATGTTGAGCATCACCTCATGCGACGCCACTCGTCCGCCGCCGTCGGTGACGGGCAGCAGCTGCTGTGACATGATGCACTGCAGGGAGTTGGCGAGCTGGGCGCGGATCTGGTCCTGCTGCTCGGAGGGGAAGACGTCGACGATACGGTCGATCGTCAGCGGTGCGTTGTTCGTATGCAGGGTGGCGAACACGAGGTGGCCCGTTTCGGCGGCGGTGATCGCCGTCGAGATCGTCTCCAGGTCTCGCATCTCACCGACGAGGATCACGTCCGGATCCTGGCGCAGCACGCGCTTCAGCGCGCCGGCGAAGGACAGGGTGTCGGAACCGATCTCACGCTGGTTGACGTTGCAGCGCTTGTGCTGGTGCACGTACTCGATCGGGTCCTCCATCGTCACGATGTGCAGGTCCTTCGTTTCGTTGATCACGTTGAGCATGGCCGCGAGCGAGGTGGACTTGCCTGAACCGGTCGGTCCGGTGACCAGCACCAGGCCGCGCGGCAGCATGATCACTTCCTTCATGATGCTCGGCAGCAGCAGCTCGTCCATCGAGGGGATCTTCTCGGAGATCGCGCGCATCACCATGTAGGTGGATTCGCGCTGGAAGCCCACGTTGCAGCGGAAGCGGCCGATACCCTTCTGGCTGTAGCCGAAGTCCAGCTCGCGCTCCAGCTCGTACTTCTTGCGCTGATCCTCGCGGATCATCGAATAGGCGAGCGTCTTCACATCCTCGGGGGAGAGCGGCTTGTAATCCAGGCGCATCAGCTTGCCGTGCACGCGCAACGTGGGCGGCACGCCCGCCGTCAGATGGATATCCGAGGCACCATGCTCAACGAGCTGGACCAGCAGATCAAGGACCGTATAATCCATAAATACTTCACCATGCATCCGCGAGGATGCTTATTTGCCGCCTGGAATCAGGCGTGACACAGATAATTATTGTATCATTCGCGCCCCGGAATCGTCAGACTGACAATACCGGTCCCGGCGCTGCGGTCCGCCTCCCCTCTATCTGCAAGATGCGGGCAGGGCAAACAGATTAGCAGGAAATGGGCCGCTATGCAAATCCCCAGCGCAGTCCATGACCGCTCGGTCATGGTCTCATTGCCGGGCCGTGCTGCAAAAAAAATCCCCGCCCGCAGTGCGGACGGGGAAGGATGGATCAGACTGTGATCTAGAGCGAGGAGAAGGACTCCACCTCGGCCAGGGTCGGGGCCGCCTCGGCCAGCAGGCCGCGGGTGCCGGTGACACCGGTCTCCTGTGCGATCTCCGCATCCTCTTCGTAGTCCGGACGGGCCACGCGCAGCAGTTCCTCGAGGGAAGTGATGCCGTGCAGCACCTTCTTCACACCGGATTCCCAGAGCGTCAGCATGCCCTGCTGGCGGGCCAGCTTCTTGACTTCGTGGATCGCCGAGGAGCGCATCACGAGGTTGCGCATCTCGTTGGTCATCGGCATGATCTCGAAGATGCCGTTGCGGCCGCGGTAACCGAGGTGGTTGCAGAACTTGCAGCCGCGGCCCTTGTACATGAGGATCCTGTCCGGATAGTCGCCGGGGTTGTAGGCGCCGCGGATCAGGTCCTTTTCCATTTCGTTGGGTTCGTAGCTCTCCTTGCAGTGCTGGCAGAGCTTGCGCACCAGGCGCTGCGCCATCACGCCGATCAGCGAGGCGTTGATCAGGAAGGGCGGCACACCCATGTTCGTCAGTCGCGGAATCGAACCCGCGGCATCGTTGGTGTGCAGCGTGGAGAACACGAGGTGGCCGGTCAGTGCGGCGTTGACCGCGAGGTCGGCGGTTTCGAAGTCTCGGATCTCACCGACCATGATGATGTCCGGATCCTGTCGCATGAAGGTCCGCAGGGCGGTGGCGAAGTTCAGGCCGACCTTGTTGTTGACGTGCACCTGGTTGATCTTGTCGAGCTGGTACTCGACCGGATCCTCCACCGTCATCACGTTCACGGTCTCGTTGGCCATCTTGCCCAGTGAGGCGATCAGCGTGGTGGACTTGCCGGAACCCGTCGGGCCGGTGATCAGCATGATGCCGTGCGGGCGGGCGAGGATCTCGTTGAAGCCCGCCAGCTCATCCTCGTCGAAACCGAGATCGGTCAGCTTGAAGTCCGCGCTGCTCTTGTTGAGCAGTCGCATCACGATCTTCTCACCGTTGATCGTCGGGCAGACGCTGAATCGGACGTCGAACATCGCGTCGCGGATGTCGAGCTCGATACGGCCGTCCTGCGGCTTGCGGCGCTCGGAGGTGTCGCAGCGCGCCATGATCTTCAGACGGGCGGTCGCCGCGGCCACGGCGTGGCGCGGGATCGTGAGGATCTTGTGGAGCATGCCGTCCACGCGGTAACGCACGACGGCATGGTCCTCCTTGGGCTCGATGTGGATATCGGAGGCACCGTGGTCCACCGCGCCGGTGAGCACGGTGTCCACCAGCTTCACGATCGGGGCCTGCTCGACCTCGGCCATGGTGGCCTTGTCGGCGAGCGTGTCGTCAATGACGTAGCCCTTCTTGATCTGCTCCTGGCGGAAGTCCTCCATGTGCTTCTCGGCCTCGGCGGTCACGCCGAACATCTGGTCGTAGGCGAACTTCATGCCGTGCGGGCTGCAGATGCGCGGCACCACGTCCAGACCGGTCGAGAGGCGGATGTCGTCAATCGCCAGCAGGTTGAGCGGGTCAACCATCGCCACGATCACGTTGTTGCCCTCCTGGCGGACGGGCATCGCCTGGTGGCGGGTGATCATGTCGGCGCTGATCAGGCGGGCGACATCGTTGTCGATCTTCTCCTCGTAGAGGTCGATCTGCTGGATGCCGAGCTGTTCGGCCAGCACGCTCTGGACCTCGTCCTCGGTCGTCATCTGCATCTCGATGACAACCTCGCCTAGTCGCTTGCCGGATTCACGCTGGGCTTCCAGCGCCTCCTGCAGTTGCTCGAGGGTGATCACCTTCGAGTCTACGAGCATCTCTCCCAGTTTCTTCTGCATTGGAGATTTCGTCTCCTGTGACGGGTTTGGAGCGCGCGCGCCGATGTCCTTCGGCCTGCGTGGTATGCCCCTTCGGTAACTATACAGCACGCTCCGGGTCTGTGACCCTCAATCACCGAAAGGCATGGAAAATCCACAACCACACAGAGCGCACCTTTACCTATAGACCCGCCCGCGCCGATTTGGTTCTGGCCCGGACGGAAATCTCCGGGCGAATTCCGGGGTGACGCTATAAT
Source organism: bacterium (assembly GCA_041395205.1). Lineage (GTDB taxonomy): Bacteria > 4484-113 > 4484-113 > 4484-113 > JAFGCY01 > JAHEFU01. Next base: position 795,968 of record JAWLAZ010000001.1, read on the forward strand.
CAGCATTTCACGCCGATAGAGGGAGGTAGCCATGACCCATCCGAACACGCCAAAGGAGATCATCGAGGACGCAGATCACCGCATGGCGCAGAGTCTCGACAGCCTCAAGCAGGAGCTCGTGCACCTGCGCGCCGGACGGGCCTCCACCTCGCTGGTGGACCATATCAAGGTGCAGGCCTACGGGACCGAGATGCCGATGGGCCAGCTGGCCACGATCTCCACCCCCGATGCCGTGACGATCATGATCAGCCCCTTCGACAAGGGCAACATGGGTGCCATCGAGAAGGCCATCCAGCTCAGCGAGATCGGGCTCAACCCGCAGAATGACGGCAGCATCATCCGCATGAACGTGCCGCCGCTGACCGAGGAGCGCCGCAAGGACCTCGTGAAGGGCGTCAACAAGCTCGCCGAGGACAGCAAGGTGGCGATGCGCAACGTGCGCCGTGATGCCAATGACCACCTGAAGCGCCTCAACAAGAACAAGGAACTTTCCGACGACGAATTCCATATATATCTCGAGAGGGTGGACAAGAAGCTCGAGCACAACCTTGAGGAGCTCGACAAGGTCGTGTCCGCCAAGCAGAAAGAGGTAATGGAAATCTGAACATGCTCAAAGCGGTACCCGCACAGCCCGAGAGCCGCGTGGCCGAACTTGAGGCCGCGCTGCAGGGCAAGGACATGCCGCGGCACGTCGCCGTCATCATGGATGGCAACGGCCGCTGGGGCAAGCTTCACGGCATGGAGCGCCTGGAGGGCCACCATGAGGCCATCAAGGCCGTGCGGGCCACGGTCACCGCGGCCCAGGACATGCAGCTGCCCTTCCTGACGCTGTACTGCTTCTCCACCGAGAACCTCAACCGCCCGGCGGATGAGATCCACGGCCTGTTCGAGCTGTTCATGGCGGTGCTGGATTCCCAGACCGAGGAACTGCACGAGCGCAACGTGCGCATCATCTTCAACGGGCGGATGGACTGGCTGCCGGATGAACTGGCGACGAAGTTCCACTCCGCGGTCGAGCTCACGCAGCACAACACGGGGCTCACGCTCAACCTCTGCGTGATGTACTCCGGGCGCATGGAGATGATGGACGCGATCCGCGCGGCGGCCGACGCGATTGCCAGCGGCGAGCTGAACGCGAAGGACCTCGACGAGCAGAGCTTCCGGCGCTTCCTCTACCAGCCCGGGGTGCCGGACCCTGACCTGATCATCCGCACCTCCGGCGAGCAGCGCATCTCCAACTTCCTGCTCTGGCAACTGGCCTACAGCGAGCTGATCTTCACCGAAGTGCTCTGGCCGGACTTCTCCCGCGCCGACTTCCTCACGGCCCTGCTGACCTACCAGCAGCGCAACCGCCGCTTCGGTGCCGTGTGAGATGCTCAAGCGCAGCATAGTCGGTTTCGCCTACGCCTTCGCCTTCACCTTCATGATCGTCCAGTCCTGGCCCTGGGTTCTGGCAACCGTCACGATCCTGCACCTCGTGGCCCAGTACGAATTCTGCTCGCTGCTTGGCAACCCGCGCCGTTCCACCGTTGCCATCCACTGCCTGTTCTCCACAGTGGTGATGCTGTTCGTGGCGCTGGCGCTGCACGGCGAGCTGGAGGCGCGCTCGATCCCGGCCGTGTTCCTCTGCATCGTGGCGGCCTATGCGATCTACTTCGTCTGGCAGAGTGAGCGGCACCGCGAAAGCTACGACCGCTGGGTGATGCTGCGCGGACTGGTGCTGCTTACATTGTCATATGCGATGTTCGCGCATGTGGCGGCCTACGACGGGGCCTTCCCTACATGCTGCTGCTGATCAGCTCCAGCTGGTGGCGGACACTGCGGCGATCGTGGCCGGCAAGCTGCTGGGCAGCGTGCCGCTGGCCCCGGGGGTCAGCCCGAGGAAGACGGTGGAGGGCGCACTCGGCGGGGTGCTGGCGGCGGGCACGGGCTGGATCATGGCCTGGCTGATCTGGCCGCATGACGGGGCGATGGTGGACTTCATGGCTGTCAACGCCCTGCGGCCCTATGCGATCCCGCTGCTGTTCGTCACGGGCGCGCTGCTCGGGGTGGTCGGGATCTTCGGCGACCTGACCTTCAGCCTGTTCAAGCGCAAGGCGGGGCTGAAGGACTACGGCAAGCTGATGCCGGGGCACGGCGGCTGGCTGGACCGCTTCGACTCGATGGTGCTGGTCACGCCCTTCATCTGGCTCCTGACCTACGGGATGTAAGATTAATGGCATATGGTGATACAAGGTTTCTAGTGATGGTGTAGAATTTAGTATCTTGTACCTAGGTTTCATTTGCCATGATATTTATTGGTTCCTCATCAGAAGCATCAAGATATGCTAAGCAAATTTGTCATTATATTAATGAACATTTTGGCGAAGGAACGGCTCTCTTCTGGCAAGATGCATTTGATGAAGGGATGCTTACATTTGAATCCATTGAAGATGCGCTAGAAAGCTGCACGGGGGCAATTGTACTTGTTCATCCTGACGACAAGGCTATCGTTAGAGACAAGACTGTATTACTAACCAGGCAAAATGTAATTCTAGAATGGGGATTGTTTGTCGGCAGACTGGGGAAAAGAAGAGCGATCATTGTTGAATTTGAGGGTGTAACGCTTCCTAATGACTTGCTCGGTTTAACCACTCTGCGAATTCCAAGAACGTATAATGCTTCAGCAATAGTTGAGAATGTAGCTAACCAATTCTCAGAAGAATATACTCTATTGCCAGAGCATTTTAGGAGAATAAGCAGCTTTTGCAATAAATTTAGATTGCCTCGAAATCAAAAGAAATTCTCTTTTGTGTCTCATGCTTTTTCAGGTAATTGGTATGTTTCATTAAAATTCGATAGATGGAGAAACATTGTTTTAGCAGATAATGATGAAATAAGTGTGCGGGGGAAGGTGTTTGTAGACATTCCCTTGAACGAGAGCTCAGGTAAAGGAGTAGTTTGGGGAAACTTGATAGTGCATATTCAAGTAGCTTCTGACTTGAAGCACCGAGGTATGAAGGAGAGTGTAGTTAATGAGTTGGTTTCAAGTGGATACAGGTTTGTAAAGGCATCATTTAGAGTAGTTGACGAGATAGATGACATCCACATTAGAAATGGAAAGCTGATTCTAAGCACTACTGCATTTTCGCGGGAAAGAATCGATGGAGATAATATTGACTGCCTTAAGGGAGAGGATGGTTTTAGTCAAAAACTAGATGGTCATGCTAAATATACTTGGGTACTAACAGAAACTACAGAAAAGAACATTTTAAGAGGGGTTTATAATGAGTCTTCAGGTCGAAGTCGTGGAGAGCTAACTTTTACACGATTAAACATAGATTCAATAAATTTAATTGAATGACGAATTGAAGCAAATTTCCTCCACTGGAATAATTGATCTTGCGTTTCTCTCCTGCATAAAGATGATCAGTTTGCAATCAGTGGTGTTACATACTGAGAAGCAATGAGCAAACCGTGAAGCGTAGCGGCGCACGCCCCGTGCGCCATGGAGTGCATGTTGCCAGACTCATCTGCCACGCCTGCCTCGCAGCACTCTCTCCCAATCGCGGCGGGGCCGCGCCGGTCCTTGTTCTCATCCGGTTTTTTCCCCTTGAATTCCTCTGCGTCTCTGCGTCCCTGCGTTGAAGAAAACCGCTCCATCCCACCTCGCTTCCCTCGTGCACCGCGAGCTACTACCGCTGAAGCGGGTAGCTTCTTCCCATTCGTGGTATAACAGCTCTGCAAGGCTTGGCTCCGCATTGTTGCTGGCGGGCAGGATATGGGGAGTGGAAAATGTTGCTTACGAGAGTGCTCGGTCTTTTTATGCTGATGTTGCTGGCAAGTTCCTGCCAGGCTGTGGAGAGATTCGGTGTCAAGAGTTCCCGGACCTCCCTGATTGTCAAGTCGATGTCGCACAGCCCTGAAGTGATCCACACGGGTGACAACGTGCTGATCGAGATTGAGCTCGGGAAGGACACCTACTATACGCCGGGTGGCAGTGGTGCTGAGGCAGGCCCGGGACCATTCATCTTCAGCCAGCAGGTCCAGCTACTTCCACTGGCACAGGGCAGCTATGCCCCGGGGGACAGCATACCGGATCCTGGCACGGCGCAGCAGACGGACATTGCCACCCTGACGAGCGAGGCTGCCAACAAGGGTCTGCGCCTGTATGTGCTGTTCAGGGCTCCGGAAACGCCACAGCAGGTTCAGGTTCGTTACTTCACCGGCAGCCGCGGCAACAATACCAGAATGGATCTTAGCGTGGAGGTGCAGTGAGATGCGCAGACCTTTCCTGCTTCTCATTCTGATTCTGCCAACGCTCTGCCTGACTTGTGCAGGCTGCGGGGCGACTGGTCCCGGATCTGAAGTGCCAACGATTGAGGAAGTGACTTACAGCCCGCAGGAGATACATCCCGGCGATCTCGTGCTCATCAGCTACCGCATCGGCACTAAGACGGTCCACGATGGCGGCACATACACCCAGGTCTGGTTCCCGCCGGAACTGAAGGCCAGTGCCGGTGAGATCACACCGATCGCTCCGGCTGACTACCAGCCGGGGGCTGCCCTGCCGGAATTCAGCCAGGCCCAGGCCGGCTTTGCAGCGCTGGCGGATGGGCCGCCCGGTTACGAGGATATCTGGGACGTCTACCAGGAACCGTATTTCCACATGCTGTTCAAGGCACCGGATTCCGCTGGCAACGTGGAGGTCTACTTCAATCTGAAGGGCACGCCACCCGTGTCAAACAGTAACTCGCATACCCTCAAACTGAAGGTGCGTGAATGATCAGGCTGATTCTCATTCTGATTCTGCCAACCATATTACTACTCTGCTCCAGTTGTTCCTCCAGTGTGCCCATGCAGGACTACCAGGTCCCCTATGTCGCCGAACTGGACGTATATCGCTATTCCAATCTTCTGCCGGGACAGACGGCGGTGCTGCGCTACCGCATTGCCTACGAAACCATTAGCCTGCCGTCAGGCAGTGAATCCGGCAACACTGCTGTCCCGTTGCATGTGACCGGTTCAGCCGGAGAGATCGTTCCGATGCTGCAGGGATTTGCCGCCTGGAGTGGCAACATACCTGATTACGATGAGACAGCCAATGCGTGGCTGGAACATGGCGATTCCGCCGCATCCATTGCTGGCCACCCGGCGTACAGGGAGCCATACCTGTATATGCTGTACCGCGCCCCGAGGAATGAGCAGGATGTGAATGTCACCCTGCATCTGGGTAGCAATGGCGGGCCAGGCAACCGTACCTACTCACATGAATTCAGGGTGCACTGGCCACGTGACTAAGGTATTGCCAATCTTGTTCTGCTGGGTGTTTCCGGATCATTGACGGCCAGCAAGGTGGTATAACCCATTCGTGGTGAGTAAGTTGATTATTGGAACATGTACAGGTTTTCCGGCGCTGGTGTTGCTGTTGGTAGTGCCCCTGCTCTGCGCCGGCTGCTCATCCGGCGTGCCTTCGGTGGAGTACCAGGTGCCGGTTGTCAGGGAGATGGAGGTCTTCCATGAGCCGCTGATCCCCGGCTACACCGCACTGGTGCGCTACCGCATCGGCATGGAGAAAGTCAGCATCCCGCTTGGCACGGACTTCACGAATACCGCTCGTCCGCTGGAGGCGACGGTCTCCGAAGGGGAGATCGTACCCCTGCTGCCGGCGGTCTACGATGGCAACGGCGATGCGCCGGACTTCGCTGCGGCGCAGGCCGCCTGGCAGGCGCTCGGTACGGTCACGGCCTCCGGCACGGAGCACCCGGCCTACCAATCACCCTTCATCTGGTTCCTGTATCGCGCACCGACGCATGTGCAGAACGTGCGCATCGAGCTCAACCTCGGCAATGACGGCGGCCCCGGCAACCGCATCCACTCCGACAACATCCTCGTGCAGTGGCCGTATGACTGAGTACCGAATAGATATTCACAATATTCAGGGGGAGATTTCCTTGAATCTTCAACGCTTATGCTGTAATGTCTGGAAAACTCGCCGCATCTCGGAATAAGTTCAATGGAGCAGGATTCTTGAAGACTGAGAATAAGGATCAAGTTGACACTGCACCGATTGTCATAACGGAGTTCACCGGACCGGCAGGCAATCTGCTGATTGTCAGTCCGCCACTGAAAATCCTGCCCGTTCATCTGGCGGATGATGGAATTCTGCTTGCAGAATATGAACCGCTTGGGATTGCCGTCGGTGCGGCAAGCCGTGAGGAGCTGGTGCTCGAGGTCCGGGAATACCTGGAAAATCTCTGGGTGGCATATGTCGTGGAACCGGCAGACAAACTGACAACCGGCGCAGTTCAGCTGCGCAACAGCTTGCTGGAACTGGTCAGGCAGTAAGGTGCCGAAAGCAAGGCGCGCGGTTGAGGCCGGTCTGGCAAACAAGGGATTTGTCAGGCGGCCCGGTGACCACAACTTCTTCGTGTATTTCACCAGGGATGGACGGCAGACTGCCATCACGACTAAGGCCAGTCATGGTAGCAAGCGAAAGGACATCCATGATGGACTGCTTGCGGCAATGGGCAGGCAATGCAGGCTGAGCCGCCAGGAATTTCTCGACCTGGTCGACTGCCCGCTATCACAGGAGCAGTATGAGGACCTGCTCATGGGACGTGGAAACTTCTAGGCAGGCTACTGCAATGCATGCAAGACCCCTCACCGCCTTTGCAGCACCAGCACAGGTATCCGGTGCGGGATTGACAACTCGCCCGGGAACTTCGCGGCCAGCATCTCCGCCAGTTCATTGTCAAACTCAGCCTTCTGCTCATCTGACAATACGCCGCTGGCCCCCATCCCGGCGCAGGCGAACATCCGCCGCCGCCACTGCTCATGTGTGAATGCCACAGGCGTGTCGAACAGGAAGCCCTGGATCTCCCAGCAGTTGTCAGCGGTGAAGCGCTTCAGCGCGCCGTCGAAGCCGCCGAGCTTCGAGTGGTAGGGCCAGGCCGGGTTGTATTTCAGGATCAGCTCTTCCGTGGTCGCGCAGGCCGTGCCCGGCAGCGGCAGCCAGTAGTACCACAACGTGACGAGCTCCCCACCGTCACGCAGGATGCGCTGCACCTCCGCCGTCGCCGCGTCGTGCTCGAACCAGTGCCAGCAGGCCGCCGCCGTGACGACGTCGAAACTGGCATCGGGAAAGAACGTCTCCTCCGCGCTGGCAACGACGTAGTCCAGGCTTACTCCGGCCTCGCGGTCCAGGCGGTTGGCCTGCTCGATCAGCTCATGCGAAACGTCAAGCCCCGTCACATCCGCGCCGCGCCGCGCCAGCTCGCGTGCGAACAGCCCGGTGCCGCAGCCGAGGTCGAGGATCTTCTGCCCGCTGCCACCGATGCGGTAGCGCTCCAGCATGTCGTAGAGTTTCGCCGGGTAGCCGGGGCGAAAGGCCGCGTAGTCCTCTGCATGGGTGCCGAAGTTGACAGTCACCCAATCAGCTTAGCCGATGCCCCCGTGCCTGCCCCGTGGATTACCTGTCCTCGGGCAGCTTCCAGCGCTCGGCGGCCTGCTCGGCATCAGTGTTCTCCTCCACCGGCTGCACCAGCATCTCCGCCGGCAGGGCGTTGACACTGATCGCGCTGAGCACCTTCTCGGCATCCACCCCGCCCGGCAGCACTGTCCAGTCCGTGCGCTTCGCCTCCGGCACCGGGCGCAGGCCGTAGCCGACGATCACGAGGTCGGGCTCGTTGCCATTCATCGAAACACGGTGCAGCGAGATATCACCCGGCTGCGGGTTGGCGCCATTCGTGAGGATCTGCGTGGGCTCCCCGCTGTAGGGATTCGTGGGCGGGTTGAGCATGATGCTGTACTCGCTGAGCTGCTCGAAGCGCTCCGGGTATTCACCGAAGCGCTCGCGGTATTCGACTGCTGCGCGGGCAATCTCGAGCATGTTCCGCTGCACCAGGTGCTCATTGGCGGAGACATTCCACCAGCCATTGAGCCAGCCGATCAGCATCGTGAACAGTGCGATCGCCGCGAGCAGTGGGATGCAGCTCAGGGGGCTGACCTGCTTCGGTCCCTCGCTGCTCTCCGCCGCGCTATGTTCAGTCTGCTTGCTCATCCGCGCGATAGCTTAGCGGATGGCAATGGGAATGCGGATGGCCGGGCAGGGAGCGACGCGGAAAGCGTGAAGCGTGAAGCGTAAAGCGTAGGGAGCGAACATTAGCGGCGGCATGCTGCCGCCTGATCTTCTAATTGCATGCGGTCTCGATGCGGCTTGAGAGGAAGCCCCTGGGCGCGCATGCGCGCGATTCACACCCGGCTCGCCGGAGTGTTTTATTGACGCAGAGACGCAGAGGCGCAGAGAATTCAAGTGTTCATCCCGAAGATCTGGAGTTGAAGCACTCCTGCATTTGCAGCCAGGTTCATCAATCCTGGCCGCTTTTGAGAAAGATCTCTGCGTCTCAGCGCCTATGCGCTGAAATAAACCATCTCGCTCAAGTTCTCATTCTGCTTCTGCTTCTGTTGAATCTCTGCGCCTTTGCGCCTCTACGTTAGTGAAAGCCGTCCATTCCCTTGTTATATAAGCTGATTAACTCTGATAATCTTAGTAATTAACGCTCATATATGAAACATACCTGCACGATTTCTGGTATCACTAGCTGTGGCGGGGCAATCCCGCCCGAGGCATTTCATCTCAGACATGGAGGCGGGGCATGAAATTCGACAAACTGACACAGAAGGCGCGGGAGTCGTTGGAGCAGGCGCAGCAGGCGGCAGTGCAGCTGCACCAGAGCCAGCTCGACAGTGAGCACCTGCTCTACGGCATCACCTACGTGGACGGCAGCATCATGCCCGGCGTATTCGCCGCCGCAGGCATCGACGAAGCCGATGCGAAGGCGCAGATCCGCCGGCTGGTGGAGCGCGGCCAGGTGCTGGATGACAACGCCGCTGGCAACACAGCGCAGATCTACCTGACCCCGGACGCGGCTGACATCCTGAAGCAGGCCGAGGACGAGATGCAGCAGATGGGTGACCGCTACGCCGGCACCGAGCACATCCTCCTGGCAATGATCACGCTCAGGCGCGGTCCGGCGGCTGCCCTGCTCGCGAAGCTCGGTCTGACGCGCGAAGCCGTCTACATGGCGCTCAAGGAGCTGCGTGGCAACCGCCGGCTCGACTCTGAAAGCGGCGAGGAGCAGTACCAGACGCTGGAGAAATACACCATCGACCTCACCGAGCGTGCGCGCCAGGGCAGGATCGACCCGATCATCGGCCGCGATGTGGAAATCCGCCGCACCGTCGAGATCCTTTCGCGCCGCTCCAAGAACAACCCGGTGCTGATCGGCGAACCCGGCGTCGGCAAGACTGCCATCGCCGAGGGCCTCGCGCTGCTGGTCGCAGAGGGCAATGTGCCCGAGCTGATGCGTGACAAGAAAGTGCTCACACTCGACATGGGCGCGCTCGTGGCCGGCAGCAAGTTCCGTGGCGAATTCGAGGAGCGCCTCAAGGCCGTGCTCGACGAGGTCAAGGCCGCGCGGCGCGGGATCATCCTCTTCATTGACGAGCTGCACACCATCGTCGGCGCCGGTGCCGCCGAGGGCAGCATGGATGCCTCGAACCTGCTGAAGCCTGCCCTGGCGCGGGGTGAGCTGCAGTGCATCGGTGCCACGACCATCCGCGAGTACCGCAGGTACATCGAGAAGGATGCCGCGCTCGAGCGCCGCTTCCAGCCGATCTTCGTGGATGAGCCGACGCCCGAGCAGGCCGTTGCCATTCTGCAGGGACTGCGGAAGAAGTATGAGGAGCACCACGGCATCGGGATCAGTGACGCGGCGATCGAGGCAGCTGTCAGGCTCAGCGTGCGCTACATCAGCGGACGCTTCCTGCCGGACAAGGCGATCGATGTGATCGACGAGGCCGCCAGCCATGTGCGGATTGACAACATGGGCGCCGCCGGTGAGCTGCGCCGCATGGAGGACGGGCTGGACCGGCTGCGCGCCGATGAGCAGGAGGCCTACCTCGCTGAGGACTACGAGCGCAGTGCGCGTTGCCATCAGCAGGTGCTGGAGCTTGAGGCGCAGGCTCAGGCCGAGCGCGAACGTCTCGCCGCCGAGGAGCATGGAGCCGTGCTCACGCCGCGCGATGTGGCAACGGTGGTCTCACGCTGGAGCGGCGTGCCGCTGGAGAGCATGTCCACGGAGGAGGCCAGTGCCTACCTGCAGCTCGAGGCCCGCCTGCATGAGCAACTGATCGGCCAGGACCCGGCGGTGCAGGCCATCGCCGAGACCGTGCGCCGCAACAAGGCGGGGCTGACGGAACCCGGCCGCCCGATCGGCAGCTTCATGTTCTGCGGCCCGACCGGCGTCGGCAAGACCGAGATGGTCAAGGTGCTGGCCGAGGAGCTGTTCAGCTCGCGCGAGGCGATTGTCAGGATCGACATGGGTGAGTACACCGAGAAGTTCTCGGTGACGCGCCTGATCGGCAGCCCGCCAGGCTATGTCGGCTACGAGGAGGGCGGCCAGCTCACGGAAGCCGTGCGCCGCCGGCCCTACAGCATCGTGCTGCTCGACGAGATCGAGAAGGCGCACCCGGACGTGCTGAACGTGCTCCTGCAGCTGCTTGACGACGGCCGCCTGACCGACAGCAAGGGCGTGACCGTGAACTTTGCCAACACGATCGTGGTGATGACGAGCAACATCGCGGCACATGAGATCGCGGACTTCACCGACAACCGCACGGAGTCCGAGCTGGAGGCAGCCTGGCCCGAGTTGTCAAAGCGTGTGCTCGATGAGCTGCGTCGGCACTTCAAGCCGGAGTTCGTCAACCGCATCGATGAGGTGGTGGTGTTCCACACCCTGACCCGCGAGCAGGTGAAGCGGATCGCCCGCCTGCAGCTCAGGGGCACCGAGGAGCGCCTTTCCGAGAAAGGTATCACGCTCCGGCTCACCGATGCCGCCTGGGACCTGCTGGCCGAGGCCGGCTACGACCGGGCCTTCGGCGCGCGTCCGATGCGCCGCGCCATCGCCCGGCTGATCGTCAACCCGCTCAGTTCGCTGCTGATCGCGAACGAGCTGCCGGAGGGCAGCGTGGTCCAGCTCGACGATGACGGCCTAGGTGGCCTGGCACTGAGCACAATCAGTGCCGGAACTGCGGTGGGAGCCTAGCTCGACAGCAGGAAACAGATGACCAGCCGGGTCAGTTGCATGTCGCAGCTGGCCCGGCTGGATTCATTGGTCATTTTCTGGGAACCCCCAACTCAACCATTCTAAATAATCGTCTCTTAGTACACTCGCAGTATCTAATATTGCTACTGCTTCAGAATGTGAAACCTTGTAGCCATGAATTGCAGCATTGCACATTTGTAACACATTGCGAGCCAATTCCCATTGGTTCTCCGTTATAGCTGCATTGTTGAACAAAATATCCAGTAGTTTTGTTATTGGAGTTCTCAAGCTTACATTGAGTTTACGACCATCACTGAGTGTATATCCTTTGACAAGATTTCTGATTTGGGTTTCTAATTCCATTCGAATCCCAGCGAGTGCTAGGTTAGCGTCTTGAACCGCCAGGTCATAATATCGATCTAAATTCAATCCACTAGGTGAAGGATCTAAGCCTCGCTCTAACATTTTTAGATTCGCATCGGTAAGTGGAATGACTGCATTTTCTTCCTGATTTTTTATTGATGGTGCATTCTCGACCTTTTCTGACAGTGCTTTTGTTTCTTCAATCTTCTCTGAAAAATTAAATGATACACCGCCCGGGAATTCAGCTTTTGTCATTCTAGGGAGAATGTTCCTAATTTCTTTCTTGTAAGTTAGAAAAACTGCAGCGATAGTAGAGGGCCAGATAAGTACCTTCAGATACTCTAGAATAATCATATACAATGGAAGAACTTTGTCAGGTTCAGGCATAGTATCTCCTAGCAATTTGGTTGGCACCAGTCGACATTCAGCAAACTGAATTGCTGAATTATGAATGGACCAAAGCCAATAATCACACTCACAGTGTATTATATACACAAGAAGTTTCCGGCCCGGCGCCTTTTCTCAGTCAGCCCCCGTTTTATCCTCCTCCCGCTCCCTTCGATAGAATAGGCGCGTTCACAGGCACCCCTGGATGCCTCAGGAGACGAAAATGCACAACAAGATTCTCAGCGGCCTGCTGCTCGCTGGGCTGCTGCTGCTCGGAGCATGCGGCGGCACGACCAATGTGGGCAGCACCGGCCCCACCACGCAGGACAACATCAATCCGGTGATCGGCTCGATCAGTGGCCTGCTGGACGGTGACACCGTCAGCGGCACCGTCCCGATCGCGGCCAGCGCCACCGACAACAAGGGCGTGGTCAGCTTCACGCTGCGCATCAACGGCGAGCAGGTCGTGAGCAACAGCGGCGGTTCGATGAGCTACAACTGGATCACCACCGGCGGGGCCAACGGCAGCTACAGCCTGGTGTTCACGGCCGCCGATGAGGCCGGCAACACCACGACCCGCACCTACGGCATCACCGTCAACAACGGCGGCGGGGCCGGGGCGACGGGTACCGTGACCGGCAGCGTGCTGGCCCCCAACGGCGTCGACCCGATCAGCCAGGCGCTGATCTACCTGTTCGACTCCGGCCAGCCGGGCAACCAGGGCACTTCCGATGAAAGCGAGCCCGACGGCAGCTTCAGCCTCGGCGGGATCCCGGTCGGGACCCAGACCTTCGTGCTGCGAAAGGGCATCTTCGAGGAGACCTTCAGCTTCAACGTGCAGGAGGGCAGCAATGTCCTGCCCAGCGGCCTGACCACCCTGGATGCCGCGGATGCCGGCGAGATGCTCGTGGTCACCGGCCAGTACGACGTGATCGAGAACGTGCTTGCCAAGCTCGGTCTGGGCCAGGTCGATGCCTCTGGCAACCTGATCCCGGGCACGGAGATCTTCCAGCTCGTGGACGGTGCCGGCAAGCTTGACGATGCCACATATGATGACTTCGACGAGCTCTTCATCGACAGCACCGGCTACAGCAGCTACCGTACGATCTTCCTCAACTGTGGCAATGACTTCGAGGCGGAGTTCTTCGCCGATGCCGATGCCGCAAACAACCTGCGCGACTGGGTCGAGGCCGGCGGCCGCCTGTACTGCACCGACTGGTCCTACGACTTCGCCGAGCAGCTCTGGCCCGAGATGGTCAGCTTCGAGAACACCGCCGGCAGCGGCGACGGCCTGGGCAGCACACCCGGCCTGGCCAATGAGGCCCAGCTCGGTGCCAGCCAGGGCGAGGTCCAGGCGGACATTGAGGACGCCTTCCTGCTCTCCTGGCTCAATGGCCGCGGCGCCGCCAACCCGGACAACACGCTTGACGTGACCGACTGGCTGCCCGCCTGGAGCGTGATCCACTCCGTCGACCCCGCCGTCAAGGTCTGGGTCAGCGGCACGGTCAGCTTCGGCTTCCCGAGCACGACCCAGGAGCGTCCGCTGACGATTTCCTTCGAGGCCGGCAGCGGCAATGTGCTGTTCTCCAGCTACCACACCGAGGAGAATGCCTCCAGTGCCCTGACCCCCCAGGACCGCGTGCTGCAGTTCCTGATCTTCGAAGTCCTCTAGGCAGCTAAGCACTGCACTGAACTGAATGAACGGCCGGGCAGCCCTGAGCTGTCCGGCCTTTTTCATGCCCGGGATCGGTTGATGAATTGCGGGTAAATCCGTGACGGCGGGTTTATCGCGCTTCAGGCATCGGGTATGTTATTAGGACGGACTTCAGAGTCCGTACACGGCTGTGGACGGACGCGTCAGAACGACCGGGGAAATGCATGTCTGAGGGAAACGGAATCAAGATGCGGATCATTGCGCTGGACGAGCTCATGAAGTGCCTGTCCGAGGTCGGCCGCAATGAGGAGGATCCGGACAAGAAGGATCTGCTGCGCTCCCTCTATGTGGCCGCCAAGGAGCGCCACGAATTCCTGAGCCTGAACCGGGTTGAGGACTGACGGAGGTCCGGAGCCATCCGGACAAAGGGAGGTCCGGAGCCATCCGGACAAAGGGAGGTCCGGAGCCATCCGGACAACCGGAATTCCTGCCTACACATTCCCTGATTCCAACATTCCATCGACTTGACGGATTATGTCATTACGCGTCATTATCATTGCATGACGCGTGATGATAACCTCGGTTTCTACAAGCACCGGAATCTCCCACATCTGGATCTGGCCGGTGCCATTCAATTCATTACATTCGTGCTGGCTGATGCTGCTCCGGCTAACCAACAGCCCCGCAGAAGAGTCGAGGGCAACAGAGATGGGGATGTGCTGTTCCTGAAACTGGATGCTCAGCTGGACCGGTCTGCCGGAGAGTGTCTGCTAGGCGATCCGGCATTTTCCCGGGAAGTCGTTGATGTCATCTGCGATTCAGAGGACCTGGGCTTTCTGCCGCTTGCATGGGTAGTCATGCCAAACCATGTACACATGGTGATCGTCCAGTCAGCAGGTTGCCAACTTGGCCGGATAGTCGGCAGAATCAAGGCAAGATCCGCCACAAGGATCAATCGCCTGCGAGGAGTGGAAGGAAAACTGTGGCAATCGGGATACTTTGACAGAATGATCCGTAGCATGGAGCACCTTTGGAACACCATCGAATACGTTCACGAGAACCCGGTACAGGCAGGTCTGGCAAAGCAGGCAGTTGACTGGGAGTGGAGCACTGCACGAACAATCGACCTGAAAGCTGCAATGGAAATGGCGGGCAAGCTATTCAAAGGTAGTTAGGTGGAAAATGCATTCCAATGAGCAGAGTTACGGAATGTACGGATTGACGGCCGGGGGGACGGGAACATGGTTGTCCGGATGGCTCCGGACCTCCCCATTGTCCGGATGGCTCCCGACCTCCCCTTTGTCCGGATGGCTCCGGACCTCCCCATTGTCCGGATGGCTCCCGACCTCCCCATTGTCCGGATGGCTCCCGACCTCCCCTTTGTCCGGATGGCTCCGGACCTCCTAGTTCGGCAGTCCCAGCCACTCGAAGAACAGGAACTGCATGCGGCCGATCAGCAGGCTGACACGCGCCATCACCGTATAGCCGAAGGATGCGCCGAAGCTGATCATCACGAACACCACGCCGATGCGGCTGATCCTGCCGACCGCGCCCTTGTGCTCGAGGCTGAAGAAGAAGTACATCATCGTGCAGAACACGCCGAGCAGGATCACCGGGGTGATGTACCAGGTGGCCGCCGTGAAGGGTGCCATCGTGTCACTGACCTGGGGCAGCAGGGTGCCGGAGATCTTGTTCGGGATCTCCATGCCGGCATAACCCGCAATCAGGATCGCGAAGGCCATGCGGCTCAGCCAGCTCAGGCTGGGCACCACGCGCAGGACGATGCAGAGGCCGAAGAACAGCGGAAGGATCACCCAGGCATTGAAGTTGTCACCGGGGGTCAGGGGCCTGATCACCTGCGGCGCGACACTGTTCCAGTAGGTATTGCAGGTCGTGTAGCCCAGCGAGACTCCGAGGAACAGGGCCTCAGCCACCTTGAAGGCCGGGTTGTCCTTGTAGATGAAGCTGAAGATCAGCAGCGTCAGTCCGGCGGCGATCCAGACTCCGATCAGCTGGCCGATGGGGGTGACTTCCGTCATGCGACACCTCCGGAAAGCGGCCTGCGCCGGTCTATCACGTAGAAGAAGTTGGCAATCACGATCGCGAGGATGATGAACACATGCACGGCGCTCTGGGCGTCGAGGCCCTTCGTTGCCGGGCCGTCATTGCCGGTGATGGCCGCCATGTCCACGAGCTTCTCATATTCCGCCGCGCCCTTCATCCCGCCGATCAGCCCCGTGGCCTGGCCCGCGGTGTAGTAGGGGTAGTACTGCGGCGCGCTGACCGCGGTGCAGCTCACGATGAAGGGGATCCCGGCGCGCTCCGTGCCGTAGGGAATCCAGTATTCCGGCAGGCCCACGCTCGCGATGTCGAACACGCACTTCGTGTCGGACAGCTTCGGGGCATCCCGGAAGATCTGCATGCTCGCGGTTTCAGTGCCGTTGTAGTCAGTCGGGAAGGTGCCGGTGAAGCCCTGGCCGATGCCGATCATGATCGCCTGGCTGCCGGTCTTGTAGCCGAGGAAGACGTAGTCCTGTCCGGCCACGAAGTCCTTGTAGGGCTGCTGCTGGGTCTGGGGGTCGGAGAAGTTCAGCACATCCGCCAGGCCGCGGCTGGCCAGGCCCGGGCCGTCCGGGATCAGGGTCAGGATCACCGGGCGCACTCCCTTGCGGAAGCACTGGTGCAGCAGCGCCACGTACATCGGATGCGTCTCGGCCTCGGCGCTCGGTCCGTAGTCCGCGCTGATCACGATCACGTCGCCCTTGTGCAGGCTCTCGATCAGCTCGAAACCGTCCTGCACCTCCGGCGTGACGCGGAAGGGCAGGCCGAAGGGCCGGATCAGCGGAACAGCCACACAGAGCATCACGATCGAATAGATGATGCGGCGGTCCAGGTTGAGGATGATCTTCGCCAGCTTGTGCATCAGTCGCTGCCTCCCATGTAGGTGCGCTCGATGCCGAAGATGATGCGGATCGAGATCGCCACCTGGCTGAGGATCACGCCGAACATGATCGCGCGCTGGGCGGCACTGTTGGGCACGTTCATGATCCAGCTGGCAACGTCAGAGAGGTCATGCCCGCCTGGCAGCGGAATCAGTTCCCCGATCGGCACGCGGCCCAGCATCACGATGCAGCCGGCGATCAGCAGTGCCGTGGCCTCAAACGAGCGGGCGCGGAAGGCGCGGAAGGCCGCCGAGGCGATGAAGAAGGCCAGCAGTGAGAACATCGTCGCCGCCAGCGGCGTGAAGATGTTGTCAAAGATCCACATGAAGAAGCTGCCTTCGGCGATGTTCTTCTCGGCGAAGCCCGGGAAGGGCCGCCAGAAGAAGCCGGCGATGAAGGTCAGGGCGAAGGCGGCCAGCGTGATGTAACTGTAGGCGTGGCCCTTGCGGTGCAGCTTGATCTTCGTCATGTGGTGCTGCACGGCTGAGAGGATGCCGAGCAGCAGTGCAGCGGCCGAGAGGATCACGGCCCAGCTCTGGGTGAAGCTCGTCAGGGCGTCACTGGCCGGCTTGGCCGGCACGTAGGCCTGCAGCCACAGAAGGATGCCGGTCAGGAAGGCCAGGATGATCGGAAGCTGTTTGCGCAGGAACATCATGGGCTTAGAGTGCCGTCCACAGTCTGGTCAGCAGCTCGCTGCCGAATGTCGTCAGAATGGTGCCGATGAAGATCATCACCATCACGAAGGCCTTGGCAACGTCCTGCCCGCGCAGGCTGCCGAGCAGCATCGGTTCGCGGGAGAGGTAGGCCGAGGCGGCGTAGAGCTCCTCGCCGATCAGGGTGTAGTCGCAGGTCGTGATGAAGAAGGGCAGCTGAGCCTGGGCGTCGGTGCCGGCGATCTGGATCGCGCCGGTGGTGTTGCCGGTCTCGGCCAGCAGCAGGCTCTCGGCGTAGAAGTAGCCGAGCAGGAAGTTCGCCGCCGGCTTCTCGCGCAGCATGATGCCGCAGACGGATGCCGTGTAGCTGAACTGCTGGTCCGTGAGGAAGTAGATGTTGTCCTCGCGGTAGTTGTCAGGGCGGCCGGCCTCGAGGTAGGCGTTCTTGACGACCTCCTGGGAGACCGTCATCACCACCGGGTCGAAGCAGGGCACGAGCAGGTCGCTTTCATAGGTCGCGACCTTGCCGGCGATGCGCCCGAGGATGTTCACCGCGGCCACCGTCGAAAGCGTTGCCAGGGAGTCCAGGCCGTTGATGTGCAGCACGGGCTTGCCCATTTCCGTGGCGCGGCCGATGGCCTCGTCCACGGCCTCCAGTCCGGCGATGCGCCGGATGAAGATGTTCGGGTTCTTGCGCGCGGCAAGGATGAAGTACATGATGATGATCGAGAACACCACTGCCAGCAGCAGGCGGAACACCGTATTGGTATTGAACCACTGCTGGCGGGCCTGCACCGTGCCGGCCTCGAACTGCTGCGCCCGGCCGGCCGGGTCAACCACGAGCCGGACCGGCAGCTCACCCAGTGCGGGGCTGATCGGATTGATCTGCTGCTGGCCCTCAGCGTCGAAGCTGATGTACTTGGAGATCACCATGTACAGGTCATCGGGGTGCAGCTTCTCGTCGCCATCCACCACGCCCCAGCCGAAGATCTCCGGGTGGCCGGACTTGCGGTCCAGCGAGGAGAGCAGCACCGGCGCGGTCTCGGTGTCATGCCACTGGCCCTCAACCTGGATCTGGGGCATCAGCTCCAGCAGTTCATCGCCTGCGAGCTGGAAGGTGAGGATCACGGCCGAGCCATCGTCATTGGGGTGGTCGGCGATCTCGATGGAGCTGGCCTGCTGGGCCAGGGCGGGCAGTGGAGCGAGGGCCGGAGCGGCGGTCAGCAGCAGCAGGATGGCCGTCAGGCAGAACCGCGTGTTCGTTAGGTCCAGGCTTCGCACTTCCTCTTAGACCGCCGCTGAGAATCGAAGGTGACTGCGATTGTAGCTCAAATGTGAATATTTGGGAAATCAGTGGTCAGTGGTCAGTGGTCAGTGGTCAGACAGGCAATCAGTTGGGAGTGCGTAGCGATGGCACGCGCAAGCGTGACAAAGCTGCGCATCTGCGGGAAGTGGAATGGGAATTCGGCGCACCTGGCCAGGCGGCACCGATGTGGCAACTTAGCGGCGGCATGCTGCCGCCTGATCTTCGGCCTTCATGGAGGCTAAGTACCCATTGACTGATCCATCCCAACAATCTCACAGCCCGTGTAGATCATCTCACCGTTGCCAATCCGCTTCAGCACGTAATAGCGCGCATCAAGGTCAAACAGCTGAGCAGGATCGGTGATGCAGTTGAGATAGAGGTCAGTGTGCTTCCTCCATCTTCATTGATTTCCTGCGTGGAGTCAAACACGACACCGGACATCCGGAAACCAGGGACTGGCAGCGCCCTTTCCCTGACAAGCTGTGAGCAATGGTCCAGCAATGTAGGTCTGCATGTTGAGGATTTCAGCCAGCGAAGCTGCGCTTCGCGGCTTGTCAATTCCAATTGGGATCCTTCCTGCCAACTTGTGGAGGCAGCCTACTGGATATCACTGAACCGTCAAGATAGCATTGCCCGTCCGGATTGATCCAGCCGCTGGTCATACGCTGGCCAGGCTCTCGAATCTGGGTGAACAGGCAGGCATACTGTTGCAGATCAGCTATACCTAGTTCCTGGCTGCCGGTTCTGACAATGAAATCAATTACGCTGAATTGTGATTCAGTCCGCTGTCCAGTACAAGCACCGTCCCGACGAGTTGAGGATCAGGCAGCTCTGCATCTCGACTTCGCGCCGGGATCTCCAGTGGGCAACGAGCGCAGGTAGTACCATGTCCGCCGAGTCGTTCTGCAGTACCGCAGACATTGTCATTCCAGTTCCCGCTCGGCCTCACCTGCAGCCGCTCAGCATCCATTTCTGCATTGACATTCCCAAGGCTTGATGCTCAGTGAGAACCGGTCCTCGAACAACTCAGCCTGATGGTCAACATCCCAGTTCAGGCTGAGGATGTCACGCAGTCATCCATGATGAAACTCCATCGCGCCTGGTGCCGAGTTGATGCCGCACAGTCAGCGGTCAAGCAGCCAGGCCTTCCCTTCATTGTCCTTCACCAGCAGCCTGCTGCCATCCATGCTGAAGTCGAACCAGTAGCTGGCAGCCTCGCCGAAACCTTCCAATTGCCACTGCAAGCAGCCTGCCATCAGTACCGATAAGCACCAGCTCGGTGCAGCAGCGACAATCCGGACGGATGTCCCACAGCGGCTGGTAGTTCATACTTGGGATAAGTCCCAGCGGGATCAGATGTCTTTCCCCGTCTCAACGATGCACCCATGTCTGCCTCAAACCAGCTCGTATGTCCCCCGCGCGATCTGCTCGCCATCTGATCTTCTTCCAAGCGAGGGATCCCGCAGAGATCCCAAGCTATCGTGAGGTTCAAGGTGCCTTGATTCCCGATGCAGTGCACCGGCCAGCCATATGACCTTCGGGATCTTCGATCAGTTCCGGTAGAATCCATATTGGCATCACGGAGCTCGGATGGCCGGTGGGAATCGGAACACGTGCATCAACTGCGCTTGAAACGAAGCTGCGCAATCTAAGAACCTCCGCCCTCGGATGAAAGCCTCCGCTACGGTCTGCTCATTCTCATGCTGTTGCTGACAACGCACGTTCTGTTCATTGTTGTCAGCAGGCAAGTCTGGCAGCTCCCGCTGATTCCGCTACGGTCTGCTCATCCTCTTTCTGTTGCTGACAACTTCACGCTTCACTGTTCACGGTTTCACTGTTGTCAGAGCATGGCTCTGACCTCCGACCGGTCCCTGATTCGCCATTTGCTTCCCCAAGCAGGCGGCGGATGCCAAGGTCAGTGCTGAGCAATGAAGAGTGAGCAATGATCCCATGCAACTCAGTTGCCAGTCTCATTGCTCATTGCTCCTCACTCATTGCTTCCGATGACTGTTCACTCTTTACGGTTCACTGTTGTCAGAGCATGGCTCTGACCTCCTGTTCCTAGGCGCTGACCGGTGCATTGGCAACGGCCTTGAGGCTGTCGGCGAAGGCGTTCATCACGGTCTCGAGCTGGGCCTGCGAGATGATCGCGGGCGGCTGGATGCGGATCGTGCTCGGGTTGTTGATCGTCTGGGCCACGAGCACGTCGCGCATGAACAGCTCGTCGGCGATGCGCGTGCCGAGTTCCGGGCTCTGCAGCTCGAAGCCGATCCACAGCCCGATGCCGCGCACCTCGCGCACCAGCTGCGGGTTCGCCATCGCCAGCTCGCTGAGCTGGGCCTTCAGCCAGGCGCCCTTGTCCTCGCTCTGCTGGAGGATGCCCTCCTGCTCATAGACCTCGATCGTTGCCAGCGAGGCCGCGCAGGAGAGCTGGCTGCCGGCGAAGGTGTTCGTCAGCCACCAGGGGTTCTTCTCCATCCCCCTGAAGTCCGGGTCGTTGTCGCGGTGCCCGTGGAAGGCGCGGCTGTTGGCGATCAGCGCGCTCTGCGTCGCCATTCCGCCGCCCAGCGCCTTGCCGAGCGTGATCAGGTCCGGCTCGATCCCGAAGTGCTCACTGCAGAACCAGCGTCCGCTGCGGCCCCAGCCGCTCTGCACCTCGTCCACGTGCATGATCGCCCCGACCTCCAGGCAGCGCGCACGCACCGCCTGCAGGAACTCGCGGCTCGGGACGTTGATCCCGCCCTCTCCCTGCACCGGCTCGACGATCACGCTCGCCACCTCGGTGGTGATGCTGTGGTCGAGGTTGTCAATGTCGTCGTAGGTGTGCACCTGGAAGCTCGGCAGCAGGCTGCCGAAGGGCTGGCGCAGCGGGATGCGGTTCGTGGCCGCCAGGGCGCCGGTGGTCTTGCCGTGGAAGCTCTTCGAGAAGCTCACGTGCCGCGTGCGTCCGGTTGCCAACCTGGCCATCTTCAGCGCGGCCTCATTGCTCTCGGCCCCGCCGCAGTGGTAGTAGACGTACTGCAGGTCGCCCGGTGCACGCTTGGCGATCTCACCGGAGAGCACCGCCGCCAGCGGGTTGAGCAGCTCCTGGCTGTAGAGCCCGATGCGCTCCATCGCCTGCTGCACGCGCTTCACCACATGCGGGTGGCGGTGCCCGAGCAGGAACACGCCGTAGCCGCCGAGGCAGTCGATGAAGCCGTGCCCGCTCATGTCGTACATCATCACGCCCTCGCCGCGCCATTCGACGGCGTGGCTGGGGTTCTTGGCGGAGCGCTTGAACTCGATGAAGCCCGGGTTCATGTGCTCGCGGTAGTTGTGGAAGGTCTCATCGAGGATGCGCTTGCGATCCGCTTCCTCGGGATGGACATTGAATAGATAGTCGAACATGGTTCCTCCAGGGGCCGTATGCCCCGCTGCGTGCCGGCTGTGCCGAATGTGGATCTGCTGTCTCAGTCGCGCGGCAATGCACTCGCCTCAGGCACCTTCTGGGGCATCAGGGGAGGTTGATGGGGGTTGTAGGGATCGCGTCCGTCATGCTGCCAGCCGCGCCGGATCAGCGGGTTGTACACCCAGGACGGCCGGATCACGATCACTGTCTGGTCCACGGACTGATTGTAACAGCCAGCCCCGCTGCATTCCGGGCTTCGCCGCGGCTTATCCCGCGTAGCGTGCGCTGAAGCCGATCCCTTCCACGGCCGCCACGTAGTCCTCGGGCTGGGCATGGATGCCATCCAGCTCGATTTCACAGCTGTCCCGCTCCGGGGAGAAGTTCACGCTGCGCACCCCCGGCAGCTGCTTCAGGGCCTCCGTGACGCGCATCGCACAGCCGCCGCAGTGCAGCCCGGAGAGTTCGAGCTTCATCCTTCTGGTCACTTCATTCATTTCGGGGTTTGCCTGTTCCGTCATCACAGCCTGCCTATACCATTGAATATCCGCCATTTAATGTAACCTCCGGAGCGCGGCGGCGTCCGGTTATGATGTGTTAGCAATGGTACTGCAGCGCAATCAGGACAATGTGGCTGTTCGCAACGAGCAGTTCACCGTCCACTATGAGGAGATCCATCTCCAGGCCTGGCGCCTTGCGCTGTACCTCTGCGGCCGCCGTGAGGATGCCGAGGACCTGCTGGCGGAGACGGTTGCCGGAGCGATCCGTAACTTCGACAAGCTGCGCGACGTCAGTAAGTTCAAGGGCTGGTTCCTGAAGAGCATGCGCAACCTGCACATCGACCACATCCGCCGGGCCAAGCGGCAGATGGACGTGGCCGACTTCGGCGGGGACGTGATGATCTGGGAACGGCTGGGGCGTTACCCGCAGATCGAGGGGCCGCAGCGCAGCACCGAGACGCGGCAGATCTTCCGGGCGATCGACCGCCTGCCGGAGAGCCTGCGCACCCCGCTGGTGCTCAATGCCCTGGAAGGGCTTGATATCCGCGAGATCGGCGATGTGATGGGGCTCGGACAGAGTGCCGTGAAGGTGCGGATCCACCGTGCCCGCAGGAAATTGATGGAATTACTCGGAGAGGATTTCGAGGTCGACTGACATGACTGGCAATGGAAACATCAGCAGGGACCCGCTGGATCTGGCACGGAGCCAGATGGACTTCGCACGCATGGCGGATGACGCGCCCAGCGTGAAGGAAGTCCTGTTCAAGGCCCAGACCATCATCCCCGTGGCTCCCGCCAAACCGCTCTGGCAGAAGGCGGCACCCGTGGCCGGAGGCGTGCTCGCCGCCGGACTGCTGTTCGTGCCGGTGCTGCCGGAGAGCGCAAGCCTGGACCGCGTCAATGTGAACTTCGAGGAGAGCCTCAGCGCCGCCGATGCCCAGGCCGTGCAGTTCGCGATCCGCAATGACCTGCCTTCGGAGATCCTGATGGGCAGCAGCTTCAGCGGCGACAGTGAGGCTCCCGGCCTGTTGAGCCTGAGCTTCAGCGCTGCCGGTGAACCGCGCCTGCTGGCACGGGTCGGCGAGAGTGTGGAAGCGCATGCCGCCCAGCACGGTCCACTCATGGGCCAGCGCATCAACGAAGCCCGCAGCGAAAGCCGCGACAGCATCGTGAACCGTGCGCTCAGCCTGCTGAGCAGTGAAGAGGAAGAAATCAGCTACATCGATCCCTCCAACCATACGGCCCGCGAGCTGCTGGACAATCCCGAGCTGCTGCGCCAGGGCCTGGAGCGGGTCACGAGCCAGCTTGGCTACAGCGTGGCTTCAGTGAGCTGGCTTGACCGTGAAGCCCTGCCCGCCGATGAGGCGGACTACCGCGTGATCGAGCTGGACTGCTGGCCACGGCCGCTGCGTGTGGAGATCGACGCGGTGGACCTCGCCTCATTCGAGCATGCCGATCTGCGCAGTGCCTGCCATGCCTGGTTGACGCAGCTGAACCTCGGTCCGGCCCCGCATGGCCTGGCCTCGCGGCCCGGCGAACTGCTGCCGGTGATGGTGGAAGTACGTGACCCCGATGGCCGGCTGGACCGCGCCCTGACGGACCGCCTGCAGGCCCTGATCGTGCAGCCCGACGCCGGACAGTACACCGACGCCAGCACCTGGAAGGTCCAGAGCGTGGTGGAGCCGGCTCTCGCGGAACTGATGGGCGAGCGCACCTGCTATCCCTCATACGAGCGTGTACCGGATCCGGCCTACAACCGTGAGGTCAACTGCTTCTGGGTCTACGTGAAGATGAGCAACAGCTTCGAGAAAAAGTCGCCTGAGCTGGATCAGCGCACTTCCGAGCTTGAGCAGAAGATCAATTTCTGATTCGCGGATTCCGTGAAACACCCCTGATTGCTGAGCGTTCAATGCCGCGCAGACATGCCGTCCGCGCAAAGCTAATTCCCATTTCATTTGCTCAAATGCACGCCAGCAATTGGTGAAAAAGTGGCAGCCTGACTGCGGGCCAGTTTCGCAAGGGATATACATGCAGGTAAACAAACACCCAGAGGTATCCGCATGTATCGTCTGCCATTGCTTCCTTCCATGATTGCCATCTGCTGCGTCCTGCTGCTCTCCTGCTGCGGCGGCGGTGACGACCCGCTGCCCGTTGACAACCAGCAGCAGGGCAACCAGAATACGCTGCAGCTCGCGGCTCCGCAGAGTGGCGGCAGCACGGGCGGCGCGGACTTCAGCATCCCGGCCGGTGTGACGGTCACCAGTGCCTCCGTCATTGGTAGCAGCATTGAGTTTGGCGTGACTGATCTCAGCCAGAGCATGAGCGAGGGCTTCGAGGGCACGGTCTACGGCGGCGCAAGCTTCACGCCCGCGGATGCCAGCTTCAGCGAGCCGGTCAGCGTCAGCATCCCGGTCTTTGATGCCGGCAGCAGCGTGAATGTCTACTACGTCAGTGGTGCATCCTCCGTGAGCGCGGCGGGCTACAGCCTGCATGCCGCGAACATTCCGGTCCAGAACGGCAAGGCCCGCTTCACGACCAGCCGCTTCGGCAGCTTCATCTGCGGCATGGCGGGCAGCCAGCAGCAGCAGGAAGAGGAAGAGGAGCAGCAGGAAGAGCAGCAGCACAATGAGGGTGGAGGCAGCTCACTCTGAGCATGAAGCCAGGGCCGGCGGCGGGCTGCACCTGCGGTCCGCTGCGGCCAACCCTTCACGGGCATGCCACTGTGGAAATTCCCCAGGCCGCCGATGTATGTCTGGCGTGCATGAATTGTGCATGGCGGGTATCATTAAGCGGGTAGCGAAATGGTAAACCCGGCGCCGCCCGCCAACCACGTTGACTGTTTCACGGAGATGATTCGTGCTCCGGCTGGGCACCTATTCATTTTCCGGATTCGTGGTATAATTCGGCCTTGATGCGGACTTCGCGCAAGTGGGCTCCACGTCAACCATGGGTTTTTCCTATAATAGTACTATTATCATGTTTAGTGGAGGGCGATATGCGCTTTATCACGAACTTCCTGCTGGCCCTGGCATTCGCCGGGTTAGCTCTCTCGGTGGCCAGCTGCTGCAGCAGCGATGGTGACGTGCTTCCGATTGTCCACAACGAGGGCGACGGCGGAGCCGTCTAAGCGCTTACCACCGATCAAGACTGACGGGGCCTCCGGAGGCTCGGTCATTCCAGAAGAGAAGGGACCTTGGTCCCTTTTTTTTTGCGTTTTTGATTCTCCGACTCGCGTCAACGCTCGTCGGTCTGACCCTGCGGCCACGCATGCGCGTGTCCGGGTCGGGTTGAAGTTACGGGAGGCTGGGAGCTGCAGCGCGCAATCAGCGAGGAGCTTGCTCTGAGCTGCATTGCGGACCAGATGTCAGTCTGGCTATGGGAGGCCAGATGTCAGTCTGGCTATGGGAGACCAGATGTCAGTCTGGCTATGGGAGGCCAGATGTCAGTCTGGCTATGGGAGGCCAGATGTCAGTCTGGCTATGGGAGGCCAGATGTCAGTCTGGCAGAATGCAGAAGGTAAAGGGCGCGCGCGAGCAGTCAGCTCGCAGGACTGTAGGACTTCAGCTGCCCTGGGCAGGTTGAATGTAGCCCGGCGTTCACGCCGGGAAAGGCCGTAAATGGCCTGCTACCAACTGCACAAGACATCTGGTACTTCGCCCGCTTCTTCCACTTCCCCACTTCATTTACTACTTTCCCTCAATTAACATCGCTATTTATTGACTAATGACGCTATTATGGTAAAATATCCATACATCAGTTTAGGGAGGCAGTTATGGACCTGAATAAGCAGCTGTTTGAGGACAGTACGGTGTATTGCCTGCTGTGGTCGCTTCTGCACCGCGGGCCGATTGATCACAAGGTGCTGCGCGATAACGGCTTCAGCGACAGCGAATGTGTCAACATCCTCAAGGATGCCGAGGGGCGCCTGCGCGCGCTGAAGCGCCGTGCGAGCGCGGCGGCGCTGATCACCCCGGACAGCCTGGCGGCGCTGCTGCGCAGCAAGCTCAGCGAGATGCTCAGCGCTGCGGAGAAGAGCAGCGAGCTGTCCTGTCTGCTGCGGACGCTGAAGGGCCTGCCGGACTGGCTGTTCCCACAGTGGCGGGAGCAGGCCAGTGAACTGCGCAATCTGGATGAACTGCGCCGGCTGGCCGGCAAATCAGCGGAGTTGCCAGTCCTGGCCGGCTGAGCGGCACAGTCGGAGCTTTGGCGCAAGCCGGGCAGGGAGCTCGAGCGCCAGCTCGGCAATGGGGAACAACCGCAAAGTGCACAAAGTTCACAATGTGCTTTCCGGGATCACGAAGCAGTCTTTGTGCACGTCTGAAAGTCTTCGTGCCCTTGGTGCCCTTTGTGGTAAACCCCTAAACCATTGCCCGCAACATGCACCATCTAAAATGAACCCATCCCCCGAGGAAGGTGCATACGATGAAAGGCGCACGCAAGGTCACGCCCCCGACAGGCACGGAACTCAGCTGCCAGGGCTGGGTACAGGAAGCGGCTTACCGCATGATCCAGCACAACCTGGCCCCCGATGTGGCGGAGAACCCGAGCGAGCTGATCGTCTACGGCGGCACGGGCCGCGCGGCCCGCAACTGGCAGTGCTTCGATGACATCCTGCGCCACCTGCGTGCGCTGAAGGGCGACGAGACCCTGCTCGTGCAGTCCGGCAAACCCGTCGGCATCTTCCGCACCCATGAATGGGCGCCGCGCGTGCTGATCTCCAACAGCATGCTGGTGCCGCACTGGGCCACGGGCGACAAGTTCCGCGAGCTGGAGGCCGCCGGCCTGACCATGTACGGCCAGATGACCGCCGGGAGCTGGATCTACATCGGCACCCAGGGCATCCTGCAGGGCACCTACGAAACACTCGCCGAGCTGGCGCGCCAGCATTTCGCCGGCAGCCTGGCCGGCACGCTGACCGTCACCGCAGGCCTCGGCGGGATGGGCGGGGCCCAGCCCCTGGCCGTGACCTTCAATGGAGGCGCAGCGCTCTGCGTGGAGATTGACCACAGCCGCATCATGCGCCGCATCGAGCAGAACTACCTCGACACCTGGACCGACAGCCTCGATGAAGCGCTCAGCAAGTGCGATGAGGCGGTGAAGGCCCGCAAGGCGCTCTCCGTCGGCCTGCTTGGCAACGCCGCCGAGGTGCTGCCGGAGCTGGTCAGGCGCGGCGTGAAGGTGGACGTCGTCACCGACCAGACCAGCGCGCATGATGAACTGCACGGCTACTACCCGGCGGGCCTGAGCTTCCACGATGCCAACGACCTGCGGCAGTCTGACCCGGCGGAGTACATTGCCAGAAGCAAGGACAGCATGGTCACGCACTGCCAGGCGATCATCGACCTGAAGAACAATGGCGCGATCGCCTTCGATTATGGCAACAACCTGCGCGGCCAGGCCCTGGCGCACGGCCTGACGAACGCCTTTGACTACCCGGGCTTCGTGCCGGCCTACATCCGCCCGCTGTTCTGCACGGGCACGGGGCCCTTCCGCTGGGTGGCGCTCAGTGGCGACCCGGCGGACATCCACGTGACGGACCAGGCGATCAAGGAGCTGTTCCCGGAGAAGGAGCACCTGCACCGCTGGATCGACATGGCGCAGCAGAAGGTCAGCTTCCAGGGCCTGCCCTGCCGCATCTGCTGGCTGGGCTACGGCGAGCGCGACCTCGCCGGCCTGCTGTTCAATGACCTCGTCAAGCGCGGCAAGGTCAAGGCCCCGATCGTGATCGGGCGCGACCACCTGGACAGCGGCAGCGTGGCCTCGCCCAACCGCGAGACCGAGGCCATGAAGGACGGCAGCGATGCGATCGGCGACTGGCCGATACTGAACGCCCTTGTCAACAGCGTTTCGGGCGCGAGCTGGGTCAGCGTGCACCACGGCGGCGGCGTGGGCATCGGCTACAGCCTGCATGCGGGCATGGTGGTGGTGGCCGACGGCACTGACACGCAGGCGGAAAACTGCAGCGTGTGCTGACGACGGACCCGGGCACGGGCGTGATGCGCCATGCCGATGCGGGCTACGAGGACGCGATCGAGTGCGCGAAGGAGCGGGATGCGCGGGTAAGCGGAGTGATTTAGGAGCTGTTGACAAGAGAGGAATCAATCTGTAGGATCTTCGCATGAAAATAGATACAAGTGATGTGAATGTGAGGACATTGCTTATGTCCGCATTCTATATCATCCCTCGTTTTCAAAGACCATATTCTTGGGACAATGAAGAAGTTGCTGCATTTTGGAATGATGCATTTGAATCAACAGACCCAGACTATTTTATTGGAGCATTCGTTGTCTATGGAAAAAGTCCTTATAGTAAAATTGTGGATGGTCAGCAAAGACTTACGACAATAATAATGATATTGTGCATTTTGAGAGAAAAGTATAAGCAGCTAGGTTTCCAAAACAATGCTGACGGGATACAAGCAATCGTCGAGCGATCCAATGTTGAAAACGACCAGGAGTTTGTCCTTCAGCCTGAATCTTCTTATCCATTTTTCCAACACAGAATTCTAGATGCTAATTCGAATTATATTGCCAAAGCTTCCGTATCCGAAGAGAAGCAACTAGAATCAGCATATTCCCAGTTGAATTTGTGCATTGAATCTGCTTTAGATAGCGTAAAAACTCCACAAGCTAGAAAACGTCGGCTAGACAATATTAGAGATAAGCTCTTTGACCTAAAGTTGGTGGAGATAAAGTTAGATACAGAAGAAGATGCTTACATCATCTTCGAAACTCTAAACGCGCGAGGCAAGAATCTTTCACTCGGGGATATGTTGAAAGCTCATGTCCTAGGTGCAGCAAAGCCAAAGAATAGACAGTTAGATAGACCGAAAGATTTATGGACAGAAACAACTGAGATCATTCGGGATAGTGTTGGCGACGATGCATTTGATAATTTTCTTTTGCATTATTGGTTGTCAAAATATGAGTACACATCTCATAAGAAGTTGTTTCCGCTTTACAAGAAAATGATAAAGCCAAGTACGGCAATTACCTTTCTTGAAGAGCTCCAGCAGTATGCGGAGATATATAAGGAAATATGCACTCCAGAAAAAGTCAATTGGCATTCAAATGAACTCAGGTTGGAAGCTGCCATGAATGCCATGAATGTATTTAAAGTAAAGCAACAAATGCCTATGGTGTTGGCAACTGTGAAGCTATATAGAGAAAGGAAACTAAGTATAAAGTTGGCTCGTCAAGTGCTCAAATCAATTGAGAGTTTCCACTTTATATTTACCGCAATTACTTCTCAACGTGGATCAGGTGGAATTTCTCAAATGTATGCACTTCATGCGAGAAGGCTAACGAAATGTAAGACAGATAAATTGGAGCAAGGTCGAGTAGTTGCTGAGTTGATTGACAAGCTGGCGTCGAAACTGCCTTCTCGAGAAGATTTCATTCTAAATTTTCTAGAGTTGAACTATACAAGTAAAAGGACAAGAAACAAAAAACTTGTTCAGTACATTCTATATAACTTGTTTGAGCATTTTAATCCCAGTACAAAGATTGACATGCAAAAGATGACGATTGAACATATAGGTGCTGAAAGTGCTGCAGGAAAATCAAAGGCAATTGATGAAGAGCATGTTGGCATGTTAGGTAATTTATTATTCATTAGCGAAGCGATCAACAATGAACTTGGCAACATATCTTTTGATAAGAAGAAGAGCATACTAAAAAAGAAACGATATGTTTTAGACCCGACCATATCGAAGGCTAGATCTTGGAACAATGAAAAAATTAAGGAAAGAACAGTTCTACTGGCTGGTTTATGTTATGATGTAATTTGGAAATTGAAATAAGCTATGTGTTAACTTTATCTAAAACAAAAAGAGAAATGTTCTTGCTAAATTTTCCATCCCATGAATTGCCTTCCTGCTTGAATCCACATTTCTCCAGAATGTGCTTCATCGCTGGATCTGGCGATGTTGCCCAAAATGGACCCGAAGACTCCGAAAGAAGAAGCTCTACTAGTTTTTGGCAAATACCTTGACCTTGATGTCCATCCAAAACTCGCACATATCCTAACTCTTGAAATGACGTGTCTACAGTAAAATTGGCTTTATCTGCTTGCGAAACTTGCTCGCAATACCATTCTCGACCTTCAATCTTCTTCAAGGCAGCAGTGCCAATAAGATCCCCTCTATACTCCGCACAGGCTAAAGTGTGAACATCTGTATTATATGAGCTGGTGGAAACTTTCCCGCCAGTTTCCACAATCTTCCTACATTTATTCAATGAAGTATCGGACAGCTCATCACGCTGAACAATATAAAAACTGAAGTCTGAAATTTGCATTGAATCTTCCTTTACTCACATCGACAAAGATAGTGTCTAACATACCATGCGCAATCAATTGCAACATTGGTTTTATTATAGTGATTTGAAAACCACAGCAATTCCGCAGGCGTGGAAATGGAATGCCGTTGCCCAGGCGGGTGCAGTTTGACAACACAGAGATCCACAGAGTTCCACAGAAATTGGCAATGTCATGATCATGATTTCCTCTGTGTGCTCTGTGTATCTCTGTGGAACTCTGTGGTAAATCAAAACCGTCCCGCATGCCTTCATTGCCAATCGAGCTCAGCGAGCCGCCAGCCAGACTGCCATTCCCGCCCTGATTGATATGCCGGCTCATGCAAGCATTCGCCGGTCTGGCGCTGTCCCGCCATGGCGGGACGCATTCGCGCTTCCGGTTCGCGCTGAAGGTACGCCCGCCTGGGATGTCTGGCGGCTACTGAGGACATAGGAGCTGGGGTGTAGGTTGTAGCAGAAAAGATTTACCGCGCGATTGCCTTGCCGAAATGCTGAATCTCAGGTGTTGGCGCGACTAGGCCGCGCCGGTACTAGTCTCGAATTTGTACTTCCTGTTGTCTTATTGGCTTGGTGGTTTTAGCTCCCTGACTCCAGCATCCATGTTGTCAGAATAGGTTCTGACCTCCGTAACTCTCTGCGTCCCTGCGCCTCTGCGTTGTCATTACCTTCCCGCATCTCGCCGTTGCCAATCGAGCGAATGCGAGCCGCTGCCGCTGAAGCGGGTGGCCCCGGCGCAGCTGCATCCCGCATGCGCGGGATAGCGCTACGCGCTCCGTTTGCCGAAACCCGAAACCCGTTCCCGCCATAGCTCCATGTGCGACTCGCGCCGCACCTCCTCACACCCGCTATCATCTACCCATGGCAGGCAAGGCAGAGAACAAGACCAGGGCCACCGCGGCGTCGGTGGAGAGCTTCCTCGCGGGAGTCGGAGATGAGCAGAAGCGCGCGGATGCGGACATCCTGATCGCATTGATGAAGCGCATCACGAAGCAGGAGCCGCAGATGTGGGGGCCGAGCATCATCGGCTTCGACAGCTACCACTACCGCTATGACAGCGGGCGCGAGGGGGACATGTGCGCGCTCGGGTTCTCGCCGCGCAAGGACAAGCACAGCATCTACGTGATCGACGGGATCGAGAAGTATGCCGACTCGCTGGAGAAGCTGGGACCCTACAAGATCGGCAAGAGCTGCCTCTACGTCAAGCGCCTCAGCGACCTGGACATGAAGGTGCTGGAGCAGATCCTGCGCGAATCCTACGCCTACGTGAAGAAGCATATGGATGTGAAGTAGGGCAGGGATCAGGGACCGGGGACCTGGTATCAGGGATCATGGATCGAGGCGGAAGTGTTATCCGGGCTATGCGTATGGCCGAGGCGAAGAATCCTTGGCAAGGCCGGAGGCCGCGCAGCACGCCACCGGCGTGGAAATGGGATGTCGTCGCCGGCATACGTTCAGGATTGACAACACAGAGATCCACAGAATTCCACAGAAATTGGCAATTTCATGATCCTGGATTCCTCTGTGTACCTCTGTGGAACTCTGTGGTTAAAGACTCCGTGGTCTCCTCCAGCTCCATTACCCGGCTTGGGTCCGCGCCTCCGATTTTGCGACTTGCGCCGCACCTCCCTCACCTCCGCTATCATTTCCCCATGGAAATCACCGGCACAATCATCGAGCGCAGCAAGGCCATCCAGTTCACCCGGCGTTACCTGCTCGCCTGTCTGGAGCAGATCACGGACGAGGCGCTGGACTTCCGGCTCATGCCGCCGAACGGCCAGCTGATGTACAGCATCCGCGAGCATCTGCTGCATCTTGCCGACGAGGGGGAGCTGCTCGTGCACCTGAGTATCCTCAGGCAGGAGATGCCTGCGGATGCCTGGCGAGTGCGCCACAATGCCGACGGCAGCTGGACTGTCACCGGAGACTGGCCGGACCGCGCCAGCGTGCGCGCTGAACTCGAAAAGAGCTACGCCTTCCAGGACGAGCATCTGTTCAGCCGCCCGGCCACGGAGATCGCCGCCGTGATTGACGACAAGCACCCCTTCCTGGTCTGGGAGATGATTGACTGGATGATCGCCCATGAAAGCCAGCACCGCGGCCAGGTGATGACGCTGATCCGCATGGCGGGCTTCGAACCGCCGAAGTGGCAGTGACGTACTGTAAGAAAATCGACCACGAAAGCCACAAAGCTCACAAAGATTCCCAGGCTCACAAAGTACTTTGTGTTCAGGATTCAATCCTTCGTGAACTTGGCGATCTTTGTGGTGCAACAAATCGTGCAGCAGGATTCAGCCGCGAAGGCCACGAAGCTCACCAAGGATTCCCAGGCTCACAAAGCACTTTGTGTTCAGAATTGTTCCTTTGTGTCCTTCGTGATCTTAGTGGTGAGAGTATTTCGCCTATACTGCAGGCATGATCAGCCGCTGCACTGAATACGACTTCGTGACCTTCGGCAGGGAATACCTGCTGATCGCGCTGGAGCGCTGCACGCCGGAGGTACTGGACTTCCGCCCGGATGCCGGCGGGCACAGGATGTACTCCATCCGCGAGCACTTCCTGCACATCGCCGACATCGGTGAGCAGTATGTCAACGTGAACTTCGTCGGCTTCTGCACGCTGGATGCGCACATGCGCCTGGCCTCGAAGCACATGGGTGGCGAGTTCTGGGTGAACGGCGAGTTCCCTGACAACGCGAGCATCAAGGCGGAGCTGGAGAGGAGCTGGCAGCTGCAGGACAGCGTGGTCTTCGACCGCCCGGTCGAGGATCTGCTGAAGCCCGCCACCCTGCGCGGCTCCACGCTCGCTGAGGAGCTGAGCTGGTTCATCTTCCACGAAAGCCAGCACCGCGGGCAGATCATGACCCTGATGCGCCTCGCCGGGGTCGAGCCGCCGGCCTGGTAGGCGCCCGGCTTCCGTCCCCGCCTTCGCGCACTCCCATGATCACTGCACGGGGTTGTACCTCACGATGGCGGTGGCGCTGTTGTCAAAGTCATCGACATCCGCAGTGCCGGGACTGTCAATGACTACCAGCCTGTCCTCAGTACCGCTCACGTAATCGCCGAACTCGCTGAACACCACGGCCGTATCAGCCAGTGTGACGAGGGCGCTGCCATCGGAGCTCGACAGTCCGAAACTGCCGTAGCGCGGCACGAGATCAGCGCAGCGCGAGCTGGGATAGATGCCGCCGGTGAAGAAGTAGCCGCCGTCGGGCGCAGCCATCACGAAGCCGAACGCTGAGCTGAGCTGCAGGTTGCCCTGGTATGCCAGGTCAGCAGCCGCGAACCTGAAGATCGTGTTGTAGATGCTGAATCCCTGCTGGATGGTCCCGAACAGCCGCAGGCCGCCCTCGCCGTCATCCTCGATCCGGGCCATGCCGTACAGGAATTCCGGCAGGCTGGCCTGGAACTGGGTGGCCGCGCTGACCGAGCCGTCGCCAGCCACCCTGAGCAGGACCGCGCCGCGGTCGTCGCCGCTGCCCAGCCCGTTGCCGGCTGTCGTTTCCAGCATGCAGAGCAGCAGCTTGCCATCGGATTCAAGGCTCAGTACTCCGGTGGAACTGGTGCGGCTGTTTGACCAGTACCTCGCATACTGGGCCGCGCCCGAGCTGTCCAGTTTCGCCAGGAACAGCCCGTCGGCGATTCCGATCTCGCCCTTCAGATGGATGCTGTCATCCGCCGGATCGCAGAGGATGTGCAGGGGCCGCTCATCGCGGAATGTCGGCTCCAGCAGCCGGGTCCACAGCAGGTTGCCATCCGCGGACAGCTTGAGGATGGTGGCGAACTGGGTCACATCGGGCTTGGGTGCAACCCCGGCCCAGGCACTGCTGCCGATCAGCACCGCGTTGCCGCTGCCGTCGACCGCAATCCCGTTGGGAATCTCCTGTTCTGGCCCTGTCAGGCGCCTGGCCCAGATGAGCTCGAGCTCGCTGTTGAGCTTGACAACGGCGATGTCACCCTTGTCCCCCTGGCCCAGTTCATCGCGGATGGATGCGGTCACGTAGAGATCGCCGTTGCCGGCGAGCGCCATGTACGGTTTGTCAACGGCGGGGGAACTGAGGGCCTCATCCGCCAGCCGGATCTCCTTTGCATCCAGCAGGCTGCCGGACTGGTCGTATCTGAGCAGCAGGTCGTAGTAGACCGCCTGCGGCTGGCTGATGTTGGAGCGGCCGATGCTCAGCAGCCTGCCCGCACTGTCCTGCAGGAACATGATCGGCTGGTCGGTTGCCGGAGAGGCTTCAGTGGAATCGAAGCTGTGCAGCCAGCCGTCGAGCAGCGGCACGGGGTAATCCTCCAGGCGCATCTGTGAGACGGTGGCACTCCCGTTCCAGGCAACCACCGCCAGATGGGCCTTGCCCGCCGGGCTGCTGAATGTGCCATAGGGCTCGCTCAGCTCCATTGAATCGGAACCCGGGGCAGCGAAGCGCCAGCGGCCGCTGGAGTAGTCAGCGATTGCCAGAAATAGCTCAGCACCGGGATCGGGTTCGCCTGACAGCAGATAGCTGCAGCCGGTGGCGCGGCAGATCGCCGGAAAGTCGTATTCGTAGACGGCCCAGGAATACTCCCCGGTCCCGGCAAGCAGCTGCAGTGAGCCGCCGGATTCCATCGCCAGGGCATCCTTCAGCAGGTACTGTGAACCCAGCCTGCTGTTCAGGCCGCTGCTGAAGCGCGGTGCTGCGTCCTCCAGCAGCAGCGGTGAGGGCAGCTCGGGGAACTGTGCTGACTGGTTGATCACGGGATCCACTGGCTCCGTGCCCTTGCTGCTGCCTGCCGAGCATGACAGGCAGAACAGCAATCCGGCCATCCCGGCAAACCCGCAGAGGAAACTGAACCGCACGACTTTTCGCCTCATGGCTGGCATTCCTGACATCTGCTGACTCCCACGGCCTGCTCCGGACAGTGCGCCGGATCAGCACTTGAGTATCCGGCTAGGATATCATGCAGGCCTGCGGCAACCCGCTCGTATAATCACTGCATGCCGGATCCCTGCACGGAAATGAACCTGATCCAGTTCGGGCGCGCCTACCTGCTGAGCGCGCTCGACCGCTGCACCGTGGAAGCGCTGGACTTCCGCCCGCCCGCCGCGGATCTGCCCGCGGGCTACAGCCTGTTCTCGATCCGCGAGCATTTCCTGCACATCGCCGACATCGGCGAGATGTTCATCCACGAGGCCGTGCTCGATGAGCACAAACCGCGCGGCAGCTGGCGCGTGATCTACGAGGATGCGGGCAGCTTCCGGCTCGGAGGCAGCTTCCCCGATGTGGCAAGCATCCGCGCTGAGCTGGAACGCTGCTGGGATTTCCAGGACCGGCACCTGCTTTCGCGGCCGCAGCAGGCGCTCGGCGAAGCCATCGGCCACCGCGGGCGCAGCCTGGGGGAGGAACTGGGCTGGCTCGTGTTCCATGAAAGCCAGCACCGTGGGCAGATCCTCACGCTGATGCGCATGGCGGGTCTGGAGCCGCCGCACTGGTAGGGGGATGAGTCAAGGAGTCAGTTAGTCAACGTTGGCATTGTTGGCAATTTCGACATTACCTGTTGACTGATTGACTTGTTGACTCCGTGTATGCCTGGCTTGCGCCAGACCTCCGTTGCCAGACTGACAGCTGGCCTCCGTTGCCAGACAGGCGTCTGACCTCCGCTGCCTGGCTTGCGCCTGGCCTCCGTTGCCAGACTGACATCTGGCCTCCATTGCCAGACTGACATCTGGCCTCCATTGCCAGACTGACAGCTGGCCTCCGTTGCCAGACTGACAGCTGGCCTCCGTGGCTCAGCTGCGGTGGCTCTTCAGATGCATCGCCGCGTAGTTGCCGGCGCTGCGGCCACTGGCGAGCGCGCGGTTGATGCTCGGTGTGCCGGGGTAGTCGCCGCAGAGCAGCAGCTGGCGCTCGCGCACCAGTTCCTCATTGCCGGGCAGGCTGCCCATCGAAACCGGGCAGGGCAGGGACTGCGGCAGGTCATGCACCGCCACGAGCTCCCAGCCGCCGGCCTGGGCCCCGAACCACGCCCCGAGCTGGCGCTGCACCTCCGCCCGCAGTTCCGCGAGCGGCAGCTCCATCTCCAGGCTGTTGGCAATCACCTGCGCGCGCTGCCCGAAACCGTAGGCCGGCTGCACGCTGCTGGGGATCGCCAGGCTGCAGAGCGGACCCTCCTCAGCGCCGCCCGGCAGGTAGAGGATCGGGTCCGGCGTCGGGGCGTTGTCAGCGGCGAAGTGGAAGCTGCGCACGCCGCGCATCAGCGGCAGGGCCGTGATCCCGGTCAGTGCGCGCGCGGCATCCGGGGTTGTTGCCAGAATCGTCAGCCGGCAGTCCAGGCAGCCGCCGTCCGCAAGCGTGATTCCGCCCGGCTGCAGTGCCGCGACCGGCCGGCCGCAGTGGATGCGCTGCGGATCCAGCGCGCGCAGCATCAGGCGCGGCAGGGCCTGCATCCCTTCCGCCGGCAGGCTGGCCAGGCCCTGGCTGAACAGCAGCAGCATTTCGCGCAGGTTGCGCCAGGGCACATCGAGGGTCGGGCTGAGGAACACCGCGCTGAACAGCGGCACGAGGAAGTCGCGGATGAAGCGCTCGCTGAAGCCCAGCTGCGGCAGCACCTCGCGCGCGGGCAGGTCCAGCAGCGCCGGGTCATTGCCCGCGTTGGCCAGTGAGAGCCGTGCCAGTGCGGTGTAGTCCGCCAGATTGGCGGGGCTGCTGCCGAGGCTCGTGAGCGCGCGGCCCGGCAGGCGCTGCGGGTCGTAGAAGGAGGACATCCGCCCGCCGCTCATGATCCGCGCCCCGAGCTGGAAGCTTTCCAGCTCAAGCAGCTCCAGGTCCACGCTGCGCTGCAGGGCGGGGTAGCTCGTATTCAGCACCTGGAAGCCGCGGTCCACCAGCGCACCATCCAGGCTGTCCGTGCGCATCCGCCCGCCGGGCTCGTCGGATGCTTCCACGAGCAGCCAGTCCATCCCGGCCTGTTGCAGGGCACAGGCAGCGGCCAGACCGCTGATACCCCCGCCGATGATCGCCACATCCGCCCGCACAGCCTGATTCTATACGCTATCCGGCCCCGCTGAACAGCCCGGAACAGCAGGCGTTTTATGATGCGCGCCGCAATTGCGATATGCTGACTGGCAGGAGCGCCCGCCGGATGCTGTCACAGGCTCCGGGACCGGCGGAGAAATGCGCCCGGCCGGGAAAAACAGGTGGTGTCATATGAAGAAGCTGCGAAGGGCCATGCTCTGTGGCCTGTCATTCCTGATTGCCATCGCGGCCTGCGTGCTCAGGCCCGCTTCCGCCCCCTCCGCCGTCGAGCTCAGTCTGCGTGAACGGCGCAGCGTGCTCAGCGGCCAGACGCGGATCCTCGAACTGCGGCGTGGTGCCAGCCTGGCCAGTGAAGCCACGGCGTCCCCGGGCCAGTCGGACTTCGCCCCCGTGCCGACGGACCACTGGGCCTATCCCGCGCTGCAGCATCTGAGCGAGCGCGGGCTGCTGAACGGCTATCCCGACGGCTTCTTCAAGGGTGACCGGCCGCTGACGCGCGGGGAGTTCGCCGAGGCGATGTCGCGCATGCTGCCGGTCGACGCTGCGGACAGCCAGTCGCAGCTTGCGGCCCTGGCCTTGCGCACGGAATTCTCCGGCGAGATCAACAGCCTGGCCCTGCGCCTCGACGAACTGAGCCTGCAGCTTCAGGAACTGCAGGCGCGGCTGGGCCAGGTCAACGAAGCCAACGACGCGGCCACGCCCTGAGCTGTAATGCTGCGGCAAATCAGGTAAGATCCTGTCATGCCTGACTGCCTCGCAAAGCTCCTGCAACACTCTGGCCTGCTGCTGCTGGCAACACTGCTCGCGGCCTGCGCCGCCGCCGGTGCCGACAGTGGCACACCAGCCCCGCAGCCTGACAACACTGCTGCCGGCCTGCCGGAGCCTGCGCGCCTGCTGGAACTGGAACAGGGGCCCGCTGATCCCGCCCGCGAGCTGAGCTACATCAATGTGCAGGGCCTGCGCGGTGAGCAGTTCACGCTGGCCAGCCCCGGCGTACTGGTCGGAGCGGGAGTGGCCCTGCAGCCGGCAAGTGGCAGCGGCGCGATCGAATGGGCTGTCTACAGCCTGCCCATCCAGGGCCTGGCCACGGACAGCCTGATTGTGCGGGCCAGCCTCGCCCCGGGTGCGGGCGGTGAATCAAGGGGAACGCTCCTGCTGGCGGATTTCGCGAGCGGCCGCTGGCGCGTGACCGGCGAGGCCGGGGCCGGGGCCAGCCTGCTGCCCGTTGGCAACATCGCAGCCTCACCCCAGGGACGGCTCTGGGCGGCGGTCGTTGTCAGCGAACCCTCCGGCCTGCTCGTGGAGGAGCTCGGGGCCTCCAGCGCCTGGGACAGCCCCGTGCCGGACTACACAGTGGCGCAGGCCCTGCATGTCGGTCCGGGCCAGGCCTACGCTGACATCGAATCCGCCTACACTGCCGCCGCTGACAACACGATGATCGTCGTGCATCCGCAGCCCGGCAATGCGCCCTACGGCAGCCCTGCGCTGCAGGTCCACAAGCCGGGTATCCAGTTCGTGGCTGACAACGGCACACTGCCGGCCGGCCAGCGCGTGCGGCTGCAGGGCGGCAGCTACAACTACACCGGGGCCGGCAGCACACCGCGCGCGATCTTCCAGTTCAACCCCGGCAGCGACGGCGGACTGGTCCGTGGCTTCGAGCTCTTCGATGCCCACAATGACAGCAACAACGGGGCCGGAGTGCGCATCAACCAGGCCAATGACATCACGGTGCAGGACTGCGAGATCCACGGCTGCGACATGGGGATCATGAGCAATGGCGACGCGGTCAGCCTCACGGGAGCGCGCCAGCTGATCGACTCCTGCCTGATCCATGGCAACGGCGACTTCGACCATCCCGGCTTCAACCACAACCTCTACCTCGGCGGGCACAGCGCCGTGCTGCGCTTCTGCGAGGTCCACGGTGCGCTGACCGGGCACAATGTCAAGAGCCGCGCGCATACCAATGCACTGCTGTACTGCCACATCCACGACAGTGCCAACCGTGAGATCGACTTCGTTGACAGCGCCGACACGGAACTTCCCGGCTCCGACAGCCTGCTCTTGGGCTGCGTGATCGTCAAGGCCGTGCCGATGGATGGCAACAAGCATACGATCCACTTCGGGCAGGACGGTGGCAACGATCACACGGGTGTGCTGCGCGTCGTCAACTGCACCGTCGTCAGCCCCTACCTCACGCCGCTGGTGCAGCTCACGGCGGCCGGGGCCGGGCTGGAGCTGCGCAGCAGCCTGCTGTGGGGCACGGAGGCACCGGCCAGTGCGCAGAGCCTCGTGACTTTCTCCGGCGGGGCCAGTGCCGCCTCAGTCAGCGGCAGCCACAACTGGTTCTCGGAGAAGTTCAGCCTGCCGGAGGGCTCGGCACTCGAGCTGGCCAGCTGCCATATCGCCGCCGCCGGGCTGCATCCGCCCTTCGCCGATGCCGCTCTGCAGGACTACCGCCTGACGGGCCCGCTTGCCAATCTGACTGACAGCGCCTGGGACACGGCCCCGGATAGCTTCCCGCTCTGGTCAGTGGACACGGCGCAGTCCGTGCCGCAGTTCGAGTATGCCGGCGTGGGCGAGGGACGGCGCCGCCTGATGCAGGGCGCGGGCAGCGACATCGGCGCATTTGAATGGGTGGAGTAAAGGGCGGATCGGGGTTGACCTCTATCCCGCCACGTGGCGGGACACGACTTGGGTAAACCTCAGCATCTTCTCTGCGCGAGTTGTCAATACTCGGCGCGAGCAGCGCCTCGTGGTTAATGTTGCCAACATATTGGCAACTTCCACGCGAACCGGGCGGCTTGGCCGACCGCAGCGCCAGACAGGCGAGCGCTCGCACGCGACAGCAACACTGACAAGCCCCACGCCTATCTCGCCACAGGCGGGACTGCGCGGCCTCCGGCCTTGCGAAGGATTTCCCTGGCGGCCTCGCCTATCATTTGGGAGCGGAGCGCGTAGCGCAGTGAAACGGAGCTGCGCAACTGGGGAAGCGGGATGGTCGATGGGGGATGCGGAGGTGCGCAACTTGTTTGCGCACAATGGCATGCGGGTTCGGAGCGCGTTGCTGAGTGCAACGGAGCTGCGCAATACAGGCTTCTTGGGATTGCTGAGAAGTGAATCGCACTGGCAAAACACAAAGGCGACAAATGGGCATATCACTAGTTCCGGGAATCTAGCAGAGATTGGGTGAAACTGGACTGGCAGGTTCCCACTTTGATCGGACGCTGCTACTATTCAAAAGAAAACAGCTACTCAAAGCAAGTCAACAGAATTACAAAGCATCCGGAGTGGTATGCTGATGAAGATTTTTTCCTTGAAGGAATTGACCTGGAATGATGAAGTACTTTCATGGATTTGTAATTCAAGTAAATCCGACCCTGTTGATTGAACTCAATAAGCTCGGTTTCGATGTTGAAATCGGTTGGGAGCAAATCCGCATAGCTGAGAGTGATTCCAGACTATCAGATATTCTCAATATTGTTGCGAATCCAGATTACAGTGACTTGATTGAGCATTATTTTATGATTGATCCTAGTCCGTTGGATTTGATAGAGTCATCTTCACTTATTCTGATACCAAAAGCATTAGTGGATTGTATACCATTTGACGGATTAAAGTATCTTGAAGAGTGCTTCGATACAACTAATGCCTGTCCTCCTGACCCAGGCAATCAGGAGAAAAAGCTCAAGGAAGAATGTGGTTTGGGCTTTGTTCAGACGAAGCCTCTGAAACTAAAAACATCCAGGTTTGCCAATAGGAAGCATCATCTTTATACTTTGAATGATATGGGGGATGGCATTTTTGTAAGTGTAGAACTATATGATAAGGTTTTTATGCAACTTGGACTGGATTTCTGGCCTGTTCTGGATTACAGAACAGGCAATCCGTCAGATAGATTCGTGCAACTCAGAATCATTGATGAAGTGGAATTGGATGTTAGCGATTGCACACCTACAGTATGCAGTGTTTGCAAACGGACAAAATACAAGCCTCTGATGGGTTGGTATGCACCTAGACCCTTGTCTCATGGACTTTCAATCTGCAAATCCGTACAAAAGTTTGGAATGGGTTTCGATGCCTATAGCCTTGTGATAGTAGACTCTAAACTATACGCCAATCTTCGTGAGTTCGGATTGAGCCACAACATCTTCTGGCCTTGTGCGGATGAAAACACAAGATATCCGCTTGCTATGCTGTGAGGGCAGTAACCTGACAGTTGCCACTAAGGCTGGGCGCTCATTCCAGGCTGTTTCCGCTTTACATCCCCGTGATGCCCGGTCAGATTGACAAATCCTCAGCAAGGATGGAGGCCACGCAGTCCCGCTGATGGCGGGACAGGCATTTGAGAATAAGTCTTGCAAGCTACCGTGATGGGGTTTGGCATTAACCGATAAAAGGGTGGATATCAGAAGCATGCAACCTACCTTTTGACTTCCGCTCGATCAGCGACACTGGCGCATATGAATGGCCGGAATGAGAAGCCGCTGGCTGGTTGACAAGCGCCGCGCTAATCATCATCACTGATACGCCTCCAAACCGGAATCGCTGACAAGCCCCACGCCTGTCCCGCCACAGGCGGGACTGCGCGGCCTCCGGCCTTGCGAAGGAAGAATCCTTGCTGCTCTCAGCGTGGGTTATCACCACCGCACGCGCTCGGGGATTCTCTGCGGCTCTGCGCAAATAAGACCAGCGTGGCGACCACGATGTAGTGGATCAACCAGCCGACTGACATCGGGCCTCCCCAGCCCGACGACTTCGGGCCTCCGGCTGTTGCTTCAGCGGCGGCGCCGCTGCTGCCTTCTTGGCCATTCCTCTACGCGCCCGGGGTACTCTGCGGCTCTGCGTCAATAAGACCAGTGTGGCGATCACGATGTAGTGATTAATCCAGCCCGACTGACATCGGGCCTCCCACAGCCCGACTGACATCGGGCCTCCCCAGCCCGACTCACATCGGGCCTTACCCCGACTGACATCGGCCTCCCCAGCCCGACTACATCGGGCCTCCCACAGCCCGACTGACATCGGGCTCCCGCCCGACTGACATCGGGCCTCCCAGCCGACTGACATCGGGCCTCCCCAGCCCGACTGACATCGGGCCTCCCCAGCCCGACTGACATCGGGCCTCCTCAGCCCGACTGACATCAGGCCTCCCCATCGAACAGACGGATTTCCCCGGAGGCTTGATATACAGCCTGCATATTCCATAAT
Organism: bacterium; assembly: GCA_041395205.1. GTDB lineage: Bacteria > 4484-113 > 4484-113 > 4484-113 > JAFGCY01 > JAHEFU01. Next base: position 838,777 of record JAWLAZ010000001.1, read on the forward strand.
AGGTATCCGTGGAACACGCCGCTGCGGCCCGCCGCCGTAGATGATTTTCGGATTCCTGATGATAATGAAGAATCAACAACGAACAGGAATGCGCTGCGGACGTCCGGCTGTCACTGGACGTAGTGCGAGGTAAGTCATGAAAATCATGCTGAGCTGTCTGAGTGCTCTGGTGATCGGCCTGCTGTGGCTGGTGCCGGGCGCTGCCGCGGTTCCCGAGGGAATCCGCGCCGATGACTTCGTCGAATCGCAGTACGCCGTGCTGACCCAGCCCGTGCAGGACCGCACGCAGGTCCGGCCCGGCGAGACGCTGCGCCTCGGGCTGCGCACCGTGACCTACGAGGACCAGGGCATCCAGTTCCACATCTACGGCGTGGAGCCCAGCGATGCCGGCTACATCCCCAGCAACTGGACGATGGAGGAGAGCGAGATCGCCACGTTCGGCGAGGCGGACTGGCCGGCGGCGCATCTCGAGAAGAGCGAGATCGGCGACATGTACTGGCTCGTGGGCCAGAATACCGCCACCATCGAGGCCACGATCAATGCGGACGCCGCCCCCGGGCGCTACATGCTGACGGGCAAGCTGTTCTTCATGGCCTGCACCGAGGAGATGTGCCTGGCCCCGAGCCTCGTCGAGCTGAGCTGGCCCGTGGATGTCGTTGCCAGCGACTTCGCCGGTGAGATCACGGTCGACCCCGGTGTCTTCAGTGAATCCTTCCCGGTGAGCTATGCCCAGGATTTCAGCCTGCCTCCCGATGAGGAAGAGCAGTCAGACGGCGGGGAAGTGGCGGGTACGACCAAGAGCTGGCTTCTCGACATGCTGCGCAACAAGGAGAAGGAGCAGCTCTCCTTCCTGAACATCTTCCTGCTGGCCCTGGCCGGCGGACTGATCCTGAACGTGATGCCCTGCGTGCTGCCCGTTGTCAGCATCAAGGTCATCTCACTCGTGAAGAGTGCGCATGAGGACCCGAAGCAGATCTGGGGCCACGGCTTCGCTTTCGCGGGCGGGATCATGGCGGCCTTCGGCGTGCTGGCACTGGTCATCACGATCCTGCAGGGCATCGGCAAGGGTCTTGGCTGGGGCTTCCAGTTCCAGAACCCCTGGTTCGTTTTGGCAATGGTCACGATCATCTTCGTGTTCGGGCTGAGCCTGGCCGGGGTGTTCACGATCAAGCCCCCCGAGGCGATCACACACGCCGGTGAACAGCTGGCGGAATCCGAAACCATCAGCGGATCCTTCTTCAAGGGCGCACTGGCAACGGTGCTCGGCACCCCCTGCGTCGGCCCCTTCCTCGGCCCGGCACTCGGCGTGGCCTTCACCACCGAGTACAGCTGGCAGGTCTTCATGATCTTCTTCGCAATCGGGATCGGTATGGCCGTGCCCTACATCCTGATGCTGCCCTTCCTGACGAAGATGGGCCGCCGCGAGCGCGGCCAGCTCTCCAGGAAACTGCTGGAGAGCAAGGACAAGCTCGTGATGTTTGAGCGCGTGATGGCCTTCCTGATGTTCTTCACCGCAGTCTATCTGCTGAGCATCTTGGCCGGCATTGCCGGTGCGAGTGCCGTGATCTGGACGCTTGTTTACCTCACGGGGCTGGGGCTGGCCGCCTGGCTATGGGGTGAGATGGTACAGCGAGGCAAGCGGGCGATGGCTGTCGGCGGCATCGTGGTGCTGCTGATAGTTGCCCTGAGCGGCTGGTTTGGACTGAATCCTGTGATCGCCGCTGCGGCTGCTGCCACCGCCGGGCCTGGCGCAGCGGGGGATGAATCACAGGAAATTGACTGGGAGCCCTTCACCATTGCCGCGCTTGAGCAGCATCTCAGGGATGGCAGGACCGTGTTTGTGGACTTCACTGCGGAATGGTGCCCGAACTGCAAGACGAACGAGGCCGTGGCACTGAATGTTCCCAGCACCCAGAAGTTCGTTGCTGAAAAGGGAATCCTGATGATGCAGGCGGACTGGACTGTGGAAAATGATGAGATCAACGACATGGTGCGTGCGCTTGGCTATTCAAGCATCCCGCTGGTCGGAATCTTCCCCGGCAATGACCCTGGCAACCCGATCGTCAAGGATGCCTTGTACACGGCGACTCAGATCCAGGAATTGATGCAGGAAGCACTGGACCGCTAGCGCCGGCCGCGTGATGCGGCGGCTAGGATACTGCGGTGCGCTTCGGCCTGCTGACCAGCCTGTTGATGCTCTGCCTGCTGGGCTCAGCCTGTGTGCGTCCGCAGCCGCAGCCGGACGGGGCAGTGCCGCAGCGCCCCGCCGCGGACTGGATGGAGCTGCAGCATCCCGGTCCCTATGTCTCGGTCACGCCTCCCGGCGGCAGCTCCGAGCGTTGCCAGAGCTGCCACCAGTTCGAGACATTGTCAACGATCTCCTCCTTCCTGCCGGCTGATCTGCAGGCGGAGCAGCCGCGCGAATTCACGGAACCGGCCGATCCGCTCAATGTGGGCGGCACGCATCCCGGCGGCTGGCTCAGCTGGCATGATCCCGAGGTCGTGGGCTGCGTGGCCTGCCACGGCGGCGAGCCCCTCGGCCTGAGCTACAAGGAGGCCGGGCATGCGCGGATGCTTGACAACAATGCGGAGCTTGACAAGGCACCGGTGCAGGTGCTGCGCGAGGCCTCCTGCGGGCGTTGCCACAGCGGCGAGCTGGTGCCGGCCGCCCCGCTGCTGAGCGAGGGCCGGGCGCTGATGCGCGAGCTGAACTGCAGCGCCTGCCATGAACTGCCGGGCTGGCTCTCCGGGGGCTATGCCGGCCCGGACCTCGGGCGGATAGGCGGGAAGTACAGCGCGGGCCTGCTCGCGCTCATGCCCATGCATGTGCAGCGCTTCAAGCCCGGCAGCCGCATGCCGGAGTTCGAGCTGCCCGAGCTGGAGGCCGCACATATCGCGAGCTTCCTGGCCGGGGACGCACTGCCTCCCGCTGATTCTGACAATCAGCCGGTCGCCGTTGACAACCCGGAAGCGCTGGCACTGCTCGACAGGTCGCGCTGCGTCAACTGCCACAGCCTGCCGGAGCTGCCTGAATCAGTTGAGCTGGCAACACTGCCGGAGGATCTGCGCCTGCTCTGGGAACTGCCGCAGGGCAGCCTCGGCCCGGGCCTGCAGTACAGCGGCCGCCGCCTGAGCGCGGCCTGGATCACGGACTTCCTGCTGAACACCCACAGCCGCAATCCCGGCAGCCGCATGCCGCAGCTGGAGCTTGATGCAGCGCAGGCCGGGCTGCTGGCGGGCTGGCTCGTCAGTGCGAGCAGTGCGGCCGGTCCGGACCTGCCTGAACTGCCGGAGCTCAGCGCCGCCTATCCCGTGGAGGGCAACAGCCTGTTCATCAGCCGCGGCTGCGCCGGCTGCCATGCGCTTGACGGCGAAACGCTGAAGGGCAGCCCCGTCGGACCCTCGCTGCTGGGCGTGGGCGAACGCACGATGGAGCAGTGGCAGTTCCGCGCCCGGATGTCGACACGCTCTATGAGTACCTCGATGGCAACATGCGCGAACCGGCCTCGGTTGGCAACCGCTTCATGCCGCGCTTCGAGCTGACGGACTCCCAGCGCCTGGCGATCGTCACCGCGCTGCTGGCCGAACCGCTGGACGGTTCGCAGCGTCTGGCCCCGCTGCGCAGTACTCCCGCGGCCGATCCACAGCTCCTGAAGAGCGGCTGGCAGGCCTACTGGGAATACCCCGTCCCGCCCCAGGGCAGCGGAAATCCAGGCTCTCCCGGCTGGAGCGGGACCTGCGCCCGGAGAGCTGCGCGGTCTGTCATCGCCGGCAGTACTCTGAGTGGCAGGGCACGCGCCACAGCCTGGCAATGGGCCCTGGCATCCTCGGACAGATCGTGGACATGGACAGTGCCAACTACAGCTCCTGCCTGCAGTGCCATGCCGTACTGACTGAGCAGCAGCATGTGCGCAGGATCGATGGCAATTGGCAGGACAACCCGGACTACCGTGAGGAGCTCTACCTGAGCGGCAACTCCTGCGCGAGCTGCCATCTGCGCGCGCATACCCGCTACAGCGCCCTTGACACTTTCCAGAACTACCCCTGGGCCGAGGGCAGCGTGTCCGCGCATCCGCTGGAGCGCGCTGAGCTGCTGCAGTCCCCTGATTTCTGCTGGAACTGCCACCAGTTCGCCGAGAGCCGCGCACTGGCCGACGGCGGGCCGCCGCTCCAGAACACCAACATCGAGCACCGTGAATGGCAGCGGCGCACCGGTGATACGCGCAGCTGCCAGGCCTGCCACATGCCAAGAGGCGCCCACACCTTCCGCGGGATCCACGATGAACAGTACATGCGTGACTCGCTCAGGGTCAGCGAGTCCGTCGTGGTCGTGAACGGTAGTGAGCAGTTTGCCCGCCTGACGATTGACACGAGCGAGGTCGGACACCACTTCCCGACCTACGTCACCCCGCTGGCAGTTGTGGAATTCACACTGCTCGATGCTGATGGAAAGACCCTGGAAGGTTCGCAGCAGGAGCAGCGCATCGGCCGCGATGCCCGGACCAGGGCGAAGGAGGGTGGCGGGCGCGAATGGTATGACGAATCCGACACCCGTATCCCCGGCGGCACTGTGCGGGATTTCGACTTCCCGCTGGATCTGCAGAGTTACCCCGCAGCCGCTTCGCTCAGGCTCGTGCTGCGGGTGGAGCCGGACCACTTCTATCATCACTCCTATGCGAAGTGGATCGAGGATGTCAAGCGCAGCGAGACCGGGCGCGAGCTGCTCCGCCGGGCGCATGCTGAGACAGCCCGCGAGGCCTCCGGCTACATGGTGCATGAAGCAACCCTGCAACTGCCCTAGCCGGCCCGGCACAGTGCCTGATCTGCTGAACTGATCCAATCGGCTCCGGCGCCTGCGGATACAAGGTCAGCCGCAGAATTCCCTTTTTGTTTCCAGGGCAGAGCATTCCCCCGTCAAGTCCGGACAAGCGATCACCTGCAGAAGCCAGTAAATCGAACCCTTTACCTGGGCTTAATGAAACTGTTATATTCATAGTGCACAGAATATAGGTAACGGGCCAAAGGATCGCAGGAGGACATCGCATGCGCAAAACCGGCTTGCTTGCAGCACTGGCGCGCCTGTGTTCGGAATCCTGCAGTCCACCAATACATCCCACACCCTTAACAGGAGAGTGTATGAAGACTCATGTGAACTGGTGTAGGCACCTCGGGCTTTCGCTCGTGGCGCTTACGGTAGTCTTCGTGGCAGCATCCTGCGGTGGCGGTGGCGGCACGGCTGGTCTGACCGAGCAGGTCAACCAGACGGTTTCCACCAATACTCCCCCGGTCGTTGACGGCCGTGGGTCCGGCACTGAGCTGACGGTCTCTGAGAATGAGATCGGCAGCCTGAGCGCGGAGCAGCAGGCACTGCTATCAGATGCGGGCTGGAACCAGCCGTACATCGCCCCCAAGAGCGGGACCCCGATTGCGGGTCCGAGCCACGAGATGCTGATGGCCCAGCTGCGCGAGATGGCGGAGCGCGGGCTTGAGATGTATCCGCGTGGTGCTGAAGGCGAGGGCGTGAAGGGCGCGAGCTGGCTGGACCAGCGCGGCTTCAACCCGGGCGTGAACAGCGGTCTCGTGAAGGGCCAGTACAAGCCGGCGGATACGGATGCCAACGGTGTTCCGGACTTCGGCTGCAACGCCAGCGGTGCGCTGATGGCGGACAACGGCAATTCCGACATTGAGGACGTGATCTTCGCCTACGGCGGTGTGATGCTGGCGCAGGCGATCAGCTGGGTGGCCGAGGGCCTGTCGACGATCAACCACTTCAACAGCGTTGGCGGTGGCGACGATGCGCAGACGGCGGTGTACCAGCTGTTCGCGGACAGCGAGACGGCCAACCCGAGCAAGCAGGGCAAGAACGACATCGGCGAGATCGGCTACCGTGCGGACCTCGGCCCGTATGGTGTCGGATACGGCCAGGGCAGCGGCCCGAGCGGCACGCTGTGCGACGGAGAGGCCTACGGAGTGCGCAATGCGTTCTGGATGACCTTCAACGAGAAGTACATCGGCCTGCCGAGCGGCACTGACACGGCGATGTACAACATCCTGATCGCCCCGAGCAGTGACGAGGGTGCGGATCAGGTGAGCCCGATGGACACCTCGGCGAACTTCCAGACCTTCTATTTCGGCAACGTGTCGAACTGCTACGGTGACGCGATGATCGTGGGCATCAATGCTGCGGACAGCGGCTGCGATGACTTCGACGAGGCGGCGAATGCCGACTGGCGTGACCGTACGGACGGGGTGAACCCGTACCCGAACATCCTGCACAACCCGGTGTTCGGTGTGATCCTGGCCCGCTGGGCCGGTGGCGGCGCGAGCCAGGCCAGCGAGTTCTTCGGCGACGGAGCTTCCTCTGACGGCTGCGAACACGATCGGCTGGCCGGTGGCCCGTCCGTTCGCGTTCAACAACGGCGCGGCGCTCCTGAATGCCAACGGTGCGTACTACGCCTTCGGCCAGTTCTTCGAGAAGGGTTTCATGTGGTGGATCGACTACGATCAGAACAACAACCCGACGGCGAGCGACGAAGCGCAGATGTACGTGTACAGCGGCAACAACACCTACTGCGACGGTGATTTCAGCAAGGTCGAGCCCGACGTGTTCTACGGCGGCAGCGGCGATCTGGGCGTGAACGTGACGGTTGACGGCGTGCGTTACGGCGCCGGCGACTGGAGCGCACCGCAGCTTTCGGATGACAACACCTACTACCAGATCGGGATGCTGCTGGACGAGAATCTCGGAATCAGCAGTGTGACGGTCGCGCCAGTGCGCATGCCTTCGGCGGCGCGACGGCGGACGGTGTGGATGTGGGCCATCCGGAGTTGGGGCAACTGCCTGTACAAGCACAGCACCTGGAGCTGGCGTGACGGAACGGTCACGGCGGCGGGCACGGCGTTTGATCCGAGCCAGTTTGCCCGTACGCACACCTACAGCAGCAATGCGATCAAGACGAACGTCGAGGGTGTACACGATCCGCAACCAGGTGGTTGATGCCGATGACAACATCGCCTACGGCGACAGCCTGCCGATTCACCTCGGCCACGGCGGCGCGGGCGGTGGCGGTGGCGACACCGAGATCGTGATCATCCGCAACGACGGCGGCGACTTCCAGCTGAACCTGGATGCGCTGACGGCGGACCTTGACGCGCTGGGCGCGAGCTACAGCACGGTGGACTTCAGCGGCAGCGTGGCCGACGACTTCGCGGGCAACCCGAATGCGAAGGTCGCGATCTGGTACCGCGGTGGTCCGGGCGGCGCGGGTGAGTCCGCGACGTTCACGACGGCCTGGACGGCGTCGGAGATTGACAACTACATCCAGCTGATGGATGACGGCTTCGGCGTGCTGCTGATGAGCCAGAACCACGGCTATGACGGCGACCTGGCCTTCATCAACGGCTGGAACGGCATCTACGGCTATGCGACGCTGCCGTCCTCGGTTCCGGATGCGGACCGCCGCATGCCCTGGGCCTCCAGCCTGTGCACCGATGACGGTATCGGCTTCGGCGGTACGCTGGGCTTCATCCCGACGGCCCCGAGCAACTTCATCGGCAACCCGAGCGGCGCGAACTTCGGCGCTGACGGCACGAATGCGGCTGAGCGCTACACGGGCAGCGGTTCCTCGGGCGAGCTGCCGATCAGCTTCGGCATGCCGACGGGCCGCCAGTACTGCGGTATCGGCTACTCAGCTCCGCCTTTGCGGGTGCCTGCAGTGGTCCGTCCTTCGCGGCGGGTATCGGCCACCAGCCGAACGCGCTGGGCTTCGACCTGGGCTTCCTGTCCCGGGGTAACCGCCAGGCACCGGACCAGAACATCGGCTTCTTCCCGGGCTACAGCCACAGCTTCGCACCGGCAAGGTGTGGAACGTCGGCTACAGCTGGGCGGGCATGAGCGTGACGGCTTCGGCCTCCGGCTCGATGAACCGTGCGGACGCGCTGAACAACATCCTGGGTTGGCTGGATGACAGCCTGACCTTCGGTGGTGGCGGCGGCGGTGCCGGCTTTCGAGGAGTACGACGGACCTCCGGAGATCGTGTGACGCCGATCGCCTGGGACAAGGTGAATGGCAACGTGTCGCAGGGCACGGCGGGTGTGGGTGGCCAGAACTACCCGATCCGAACGGTTCCGATGTGTACGGACCGGACATGACGCCGGGCTTCGACTATCCGGTGGAGTATGACGGTGGCGTGCGTACGCCGGGCGATGACGACGCCGGCGTGAATGGCAACGACCTGGACTTCCAGTTCCCGTTCTACGCCTACGTGGAGTGGGATGACACCCTCGGTGCGATCCCCGGCGACGTGGAAGCGGCTGAGATCATCGACGTCAACTATGCGGGTATCGCGATGAGCGACATCTCCGCTGACTGGACGAAGTTCACCGCCCCCTACGGCGGCGTCTTTGATCCGGGTGCGCTCGGCCTGAACAAGGCTGCGGCCTACTTCCTGAGCCAGACGGACAGCTTCGGTTCCTTCGACACCGCCAGCTACGGCGACAGCTTCGGCCCGAACCTGACCTTCAGCAACGATGACGACCTGGTTGCCACCGAGGCGATCGCGCACTGGTCCCAGGGCACGCTGTACGGCGGACCTCGGCCTTCCTGGCCTGGGCGATGTTCCCCGGCCACAAGAGCGTGAAGTACAACGGCGGCGGAACTGCCGTGGGTTACTACGCTGAGGGCGGTATCCTCTGGGAAGACTTCATCGAGGACCACGACATCCAGACCGGTCGCGACCTGTGGGGTTACCTGCGCAGCGACTACTCCTTCACCACCCCCGGTGAGGGCCGTACCGTGGACTTCGACTACGGCACCGTGGTCGGCTGGAACGGCGACCTGAACCGCAACGGCGTGTTCGGCGAGGCTGCTGACAAGTTCCCGGTCCGTGTCCGCTTCTTCACCGATATTGACGCCTACGACGACTACTTCTTCGACATCAACGGTTACCCGAACTTCTGGCCCGATGGCGACTCCTTCATCGAGGGTGGCTGCTACGTGGTCGATGATGGTGCACCGAACTATCCGGTCATCATCTCCGATGATGTCAACGAGGAAGACCCGCTGGATACCGTCTCCGGTGTCGGCCCGGACTATGATGTCGACCTGTTCTTCCAGATCGACTTCGGTACCGGCCCCTACGACGTGGATCTCGACTGGAACTACAACTTCATCGCCTGGGGCAACAGCGGCTTCACGCAGCCCGTCGGCACCTATGCCACCAACGGTCCGCAGTTCGCCGCTGTGAATGTCGATCCGACCCCCGCGGGCGGCGATGGCAACTACTTCTTCAGCCTGATGGTGACGGACAGCTCGCTGCCGACATCCTCCAGCGACAGCTTCTTCTGGCCCGACGCGGTGCCGCTGCTGCCGGGTGCGCTGTTCTATGACGACATGTCGGCTTACAGCACCTACCCCGATGCCAACGCGGCCGGCTGGCTGCGCGGTTCCGGTCCCTCGCACGGCGGTGGCACCCAGTGGCACATCGGCCCGCAGTGGGAGACGGCGTTCAACCTCTACAGCGGCCAGGCCTGGCATGCCAACGACGGTGCTGACGGTACGAACAATGGTACCTACAACACTACTTCCGCAGTGCAGGCCACCCTGCGTTCACCCGCTGTCAACGCGCCTGGTGGTTCCGACCCGTGGCTGCACTTCCGTGCCAACCTCGGATTCGAGGAGAGCACGACATTCGACCAGTTCTTCCTCGGATGGGACAGCAGCGCGGCTGCCAACAACGAAGCCTCCCTCACCTGGAACCAGCGCTTCGGTCCGTTCGGCAACTTCGACGCAGCCTGGGGCAACAACGCCCAGGTCACGCTGCGCACATTCGACATCAGTGCTCCGGGTGGTTCCACCTTCTACCTGATGTTCTCCCTCGAGTCCCTGGACGGCTTCGCCAACAATGCAGATGGTGTCCACCTCGATCCGGTGACCTGCACGGACGGGAACTTCCCCGATCCGAGCTGGTAAGCCGCAGTAGCCTGATCGACTGAATCGATTGCCCCCGGGGTCATGTGCCCCGGGGGTTTTTTCTTGCCGGGCCCCAGGCCTGGGCTATGCTGTTCACCGAGGAGAGGCAAGCCATGAAGCTTTCACTGCTGTCCCTGACGATGATTCTCGTGCTGTGCGCCTGCAATCCACAGCCGCAGGAAGCAAGCCAGGCCACCACCGGGGCAGGCAATGCCGCGCATGAGGAGGCCGCGGCACACGCTGCGTCGGACCCGCAGGAACCGGAGGATGGGAGCGCGGCTGACAATCCGGATGCGAAGCCTGAGCGTGGGTACACTGAGCGGGAGCTGTCCACGTTTGCCAACCTGCTGGATGAGGATCCTCAGGAAGCCCGGCGCAGACTGCAGGACGAGGGAGCCGTACTTGACAGTGACCACCTGATTGACTACATCGAGCTGGGGCGGACGGTGATGGTCGTGCGGATGATCGCCGCCGGGATGGACCTGAATACCCCGGCCAGCAGCGGCAAGCGGCCCCTGGCGGAAGCCGTCCTGCAGAATGATCCCTACCTGCTGGAGTTGATGCTGGAACATGGTGCGGACCCGCTGCTCAGTGATGACCCGGAACAGGGTACGGGGCGCAGCCTGCTGCACTATGCCACCAAGGTGGACAATGTCCAGCTGGTGGAACGCCTGCTGGAGCTGGGGATTGAAGCGGACATCAGGGATGCGCATGACCAGACACCGCTGGACGTGGCTGCCACCTACGGCATGGATCAGACCCTGGCGGTTCTGCTGGAGCACGGGGCGGACCCGCAGCGGCAGGACAGGGGTGGTTCGGTGCCGATCCTGCTCGCCGGAGGCTATGGACGGACCGGAGCGGTGCGGATGCTGCTGGCGCATGGAGCGGACATCAACTTCCAGCATGAACGCGGCTGGACCGCACTGCTGCTGGCAATCTACTATGACCATCCGGAAACCGCCCGCTACCTGTTTGACAACGGGGCGGACGTCACTGCCCGGCTGAATACGGGCTATGGTGCGGCGGGCATCGCGACGATGCTCGGTGACCCGCAGATGCTGGAGCTGGTCCTGGATTCCGGTGCCGCCACCGATGAACTGATAGAGCAGAACGGCCGCAACCTGATCCACCTCTGCGCCATGAACAAGCTGAGCGGCTTCATAGAGCGCCTGGCGGCAGCGGGAGTGGATCCGGGACTGGAGGATGCCGAGGGCAAGACCCCCCTCATGCTGGCCCGGGATGCCGCTGACGAGGAGGCTATGCGGATCCTCAGTGAACTGACGGGTGTCAGCGTTGACGAACTGCCGCCGGCGGATGACGACACGCTGTCAGAGTCTGATGAACAGGATCAGGCGGTCGCGGAACCACCCGCCAGCTGAGACCGGCCGGACCGGGCAACGGCTTGCGCTGCCACTGTCTGATAACCGTTTCCCAGTATCAGATGGCAATTTCCCTGAATCGCCTGCGCTGAATGCCAAAGCGGCCTGAGCAGGGTTCTGCTGTGTTAGAATCACTGCGGTTGAAATTGAGGAGATCCGCTCCCCAGCACATGTCCACGACCGGACCGGGCCACTTATTCTCCGGCCAGTGACGCCTCCAGGCACAACTGGTCCCGCAGGATCGGATCAAGGCGGGTAATCACATGCACAGATACTTCTTCGCGGCCTTCCTCGGAGTGCTGCTCGCATCCTGCGTTGACAACAGCCAGGAACCACCGGTGGCCGGAGCTGGCAATCCGGGAAGCAATGGCGCCGGTGCTGCCGGAGCAAGGCTCTTCGCGGAGCTGCCTGAATCGGATGCCGGGGTCAGCTCCGTCGCCCTGGCTGAAGCCGCGGGCGGCGGTGGTTACACCCGGCTCGGCCCGGAGGAATGCGGGATCGACTTCGTCTCGGAGGTGCTCAGCAAGGAACTCAAGCTGGATGCAATCTCCGTCCAGGCCGGGATGGCATCCGGCGACTACGACGCTGACGGCGACATCGACCTCTACCTCTGCGGGATCGAGAATGACAACGCCCTGTACCGCAACGAAGGGGGCTGGAAGTTCACCGACGTCACACAGGAGGCGGCACCGGGCCTGCGCATGAGCGGTGACATGGCGGAATCCGCGGTGTTCGCGGACCTGAATGCCGACGGCGTGCTCGACATCTATGTCGCCGTGCGCGGCGGGATCAACCGCTACTTCGCCGGCAACGGCGACGGGACCTTCACGGACCGCAGCGAGGAGGCGGGGCTGGCCTCCGCCCGCAGCACCGTCGTCAGCGCAGTGTTCGACGTTGACAACGACGGCGATCTCGATGTCTACAATGCCAACAACCGCAAGGGCCGCAATGACGACCGCAAGATCGAGGACCTGCGCAGCGACGGCGCCTACTTCAACATGATGCGCAACATCGAGACCGGCGAGGTGCGGCTTGATGAAGCCCGCCATCCCGATCACTACATGGATGCCGCAGGCAAGATCCGCCTCAAGCCCGACAGCGATGAGCTGCTGATCAACGACGGCAGCGGGCACTTCCGCAACGAGGCCATGGAGCGCGGGATTGAGCCGCTGGGCTGGGCCCTCAACGCCCTGGCCTGCGACTTCAACAATGACGGCTGGACCGACCTGCAGGTCAGCGGTGACTTCGACACCCCCGACTGGTACTACATCAACGATGGCAACGGTCACTTCACGGAGCGCGGCCGCGACATGCTGCGCGTCACCAGCTACTTCGGGATGGGCAGCGACGCCGGTGACCTAAACCATGACGGCTGGATGGACTACATGGTCGGCGACATGTCCCCGACCGGCTACAAGGACGGCAAGAAGCAGAGTGGTGACATGAACCTCTCGCGCTATGAGCTCGTCAACTACGAGCCCCACCAGAACATGCGCAACACCGTGCTGCTGAACCGCGGCGACGGCTGGATGAGTGAGGCCGGGGCCCTGCTCGGCGTGAAGAGCACGGACTGGACCTGGAGCATCCGCCTGGCGGACCTCAACAGCGACGGGATCCTCGAGATCCTGGCAACGAACGGCTACATCTCCACCTCGGTGGAATACGACGTGCAGCGCCGCATCAAGCAGATGCTGGAGGACGGCGCCAGCCAGGAGGAGGTTGACGCCTACGAGCTCGGCCTGCCGGCGCTGAGGACCGACGACATCATCTTCACCGCCAGCGAACCGCTGCACTACAAGAAGGCGCCTGACAACTGGGGCATCCACGACCAGGCGGTCTCCTGCGGCTGCATCCTGCAGGACCTGGACGGTGACGGCGACCTGGACTTCGTCGTCAACAACACCGGCGACCAGCTCGGTGTCTACCGCAATGATCTTGACAACGGTGGCCGCGTGCTGATCGACCTGCGCCAGGACGGCCCGAACAGCGAGGCGGTCGGTGCCCGTGTCGCCGCCTGGTGCGACGGCAGGCAGTACGTCCAGGACGTGATCCTCGCGCGCGGCTATGCCAGCGCGGAGAGCAGCCGCGTGCACCTCGGCCTCGGCGATGCCTCCATGATCGACGCACTGTGGATCCGCTGGCCTGACAACAAGGTTGAGGTGCTGCGGGACCTGCCCGCCAACATGCACTACACCATCACCCGCGGCAGCCGCCTGGCGGACTACCGGCCGCAGGCGCATGAGCCGCTCTTCAGCCAGGAAAGCCTGAACTGGCAGCAGGAGGAGCAGGACACCCTCATCGCCGAGTTCGAGGCCGAGCCGCTCCTGCCCCTGCGACGCAGCACGCTGGGCACCGGGCTGGGCGTGGCCGACCTGAATGCCGACGGCCGCCTGGACATCTACCTCGCCGGCCCCCAGAACCAGCAGGGCAAGTTGTTCACGGGGCGCGAGGGCGGCGGCTTCGCCGGCTCCCCGATGCTGGACAAGGCGGTTGATGACCGGCCGGAATCGATGGCCACCCTGCTGTTTGAGGCAAATGGCGACGGTACGCCGGACCTGCTGCTGAGCAGCGGCGGGATCGAGAGCGAGGAGCAGATGCAGTCGTATCTCGACCGCATCTACCTCAGCGGCGGTGACGGCTTCCGGCCGGGGACCCTGCCCGTGGAGCAGCTCTCCTCAGGCAGTGCCTGTGCCAGCGACATTGACAATGACGGTGACCTCGACGTCGTGATCGCGGGCCGGCTGAAGCCGTACGTGTTCGGCGCAGCGGTGCACAGCCACGTGCTGCGCAATGACGGCAGCGGCGTGTTCTCGCTGGCCACGGGGCAGCTGGCCCCGGGGCTCGCTGACAGCGGTCCGGTCTCCGACATCTGCTTCGCCGACCTCAACGGCGACGGCAGGCAGGACCTGCTCGTTGCCAGCGAATTCGGCAGCGTGGAATGGTGGGCCAACAATGACGGCGTGCTGATCCGCCAGGGGGCGATCGGCCCGAGCGGGATGTGGCAGTCACTGGCCTGCGGCGACTTTGACAACGATGGTGACAGCGATGTGATCGCGGGCAACTGGGGGATGAATACCAAGTACCATCCCAGCACCGAGAAGCCCTACATGGTGATCGCCGATGATTTCGACGGCAACGGCACGCGTGACGTGGTGGAGGTCAAGTTCGGCAGTGACGGCACGCTGCTGCCGGGCCGCGGCCGCTCCTGCAGCGGCTACGCGATCTCCACGATCCCGCAGCGCTTCCCGACCTGGGAGAAGTTCGCGGATGCCACGCTGGAGGAGATCTACGGTCCGCTGGAGCAGGTCGGCGAGAAGCTGACCGCTGACCATGTTGCCAGTGCATACTTCGAGAATGACGGCAGCGGGAGCTTCGTGATGACGGACCTGCCGGACATGGCGCAGATCTCCTGCGCCTTCGGGATCGCCACCGGAGACTTTGACAACGACGGCAACCTTGATGCCTGGATCAACCAGAACTTCCGCAACACCCAGCCCGAGGAGACCCGCTGGGTCTGTGGCTACGGCACGCTGATGCTTGGCAACGGCGACGGCAGCTTCCGCTGCCTTGAGCCGCTGGATTCCGGGCTGCGGGTCAACGCCGAGGGCCGCGGTGCCGTGGCGGCTGACTTCAACGGCGACGCCTGCCTGGATCTCGTGCTCAGTGTCAGCAATGCCAGCCCGCAGATCGCCTATGCAGTTGCGGATCGCCTGCGGGGCAGTGGCCTGCTGGTCAGCCTCACGGGGCCGGCCGGCAACCCGGCGGGCGTCGGGGCGGTGCTCACACTGGAATTGTCGGATGGACGCAGCCTGCGCCGCGAAGTACAGGCCGGTCATACATATCTGTCCAGTTACGTGGGGCCGGTGCATTTCGGCATTCCGGAGGGCAGTGACCCCGTCAGGCTGAGCGTGAGCTGGCCGGATGGCAGCAGCAGCGAGATCCGGGAGTTCAGCGGCAGCAGCCTGGCTGTGGGGCACGGGGCATAACTGAGGCCACTGCGGCTGAACCAATCGATGCCGCTGAGCCAGTAGATAATCAGGAGGGGAAGGTCACAGGCCTTCCCCTCTTCCGTTTGCGGTGGGTATACGCTGGTTTAATGAAAATTTCACTGAAAACAGGGATTAAATGATTGTTGTTTCTCATTTCTATTCAGCTGGCCCTGTGTTTACATGCCGTAACTGTTATACTTTTACTGCACAGCTATAGGTACATGTCTGGGGCAACCCAGCTACTCGAATGCTTCAAGTACTTCCGGAAGCTGCAGAGGGGTTGATCCAGGCAAAGCACACCATATCCACATTGGGAGAGTGTATGAAGACTCATGTGAACTGGTGTAGGCACCTCGGGCTTCGCTCGTGGCGCTTACGGTAGTCTTCGTGGCAGCATCCTGCGGTGGTGGTGGCGGCACGGCTGGTCTGACCGAGCAGGTCAACCAGACGGTTTCCACCAATACTCCCCGGTCGTTGACGGCCGTGGGTCCGGCACCGAGCTGACGGTCTCTGAGAATGAGATCGGCAGCTCAGCGCAGGCAGCAGGCACTGCTATCAGATGCGGGCTGGAACCAGCCGTACATCGCCCCCAAGAGCGGGACCCCGATTGCGGTCCGAGCCACGAGATGCTGATGGCCCAGCTGCGCGAGATGGCGGAGCGCGGGCTTGAGATGTATCCGCGTGGTGCTGAAGGCGAGGGCGAAGGGCGCGAGCTGGCTGGACCAGCGCGGCTTCAACCCGGGCGTGAACAGCGGTCTCGTGAAGGGCCAGTACAAGCCGGCGGATACGGATGCCAACGGTGTTCCGGACTTCGCTGCAACGCCAGCGGTGCGCTGATGGCGGACAACGGCAATTCCGACATTGAGGACGTGATCTCGCCTACGGCGGTGTGATGCCGGCGCAGGCGACCAGCTGGTGGCCGAGGGCCTGTCGACGATCAACCACTTCAACAGCGTTGGCGGTGGTGGCGACGATGCGCAGACGGCGTGTACCAGCTGTTCGCGGACAGCGAGACGGCCAACCGAGCAGCAGGGCAAGAACGACATCGGCGAGATCGGCTACCGTGCGGACCTCGGCCCGTATGGTGTCGGATACGGCAGGGCAGCGGCCCGAGCGGCACGCTGTGCGACGGAGAGGCCTACGGAGTGCGCAATGCGTTCTGGATGACCTTCAACGAGAAGTACATCGGCCTGCCGAGCGGCACTGACACGGCGATGTACAACATCCTGATCGCCCCGAGCAGTGACGAGGTGCGGATCAGGTAGCCCGATGGACACCTCGGCGAACTTCCAGACCTTCTATTTCGGCAACGTGTCGAACTGCTACGGTGACGCGATGATCGTGGGCATCAATGCTGCGGACGGCTGCGATGACTTCGACGAGGCGGCGAATGCCGACTGGCGTGACCGTACGGACGGGTGGGAACCCGTACCCGAACATCCTGCACAACCCGGTGTTCGGTGTGATCCTGGCCCGCTGGGCCGGCGGCGGCGCCAGCCAGCGAGTTCTTCGGCGACGGGAGCTTCTCCGACGGCTGCGAACACGATCGGCTGGCCGGTGGCCCGTCCGTTCGCGTTCAACAACGGCGCGGCGCTCCTGAATGCCAACGGTGCGTACTACGCCTTCGGCCAGTTCTTCGAGAAGGGTTTCGCATGTGGTGGATCGACTACGATCAGAACAACAACCCGACGGCGAGCGACGAAGCGCAGATGTACGTGTACAGCGGCAACAACACCTACTGCGACGGTGATTTCCAGCAAGGTCGAGCCCGACGTGTTCTACGGCGGCAGCGGCGATCTGGGCGTGAACGTGATTCCGGTTGACGGCGTGCGTTACGGCGCCGGCGACTGGAGCGCACCGCAGCTTCCGGATGACAACACCTACTACCAGATCGGGATGCTGCTGGACGAGAATCTCGGAATCAGCAGTGTGACGGTCGCGGCCAGTGCGCATGCCTTCGGCGGCGCGACGGCGGATGTGGATGTGGGCCATCCGGAGTGGGGCAACTGCCTGTACAAGCACAGCACCTGGAGCTGGCGTGACGGAACGGTCTGGCGGCGGGCACGGCGTTTGATCCGAGCCATTTGCGCGTACGCACACCCACAGCAGCAATGCGATCAAGACGAACGTCGAGGGTGTGTACACGATCCGCAACCAGGTGGTTGATGCCGATGACAACATCGCCTACGGCAGCACGCCGGATGTCCACCTCGGCCACGGCGGCGCGGGCGGTGGCGGTGGCGACACCGAGATCGTGATCATCCGCAACGACGGCGGCGACTTCCAGCTGAACCTGGATGCGCTGACGGCGGACCTTGACGCGCTGCGCGAGCTACAGCACGGTGGACTTCAGCGGCAGCGTGCCGACGACTTCGCGGGCAACCCGAATGCGAAGGTCGCGATCTGGCATCGCGGGTGGTCCGGGCGGCGCGGGTGAGTCCGCGACGTTCACGACGGCCTGGACAGCGTCGGAGATTGACAACACATCCAGCTGATGGATGACGGCTTCGGCGTGCTGCTGATGAGCCAGAACCACGGCTATGACGGCGACCTGGCCTTCATCAACGGCTGGAACGGCATCTACGGCTATGCGACGCTGCCGTCTCGGTTCCGGATGCAGCCCCAGCCGCATCTGGCTGACGTATCGGCTTCGGCGGAACGCTGGGCTTCATCCCGACGGCTCCGGAGCAACTTCATCGGCAACCCGAGCGGCGCGAACTTCGGCGCTGACGGCACGAATGCGGCTGAGCGCTACACGGGCAGCGGTTCCTCGGGCGAGTTGCCGATCAGCTTCGGCATGCCGACGGGCCGCCAGTACTGCGGTATCGGCTACTTCAGCTCCGCCTTCGCGGGTCGCGGTCCGTCCTTCGCGGCGGTATCGGCCACCAGCCGAACGCGCTGGGCTTTGACCTGGGCTTCCTGTCCTGGGGTAACCGCCAGGCACCGGACCAGAACATCGGCTTCTTCCCGGGCTAGCAGCCACAGCTTCGGCACCGGCAAGGTGTGGAACGTCGGCTACAGGCGCGGGCATGAGCGTGACGGCTTCGGCCTCCGGCTCGATGAACCGTGCGGACGTGCTGAACAACATCCTGGGTTGGCTGGATGACAGCCTGACCTTCGGTGGTGGCGGCGGCGGTGCCGGCTTCGAGGAGTACGACGGACCTCCGGAGATCTGTGCGTGACGCCGATCGCCTGGGACAAGGTGAATGGCAACGTGTCGCAGGGCACGGCGGTGTGGGTGGCCAGAACTACCTGGATCCGAACGGTTCCGATGTGTACCGGATACCGGACATGACGCCGGGCTTCGACTATCCGGTGGAGTATGACGGTGGCGTGCGTACGCGGCGATGACGACGCCGGCGTGAATGGCAACGACCTGGACTTCCAGTTCCCGTTCCACGCCTACGTGGAGTGGGATGACACCCTCGGTGCGATCCCCGGCGACGTGGAAGCGGCTGAGATCATCGACGTCAACTATGCGGGTATCGCGATGAGCGACATCTCCGCTGACTGGACGAAGTTCACCGCCCCCTACGGCGGCGTCTTTGATCCGGGTGCGCTCGGCCTGAACAAGGCTGCGGCCTACTTCCTGAGCCAGACGGACAGCTTCGGTTCCTTCGACACCGCCAGCTACGGCGACAGCTTCGGCCCGAACCTGACCTTCAGCAACGATGACGACCTGGTTGCCACCGAGGCGATCGCGCACTGGTCCCAGGGCACGCTGTACGGCGGATCCCCGGCCTTCCTGGCCTGGGCGATGTTCCCCGGCCACAAGAGCGTGAAGTACAACGGCGGCGGAACTGCCGTGGGTTACTACGCTGAGGGCGGTATCCTCTGGGAAGACTTCATCGAGGACCACGACATCCAGACCGGTCGCGACCTGTGGGGTTACCTGCGCAGCGACTACTCCTTCACCACCCCCGGTGAAGGCCGTACCGTGGACTTCGACTACGGCACCGTGGTCGGCTGGAACGGCGACCTGAACCGCAACGGCGTGTTCGGCGAGGCTGCTGACAAGTTCCCGGTCCGTGTCCGCTTCTTCACCGATATTGACGCCTACGACGACTACTTCTTCGACATCAACGGTTACCCGAACTTCTGGCCCGATGGCGACACCTTCATCGAGGGTGGCTGCTACGTGGTCGACGAGGGTGATCCGAACTACCCCGTCAGCATCTTCGATGATGCGGACGAGGAAGACCCGACTGACACCGTCTCCGGTGCCGGTCCGTACGATGTCGACCTGTTCTTCGAGATCGCCTTCGGCGTGGGTCCCTACGACGTGGATCTCGACTGGAACTACAACTTCGTGACCTTCGGTGCGGGTGGCTTCACCCAGCCCGTCGGTACCTACCCGGCAGCCGGCAAGTGGGGCGAGACCGTTAACATCGATCCGACCCCCGCGGGCGGCGATGGCAACTACTCCTTCGCCCTGATGGTGACGGATGCCAACAATGACACCGATGAGTTCTTCTGGCCCGACCAGGTTTCCCTGACCCCCGGTGGATACTTCATCGACTACATGGAAGCCTACACGAATACCGGTGATGCCCTTGCGGCTGGCTGGACCCGTTCATCCAACTCCTCCGACTCCTGGTGGGTCGGCGCCCAGTGGGATGGTATGGGTTACACCAGCGGTGGTGCACCTGAGTTCGTCGCCCCGGGTCCGGTTGTGATCGGTGCATGGGGTGGCCAGATGTGGCATGGTAACGGCGGTGAAGGCATCAGCGACACCGGCGCCAACTACCTGAACAACACGATCATCGGCCTGCGTTCACCGGGCTTCGGTCTGGGTGCCGGCGACAATGCATGGCTGCATTACCGTCTGGCCCTTGATGCTGAGAACGATTCGTGGGAGCAGTACTGGCACGGTGGTTCAACCGGTTCAGTGGCTGGTTCCTCGCCGTTCGGCTGGAACCTTGGCAACTTCGAGGTTGCGCACGGTGTCAGTGGACTCAACGTCAACTCCAGCACTCAGCAGCACTTCAACATGGGTATCTCCACCGGTGGCACCACTTTCGTGCACTTCCACTACGAAAGTGATGGATCGGTCAACTGGTTCAGTGGACCGCACGTGGATGGTATCAATGTCACGGAAGGCAACTTCCCGGTCATCGGCAGCTAATCGCAGCTGAGCTGAGACTGATCGACTGAATCGATCCGCCCCCGGGGCCCTGTGCCCCGGGGGCTTCTTCTTGAATACTGTATGCATTTGCTCCGTCCTATCTTCATGCGCAGCTTCCATCCAGTCCAGGTTCCGCTCTTCGGACTACTCGCATTGATGCTCTGTGGCTGTCCCGCCACTGATACCCAGGAAAAACAGGGTGCAGCGGTGCTGGAAGCTGAAGCCACACCGCCTGCGACGGAGACAGAGACAGGGACAGGGACAGCGTCTGCGGCAGGGGAAGCCGGGAAAGCTGAGAACGGGCGGAATTCAGAGATCATGGACCAGGAGATGACCTGGCGTCCGATGATTGTGCCGGAAATGACTCTTGAGGAAATATCCCAGCTGTCCACAGCTCAGGCAACTGCGAAACTGGAGGAGCTGGGTGTGCCATTTGCTCCTGCCAATTTCCACGAGAGCATTGAGATGGATCCGGTGGAACTGACGGCACTGTTCATGCAGGCCGGGATGTCAGTCGAGCAGCTGAACCACGCCGGTGTTTCCCCGGTTCAGGTGGCTGCGATCAGAGGCAAGGCTGAGCATCTGCAGCTGCTGATTGATAAGGGGGCAGACCTGGCTTATGAGGATCCGGTCTTCAGTTCCAATGTGACGGATTTTGCGGTTGTCGGTGGCAATCCGGATATCCTGCAGATCGTGCTGGATGCCGGAGCCCCGGCGGGGGGCGGTCCGGCGTCAATGCCGATCCTGATTGATGCGGTTCAGTCGCACAGTCTGGAGATGTTCCACAGGATTTTATCCGAGTTCCCCGATACCAGTGTGACGGACAAATTCGGGCAGAGTCCGCTGATGCATGCCTGTCTTGCGGGCGAGAAGCAGATGGCGGAGGAACTGATGGATGCGGGGGCGGACATCAACGCCGTCGAGCCTCGGGGCGGGACCATGCTGGGCGCGGCGGCCTTCGCCGGTGACTGGGAGCTGGTGGATTTCCTGATTGCGCATGGGGCCGATCCGCTGCAGCGCTACAGGGGTGGGCGCACCCTGCTGTTTGAACTCGCCCGTCATCCGGACTGGCCGCGGTCCCTGGCACAATCCCTGCTTGAGCAGGGCATTGACCTGGATGCGGTTGAGGAACTTGGCAATTCAACCGCATTGATTGCCGCGGCCCGCACAGGCAATCTGCCCATGGTTTCGTTCCTGCTGGAAAACGGTGCTGATCCGGGCTTTGTGGATGCAACGGACAATTCAGCCTGCGACTATGCCAGACTTGCACAGAACGGCGAGATGCTGATCCTGTTTGCCAGGTACGGCGTCACCAGCGACAAGCAGTTTCCCGTGGACTGAAGCAGCCAGTCGGATGTGTTACAATCGGAGCGGCTGAACCCCGGCTGTGCTGCACACGACTGGGCCCGACTTCCGCCAGGAATCAGGGCAGATCGTCCCTGCAGGGACCTTTCAACATTCCAATTCCGGAAATTTCCGCTTCCTGCGGGCCACAAGGAAAGAAATGAAACCGAGATTGTTGGCAGTGTTGCTTACATTGATTGCACTGGCATGCGCCTGTGGCCAGGATGACGAAGCCCGGCAGGATGTACGGGCGGCCGGCGGGAGTGCCGCAGATTCGCCAGGCAACCGGCCCGGGCTCTACGCTGACTACCCTGCCAGTGATGCCGTGATTGAGAAGCAGCCGTTCGCGGAGGGAATCACCGGCACGGGGTTCACCGCCCTGGCAGATGATCAGACCGGCCTGGATTTCATCGGACTGGCTGCCAGCCGGGAGCTCCTGCTGGATGATGTCGGATCCCAGGCCGGGTTGGCTGCCGGCGACTATGACGGTGATGGTGACATCGACCTGTACCTCTGCGGGATCGAGAATGACAACCAGCTGTTCCGCAACGACGGCGGCTGGAAGTTCACGGATGTGACCGATGAAGCCAATCCTGAACTGCGTGTGAGCGGTGAGCTGGCCGGGTCGGGCGTGTTCACGGACATCAACGGCGACGGCATGCTGGACCTGCTCGTGGCGGTGCGCGGCGGCCGGAACCGCCTGTTCATCAACGGCGGTGACGGCGGCTTCAGTGAGCAGGCCGCCGAGTTCGGGCTGGACACGGAGCGCAGCACGATTGTCAGCGCGGTCTTCGACTTTGACAATGACGGCGACCTCGACATCTACAATGCCAACAACCGCAAGGGCCGCAACGAGGACGGCATGGTCGAGGAGGAGCGTGGCAACCAGCGCTACTTCGGATTCTTCTACAATGCGGAGACCGGTGAGCAGGTGCTGGACGATGAGTCCAGCCAGACCCACTACATGGACAACTCCGGCAAGATCCGCCTCAAGCCCGACAATGACGACTTCTTCATCAATGACGGCGAGGGCGGCTTCCGGAACCGTGCCGCTGACATCGGGATCGTGCCCAACGGCTGGTCGCTCAACGCCCTGGCCTGCGACTTCAACAACGACGGCTTCATTGACCTGCAGGTCAGCGGCGACTTCGACACCCCGGACTGGTACTACCTCAACAACGGCCGGGGCTACATGAAGGAAATGGGGCGCACGATGCTGCGCATCAACAGCTTCTTCGGGATGGGCAGCGACGCCGGTGACCTCAACCGCGACGGCTGGATGGATTACATGGTCGGCGACATGTCCGCCAGCAGCTACAAGGACAGCAAGAAGCAGAGCGGCGACATGAACATCTCGCGCTATGAGCTCTCCTACTTCAACCCGCAGCCCAACATGCGCAACACGGTGATGCTCAACCGCGGCGGCGGCTGGATGACCGAGGCCGCGGCGCTGCTCGGCGTGAAGAGCACGGACTGGACCTGGAGCATCCGCCTGGCGGATCTCAACAGCGACGGGCTGCTCGAGATCCTGGCAACCAACGGCTACCTGAATTCCTCGATCGAATACGACGTGCAGCTGCAGATCAAGCAGATGCGCGAGCGCGGCGCAAGCCAGGAGGAAATTGACGCATACTGGCTGAGCACCCCCGGCCTGCTCACGGATGACATCATCTTCACCGCCAGTGAACCGCTGAACTACGGGAAGGCTCCTGACAACTGGGGACTGCATGACGGAGCCGTATCCTGCGGTGCCGTGCTGCAGGACCTTGACGGGGACGGCGACCTTGACATTGTTGTCAACCAGACCAATGAGCAGCTTGGCGTGTACCGCAATGACCTGGAGTCCGGCAACCAGCTGCTGATTGATCTGCGCCAGGATGGCCAGAACCGTGAGGCGGTCGGAGCACGCGTGATTGCCTGGTGCGGTGAGGAACAGTACATGCAGGACGTGATCCTCACCCGCGGCTATGCGAGCAGCGAAAGCAGCCGGATCCACCTCGGAATCGGTGAGCATGAAAACGTGGATGCGCTGTGGATCCGCTGGCCCGGCAACCAGGCTGAGGTGCTGCGGGACCTGCCTGCCAACATGCACTACACCATCACCCGCGGCAGCCAGCTCATGGATGTCTCGGAGGCCGAACCCCGCGAACCGCTCTTCAGCCAGCAGGAGCTGAACTGGGAACAGCAGGAAGTGGACACATTCGAGGCGGAATTTGCCGCCGAGCCGCTGCTGCCGGTGCGCCGCAGTACGCTGGGCACAGGGCTCGGCGTGGCCGATATCAACGCCGACGGACTGCTTGACGTCTACTTCGCGGGTCCGGCCCAGCAGACGGGCAAACTGTTCCTCGGCCGGCCCGGCGGCCAGCTGGCCGGCAGTCCGATGCTGGACACGATCACCGATAAGCGCCAGGAGAACATGGGCGTGCTGTTCCTCGAGGCGGATGGCGATGGCCGTCCGGACCTGCTGCTGAGCAGCGGCGGGAACGAGGAACCCCAGGGCAGCAACTACTACATTGACCGCCTGCTGCTCAACGGAGCGGAGGGCTTCGCGCTGGCGGGCATGAGCCAGCCGCCCAGTTCCTCAGGCAGCGTGATTGCCAGCGACATTGATGGCGATGGCGATCTTGATGTCTTCATCGCCGGAAGGCAGAAACCCGGAGAGTACCTGCGGCCGGAAACCTCGCACATCCTGCTGAATGATGGCGGGGGGCAGTTCAGCCTGGCCACGGGCCGGCTGGCCCCGGGGCTGGCGGAGAGCGGCCCGGTCGCGGATGCGCTGTTCACCGACCTGAACGGTGACGGCAGCCAGGACCTGGTGCTGGCGATGGAATTCGGCGGTGTCGAATGGTGGGCGGCCTCCGAAGGGCGCTTCATCCGCCAGGGCAGCATCAGCCCGAGCGGGACCTGGCAGTCCCTGGCCTGTGGAGATTTTGACAACGACGGCGACATGGACCTGCTGGCCGGCAACTACGGCCTCAACACCAAGTACCATCCCAGCGCCACGAAACCATACCTGATCATCGCGGACGACTTCGATGACAACGGCACGCGCGACCTGGTGGAGGTCAAGTTCGGCAGCGACGGCACGCTGCTGCCGGGCCGCGGACGTTCCTGCAGCGGCTATGCGATCACGACGATCCCGCAGAAGTTCCCGACCTGGGAGATGTTCGCGGATGCCACGCTGGAGGAGATCTATGGCCCGGTGGAGCAGGCCGCGGAGCGCTTCAGCGCGGAGGAGGTGCGCAGCTGCCTGTTCCTCAATGACGGCAGCGGCGGCTTCGGGATGCAGGCCCTGCCGCTGGAGGCCCAGTACAGCATCGTCCTCGGAATGGCTGTCGGCGACTTTGACAACGACGGCAACCTTGATGCCTGGCTTAACCAGAACTACCGCAACACCCAGCCCGAGGAAACGCGCTGGGTGACGAGCTATGGCTGCCTGCTGCTCGGTGACGGGCTGGGAGGCTTTGGCAGCGTGGAACACCTCGACTCCGGGATCCTGCTCAACGCCGAGGGCCGCGGAGCGGTGGCAGCGGACATGAATGCCGACGGCAGCCTGGACATCCTGATGAGCGTCAGCAGCGGCAAGCCTCAGCTGGCAATGGGCCGCCCGGAGCTGAGCCGGGGCCGGGGCCTGCTCGTGTCACTGAAGGGGCCTGCCGAGAATCCGGCGGGCGTCGGTGCGAAACTCAGCCTGGAACTCTCGGACGGCCGCAGGCTGCAGCGCGAGGTGCAGGCCGGCCATACATATCTGTCCAGTTACGTGGGGCCGGTGCATTTCGGCATTCCGGAGGGTGCTGAGCCCGTCAGGCTGAGCGTGAGCTGGCCGGATGGCTCGACATCCGAACTGTCCCAGTTCACGGATGAGCTGGAAGTCAGCCTGGCCCACGGCGGCTGAGCCAGGCCTGATTCAGTTATCTTCCGGGCCGCGTGCGGCTGCGAATCCCTGCGCGGAATGTTACGTCAATGCGCTCCTGCGGGTCTGCCTGTATGGGAAGGGATGCGCCTGACTTCCACTACAGGCAGCGTGAGGTTGACGCTATGACGCCGGCGTCCCTTCCCCCCTTCGGTTCTGCTGTGAAGGCATGGGCCAGGATGCCAGGTAAAAAAAAATGCCCCGGAAAACCCGGGGCGGATAATTGCTGTGGATTCCGGACCAGAACAGGTTCCGGAAGATTGATTTACATGGTTCAGGGACGGCTGAAGCGGATCAGCAGTTCCACACGGCCCTGCGGATGCAGCACCGCAAATTCATTGAGAGCCAGGCTGCTGCCGTCAGCCAGCTCGACACTGGTACTGCCGCTGCCGGGGTAGCTGGCCGCGATCGCCTGGATCTCCATCAGGCTGGCCGCATCGGCCCGGATGCTGAGTTCAGTGGGCAGGCCGCCGGGGAAGTGATAGGTGTAGCCGTTGCTGCCCCTGGTGCAGGCCGCGCCTTCGTAGATCCCGAGCTGGCGGTCCAGCTGTTCGACCAGCTGCAGGGCGTAGCGGCTTTCATTGCGCTCGGCACGCTGCAGGGTGCTGTTCAGGAACTGGCTGGAGGAGGCGTTGATCAGGATCTCGCTCGTGCTGGCCACGCTGCCGCTGTAGGCCACGCCCACATTGCCGGGACGCTTGCCCACGGCACCGCTGTAGATGTACTGCCCGAAGGCCAGACCGACCACCAGCAGGGCCACCAGCATCGAACCGGCGAAGGCCCGCTGCGGAGTGAAATTGAAGCGCTGCTGCGGCTCGATCCGCTCCATCAGCTTCGCGCGGAATGCATGGGGATGCACCTCGACCTCGGGGCCGCTGGACATCAGCAGGCCGATCCGCCTGAGCTGCTCATACTCGCGGCGCAGCTCGGGGTCCTGGGCCAGCATGCGCTCGAATTCGGCCTTGTCGGCGAGACCGATCTCACCGTCAAGGTACTCATTGAGCCATCGTTTTGCCTTTGCTCGATTCACGCTATGTTCACCTTCTGCCTTACAAGATCGCGGGCACGACTGATCCGTGACTTCACGGTGCCGATGGAAATGCCGAGGATCTCAGCCACCTCCTCGTAGCTGAGTTCGTTGATCTCACGCATGATGAGAATCGTCCGGTAGATCTCCGGCAGTCCCCGCACGGCCTCCATGATGTCCTGGACCAGCTTGCGCTGCTCCACCGTTTTTGCGGGGTCGTAGGTGGCGTCGGGCAGGGTGTCGAGGATCTCGAAGTTCTTCTCCTCGCTGGGGGCCTGCTTCGGGGCGGACACGAACATCCGGCTGAAGCTGGAACGCCTGCGGGCATGGGTCCGGCAGTAGTTGAGCACGATCTTGTAGATCCAGCTCTCGAGGCTGGCATTGCCCTTGTACTTGCCGATGAACTTGTAGATCCGGACGAAGATCTCCTGGGCCACGTCCTCGATCTCGTCAATGTCACCGAGGTGCTGGTAGACGAGGTTGAAGACGTAGCGCTGGTACTTCGACACGAGCTCATCAAAGGCCCGGTGGTCACCCTTCTGGCAGCGCACGATCAGCTCACTCACCTCAGGGGAGTTGTAAGCCAGGTATGCATCTGCCATATGCGCCACTAACACCTTATGTGAGACTACGCCGCACGGATCAGGTTCCCGGTTTCCTCACAAGTCCCCGCTCACAGCCGACCCGGATCTTTCAACGCGCTTGATTCTACCGAGTGATCGGGGAAAAAAGCGCATGGGGGCTGGAGGTCCGACTTAAGTCGGGCCATGGGAGGTCCGGCCTGAGCCGGGTAGAAGGCAAAAGGCAGAAGGCAGAAGGCAGGAGCCGGAGGTGCGCAATCACGCCTACGGCGTGACGCACAATGTGATGCTGGAGCAGTCTGAATTGTATGAATGGTCTGGATAGTGGGAGAAGTGGGAGAAATGGGGACGGTAGCGGCTGCTTCCAGCAGCCGGTCATCTCTCAGCGGAGCTATGCCGGGAATCCCGGTTCAGGGGAAACGCTCGGCATAGTTCGCTATGCATTCATTGACGATTGCCTTCTGATCCGCATGCAATTCTTCCAGCGTGGACAGTGCATGGAGCCGGGGAATCACCGGGGAAAGTTGCTGCTGATCCAGGATGCCGAACAGATCCTTGAGTTCGCCGGCAGCCAGCTCATTCAGCTCCGAAGTCTCGTGAGGGGGACTTTCAAGGATGCGTACCAGCAGCTCCACGACATTTTCGTCCAGGCTTTCCACATGCCTGGGAGAGAAAACAGAATTGTCCCGCACCTCGTAGTAATCCACCAGGAGTCTTCCGAGCTTTGCGCAGCTCCACTCCGGCTTGGAACCCTGATCCAGCTGCTCATTCAGATCGTCGATTGCAGCCTGGATCCTGTTGTAGTCAAGGTAGTCAAATGGATTTTTTTTGCCGAGATCGTTTGAATCTCTGGTTGCCAATAAAAATATCCCATATCCACCGAAGATAACTGCAGAGGCAATACTCAATATGATGCTGGTTCTCGGATGCATGCTTGAAGCATTTTAGCGCTAATGATTCGTAGTCCAGAGCTGGCGCAGCTTCATCACGCCACGGCGTGTTTCCGCAACGCAGCTCCCCTGCGCACAGGCGAACTGCGCGTCGCCACTACCGCTGAAGCGGGTAGCTCCGCTACACCCTGCAACCACGCCTCGCTTTCGCTCCGCGTGGCAGGCCCAGATCCCAGGTCCTCGCCAGGCTGACAGCCTGGCCTCCTAGTACCTCAATATGATTTCCGTGCGCTGGTTCTTCTTCGGCAGGTTGCGCTTCCTGCCACCCTGCTCATTGCTGCGCGGGGTGCGGTAGAACACGATCTCGCTCTTGGGGGTGATCCCGTCGCTGGCCAGCTCGCCCGTCTCCTGGATGCGGGCCTCGAGCAGGTCACCCTCGTGGATCAGCCCGTAGGCATGCAGCTCGGCAACCTTGGTGTCGATGTACTTCTCCACGGCGCGCACCAGCGGGCGCACACCCAGCTCACTGTCCATGCCGCGGTCCACCAGCCAGTCGCGCACCTCATCACTGAGCTGCAGCTTGAAGCCCAGCCCGGCGAAGCGCTCGGCGGAGATGTTCAGCAGCTTGCGCAGGATGCGGTAGAGGCTCGGACGGTCCAGCGCACGGAACACGATGAACTCCGTCAGGCGGTTGCGGAACTCCGGCGCGAAGACGTTCTTCATCGCCTCCTTGGCCGCCATGTAGATCTGCTGGTCGTTGCGCACCTCGGCGATGTTGTCAGTGTTGCGGAAGCCGATGCGGTTCTGGCGCAGGATCTTCTCGATGTCACCGGCGCCGACATTCGAGGTCATGATCACGATGCAGTCCTCGAAGCTGACCTCGCCCGGCTCGTCCTTCGTGCGGCGCGCCAGCGTGATCCGGCCCTCATCCATGATCTGCAGCAGCAGGTTGTGCAGGCGGAAGTGCGCCTTCTCGATCTCATCGAAGAGGATCAGGCGGTTGGGCACGCCCTCGACATTCTCCTTGGCGAGGATCGCCGGGAGGTCGGAGCCGATGTAGCCCGGCGGCGCTCCGATCAGGCGGGCGATGGCATGCGGCTCGCTGTACTCGGAGCAGTCCACCTTGAGGATCGCGCGCCAGTCATTGTGCAGGGCCTTG
This sequence comes from bacterium, assembly GCA_041395205.1. Lineage (GTDB taxonomy): Bacteria > 4484-113 > 4484-113 > 4484-113 > JAFGCY01 > JAHEFU01. Next base: position 868,154 of record JAWLAZ010000001.1, read on the forward strand.
GCGAGCGCGCGCACGGTCTCGGTCTTGCCGACGCCGGTCGGGCCGGCGAAGAACATCGTGGAGATCGGCCGCCCCGGGGTGCGGAAACCCTCGCGGGAACGCAGCAGAGCACGGGCGATGGCGTCGATGGCGCGGTCCTGGCCGATCACCTCGCGGTGCAGCACCTCGATGATGTCGTCAACGGGACTGCGCGCACCGGGCGGGATCACGATCGGGATCGTAGCCTCGTAGTCGGTGATGATCGCGCCGCCGTTGTTGCCAGCGTTGCGCCCGGGAGCGGATGCATCGGACGCACCGGCCTCGGCGGCGGCCACGAGCTGCTCGGGCTGCTCCTCCTGGAGCTCTTCCTCGATCAGCTCGTCATTCACCGATTCGCCCGTGCCCCTGTCGTCCCTGAGCGGCTTCTTCGGCGCGGTCTTCTTTGATGTCGTGTTCTTTTTCGGCGGCATACCTATTAATACCCCGGTGCCCGGAAATTCGACCTGAAGTCCAGATGGAATCGGCGTGAAGGGCTGGAGGCTGGGCCCCTGGCCTGGAGGAATCAAGCAGGGAGCTGAGATGTGTTAACGAGGGTGAGAGCAATTCGGCAGCGGGCTGTGTGCATTGAGCGGACTGCGAGAGTGGTGCAACCGGCGGCGGCTTCCGGCACCCTGATATCAGGAGACGGCATCAGCATACCGGGATTCGATGGATGGCCGTTGCCAAACAAGTCCGCAGTGGGCCTTCAGCGCTCGTGCCTCACGCTGCTGCGCGGCCTCCGGCCTTGCCATGAGGATTGGATTGCAGACGCTCAAGGGGTAGTTGTCAGAGTCAATGCGAAGCTGCGAAGATCGCCAGGGTCCAGATGATCACGGGGAACAGCTTCGTGCTCACTGCGTGCTCTGTGGTGAACTTCTCCGTGAGTTTGTTGTCATCCTGACGGATGACCTCCCTGTCAGCTTTACAGCGGAGTTCCGTTGCCAGGTTTGCGCCGGGGCTCCACTACCGCTGAAGCGGGTAGCTCCATGGCCCGACTGACCTCGGGGCTCCACTACCGCTGAAGCGGGTAGCTCCGGTTGCCGAAGCAAGCTTCGACCTCCCTTACAGCGGGTCGGTGTCGGAGAGCAGGATTGACAACAGGCGTTCGAGGTCCTCGTCGCCGTGGTAGCTGATCGTGATGCTGCCGTTGCCGGCGGACTCCGCCAGGCGTACGCGCGTGCCCAGATGCTCCATCAGGCGGCCTTCGGCCTGCTTGAGGCGGCTCGGCTCGCTGCTCTTCACGCTCTGCTTGCGGCGCGGACGGCGGATCGGCTCACGGTTGGCAGCCTCGGCCGCACGGCGCTCCAGTTCACGCACGCTCCAGCCCTCGCGCGCGCAGCTTTCGGCGATCTCCTCGCGCTGCTCACCCGGGAAGCTGAGGATCGAGCGGCCGTGTCCGGCGCTGATCCGCCCGTCGCGCACGAGCTGCTTGACCTTGTCACTGAGCTCCAGCAGGCGCAGGGTGTTGCTCACCGCCGGGCGGCTCTTGCCGATCACCTCGGCGAGCTGGCTCGTGGTGTAGGCATAGCGGTTCTGCAGGTTCTCCAGTGCTTCCGCGACCTCGATCTCATTCAGGTCGGCGCGGATCAGGTTCTCGACGAGCGAGAGTTCCTGCAGCTGGCGGTCGGAGAAGTCACGCACGATCGCCTGGATCGTGCTCTGCCCGAGGTCGCGGCAGGCGCGCAGGCGGCGCTCCCCGGTCACGAGCTGGTAGCGGCCGTTGTCAGCGCTGCGCACCGTCACCGGCTGCAGCAGGCCCTGGCTGCGGATGCTGGCCCGCAGTTCGTTGAGCTCCTCCTGGTCGAACTCACGGCGCGGCTGGAAGGGGTTGGCATCGATCTGCGCGATGCGCAGTTCCATGATCTGCTCGCCGTCCTTCAGCGGTCCCGCCGCCGGTATCAGTTCCGCCAGTCCCTTGCCCAGTCCGCGCTTCCTGCTCATTTACGTGCCTTCCATCCTGTCAATCAGTTCCCGCGCCACGGCCCGGTAGGCCTGCGCCCCGCTGCCCTCCGGATCATGCACCGTGATCGGCGCAGCGTGGCTTGGTGCCTCCGCCAGCCTGACCGAACGGGGCACGAGCGTCTGGAAGACATGGCCCGGGAAATTGCTGCGGACCTCCTCCACCACATCGCGGCTGAGGTTGGTCCGTGAATCATACATTGTAAGCAATGCCCCGGCCACGTCCAGCTGCTGGTTGAGCGCATTGCGGATGCGGCCGATTGTGTCCGTCAGTTTGGCCAGCCCCGCCAGGGCGTAGAACTCGCACTGCACGGGGATCACCACATGGCTCGAGGCCACCAGCGCATTGAGCGTCAGCAGCCCGAGGCTCGGCGGGCAGTCGATGATCACGTAGTCATGCGGCAGCCCGGCGCGGTCCAGTGCACGCCTGAGCGCATACTCGCGGGCCAGCGCGCTGACGAGTTCCAGCTCGGCGGCGGAAAGGTCGATGTGCGAAGGTGCGACATCCAGGCGCTCGAATTCGCTGGCGCGCAGCACCGCCGACATCGGCAGGCCGTCCATCAGCACGTTGTAGATCGAGTTCCCCTGCGCGGCCTCGACGCCGACACCCGCCGAGGCATTGGCCTGGGGGTCGAGGTCGATCAGCAGCACGCGCCGTCCCTCCGCAGCGAGTGCCGCCGCGAGGTTGATGGATGACGTGGTTTTCCCTACTCCGCCTTTCTGGTTGGCCACGGAGATCACATGTGGCATCCGGTGATTATATCGCCGGTTTCACGACGTCCCGACCCCGCCCCGCGGAGCCATCCTGTAAAATCAGTTCCGGGTCAGCAAGACCCCCCTGGAGACCCGATCAATGAGCACGGAGCAGTACTTCCGTCAGGAACTGGACAGCGAGACCGGCGTGATGACGCTCACCATGCAGCGCCCGGACAACAACCGCAACCAGATCAACACGGTCCTGCTGGAGCAGCTGCGCGACATCGTCGTGCCGGAGCTGAGCCATCCGCGCTGGCGCGGGCTCGTGATCATCAGCGGCTACGAGAAGGTCTTCTCCACCGGTGCCGACATCGACGGCGACCTCGGCCAGGTTGACGACGCCGGGGCGCACCGCTTCGTGAAGCTCGGCAGCGACGTGTTCCAGATGCTCAATTCCCTGCGCTGCATGACCGTCAGCTGCGTGGCCGGCTTCGCGCTGGGCGGCGGGCTGGAACTGGCCCAGGCCACGGATTTCCGGATCGCCACCGCATCCGCGCGGCTCGGCCAGCCGGAGATCAACCTCGGGATGATCCCGGGCTGGGGCGGGACGCAGCGCCTTCCGCGCCTGATCGGGCCGCAGAAGGCGCGCTGGATGATGTACAGCGGCGAGCCGATCACGGGCCGCACCGGCATGGAATGGGGCCTGATCGACGAGGTGGTCGACAGCTACGCCGAACTGCTGCCCGCCGCACAGAAGATGCTCGCCAAGCTGCTGAGCAAGAGCAGCCGGGCGCTGGCCGCCGCCAAGCGCGCGATGAACGTCGGCACGGAGATGTCCCTGCGCGACGGCCTGGACTATGAGGTGGAGGTCTTCAGCTACTGCTGGGGCACGCCCGACCGCCAGGAGGGCTTCGCCGCCCACTTCGAGAAGCGCAAGCCCGTCTGGCCGCCCTACACCGACTAGGCGATGCCGGCGCACCTGCTGATCGCGCGTGACCCGCTGCTGCTCGACGAGGCCGTGGCCGGCCTGCTGCCGGCGGGCGTCGAACCGGAGCGCCACTACGCAGCCGAGCTGAACGCCGACACGGTCTTCAACCAGCTGGGCAGCGCGGACCTGTTCGCCTCCGAGAAGTGCTTCATCTACGTTGACATTCTCGAGATGAAGCCGACCAAGCGTGAAAGCGAGCGCATCGCGGAGATCCTCGCCAGGCTGCCGGCGGAGACCACGCTGATCTGCACGCAGCTCTTCAGCGACCCGGAGAAGCGCAGCGACGAGGACCGGCGCCTGAAGACCCAGGCGGCCCAGCTCTGGCAGAAGGGCACGAAGCCGCTGGACCTGCGCCGCCAGGGCGAGGGTGAGAACGGCGTGCGCTGGCTGATGAACCGGGCCCGGGAGCACTACGGCCTGGAACTTGGCAACGCCCAGGCCCAGCGCCTGCTGCTGCTCTCCACGGACCAGCTGGCGCTCGCGGATGCGGAACTGGCCAAGCTGGCTCTCGCGCTGGACGGCGGCGGGCGGGTCACGGATGAACTGCTGCGTGAGACCGTGCAGGGCAGCCCCGCCGCGCGCTTCTATGAAATGGCAGACAGCGTGATGCAGTGCCATCCCCAGGCCCAAACCCTGCTTCTGGACTGGTTCCGCAGCAGCGGTGACACCTTCCGGCTGGTGAATGAACTGAAGCGCCGCTTCACGGCGATGCGCACGCTCAGGCGCGGTGGCAACGTCTACCCGCCCTTCTTCGCGCGCAGCCTGCAGCAGTTCCAGCGCCGCTATCCCGACCCGGCGTTCTGGCGCAGCATCGAGCTGCTGGCCCGGCTCGAGCAGGACCTCAAGGGCGGGATGTACGCGGGGGCCAGCTCGAAGGACGCGGAGCTGAGTGCGCTGCAGGTCTTCGCCGCCGACCTGCGCCGCATCGCGGGCTAGACGCTCTCGTCGGCCTCGATGTCGGGCATCATCATGCAGAAGTCACCGGCCTCGACCTCGCTCTTCGCGGTCTCGATGCTCAGGTTGCGGCGCGGGCCGGCCTCGGGCAGCAGGTTGCCGCGGATCCACTGCTCGCTCATGAACAGGTGCCGCGAGCAGCGCCGCAGGTGGATCACGATCATCACGTAGATCCCGCTCACGGCGATCACGGCCAGCGCCGTCATCACCCCGCTCTGGAAGTCGTCCATCGTCCCGCCGTTGCGGTAGGCGCTGAACTTCTGGTCGATGCGCGAGAACTTGTCGATCAGGACCTGCACCCAGGGCACGAGCGGCGTGATCCCGGCCAGCCAGATCGCCCAGCGCTTCACGTAGAGGATCCCGAGCCCGGCCAGGAAGCAGGCCATCGGTACGAACACCAGGTTGAGCAGCACCAGGAAGGAACCGAGCCCGGTCTTGGTCTGGTTGTAGAGCGCGCCCTGGTCGAACTCGAAGAAGGAGTTGAGCAGCCACACGAAGCCGGTCACGAACAGGATCGTGGCCGGGAACTTGGCCCAGCGCAGGGCCTCGCGTTTGTGGTCGCGCACCAGCATGGATAGCAATTGTAACGCTGGATTCGGCAGGGAGAAAAGAGCGGGGAACGAAGGGGGCGGAGCCCATGCCGGAGCGGTGGCCAGGGTCGTTGCTGCTCCTCCGCTTGCTCAAATGCAAAAGGGGAGGGCCGTAGCCCTCCCCTCAGTGGAGCAGGTGTTGTCAGATTGATTTCCAACTTCCCGTTTGTCCGGATTGCTCCGGACCTCCGCTTGTGCGACAACAAGTGTCGCACCTCCTGTTGTCCGGATTGCTCCGGGCCTCCCGCCTCGTGTCCGTTCAGCGCGACACGGCGAAACCGGATGGCGTTGCCAGAAAAGGAAGAAGGCCCGGATTGCTCCGGACCTCCTGTTGTCCGGATTGCTCCGGACCTCCGCCTCGTATCCGTTCAGCGCGACCCGGCGAAACCGGCTTTCGCCGCAGCGCCGGACCGCCGAACGCTTGCGCGAGGCGGAAACTCACTTAGTCGTTCGGGTTGCCGCCGATCACAGTCAGCAGTTCTCCGGGCTGGTCCCAGGTGAAGGAATTGCCACCCTGGAACAGGGTCAGCTCGAAGCTGTCGCCCGGAACCAGCGTGCCGGTCCACTCCGGACCCGCGCCGATCTTCTGCCAGTCGGTGTTGTCAGGCACGTAGATCGCCAGCACGTTGAAGCCGAGGCTGCCGAGGCCGGAGGCCACCAGGTTCAGCTCGCGCTCGTGGTTGCCGGCGCCGAAGCGCAGCATCGCCTCATCGGCATGCGTGCCGCTGAATTCGAACCACAGCACGTCCGGGGTGGCGCTGGCGATGTTGTTGCCATTGAGCACCTTGCCGCTGAAGTCGCGGTTGGCGAGTGAGAGGTTGCCGCGGGTGCCGTCATCGGTGATGTTCACGCCCCAGTCCACGCCGCTGAGGCCGCTGTCGAAGATGAACTCATTGATCACGATGTCGCCGTAGCCGATCGGGTTCTGGTTGCGGTCGAAGACCTGGAAGCCGTAGCTGCCGGTGTTCAGCGCCTGGATGTCCAGGTCGATGCGCCCGGTGCGCGGGTTGGCGGTGTTCAGGTTGATCACGCCGAGGTCGGGGGCGTTGAAGGGCACGTCCTGGCCGGCGGTGTCCTGCATGAAGCGCACGATCGGGCTCAGGGCGTTGGTCTCGGCCTCCTGGCCGATCGGGAACTCGCTGCCGCCGTTGACGAGCATGTCGCTGAAGCCGGCGAAGTCCACCGGGCTCGCGGTCTGATCCGCCAGGTCGAAGACCACATGGTCGTTGCGGCGGATGTTGGCGGAGTTGCTGAAGATGTAGAGCATCGTGGTGTCGTCACCGAGATCGTTGCCCTTCGGGAAGGTCTCGAGCTCGACCGGCAGCGGGGCCGGGGTGGCCTCGAAGAACTCGCCGGGCTTGTTGACGCTGGTCCAGGTGCCGTTCACGTTCATGTGCAGGCCGTAGAGATGGTCGGGGGTGACGTTGAGCTGGGTCAGGGCCGAGAAGCCGTAGGGGCCGCCCGGGGTCTCCGGATTGCGGATCGAGAACTCACCGCCGCCGACGGGCTCGCTGGCGCTGTATTCGAAGACGATGCTCTCGGCCGGGTCATTGAAGTCGTAGAGCACCAGGCTGACGTTGTCAAGGTTGGCCGGCTCGCCGGCGCTGCCCCAGAAGAAGGCACCCTGGACCGTGGTGGAGATCGAGGAGTCGAGCACGTGGTTGCCATTGCCCCACATGCCGGCGCCCGTCGTCAGGCTCTGGAAGATCCCGGCCTCGTTGTCGGCGGAGACGTCGAGGTTCCAGCTCTTGCTGACCGCGTTCGGCACGAAGTCGCCGTCCTGGGCCAGCACGATCCCGAAGCTGCCCTCGGGGGTCGTGAAGGCCGTGCTGTCCGGGTCGTCATCCGGGAACACGATGCCGCTAGCACCGCTGGCATTCGGGGTGAACTCGATCACGCCGTCCCAGGTGCTGTGGAACTCGTTGAAGCTGCTGTCACCGGACAGGCTGGATTCCCAGCTCAGGGCGCTGATCACCGCGGCGAGCGCGTTGTCATAGTCCGTCTGGGAGAGACCGGCGAGGTTGTCCGGGGTGAAGGCGGTCTCGGGGCTGCCGTCGCCGTCCTGGTCCCAGGCACCGTGGACGCCGGTCACCTCGAAGCCGTAGCTGCTGTTGGCGGGCCAGTTGAAGGTGCCGGCCGTCGGGGTCTGCTCGGTGGAGGACTCATCCGTGATCAACACGTCGAAGTCGGTGATCTCCACGCCGTTGACAGCCTGGGCCACGTAGCTCAGGGGCGTCGGGCTGACACTGAGCGGGCCGCTGGCACCGCTGCCGCTGGTGCGGGCCGCGAGGTAGACGCTGCCGTCCATGTCAGTATCGGCGGCCTGCACGTCAGCCAGGCTGATCTCACCCGTCCAGTGCGCCCACACGCCGCTCCAGTCCGTCGTGCCCGTGCCAGTGGAAACGGAGGGAGCACTGGCGCTGGACCAGCTGTGCGTGGCCACGACGGTCTCGCTGCCATCGAAGTTGTCACTGTCGCCGAGCAGGATCTCGACCGCAGTGGTGCTCTCACCGAGGTGCACCGCCAGCGGCGTGATGTCGGAGATGTTGACACTGGTGTTGTAGTCGTAGTCGGCCCTGGCGCCGCTGTAGTCGGAATCGCCGACGGTCCGGCCCAGCAGGATGCCGAGCGGGGTGATGTCGCCGATGTTGGACTCGCCGTCCTGGTTGCCGTCGCCGCCGGCGAAGGCGCCCCAGAACATGTAGTCGGCGGGGGCCGCGTCAGTCACGGCGGTATTGCCGAACTGGAAGGTGCTCGCCGGGCTGGACAGCGTGGAGCTGCCCTCGCCGTAGGCGAAGATCACCGGGTTGCTGTGGGCATCCCCGGCGGCGCTCTGCGCACGCTGCGGGCCGGACTCGAACTCCACGCGGGCGAAACCGCCGGAGAGCCGGACCGCGTTGTCAGCATCGACCTGGCCGAGGGCCACGACGCCGGGCTGGTTGAAGGAGGCCAGCTCGACATCAGCTTCCATCAGACCATTGAAGCTGGCGGAAACGGGGCTGAGACGCGTTGCATCGAAGTGCAGCTCAAGGGCCACGCCGCTGAGCACGCTCTCGTCCGCGATGTCTATCTCCACAACGGTCCGGCCGCCCTCATTGAAGCTCCGCAGATCAATGCTGGAGTTGAGAGAGCTGTCACGGTAGCCGCGGTCGTTGTACCTGACGGCCCTGAAATCGCCCTCGCTCACCCCGATGAACGACTCCACCGGGGAGAGCTCCGCGGCAGTGTCCAGCGTGGATCCGCCGCCGCAGGAGACCAGGCCCGCAATCAGTGCAGCAATTGCCAGAAGCAAGACTGCCGTATGTCTGGGATACTTCATTTCTCCACCTTACGGATTTGAATTGAACAATAAGGAGGCAAGGTGAACGAAAGGAGCTTCTCGCTCCCCAGCATATCTGTGCAAGTCAAACCACGGAAAGCCAAAACTCACCCGCTCTCACTCTGTATGTGCCCGAATGTTAACAGAACAGGGGAAACAGTCAGCACATTTTTCCGGCTCTTAAACGCGCTTCACCCGGAGTTTACGGGAGTTCCCGTTACCGGCGGAGCGGGGCCGGACTTGTGGCGGAATGAGACCCTGTGAGATCATTGATACTGCGGTATCACCGCAAGACCCTCACAATCCGGACCAGTAGATGAAGACCTGCAGAATGCTCGTGATTGCTGCACTGTACCTGTGCATTGCCGGCCCGGCCTCCGCTGAGCGCGAGGCCCGCAGCATGTCCCGCCCGGAGATCAGCCCCGACGGCCGGACCGTGTTCTTCTCGTGCTGGGGAGACATCTGGAGTGCGCCGCGTGACGGCAGCGCCCCGGCCCGGCGCCTGAGTGCCAACGTGGCCTATGACACGGGGCCGCTGCTCTCACCGGACGGACGCACCATTGCCTTCAACTCCGACCGCTTCGGCAACTGGGACATCTTCACGATGCCGGTCGAGGGCGGACCGCCCACGCGCCTGACCTGGGACAGCACCAGCGACTACCTCACTGACTGGAACCCCGATGGCAGCGGCCTGCTGGAGTTCGCGGTCTATGAGCAGCTCTGGGACCTGTCGATGTTCGAGGTCCCGCTGGACGGCAGCACCGCGCAGCGGGTGAGCAACGAGGACCACGACGGACATGTCTTCGGGCGCTATCTCGGCGACACCGGTCGCATCGTCTACTGCCGCGAACCGGGCAGCTGGTCGCGCAAGAACTACCACGGCACATACGCCTACGACATCTACATGTATGACCCGGCCAGCGGGAAGCATACGCAGCTCACCGACTATGACGGCAAGGACTGCTGGCCGCAGCCCAGCCCGGACGGCAGCCTGATCTACTTCGTGAGTGACCGCGACGGACATGAGAACCTCTGGGTGATGAATGCCGACGGCAGCGGGCTCAGGCAGCTCACCGAGCTGCGCAAGAACGGCCCGCGCTGGCCGCGCCTGAGCGCGGATGGCGACGAGATCATCTATGAGAAGATGGGCCAGCTCTACGTAATTCCCGCTGCGGGCGGCAGCCCGGAGCGCATCAGCGTGAGCTTCGCCGACGACCCGCTGCGCGAGATGGTGGAGGAGCGCACCTTCCGCGGCGACGTGAGTGAGTACCGGCTCTCCCCGAATGGCAACTACTTCGCCCTCGTCGTCAGCGGCGACATCTATATCCTGAAGAACCCCGACAGCTACAAGGATGAGGAGAAGCCCGACCAGGACCTCTCCCAGGCCTTCCACGTCGTGGAGACGGCGGCGCGTGAGATGAGCATCGACTGGCTGCCCGACAGCAAGCACCTCGTCTACCTCTCGGACCGCGCTGAGCAGTTCGATGTCTACATGCTCGACCTCGAGACCCTTGAGGAGACGCAGCTGACGGACACCCCGGGTGATGAGTCCGGACCCGATGCCTCCCCCGCCGGCAACCAGGTGATGTGGTACAGCGACAAGTTCAGCCTGATGCTGCATGACGTTGACAGCGGCAGCCAGCAGGTCGTGCACAGTGGGCGGATCTTCGGGATCACCGGCGGGCTGGGATTCGAGTGGAGCCCGGACGGCAAGTGGATCAGCTTCGTGGAAGGCTACTACGACGGAGTTGACAACGCCTTCATCATGAATCTCGAGGACCGCGAGCCGATCAACATCTCGCGCAGCCCCGAGGGCAACTCCACCCCGCAGTGGAGCCCTGACGGCAAGTGGCTGGCCTTCGGCGAGGGTGAGGGCTATGGCGAGGTCTACATGCCCTATTACCCTGGCCTGTCCGCCGGCAGCGAGGTGATGCTGATCGAGCTCAATCCCGAGCAGGAGGAGTACGACCTCGAGCTGCTGTTCGAGGAGGACATGCCCGAGCCGGAGCCGATCGAACAGGCCGCAGGCGAGGATGGCAAGGCTGCGGACGACGACAGGCCCGCCGCTGACAGGGAAGCTGACAAGGGCGGCAAGGAGAAGAAGGAAGACAAGGACAAGGACGGCAAGGACATTCCCGAGGTGGTGATCAAGCTGGACCGCATCGATGAGCGGGCCTACCCGATCCGCCGCAACGAGGGCGGGGCGCGCTCCCCGCTGTTCGCACCCGACGGCAGTTTCCTGATCTATTCCACCCGGCATGATGGCGAGGTGGAGTGGTGGACCTACGAATTGGAGAAGCGCGAGATCGCCCGGCTGGACAGCGGCCGCAAGGCCAGCCCGCAGTTCACGAAGGATGGCAAGCGGCTCTACTTCAGCGAGGGTGGCAACATCAGCTACATGGACCTGCGCGGCAGCAAGTCCAGCGGCGGCGGGCGTGTGGCCAGCAGCTGCACGCAGACCATTGACCAGTACGAGCGCTGGGACCAGATGCTCGTGGAGGGCTGGCGCGCGCTGAAGAACTACTTCTACGACCCGGAGATGATGGGCGTGGACTGGGATGACGTGCTGAAGCGCTACCGCCCGCGCGTGCGCGAGATCGGCACCTACACCGAGTTCGGCACGCTCTACCGCGAGATGATTGACGAACTCGGGGCCTCGCACATGGGCTATACGGTGCGTGGCAACGAACGTGAGGCTCCGGCCGACAGCACCGCCAGCCTCGCCGTGAAGTATGACGACGGCTTCAGCGGCCCCGGCTGGCGCGTACTGGACGTGCTGACGGACGGTCCGGCGGACCGCGACGGCAGCCGGCTCTACCCCGGTGACGTGATCCTCTCCATCAATGGCGAGACGATCAGCGCCGCCAGCAACCGCGCCCGGCTGCTGAACAACCTCTCGGGCGAGCCGCTGCGGCTCGAGGTGAGAAATGGCGACGCCGCGCTGTCCGCCCTCGGTGCGGATGCCGCTGAGACGCGCACGGTGGACCTGAAGCCGATCGGCGGCGCACGCGGCCTGGCCTACCAGGACTGGGTGCGGGACAACCGCAGCACCGTGGAGGGCGAAAGCGGCGGACGGATCGCCTACCAGCACATCCGCGGCATGAACCTCTCGAGCCTCGTGCAGTTCAGGAAGGAGCTCTACGCCGACAGTTTCGACAAGGACGCGCTGATCATCGACGTGCGCTTCAACGGCGGCGGCAGTACCAGCGTGGAGATCATGGAGATGCTGACCCGCCAGGCCGCCTACTGGCGCCAGCTGCCCGGCGCTGAGCGCAGGGAGGCCGCACGCCAGCTGATGTGGGAGGGTCCGATCGTGGTGCTGATCAACCCGCACAGCTACAGCAACGCGGAGATCTTCGCGCACATCATGAAGGACCACAAAATCGCCACCGTGATCGGTGAGACCACCGGCGGCAACGTGATCTCCACCGGCGGCTACGGCCTGGTGGATGGCAGCTTCCTGCGGATGCCGGGCTACCTCAACATGAAGTACGACGGCACGGACATGGAGGGCAACGGCTGCGTGCCGGACATCATGGTGCCGATCGACCCCGAGCAGCTTGCCAATGGGGTTGACAACCAGCTGGAGGCCGCGATCAGCTTCCTGCTGGATGAGATTGGCAACTGAGGAACTGGATCACTGAATCCCTAACCGGGTTTTGAGCGGCAGTTAACCCCGCTCTAATCCGCGCGCGCGCCTGAGGGGGTAAGATACAGCCAGAAAGGTTTTGTACCGGGATTCAGAAACGGGACACAACCGGGAGATGGAGTTACTGACTGACAACGGCGGACCCCGCGAACCCGCCGTCCGTGAGCGCGCCGGATGCCTTCGACCGGCGGATGCGCCTGCATCCGCAGCACGCCCGATACGGGCCGCCCGGAAAGACGGGCCGAATCAATGTTTCTGGGAGATATGCAATGAAGAAGTTCCTGACAATGGGCCTGAGCGCCCTGATCCTGTCCATGCTCTGCTGTGCCGCAGCCTCCGCGCAGGGCGGCCCCAACCAGCCCCCGCATGCGGACCTGCAGGTGGTGATCATCATCATCAACGGCGGCAGCAGCGGCTCTGACAAGAAGAGCGTGGATGCCGGACCGAGCTACGACCTCGACGGTGAGCTCGTCAGCTTCGAGTGGGATCTCGATGGCAACGGCAGCTTCGAGACCGATACCGGAGGCGTGAGCCGCGCGCTCGTCAACTTCACTGAGCCCGGCGACTACTGGGTCGGCGTGCGCGTCACCGATGACGCCGGCGCGACCGACACCCACTATGCCTGGGTCACGCTCAACTGACGACGGCAATACACACCTCTGCGGGGCCGGGCGGAACACTCCGTCCGGCCCTGCGTGCCTTTGGCGCTCAGCGCGCCACGCGCTAGAATCCCTGCACTGAAACCCCCCGCATGCCTGGCATGCGCTTCGGAGATGCAGATGCGCAACCGGATATTCGCGACCCTGATCCTCGGCCTGCTGGCCGCCCTGGCCCTGATCGGCAGCAGTGCCGCCGAGGAGCTGAGGCTCGGCATCGTCAACAGCAATGACAGCCACGGGCACATCCTGCCCTTCCGCCACAACGGCGAGGAGGGCTGGGGCGGCATGGCCCGCCGCCGCGTGGCGATCCAGACGGCCCGCGCCGACACCGACTACTACTGGATGGTGCTCGATGCCGGCGACGTGTTCCAGGGGACGCCGATGAGCAACCTGCTGACGGGTTTCCTCGACATCGAGTGCATGAACCAGATGGGCTATGACGCGATGTGCCTCGGCAACCACGAGTTCGACTTCGGCTACGACCTGATCCGCGGCCGGATGCCGGATGCCAACTTCCCGATGCTCTGCTGCAACGTGATCGACCGCGAGCGCGGAGTCCCCGTGTCCGAGCCCTACCACATCTTCCGCCGCGGCGACTACCGCATCGGCGTGATCGGGCTGACCACCGAGACCCTGCTCGGCGAGACCAACCCGCGCGTCGCCGACAGCGTGACCGTGCATGACCCGGTGCCGATCGTGCGCGCCCTGGCGCAGTACATGCGCAGCATCGGCGTGGACATCGTGATCGCCGTGGGCCACCAGGGCTACGGCCGCGACCTGGCAATGGCGGAGGCCGTGCCCGAGCTGGACGTGATCGTGGGCGGGCATACGCATACGAAGCTCGATGAGCCGACGCGCGTGGGCGACGTGGTGGTGACCCAGAGCTGGGAGTGGGGCAAGCAGATCGGCGTGCTGAAGCTGGACTTCGAACGTGACAGTGCGGATGAGCGTTTCCGGCTGAAGCAGTTTGACAACGAATACGTGCCGATGAGCCCGGACCTGCCGGAGGATGACGGCCTGAAGGCCTTCATCGCCGACTACGATGCACGCTTCTCGAAGGAGATGGGCCGCGTGGTCTGCACCGCGATGCAGGACTTCCCCGTGGACGAGATCCGCGTGCGCGAGAATGCGCTGGCGAACATGGTCGCTGACAGCATGCGCCTCGCCACCGAGGCCGACGTGGCCTACTTCAACGGCGGCAACTTCCGCGCCGGCCTCAGCGCGGGCGAGGTCAACTTCGGCGATCTCTACGGCGTGCTGCCCTATGACAACTTCCTGATGAAGCTGGAGCTGCCGGGCTGGAAGGTGCTGGAGCTGCTGGAGTATGCCGGGCTGCAGTATGGTGACGGCGGCTTCCCGCAGGTCAGCGGCCTGCGCCTGCGCTATGTCGACATGGTGCTGGCGGAAGCGCTGGTGCTGCGGGACGGCGAGTATGTGGCGATTGACCCAAATGCGAACTACACATTCCTGACGACGGACTTCGTTGCCATCGGCGGCGACGGCTTCCCGCTGGATGAGGACCCCTATGGCCCGGGCTACACCGGCAAGGAGCAGCGCGCAACCTTCGCGCAGTGGGCCAGCACCGAGCGCGAACTGTCCTACGATACGGATGGCCGCGTGGTGTTCGAATGGGTCTCGATGGAGGACCCGGGCATCGCGGACTGAATCCTCTTGCCAGCTCGCGCGAGCGCTCGCTGGTCATATTCCTTTGCCGACTCGTGCAAGCACTCGTCGGTCTTTGCACGCGCACCGGGCTGGAAAGCAAGTTTCCAGTCCCGGTGCAGGCTTTGTGCTCTGGGCTGAAGTTGCATTGCCGCCTCACCCAGGGGCTCGGCGGTCATATTCCCTTGCCGCCTCACCCAAGGGCTCGGCGGTCTGGCGCCACCGCTACCCTGATTCGTGCATTTACCCGGAACGGGAAGCAGGCTGTGGCAAGCCCGCGCAGCCGGATCAGTCGTCATCGTCGTCGTCGTGGCCACGCCGTTCCCCCTGCATCGCGGGGGCGGCACCCGAGCTGACGGGCAGCAGGCCATCTCCGCGGATTTCCGGATGCGAGATCTTGCCGCCGAGGTTGGCAGTCAGGGCGAACAGCGCGCAGGCCGCCAGTGAGACCAGCAGCGCCAGTCCGGTGGCCCAGCCGGGATACTGCTCGCGGCCACGACCGGCGAACAGCGCGATGATTGCCAGAATCCCGCCGGCCAGGCCTGCAACGCGGGCAATCTTCGCCATGTCCTCATGTTCGTGGATCGCCGCTTCGCTCACATGCGGCAGGTCCTCCACCATATGTTCCGCCGGCTCACCGCTTAAGTACACCGGCACGGTGAAGATGCCGACGGCCAGCAGCGTTGCCAGACCGGCGGAGAACAGCGCGCGGCTGCGGAAGCTGTAGCCGCCGCCGAGCAGCAGCAGCGCGAACACGCTGCCGATCACCGGGATGTGGTTGAGCATCAGGTGCAGGTGGGCCTGGTTGATCTGCATGGTGCTTCTCCTCGCGGCAATGATCTGTCGCAGTTGTGATGGTAATCCAGTTCGACAGTTGCAGGTTGCCTACTGTTCGGCAATCAAGGCAAATGTAAGTGAGTCGCAGTTCCATCTCCGCGCTGGTATGCCGGCAGGAACACCGCAGGCCACGCGTCTGATAAACTCGCTGCGGCTCCGGGCGGAGCCCCAACATCCAGGAAGGATCAAGGGAAGGCATCATGAGCAAGAGCGGTTTCAGGAGCGTCGGCGTGATCGGCATCGGCACGATGGGCAATGGCATCGCCCAGGTGGCGGCCCAGAGCGGTTTCGTAACGAAGGTGGTGGACATCTCCCAGGAGAACGTCGATCGCGGAATGGGGATCATTGAGAAGAACCTCGACCGGATGGTTGCCAGCTTCGAGAAGAGCGGCGGTGAGCGGGGCCTGAGCCAGGCTGACCGTGACAGTGCCTGGGGCCGGCTCAGTGCTTCCACGGACCTCGCATCGCTGCTGGACTGCGACATCATCATCGAAGCCGCCGTCGAGCGCGAGGACATCAAGCTTTCGATCTTCGGCACGCTCAGGGAAAAGGGCTACGGCGGGATCATCGCCTCGAACACCAGCTCGATCAGCATCACCCGGCTCGCTGCCGGTGTGAGCGACCCCGCGAAGTTCATGGGCATGCACTTCATGAACCCGGTGCCTATCCAGCTCGGCGTGGAAATCATCCGCGGCCTGCTCACCGATGACGACACCTACAACAGGGTCGTCGGGCTCTGCCAGGACATGGGCAAGGTGGAGATCCCGGCGGAGGACAAGGCCGGCTTCGGCATCAACCGGATGTGGGTGCCCTTCGTGAATGAGGCGATCCGCGTGGTCGAGGAGGGCGTGATGGCCCCGGACGAGGCGGACAAGTGCACACTGTGCCTCGGGCACAAGATGGGCCCGCTGGTCACCGCGGACTTCGTCGGGCTGGATGTGATCCTCTTCATCTGCAATGTGCTGGAGGAGGAGTTCGGCTCAGCCTACAAGGCCAGCCCGCTCCTGAAGCGCCTCGTGGAGGCTGGCCAGCTCGGCGTGAAGAGCGGCACGGGCTTCTATGTCTGGGAGGGCGGCCAGGCCACGGGCGTCAACCCGGCGGTGCAGCGCTACCGCATCGGCTAAGATCTGTATGCGCGGGAAATGAGCCCGCAGCTTCCCGGATATGGTGGGTGGCATGCATACGGTACTGTTGCGGCTTCTGACAATGATTGGCCTGCTTTGCCTGCTGCAGGCCTGTGAGAAAGGTATAGACGGCGAAGGCGTGGTAGGCGTCTGGGAGCCTGTGAAACGCGATTTCTCCGGAAACTGGGTGTTCGCGGAGGATGGGTCATTCAGCGACAGCGATATCCAGGGCAGCTGGGAGCAGGTGTCAGATGACAAGCTGCTGGTGAATCTCAGGATTGACGGGACGGACTTCGTCTTCGAGTTCCGTTTCGTGGAGACCGGACGGCAGCTCAACCTGACGATGACCAAGATCAATGACAACCGCGAACTGGTGGGACCCGCCGCAGCCGCAGGCGGAATGCCCCATGTGATCAGCTTCATTCGCGTCGGCTGAACCGGCGGGAGCTTCCTTCACCGCTGTGCAATCCGGACAGCGCGCAGCGGTATTGCCCTATAATTGCCCGCATGAGAGCGCATATCAACCTGATCAGCCTGAGCGCACTGCTGGCCGCAGGCGTCCTGTTCCTCACTGCCTGCCCGAGCGGCGATGATGCCGGCGACAACCAGCAGGCCGCTGCCCCCGCCGCTGACCCGGCGGTGAGTTCCGGCAGCAGCCACAGCCTGCCGCCCGCCGGTGGTGACAATCCCTGCGGGGATGCTCCCGCTGCGGTGGAGGATGCCAGCGCGATCTACAAGACCGCCAACTGCACGATGTGCCATGGCGATGACTTCGCCGGCGGACCGCTGGCTCCGGGCCTCAGCAACATCGCCGCCGAATGGGACAAGGCGGAGCTGACGAAGTACATCAAGGACCCCTCCAAGTATGAGGACAGCGGCAAGCGCCTCAGCCACGATCCGAAGTACACGATCGAAATGCCGCCCTTCGCAATGAGTGATGACGACCTCAACAAGCTCGTGGACTGGCTGCTCACCAGGTAGCCGGCTCAACCCCGGCCCTGCCAGCGCCGATAAGCCTCTAATCGTGAAGATCCTCAAGATCATCTTCAGCGTGATCATCATCGCGGCTCTGCTGCTTGCGGTGGCGGTCGGCGTTTTCTGGGAGAAGCTGCTGTCCCCCGCGCAGAAGCTGCGCTACGGCAAGCAGTTCAGTGCCGTGGAGGATCTGCGCCAGCAGAGCGCCGCGCAGCCGGATGACCATGATGCGCTGGCGGCATATGTGGATGCGCTGGCCCAGGAAGGCAACATCGGCCGCGCGTATTATCTGAGCGAATTGTACGGCGTGGACAGCCAGGCCGCCGCCGAGCTGCGCGCGCTGGCCCTGCGCAGCCTCAAGCAGTCCGTGGACGGCACGATCCTCGACATCACCGCCGAGCCGGAGGCCCAGCAGTTCCTGGAGACACCGGCCTGGGAGGTGCTCTGCTACCTCGAGGGTTACCGCCATGCGCTCTCCGGCGACTGGATGAGTGCGCGCAATGAGCTGATGGCGATCCGTACCGGCGAGCTGCCCGAGGCCCTGCGCGGCTGGCACCGCTACTATCTGGCGCGGGCCTACCGCTACGGTGGCGACGAGGAACAGCAGCAGCAGGTGCAGAAGCTGCTGGAGGAAGTCGTCAGCGATGAGGAGCAGGCCAGGCGCAGCGGCAGCCTGCTGCATGGGCGGGCAATCTACAACATCATCGACTGGTGCGTGGCTGACGACTACAGCGGCACTGACGGGCTGGAGCAGGCCCGCAGACTCTACGAGGAGCTGCCCCCGCTGCGTGAGGCCTGGGCCCGGCAGAAGTCGGCCACGGCGCTCGGGGACAGGCTGCTGGCCACGGGCGATCCGGGCGCGGCCTGGGAGCTGGCGGCCGGCGCACTCGTGGATGACCCGGCCGGCAACGGTGGCAAGGGGGCCGGCGAGCTGGCCCTGCGCGCACTGGCTGAGGTGCTGGCCGGCTTCAGCAACCAGGGCAGCCAGTCCAGTCCGGACTGGCAACCGGCCACGGAGCCGCTCAGGCCGCTGATGAACCCCCAGGGTGAACTGCAGCTCGGGATCGACGCGCTGCGGGTTCGTGCGCTGGCGGACTGGGCTGTTGCCAACGAACGCACGGCGGATGCCGCCGAACTGCTCCGGGCGCTGCGTCCGCATGTGAGTGAGCGCAGGGCCTGGGAGGAACTGCGTGTCGGCGAGGCCCTCTGCTACCGCGGCGGCAAGGACCGCAGTGCGATGCAGTCCCTGCTGCTGGATGCCAACCTGCGCGGGATGTCCGATGCCGCGCTGAGCGAGATCTACCTCGAGAACGGCATGCTGCTGAGGGGCGGCAGTGACTGGAACGGCGCGCTCGAGCAGCTGCGCAGCAGCGCGGTGCTCAACGGTCCGCGCAGCAGCGAGGCCTGGTGGCAGTGCTACCTGGTGCTGAAGCGCGTGCAGGATCCGCTCAATGTGGAAAGCGCGATCAGCTACCTGCAGCATGTGATGGACGGGGACACCGCCGCGGATTCCTTCCCGCGCGCCTTCGAGGAGCTGGTGCCGCTCCTGATCCACGCCCAGAGCCGCACACGGGCGAAGCAGCTCTGCGAGCGCGTGCTGCAGCTTGCCGGCAGCGGCGGGATGATGGACGGCGAACGCGGCACGGAGCTGGCGACCGTTGCCAACTTCTGGCTGGCCTGGATCGCCCGCGCCGAGGGTGAGCTGGCGGCGGCCAACCGCCATGCCGATGCGATCCGGCTGCGCCACTGGAACTACTACGAAATCACTGCCCGCCCGGAGATCCTGCCGGAGACGGTCGGCACAGCGGAGCTGCTGGAGCTGCCCGAGAGTGCGGGCGAGTACTTCGCGGGGATGGGCCTGACAACGAACGCCCAGGAATGCTACGACACTGACGGCCCGGCGGACAGCCAGCTGCTCTGCCTGTACCGGATTGACAACGCTGCCGCGCTGCAGGACCTGCCGGCCGTGCAGTGGCGGGCCACGGAGATCCTCGAGAGCGGGATGCTGCGTGAGGCGGCGCTGCTGGACTACGTGCTGGCCCGGGCCTATCCGCGGCCCTTTGACGACGTGGTGCTGCCTGCCGCAAAGGAGTTCCGCGTGGCTCCGGCGCTGATCTACGCCGTGATCAAGAAGGAAAGCAACTTCAAGCCGGATGACATCTCCTGGGCGGGGGCCGAGGGCCTGATGCAGCTGATGCCGGAGTCGGCGAAGTGGCTCAACAGCCGCTATTCACTCGGCGTGGACCTGAACCGGCTGCGCGATCCGCAGCAGAACGTGCGGCTCGGCGCTGCCAACCTGCGCAGCCTCTATGACCAGCTCGGCCAGGACAACATCCGCGGCGTGATCATCGCCCACAACAAGGGCGCCGGCAACTACCAGAAGTGGACCGGACGCTACGGTGACAACCCGGTGCTGATCAGCGAACTGGTGCCCAACGAGGAGAACGAGGGCTTCATCAAGCGCGTGCTGCGCTACTACCTGATCTACAGCTGGCTGGAGGAACGCTAGGAGGTCAGACCCATGGTCTGACTGGAAGCCAGAATTCAGTCTGACAAGGGGGAAGGTTGCTGTGAGCAGGGAGCAGAGGATGGTTAACCCCTCATATCAAGCCCGCCTGTTTCACACGCCATCCCCACAGAGGGGGTGCATTCTCAATGCGTGCCTGGAAATGTGAAACGCTTTTTGCGCGCAGCCGCAACATTGCGAAGCAGCCATGCGTCCCAACTGGCGGAGTGGGAAATCCAGCACAGTGGGGAAGTCATGCGCGCATACACAGGCGTAACGATTGCAGCGGCCACGGCCCTGCTCATGGCCAGCGGCGGCTGCAGCCGCCACAGGGTGGGCTGGGACCTGAACGGCAGGCTGCTCAGCCTGCAGCTCAACAGCCCCTTCCCGCTTGAGCTGAAACGTGTCGAGGCGGGCAGCTTCACGATGGGCAGCACCCCCGACAGCTCCGCGCGCCACGGCGTGCCTGACAACGAGCAGCCGGCACATGAGGTGACGATCAGCGAGCCCTTCTTCATCGCCGTGCACGAAACCACGAATGAGCACTTCCGCCGGTTCCGTCCCGAACATGACAGCACGGCCGTGCTTGCCGGCCTGCCGGCGGATCTGGCAACGGGCGGCGATGCCACGCTTGTCAACGACGGGCGCAGCCCGGCCGTGGGGGTCAGCTATGCCGAGGCCGAGGCCTACTGCGAGTGGCTGAGCGAGGCCTGCGGCCTGATCGTGCGCCTGCCCACCGAGGCCGAATGGGAGTATGCCTGCCGCGGCGGGACCACGGCGGCCTACTGCTGGGGGGATGCGCGCGCGGAAAGCGTGAAGTATGCCAACCTGGCGGAGGCCGAGACCGCGGAGCTGCTCGGCGACGTGGAGGACCCGGCTCCGCGCGGTGACGGCCGCAGCCTGGCGGGACGTGTGGCCGGCTTCCAGGCGAACGCCTTCGGCCTGCATGACATGCATGGCAACGTCGCCGAATGGTGCAGCGATGTCTACAGCGAGAATTACTCCAATGCCGCACCCGACGGCAGTGCCAACCAGGTCGGGATCGATTCCGCCAGGCATGTGGTGCGCGGCGGGAGCTGGGCCAGCGGTGTGGAGGAGGCCCGCAGCGCGGCGCGCGAGGGCCTGGACGGCGGCACGGAGGATGCGATGACGGGCTTTCGGATCGTGGTGGAGATGCCGGCGGTGGAAGAGACAGAATAAAGTTCGAAACAAAATGAATAACTTCTGTTTCTGATCATCCTTGACAAAATGGGGGGGGGAATGTTATAGTTCATAAACCATGTTATTGCTATTTAGATACATTGCATTAATGACTCTTGGCCTATGGTTGCTTACGACTACGGCCTTTAGTCAACTTTCCTGTTCTGCAGGAACAACAGTTTGTGATTGTGATTCCACTTGTTGCTCAGGCACGTATTCAGGGGTCATTGTTACCACTACTACTCCTTACTACCTGCCTTGCACTGGTGCAACATGCCTTTTTAATCTGGCGAAATTTGATCATATAAAGATGTACTGCAAGGTGAACTGGGCTGTTTGCCCTAGTGCACCAGCATCATGTACACATTGTTCCAGCCCCGTGGGGTTTGATAGATATGTGCTCGTGGATAACTCGGACTGCCAAGGTCCGAACTGTGGTACACCAGCCACTCCTGCAGGAGGAAACACAGTAACTTTTCTGTGCACAAATGCAGGTGGGAGTTACTATTAATCGAAAATCAGTTTCATATTCCGTTGGCTAGACTTAAGGAGAGGAATCATGCTTATTCGCTCAGTCATGGTGATTGTGACAGTCTTTACTCTTGGCATACTAGCAACGCCAGGGTTTGCAATGGAAGGAGTTGATCCGGATTATCCTGGTGTAGATGCAAATGGTGGAGTCTACAATCTCGCAGTAGAGGAGATTCAGCTTTCGGTGGCTGCGTTCCAGGAGGTATTCGGTCGCATGCCTGATAGCTGGTTGGAAGTGAGGCAGTCCGGGGTGTTTGATCGTCCAGTGATTGGCTTCCAAATGCAGGAAATTGATCCAGACGATGGTCGAATTGATTTTCCAGGTGATGTATATCTTGACACAAATACACTGAGTGAATCCGGAGGAGTACTGCTTTTCTATCACAACTCTCCGAAGGAAGGAACTGACATAGTACGAATGAAGCTTGACTTCGTCGATTCATTCGCTGAGCAGTTTGATCAGATCAAGGATTCGGTGGAGCTGAGTGATGCTGATCTGCAACTTCTTGAGAGCTGGTACGGGAATGAACCTCAGTTGATTCAATTCGGACAGTTACATGTTCTTTTTAATGATTTGATGATGTATAAGAACATCCACGGTCGCTATCCCATGGCAATCACTGATCTGATTGAAGCAGGATTGGGACCATGCACAGTCAATACCATCAATCCTGTAACTGGTTCCAGATATCTATTTGATGGTAGTGAAGGGGATGTAAGCTACACCACCTTTGACAATGGCCAGGGATTTCAACTGGTTCATGTTGACACTGGAGTGAAGCGGAAATTTGGATTCACCTATTAGCCGCTTGAATTACTACAGATGGAACTGAATGTTTGCCTGAGTACATTGAATGACTTCCAGGTCAGATTGATGTCGTGGAATGCATGACCGGAATCCTCATCGTGGTGGAGATGCCGGCGGTGGAAGAGGCTGAGTAATCAGTGGTCAGTGGTCAGTGGTCAGGAGCTGCGACTTTAGTCGCAGAAAACCGAAAGCGGAAAGCAGGGTAGCGGCGTCGCCCGGCGACGACTGAGAGGGGTTGCGCGGACTTCATGTCTGGATCATTGCGCATTGCTGAGTGCCACGCCTCAGGTTAGGATTGCACTGTAAGCCCGGAGGTTCTGCAGATGCGCATTGTCCTCACAGCCTTGACCGCTATAAGCTGTCTCCTGCTGCTGGCCTGCCAGCGCCAGCCGGCACCCGCCGCAGCACCGCTGGCCATCGTCGCGCTGAATGATCCTGCCAACCCCTACCGGGGCCAGTATGCCGACTGGGATGCCTGGATCATCGCCAACCTTGACCCCCATTCCTCGCAAATGCCAGGCGCTACCGTGCGCCAGGGTGAAGCGGCGCTGTTTGTCAACATAGACGAGCATGGCTGCCTGATTCCCTATGAACTGCATGCACGCCGGGAACGGACAGGCATGCAGCGCGGCATCGTCAGTGCTGGTTACGGCAGTACGCGCCTGCTGGCCCAGGGACCGATCAGTGATGAGCTGCAGGCCAGGCTCTCCGCCATGCTCGCGGGGATCAGCGCAGAGGGTTATCCTGAGATTCCGGACTGGCTGATGCAGGAACCGCCGGAGGCCGCGATGTTCATGCCCAATGGCGACGTGCTCTGCAGGCTGCCAGCGGCTGAAAGCAAGTATCCCGACCCAGAGCTCGAAGGGCGGGACGGCGTGATGATCTGGCAGCGGCATGCCGCTGACGGTGAACTGCTGGGCTGGACCAGCGGGCACTGGCTGGAACTGTATGTCGGGAGCGCGGGCATGCCGGAGGGTCAGCTCAGCAGCATCCCGGGTGCGATGCTGGAAGTGCGGGCGCTGTCCGGCAGCGGCTTCAGGCTGCTTGACTATGACGGCACCGAACTGGACCCGCTCAATCCGCCGCAGCGCAACCTGAAATTTGGCAATGAAATGTCGCGTTCCGCTCTGGAGTTTACATATGAGGGGCAGAGGGCAGGCGGGATGGAATGAGAAGCTGGGAACGGAGAGCTGAGAGCGGAAAGCAGGGGGCCGAAGGAAAAAGGCAGAAGACAGAAGTATCAGCGGCGCTCCCGCCGCCGAGCAGCAGATTGTCATGTTGTTTTCAACGCTAAGGCGCTGAGACGCTAAGGAAAGAAGGATTGTCAAACAGCTCACTGAGAAGTGTCAGGCAGTGGCCTGTAGTTGTTGACAATTCTGAAAAGGCCTTCCCGCAGGAACGGGACATTGAAGTTGATCAGCAGGCCTCTGCGTAATCCTGAAAGCCGAAGGTAAGACAGGAGCTGTGCCTTGTGAACCTGTTCCACCTTCACAACTGATTTGAACTCAAGTAACAGTTCACCTTCAACCAGCATGTCGATCCTGAAACTGATTGGCAATCTGATGCCCCGGTAGTCGATCTGCAGGGGAGTCTCCACCTCACTGCTGATCCCCAAGTAATTCAGCTCCTGAACCATGCAGTACTGATATATGTTTTCGAGTAATCCTGGCCCGATTCGCCTGTGAACTTCCAGTGCAGCACCGATTACCCTGTTACTCAATATGTTGTCAGCTACTTTCTGATTATGCATTACATTAGTTTAGTATAAGCATGATTGAATTCTCCTTCTTTCCTTAGCGTCTTCGCGCCTCAGCGTTAAAGCATTTCTTCAGCCAATCAGCGGCTTGCGCCGGGATACCGCGCCGAGCTCGCGCTCGACCTCCGCAGGCCGCATCGGGCCGCGTTAGACCAATATCTACCTACAAGGGATATAATCTCGGCGCGAGGATCCATGGCCGAGAAACTCAAAGACACCACCGTCCCCAATCCCCCGACGGACGACCTGCTCGCCACCGTCGGGCTCAAGCCCGAGGAGTATGCGGAAGCCTGCCGCAAGCTCGGCCGCCTGCCGAACATCGTGGAGATGGGCATCATCGGCGCGATGTGGAGCGAGCACTGCTGCTACAAGTCCTCCAAGATGCACTTAAAGACCTTCCCCGTCACCGGCAGGCGTGTACTGCAGGGACCGGGTGAGCAGGCCGGTGTGCTGGACCTCGGCAATGACTACGCCCTCGTCTTCAAGATCGAATCACATAACCACCCGAGCGCGGTCGAACCCTTCCAGGGGGCTGCGACGGGCGTGGGCGGGATCATCCGCGACATCTTCGCGATGGGCGCCCGCCCGCTGGCGCTGCTCGACAGCCTGCGCTTCGGCAACCCCTATCCGCTGGAGCCGGTCGGCAATCCCGAAACCGAAGCAGCGGAAGCCCTGGATCACGAACCGCAGGATGACGGCAGCGGAGAGAAGCTGAACATCCCCTGGGGCAGCAGCCCCATGCCCTTCGTCTGCACCGTTTCCTGGATGACGACGATGCGCCAGCAGCTCTTCGAGCGCGGCCCCGAGGCGCGCAGTGCAGTCAAGGCCATCCGCGAGATGCACCAGGGCAAGGTGCATGTGCTGGCCTACTGCGTGCTGCCGGATCAGATCCAGCTCGCGCTCTACATTGAGGACGGGCATGAGGAGCATGCCGAGGCCGCGGTCACGGCGCTCAAGGAACAGCTGGCCGAGGTCGTGGCCCCGCTCACCAACGGCAAGGCGCCCTGGGACAGCTTCGTGATGCTGCACCCGCGCCACAGCGCCAGCGAGCTGATGGAGGCGATCCACCTGCTGGAGTTCGCCCCCGTCATGCGCCAGAAGGTGGCGCAGGTCAGTGACTACAAGTACGTCAGCCAGGTCTGGCGCTACGGCGTGCCCTGGCTGGATGAAGGCGGTGATGACGGCGCGGCCCGCGAGCTGCCCTACTGCCCGGGTGTGAGCGAGCGCCAGGCGGCGCGCAACCGCTTTCTTGTCAACGGCGTCGTGGAGGGCATCGCCCACTACGGCAACTGCATCGGGATCCCGACCATCGGCGGCGAGCTGGTGTTCGACCCGAGCTATTCCAGCAACTGCCTCGTCAACGCGATGTGCGTCGGCGTCGTCAGGAAGGACCGCATCCACAAGGCCCGTGCCGACGGAGCCGGGAACGTGGCGATGATCGTCGGGGCGCGCACCGGACGTGACGGCGTGCAGGGCGCGACCTTCTCCAGCGTGGAGCTGGCTGCGGACGTGGCCGAGAGCCGCCCCGCCGTGCAGGTGGGCGACCCCTTCATGGAGAAGCTGCTGCTGGAGGCCACGCTCGAGATCCTCGGGATGCCCGGCCTGATCGGCATCCAGGACTTCGGCGCCGCCGGCCTGACCTGCTCCAGCGTGGAGATGACGGCCAAGAGCGGCACCGGGATGCGGCTCGACCTCGACGCCGTACCGCAGCGCGCGAAGGACCTGAGCGCCTACGAGATGATGCTCTCGGAAAGCCAGGAGCGGATGATGATTGTCGTCGAGAAGGGCACGGAGGACAGCTTCCGTGAGGTCTTCTCGCGCTGGGGTCTGACCGCTGTGGACTGCGGAGTGATCATCGAGGAGCAGAAGATCGAGGTCCTGCACAAGGGCGAGGTCGTGGCGGAGCTGCCCAACCTCCCGCTGGCGGATGAGGGCCCGGAATACAACCGCCCGCAGGAAGCGCCGGCCAGCTGGCGCAACCGTCACCTGCTTGACGACCTGGACATCGCCGCCGCCCTGGAGCGGATCAGCGCGCTGCCGGTGGTCAGCGAACTGGCCGGGCAGAGACTGCCGGAGCCGGGCAGCGACTTCGAGGACATCCTGCGCCGCGTGCTGATGCATCCGAGCGTCGCCGACAAGTGGCCCGTCTACCAGCGCTACGACTGGAGCGTGCGCACCAACACCCTGCAGGGACCGCAGGGCAGCGACAGTGCCGTGATCCGCATCAAGGAAACCGGCCAGGGGATAGCGATGTGCACCGACGGCAACGGCCGGCTGGTGGCGCTCGACCCGCGCATCGGGGCCGCGCAGTGCGTGCTGGAAGCGGCGCGCAACATCCTGGCAACGGGCGCCGAGCCGCTCGGGATCACCAACAACCTGAATTTCGGCAACCCGGAGAAGCCGGACCGGATGTGGCAGTTCGTGGAGAGCATCGGCGGGATCAGTGATGCCCTGCGCAGACTCGAGCTGCCCGTCACCGGCGGCAATGTCAGCCTCTACAACGAAAGCGCGGGCCGCGGGATCCTGCCCACGCCCGTGATCGGGATGGTCGGGCTGCTGGAGCAGGCCGAGCGCGCCGTGCCCAGCCGCGCCTCCGAGGAGGGCCTTGAGCTCTTCGTGCTGGGCAGCGCACACGGCCGGCTGGACGGCAGCCTGCTGCTGTTCGACATCGCGCGGCTGCGCAGCGGGATGCTGGAGGAGCCGGACTACAACCAGTTCCGGGCCTGCATGAACTTCATCCTGCAGGCGGCGGGCGAAGGCGCGGTGCGGGCCTGCCATGACATCTCCGACGGCGGGCTGCTGGTCGCGCTCACGGAGATGCTGGAGGGGGCCGAGATCGACGTGGCCCCGCTGCTGGCGGAGGGGTATGATATGGAGGATCACAACCGGCTGGCCACGCTGTTCGCCGAGGATGGCAACAGATGGCTGCTGGCGGTGAGCCCGGAGCGCAAGAGCTGGATCCGCACCGCGGCACTGCACCACAACGTGCCGCTCACGCCGCTGGGACGCAGTGGCAATGGCCGCCTGAGCGTGAAGGGCGGCGCCGAGGAATGGTTTGGCTGTGACTGGGAGGTGCTGGCGACCTGTCGCCGGTACGGTCTGCAGGCGGCACTGTCAGGTGACTGATATGCATGAAGCACGTGAGAAGTGCGGTGTCTTCGGCATCTACGCCCCCGAGCGTGATGTCAGCCGTGCCACATACTTCGGCCTCTTCGCCCTGCAGCACCGCGGGCAGGAGTCCAGCGGGATCGCGGTTGTCAACGGGGAGCACATCACCTGCCACAAGGAGATGGGCCTCGTCAACCAGGTCTACAACGAGGACGTGCTGGACCTGCTGAAGGGCAAGGCCGCGATCGGCCACAACCGCTACTCCACCACCGGCGGCAGCGTGAAGTGCAATGCCCAGCCGCTGGTCTTCAAGAAGCACTTCCAGCGCAGCCGAGCGCTGGCGCTGGCCCACAATGGCAACCTCGTCAATGCGCGCGAGCTGGCCCAGCTGCTGGACGAGCAGTACGGGATCCGCCCCGAGACCACCAGCGACACCGAGATGATGGGCCTGCTGCTGCAGGAGTTCTACAAGCACGGCACGATGGAGGATGCACTGCTCAGGGTCGGGGAGATGGCGCGCGGGGCCTTCAGCCTCGTGGTGCTCACGAGCCATGCGGTGTATGCGATGCGCGACCCCTGGGGCGTGCGCCCGCTCTGCCTCGGAAGGATCGACAAGGGCTTCGTGGTTGCCAGCGAAAGCTGCGCCTTCCCGCTGATCGACGCCGAGTATGTGCGCGAAGTCGAACCGGGCGAGGTCGTCAGGCTCGATGGCGACGGCATCACGAGCTGGGAGATCGCCCGCAAGGAACCGCGCAAGGAATGCATCTTCGAATACTTCTACTTCGCGCGCCCGGACAGCCTGCTGAGGGGCCGTGAGGTCTACAAGATGCGCTTCAGGATGGGCAAGAACCTGTTCGAGGAAGCGCCGGTCGAGGCCGACATGGTGATCGGCGTGCCCGAGAGCGGGCGGCCCGCGGCCGAGGGCTTCTCGGCGGCGAGCGGGATCCCCGTGCGCGAGGGCCTCGTCAAGAACCGCTATGTGGCGCGGACCTTCATCCAGCCCATGCAGAGCATGCGCGACAGCGGCGTGCGCATGAAGTACAGCCCGCTCGGACAGACCGTCAAGGGCAAGCGCATCGTGCTGATTGACGACAGCATCGTGCGCGGCAGCACGACGCGGAAGATCCCGCAGATGCTCTACGAGGCCGGCGCGAAGGAGATCCACATGCGCATCTCCAGCCCGCCGATCAAGTTCCCGGACTACTACGGCATCGACTTCGGCGATCCCGGGGAGCTGATTGCCAACAAGCTCAGCGTGGAGCAGATCCGCGAGAAGATCGGCGTTGACAGCCTGCACTACCTCAGCATCGAGGGCCTGGTGCGGGCCACGGGCCTGCCGCGGGAGGACTTCAACCTCGCCTACTTCAACGGCGAGTACCCGATCGAGCCGCCCAGCGGCGCGCGGCTCGGCAAGTACATCTTCGAGGAGGCTGCGGTCAAGCAGCCTGAGTGATCGGGATTTGGCACCACTCGGCAGGCGCAGCGGCAGACGCAGGAAGGGCAGCCGGCAGGCATTGCCGGGCGACGAGTTCGCGCGCATGCTGCTTGAGCAGATCGCCGAACCCGCGCTGGACCCCGCGAGCTGTGTCAACCTGATCCGCCAGCTGGCCCTGCACCTGCAGGAGCAGCATGACCACCAGAGCCTGTATGAGCTGGTGCGCGACACCACCCAGCCCGCCCTGCTGCGCCGCGAATGCGCGCTGGCCTTCCGCCGCCTGGCGGTGGCGCTGCTGTCCCAGGGTCCGCCCACGGATGAGCTGTTCGACGAGCAGCACTACGAGGTGGAGAACTGGATGGTGGCGATGGACCCCGACGACCTGGAGGCACGCCGCAACCGTGTGGAGCTGCTGATCGGGCTGGGGGCGGCGGACCTCGTTGACGACGACATGCTCTACATCGAGCGCCGCAACCCGGATGAGGGCTGGCTCTGGGAGATCCGCGGGCTGCTGCTGTTCAACGCCGGGATGTATGAGGAAGCGCTGTCGCAGTACAGCTCACTGCTGGCGCGGGAGCCGATGTCGGTCACGGCGCTGACGGGCATCGCCCAGTGCCTCGGGCGGCTGGGGCGCTTCGAGGAGGCCGTGGAGACCTGCGACCTGCTGCTCGGCTATGAGTTCGAGGGCATGTGGGAGGTGCGCTTCGAGCGTGCCGTGCTGCTGCGCGACCTCTGCGAGTTCGACCGTGCACTGGAGGATTTCAATGCCTGCGAGGGCCGGCCGCTGGCGGGCAGCCTGTTCTTCGACCGCGGGCTCTGCCTGTTCCTGATGAGCCGCCTGGATGAGGCGATTGCGGATTTTGACGACGACCTGACGATGCCCGATGCGCAGGAGCTCTCGCTGTGGTACCGGGGCTGCGCCCGCCTGCGCCGCGGCGAACTGGAGCAGGCGCTTGCGGACTTCGAGGAGTACCAGCGCCTCGGCGGCGAGCATGAATTCATCCACCAGGGCCTCGGGCAGGTCTACCTGCGGCGCGGGGAATTCGAGACCGCCGACTACCATCTGCAGGCTGCGCTCGGCGGGGCCACGGCGGACCACTTCAGCCGCTTCCTGCTGGCAACGCTCAACCGCCGCCGCGGGAACCAGACCGCGGCCCGGAGCCGCTTCGATGAGGCGGCGGAGATCATCGGCGGGATGATCGAGGAGGGCCAGGACGACTGGCACAGCCGCTCGGCGATGGGCTTCTATGAGGCGGTGCGCGGTGAGACCGAGGCCGCGGTGCTCAACTACCAGATCGCGATGCGCCATGCCCAGAACGGCTACCTCGTGCAGCTCGAGCTGGAGAACCTCGAGGAGTATGCGCGGATGTTTCCGGAGGATGAGGCCGTGGATGTATGCAGCCAGCTGCTGACGAAGTACCTGCTGCTGATCGAGGCCGGCGAGTTTTCATAGGAGGTCAGCTGTGAAGCTGACAAGGAGGTCATCCGTGAGGATGACAACGGGATCCCGGCCTTCGGGTTTCGGGTTCCCGGTTTCGGCAGAATAGCTCGCTGTGCTCGGGTGGCAACGAGTTATTCGTAACGGTATTGTATACCGCAGAGTCCGCAGAGCCTGAAGCGAGCCGCAGAAAGGAGCTACCCGCTTCAGCGGTAGCCGGAGGCCCGATGTCATTCGGGCAACGGAGGTCAGAATTCATTCTGACAACGGGTGTCGGGGCTCGGGTTTCGGGTTTCCGGTTTCGGCGGAAAAACTCGCTGCGCTCGATTGGCAACGAGGTATGCGTGGCGGTTTTCCTTACCGCAGAGTCCGCAGAGCATGAAGCGAGCCGCAGAAAGGAGCTACCCGCTTCAGCGGTAGACGGAGGCCCGATGTCAGTCGGGCTATGGGCGGTCGGAATTCATTCTGACAACCTGTTGGAAGCTGCCTGAATCAGAAGCAGAATGAGCCGGAGCGCGAGCATTCAGCTCGCAGGAGCGGCGGCAGTCAGCCGCCAAAGCTCCCTGGCCTGACTTACATCAGGCCTCCGCAGGCCCCCCGCATCCGCGCTATGCTTATCCCACATGCGGGAATTCAGCGAGACACAGCTCGGGCATCTCTCCGAGGCGGCCACCCGCCTGCGTGAGGCCGAGCGCCCGGTGCGCATCCTGCGCTCGCTGGCCTGGCCGCAGGAGCTGGCCCGCAGCTTCATCGACGGCGGGATGCAAAAGCCGCCCGAGCCCGAGTACCCCGTGTTCGACCCCCGGCCCGTGATCAGTGACCTGGCCGCCATCGACCACCTGCTGGAGGGCGAAAGCCCCGTGCATGACTGGCTCAGGCGCGTGGCCTGGAGCATTGCCACCGCGGCCCGGATGCTCGGCGCGATCGGCACGCCGGAATTCTTTGAGCACAGCGCGGCACTCTACGGCACGCCGGTCACGCCGCTGCAGGACGGCCAGCGCACGGCCTTCGAGCTGGCGGAGCTGATCGACGAGATCCTCTTCGGCTTCAACCAGAGCCCGGCCAGCTTCGGGATCGTGCCGCGGCTCGTGCCCGCCGAGCAGCTCGCGGAGGAAATCGAGCGGCGCATCGCCGTGCAGTTCGGTGACAACGCCCCAGCGGTGGAGCTGGTTGACCAGCTCTCCAGCAAGGCGCTGGCCGGCGCGCGCTACATCCGCATCCGCCGCGGCGCGCGCTTCACCGACCAGGACGTGGAGCAGCTCGTCAACCACGAGGCCTTCGTGCACATCGGCACCACGCTCAACGGTGTGGCCCAGCAGCGCTTCCCGATCCTCGCCAGTGCGCATGCCGGCACGACCCGCACCCAGGAGGGCCTGGCGGTGTTCACCGAGTTCATGAGCGCGGCGATGGACCCGGACCGCTTCCAGCGCCTGGCCGAGCGCACGATCGCGATCAAGATGAGCATGGACGGCGCCGACTTCATGCAGCTCTTCGCCTACTTCAGGGAGCGCACGGACACCCCTGAGCAGGCCTTTGAATGCTGCCGGCGCGTGGTGCGCGGCGGACTCGTGAACGGCCATGCCCCCTTCACCAAGGACTGCACCTACATCCACGGCCTGCTGCAGGTCCACAACTTCCTGCGCATCGCCGTTGCCAGCGGCCGGATCGACTGCATCGGCCTGCTGTTCTGCGGCAAGCTGGACCTCGAGGACCTGCCGGCGCTCGGGCTGCTGGCCAATGCCGGGGTGCTGGAGCCGCCGCGCTACCTGCCGCCCTGCGTCTCCGACCCACGCTTCCTCGTGAGCTATCTGGCCTACAGCTCCTTCCTGAACCGCATCGACCTGCCCACGGTCAAGCAGCACTACGGCGAGATGCTCGGCAAGATCCCCGCCACGGAACTGATGGCCGGGGTCTGCTACCTCGACCGTTCGCAGCTGGCGGATCCCGCCCCGGAAAGTCCCTGAAATTCCGCGATTTCCCGGAACAATCCGCGCCGGCGCTGGTCAAACTGACACCAGACATGAGCTGGGAGGATGAGATGGGGTGCTGCGGACATGCATCGCATCCAGGATGGGTGCCAGGAAGGGCAGGGAGCGCCTGGCGGAGGCTCCTGATGCCCTTGGTTGCCGGCTGTAATTGAGATC
Source organism: bacterium (assembly GCA_041395205.1). Lineage (GTDB taxonomy): Bacteria > 4484-113 > 4484-113 > 4484-113 > JAFGCY01 > JAHEFU01. The sequence continues at coordinate 900,510 of JAWLAZ010000001.1, forward strand.
ATTTGGGTAGAGCTTGCCGTGTGCCCGGGTTATACTCAGGTATCCGGTAGCTTTTGACGGGTAGACAGATCGATGCTGAACTTTCTCAAGGGCAAGGGACCGGGAAGCGCCGACTTCCCGCGGGATCCAGCCACGGTTGCATCCCCATACATACAGGCTCGCGAGTTCGTGGACGGACACACCGAATTCATTGCGTGGACCTGCCACCCTTCACTGATGCTCGATGAGCGCTCCACGCGGATCCCGCAGGTGATCGACTCCGAGGGCCAGAGCTTCACCCCGCAGCTGGGTACGCTCGAAAACGGGAGTGACATTCCCCGCTTCAGTTCCCTGCAGGATGCCGAACGCGCGATCCGGCTCTACAGCGAGAACCTCGCCAAACGCTCCATCGTACGCGAGGATCTGGTCTCCGCCGAGATCCTGCATCTGGAGGAACGGTTAGCCACCCTGCGCAAGCTGCTCGTGAACCGGGCTGAGAGCGCCGCCCTGCCGGATTCCGCGGACTGAGGCTCAGGCCGCCTGGCGCGCCATACAATTAGGGCATGCCAATTCCCCAGACGATGCAGGCCGTGCGCTTCCATCAGCACGGCGGTCCCGAGGTGCTGCGCTACGAGGAGGCACCCGTCCCCGCGATCGGCCCCAATGATGCACTGCTGCGCGTACGCGCCTGCGCCATGAACCGTCTGGATGTCGCCACGCGCATCGGCCCGCGCGGCTGGACGATTCCGCTGCCGCATATCCTCGGCTGCGACGTGGCGGGGGAAGTCGTGGCCTGGGGCAGCGAGGTGCGCGGGCTTACCGAGGGTCTGCCCTGCGTCGTGGCGCCGGGCCTGCCGGGAGCACCCGGGCCGGAGCGCAGCCGTGGCGATGACAACGTCGCCGCTGACTACGGCATCGTCGGCCTGTTCACCGACGGCGGCTATGCGGAATACCTGAGCGTGCCCGCCGCCAACCTGCTGCCGCGTCCGGAGCGCCTGAGCTGGGAGGAGGCCGCGGCCTTTCCGCTGACCTTCCTCACCGCCTGGCATATGCTCGGGATGCGCCGCAGTGCATTGCAGCCAGGGGAGAGCGTACTCGTGATGGGTGCCAACAGCGGGGTGGGCACGGCCGCGATCCAGGTGGCGAAGGCCCGGGGCGCGGGCCTGGTGATTGCCACCGCGGGCGGCAGTGCCAATGCCCGGCGCGCGCTGGATCTCGGTGCGGATGAGGTGATCGACCACTATGAACATGAGGGCACGCTGCACAAGCAGGTCTATGCGATCACCGGCGGACGCGGCGTGGATGTGGTGGTGGAGCATGTCGGTGCCGCCGTGTTCGGACAGTGCGTCAAGGCCCTGAAGCGCGGCGGACGGCTCGTGACCTGCGGCGTGACCACCGGCGGACGCGCTGAGCTGGACATCCAGATGCTGTTCGCCAAGCACCTCACGCTCTACGGCAGCTTCATGGGCTCGATGGGGGAGATGTACGAGCTCCTGCCGCTCGTGAATGACGGCCGGCTGCGCCCCGTGGTGGACCGCGTCCTGCCGCTGGCCGACGCCGTGCAGGCGCATGTGCTGCTGGAGCAGGGCGGGCACTTTGGCAAGATCGTGCTCGTGCCCTAGAATCAGGGCGGTTGCAAACTGAGGGCGGCTCCCGTGGTTGGGTCGGGCCGCCAGGGTCTGGCTGGCAACCCGGAGACGTACCTTGCACAGCGGCTGGCTGACCGCGCATGCACGCTCATTCCTCGAGCAGCGTTTCGCGCGCGCGGATGACGGCTCCTACTTCCCGCACCAGCCGCTGCATGGCCTGTTTGGCAACAGTGAAACGGGCCGGCCGCTGCGTCTGGCGCGCAGCTACCGCCTGCTGCGCTGGCTGGATGCGCTGCAGCCCCGCAGCCTGGCGGACCTCGGTGCCGCGGAGGGCTACATTGCCAACCTGCTGCGCCTGCGCCAGGGCTGCCCCACACTCTGCATCGACCTTTCGCTGGAGGCCTGCCGCCGCGCCGCCGAGATCCACGGCCAGCCGGCCGTTGCCAGCCCGCTGCAGGGGATTCCCCTGCCTGACGACAGCGTTGACACCGTGCTGCTGAGTGAGGTCTTCGAGCATCTGGAGAATCCGCTGCAGGTGATCCGCGAAATGGCACGTGTGGCCCGCCGCTACGTGGTGATCACCACGCAGGAGATCTGCATGAGCCGCCCGGAGCAGTGGATCCGCCTGCGCCTGCGCGATCTTGCCGAGGCGCACGGCGAGCTGAACTGGCTCTGCAGTGCGGACCTGCATTCCGTGTTCAGCGGGCCTGGCGCCAGTGCCCCGCAGTTCCGCCGCAGCCTGCGCCGTCTGGCAGCGCAGCTGGATCCGGCGGAGGCCGAAGCACATCTGCGCTGGCTGGCGGATCCAGTCCCGCGCCGCAGCGAGGGCATCATCTTCGTGGCCAGCCTCGATGGCAGCCCGGTCCCGCCCATGCCCACTGCTGACGATCCGCAGCTATGGCGGATGCTGATCGATGGCCCAGCCCTTGCCAGTCCGTCAGAGCATGTCTGGACCCTGGCAGACGGACGGGAGCTGCGTGCAGGAGAGGCACTCGACAGTGGCCTGCAGCCTGAGCAGGCCCTCACGCTGGAGACTCCCGCCACGGATGCGCTGGACCCTGCTGGTCTCAGCCGCCTCGCCAGGCGGCTGGACACGGAGAATGTGACCCGCAATCCCCTGGAGCGCCGCCTGCTGTCAGTACTGGTGCGCAGCATGGAGCGCATCGGCTACCTGAGCTGCAGTGATCCCTGGGCCGTACGCGCTGCCTGGCTGCGTCGCCGCCTGCAGCGGGATGCCCCGCCGAATATCCCGGATTCCACGACGGAAGCGAGCAGCGGATAGAATCCATGCGTCATGAAATGCATGCCGCACAGGATCATCACCTTCAGCCTGCTCTTGCTGGCCCTCTGCCTGCAGGCGCTCCCGGCACAGGCCGAAAGCGAGCTGCGTGAGCAGCTGCGCCAACTCAGCAACCAGTCCGAACACAAGCGCATCGAGGCCGGCAACTGGTTCGCCGCGCATGGCCGCGAGCATATGCCCGAGCTGCGCGAGCTGCTGCAGGACCATGATGCCGAGCTCAGCTACGGCAGCGCGCTGGCGCTGGGTCTGATGGGCAAGGGGGCAGCCGAGGCCCTGCCGGATCTCGTGGACCAGCTCACCAATCCGGACATCACCGACGTCGTGGTGCAGAGCATCATGCGCGTCACTGACAACTGGCAATCCGTGTTCAGCCAGCTCACCCACCATAAGACACCCTACGGCCGGCAGGTCGGAGCCCGGGCCTACGGGCTCTGCGGCCGGGCCGAGGCCGCGCTCCCGCAGCTGACGGAACTGCTGGCGGATCCCGATGCCGATGTTGCCAAGGCAGCCAGCCGCGCGCTCGTGTGGTATCCGAATGATGCCGCCGCCGCCGTACCCGGGCTCGAGGCCCAGCTCAAGCACAGCGATCCCGGGGTGCGGGCCACGGCGCTGTTCACGCTGGAGATGATCGAGGGCAGCCGCCCCGAGCGGGCGGCAAAGGCGGTCCGGGCGCTGCTGGACGATCCCGAGCCGCAGGTGCGCAGTGCGGCGATCAGCACCGCGGTCCGGCTCAGCCCGCAGGACACGGCACTCGTGACGAAACTCACAGCCATGCTGGAGGATGAGGACCCGGTTGTGCGTGTCAACGCGGCCTTCACGCTGGCGCGCTTCGGTGAACGGGCCGCACCCGCCGTTGGCAAGCTGGCCGAGACGCTCGGGCGCAAGCTCTGGTATCTGGCTCCCTACAGTTCGGAAATGGCAACGAACAATGTCTGGGCCCCGCTCGCGGCGCTCGGTGCAATCGGCTCCAAGGCCAGCCCGGCCCTGCCGCAGGTGCGGGCCCTGCTGGATGATCCCTACCACGCCCTGAATGCCGCGGAGGCGATCTGGCAGATCAGCGGTGATGCCGGTGACCTGATCCGCATCGTCGAGGGCGAGCTGGAAAGTGGCGACAGCGCACGGATCCTCGAGGGCCTCGGGGTGGCCCAGGACATGGGACAGGCCGGGCGTGAGCTGCTGCCGGACATCAGCCGCCTGCTGCTCAGCCAGGAGTCCGTGATCCGCCAGGCCAGCGTGGAAGTGATGTCCGTGCTGGCTGACGATCCCGGCATGGCGGCGGAGATGTATGGTTCACTGCTGGGCGAAGCCAGCCCCGATGAGCGGCTGGTGATCCTCAACCGCCTGCGCGAATTCGGTGCGGATGCGCGCGTGGCCCTAGACGACATCAACCTGCTGCTCAGTGGCGACGACGACTTCGAGCTGGCGCTGGCCGCTTCCACGATGTATACGATTTCCGGCGAGCTCCAGCCCAGCCGCGATGTGCTGCTGGATGTGCTCAGCCGTGACAACGAGGATGCGCTGGCGGTGGCGGCGCACTGCCTGCGGCTGATGGGACGCTATGCCGAGCCGGCCCTCGCGCGCCTGCGTGAGATCGCCGCTGACAACAGCATGGCGGACAGTGCGCGCAATGCGGCGCAGCGCGCGCTGGACGAACTGGGCGGCTGATCAGGCCTGCTGCTGTATGCCTGCCGCGAGGATGCGCTGCGCGTCGAGCAGCTGCTGGCGGTAGAACTGTGCATCGGCGCTCTGATGCTCGTCTTGGCTCTCCTCCTGGGAGGCCAGGTACTCAAGCACGCTCTCCAGGCGGGCCGCGGCGGATTCATCACCGGACTGCAGCCGGGCCAGTTCCAGCCAGCCGAGGTTCAAAAGCACCTTGCCGGAGCAGGCCGGACCCGGCTCGGCTTCCAGCCCCTGTACCGCCGCATCCTGCACCGCCAGATCCAGCGCGCGCTGCAGGGCCTGCACGGCCCCCTGGCCATCGGCGAGCGCCATGCGGTGTACGCCCTCGGCCCAGCAGGCCATGCTCTGCGGCCAGGCGGGCTTGCCGAGCTGACGCCGCCACTTGAGGCTGTCCTGGGCCGCCTTCAGCCCGCGTTCATAGTGGCGCTGGGCGCGCGGGAAGTCGTCACCCCAGCACCAGGCGAGATCGGCCGCGAGGTTGTAGCTGGCAACGTTGGCACTGTCCAGCCGCCGGTTGCGGGTTTCCTCGTCGGCGGCACGGGCAGACTGGCTCAGGCATTCGGCAATCGCGGCGTCCGCGAATTCGATGCAGTGGTCCAGGCTGCGCCCGGCCCATTCACCCATCACCATGCCCTGGCGGGCGAAGAGGAACAGCACGCGGCGCTCCAGCTCATCCTGGAAGCTGAAGTCAATCCAGGCCACGGCCGCCGCCGCGCCGCCGCTCTCGAGTTTCTGGCGCAGGGCCGGCCAGTGCTGCCGGAAGAAGTCCTGCTGCTGCTGGAAGGTCTCCATACATCTCCCTTATCCTGATCCGCGGTTTCCAGTCTAGCGCAGGATGCCCGCTGCCATGACCCCGGAAATGGAAACGGCCCGGTTTCCCGGGCCGTTGTCAGATTCGGATGGAAGTCCCGCCTAGACGGCGCCGCTCACGAACAGGCCGGCGAACACGAGCGCCACGATGCTCATCAGCTTGATGAGGATGTTGAGGCTCGGGCCCGAGGTGTCCTTGAAGGGATCGCCCACGGTGTCGCCGACGACCGCCGCCTTGTGCGGGTCGCTGCCCTTGATGATCTGGCTGATCACGAACTGCTCCTCGGCCTCGCTGCCGGGGTTCTGCGCCTTGTAGGCAGCCAGCTTCTCCTTCTCGGTCGGGTTGAAGTTCTCGATGGTCCTGGCAACCCAGTTGGCCTCGCCGTATTCCTTCTTGATCTCCTCGATCAGGCCCTTCTGCTCAATGAACTTCTTGGCGTTGTCCCAGGCACCGCCGGAGTTGGACATGAACAGCGCGATCATCACGCCGCTCGCCAGCGCACCGGCCAGCAGGCCGCCCACGGCCTCGGCACCCTGGCCGCTGATGAAGCGGAACAGCAGGCCGATCGCGATCGGGCTGGCGATGGCCAGCAGGCCGGGCAGCACCATCTTCTGCAGGGAAGCCTGGGTGGAGATCGCGATGCAGGTCTTGTAGTCGCCGACAACACCCTCGCGGCCCTCACGCAGGCCCTCGATGGTGTTGAACTGGCGGCGCACCTCGTTGACCATCTGCTGGGCGGCGTGGCCCACGGCGGTCATCGTCAGTGCGCTGAACAGGAAGGGCAGCATCGCGCCGATCAGCACGCAGATCATCACGACCGGGCTGTTCAGGTCAATGCTCGTGATGTTGGACTTGGCGCTGTAGGCGCTGAAGAAGGCCACGGCGGTCAGGGCGGCGGAGCCGATCGCGAAGCCCTTGCCAATCGCGGCGGTGGTGTTGCCGACGCTGTCCAGCTCGTCGGTGCGCTCACGCACCTCGGGGGGCAGGCCGGCCTGCTCGGCGATACCGCCGGCGTTGTCAGCCACGGGGCCGTAGGCATCGACGGCCAGCGTCACGCCCAGCGTGGAGAGCATGCCGACCGCGGCGATCGCGATCCCGAACAGGCCCATGTTGGGGTTGCCGCTGAAGCCGCCCGGAGCGCCGTAGGCCACCATGATGGCAACGCAGATCACCAGCAGCGGCAGCGCCGTGGAGACCATGCCCACGCTCACGCCGGAGATGATATTGACGGCGGGGCCACTGCGGGAGGACTTCGCGATGAAGCGGGTCGGCCCGTATTCCGCGCTGGTGTAGAACTCGGTCAGCCAGGCGATCACGGATCCGGAGGCCAGACCGCCGAGCAGGGCCCAGAACAGGCCCCAGCCGGCGAGGATGCTCTGGTACATCCAGATGATCCCGGCGCTGCCGAGCACAGTGATCGCCGCCGCCCAGAGCGTACCGCTGCGCAGGGCGTCATGCGGGTTGGAGCTCGTGAACATGTTGGTGTAGCCGATGCCGATCAGCGAGGCGATGATCCCGATCCCGGAGATCAGCAGCGGGATCAGGAAGCCCTCGTTGCCACCGACGGCGATGTAGCCGAGCAGCATCGCGGCGATGATCGAACCGACATAGGACTCGAACAGGTCGGCACCCATGCCGGCCACGTCGCCGACGTTGTCACCGACGTTATCGGCGATCGCGGCGGGGTTGCGCGGATCATCCTCGGGGATGCCCGCCTCCACCTTGCCGGCGAGGTCAGCGCCGACGTCGGCGGCCTTCGTGTAGATGCCGCCGCCCACGCGGGCGAACAGGGCGATCGAGGAAGCGCCGAGGCTGAAGCCGAGGATGTCATAGGACAGCGCATCCTGGATGCTCACGCCGAGGAACTGGGTGAAGACGTAGAACAGGCCCGTGATGCCCAGCAGGCCGAGGCCGACCACGGCCAGGCCGAGCACCGCACCGGAGCTGAAGGCCACGCGCAGGGCGGCCGGCAGGCTCTCGATGGCGGCGTTGGTGGTGCGCGCATTGGCGAGGGTCGCGGTCTTCATGCCGAGGAAGCCGGCCAGCGCGGAGGCACCGGCGCCGAGCGCGAAGCTGACAGCGGTCTTCCAGCCCATGCCTTCCGCCGGGATCACGCTGATGATCACGAACAGCACCAGCACGAAGATGCCGATTACCTGGTATTCCTTGCTCAGGAAGGCGCTTGCACCTTCGTAGATCGCCTTGCAGAGCCACTGCATGCGCTCATTGCCCGCACTCTTCTTCGCAATCCCTGCATTGATCACGAAGGAGAATACGAGGCTGACTAATGCCACGGCCATGACGGCCAGCACGAATTCCATTCTGCCTTCTCCCGGATTCCCGATACCTTTCCCCTTGTATAGGTAAAAGGTATTTCAAATTATGATGCGGATATTTTAGCGTCTAACCGGAATTAGGCAAGTGCCGCGCCTGCACTGCATCAGCGCTCAAGGATGAAGCTGAGGTGCCATTCCGCATGGCGGCAGCTCAGGGCTTCCCATTCCCCGCGGCTCAGGCTGCCAAGCATCAGGTTCGGCTGCAGGCTCTGCGCGGCGCGGAATTCAGCGATCTGCTGCTGCAGAATCTCCAGTCCGGCGCTGCACTGCAGTCCGGCATCCGGCAGGATCTCGCTGTTGAGCCGGGCCGGAGCCTCGACGGGCATGCTCAGCCCGCCCGTCAGGAAGCGCCGGCGCAGCATCCCGAACACGAGGCGCATCGGCAAGGGGAAACGGTAGGCGGCGGGATGCACCGCCAGGCGCAGGGTCAGGCCCAGGTGTCCGAGCATCTGCCCCAGCGGCATATTGCCAAGGTGTACCAGCCGGCTATCCCCGGGGGCGAGATCCGCCCGCACGGTATTGCCGTCCTGCACGAGCTCAGTCAGGCGCTCAGCTTCAGCCAGGATGTCCGCAAAGCTGCTCAGCTGCAGTTTGCGGCGCTGGCTGAGGACACTGCGGGGGTCGATCCGGGCAGGCTGACTGCCATTGTTCTGAGGCATGCAGAGAACTATCTCGGAAGCATCGCGGCTATCGTGAATGAGCGCAGCACAGTGGTGTAAGCAGGTGATCTGCTTTTCAGCCTTCCACGTCCGGAATCAGGCCCGTCGTGAATTCCACCGGGTCGAAGTCCAGCAGGTCGTCGATCTGTTCTCCGACGCCGATGTAGAGCACGGGGATCTTCAGGCTGTTGACCACGGCGAACAGCGTGCCACCCTTGGCACTGCCATCCAGCTTGTTCATCGCCACGCCGGTCAGCTCGCAGGCCTCATTGAACAGCTCGGCCTGGCTCATCGCATTCTGCCCGACCGTGGCATCCAGCACCAGGATGCGGGTCACTGCCGCGCCCTCGCAGGCCTTGTCAATCGTGCGGGTGACCTTGCTGAGCTCCTGCATCAGGTTGTGCTTGGTCTGCAGCCGGCCGGCGGTGTCCACGATCAGCACGTCCATCCCACGCGCGGCCGCGGCCTGGGTGGCATCGAAGACCACGGCGGCGGGATCCGCGCCCTGCTGGCCGGTGACGATGTCCACGCCGATGCGCCCCGCCCAGACGCTGAGCTGCTCAGTGGCGGCAGCGCGGAAGGTGTCGGCGGCGGCGAGGATCACCTTCAGACCCTCGGCCCGCAGGCGGTGGGCGAGCTTCGCGGAGATCGTGGTCTTGCCGCTGCCGTTCACACCCACGAGCATGATCACATTCAGGCGGCCCGGCACCAGCGGCACGGGCTCACGCACATCGGCGAGCACGCCCTGCAGCACCTCGCGGGCCACGGGCGGTACATCCCGGCGGTAGGCCAGGCCCCGGTCGCGCATTTCACGGCGGATGCGCTCCACCAGCTCGGTGGCCAGCTCCATCCCGACATCGGAAAGCAGCAGGGCATCGAGGATGTCGTCATAGTAGGCATCATCCACGAGCTGGCCCGGGTCGGAACTGAAGGCCGAAGTGAAGAAGGCCCGCGTCCGGTTCAGAGCGGTGCGGAAGCGGCTGCGGCTTGCTGCCGGATCGGCTGGCGGAGGCGGCGCTGCTGCCGGGGCGGCCACGGGCGTTTCGGCCGGAGCCTTGACGGGTGGCTCGGGAGGCTGTTCAGCAGCCGTATCCACATCCACCTGCGGCTGCTCGAGCGCAGGCTCCGCCGTCGGTGCAGCCACATCCTCAGGCTTCTTCTTCCGCTTGAACAGGTCCAGCAGTCCCATGCGCGCATATTCTAGCGTCAGCCTGACAAATCCCGGCCAAGGCGTTTGATTCCCCGCCACATGGGTAAGATTTGTGGTTAAGATCTCAAGGAAAGTGACTGAACATGAGCGGTAAGGAATTCACGATGGAAAGCTTTGACCCCGGCAGGGAGTTCCAGGAGCAGGTGCGCCGGAACAAGGAGACGGCCCAGGGCCCTTCGCAGCTTGAGCGGCTGCTCAATTCCCATGAGCAGGTGCAGGAGGACTCGCGTGGTCCGCGCAGCCGTTCCGAGGAGAAGTATCCCGAAGCCTACCGTGGTGGCAATGAGGAGCACTGGCAGAAGGCCGATGCCCAGCATGACTATGACGTGATCCGCACCCAGGCCATGGCCCAGGAGAAGGTCGGCTATGAAGAGGACACTGAGAAGTTCTTCATCGACGATCCGGATCATCCACGCCGTGAGCCGCTTTCCGAGCAGGAGCGCATGCGGGTCTTCGGGAAGAAGGAGCATGCAGTCTCGCTGGAGAGCCTGAATGGCCCGCCGCTGGTCTTCGGCGGCTTCCTGCTCGGCGTAAGCCTGACCATCATCGCCCTCGTCTGGATGGGCCGCCTCGAGGTGGCCAACAGCACCAACTGGTATATCTTCAGCGGAATCGGTGCAGGCATCGGCCTGATGTACGCCGCGCAGCTCAGAACCTGACCAGCACTTAACGCTGATCTGAATAAAGCCTGCGGATAACGGGGATATACTTACTGATGGACAGCCTGGATTCGACCGGAATTCAGAAACGCTCCTGAGGTAAGCAATATGAACCGAAGCAGAAATCTCATTCCCGCGCTGATACTGCTACTGACTGCATCCCTTGCAGGCTGCGGCGGGCAGGGCGGAAATCTCCCGCTGGCACCCGCGGGCACCAGCTCGGATGTAGCTGCATCCCCTGCCAGTCCGGGAACAGGCAGCGCTCTGAGTGACCGGGACCTGCTGGCGATGCTTGAGCGCGGTGAATCCCCCTTCACCTTTGCCCAGCGCGCCCGGCAGAAGATGCAGCAGCAGCTGGAACAGTCCAGTGCTGAACTGCCCGGTGCCCTGTCGGGGATGGCGCTGATGCCCTCCGGCCAGGCGGAACTCTCCGGCCAGGGCCAGAAGATCACAAGCGCCCTGCAGGATCTGGATCCGACCGTGGTCTACGCGGACAGCGGCGACATCACCGTCAATGCCTCGAGCATCTCGCTCAGCCCCGGGGCCGGCCAGCTCAGCTGGGCGATGTATCAGATCAACATCCCTGATGGCGGCTACCCCGCCAGCCTGCGGATCGGAATTGACACCATCAGCGGCGTCGGCGGTCCGGGCCAGGGCTTCTACATCCTCGTCTCCAACTACACCAGCGGGCGCTGGATGATGTCCGATCTGTTCACCACGAACGGCTTCAAGACCATCGATCTGCCCACCCAGGTGGACCTGGTACCGCAGAACTACCTGAGCCCGATGGACAATCTCTACGTCGCCATCCTCGTGTACGACGGTGTGAGCGTCAGCATGAACGGGCTGCAGCAGGACACCAACACCGCTCCGCAGGCCCTGATCGTGGAGACCAGCAACACCTACGTCCGCCGCACCACGGAGGAATTCCAGTTCCGCAGTGAAAGTGAGGATGGTGACAACGGCGTGGCGGGCTTCAGCTGGGATCTGGATGAGGATGACATCGAGGATTCCAGTTCGCTCGTCGTCAACCAGACCTATTCCACCCCGGGCATCCACCGCGTGAAGCTGACCGTGACGGATGAGAACGGCGGGACGGACACCGATACGATGTACGTCTACACCTACGACACTGAGGAAAGCGTGCTGCCGGATGAGTTCATGGAGGCCCTAAATGAGGCGGACCCGGACCCCGTGCCGCCGCCGGACATCCCGCTGCCGGAGCTGGGCTTCGACGAGACCTTTGAGTTCTTCGCCAACGCGGGGCCGGAGGAATGGTGGGAGATCCCGGACACCCAGGACAATGTGCAGTGGAAGAACTTCACTGATGTGGATGCGGGCGCGAACCCGTACTTCGACCTGCATACCTGGCTGCCGGCCTATGGCAGCTACTACTACGACGACCACACGGAAATGCTGCCCTATGCGGATTCGCTGGCCCGGACCGTCGGCAACTGGCAGAACCTGCAGGGTGTGGTCCAGACCGGAGCCTGGCAGCACGGGATCGGCGTTGTCAACGAGGGCATCTCGCTGAACGAGGATGAGATTGATCCGCTGGCCCAGGCCATCAAGCGCCTGATGAATGAATATCCCGATGCGCTGAACGACGCGAGCTTCGAGCAGATCAAGACGGAAGTTGCCGGGGTCCCGGAGGATTTCCAGCGCGCCCTGGCCAGGCTGATCATCGCGATCCGCAAGGCCAAGCCCTACCATGAAGCCTTCATGGACCCGGCCAACACCGTGATGTTCGGCGAGATCACGGGCCTGACCACTCCGCCGGAGGGCTGGCCGCAGGCGACGTTCAATGATTCCCTGCACATGGTGCTGAACAACCCGGCCGTGGAATCCAATATCTACAACATCACGCCTGGCAACGTCTGGCTGCAGAATGGCTACCTCCCCGTCAACTTCGACTATGAGGACCTGTTCCAGGGTGCGGCAGTGCTCACGCATGCCCTGGATGAATTCCATGCCTTCCTGGACGGCTGGACCCCCGGGGCCTCCTTTGATTTCCAGATCCGCACGAGCCTCGGTGACATCCGCGTGACCGGTGACGGTGACGACGTGATCAACCTGCCGGACTGGGACGGCGGCACGGAGAACGGCTTCTACCTGCTGCAGGTGGACATCGGCGGCAATGACGACTACCACTGCCATGCCGGTGGCAACGCGGCACTGGCCAACCCGATCGCGATCTGCATCGACTATGCCGGTGATGACGAGTACTTCCGCCTGGATGATCCTGACAACGTGGACCGGACGGCGGTGCTGAGCGATGACGACACCCATCAGCAGGGCAGTGGCCGGCTGGGCTACGGCCTGCTGCTGGATCTCTCGGGCAATGACAGCTACGATGCCGTGCGGCTCAGCCAGGGCTGCTCCAACTTCGGAGTGGGCATCCTCTGCGACGTGAGCGGCAATGACAGCTACGGTGTGGAGGCGATGGGCCAGGGAGCCTCGCTTGTCGGGATCGGCGCACTCCTGGACCTCGACGGCATGGACAACTACGGCTGTGTGTCACGCTCGCAGGGATTCGGCAGCTACCGCGGCATCGGCATCCTGTCCGACCGTGGCGCTGACAATGACAACTATTCCGCGGAGACCGCCGGCGATCCGGGAAAGCCTGAATATGGTGACGGACTGGGCGGAGTGGTCAACTTCGCCCAGGGCTGCAGTCTCGGCAAGCTGCCCAGCGGTGATGCCACGGTGGACCCGGTTGTTGTCTCAGCCGGCCTGGGCCTGCTCTGCGAGGACGGCGGTACGGATACATATTCCGCTGCGGTCTTCGCCCAGGCGGTGGCCTTCTTTGAAGGTACGGGGATGCTGCTGGAACTGGGAGGCTCTGACAGCTATTCCGGTGACCGTTTCTGCGGATCTGTCGGTGCATTGCGCGGAGCTGCGATGCTGTGGGACCGCAATGGCGCGGACCAGTACACCTACACCGGGATCGGCTGCCTGGCCCTCGGGCAGGACTACACCCTGGCATGGTTGCTGGATGGCGCCGGAGACGATACCTACCAGTCTGACAACGGCTGCATGGCAACCGGGATCCGCAACAGCTTCTGCTACATGATTGACTATGCCGGAGCTGACAGCTACACCATCCTGAATGTGCCTGTCCGGGCCGGCCTCGGAGCGGCTTACATTGACGAACTGGATCCCGGCGACCGGGATGTCACGCCGACGCTCGGCCTCTTCGTGGATATCGGCCCCGGCTCAGACAGCTACAACCTGCCTGAGGCGATGCTGGACCGTGATGGCAACACGCTGACGGTGGCTGATGACAGCATCTGGGTGCGCGCCAAGCACACGATTCTGGAGCCGGGCTGGCACAATTACGAATACGGTGTCGGTGCCGACGGCAACTGGATGATGCCCTGACGGCGCGTGAGTTGATTCACGGCACCACTGACAACTGACTGCATGCAAGGCCGGGGATCTGCCCCGGCCTTCTGCTATCCGGCGCTGACCGTGCTGTCGTCAGTTTCTGCTTCCGCTTCGCCGGCTGTTGCCTCAGTGGGAGCAGCCTGCGGGTCCGGCTCGCCGGAGCTGCGTGCACTGCGTCCCGCCTCCAGCTGTTCCAGCTGGCCGGAGGTAAGGGAAGTACCGTCAAAGGATACTCCGGCAACCTCCATCCGCTTCCAGTCTGGGACCTTGTACAGCCACAGCCCGGCAGCCAGGATCACGAGTACGATCATGTCCGCCAGCCCGGTGGGCGGCACCATGTGTGCCTGCGGATCGGAGAAGTAGAACTGGGCCGAGCCCACCACCGAGCTGTAGACCGCGAGGAAGTAGGCCGGGACCACGGCACTGTTGCTGCTGAGGAACAGCCAGAACAGCACGAGCGTGAGGGCCACTCCATAGACCGCGGAGACCGGGATTGCCAGCGCCGGATTGTGCGTCTCGAACATCGGGTTCTTCACGAAGGCTCCGCTCAGCGAGCTCAGCAGTCCGAAGCCCGCCATCACGGCGAGCGTCGTCGGCAGGCCCTTCGTCAGCAGGCGGCGGCCCAGCCAGCCATAGACGGGCAGGAAGCTCAGCACGAACAGCGCTGCCAGGAAGGGTGCTCCGAACACCGGGCCGAGGTAGGAGCTGAAGCGCCAGATGTTGAGCATCATCGGGATGGCGTTGTCAGGCAGGGGCTGGCCCTTCTCGGCTGACATGCTCCTGACCGATTCCACGAACCAGCCCATGTCCGGGTCGATGCTCGTGAAGCCGAGCCCCACCGCGATCCCCACTGCCAGTACGGCAACCACGACGGCGCCGATAAAGACCTTGAACTGGGTGCCGAAGCTGCCCCAGACCAGGCCGTTGAATGGATTGCCAACCGCTTCACTGGCGCGGTGTGCGATGTAGGCCATCGCAAACATCACGAGGCCCATCGCGCCGGCCGCATACTGTGCGACTTCCGGCTTGTCGGGCAGCGCGATCGCAGCTCCCAGCACGGCCACCAGCAGCACGGCATACACGGCAATGAAGATGTTCATTCCCTTCTGCATGATTTACTCCCACTCCAGCGCCGGCCAGTGCGCCATCAGATACTTGTGATTACGCAGCGCGGGGCTGCCATGTTTCAGCGCAGAACGATGTCGCGCAGGGTCGTGTTCAGGTAGAGGTTGCCAGCCAGGCTGCTCAGCGGATCAGCCGCGAAGCGTGCCAGCGGGTTGAGCCGGCTCTCCATGCTCACACCCAGCAGTTCCTCCAGCAGGCTCGGGGCGGCCTCGGGCTCGACCGGGAAATCCTGGCCGACCTTCGCCATGCGCCGCACCTCGGCCTTGGCCTCCTCCAGCCCGCCGATCTCGTCCACGAGACCCAGCTCCCTGGCCTTGCTGCCGGTGTAGATCATGCCGGTGGCGGCAGCCCGGACCTGCTCCTCGGTCATCGGGTTCGGAGCACTGGCCCGGCCCTGGATCACGGCCTGCATGAATTCCTCATGCACGTCATCCAGGAGCTCCTGCATCATCTCCTTTTCCTTGTCTGTCATCTGGCGCCAGGGGCTGCCGATGTCCTTGAACTCGCCGGCATGCAGCGTCACGTCATCAACGCCCCACTTGTCCGCCAGCTCCTCCCAGTTCATCAGGCTGAAGACCACACCGATGCTGCCGGTGAGCGTGGCCCCGTTCGCGAAGACCTTGTCGGCTGCAGCGGAGATGTAGTAGCCGCCGCTGGCGGCCACGTCACCCATGCTCACCACCACCGGCTTGCCGGCATTGCGCACGGCCATCACGCCCTGGTAGATCTCATCGGAGGCCGCAGCACTGCCGCCGGGGCTGTTCACCCGCAGCAGCACGCCCTTGATATTGCTGTCGCGGGCCGCACTGTGCAGCTGCTCGGCGATGTAGACGGAACTCGCGCCGCTCTCACCGAAGGGCGAGGCCGCGGCGGCACTGCCGGTGATCGCCCCCTCCACATTGATGAGTGTGATCCGCTCACCGCTGGGTCCGCTGCTGGTCTTGAACCAGCTCTGGGCGAAGACCTTGCCGGCGACTGCGATGCCTGCGAAGGCCACGAGGAAGATTACCAGTGCCTTGACTGCCTGATTGCGCATGGGTCACCCCTTGGGATAATCACTGTGATTATAGACCCGGCCAGTCCATCAGGGGCAGGACCGGACCTGCTGCAGCGTAGGACGCAGCCTGCGGCCGCGGCATGTTCAGCTGCTGCAGATGAGAGCCCGTATCAGTGGAAATCCCGAGTTATCAACAATTTCTCCCCAGATTTATCCACTTTACTACATATGTGTATAGGTCAATCTGCGATAAACGCTGTTGCATTTCGAAATATACCGTTATAATCCCAGCAATCGCTGAGAGTACTGGATCGGATGCGGGACTCAGCGATCTCCCGTATCCAAACGAGGTGGTGGTAAACAGATGAAGGCGCGGAATCTTCCTTTGAATGCTGCCATTTCCATTAACTAGCCTATCCCGTTTTTCCGCCTTTCTATATGAGCCGTACCTTGCCCCGGGTACGGCTTTCATATTTTCTCTGCGATGAATTCCCCCACAGACCAGCCTCCGTCCAACCGCAGCCAGCGGCCTGGAAAATCAGGCATTGCAGCTATGTTTTGTTCCTGAACATTTCCTGCCTGCTGACTGCGGAATATTCCATGTGAATCCAGTGAATTGTCTGCTCCATGCTGATATTTATTCTTCCCTGAATCATTGAATCGGTTATGAATTGAAATGCCCGCTGCAACGTGATATATTTGCATTGTCATGAACTGGATACTCAATCCAGCTAATTAATAGGAGTAAGCATGGATCTCAAGGATGTAATCAGCCTCGTCGATCTCGCGGCGCGCTTTGCCAAGGCCAAGGGTATGGATAACCTTGATTACCAGTGGCTCAGGACCGCGCCCGGACGGGGTTCGAGCAAACGCGAAAAGGTCGGCAACAGCCTCGCGGTGCTGAAGGCCATCCGCGCCTTCAATGACAGCAACAGCAAGGCCATCCAGGTCTACAATGCCAAGGGATATGACGGCACGCCCAAGAAGGTAATGGTGATCGAGAAGGGCGAGATCATCCGTCTAAAGGGCTTCCTGCTGCGCGGTGGCAGCCAGAAGCGCGGCCGTACCAAGGAGACCACGGAATTCAAGATCATCGGCAAGGCTGAAGTCTGATTGACCCGGACCAGCACGATCTGAATTGCATAAAGGCCGCTCACAGAGGCGGCCTTTTGCTTATCCGGCTTCGCGGGAGGAATCACCGCTGCGGGCCAGCAGCTGCTCGAGGATGATTTCCGCGCGCTCGATCACTTCCCGGTTGCCGTCATAGCGCACCACTTCCTTTGCGGCATCGAAGCTGAACCAGTAGGCACTGGCGATGCCTTCCTCACGGGTAAAGCGCGTCACGGTGAACTCCCGCACATGCGTATGCATCAGATAGAAATGCACGGTCTTGCGGTGCAGTTCATGCCGGGGAACGGGGGGGAAGGAGTAGTCGATCTTGCCGAGGTAGGCCAGCACATCCAGCTGGCTGACGGGGATCCCGGTTTCCTCGCTGACCTCGCGCCGCGCCGCGTCCTCGAAACTCTCGCCGGGATTGACGTGGCCCTTGGGCAGCAGCCACTGCGGATGGCGGCCCTTGTCGACCTCTATCAGCACGAGTCTGGCCTGGCCGGAAAGTTCATCCAGCACCACTCCACCACAGCAGGTATGGTCCACGAATGAGAGTCCGGGATTGCTGCGGTTATTACTCATGCTCGTGCATTATAACATTGCAAGATTAAATGTCTGCTGCGGCGGGTACGGCAGATTGAGGCGGCTGAAAATCGCGGACAAAACTGCGTAATTAAAGCCGCACGCAAGCGCGGGCTGACTCGCCATGATTTATAATCTCGGCGATTGACCACAGAGATAAACAGGGGCGGCACCAAACCCCTCGCGCACATCTTGAGGAGGAGCGTGCATGTCGATCATTAAGGAAAAACTGTCTGCACAGATCCCGGCACTGCGAGATGAGATCAAGCAGCTGCTCACCGAGCACGGCGAGCTGAAGATCTCCGATGTGACCGTGGCCCAGGCCTATGGCGGAATGCGCGGCATCAAGGGCATGATCTGTGACACCTCGGTCGTCGAGCCCGATTCGGGCGTGATCTTCCGGGGCCACCCGCTGCTGGAGGTCACGCACCTGCTGCCGGAGGAGATCTTCTGGCTGCTGCTCACCGGCGAGATCCCGAGCGAGACGGAGCGCAGGAGCCTGCGGGCCGAGTTCGCCTCCCACAACAAGGTGCCGCAGTATGTCTGGGACGTGCTCGACAGCATGCCCGCCGACAGCCACCCGATGACCATGCTCAACACCGCGATCCTCGTGATGCAGCATGAGTCGCAGTTCGCCGCGCGCTACCACCAGATGCACAAGCTGGAGCACTGGGAGGCCGCCCTGGACGATTCACTCTCGATCCTCGGCAAGCTGCCCAACATCGCCGCCGCGATCTACCGCAAGCGCTTCAACAAGGGCGAGCGCCTGCAGCCCAACCCCGAGCTGGACTGGGCCGCCAACTACGCCTACATGCTGGGCATGCCCCAGACCGAGGATGCATACAAGATGATGCGCCTCTACCTGATGTCGCACAGCGACCACGAGGGCGGCAATGCCAGCGCCTTCACCTGCCATACCGTGGGCAGCGCGCTCTCCGATCCGTTCTACTCGGTCAGCGCCGGCCTCAATGCGCTGGCCGGTCCGCTGCATGGCCTGGCCAACCAGGAGTGCCTGGGCTTCGTGCTCGACCTCAAGGAGAAGCTGGGCGGCGTGCCGAGCAAGGAAGCACTGACGAAGTACTGCTGGGACCGCCTCAACGGCGGTCAGGTGATCCCCGGTTATGGCCACGCCGTGCTGCGTGTGCCGGATCCGCGCTTCGTGGCCTTCATCAACTTCGGCCGCGAGCACTTCCCGGAGGACGAGGTCTTCCAGCTTGTCAACATGCTCTACGAGGTGGTGCCGCAGGTGCTCACCGAGCAGGGCAAGGCCAAGAGCCCCTGGCCGAACGTGGATGCCTCGAGCGGCACGCTGCTCTACCACTACGGCCTGCAGGAATTCGAGTACTACACCGTGGTCTTCAGCGTCAGCCGGGCAATGGGCATGCTGGCGCAGTACGTCCTCAACCGGGCGATCGGTTCGCCGATCACGCGACCGAAGTCGGTCAGCACAGAATGGGTCAAGCAGCAGGTGGCCGCGGCCTCCGCATCGAGCTAGGCGGGATGGGATAAAAACGGACACCACAGGGCCGCCCTTCGGGGTGGCCCTTTTGATTTTCTGGCTTGCGCAAGCGCTCGCCAGTCTGGCGCTGCGGCTGCGCATTCGCGCATCCGGGTCGCGCTGAAGTTAAGGTCAGAGCCGCATCCGGGTCGCGCTGAAGTTACGGAGGTCTGGCGCAAGCCAGGCGCGGAGGCCCGGTGCAAACCGGGCAATGGAGGCCAGATGTCAGTCTGGCAAGAGGCAGGAGGCCAGACCCATGGTCTGGCAGGATTGCAGGCCCATGGCCTGCCGGATTGCCAGTGCATGGCCTGCCGGATTCCCAGTGCATAACCTACCGGATTGCGAGTGCACGGCCTACCGGATTACCAGTGCATGGCACTGGCCTCCTGTCATTCCATGGGAACGACCTCCCCAGCTTCCCCTCGTTTATGCTTAATCCATGGGAATGACCAAACGGATTCTCAGCATCGCAGCCCTTGCATCAGCCTTCCTCATCGGCCTGATGGCAACGGCGCAGGCCTCCATGTTCGAGCTCGTCAGTGATGCCGATTTCTCATCCTGGGGCATGCGCGATGTGGCCTATCCCTTTGAGCCGGGGCAGGGGGATTACCCCGACTACGGCTGCTTCCCGCTTGGCAACGGCTACATTTTCGGCCACCTCGGGGTGGACTCCGACTTCTCGCTCCTGCGTGGGCTGACCGGCCCCGGCTACCAGACCCGCGGTGACAACGGCGACTGGCAGGTCTGGCAGGAGGGCAACTGGCCGGACATCGCGCTGTCATTCAAGGCCACGGCTCCGAAGGGCGGCTTCAATCCGGTGTTCCATCTCGGCGACAAGTGGACGCAGCAGTCCATCGAACAGGTTCGCGGGGCGGCGATTGTCAGGGTCAGGCAGAGTGCGGACTTCGGCGAGCTGAGCATCATCCAGTACGCCGTGCCTGACATGCCGGTGCTGGTGAGGGAGTACCGCTTCAGACCGGTGGAGGGCCAGACCGACCCGGACTGGCAGTACTACCTGCAGGTCGGGATAGAGGCGCAGGAAAAGGAATACGACGGCCTGGTGTTCCATCAGGGTGATAATCGCCTGACGATCCAGTGCCAGGGCTTCCTTGAAGTGGGGGGCACGTCGAAGAGCATCTATGGCAAGCTGCAGGATGACGGCAGCTGGCGCTGCGCGGTGGCCTGCATCGTCAGCAAGGCCGGTGAGCCCCGCGCGGCGGTGGAACTGGATACAGCAGGTGTTGAGGAAATGGCAACACGAACGCTGGACTGGTGGCATTCGTTCAGTGCAGCAGACTACCAATCTGATACTGGCGATCCCGAACTTGACGACCTGCTGGCCCAGCTTCCCGTGATCATCGAGACCCAGCGCGACCGCTACAGCGGGAGCTCCTCGCCGATGGTCAGCTACCACGGCTGCTGGGTGCGCGACAACAACGGCATCATCCTTACCGACATCGTCAACAAGCGCTATGGCAACGTGATGCGCCTGCTGCGCTACCACCGCGCGGCCTGTGTGTCCTACGGCTCCTGCCCGATGCTGGTGCCGCTGGACCTGGACCTGTCCGGCCTCGATGGATGGCAGCCCGGTGAACCCGGCACGGCCGGCGACCTTTCCGGCGTCGGGGCCACGGGCTTCGACTGGAGCGCATTCGGCGTGGAGCATGCCGAGGTCCCGAGCCTGATCGTGCTCCAGCACTACCTGTTATGGCGCGCGATGATGCAGGACGGGCTGCTGGAGGAAGCAACGCAGTTCATGCAGGAAAGCTGGGGCTTCGTCACCCACAACCTGACGGCGATGGAATACTCCACGCTCTACGGCGTGACCTTCCATGGCGACGAAACCTACACCCAGGGTGCGCTGTACTCCACATATGACCGCGTGGAAAGCGGGCAGATCGGCTGGCCCAATGGCTACATCCCGACCGACTTCTACAGCTTTGACAACACCATCCTGCACCGCGCGTCCGCCGCCGCAGTCGTGGAAATGGCACAGGAAATGGGCCTGACCGGCGGCGTGTATGAAGCGAACCGCATCATGCGTGAACTTGATATCGTGATTGGCAATCGCTACATCGTGGATGGCCGGATCGCGGTCGCCATCTCGCCACTCAATGGGCAGCCCTGGTTGCCGCCATTCTCCAACATCAGCCTCCGTCCCTACTGGCTGGGGCTGGATTACCACGACTGGCCTGATGGCCTGCTGGATGACAATTTCAACAGAATCAGTTCGCTGCTTGCCGGTGGAAGATTCATGCAGAGCACGCCCTGGAGCGGATACATGACCGGTCACAACCTGGGCTACTGGCTGGAAGCGGCTGTCGTATCAGATTGGAGTGAACCCGGTATTCGTATTGGACGCATGTTGATGGAATCTGCATCGCCGGAGGGAGCCTGGTGCGAAGTATTGGGGCCTGACAGTGTGCCGGTAGACATCTACGGACGCACGAACCGTATCCGCCCCTGGGAAAGCGGTATCAACTATGCGGCGATGATCCACTCATTTTGGGAGGCTGACCGCCGGATTGCCGCCAACGTTGAAGGTCCAGAAAACCCAGGGGCGCAAAGGGACATATCCTCCGAACCTCCCGTTGCCACTGCCCCCCGCAACACGCAGATCCTCGCCCTGTCCCGTGACAACCACTTCCGTGAGCTCTACCCGCTGGACCGGCGCATGGCCTACGTCCAGCCCGGCCAGGTCACGATCTGGGACATTGCAATGCCCTTCTCGCCTGATCAGCTCCACCACGCGCTGATGTTCGAGGAAGGCGACGTTGACTACCACATCCCCTTCCTGTTCATCGACCGTGACGTGCGGACTGGCCTTGACCGGCGCTCCATGAAGGATGAGCGCTTCTGGCAGCAGATAGACGAGGTGCTCGATGAGTACCGGGCCGCCGGTGGCACCGTTGTCACCGGGGACACGCTGGAGCTCGGCCTGGCGGATGATGAGGCGGTCGGCCTGAAACTGCTGGTGGCGCTTTACCCGAACACCTTTGCGCACCGCATGAGCGAGGAGGAGATTGCCAGCTTCCGCGCCGAGATCGGCAGATGGATGGACTGGTACCACGCTGTGGCCGGCGACCGGCTGCAGTTCGAGCTGGACTTCCTTGAGCTGCCGCATACGCTTTCGCCGGCGCAGTGCGGACGCGAGCATGGCAATGTCTTCTGGCTGGGCAGCGGGGATGTGGAGGCTGACCTGCGCGCCTACGGCGTGCCCGATGACCACTACGACCTCGTGGCCTGCTTCTGGGGCTGGGACCGTGAACGTCCGCAGATTGAGCTGGATGGCGAAGCCGCGCTACAGGCCTACGGCGGGGCGGCCCAGGGTCCGGCGCCGGACATGGCATTCATGGGACAGAGCGGAGGCACTGGCTACTATGGCAGCGCGGTGCTCACGAGCCATCCTGACAATGTCAGCCGCGTGGCGATCCATGAACTGCTGCACAACATTGACGGCCTGTTCCGCACCGCCGGGATGCCCGCTGACTTCCTCGATGCCGATGACATGGCTGCCAACATCGAGCTGATCCTCGCCGAGCAGCCGGGCTGCTTCGAAGCTGTCGGCTTCACTGACGAGGAGATCCGGGAGCTGGCGCAACAGGAGATCCGCAAGGAGGCCGGCTTCCCCTGGGAGGCGCAGCTGGTCTACTACGAGTGGATGCTGAGGCGCACGCCGCGCGAGAGCTATGCCCGCCTGCTGCCCTTCTTCGGCGAGCGCGTGAAGCAGAGCGGGGCTGCAGCGCTGCTGCCGCCCGGACTGCGCTTCCCCGAGCAGCGCTGCGTGGCCGCCATTCTGGCGGATGACGAAATCGACTGCCTGCTCGGCCAGGATCTGGAGATCGTCGTTGGCAGTGAGGTGTATGGCGACATACCGCCGGGCATCGACCTGGCCCTGGCAGCCTCCTTCGCCGGGCAGTACCTTGACAGCGAGCCCCTGCCGGATGGCGAGTATCTGCTGCGCATCCCCCGGGACCTGCTTGCTGACGGCGAACTGCTGCTGCAGCTGCGCCTCGATATGGGCACGCTGCCGCGCCAGCGCCTGGACGTGCAGTTCTGCCTGCCACAGCGCAGCGTGCAGCTGCATATGCGTCCGAGCTGGCATGCGGAGCTGGACTGGGATGAGGAAGCACATTCCGTGAATGTTGAGATCACCGGACCTGAAGGTGACTACATGTGGTTGTTGACAACCTCACACAGGCCATCCTTGATTGAAGAGAGACTGCAGCGGGATGGACTTATCAAGGATTACAGCTTTGATGCGTCCGCAGGGTTCATGATTGATGGAGGGGTTTCAATTGAATTGGATGAGGATGAATACATGCGCCTGCGCAATGAATCCTTTGAACTCCTCGTGGAGTACACGGACGAAGCTGGCAACAGCTCCAGCTTCACCCACAGCTTCCCCGGCACACAGCGCCTGCGCGACAGACTGCAGGGGATCGACAACACCGCCCTGCCGGACTATGTGGTGAAGGCAACGCACTATGAACCGGCATGGGTTGAAATCATGGATTCCAGTGAAATAGTTGTCAGTCCACAGACAAACAAACTGGGTCCTGAAACTGGCAAGGTTTTCTCCGGCAAGGTGGATGATGAAAACGATGCAAGCCTGAACTTCACGGTTTACTACGATGAGGAGAATCTGCTGATCAGTGCCAGCCTGTCGGATGATATGACCCCTGGCAACGGCATCTGGGATTCCGACCGCATCAACCTCTGCTTTGATGCACTTGTTGACAGTGATGAAACGGATTACCCGGAGGGTGCCGTTGGTCATAATGCCTGGCAGGCTGACGACTACTGGGTGTTCTGCTGTCCCTTCGTGACTGACGGGCCGCGCGTGATGCGTCTTGGAGGTGAGAAACCGAGTGGCAGTGGCGCAGGGTTCTACGGGCCGGTGGCAGCAAGCCATGTTGAAGCTGGAGAAGTCCATTCCATGCCAGTCTATCTGGACGAAGATGGCAACCCCACTGATCCACCGGATCGCCTGCCAGAGGAGTGCATTGTCAGCTGGACCATCCCCCTCTCCGAGTTGCCATATCTCGATGCCACACCCGGCAGCTTCTGCGGCTTCACCATCTTCTATTCCGACTACGACGAAGGCCTCTCCGAGATGATGTACTTCAATGACTGGGGCGGTGACAACGGAATTGACTGGCGCTTCTGGGATACCGGCCTGCTGTACTTCGAGCCGCCTGCGGATGCAGGGCGGGAACAGCCATGATCGGCTGGCGGCAGCTCTGTGAATTCTTCATGCGGCACTTCGGCGAGGAGCCGGAGCTCTGCTGCTGCGCGCCGGGCCGCATCAACCTGATCGGTGAGCACATTGACTACGCCGGCGGCGCGGTGCTGCCGCTGTCAATCTCCCCCGGGGTCAGCGTCGCCGTGCGCAGCCTGCCCGCAGGCGGGCTGAGCCTCGTCACCGATGTGCTCGGCGAGCCGCAGGTCCAAAAGCTCGACAGGGCGACGGCTGCGGATGGTCCGCTGGCCTACGTGCTGGAGCTGGCCCGCCTGACCGAGACCGCATCCGCACAGATTGCCATTCTCTCCGACCTGCCGGTCGGGCAGGGGCTCTCCAGCTCGGCGGCGACCGGGATCGCCGTGCAGGGGGCGCTGCTGGCGCTCAAGCCCGATGCGGTGCTGCCCAGCGCCCGGGCCGTCTGCCGTGCGGCCCAGCGCGCCGAGCATCTCGCGCTCGGCACGAGCTGCGGGCTGATGGACCAGTACGCCTCGATGTTCGGCCTGGAGGACAGTGCGCTCCTGATTGACACCTGGAAGGAGAGCCACACGGAGGTGCCGCTCAGTGGCTTGGCCGGGCTGGAGATCGTGGTCGTTGACAGCGGCCAGCCCCGCCAGCTCGCCGCCTCGGAATACAACCGCCGCCATGCGGAAATGGTCGGCGCACTGAATGAGGCCAGGCGCCTGAGCGGCGGATTCGACTGCTTCCGCGAGCGGCCCCCGGAGGAGCTGCTGGCAATTGCTGAGGCGATGCCCGACCCGGCCCGGCGGCGGATCCGCCACCTGCTCAGTGAGCAGCGGCGCGTGCATGACTTCGTGGCCGCCCTGCAGGCCGCCGATCAGCCGGCCATGGGCCGTTTGCTGCGGGAGAGCCATGCCAGCCTGCGTGACGACGCTGCGGTCAGCACCACTCAGATTGACATTCTCGTGGAGCTGCTGGACGGCCTGCCCGGCTGCCTCGGGGCCCGGCTGATGGGCGGCGGCTTCGGCGGCAGCCTGCTGGCCCTGTTCGCTGCTCCCGTTGACAGCGCGGCCCTTGACGATCTGCTGCGGGATTACGCTGCGGCGAGCACGCTGCAGGCCGGCTGGCTGAGTGTCGCTCCCGGACCCGGGGCCTGGCTGAGCGGTGCCGGCAACGGACGGCGCAGCCTGGCGGAGTGGCACTGATGAAGGGTCTGATCCTCGCCGCCGGTCGCGGCAGCCGCCTCGCCCCGCTCACGGACAGGGTCTCCAAGCCGCTGCTGCCCCTGGCCAACCGCCCGCTGATTGACTACCCGCTGCAGCAGCTGCTGGTTGCCGGGATCACGGAGATCGGGATCGTTGCCAACCCCGACAACCGCCCCGAGCTCGAGGCCGCACTGGCGCATGTTCCAGCGCAGCTCGAATACATCATCCAGCCCGAGCCGCTCGGCCTCGCGCATGCCGTGGGCTGTGCCCGGGAGTTCTGCGGAGAGTCGGACTTCGTGCTGCTCTTCGCTGACAATGTCTTCCTGCAGCCGCTGGAGCACGGCCTGCAGGTCTGGCGCGAGCAGCGCCCGGACTGCGTGCTGCACACGCTCGAGGTCGAGGACCCGCGCGCCTTCGGCGTGGCGGTGCTGGACGGGCAGCGCGTGATTGACCTCGAGGAGAAGCCCCGGAATCCGCGCAGCAATCATGCCGTGATCGGGATTGACATCTTCCGGCCATCCATCTTCGCGGCGATTGACAGCATCGCTCCCAGCGCGCGTGGTGAGTATGAAATCACGGACGCGATGATGGAGCTCGTGCGCCGCGCTGGCAATGTGCAGGCCGTGCCACTGCTCGGCCCCTGGTATGACACCGGCACCTTCGCCGACCTGATCCGCGCCCACCATTTCGCGATGGACTGCTGGCAACACTTCGAGCTCGCGGATGGGATCACGCAGCAGCAGAGCCATACCGTCTTCGATGTCGACGTACGCCCCGGCACGGAACTGCGGGGCAGCCGCCTGATCGGCCCGGTGCGCGTGGAGCGCGACTGCCGGATCATCGACAGCCGGCTGGAGGAATATGTCTCCGTCGGGGCCGGTGCTGAGCTGCGCGGCTGCCGGCTCACGAATGTGCAGGTCATGCCCGGCAGCCGGGCCACGGGCCTGACACTGCGCGATGCGCTGATCGCCCCGGGGCTCGTGATCACCGCGGAGGGCGAGCGCATCAGCCTGGATGACTGATCCCCTGCTGGGCTGATATGCTCTATGCATGCCTGAGCCCGCAGCCGAGGGAATCCTGCCCGTTCATTGCCGCAATACCGCGGTGAGCTGCCTGAGCTGCCTTGCCGCCGCCTTCCACCTCGACCTGCCCTTTGAGCATGTGGCCGGCCTGACTGGTGAGGCCTTTCGCCTGCCGCTCTTCGAGCTCGCCGCCCCCGGCAGCTGGACCCGCAGCACCGGCCTGCCGCAGGCCGCCCTGCACTGGTGCGAAATGCTCGGCATCGATGCGGAGATCTGCTGGAGCGAGGCTGCGGCGCAGTCCGCCCCGGCCTGGCTGGACCGCCAGCGCGGCATGATCAGTGACACACTCGCCACCGGCCTGCCGGTGATGTACTGGGACAACCTGGCCTTCGGGCTGATCCTCGCTGAGGATGCACGCGGCTACCAGGTGAGCGGGATCCCTGAGCTGCACATCCCCGCTGGCCTGGAGAGCGCCGGACCGCTGCGCCAGCGCAGCTTCGGTCCGCAGGGCAACCCCGAGGGCAGCTTCCTCCTGCCGCCGGAGGGCCTCAGGCCGCTGTATGAGGGTGAGCTGCTGTTCATCCATCCGCGCGGGCGGATCAGCCTCGACCCGGACTACCAGCTCAGCCAGGCCCTGCGCCGCGCCGCCGAGGAACTGGGCGGCCTCGTCTGCTGGCCGCGCCAGCTGGACAGCGCCGGGCAGCGCCTGCAGCCGCTGTATGGCACGAGGGCCCTGGAGCGCCTGGAGCAGGAGCTGCGGGGTGGGGAACTGAGCCTGCCGGGCCTGATCGAGGCGCTGCAGAATCTGCTGGAGATGCGTCGCGCGGGGCTGCGCTGGCTCGCGGACGTGGCGGCCGGGGCTGAGAATGACCTGCAGCCGCGCCTGAAGCAGGCCGCGGAATTCATGCGGCGCAACGTGGCCGGGATCCGCCCGCTGGCCGATGACTTCAGCCCGCCCTTCGACCCGCTGCGCCACCAGCGCCGTGAACTGCTGACGCGTACGGCCGAGCAGCTGTACGAGATCCGCCGCACGGAGGAAACCCTGACCCGGCTGCTGCGCGGGATCGCCGGCGATTTCGGTGTTTTCGACTGAACCCGCAATGAACGATGTTGTCTGATAAGCGTCAGGCTTGTGTCTGACAAGGAGAGTGCAATGCAAGGTAACTTCTTTCACAGAACGCAGATCTTCATCCTGCTGGCCTTCATGGTCGGGATGTTCGCCGGATCGGTGGTGCAGCCCACGCGCGCCATGGCCGGCTGGGACCTCGGCGACCTGATCAAGGACGGTGCCAAGGGCGCGATCGTCGGCGGCGGCATCGCCTATCTAGTCAAGAAGAACGGCAAGGAAATCGACAAGACGATCAACAAGCTCTACAAGGACAACAACTTCCCGATCGGGGCCGCGACGCGGGTCGTGCCGATCGTGGACGCACTGGGCACGAAGCATGTCGGTGCCGCACAGATCGTCGGCCCGCAGAGCGCGGTGGATGAGGTCTCAAGCGTCGTGCTGCTGGAGACGAGCTTCCTCGACAAGGTCTTCCGCATCAACGGCTACGTGCCGGTCAAGGGCAACGTGGATGACCTGAAGCGCGTGGCGGGCGTGGGCGTGAGCGCCGTGATCGACGTTAAGGTCGCACCCTAGGAGCTGCCCGCTTCAGCGGTAGTCAGCGTCCTGGGACAACCGGACAAGCTCTCAAAGCTGGATTACCACCAAGCGCACGAAGGACACCAAGTAACTGATGGGGTCACGAAGCGGACTTTGGGACCATTGATGGCTTCGTGGGCGATCTTTGTGGCGAATAGCCACTCACCATGTAACCACCGACGCTAACAGGCGTCCTAGAAAAGCAACGAGCGACGGAGTTGTGAAACTCCGCCGCCTGCTTTGGGGAAGCAACTTGTTCTACCCTTTCATCTCGGAAGGATAAACAGGCGGATGGCCATGTGCCGTCCGCCGTTGCTGTTTCTGGGGGAGCTACCCGCTTTAGCGGTAGTCGGGAAACGGAGGCCGGAATCCATTCTGGCAACGGATTTCTCGCTGATTATTCCCAAAACGAAGCCGTACCGGCGCTGCTCCACAGCGCCTGACAGGGAATGCCGCGAAGTGATTGCCACTTCCCGCCGCTCAATTTCCAAAAACTCTGTGCTCTCTGTGCCTCTGTGTTTGAATTGTCAAGCATGCGAGCAGACTATCCCTCCTGCCATGCTCATCGTGGGGCAGGGAGCGTTGCCAGATTGCATTCCCTCAGCGTCTCCGGTTTCACTCTGCGCCTCTGCGCCAAGAGAACCGTAACGCACATCACGCTGTCACCCGAACGCATATGAGCCTCTACGGCGCGCAGCCGCGCGGGAAGCAGCGTGCTCGCCAGTCTGGTTTTATTGGCGCAGAGAGTGAAGAGAGGCGCAGAGATTCTGATGCCTGCTGCCAATCCCGTCAGTCACGCGCGCTTCTCCGCATTCACTCCTAAGCGCGGCTGGGCCGCGCCGGTACATCTTCATTGGCAAATTTTCTTATCCTGAATCGGGACTCTGTGCTCTCTGTATCTCTGTGGTTGATTTGCCAGCCAGTCGAGCGCAGCGAGTCACGTTGCGACTCAATGCCAGGCATTCGCTCATTGTTTCGCTTTTCTCCTTCCCGTAGTCAGAATGTTTCCTTCCGCAATGCGGACCACTTCGGGAGTTTCTGTCTCATTGGAGAATCAATTACAGAAAATCATCGACAGTACTTGACCCCCCCCCCCCAAACATGTTAGGATTGTCATTGTAGGTATTGTCTTGGCAATAAACCAAGACAAACCTTGATAGGTTTGATCAATAGACTTGTATCAGGGGAGTTGACCGGATGAAACTGAGAGCACTGCTAAGTCTCTGTACTTTGCTGGTGTTTCCAAACTTCTGTCTCGCAAACACTTACGTCTGCTATACATGGGGTTCTGAAATCAAGGAATTCGATCCCGCTTCAAAGTGCATCTGTATAAATCATCCAGGCGAGAATACACATACGGGACAACCTGGACTGGACCTGCAATGAAACAGCTCAGGGAGCAGTGCTGTGTCCTCATCCCTGTACGAATGACACTACCAGTCAGGATCACTACATCTGGTGCTGCGATACTCAGTGGTGCCCAAGCCAGTGCCCAAGAGAGTGGTATGACGAAAATGAACAATGCAATACATGTCTGGGTGGAGACTGAATCTTGAAGGAGATACTATCATGATCAGATCATTGATTCTGACAATTGCCCTGCTGGCAGCACTCAGTGCGAGTGCATTTGCTGCACACCCCTATGAGGAACTGGATCCAAGGATGGACACCGGGTACCGGAATTACATCGGTGACAGTGGCTGGTCGCAGGGAGATGTCCAGTTCTTCAGCAGGGATGAAAGAGTTCCCTATGAAGAGTTGTCAGCTGCGGAGCGTTATGCTGTGTCTGGTGCGTACCGTGCTGATGGGGTAATGGAGCTGCCTTGGAGGGTGCGGGTTCTCATGGCGGTTGACGATTACTACACGCAGTATGGAGTGGTTCCAGCAGTACTTGACGATGTGACTCTTCGGAGCATATCAGGTTGGGGTCAGAAGTCAGACGCAGAGATTGCCTGGTACAGGAGTCCAATCAATGGAAACTGGCCAGAGCTGACCAATCCAAACCAGATTGCTGGCAACATCTACGTCAAGCCTTTGAGTACTCCCGAGAAGATCTATCTGAGTCAGTTCAATGCGGGCTGGAAACGGTCCTGGTTCCATGATCTTGAATTCAGCAAGGAGCTGTATGATCAGGGATATGACTATTATGATTGTTTCGTAAAGGTCAAACCGATTGACAGCGAGATCTGGTACTTCCGCATTTACGGAGAGAATGGGGTGCTGATGGCCGGAACCAACTACGCCAGACCGGGAAGCTGAACCACTACACCCGATGCAACCTACACATTCTGCTCGGGGTAGTGGACCATGGGCATTTGAGTGATGCAAGGACAGGCCAGACTCTCGCGTATCTATGCTGGATACTGTCACTAGCTTTAATCAAACACAGAGTCACAGAGAACACTGAGAATTACAATCAGGGTTGCCAATCCCGTCAGTTTTGCTTACTTCGTAATGTGCTCTCCCAAGCGCGGCTGGGCCGCGCCGGTACTGTATTTCAATGAAGCATTGTGAAACTTCACCAACGGATTTCTCGCTGATTATCCCCAAAATGAAGCCGTACCGGCGCTGCCCAGCAGCGCCTGAAAGGGAATGCCGCGAAGTGATTGCCATTTCCCCGCTGATCTGAACCGGGAAGCTCTGTGCTCTCTGTGCCTCTGTGTTTGAATTGTCAGCCATGCGAGCAGGTTATCCCTCGCGCGACTGCGCGGCTCGCTTCGCTCGACAGACAACTTGCTACCTCGCCGCGGTCTGAATCGAACACAGAGTCACAGAGAACTCAGAGAAATACTATCAGGGTTGCCAATCCCGTCAGTTATGCGCACTTCTCCGCATTCTCACCGAATCGCGGCTGGGCCGCGCCGGTACATCTTCATTGGCCGATTTTCCTAATCTGAATCAGGACTCTGTGCTCTCTGTATCTCTGTGGTTGATTTGCCAGCCAGTCGAGCGCAGCGAGTCTCAGTGCTTCATCAGGCCGGGGCTACTATTCGCTTTCAACTCTCTGCTCTCTGATTGCGGAAGCAAGCTTCCGCCTCCCTTGTCAGACTGAAGTCTGGCCTCCGCCGTCCCCCAGCAGCCTGCCGATGAACTGCACCTGGGCCGCGAACATCCCGTTCTGCCCGTCATCGGCGATCGCGGCCCCGCAGAGCTGCCAGGTGCAGGCCGTGGCCAGGCTGCGGGCCTTCTCCGTGTCCGCCAGGCGGCTGTGGCCCTTCAGGCCCTTCAGCAGCCGTCGCCAGAATTCCGTCAGTTCACGCTCGTAGGCATCCACCTGCCCGGCCAGTTCCGCCGGCAGGGCCGCCTGGTCCAGGCGCAGCGCCGCCAGCAGCCGCAGCTGCGCCAGCTGCCCGCCCTCCGCCAGCCTCCTGATGCAGAAGCCCAGGCGGCGAGGTGCATCGGGGAAGACCTCGGCCGGCATCGCCAGCTCATTGCGCCAGATCGTCAGGGCCTGCTCCAGCGCGGCGGCCGCCAGGGCCTCCTTGCTGCCGAAGTGGTAGAACAGGTGGTTCTTCGTCAGCCCGGCGCGCTCCACGATCTCGGCCACGCCCGCCGCGCCATAGCCGCTCTTCGAGAACACCGCGAGCGCGGCCTCGATCAGCGCACTGCGGGCCCGCTGGCCCTTCTGGGTCACCTTGCGTGTTGCTTCAGACATATTTCACCAACCGATTGATTTGTTCATTCTAGCAGGCGCGAACAGGCCGCACGGGGAGCACGGCCCCCGGCTGGGCTACACTATCCCTGTGGAAGAGGCACAGCCGCGCCAGCCGATCCTGGCGCTCAGTGAGCAGGAGGCCCGCCGCATCAGCGCCGGCGAGGTCGTCGAGCGCCCGGTGAACGTGGTCAAGGAGCTCGTGGAGAATGCGCTGGATGCCGGCGCCACTGAGGTGCGGATCGAACTCGAGGACGGCGGCCGCCAGCTGATCCGCGTGACGGATAACGGCCACGGGATTCCCGCCGCCGAGCTGCCACTGGCCGTGCTGCCGCATCACACGAGCAAGATCCGCAGCCTGGACGATGTCTTCGGCCTGTCCTCACTCGGCTTCCGCGGTGAGGCGCTGGCGAGCATCGCCGCCGTCTCCCGCCTGCGCATCGCCAGCCGCCATGCCTGCGACGAACTGGGCACGGCGCTCAGCCTCGATCCCGCCGGACTCTCGGCGACGGAACCTGTCAACCTGCAGGGCGGCACGGAGCTGGAGGTCCGCGAACTGTTCCACAACACCCCGGCGCGCCTCAAGTTCCTGCGCTCACGCCAGAGCGAGACCGGCCAGGTGGCGCGCATGCTCGTCTCCTACGCCATCGCCTGGCCCGAGGTGCGCTGGGAGCTCGTCAGCGGCGGGCGCAGCCTGCTGGCAACGGACGGCTCCGGCGACCGGCAGCGCGTGCTCGCGGACCTGATCGAACCGGGTTTCCGCCATCCCCTGCACGAACTGGACTACGAATTCCCGCCCTCCGCGGTGAGCGGGCTGATCTCCGACCCGACCTACCACCGGGGCAACCGCAGCCGCCAGTGGTACTTCATCAACCGCCGCCCGGTCACCAACCGCCTGCTCTACAAGGCCGTTGACGACGCCATGCGTGAATTCCTCTCCAGCGGCAAGTATCCCGCCGGGGCCTTCTTCGTGGAACTGCCGCCGGAGGAGGTGGATGTCAACGTGCATCCGATGAAGCTCGAGGTCAGCTTCAGCCAGCCCCAGGCCGTCTACCAGCTGCTGACGACCGCCGTCCGGCGCGGACTGAACCGGGCCGCGGGTGAGCGCCAGAGCGGCCTGCGCCGGAGCCTGAGCAGCGTCGTGCGCCCGCTGGATGCGGGCCTGAGCAGCCGGCCGCTGCAGCCGGAATCAATGCGCCGTCCCAATCTGAGCCTGGCCGAGGCCGCCCGGCAGTACCCCCTGCGTGATACTGCGGAGCAGGCCCCGGCCGCTGTCACTCCGGCAGTCCAGCCCCTCCCCCGCATCGAACTGCAGCCCGAGCGCAGCCTGCAGCTGCCGGAGGCTGCTGGCAACGCCGGATTCGACGATGCACCAACCCTCAGCCTGGTCGGCCAGGTTGGCAACAGCTACCTCGTACTCAGCAGCGGCGAGCGGCTCTACGTGGTGGACCAGCACGCCGCGCATGAGCGGATCCTCTTCGAGCGGATCTACGCCGCCGTCGACCCCGGGCGCGCTGCAGCGATCACGCGCCAGAGCCTGCTGTTCCCGATGCTCGTCAGCCCCTCGCCCGCCGTGGCCGCCGATCTCCCGCCGGTGCTGGAGGCCCTGCAGCGCTGCGGCTTCAGCGTGGAGGAAGGTGCGGGCGGCAGCCTGATCGTCAGCGAGATCCCGCAGTTCCTGCGCCAGCGCCTCGATCCGACCCTGCTGGCGGATGCCCTGGAGGAATTCGCAGCCGGTGGCGTCAGTGCACTGCTGGAGGACCGGATCAAGGAGCTGGCGGCCAGCATCTCCTGCCGGGCCGCGATCAAGGCCCGCATGCGGCTCAGCCAGGCCGAGCAGCTGGCCCTGCTGAACCTGCTGCTCTCAAGTTGGAGCAGCCTGTCCTGCCCGCATGGCCGACCCACGATCCTCGAGATCGGCAGCCGCGAACTGGAGTCCATGTTCCTGCGTTGACAAGGTTGTCAGAAGTTGCTAGGGTAATATCGGACACGGTAACCTGAATGTAACCGCCTAGGTGCAGGGGAATTTTCAGATGAGCAAGCAGAAGGGCTCAGATCTCGTTCGTGAGCGTTTCTATCGTGTGTTTCTTGAGCATAACCTCAAGCTGACGCGTCCGCGTCGGGCCTTGATCGAACACCTGATGGCCAAGAAGGGCTGGCATTTCCAGGCCGAGGATCTGCTGCGCGAACTGAATGAGAAATCCCCCGGTGTTGCCAGCCGTGCCACGGTCTACCGCACGCTCGACCTGCTGGTTGACAGCGAGGTCCTGACCCGTACCCGCGTGCATGAGAACAGCTACCGCTATGAGCTGGCCGATGTCGAGGGCCACCACCACCACATGGTCGACATCCGCACGGGCCGCGTGCTGGAATTCACCGGCGATGAGGAGCTGCACCGCATGCTCGACCGCATCTGCGCTGAGCAGGGCTTCAAGGAGCACTACCATGTGCTGGAAGTCTACGGCGAATTCGAGCAGGCCCGGCAGTCGGGGGAGGATGCCCCGCTGCACGACCCCGGCCAGCTCGGAAATTGAATCCGGCAACAACGGGCAGTTGCCTGATTCAGAACCCGGTTCCTGATAGCGAGTTTGCAGCATCACAGCCCTGAGACTGCATGCAGCTCGCCTGCCAGGAGGCAGGTCCGCTATACTTGCCGGACCCGGGCATGCGCAATTCGACACTCATACTGCTGCTCCTGCTGCTGTGCTCATGCACGGATGGGGCTGCCGGCACGGCAAGGCTTGCACTTCCGGCTGATGCACGGAGCATGCAGCCAGAGGCCGGGCAGCGCCTCCTGGCCAGCCTTGATGACTTCACCCTATCGCTGATTCCTGATCCACAGCTCGGAATTCCGGAAGGGAATTTCCAGCTACATGCCATCCGGACTGAAGACACCCTGCAGCTGGAGCTCAGCGTGCTGGAATCCCGCGCCCTGCGGGGCCTGCTGCTGCAGCTGGACTATGATGCGCAGCGCTGGCAGGCGCTTAGCGCCGAAGCCGGCAGCCTGCTGGCAGGTGGTGGAACCCTGCTGCAGCTCGCCGATCTGGGCCAGCCGGGAAAGGCCAGGTTGGGGCAGGTGCTTGCCAACTGGGACGAGTGCGAAGGCGTGGATGGCAACGGAGTGCTGGCGCAGTTCAGTTTCCGGGAGGGCAGCTCAGGGATGGAGCGCCGCTCCTCACAGGTGGCGGATGCGGACAGCGCGCGGGCCAGGCTGGAATTCCTCCAGGCAGGGGACACGCAACGCCTGATCTGGTTCCATACCAACCCCGGCGACTACAACCAGGACGGCGTTGTCAGCATCTCCGACCTGACCCCGCTCGGGCAGAACTTCGGCCGCAGCGGGCCCTTCGCCCATTCCAGCGCCGAGGCCGTGGTGGACGGCGATGGCAACGATGAGATCAACATCTCCGACCTGACGGTGATCGGGCAGAACCTCGGCAATGAGGTGATGGAGTACGCCGTCTACTGGAGCAGCCGCCCCGATCTCGACATCCCTGAGGACAACAGCGCTGACCTGGGCCAGACAGCTTCAGCGACCCTGGATGGCAGCGAGCAGTTCAATCCCTTCAGCCGCCGGCGCTACGTCTGGGACATTGACAATGAATCGGCCCTGCTGCCGGGCTCGGTGCTGTGGGTGCGGCCGCTGGACGGGGCAGGGCATCCAGGCACACCGAGCAACCATACGGGCGAGGACAATGGTGATCCGGCGGGCCAGGCGCCGGTCGTGAATCTGGCAGTCAGCCAGTTCAGCGGTGAAGTCCCGCTGACAATCACGATGGACGCCTCAAAGTCCTTTGATCCGCGCGGAGGCGGGATCGACAGCTTCAGCTACATCGTTGACAACGAACCGCTGGCCAGCTTCAGCGGATATCAGCTTTCCGACGAGAGCTACACGGTGGAAATCACGGAAGCGGGCAGTTACATGCTCAGCCTCAGTGCCACGCATGGCGGCTTCACCAGCACCACGAGACCGGTGCTGCTCTCAGTCACGCAGGGCGGCAACAGGGCTCCGCTGGCAGTTGCCAGCCTGCCAAACATCTTCTCCTTCGTAAGGACTCCAGCCACTTACCTGATCGACTTCACTGACAGCTACGACCCCGATGGCGACCCGCTCAGCTTCGAGCTTGACCTCTGGTCCGGCACGAGGGCGATCCCCCTGCCACGCGGCGATTTCGAGATCAGCAATCCGGCCGGCACACAGTACGAACTGACGATCGTGGAACCCGGCCCTATGCGATCGACATCCGGGCGACCGATGACAAGGGCCTGTCCGACATTGACACGATTACACTGGAAGTGCTGGCTGAGGACGGCTTCACTGTGCCCAGAGCCGCGCTCTGTACGGACGGCTCTGCCGGCACAGCCCCCTACGAGGTACTGTTCGAGCTGCTCACGGCTGCAGCGATTCCGGAATTCACGATTGACAAACTGGAGCTTGATCCGCAGGGCAAGGGCAACTGGCTGTTGCTGGATCCGGCCCAGCAGAGCTACAGCTACACATATCAAGGCTCGGCAGCATGCGCCCGCGCCTGCGGGTGACTGACAATCGCGGCTACCAGGGCTACAGCGATGCGGGGCTGGAACTGCAGGTCAGCAGCCAGGCGGGATGGTGCCCCGACGGCGATGCTCACGGCGGCCCAGACTTCCGGCCTGTTCCAGCTCAGCGTGAACCTGGACGCGCGCAAGCGATTCGACCAGTTCGGCCGGATCGTCAGCTATGAATTCAATCCGGGGGATGGCTCAGGCTGGCGGGATGATCCGGGCAATGACGGCTGGTTCCCCTGGACCTATCTCACCGGTGAGTATGATGCCCAGGTGCGGGTCACGGATGATGAGGGTCTGAGCGATACAGCCAGCCTGCACATCAGTGTTTCCTGAGCAGATCTGTTAAATCTGCGTAAAACCCCCCGATCATGTCAATAACAGGCGGGCCGGTGCATGCCGGTCCGGGGTGATCCTATGCGCAATCTGCAACTCTGCTGTCTGCTGGCCCTGCTGCTCATGGCTGCCGCCTCCTGCTCCAGCGGTTCATCCGCGGGGCTGTCAGCTGACGAGGCCGCTGCTGCTCCCGTCGATGAACTGCTGCTGAGCCGCTCCGGCTTCAGCCTGGAACTGCTCGGCGATCACAGCATCCTCGGTCTGGATCCGACTGCCCTTGAGCTGAAGGAAGCGACTGAACCCGACGGCACACTGCAGCTCAGTGTGCATAGCAGCCAGAATGCTCAGCTTCATGGGATCTGCCTGCGCATCGCCTATGACCCGCAGCTGTATACAGCCTTGGGTGCTGAGCGCGGCACTGTGCTTGCTGCTCTCGATGGCGAGCTGCTGGAACTGAGCGAACTCTCCGTTCCCGGCCGGCTGACTACGGCCTGCTGCAGGCCAGTGCCGGATCAGGCCGCCGGAGCAATCCCCGCTGCTTCAGGCAGTGAGCTTTTGCGGCTGGATTTCCTGCCCATGCCCGCCCCGCAGCAGCGGCAGTAGCCGCTGCTCCCAGCAGTGAGGCGGCGCGGGCCAGGCTGGCTGTGACGTCCTTCAACTCACAGAACCTCGTCTGGTTCCTGGAATCGCCCGGTGACTATGACGAGAACGGCGAGGTAAACGTGGGTGACCTCACTCCGCTGGGCCAGTATTTCGGTGCCAGCGGGAACTTCAGCTTCACCAAACGCGAGTTCGTGATCGACGGCGACGGCAACGGTGAAATCAATCTCGCCGACCTGACCACGATCGCCGCCAACTACGGCCGCCAGGTCGCCTCCTATGCCATCTACCGCTCCAGCGCTCCGGACAGCGACTACCCGCAGACCAGCAATGCCCGGGACAGCATCGAGCCCGAAGCCGTGATCCCGCTGGGCAGCTTCATCCGCAGCGTGCCTGACAACCGCTTCGGCTACAGCCACCAGATCGCTGATTTCGCCCCGGATGATGTCTTCTGGGTCCGCCCGCTGGACCAGCAGGGCCTGCCCGGCATTGCCAGCAACCGGACGGACCAGCCCAGCAACTGGCCCGGCGGCTCGGCACCGCTGGCCTTCATCAAGGCCGATGTCTCCGGCGGCGAGGTGCCCTTCACGGTCAACTTCAACCTCAGCGACAGCTACGACCCCGATGGCGACGCGTTGGAATTCTCCGTGCGCCTGGACACCGATGAGGACAACATCATCGGCGGCACGAGTGCCAGTGCGCTGCAGTCCCTGGACGTGCTCGAGCCCGGCAATTACCGTGCGCGGGCCACGGTCAGCGACGGCAGCCACAGCTCTACCTCGGCGGAGCTCCTGATCATCGCCACCGCCGGCGGCAACCATCAGCCTGAGGCACATGTTGTGATCCCCCAGCAGCTAAGCGGTGATGCGCCCTTCACGCTCACGCTGGACATGAGTGCCAGCACGGATGTGGACGGCGGCAGCCTGCGCTACGGCGTGGCAATGTTCAGCACAGCCAACCCCGAGGCCTACTTCTCCGGCGATGGCTACGTGCAGTACAACGGTGCCAACCCGGTGGCGCAGTACACCCTCGAGGAGCCCGGCTACTACGAGCTGTATGGCCGGGTCTGGGATTCCGGCGGCCTGACTGATCTCAGTGAGCATTTCAGCGTGGTGGTCACCGAGGACGGCAACCAGCCGCCGAGCCTGTTCCTCTCCGCCAGCAAATCTTCGATAGCTCCCGGCGAGATGGTCACATTCAGCTTCCACGAGGAGCTCAATTTCGATCCGGACGGCGAAATCGTGAAGTATGAATTCGACCCGGAGGGCACGGGAGACTGGATCGAATTCAACTGGGAGAACAACTCATTTGTGCATACTTATCTGGAGGGTGGGACCTACATCCCGCGGGTGCGCGCCCTGGACGATGACGGCCTCTACGGCTACCACTACCGCTCCGGCGGTATCCGGGTCAGCGGTGACACCGGCGCTGACCCGCTGGCGGTGCTGGTCGCCTCATCGCTCAGCGGCAAGGGTTCCCTCACGGTGGACTTCAGCAACCTGCCCAGCTCGGATTCCGACGGTGTGATCCGCAGCTTCGCGATGGACTTCGGAGACGGCCGCGGCTTGATGCAGCTGGGGCTCAAACCGGGAGCCAGCCGCAGCTTCGGCGTGGGCATGCATCTCGTCAAGCTGCTGGCGGTGGACAACCGCGGCAATGAGCATCAGACCAGCGTACTCGTGGATGTGGAGGAGTTCGGGATCGGCTTCTGAAAGCGTGATTCCTGCCACGATAATTCCATACTTATCAGGTAGAAAGTCGCGTTTCGGATAGTAGACTTACAGCAACTTCACCACAGGGAGCGCGCTGTGTCCCGGATCCTGTACACAAAGACGCATGAATACCTCCGCGAGGAGGGCTCGGACTGGTTCCTCGGAATCACCGACCACGCCCAGGAGGCACTGGGCGACATCACCTTCGTTGAACTGCCCGAAGCGGGCGCGGAATTCGGCGCGGGCGATGAGCTGGCCACGGTGGAATCCGTCAAGGCGGTCGCGGGCGTGATGGCTCCCGTCTCCCTGCGCATTGTTGAAGTCAATTCCTCGCTCGAGGATGCCCCCGAGGTGATCAACTCCGACGCCCAGGGGAGCGGCTGGATGGCGAAGATCGAGCTGCTGGATGCCGGCCAGCTCGACGGCCTGATGGACCAGTCCGCCTACGACGCGATGGACAAGTAGTCCCAGCCCGCACAATCTGAAGGAAGGCAACAGACGATGACATTCGTTCCCAACACGGCGGCTCAGCGCGCCGAGATGCTGAAGGAAATCGGCGTCGGGCGCTTCGAGGACCTGCTCGTGGCAATCCCCGCGGAGCTGATCATGCAGCGTCCGCTGCGCGTGCCCGAGGCCCATGGGGAAGTCGAGCTCAGCCGGGCCGTGGAGGCCCTGGTGGG
Source organism: bacterium (assembly GCA_041395205.1). Lineage (GTDB taxonomy): Bacteria > 4484-113 > 4484-113 > 4484-113 > JAFGCY01 > JAHEFU01. The sequence continues at coordinate 940,029 of JAWLAZ010000001.1, forward strand.
GCGCAACCTGCGCATCCCGCCCAGCCGCGTCTTCGCCGGCGGCGGAGCCTACATGCACCACGTCCCGAGCGTGGTCGATGAAATCAGCTCGCGCGGCGAATTCTACACCGCCTACACCCCCTACCAGCCCGAGATCAGCCAGGGCTACCTGCAGAGCATCTACGAATACCAGAGCTACATCTGCATGCTGACCGGGATGGACATCTCCAATGCCAGCGGCTACGACGGCGCGACGACGCTTGCCGATGCCGTGCTGATGAGCAACTACGTGCACAAGGGCAAGCGCAAGCGCGTGCTGTTCGCGCCCTTCGTGAATGCCGAGTTCCGCAATGTGGTGGACACCTACGCGATCGGCATGGACATGCAGACGGAGGTCCTGCCCGCCGACAGCCAGGGCCGGCTCGATCCCGCCAGCCTGCGTGAGGCCCTCAGTGACGACGTGGCCTGCGTGATCTTCCAGTATCCCGACTGCCTCGGCTACCTCGAGGAGGAGCTGGAGGCCCTGAGCGCCGTCGTCCGTGAAAGCGGCGCGCTCAACATCTTCAGCTTCTACCCCTACGCCGCCGGCCTGCTCAGGACCCCCGGCGAGCTGGGCGCGGACATCGTCTGCGGTGAGGCCCAGTGCTTCGGCAACTATGTCAACTACGGCGGCCCCTACTGCGGCTTCCTCGCCTGCCGCGAGGAGTACGTGCGCGTGCTGCCCGGCCGCCTGATCGGGCGCACGGTCTGCCAGCGTGACGGCGAGCCCGGGATGGGCTTCGTGATGACCCTGCAGGCCCGTGAGCAGCACATCCGCCGCAACAAGGCGATGAGCAACATCTGCTCCAACCAGGCCCTGCTGGCGCTCAGAGCCTGCATCTACCTCGGCTGCGTGGGCCGCAACGGCTTCCGCCAGCTCGCGGCGCAGTGCCATGCCACGGCGCTCGCCGCGCATGAGGCCCTGCTCAGCATCGGCGGCGTGCAGGATGCCTACCCCGAGCGGCACTTCTTCAATGAATTCACGCTGCGCTTCCCCACGGGCATGGCCCGGGCCATCCGCAGCCGCGGGCTGGAGCAGGGCATGCTGGCGGGGATCTTCCCGCTGGTGGAAAGCGATGGCAACTCCGCCGGCAATGCCAATGCCGCGCAAGTGGAGGACTGCCTGAGCTTCGCCTTCACCGAGATCCACACCCCCGAGGACATCGAGGCCCTCTGCGGCCTGGTACGTGAGGTGCTGAATGCAGCCTAACCAGAGCAAGCTGATCTTTGAATATGACGTTGAGAACCGCCACGGCACCCAGGTCGTGGGCGGGATGCGCAGTGGCCGGCTGGAGGACCATCCGCGCCGCCTGCCGCAGAAGCTGCTGCGCCAGGAGCGCCTGCCCCTGCCCCAGGTGGGCGAGCTGGAGCTGACCCGGCACTATGTGAAGCTGGCCCAGGACAGCTTCGGGATCGACACCGGCTTCTACCCGCTGGGTTCCTGCACGATGAAGTACAACCCCAAGGCCTGCGAGCGCTATGTCAAGCATCCGGGCTTTGCCAACACCCACCCGCAGCAGCCGGTGGAGAGCCTGCCGGGCTTCCTGCAGATCTTCGCAGACCTGCAGGACTGGCTGGCGGACATGACCGGGATGGATAGCATCAGCCTCACGCCTGCCGCCGGGGCCCAGGGTGAATTCGCCGGGATGCTGATCTTCAAGCGCTACTTCGAGAGCCGCGGCGAGCATCAGCGTACGGTGATGATCGTGCCGGACAGTGCGCATGGCACCAACCCCGCCAGCGCCGTGCTCTCCGGCTTCGAGGTCGCGGAGGTCAAATGCGCCGATGCCGACGGGATCATGAACCTTGAGATCCTCAATGAGGTGATCGAGAAGCATGGTGCGGAGCGCATCGCCGGCATCATGCTGACGAACCCCTCCACGCTGGGCACCTTCGAGAAGGACATCCTCGCCGTGAGCGAGCGCATGCATGAGATCGGCGCGCTGCTCTACTACGACGGTGCCAACCTCAATGCGCTGCTCGGCATCGCCCGGCCCGGTGACATGGGCTTCGACCTGATCCACATCAACACCCACAAGACATTGTCAACGCCGCACGGCGGCGGCGGTCCGGGCAGCGGCCCGATCGGCGTGAAGGAACACCTCGCGCCCTTCCTGCCGCATCCGCACGTGCGCACGACGGAGAACGGCCATGAGTTCTACCGTCCGGAGCAGAGCATCGGCCGCATGAAGCTCTTCCACGGCCAGTTCGGGATCCTCGTGCGGGCCTGGCTCTACATCCTGCTGCACGGCCCCGAGGGTCTGAAGCGCATCAGCGAGAATGCGATCATCAATGCCAACTACCTGCAGGCGCGCCTCAAGGAACACTACCCGGTGCGCTATGACAAGTGGTCCGACGGGCGCGACCGCTACTGCATGCATGAATTCGTTGCCAGCTGCGGGCGCCTGAAGAAGGAGGTCGGGGTCAGCGCGAAGGACATTGCCAAGGCGCTCCTGAACGCCGGCTACCACGCGCCGACGACCTACTTCCCGCTGATCATCGAGGAAGCGCTGATGATCGAACCGACGGAGACCGAGAGCAAGGAACTGCTGGACGCCTTCGCGGACGTGATGCTCGATCTGCACCGCCAGGCCCGCGTGGATGCGGATTCCCTGCGCGAGCTGCCGAATCTGCGCATCAAGAACCTCGATGAAACCTACGCGGCCCGGCACATCGACGTGCGCTGGCAGCCGCAGGAACAGGCGGGACGGAGCTCAGCGGGCTAGGGGAGGTGCGGCGCGAGCCGGGCAATGGAGGTCCGGCGCGCGCCGGGCAATGGAGGCCGGATGTCAGTCCAGCAGAACGCAGAGGTGCGCAGCTTGCCTGTGCACAATGGCACGGTGGAATAGTCTGAATAGTTCGGATAGTGCGAATAGTGGCAACAGTTGGAGCGCGAGCGTTCAGCTCGCTGGTGCGGCGGCATTCAGCCGCCGGAAACGTGATCAGTGAAGCGTGAACATCAAACCGTACGTGTGCGGCTGCGCGCCTCGCACTTGCCCGGGTGATTTCTCTCAGGCGCGGCCCCGTCAAAACCGCGCATCACGAGAGGGCTTATATCAACGCAGAGCCGCCGAGACGCAGTGGAACTCTGGGATTGTCAACGCCAAGGCACTAAGGGATTCAGGAAGGGCAATATCCAAATCGACAAAGTACCGGCGCGGCCCCGCCGCTCATGCAAGAGGGCATAGCGAAGTAAGCGTTGCTGACGGGATTGGCAAGCCCATTGTAATTATCTGTGAGCTCGGTGCCTCTGTGTTTGATGAAACCAATGCAGCAAATTGCGTTGTCAGCCCAGCGTTGCGGGCCGCATAAGGGACTGCCATGCTCGCATGCTTGGCAATTCAAACACAGAGACACGGAGATCACAGAGCTTCTGGAATCTAGGTGGTGGGTAGTCGCAATCACTTCGCGGCCGGATCTGACAACATAATTATTTCTCTCAGCGCCTCTCTTCAGACTCTGCGCCTCTGCGCCATCAAAACCATGCTGGCGATCACGATGTTGCCCGCGCGGCTGCGCGCCTCGCAGATGCTCGGGTGACGCTGAGTACGTAAGTAACGCTTATATCAACGAAGAGCCGCCGAGATGCAGAGGAATTCGGGGATTGGCAACGCTAAGGCGCCAAGGGATTCAGGAAGGGCAATATCCAAATGGACAAAGTAGCGGCGCGGCCCCGCCGCGATTGGGAGAAGGCAAAGCGAATTAGGCATGGCTTTTAGGATAGGCAACTCCTTTTCAATCTCTGTGTCCTCGGTGCCTCTGTGTTTGATCCCGGTTCACTGCAATGCAGATCAGCCCAATATGCCTAATCTGCTATATTTCACTGATGGACAATCCGGGGAAAACGGAATCAGCTTCCAATACTGCTGAGCAAGCGGCCGGTGCCCGCGAACAACAGCCAGGCTCCAGCCGGAAAATCCTGAAGGCAGTAAGGTGGAGTCTGCTGCTCGCCTGGCTGTATCTGCTGCCAGCCATGGTTTCGTTCTTCTACGTTTCCCCGGCAGCGAAACTGGTGCAGCGCGATTCACGGAACTTCGTCTGGGACTGGCGCAGCGACATGCAGGATGGCCTGTTTGCCAGGATTGAAGTTGATGATGGCCTGCGGCTAGAGATCCATAGTCCGGCGGATACTGAAGTTGCCAGTGTTCCGTTCGCTGACTTCGCCGGCAAGGGCGGTCCGCTGGCCCAGCAGGCCTGGGTGCATGTTGTTGGAAAGCATATCCTGATCAGCAATCCGGAGAAAGGTGTATGGTGTCTTGACGAAGCGGGGAAGAAGCTCTGGGAGTTGCCTGACATGGCATTGTCACGGGCATTCGGGGCTGCACCGGCAATCTGCAATGGACGGATGATTCTGGCAGGCGAGCAGAAGCTGCTGGCCGTGGATGATGATGGCAGCATTGCCTGGGAATATCGTGGAAGCCCGGGATCGCATCTCTACTGTACGCAGGCGGATGCAGAGAGGATGTTCCTGGCATCCGGCACCGCAATCGAAATGCTGTCCGCATCCGGCGAGTTGCTTGAATCCATTGAGCTGGATGCTGACAACATCACGGCCTGTGTGATGGACTCCAGCCAGCGTCCGGTTTTCAGTGAAATGCATGAGTCGGATAGTACGAGCTTCACGCTCAGGCGGCTGGAACCGGATGGCAGCATCACTGAACTGCTGCATATTCCCCAGCCTGGTACGAAGCCGGTCAAACCCGCTGGGATCTACTGGCTGCGAGCGGCAAATGGCAATGATGTGCTTGCATTCACCACAGCCGGTGTGTTCAGGGTGGATCAGGCTGGAAATGTCACTCAACTCACGGATGTTGATGCCATCCATGCGGAATACCTTCCCAATGCAGGCCTGCTGGCAACTGACAACACGCTTAACGGAGACCAGACATTCTTCAACGCTGCCTTCGGCTGCCGCAGGATCCAGCTGATTGACATGGATGGCAAGGTGCAGCGAAGTTTCTACAAGAAGTTCTGGTTCACACAGGGATTCGCGGATGATCAGGAGGGACATGTCTACCAGCTCAGTCGCAGGGGCGGCCTGCGCCAGCTGGTCTACTGAAGCCTGCGAGCTGCTTCCTGACTCTGTGAGCTCGGTGCCTCTGTGTTTGATAAATCCCCTGCAGTAAATTGCGTTGTCAGCCCAGTGTTGCGGGCCGCATAAGGGACTGCCATGCTCGCAAGGTTGGCAATTCAAACACAGAGACACAGAGAGCACGGAGTTATTGGAATCTGACTGGTGGAAAGACGCAATCACTTCGCGGTATTCCCTTTCTGGCGCTGCGAGGCAGCGCCGGTACAGACATCAGTGAGCAGTAAAGCGTGAACAGTGAGGTGTACCGGCGCGGCCCCGCCGCGCTTGGGAGAGGGCATAGCGAAGTAAGCATGGCTTATGGGATTGGCAAGCCCGTCGTAATCCTCTGTGGCCTCGGTGTCTCTGTGTTTGATCCCGGTACGCCATAGGGATGGGAGATTCTTGCCGGTGGTTGGCCGCTCCCGGCCGTATATCCATCAGCTATGCTGGCGGCTGAAGGCCGCCGCATCTGCGAGCTGAATGCTCGCGCTCCTTCTGCCAACTGCCAACTGCCCACTGCCTACAGACCACTGCCCGCCAGGCTGACAGCATGGCCTCCGTTCAGGGATACAGCAGCAGGCGGTTGTCAAGCAGGATCACCAGGTGCTCGCGGCCCTGGCCGTCGGTGATCACGTCCATCTGCTCCAGCATCGCCCCGAATTCCTCGTAGTACAGGCAGGTCCCGGCGTCGTCAAACAGGTGCAGCGCCGAATCCATCCCGTAGCCCCCGCTGCCCGTGGCATACTCCCGCTTTCCGTCGCCGTCGATGTCAACCGGCACGATGCGGCTGACCCCGCCCATCGTGTTAGACTGGGCCGGAAAGTTCAGCCGGGTGTAGGCTCCGCTGCCGACATTCAGATAGGCCCCCGTGGAGCTGAACAGCTCCTCGCAGCCGTCGCCATCCACGTCATGCGCGAGCACCGGCCAGCCGCTGTCCTGCCAGATCCCGGACAGCAGCTCCTCCTGCTCCTCCGGCCGGCGGCGCACGAGGATCTCGCCGTTGGCACCGCTGCGCGTGAAGAGCAGTTCGGCGCAGCCGTCGCCATCTGTGTCACCCCAGAGCGGGCTGTAGTCCTCGCGGCGGGTCTGCATTTCATGCAGCAGCTGCCCGCTGCTGTCATAGACCAGCACCTTCGTGCCGTCACTGCTGGACAGTACCAGTTCCAGTGCGCCGTCGCCGTTGACATCGACGCAGGCCCGGCCGTTGCCGGCGCTGCCGTCCAGGCTCACGAGCGCCTGGTGCTGCAGGTCATAGACGGTGACCTGCTCCGAGCCCATCTGCGTGCCGGCCATCAGGTCCACCAGCTCATCGCGACCGTCGTTGCCATAATCCCAGACCGCGGTGCGGTACATGTAGAGCGGCGAGTTCGTGCCGCTGCTGAGCGTGCTGCCGTCGGGCAGCACCGTCACGTCGCTGTAGCTGAACTGCTGCGCGCTGTTCATGCTGCGGAACATGTTGCCGGAGGTGATGTTGCTCAGGCCCGGGAGCAGGGCCTCCTCGCTGCCGTCGCCATCGAAGTCCCCGCAGAGCAGGGCCGGGCTCATCATCATCCGCCGCCCCAGCGGCTCCTGCCAGGCGAGCTGTGTGCCGACCAGCACGTCGGGTTTCGGCAGCATCCCGGCGCTCATGCTGGTCTGGCCGCTCATCATCCGCGAGAAGTGCATCGCCCCGTAGATCAGCCCGCCGATGCCGGCCAGCAGGGGAATCACGAAGCAGCCGATGATCAGCGGCAGGTAGTTGGGTTTGCGCGGCGGCGGCAGCTCGCGGCGCCAGCCCTCGGGATCAGCCTTGTACTGGTCGAATGACATGCGTGATCAGCATCATAGCCGATGAAGACAGGGATCAGGGACCGGGGACCTGGGACCGGGGATCAGGGACCGGGGGTCGGGGATCGGGGACCGGGGGTGCGTAGCGGCGATACTCCTGTCGCCGGAGCAGTGGAGCAGTTAAGTTCGGATAGTGGAAGAAGTGGCAACAGTGATTGGGAGCGCGAGCATAGCGAAGCAAGCATGGCAGCCGGATCTGGCATGCAGCCGCCGAAACTCGTGATCTGCGTGCTCTGCGTGAACATCATACTGGCGATCATTGTTGCGCGGCTGCGCGCCTCGCAGATGCCCGGGTGACACTGAGTATGAATGTGACGGTCTTATCAACGCAGAGCCGCAGAGACGCAGAGAATTCGGGGATTGTCAACGCGGAAGGAGCAAGTTCACCCTCGCGTGTTGGAAGGGCAATATAACATCTGTGGACAAGGCGTACCGGCGCGGCCCCGCCGCGCATGCGAAAGGGCTAGCGAAGCAAGCGTTACTGACGGGATTGGCAATCCCATTGTAATCCTCTGTGAGCTCGGCGCGCCTGCGTTTGCAATAGCCCCTGCAGCTGATTGCGTTGTCAGCCGAGTGAAGCGGGACGCATAAGGGACAGCCATGATCGCAGGGTTGGCAATTCAAACACAGAGACACGGAGAGCACAGAGCTTCTTGAATCTGAGTGGTGGGAAGTCGCAATCACTCCGCGGCCGGATCTGGCAACATAATTATTCCTCTCAGCGCCTCTCTTCATTCTCTGCGGCTCTGCGCCAATAAAACCAGACTGGCGATCACGGTTCGGCCCGCGCGGCTACGCGCCTCGCATATGCCCGGTTGACAACGAGGAAGCATGCAGCGGAGTTTCCAACGCAGAGCCGCCGAGACGCAGAGGTATTCGGGGATTGGCAACATACCCTGCCGCGCGGAGCGTATTGCGCACGAAGTTCACCCTCGCGTGTTGGCGTCGCCAGGCGCCGCCGGTACTAACATCTGTGGACAGTGAGGCGTACCGGCGCGGCCCCGCCGCGCATGCGAGAGGGTAGAGCGAAGTACACGTTACTGACGGGATTGGCAAGCCCATTCTAATCCTCTGTGAGCTCGACGCCTCTGAGTTTAAGAAAATCCCTGCAGCTTATTGCGTTGTCAGCCGAGTGAAGCGAGCCGCATAGGGGACAGCCATGAAAGCAAGATTGGCAATTCAAACACAGAGACACGGAGAGCACAGAGCTTTCGGAATCTGAGTGGTGGGAAGTCGCAATCGCTTCGCGGCCGGATCTGGCAACATAATTATTCCTCTCAGCGCCTCTCTTCATTCTCTGCGGCTCTGCGCCAATATAGCCATACTGGCGATCATTGTTCCGCCCGCGCGGCTGCGCGCCTCGCAGATGCCCGGGTGACAGTGAGTTTGAATGTGGCGGTCTTATCAACGCAGAGCCGCCGAGACGCAGAGAGGTTTGGGGATTGGCAACATACCCTGCCGCGCGGAGCGTATTGCGCACGAAGTTCACCCTCGCGTGTTGGCGTCGCCAGGCGCCGCCGGTACAAACATCTGTGAACAGTGAAGCGTACCGGCGCGGCCCCGCCGCGCATGGGAGTGAAAACAGCGAGATACAAGATGCCGGCGAATTGGCAACCCAATTCTTATCCTCTGTGTCCTCGGTGCCTCTGTGTTTGATCCCCTTACGCCATTGGACCTGGATATTCACGGGCGTAAACGCCCTGCTACCAAAGTTCCGCAGTTTATTGATACCAACCCCATATTACGGTGGAAGGCCGTTCACGGCCGCCAAAGCCCGGCTACGACTGGCAGACGATTCACGGGCGTAAACGCCCGGCTACCAAATTATGGCGATTTGCAGGCGCAATCTCTTTGCCAGCGGTGGAAGGCCGTTCACAACCGCTTTTCTTCTCAGCCCCCCATCAGGCCCATCCGCCCCCCATCCCATCCCACACCCTTGTCCACCAGTAAGTTCTCCCCTCATCCCCCAGTGAATGCATATTCATATTGACAAACATTGTTATATACATTGCTAATATATTTGTTTTCCTGTATAATACCTAACATTAGTAAGGCTCACGCTGCTTTACAGCGAGCCAGGAGGGGCATATGAAACTCTGTGAAAGCCTGCATGAGGATCCGAGCATCCGCGTCCTGCTGTGGTGCCTGCACGACGCCGGCGAACTCAGCGCCGACAGCCTGCGCGAATGCGGGCTGACGAGGACTGAGGCGGATGCCCTGATCCGCGATGAAAGCGGCCTGCTGCGCCGGCTGAAGCAGCGCGCCGCCCTGGCCACGCGCCTTACGGTGGAGCGCCTCGCGAAGCTGATCCGCAACCGCCTGGCCTATCACCTGGAGAACACCCAGAAGCAGTCCGAGCTGGCCTGCCTGCTGCGCAGCCTCAGGGGCCTGCCGGACTGGCTCTTCCCGGAATGGCAGCAGGGCAATGAGCGGAATCTGGAATCGCTGCTCAGTCTGGGTGGGCCTGTTGCCATCAGGAGCTGAGCCGGTACCAAACCTGGGGAAAGAGCTGCTGATGAAACTACCTGGGATAGTCGGGAAAGCTGAGCCTGGCAATACTGTTGTTCCAGCTGCCTATCTCCGATACGCCTTGTCTCGCGGCGAGATGTCGTAGACCTGGACTTCCCCAGCCGTGTCGTCTATCCGGTACAGGATTCTGATGACTCCAACCCTGATGCGCCAGCCAGCCTGCTTGCTGCCCTTCAGCTTGCGGCAACCGGATGATCTGGGCTCTGCCGTCAATCCCTGGATGTGTTCAATCAATGAAGGCAACAGTGCTCAGTCGATTCTGCGCAGCTGCTTTTCCGCTGCATGGTCGATCCGGAGCCTGTACTTCACAGCAAGCCGTCTTTCCTCATGTCGGCGAGCACATCCTCAAGATCCCGCAGTCCGCTGGAATGCTCCACGGCAGTGTCAAATGTGATGGAATCCCGTACATCCTCCAGCAGTTCCAGCAGGGCTTCATACTCCTCGATGCTCAGCAGTACGGAACGCGGCCTGCCATCAGCATCCAGGATGATTTCCGGCTTCAGGGCTATGGGATTGTCGTCAGACATATCGTGATTATACCGGGATGGCTTACAGCAGGAGTTCTCAGGATCAGTCGGGTTCCCCGGCTGTGTTGATGCCGGAAGCATGCCTTCTGTGGACTGAATTCTGTCCACTGGCGACTCTGTTTTACTGAAGCAGGTAGCTCCCCTCAGCTACCGGAGTCGGGGGCGGCGGCCACGCACGAGATCCGAAGGCGTTTGCCTTACTGGTTGGTGGGTGGGTGGGTGTGGGTCGTTGGTTGGTGGATGACGGAACTTCGTCAGCCCCGTCCGCATGACCGCCGGGTATTCAACGCCTGACACCAGTTTGCTTTCAGCCGTCTCATACTCTTACCCCCAAGGTACATCAACCGGTAGCTGTGAACATAGACACGCCGTCAGCATGCTTTGTTCCCGCCCGCGGCCGGATTTCGCCGGAACCGACCGTCTATAATCAGCGCGGTGTTCTCCTCCCTGCGCAAAGTGGACAAACTGATCCTCTCGGAGCTGTATGCTCCCTTCTTCTTCGGCGTCGGGATGTTCTCCATGCTCACGATCGTGGTGGTCGTGCTGCAGGAATCACTGAAGTTCATCATCAAGTACAACGTGCCCTCCGGCGTGCTCTTGAAGATGCTGATCTACGCCGCGCCGCAGTTCGTGATCCTCTCGATCCCGATGGGCGTGCTGCTCGGTGTGCTGATCAGCATGGGCAAGCTCAACAGCGAGCTGCAGGTCACGGCGCTCAGGGCCTGCGGGGTCAGCCTCTACCGCGTGCTCGCGCCCTACTTCATCGCGGGGGCCTTCCTCTCCGGCCTGACCTTCCTCGGCAATGAAACCGTCGTGCCCTGGGGCCTCGAAAGCCTGCGCAACCTCAAGAACAGCCTGCTCTCCGGCGGGGCCAGCGGTGTGAAGATGGGCGCGATCAACCAGCCGAAGTATGAGGATGGCGTGCTGCGCTGGCTGCTCGTGGCGGATGACAGCGAGGGCAGCAAGCTCTACAACGTGATTCTGCTGCAGCGCGACCCGGATGACCACACCCGCGACCAGCTGATCATCGCCGATGAGGCGGAGTGGGAGGGCAGCACCTGGATCTTCCGCCGCCTGCAGACCTATTACCTCAGCAATCCGGATACCGGCGAGGCGGGGATGGTGACCGGCAGCATGGCGGAGATGCGCATCGGCAACCTCGACATCTCCCCCGAGAGCCTGCGGATGCGCAAGCAGGATGTGGAGAACCTGCGCATTGTGCAGCTGATGCGCCTGCTCAATGAGGAAAAAGCGGCGGGGGCGGATCCCAAGGGCAAGCAGGTGCTGGACATCCGCACCAAGCTCTATTCCAAGTACGCCATTCCCTTCACGCCGCTGGTGTTCATCATCATCGCCGTGCCGCTCTCGATCCTGCCCCAGCGCAGCTCGACCAGCATGGGGATGGGCCTGGCGCTCCTGATTGTGATGGTATACTACGTGCTCCTCAGTGTCTGCCAGAAGATGGGAGCCAGCGGGGTGTTGCCGCCACTGCTCGGGGCCTGGCTGCCGAACCTGCTGATCTGCTCGGTGGGTCTTGTCCTGATGCAGCGCCGGGAACGGAACTGAGATGCTGCGGGATTTCAGTCCTGCCTATTGACAGCCCTGCTCCACTCAGCTATACTACCGTCACGGGGTGCTCCATGTGGAGCCCAACTGAGAGCGGCTGGCCGTTCTCACTGAGGAAAAGTAGCAAGGCGAAATTCTGAAGGCGGACTGTCCGGGACTGCGTCCCGGTATCGTGGAACCCCCCTGGAGATCTGATATGTCAAGAGTTTGCTCTGTAACCGGAAAGCGCGCGATGAGCGGGAACAACGTCTCCCACTCACAGCGTCATACGCGCCGCAAGTGGCAGCCGAATCTGATCCAGGTGACCCTGGTGGACAAGTTCGGCCGCAAGAAGCGGGTCAAGATGTGCGCCAAGGCTCTGCGCACACTGAACCGCAGCCCCAAAAACTAGCTATCCCCTTTCATCTCAACCCTCCTAGCTCACCCGTCCCCTGGGTGAGCTTTTTTTACCGCGCCGGATGCCAGTCCGCGCACGGATCGCGAAAGCGAGCGGGCATTCCCCGGACCAATGCTGATGTGGAAAGGCATGTGTGTTTTCGCGGAATCCCTCGATCCTGCCTCTGCTTTCCCCCCCGCATCTGCTAGGCTCATCCCGCAGGTGTTGGTGGGATCAATGATTCCACTGCATCCGGACAGGCGTTCGAGCCCTGCCGGTGGATTCTCTCTGCTTTCCTGATGATGAGAACTTGCTGTCCTGCGGACCAGGAGTTTGCAGCAGACAGCTGAATGCCCGCTCAGGGCGTGCTTCCTCCGGCAGTCCCGGCCTGCGGCCTCAGAATGGCCAATACAGAAGCAGGAGAGAGCAATGCGCTACTTGATTACCCCGGCATCACTGCTGATGCTGATACTCGCCCTGGCGGGATGCGGAGGCGGAACCGCTCAGTTCAGCCTTATTCCCGAACAGCCTTCTCCCGTACCGCAGGAGAGCGGCACGGATTCCAGCTGGCCCACGGGACTGCCGCGGGACGTGATCCAGCCCTGGGAGCAGCTCGATGGCAACGGCCGGATAACACCCGCTCGCTCTTCCAGCGGCATCAACCAGCAGAGCGACTTCACGCCCGGCGTTGACAGATTCAGCCAGAATGGCAATGTCACTGACAACGGTGAGGCCAGCCGCATCGAGAGCGCCAGCGGCGGCATCAGCAGCGTGCTGTACCGCATTCCCTACGGCTCCCGGCAGCCCGGCGCGGTCAGCGTGGATGCCAACCTGCTCAGCGGCAGCGGCTACTACCTCGGGATCGCGGACTACTCCACCGGCCGCTGGCTCTGGCACGGGCCCTTCACGGACAATCATGTGCGCATCTCCACGGCGCGGCTCGAGCCCTTCACGAGCACGCTCGGCAGCCTGTATGTCAGCGTGCTCGTGCATGACGGCGCCGCCGCCGACGTGGTCGGGATCGGTGTCAATCCCGCGGACTTCGCCGACGGCTCCGCACCTGCGGCTCCCACCGGTCTCAGTCTGCAGCCCGTCTCAGGCGGACTGCTGCTGGACTGGGATCCGGTGCCCGCCGGGGACCTGGCCGGTTACCGTGTCTACCACCACAGTACGCCTTTCATCAATGGCAACGCAGCAGGTGTCGAGCAGCTGGACAGCCTGCAGGGCAGCACGGAACTGGAACTGGAGCTCAGCGGCGGCGAGCGCCGTTATTTCAGGGTCAGTGCGCTTGACTTCAGTGGCAATGAATCCCCACTCAGCGAGCTGGTCTCAGCGGCTGCGCTCGATGGCGCCATGCCCGACCTGCAGCTCAGCATCGAGCAGCCCAGCGGCATGCTCAATGACAGCGTGCAGCTCACAGCCAGTGGTGCGGAAAGCTATGACTTCGACCTGGATGGCGATGGAATCTTCGACCTGACCGGCAGCAGCTCGGGCAGCGTGCAGGTTGACACCTCCGCCACGGGCATCATCCGCCCGGCGGTGCGCGCCACGGGCCCTGACGAGACAGCCGTAGCGCTCGGCAGCATCAGCCTGCTGATCGCCGGCAACAGCCGCCCGGTGGCGGAAGCGATGGCAACACCGACGAGCGGCACGGCCCCGCTGGAGGTCAGCTTCAGCGGCAGCGGCAGCACGGACTTCGACGGCAGCATCGTCGGCGGCGGCTGGGACTTCGATGGCGACGGTGCCTACGATGTCTGGGATGACAGCGACATCGTGCACGTCACGAGCGCAATGCATACCTACATGGAGGGCGGTGTCTACAACGCCCGCCTGCGCGTCCTTGACGACAGCGGTGCCTGGGACGTGGACACGCTCACGATCGTGGTTGACGGCGTGCCGGTCTCGAACGTGCTGCCGGTTGCGGACCTGCAGTCCGATGTCAGCGGCGGCAATGCCCCGCTGACTGTCAGCTTCGATGCATCGGGCTCCAGTGACGGCGATGGCGGCATTGTCGAGTACGCCTGGGACTTCGATGGCAACGGCACCTACGAGGAAATCTCCGACTCCCCGCTGGTGCAGCATCTCTTCAGCCAGCCCGGCAGCCCGCTGGTGCGGTTGCGCGTGGAGGATACCGACGGCGCGCGGGCCGCGGCCACGCTGCTGATCACGGTCAATGCCGTTGACAACGCCGGTCCGCTGGCGGATCTGCAGCTCACGCCATCCTCCGGGGATGCCCCGCTGCCCGTCACGCTGGATGCCTCCGGCTCATCGGACCTTGACGGCAGCATCGTCAGGTATGAATGGGACTTCGATGGTGACGGCGCCTACGATGCCGCGGGCGAGACTGACAGCGCCCAGCATGTCTACAACAACCACGGTGTGTTCAATGTGACCCTGCGCGTGACTGACGACATGGGCGCCCAGGACACGGACTATGCCACCCTGCGCATCAATGAGGAGTTCGACCTGCCCCATCCCTGGGGCATGAGCGGGCAGAATCCGCGCCGCACGGGCCGCAGCCCCTGGATCGGATCGCAGAATGGCAACGTCCGCTTTACGATGCCGGTCGCCCCTGACACACGCCGCATGCCGGCAATCTCAGCGGACGGTCGCACCTACATCACTGACAATAACCAGCTGTATGCCTTTGACAAGTATGGCAATGAACTCTGGAAATTCAACAGTGGCAATTCCGCCACCGGTACGCCGAGCATCGGCAGTGACGGTGCGGTCTACTTCGGCAACTGGGGCAACCGCTTCTTCGCTGTCAACCCGGATGGCACGGAACGCTGGAGCATCAATACCTCGGGAGACTTCCGCGCGGGTTCGATCATCGGCCCGGACGGCAGCATCTATGTCGCCAACCTCGACGGCAGGCTGTTTGCCCGCAACCCGGATGGCACCAGCCGCTGGCTGCTGCAGATGTCGGGGAACTGCGCCAATTGTCCGGTGCTGGGACCTGACGGCAGCGTCTACTGCGCCACCCAGGCGAATCTCGTCTATGCGGTCAATCCCGATGGAACAGTGCGCTGGACCTTCCCCACCGCTGCATCCGTGAATGCCCAGCTCTGCCTCGGCCCGGACGGCACCCTTTACGTGAGTGCCGGGGTCCTGCATGCGATCAATCCTGACGGCACGGAGGCCTGGAACCACGACCCAGGCGGGGATGCAAGCGGAGGTCCCGCCCAGGCCGCGGATGGCACGATCTATTTCGGTGACAGCGCGGGAGAGCTGACGGCGCTCAACCCGGACGGCAGCCTCAAATGGACATACACCGGCAGCGGACAGATCAATTCCTGCCCGGCCATCGGGGCGGACGGAACGGTCTACTTCGGTGATGGTGACGGCAACTTCACGGCCCTCAAGCCTGATGCCAGCTTGCTCTGGACAACGTCCGGCCCCGGAGCATATTCAAGCCCGGTGATCGGACCGGACGGCACCGTGTATTCGGCAAGCGCAGGTGTGACATACGCCTTCGGCCAGGGACCGGTCAACCTGCCGCCCACCTCGACTGTGATTGCGACCCCGACATCCGGAGACCTGCCGCTACTGGTCTTCTTCGATACCACGGGCTGCGCGGACCCCGATGGCAGCATCGTGCTCTTCGAATGGGACTGCGACGGTGACGGAGCCTACGAGAGCTATGGTACTGGCATTACCCACGAATTCACTTACACGAGCCCCGGGATCTACCCAGCCACGCTGCGCGTGACCGACAACCTCGGTTCGGTTGACGTTGACTCACTTGACATCACCGTCACCGTGCCCGGCAACGCCTCGCCGACGGCGGACCTGGGGGCTGATGTCACGAGCGGAGAGCTGCCGCTGGCGGTTGTTTTCGACGCGTCGGGCAGCACGGATCCGGACGGCAGCATCGTGCTCTACGAATGGGATTTCGACGGAGATGGTGCCTATGACAGCTACGGTCCGTCCTCCTCCGCGAGCCATGCCTACAACACCACCGGCGTCTTCACCGCCAGGCTGCGGGTGTCTGACAACGACGGTGCGCAGGCCACGGACACCCTGGACATCTCCGTCACCGTGACCGGAAACACCGCGCCGACTGCGGTCATCGGTGCCGATGTGACAAGCGGTGACATTCCGCTCACGGTGAACTTCAACGCAACAGGCAGCCTCGAGCCGGATGGCAGCATCGTGCTCTACGAATGGGACTTCGACGGCGACGGTGCCTATGACAGCTATGGCCCGGGTGATTCCGCAGCGCATACCTATACGGTCGGTGGCAGCTACACTGCGAAACTGCGTGTCACCGATGACGACGGAGCCCAGGGCACGGATACGCTCGTGATCACCGCCAACGTACCCGGCAACACACCGCCGACGGCAGTGCTGGAAGTCAGCCAGCAGATCGGACAGGCCGGCTTCGTGGCCTACTTCGACGCAACGGACAGTGCCGACAGTGACGGCAGCATCGTGGAATATGCCTGGGACTGGGATGGCGACGGCAACTTTGACAGCTTCGGTGGCAATCCGCTTGCCAGCCACCTGTACGGACAGCATGGCAGCTTCAATGCCACAGTCCGGGTGAAGGACGATGACGGGGCAACGGACAGCTCCTCGCTGCAGATCATGCTGCCGAGTGAGTGGTCACAGTACCGGCGAACCCCCCAGGCAACGGCAGACAGTCCTTACACCGGCCCGCAGAGCAACAACGTGCTGTGGAGTTTCGCGGCTGGCGGAATAATCCAGTCATCCGCCGCCTTTGGCGCGGACGGCACGATCTACTTCGGCTGCAACGACCAGAATCTCTATGCACTGGACTCTGACGGCGTCTTCAAATGGACCTATCCGCTGGGTAACCCGCCGTCCAGAAGTTCACCCGCGATCGCTGGCGATGGAACCATATACATCGGCAGCACCAACAACAGCCTGCATGCCGTCAACCCTGACGGCAGCGGCAAGTGGACCTTCCCCACCGGTGGCAACGTCAATGCAAGTCCGGTCATCGATGCCGCGGGGACGATCTACGTCGGCTCCTTTGACGGATTCCTCTATGCGCTGCATCCTGACGGCAGCCTGAAGTGGAGCTACGATGCAGGCAGCGCGATCCGCAATTCCGCTGCACTGTCCCCGGATGGAACCATCTACATCAACAGTGCGGACAGCATCCATGCCGTGAACCAGGATGGCAGCCAGAAGTGGATGCAGGTCCTTGGTAACCTGAACCTGCAGTGCCCGGCAGTGGCCATGGACGGAACCGTCTACACGGGCATCAATACGGGAATGACATTCAGCTTCACTCCCGATGGCGTGCAGAACTGGGCTATCGTGCATGGGGCTCACCCATTCGGCGGCTTCACCCTGGACAGCACCGGAGTGCTGTACGTCAACCGGGGCAATGGGGTGCGTGCCGTCAATCCTGATGGCAGCACACTCTGGACCAAGCCCGGGATCAATGCCATCGGCAGTGCTCCGGCGATCGATGCAGCCGGCAACGTCTACTTCGGTTCCAACAATGACAACGTCTATGCGCTTGATTCCTCAGGTAATGAAATCTGGTCCTTCCTCACCGGTGGCGATGTGTTCTCTTCCGCGGCAATTGACCGCAATGGCCGCCTGATCATCGGCAGCGACGACGGCAATCTCTACTGCTTCGGCGCTCCCTAGGCCGGACTGACAATCTGAGCACGCACGCAGGTGGCGGGTCGAACATGCTTCGCCCGCCACCTGTAACATTCTACACCGGTTCAATCTAGAACCTATCTCAAAATTGTTTAAGGAAGATGCAGACGACTGCAAGCTGCACGAGACCAAGGAAGTTCTCCGAGTGCAACTCCCAGCGTTCAAGCAGCCTGCGCTGCCATTGCAACCATGCGAAGAATCGCTCAACACGAGCCAGCGGCGCTTGTAGCGGCGAAGGTGTCGACCGTCCTGCGTCGCCGGTTTCCTGGTTGCATCTGTGCGGTGCAACTGTTGATGCCATCTCTTGCCAGTTCTCGTCAAGATCATCACTGTCATAAGCCTTGTCGCCAATCAGATGTTTGGCAGGCCCAGCATGTGAAATCAGGCGAGTTGCACCGCAGCTGACCTCGTGGTGGTTGGCAGCATGCGTGTCACTGACAACGGCAACCTGCCTGTCAACGATGGCGAGGATCTTCACGCCCTTGCCGCGCGTCAACACTTCATCACCGCCACCCCTGGCCATGGCAAACGTGGCGTCGATGAAACGCTCATCGATCAGTTCTCATCACGGAGCATGTTGGCCAGATGTCATTACATGCGCAGCACCTCCGTCCGGCACCAGGAATCGCCGATGCACGGTCTTTAGTCGAAGCTTTGCGCACATGTGCCACTGCGCTCCGGTGTTGAGGATCCACAGCACTGCCTCAAGTCGCGGCTGGAACAGGCTTGCGGCCACGCTTTTCCGGGGAAAGAACTCTTCCGGAAAGTGATGACGAATCATCTCCCACTGGTGGTCAGCTTCTGCATGTGCTAATTCTACCCGTTTTTGGCAACGAGTCAATTTTGAGATAGGTTCTAGTTAATCGCTGTAGGGCGGACATTCCCTTCGAGGGGAGGCGTGGAATACAGGCTTCTCTCGACCCGGCTCAGGCCCGCCGGGCTTACCTGATCCATGTCAGGACACTGCATTCGGCATGTTGCCACTTGTCACATTGACACAGCAGGAGCCCTCCGCCATGCGCCAAGCTCATTGGCAGTCCGGCAATGGACCGGGGACAAGCATGGCTGACAGGGCCTGCATCCTTTTCTGGACATCCGGGAGAACAGCGTCAATATCCTCTTGCTGCACAGCTCCACCGGTGAGAGGCTGGTGCTGGAGCTGGCTGAGCGCTACCTGATCCCCGTCCTATAATCCTCGCGTGACTTCCGACCCACAGTCCCGTCCACCGCTGCGGCTAGCCGTGCTGATCTCCGGCGGCGGTTCCACGCTGCGAAACATCCTCGAGCGCATTGGTGAGGGGCGGCTCAATGCCGAGGTGGTGGGCGTGGTGGCCAGCCGCGACTGCGGCGGACTGCAGCATGCGGCGGACTTCAATGTGCCCTCCGCCATCGTCGAGCGCGGCCAGCCCTTTGATGCCGCGGATTTCGCCGCGCGCATCACGGCGCAGCTGGAGCAGTGGCAGCCCGGGCTGATCATCTTCGGCGGCTTCCTCTCGCTCTACCTGCTGCCGGAGCAGTACCGGGGGCGCGCCATCAACACGCATCCCGCCCTGCTGCCGGCCTTCGGCGGGCAGGGCATGTACGGCGACCGCGTCCACCAGGCGGTGCTGGACAGCGGGACGCGGGTCACGGGCTGCACGGTGCATCTCGTGGACGATGAATATGACCACGGCGGAATCGTGCTGCAGAAGGTCGTGCCGGTGCTGCCCGGAGATACGGTGGCGAGCCTCGGGGAGCGCGTGCGCCTGGCGGAGCGGGAGCTTCTGCCACTCGTGATCAGCCTCTGGGCCGAGGGCCGGATCAGCGTGGACGGCGGCGGGCGGCTGAGCATCGCCGATCGCGAACTGTTCAGTACATCCGACTGATACAAGGGGCAAACGACGGAGTCGCGGCTGCTGAACAATGCAGCGGCGGGGCTGGTCTGAGAATCACCTGCGGCGGCATGCAGCGGCCTGTAAATAAATAACCGCCACCGGGCTCTGTGAGGGATCAACCATACAGACCGGCAGCGGCTGGGATGGGTATGGGATATACCGTTACGGCCCGCTTCAGCCGTTGCGGGCCGGTGCCAGACGGAATCACACCCCGGGCCGTACACTAAAAGGTGCTAAACCCCTCTGACAATCCCAATTTAACCGTTTTGCCCCGGCTTTGACAGGGACAGTTCCGGGCTTTATCACCAGAGACACTTTCTCAACTGGCTGGCCCGGCAGGGGGACACTGCCTCAGGGCTGATCAGCACTGGCCAGCAGCTCCAGTACGGCGGGCCAGCTCCCGGCCAGTTCCCGCGCATTCCGGCCCGCTGCATCCCGCGCCTGGGGGTCCGCGCCGAACTCCAGCAGCAGGCCGGCCAGCTCCGCATTGCCGTTGGCGCAGGCCGTGAGCAGAGCCGTGCGGCCCTCGCGGTCGCGGGATTCAATGTCCGCAGCGAGCTGCAGCAGCACGCTCGTGCTCTGCAGGTCGCCATTGCGCGCGCAGTACAGCAGGGCATCGCGTCCGTCGGGACCCCGCTGCGCAATGTCCGCACCGTGATTGATCAGCAGTTCCAGCATCCCGGGCTCGAAATTGCGGGCCGCCAGCAGCAGCGGGCTGAAGCCCTCGCTGTCCACGGGATCAGGTTTTGCGCCACGCTCCAGCAGGCGCTCCACCAGCAGGCTGTCCTCGAAGACCACGGCATTGTGCAGCGGAGTGCGGCCGCGCTCATCCAGGGCGTTGATGTCCGCACCGCGCTCCAGCAGCATGAGCGCGATGCTGTCCTGCTGCTGGTTGCAGGCCACGTGCAGGGCCGTGGAGCCGTCCTTCAGGTTGTGCAGGTTGATGTCCGCCCCGCGCTGGATCAGGTCCGTGATGATCTCCGGCCGGCCCGTGAACACTGCGAGCTGCAGCGGCGGCCAGTACCATTCGCCGCCGAGCGGGGCATCAATGTCTTCCACGCGTCCGATCAGCTCCGTATAGCGCTGCAGGTCCCCGGAGCTGATGGCTGCGGCCAGGGCATCTGGGTCGTGCCGCGTGCAGGCCGCTGCCAGCAGGGCCAGCAGGACGGGCAGCAGGGCGGGCAGGACGCGCACCCGGCAATCCTAGCAGCCGCGGCGGACTGGCTATACTAGACGGCAATGCCCAGGCTGACGATGCTTCTCGGAAAGGCCGGCAGCGGCAAGACGGAGCTGCTGCTGGAGCGGGTGTGTCGCCGCGCGGCCCAGTCCCCGCTGGCCTCCGTGCAGCATCCGCCCCTGCTCGTGATCGTCCCGGAGCAGCAGGCACTGATGACGGAACAGGCCCTGCTCAGCCGGCTCGGGAAGCTGCTCGGGCGGCCCGCGGCCACCAGCCGGATCCGCGTGATGAGCCTCAGCCGGCTGGGGAACTGGCTCAGTGCCGAGGCGGGGCAGCAGCTGCGCCGCGACGGCGATCTGGGCCGCCGCCTGCTGATCTGGCGCATATTAACCGAGCTGGAGGGGACTGAGCGCCGCGAGGGCCGCCAGGCCAGGGTGGAACAGCTCAGCGAGGTGCTCGCCGAACTGCGGCAGTTCGGGACCAGCCCCGCAGAGCTGCGCGAGCGCAGCCGGGAACTGGCCGGGCAGCCGGCCCCGAGCCGCAGTGCAGAGGAACTGCCACAGCGCCTGCTGGAACTGGCGGAGCTGCAGGAGCGCTACCTGCTGGCCTGCAATGAACTGGGCCTGCAGTTCGCCAGCGGTGCCGCCGAGATCCCGCGCCTGCTGTCATCCCGGCTCTGGCCGCTGCTGGAATACACGGAAGTACATATCGACGGCTTCGCCGGCTTCACCCCGCCGGAGGAGGATGCGCTGCTGGCCCTGCTGACGCGCACGGCGGGTGTCAGCATCAGCGTGCTGCTTGATCCGCAGCGCCTGGAAGGTCCGTTGCCAACTGACAGTGCGGACTGGTTCGCCCCAGGCCGCGAGCTGTTCCGGCGCATGGGGGAGCTGGCAACGCGGGCCGGGATCCGCCCGGAGCTCGTGCCCCTGCAGGACAGCCCGCGCTGGCAGGGCGATGCGGCGGGTCTGGCCGTACTCGCCGATCAGGGCGCGATGCCGCCCGGCAGGGCCACTGAGCCCGTGCCGCTGGAGTTCGTGGTCTGCAATGATGAACGCACCGAGGTGCAGGAGGCCGTGCGCCGCGTGCGCAGGCTGATGCGCGAGCAGGGCCTGCGGGCCTCGCAGATCAGCATCATCGCGCGTGACCTCGGACCCTATGCCGAGCTGCTGCAGATGCGGCTCGCCGAACACGGCATCCCGGCCTTCATCGACCGCCGCATGCCGCTCTCCTACCATCCGCTGCTGCAGCTGCTGCGCGGCACGCTGCGGCTCGCCAGCGGACTGGCTGGCAATGAGGAACTGGCGGGCCTACTGCGCTGCGGGCTCCTGCCCTTTGACGACGAAGCGCTCCCGCAGCAGCAGGCCGTTGACAGGCTGCTGAACTATGCGGCCACCCATGGCCTGGGGGTTTCCCGCTGGCTGGATGAGCGGGACTGGAACTGGCACCGCGAAATGGCAACGGAGGAGCGGCGCGCCGGGTCCCGGCGTGATCCGCAGGAACTGCGGGCGGAACTGGCCCGGCTCGATGCCTGGCGGCGGATGCTGCTCAGTCAGGTTGTGGCCCTGCGCGACTATCTGCAGTCCGGCACGGCCCGGCTCGGAGAGCTGCTCACGCGCCTGCTGGAGCTGGTGCCGGAGGAGGGTGACCCGCGCCTCGCTTCCGAGGAGGATGCACTGGTGCTGGAGCGGGTGCGCGCCCTGCTCACGGAGATGCAGCTCGTGGGCTCGGCACTGGCACTCGGCGGAGAGGACGGGCTGGAGCTGCGCACGCTCGTCAACTGGCTGGAGTACGGTTTCGGCCGCCTGCAGCAGGCCCTGCCGCCCCTGCGCCAGGAGCATCTGCTGGTCACCGAGGTGGAGCGCGGCCGCCATCATCCCGTGGCCGCCAGCATCCTGATCGGGCTTGCAGATGGCAACTGGCCCGCCCCCGCCGTGGACAGCCCCTGGTTCAGTGACCTGCAGCGCGACCTGATCAACGGCAGCGCGCGCCTGCTGAGCGGCGGGGCCCGCGAGGACTGCCAGCGTGAACCCTGGCTGGCGATGATCGCCCTGACCCGGGCCTCCGGGCGCCTGCTGCTGCTGCGGCCCGCCGCCGATGCCGAGGGCCGCCAGCGTCCGGCCTCGCCCTGGTACCGCGGGCTGCTGGGCTGGAGTGGGCTGCGCGAGCAGCCGGTCTCGCATGAGCAGGCGCAGAAGATTGACAATATGGAAAGCGAGGGCGACCTCGTGCTGGCCCTGGCGCTTGGCGGACATGAACCGGAGCAGCTGCCCGGGCTTTCGTTGGCAACGCAGCGCGGGCTGGACTGGGCCCTGGCCTGGCGCAGCCAGCGCCGCCGCAGCCAGCAGCTGGAGCGCAGCCTGCTCGGCACACAGCTGCAGGACGGCGTGCTGAGCTGCAGCGCCACGCGGCTGGAGCAGTTCGCGGCCTGCCCCTGGAAGCACCATGCGCGCTACTGGCTGCGCCTGGATGAGCAGCGCGAGCCGGCCTTTGATGCGCTGACACTTGGCAACATGTATCACGAGGTCTTCGAGCGCACGGTCGAGCGCCTGAATGCCGAGGGCTTCGACTGGCTGAATGGCGACTGGCAACGGATACGCGAACTCAGCCAGGCGGAACTGGCCGGGCTGCGCAGCGAACTGCTGCGCGAGACGGCGCGCGAGCGCGTGGACTACGTGCTGGAGCGTGCCGGGCTGCTGCTGGAACAGCACAGCCGTGGCCTGCAGGACTGGCTGGCGGCACATGCGGAGCGCCAGCCGCGCCAGACGGAACTCGGCTTCGGGCGCAGCGGCGACCTGCTGCCGGCCTATGAACTGGAGGGCCAGGGCCTGCGCCTGCGGCTCAGCGGCTTCATTGACAGGCTGGACATTGACAGCGAGGGCCGGGCCACGGTCGTGGACTACAAGCTCGGGGCGCGCCGCCAGCAGTGGAACCGCCTGCTGGCCGGGCAGCAGCTGCAGCTGCTGGTCTACATGCTGGCCCTGCGCGGACGCAGCATCGGCAACGGGCCGCGCCTGGAACCGGCGGATGCGGAGTACCAGCCGCTGGAGGTGCAGTGGGACCGCGATGAGCATGCCGACTTCAGTGCCAGCCCCGCGCTGAAACCCGCGGGTCGCGTGAAGGAGGAGGATGCGCCTCAGATCCACGAGGCCCTGCGCGACTGGGCCCTGGATGAGACGCAGCGCGTGCTGATCGAACTCGGCAGCCGGCTGGCAGGGGGCGAGGTGCGGGCCTGGCCGCTCTCCGACGGCCGCAGCTGGACGGCCTGCAACGGCTGCCCCTACCGCAGCGTCTGCCGCTTCGACCCCGTGGCGGGGGATGCCTACCGCGAGATGCTGCCGCTTGGCAACCAGGATATCCAGAACCTGATTCTTGAAGGCCGCCCTGACTTCAGCGGATCGGCCCTGCGCAGTCTTGCCGCGCCGGAAATGGCAACGCGGCCGGAGCCCGGCGATGACTGAGCGGGGCTGGACGGAACAGCAGCTGCAGGCCATCACGGAGCGCCGGCGTGAACTGGCGGTCGGGGCCGCGGCCGGCTCGGGCAAGACCGCCGTGCTGATCGAACGCGTGGTGCGGGCCGCACTCGGCCAGGGCGTGGACGGGCCGCTGGAACCAGTGGCACTGGACCGGATGCTGATCGTGACCTTCACGCGCGCCGCCGCCGCCGAACTGCGGGCCCGGCTGCATGCCGCGCTGGCAACGGAGCTGGAACGGCGGCGCAGCAGCGGGCAGGACACGGCGCAGATCCGCGAGCAGCTGGCCCTGCTGCCGGCGGCGCGGATCAGCACCATCCACAGCTTCTGTTCAGCCCTGATCCGCAGCTACGGGCATGAAAGCGGCAGTTCGCTGCAGCGCCTGCTCAGCGAGGATGAAACGAAACTGGCGCGGCATGAACTGGCCGGCGAACTGCTGGACAGCCTGCTGGCCGAGGACAGCGAGTCCGGGGCACGGATGCGCGAACTGGCCCTGGCCTGGGGCGGCAGCGAGGGTGTTGGCAGCGAGGACATCAGCGGCGGGGAGCGCGGCTCCAGCCTGCGGCGCAGTGTGCTGAGGCTGGCGGAGTTCCTGCGCTCCCTCGATGACCCGCAGCGCTGGTGGGAGGAGCTGGCGAGCCTCAGCGAACTGGACCCTGATGAATGCGATCCGCAGCATCCGCTGCTGCAGGCGCTTGACAACATGCTGCGCAGCTGGGCGGCCGAGATGCTGTGCCGCGATGGCGAGGCCCGGGAGTATCTGGCAACGCAGGCCCCGGACTGCAGCTTCATGCGGATCATCTCCCGGCGCGAGCCGCTGCTGCGCGGACTGTCAATCAGCGCGGGCTGGGAGGCCTGTGCGGAACTGCTCGGGCGGCTGAAGCAGAAGCAGGATGACCTGCCCTGGAAGCCGACGCTGCTCACCGCCGAGGCCCGCGACCTGAAGAACGAGCCTGAGCTGCAGGCCTGGATCCGCGCGCGCAGGGAACCGCTGGCGCGCAGTGCGGCGGACTGGCTGGAATACCTCTCCCAGGACTGGGCGGAGCTGGCCCGGCGCGAGAACAGCGTGCGAGAATTGCTGGCAACGCTGCACCGGGCCACGCTCGCGCTGCTGGAACACTATGACGACTGGAAACGCGCGCGGGCGGTGATGGACTATTCCGACCTCGAGCACGGGGCCTTCGCCGTGCTCAGCCGGCGTGATGCCGATGGCCGACTGCTGCGCGACTCCGCGGGTGAACTGCTGCCCTCGGACAGTGCGCTGGAACTGCGCGCCCAGCTGCGGATGCTGATGGTCGATGAGTACCAGGACACCAATCCGCTGCAGGATGCGATCCTGCGGCTGGTGACCCCCGCGCCCGTCGGTACGGGCCGTCCGGCCTTCGTGGTCGGCGACGTGAAGCAGAGCATCTACGCCTTCCGCCTGGCAACGCCGGGACTCTTCACCGAGCGCCTGCGCCTGCTGGAAGCGAGCCCCGACGGGCTGGCGATCACGCTCAACCGCAACTTTCGCAGCCGCGCTGCCGTCGTCCGCGCCGTGAACAGCGTGTTCAGCGGGCTGCTGACGGAGGATTTCGGCGGACAGGACTACAGTGCCAACCGCCTGGTGCAGGCCGCCGTCTACCCCGAACCGGAGACTGAGCTGCGCCCGCGCCTGCATCTCGTCAGCACGGATGCCGAAGGAGATGACGAGGATGATGCCGATCTGGCAACGGACCGCCTGGTCTACCGCCGCGTGGCGCGAATCCTGCGCGGGATCCACAGTGCCGGCCGGCCGGTGACGGACCCGCATACGGGGGAACTGCGCCCCGTGCAGTGGCGCGACATGGTGGTGCTGATGCGCAGCACCAGCGGGCGCAGCGAGACGCTCGTGAGTGAGCTGGAACTGGAGGGTGTGCCGGCCTATGCCCCGGGGCGCAGCGGCTTCTACGAACGCCCGGAGGTCAGCGATGTGCTGGCCCTGCTGCGCGTGATTGACAACCCGCTGCAGGACATCCCGCTGGCGGCCGTGCTCAGCGGTCCGGCGCTCGGGCTGGGGGTCAGCGAACTGGCAACAGTCGCGCAGCAGGAGACGGCGGACGGATCGCGTTCGCTCTGGGACAGGCTGCAGGCCTGGCTGGCAGCGCATCCCGGCCAGGAGCCGGCAGGGCGGCTGCGGGACTTCCTCGCACGGCTTGAGCAGTGGCGCAGCGAGGCCCGCAGCCAGCCGCTGGGGCAGCTGCTCTGGCAGCTCTACCACGAGGCGGGCCTGCTGCCGGCGGCCGCCGCCCTCGAGCGCGGCTCGCAGCGCGTTGCCAATCTGTTCGTGCTGCACGAACTGGCGCGCGGCTTCGAGCAGAATGAGCGCCAGGGCCTGGCCCGCTTCCTGCACTTCCTCGAGCACAGCCGCCGCAGCGCCGGGGACCTCGGTGAGGCCCCGCTGCTGTCCGAGGCCCAGGATGTGGTGCGCCTGATGACCGTGCACCAGTCCAAGGGCCTGGAATTCCCGGTGGTGGTCCTGCCGGACATCCACCGCCGCTTCAACATGATGGACCTCGCCGGTGACGTGCTCTGGGAGCGCGGCAGCGGGATCGGCGGGCGCTATGTGAACCTGCGCGGGGCTGATCCGCTGCGCAGTGAGACCCTCGGTCGCCGCGTGGTGGGCCAGGCCCTGCGCCGCCAGCTGGCGGCGGAGGAGCTGCGCATCCTCTATGTGGCCCTGACCCGCGCCCGCGAGCAGCTGGAGCTGGTTGCCGCCGTACGCCCGGACTACCGCGACACGCTCTCCGACAGCCATCCCGGTCCGCTGGCGACATGCGCCCTGGACTGGATCGGCCCGCAGCTCGCGGGGGCGATCTGCCCGGAGCGCTTCAGCGGGGCCGGCAGCTGGGAAGTGGTTGACAGCCTGCCGCGCCTGGAGGAGGAGCCGCGCCCGGCGGAGGCGGAACCACTGGACAGGCCGGGGCTGGAGCAGGCGCTGGAGCGCATCCGCTGGCGTGATCCCTTTGCGGCGCTGGCCGATCTGCCGCGCAAGCTGACCGTGACCGGGATGGAGCGCCTGCGCGCTGCACATGATGCGGAGGCGGAGGCCGAGGAGGAACTGCCGCTGCCGGCGGTGCAGGTGCCTGAGACGGCTGAGCCTGAGCCGGAAAGTCCGGATGCCGCCGGAGCGGAGCCGCCGCAGTTCGACCCCGAGGCCCGGGCCCGTGCCATGCGGCATGGAACGGCGATGCACCTGCTGATGGCCCAGCTTGATCTGCGCCAGCCGCCTGATGAACAGGGCCTCGAGGAACTGATCCAGCGCCTGCTGGCTGAGGGCCTGCTGGATGCGGAGCTGGCGGAGGGCATCGAGCGCGAGGCCCTGCTTACGTGCTGCCGCCGCCTGGCCGGGAGCGGCCTGCTGGACGGGCTGGAGCTGCACCGCGAGCTGCCGCTGAGCATGTGCCTGCCGGTCAGTACGCTGCCCGCCCTGCCGCAGGGCATCAGTCCCACGCTGGCGGAGGCTGCGCAGGAAGTGGTGCTGCAGGGAACGCTGGACCTGCTGGCGGTCGGCCCGGAGCATTTGCTGATCCTCGACTACAAGACGGACCGCACCGGGCGGCGCTTCCTGCTGGAGCGCCACACGGCGCAGCTGCAGTGGTACTGCCGCATGGCCCGGGCCCTGCTGCCGGAGCATCGCGTGCAGTGGGCACTCTACGGATTCCACGGCGCGGGCCTCGTCGGCCCCTTTGACTGGACAGCCTGAGGCGCTGCAACAGTCGCCGCGCTTCTGCGGTATAGAATCAGTCCCCCGATGCCGGCCTACCGTACAGTCCGTGACTTCCTGATCAGGCAGCTCGACGCCACCCGCCTGCTGGCGGTGCTCGGCGTGGCAATCGGCTGCGCCAACATCATCGCGCTGATCGGGGTGACTGACACCGCCAAGTACCAGACCTTCGCCATTCTGCGCGATGTCGGTGCCAACACCCTGTTCATCACGAGCTTCGTGGAGAACGAGGAGGAGGACGCCCCGCAGCGCAGCCAGGCGATGGCCTTCCTGCCGCCGGACTATCCGGCCGTGGCCCGTGCCAATGCGGACGTGGAGCTGGCCGCCGGTGTGCTGCTGATGAGCGGGCATGTGGGGATCGGCGCGGACCGGATCTACACCACGATCGAGGGGGCCGAGCCGGACTACACGGAGATCCGCGGGCACGGGATCGCCAGCGGGCGCTTCATCGAACAGGCGGATGAGGACAGCCGTGCGCTGGTCTGCTGCCTGGGCTCGGAGATCGTGCAGGAACTCTTCCCGGATGGCAGCGATCCGCTCGGCCAGGAACTGGTGCTGCGTGGCAAGCGCTTCGAGATCGTCGGCACGATGATCGAGAAGGGGCTCGTCGGCATCGAGCGCATGGACCACCGCGTCTTCATTCCGCTGACGGTCTGCCAGGAGCTCTACAACACTCCCGGGGTGCATACCGTGCTGGCGCGCGTGCGCGAGCAGGCGGAGCTGGAGCAGGTCAAGCAGGAACTGGAGCAGGAGCTGCGGGCCAGTGCCGGCATGGCCGATGATGCCCCGAGCGACTTCACCGTGGCCAGCGTGGAGGACCTGACCGGGATCATCTCCTCGACGACGGGGATCTTCGAATTCCTGCTCGTCGGCATTTCCAGCGTGGCGCTGCTCGTGGCCGGGATCGGGATCATGAACGTGATGCTGATGCAGGTGATGGGCCGCACGCGTGAGATCGGCGTGCGGCGTGCGGTCGGGGCCCGGCGGCGCGACATCTACCGCCAGTTCGTGGAGGAGGCCGTGGTCCAGACCCTGCTCGGCACGGCCTGCGGCGTGCTGCTGGGAATCTGGAGTGCGCGGGCCTTCCTGGTCTACATGGACTGGGTGCCGCATCTGACAACGGCCACGGTGCTGCTGGCCGTGTTCTTCAGCCTGCTCTCCGGGCTGCTGTTCGGGCTCTACCCCGCGCTCTACGCCTCACGCCTGAAGCCGATCGACTGCCTGCGCTACGAGTGAAGCGGCTGCAGGGTGCGCTGGCCTTCGCGCCAGGCCTTCATCCCGCCCTCGAGGATCCCGTAGCTGCTGAAGCCCCGGCGGGCCAGGGCTGAGGCAGCGACCGCGGCCCGCGCCCCGCCTTCGCAGACGAGGATCTGCGTGCGCTGCGGATCCAGATTGCCAATGCCGCCGGAAACCAGCTCGCCTGTCTCGATGTTGACAGCGCCGGGGATATGCCCCGCCGCGAATTCATCGGCGCTGCGCACGTCGACGATCTGGGCCGAGCCGTCCGTCAGGCGGCTGTCGGAGCCGGTGAGCAGCAGCGCGCTGTGCAGGCGCGGCCCGAGGCTGGCCGGGTCCAGCACGCCGGCGATGTTGTCAAAACCGACGAGCTCCAGTGCGCGGCGTGCCGCCGGGTGCGGATGCGCATTGTCAGCCAGCAGCACGATGGGCCGCTCAGGGTCCAGGCTCCAGCCGGCCCAGTTGGCCTGGCCGCTGTCAACCGGCAGGGAGAAGCTGCCCGGCAGATGCCCGGCCATGTACTGCTCCGGCGTGCGGATGTCCACGAGCTGCAGCTGCGGGTCATTCAGCACATCCTCACCCAGATGGCGCAGTGGGCGGTTGAGGTCGCCGAGCAGGGCCGGGCCCGCGCGGTTGATGCGCTTCATGTTGGCAAAGTAGGGCGGGGCGGCCGGCATGCCCTGCATCAGTTCGTCGATCCAGGCCTCACGCTGCAGCTGCCTGAGCGCGGGGTTGGTACGCCGCTCATAGCCCAGCGTGGAACTGTCGCGGCCGCCGAGACCCTTGCCGCAGAGTGAACCGGCACCGTGCGCCGGGAGGATCTCCGTGAAGTCCGGCAGGCCGCTGAGCCGCTCGAACAGGGTGTCATAGAGCTGCGTTGCCAGAAGCGCCCGCGCCTGCTCCCCGAGCAGGTCCGGCCGGCCGACGCTGCCCACGAACAGCAGGTCGCCGCTGAACAGCAGCCAGGGGTCAGCACTGCTGCGCTGCAGGTCGTAGAGTTCAAGCACGATGTGCTCCGGGGTATGCCCCGGGCTGTGCCGGGCCACGAGCCGGATGCTGCCGATCTGCACGCTGTCGCCATCGGACAGCACGTTGTCAGCGAAGGCCTGGGTCCATTCCTCGCCACCGAGCCCCGAACTGTGGATCGTCAGCGCATCGCCGAGGATCGCCTTCAGCTCCGGCCCGCCGCTGAGGAAGTCGGCATGCACATGTGTGTCGATGCTGTGCGTGATCCGCAGCCGGTGGCGCTCCGCCAGGGCCATGAGCCCTCCCACATGGCGCGTGGGGTCGATCAGCACGGCCTCGCCCGCCGCCGGGCAGCCGACGAGGTAGCTGTGGATTGCCAGTCCGGGTGTTGTCAGTCGTTCGATGATCATTGTGGTGTTGCCCCTTCAGGTGTGCAGGCTGCGGCGCTTCAGCCCTCGCGGACCTCGCCGAAGCGTCTGTCGATGCAGCCCATGATTTCGCTGAGCGTGCAGTCCCCGATGCTGTAGTAGCAGCTGCGCCCCTCGCGCTCCAGCCTGAGGAAGCCGTAGCGCTGCAGCAGCCGGAGATGCTCGCTGGCCTGGTTGGGCGGGATGCCGCAGGCCCCGGCCAGTTCGCCGACGCTGTGGCGGCCCTCCCGCAGCAAGCCGATCAGGCGCAGCCGGGCGGGGTGCCCGATCACGCGCAGGCATTCCGCCGCCTTGTGCAGTGCGGCATCACTGAGCGGACTGTCCGTCATGATACTCATACGTATCAATATATCGCGATATTCCGATATATTTCAGCTGGGCGGCAATTCGCTGCTGCAGTTCAGCGTCATGAACCCTGTCTGGATGCTGCCCGCGGGGCCAGGAAATCCAGCACCCGCCCAAAGTAGACAAGGTTGAACAGCAGCGGGAAGAACAAATAGACTCCCGCCAGCATGAATTCTGCGGTCTTGATCCGCAGCACGTCAACGTAACCGAAGGTGTGTCTCAGGTCATCTTCATATCCGGTTTCCGTAACAGGCTGGAACAGCGGCCAGAGGATGGCAATCACCCCTGCGGCGCAGAGGCTGAAAATCAGGGTGTACACCCAGCTTGCGGAGCCTGTAAACGACCAGCCTGCTGAATCCGCTATCCGCCAGGGGTGGAACCTCAGGAGAATGATCAGGTTGGCAAGCAGGAAGGCCAGTGATCCACAGAACGCGCAAGCTTCTAATAGCTCTTCACCTGAAGCGGATGTGGGGAAAAACAGAGCCAGGAACAGGACGACTGCTGCACATATCAGGCCGATAATGACTGCCAAGCGGATAAAAGTAGCGTATCGAATGGTCTCCTCATCGAGGAGCTCATGCAGTGGTTCTCCCATGATCCAGCGTATGGAGGTAGGAGGCCTGGCTGGTGCAGTTGGTTCGCGCTTCATGGATCAAAACCCAGGGTGAGATTTTGCTTACGCAGTTATGTTGGTCTAGACAAGAATATCAGTCAGGAAGTTCCCACATTGCATTGATCCGGATTGCAGCAATCAGACTCCGTATCACTGCTTCGCTGCGGCGATAAGCTGCTCCCGGCAACCTGCAAGCTGTTTTCCCGGCACACGGATATAATGCTTCTGATGCGCATCACGCTGATCATCCTGCTTCCGGTCGTGGCCGGGCTGCTTTCCGCCTGTCCCGGCAGCGTGGCCATGCACCTGCCCGTCGGCAGTGGCCAGGGCGACTACATCGGGCAGTTCCTGGATGACACGGGGACGCTCGTGCTCGGCACATTCGAGATGGAGATCGCCGACAGCGGGGCGATGGAGGGCGACGGGCAGCTCAACGGCCGCGACATGAAGCTCGTGGGCTTCTTCGACGGCAGCCGGCTGGAGGGCTGGGTCAGCGACGACCTGACCGGGCGCACGGGGCAGTTCGACGGCGCGCCGGAGGGTAACAACATGCTCGGCAGCTACGAGCTGGAGGGCCCGGCCGGCGAACGGCTCGAGGGCTTCTGGGACGCGAACCCGGATAACTGAGAATCCCGGGATCGGGTTTCGGGTTTCCGGTTGGCGCAGAGAGTTCTCAGGGACAGTGGATTTGATCCTGAATGCTGCGCTGTAGTCAGGTTGAAAGCATTCCCGCTGTTCCGGTGGATTTAGTTTGCCGAAACCCGAAACCCGAAACCGGCAACCCGTTTGTCCTACTTGCCGAAGTTGCGGCGCGGGGACTGCCCGAGCGGACGGTACTCGTCGTCAGGATCGAGTTCGGCATACCACTTCATGAAGCGCAGGTAGCCGAGCTCGTACTGCGAGACATCGTAGCCCTGGGGGCTCTGGAGGATGTCCTCCAGCAGCTGCGGCAGCTGCAGCCGCCCCTGGCCGGGCGTTGCCAGACCGTGCTTGCTGCTGTCAACGGCCAGCAGGCCGTAGGCCAGTTCGTGGCTCTCGAGCGCACTGCCCTCGTTGTCATCTCCCCAGCTTGAACCCGCACCGCCGCCCATGTCACGGCTGATGTCGGCCTCGAAGCTGCGGTTCAGCTCCAGCAGCAGGTCCCGCGCCTGCTGCGGATCCACGCTGGAATCGCCGACACGGGCGAAGAGGTCCAGCTCCTCGATGGCCGGCAGCTCGAGCCGCACCGGATCGACCTGGATCTCGCGGACCTCCGTCCAGCTCGGCAGCACACCGGCCTGCACATGCCGCGAGGCATCCTCCAGCTTGTCGAGGCCGCGCTGGATCATCTGCTTCTCGGCATCGGCCACGCGCGTGCGCGTCTCTGCGAGGCTCTGCACCAGCAGGCTGTCCGGGCCGTTGCCGGTGATGCCCTCCGTCGGGAAGAGCGGTGTTGTCAGACTTGAAGGAGCCGCCAGGCTGCCGATCCCGCCGGCATTGCTGCCCGCGCTGACAAGCTGCAGGTCGCTGGCCAGCTCGAGGTCCAGCACGCCGCGGCGGGCCTGCCAGGCCGTGCGCAGGCGCTCGATCTCACCGAGCATCGTCTCGCGCACCAGACGCTCGTCACCGAGGCTGACCAGCTCATCGAACTGCTGGCGAGGCAGCTGGGCCAGGCCGAGCTGCAGGTCGAACTGCTCCAGCAGCAGGTCGAGCCTCGCGAACTGGCTTTCGTACCAGAGCTGCTTCTGCTCGGCGATGTTGTAGCTGCGCTCGTTCAGCACGCGCGCGGCCTCCAGCTCATGCCCGCTGTACTTGCCGGCCAGGGCCCCGGCCAGGCTGCCCACGGGCGGCAGGCCGCTGTCCGCGGCGTTGGCATTCCAGATCCCGTCCACGCCCTCCTCGAAGGCATTGCGGCCCTCCTCGAAGCTGAGGCGGCGCAGGCGCAGGCGGTTCTTGATGTCGTTGATGTCGCTGACGCGCTGGCGGATGCGCTCGATGCGCTCCTCCATGTAGACCGGCTCGCGCTGCGGGGCGCTGAGCTCGATGGCAACCACCCCGCGCCGGCTGCGCCCGTAGATCAGGCCGCGCGTGACGTCCGCGGTGTAGATGAAGCGGCCCTTGTCATCGAAGTAGCCCAGCCCCGCCGGTGAGACCTCATACTGCCCCTTCGGCAGGTCGAGGTTGATTGCCACCGGGCTGCGCTGCTCGAGATCCACGCGGTCGTAGTAGACCGGGATAGTGAGCGGGCTGAAGGGTCGTGAGACTGAGGGCACCAGCACGGCGGCCAGCAGCAGCAGGATGCTCAGGTTGCGGCAGCGTTCCAGCCAGACGCGCCGGCCGTCCTCCGGGTAGACCGGAAAGGGCGCGGGACGCTTCAGTTCAAACTCTGGCCGGTACTGCTTCATGCGCTACGCTGATTTCCTCGCCCGTGAAGGCGCTGACCCGCACACCGCGGATCAGGGCGCGGGAGTATTCCCCCACCGCCTTATCCGTTTTCGGCATATATACGGGCTTGTTGAATGATGTTCGGCCGATTGCCCCGTCAGGATTAACCGCCTCGATGATGATCTCCAGCTCCTGCCCGATGTAGCGCAGGCTGCGCTCGGCGGAGGTCTTCCTCTGCAGCTCAATGATCTCGGAGAGCCGGCGGATCTTCACCTCACGGCTCAGGAGATCCGGGAAGTGCCGCGCACTGTGGGTGCCGGGGCGTTCGCTGTAGGCGAACATGAAGGCATCGTCGAAACCGATCTCCTCCATCAGGGCATAGGTCTCGCGGTAGTCGGCCTCCGTCTCCGTGGGGAAGCCGACGAGGATGTCCGTGGTCAGGTAGAGGTCCGGCCTGACTGCACGCGCTTTGGCCACCATCCGGCGGTAGGTTGCCACGTCATGCTTGCGCTTCATGTCCGTGAGCACCCTGTCCGAGCCGCTCTGGATCGGCAGGTGCAGCAGCGGGGTGATGCGCGGGTGCGCGATGATCCGCTCGCAGATCTCATCCGTCATGTCGCAGGCCAGGCTCGTGAGGAAGCGCACCCAGGGGAAGCTGGTGTTCTCCAGCACGGCCTCCATCATTTCGATGAAGCGCTGGCTGCCGTCCCCGCTGCTCCTGCCGTAGGCCATGATGCTCTGGCCGAGGATCGTCACATCCGGGGCTCCGCGCAGTTCATGCGCCTGGGCCTCCTCGACGATCTTCGCAATCGGTTCGTCACGCTGCGGGCCGCGCGCCCAGGGCACCACGCAGAAGCTGCAGCGGTGGTTGCAGCCGCGGATCGCCGTCACGAAGTTCTGGGTGCCGATGCTCGTGGTCATCGCCGGGGAGAATTCGTCATCCAGCGCGGCGCTGCTGAGCAGCTCGAAGTGCTCCATCAGCTGGCTGAGCACCAGATCCGGGTCGGAGTAATTCACCAGCAGGTCGATGTGCGGGTAGGTCTCGGAGATCTTCTTCTGGTTGCGGGGGATCACGCAGCCCATGGCCACGATGAAGGGCCTGCGGCCCTGCGTGTTCAGGGTGTGCTTCAGCCCGCCGAAGAAGCTCATGGCCTTGTCCTCGGCCTTCTTGCGCACCATGCAGGTGTTGACCATCACGAGGTCGGCTTCCTCCGGCGTCTCGACGCGGCGGCCGCCGTAGGCATTGAGCCGCGCGGAGATGTCGTCCACGTCCGCCACGTTCATCTGGCAGCCGAAGACCCGGGAGAAATACGTGAATCTATCCGCCCTGGTGCTGATCAGGACATTATAACAATAAAGGTCAGGGAAACCGGCGGGATTGCAGCTGCGCCTGCTTTCTGACTGTTGGTTCTGTCCCGGCATGTCACACTGCGATTTGCGGAGATAGCTATACAAAGTGCAAAACTCGGTTAAAATGGACAAGGGTTGCGGGCCGGCCGTGGTCGCAACCGACAGCCAGGGGTATATGGAGCAGCTCCTCCGCTTCGCAGGGATGTGGAACGGACGGATTCGGTCAGGCCATGCTTGACCCGGCTGAGTCCTGCGACTATTATGCTCCCGTAGATATTACAAATCTGAGGTAGGACCATGCTGAAAAGGTACTGGTTAAGCGCGGTGCTCACGTTTGCTCTCGTTCTGAGCGCATCCTGCAGCACCCTCAATGTTGGCAACAGCAGCCCCGAGCGGGAAGTTGACGCCTTCACACTGAACGTCCTGGAAGACAGTTACTTCAACGGTTCCTCCGTGGAGGGTTACTTCCTGACCACCGAGGAGACGGACACGGATGTCATGGTCAGCGTCAACGCCTACGGCGCCGCTGACCTGAAGGCCCTGTACTTCGAGATGGAGTACGACGCTGACCAGCTCCGCCCGATGGGTGTGCACTACAGCGAGGGGATTGCTGATGATGCCGACCGTCTGTCCCTGACTTATCTCAAGGACCGCGGCTCCGTCACCAGCGGCCAGATGGTTGCCAATCCGGACTGGCACAGCGGCTTCAGCGGCGATGGCGTGCTGGCCGTTGTCAACTTCCGCAAGGCCGGGACCCCGCTGATCCGTGAGACCAGCAAGGTCAACACCAGCCCGGCGGGCGGTGCCCTTGAGATCACCTTTGACGGCACTGACCTGCTGGAGTGGTGGTACAACAACCCGGCTGACTATGACCAGAACGGTGAGGTCGGCATCTCCGATCTGACTCCGCTCGGCATCAACCTCAACAAGGACGCCTCCGGCGCAACCTTCATGGATTCGCTGAGCGTGGTTGACGGTGACAAGAACGGCCTGATCACCCTTGCTGACATCACCCCGATCGGTGTGAACTTCGGCAACTCCTGCAACGGCGGTTACAACGTCTATGCCGGCAACTCCGCTGACAAGCCCAGCGGTGGCGACCCGGACGTCATTTCTGAGCTGGATACCGTGGCCTTCAGTGCCGCGACCGGCACCAATGTGCAGCGCAAGAAGTTCAGCTACACGGTTGCTTCCCCCAATGCCGCTGACGAGTACTGGGTGCGTGGCGTCAGTGCCGCCAGCGAGCTGGGCACACCCAGCGATACCGTTGGCGGTGACCCGAATGCCAAGCCCGGCATCGAGCTGCTCAACCCGACCCCCGACGGCGGTGGTACCGGCACTGGTGCTGACCCCTTCGTGATCACGAGCCTGGCCCAGGCCACCGGTGACTTCACCTTCGAGGTGACTGCCTCCCCCAATGACGGTGGTGGTGTGATCACCGGTGATTCCGGCGTGGAGATTCTCACCAATCCGGCCGGTGCCAACAGCGGCATTGTCCAGGGTACCGGTGTGGTGAGCTTCAACAATACCGAGACCAGCTTCACCGTCTCCGCGCTCGTGAACGGCGTTGCCACCAACAACCTGAGCTTCAGCATCCAGATCGCCCCGGCCGGCCTGTTCATCTTCACTGACCCGGCCGACACTGACTGGAGCACGGTGACCGGTGACGGTGCGACCACCGAGACTGCCTACATCATCGCCACCAACTCCTTCAACACCGACGGCAGCACGGAGTTCAGCTTCATCGCCAACTCCATGAATGACGGCAGCGGTGACGTGATCGATGTCAACACCCTGACCTGGGGCGCGGACATTCCCTTCATGGTGACCAACGGCTGGAGCACTCCGGGTACCGCGACCTTCGAGCCCAACTTCACCAACACCTTCGTGTTCGCCCAGGATGCCGAGCTCAACAACAGCAACGACGTCCATGTGGCCGCGGAGAACCTGCCTGAATAAGGCCGGTTGACAAACCAGGCTGCGGGAGCGCTTCCCGCGGTCCGCTGCACCGAACAGCATGGAGCCCCCCGCCACGGCGGGGGGCTTTTTTGTTGATAGGAGGTCAGTCCCGCGCAGCAGGACTGACCAGGGGTTCCGCATCCCGCCGCAGGCAGGATGCGGCAAGGCAATCGGCCGTTGGAGATATCCCGCCGCAGGCAGGATGCGTCAAGGCAATCGGCCGTTGGAGATATCCCGCCGCAGGCAGGATGCGTCAAGGCAATCGGCAGAAGGTGATGCCATGCCACAGACAGGCACTCGGACAGTGTCAGCCCCCCAGGACTTCCTCCAGCCGGACTTCACTGAAGCTGCCTGCTGAACTGAATGGCCATGCCGCAGCGGATTCCACCAGTCCGGCCTGGACCGGATTCTCGTGGATGTAGCTGACGGTCCGGCGCAATTGGTCCATGTCCCGCATCACCCTGTCGAAGTAGGCGCGTTGCCAGAGTTTTCCTGTGTTACTGCACAGACGATTTATTCTGCGGGCGGACAAGGCCTTGATCTGATTGACAACCTTGCCGAGTTCATGGCCCCTGATCTGGCGGGTCAGCAGATGAACATGATTCGGCATCACCACCCAGGCCAGTGGACAGTGGGTTGTTCCGGCGTTCGTCATGATCGCATTGACAACTTCTGATGCATTGGATGGAATACGCAGCAGACAGCTACCCGCTCCCCGGTCGAGCTTCCAATCAAGCCGTTGAAAAATCTGCCTCTTTCAAATTTCGAGTGGGTAAGTCAGAATCGTTCCGTGTAGAAATTCTTGAGAAGGTGGACGGAGCGGATGCAATCGGAGCAGTTGTTCGAGGCGGCCCTCGGGGTCGGAAGTCCCTGGTATGTGCGTGAGGCGCGTTTCGATGCGGCTGCGCATACCCTGACAATCGCGGTGGATTTCCGCAGCGGCAGCCGCTTCCCGCACCCGCTGGCGGCCGGGGAACATCCTGTGCATGACACGCAGCTCAAGCGCTACCGGCACCTCAACTTCTTCCAGCACGAATGCTTCCTCGAAGTGCGGGTGCCTCGCGTCAAGCTGCCGGACGGGACGGTCAAGCCGATGTGCCTTGGGCCGGACGGTCGAACGGGTTCACCCTGCTGTTCGAGGCGCTGGTGCTGTGTCACATGCCCTTCGCCGCCGTGGCCCGCATCGTCGGGGAGAGCTGGCACCGTGTGGCGGCGATTGCCGAGCGCTATGTCGAAGATGCGCTTGAGCAGGCGGACTTCTCCGACGTGCGCAGTCTGGCAATCGACAACCGCGTGGCACGCGTGCGAGTATGTCACCATCGCCGCCGATGCGCAGAAGCGCAGCGATTCGTGACGGACAAGCGAAGGTGTTGCATCGAGCGCCTGGCGGCGGATCTGCTGGCCCACGGTGGAGACCCGCAGCAGGTGCGGGCGGTGAGCATTGACATGTCGCCGGCCTACATCAGCGGTGTGACGCAGCACCTGCCGCAGGCCGCCATCACCTTGATGACTACCATGATCGCCTGCGATCCAGGGCGCTCGATCAGACGCGGCGCATCGAGCAGCGGCGCTGCCGGGAGCTGAAGGGGCAGCGCTGGAACCTGTTGAAGGATTACCGCAGGCTCGGAGAAGCGGCACGCAGGGAGCTGGAGGTCCTTGGAGAAGATGACAACAACTGCGCACGGCCCGCCGGGAGAGGGGAGATCCTGCAGCGCAGGCAGGTCAACGTGGTACGGGGCATGCTGCTGCAATGGTGTACGAATGTGATGCGCTCAAAGGTGGAGCCGATGAAGGCCGTCGCCAGAATGATCCGCAGGCACCTGGAGGGCATCGTGGCCTGGACGCGCAGCCGCCTGACGAACGGTTTCCTGGAAGCGCTCAACGGGCTGTTCCAGGCTGCCAAGCGCCGGGCGCGGGGCTACAAGAAGCTGTCAACGATCCGCACCGTGATCTTCCTCATCGCCGGAAAACTGGACTTCAATCAGCTCAACCCGCACTTGGCCTGACCCACACGGAATTCAATAGAGCCAAAAATCTCATCCCCGTTGGATCGCGCATTGTAGCCGGATCGAGATTGGCGATAGGAGGAGCAGCATGCACGAAAGTCAGAAATTGCACTGCGCCGGCGGCATCCAGATGCGGCAGGTTTCCGTGTTTGTAGAAGCCAAGGTGCTTGTCGATGGCATGCCTTGATATTAACAAAAATGTTATTAAATTGCAGCTATTAGGGCGATTGCTGCTGAAACAAGATTCATTCAGCTGGCATTTGATGGATCCGGAAATCATTGAAACAACTGCATCCTACTGACGCGGGATGCAGCACCCCTGGTCAGTCCTGCTGCGCGGGACGAGGTCTGATCCGGCTGCTGCTCAGTTGCCTCAACTTGATAATCAGCTGCATCCTGCTGACGCGGGATGCACCCTGGTCAGTCCTGTCGCGGACTGAGGTCTGATCCGGCGGGATTGACACTGACTGACGGGGATTGGATCGCACATGATTGCTGCTCAGTTGCCTCAACTTGATAACCGCTGCAGCTGCATCCTGCTGACGCGGGATGCAGCACCCCTGGTCAGTCCTGCTGCGCGGGACTGAGGTCTGATCCGGCGGGATTGGACACTGACTGACGGGATTGGATCGCACACGATTGCTGCTCAGTTGCCCCAACTTGATAACCTCTGCAGCTGCATCCTGCTGACGCGGGATGCAGCACCCCTGGTCAGTCCTGCTGCGCGGGACTGACCTCCCGCCCCGCTACCCGTCTTCCTGTTCCAGTTCCTCGCGGCGGATCTGCAGGGCCAGCTTGTAGGCCCCGATGATGTCGGAGCGCGTGATGATGCCGTAGGGCCGGCCCTCGCGGTCCAGCACCGGGATGCGTCCGATGTGGTTGTCCTCCAGCATCGCGATCGCCGTATGGCAGTTGTCGGTATGCTTCAGGTAGAACAGCTTGTGGCTGCAGATCGCATAGACGCTGGCGTCCGCCGCCTCGTCGGCATGGCTCGAGAGGTCGCTCGTCGTCACCATCCCGCAGAGCATGCCGTCCGTGTCCACCACCGGGAAGCCGTGGTGCTGGCTGTCCTCGAAGATCCCGCGCACCTCGGCCAGCGGCGTGTCCTTGACGATGGTCTCCACGCCGCGGTGCATGGCGCGCGTGACCGGGATGGCCTCAAGGATGTTCAGGTCCTTGCCGCGTCCGAACTGCACGCCGAGCTTGGCCAGCTTGTGGGTGAACACGCCCTTCTTGCGGATCGAGTAGAACATCACCTGGCTGAGCGTGCCGGCCAGCAGCATCGGCAGGATCAGGGTGTAGTTGCCGCTCATCTCGAAGACCATCAGCACCACGGAGAGTGGCGCCTGGGCGATGCTGCCGAAGATCGTGGCCATGCCCACGATGGCATAGACCCCGGGCTCGCTGGAGCCGTAGTGCTGGGAACCCGCCACCAGCAGGCCGAAGGCTCCGCCGAGTGTGGCTCCCATGAACAGCGAGGGCGCGAACTTGCCGCCCGCCGCCCCGCTGCCAAGCGTGACGGAGGTGGCCAGCACCTTGAACAGGCAGAGCAGCAGCAGGAAGGGCACGGGGCTCAGCCAGTTGACGGCGCTCAGCAGTTCAGCCTCCGGCAGCGGTGTGCCGTTGATCAGGCTTTCCACCACATCGTGGCCGGTACCCATCACCTCGGGGAAGAACACGGCCGAGAGCGAGACCAGCAGGCCGCCGATCATCGGCTTGAGCTGAGGCAGGATCCGCCAGTTGTTGAAGCGGTTCTCCAGCCAGTGCAGGCATTCCGCGAAGCCCACCGCCACCAGTCCGCAGACCAGGCCGAGCACCACGAAGATCCACATCTCTGTGAGTGGGACCTTGCCGTAGCTTTCCACCTCATAGATGCGGCGCTCGCCCATCAGCCCGAGCATCGTCACATTGGCGCTGACGCTGGCCAGCACGATGGCGGCGACGGCCTTCTTGGAGAAGTCGCCGAGGATCAGCTCGAGTGCGAAGAAGAAGCCGGCGATCGGGGCATTGAACACGGCGCTGATGCCGGCTGCGGCCCCGCTGGCGAGCAGCACGCGGGTGCGCGCCGCGCTGAGGCCGAAGATCCGTGAGACATTGGAGCCGATGGTGGAGCCGGCGGAGACGATCGGCCCCTCCGGTCCGACGGAGAGCCCGCTGATGATGCCGATGGTGCTGCCCACGAATTCCACGCTGTTCTTGCGCAGGCTCAGGCGTCCGCCGCGGCGCGCCACGCTTTCGATCACCGCGCTGACTCCGCGGAAGCGGCGGTGGCGGCCCCAGTGCCGGAAGAGGATGCCCACGAGCAGGCCGCCCAGCGGCGGCAGCAGCAGCACGAGCCAGGGCAGGCCGGCGATCACGGACCACTGCGGGAAGTCCCCGTCACCGCGCAGGAAGCCGTTGCCCAGCTCCAGGAACCAGCTCCAGGCATAGACCAGCAGGCCGACGATGATGCCCGTGGCCACAGCCAGCAGGTTCAGGTAGAAGTTGTCGGAAAGCCGGATATTGCGGTTGCGAAGCAGCTCCCCCAGTTCCCTGAACAGTCTGAACCTGCTGAAATACCCGGACAGCTCCACAGCGCGTAATTGTAACCGCCGCAGATGTTAGGATAGGCGCGCATGCCCACAGCGGTGTTCGCCGGTCTGCTCTTCATCTCGATGCTGCTCAGCGCCCTGATCACTCCGCTGGTGGTGCGGCTCTGTCGCAGCTATGACCTGCTGGACATGCCCGGTGAGCGCAAGGTGCATACCTCCGGCACCCCGCGGCTGGGGGGCGTGGCGATCTTCACCGCGATCTCCGTGGGGATGACGCTCACGACCTTCGGGGTCTGGGGGGAGCTGATCCAGCTCACCGCGGTGCAGGCCCGGCTGATCCCGCTGATCTACGCCGGACTGTGCGGCTTCTTCTTCATCGGCTTCTTCGACGACCTGAAAAGCATCCCGGCACTCTGGCGCCTGCTGATGCAGCTGGCGGTGGCGAGTTTCGTGGTGCTGCAGGGCGGGGCCGTGGGCCTGCGCATCGGCTCCGTGTTCGGCAGCCTGATCCTCCCGGAGTGGCTGAGCGTGCTCGTCAGCGTGCTCTGGATCGTGGGTGTGGTCAACACCTTCAACTGGATCGACGGCCTCGACGGCCTCTCCAGCGGGATCGGGCTGATCTGCAGCCTGGCCTTCATGTTCATCGCGCTGTTCCGCCCGGACCTGCCGAATGCCGTGCTGAGCCTGGCGCTCTGCCTGGTGCTGGCGGGTGCGATCATCGGCTTCATGCCCTGGAACTTCCACCCGGCGAAGATCTTCATCGGCGACGGCGGGGCCTTCTCGCTCGGCTACATGCTGGCGGTGATCAGCCTGATCGGCCTCTACA
The DNA here is from genome assembly GCA_041395205.1 of bacterium. Taxonomy (GTDB): domain Bacteria; phylum 4484-113; class 4484-113; order 4484-113; family JAFGCY01; genus JAHEFU01. The sequence continues at coordinate 982,476 of JAWLAZ010000001.1, forward strand.
AGCAGGCCGCGGTGATCAGCTTCGTGCTGCCCGTGCTGATCCTCGTGCTGCCGATCGGCGACACCCTGTTCGCCATCGGCCGCCGCCTGCTGGCCCGCCGCCCGATCACGATGGCGGATGACAAGCATATCCACCACCGCCTGCTGGCCCGGCTCTCGCGGGCCTACCGCAGCCGGATGTCCGAGCCGGACTACGGAGCGCTTCGCGATGAGCTGCTGCGCAGCCGTGCGCATCGCAACACGGTATTGTCACTTTACGGCTTCGCAGCGGTCTTTGCGCTGATCGCCGTGTTCGTGGGGACCCGCACATGAAGCGCCCGCTCGTCGTGAGCATCTTCGGCACGCGCCCGGAGGCCACCAAGATGGCTCCGCTGGTGCGCCTCCTGACTGACGACCCGGACATCGACCATGAGCTGATCGTCAGTGCGCAGCACCGTGGCCTGCTGGATGACGTGCTCGCGCTGTTTGATCTCAGCCCGGCTGTGGATCTCGACCTGATGCAGCGCGAACAGAGCCTGGACTACATCACGGCCGGGGTGCTGAGCGGGGTCGGGGCCGCGCTGGACAGGCTGCAGCCGCAGCTCGTGCTCGTGCATGGCGACACCACCACGAGCTTCGCCGCAGCGCTGGCGGCCTTCCACCGCCGGATTCCGGTCGGGCATGTGGAGGCCGGGCTGCGCACGAGCAGCATCGCCGAACCCTTCCCCGAGGAGTTCAACCGGCGCTGCGTGGACCTGCTGGCAACGCAGTACTACTGCCCCACGAGCGAGGCCGCTGCCAATCTCGGTGAGGGCCGGATCTGGGGCGGGCAGGTGCATGTGACCGGCAATACCGCACTGGACAGTGTGCGGCTCGTGGCCAGGCCTGACTACGAATTCCCCGACGAACTGCGCGACTATACGGAACATGTGGGACCGAAGCTGCTCGTGACCAGCCACCGCCGTGAGAACTGGGGCAGCAACATGGACGGGATCTGCGAGGGACTGAAGGGCATCCTCAGTGACCACCCCGATGCGATGGCCTGCTTCTGCTGGCATCCCAACCCGCAGCTGCGCAACCAGATCCGCAGCCGGCTGGGCGGGCACGGGCGTGTGCTGCTGACCGACCCGCCGCGCTTCGACGCCTTCGTCAATCTGCTGCGGGTCAGTACGCTGATCCTCACTGACAGCGGCGGGATCCAGGAGGAGATCACGATGCTCGGGCGCTTCGCGCTGGTGCTGCGCCGTGAGACTGAACGGCCCGAGGCCCTTGCCGCCGGCTATACCCGCCTGGTCGGCACGCAGCCCGCCGAGATCCGCCGCGCTGCCCATGAGGAACTGCCGCGCCTGCTGCGCGGAGATTTCCCGACGGCCCCCAGTCCCTTCGGCGACGGACGGGCCAGCGAGCGCATCCTGCAGGCGATCCGCGGCCTGCTGCTGGATGCCGCTGCCGGATGATTGTCAGCCTGCAGGGGGCGTGGTAAGCTTCACATATGCCGGACCCCTCCCTTGAAATCCGCAACCTGCTGCAGCAGGACAGGCTGATAGTGCTCGAGCTACTGGACTCCAGCAACAGGCTGATCTTCGAGCTGGAAACCACGCACCACTGGATCCATCTCACTCTCGAGAACTACAAGATGCTTGCCAACATCGGGCAGAACCTGAGCCGGATGCTGGAGGAATGCAGTGGCAACTGGGGCGAGGGAAAGAAGATCTTCCAGCGCGAGGCGGCCATGAAGCTGTTCAAGACCGCGCTCGGACTGTACCGGGCCCTGCCGCCGATCAACGCCAAGTATGCGGAGCAGCTATCCCGCCGCCGCCGGCAGCGGATCATGGGCGAGGAACTGGTTGACATGGAAGGCCTGGACCCGGTTGTCGTGGAAAATGACAAGCAGAAGGCCGGCCGTGAATACGCACGCCTGCGCGAGCTGTTCAGCGGCCTCGAAGCCCGCATCGCCGAGATCCCGGAAGGGCTGATGCCGGTGCTGCAGGCTCCGGCGGCGGAGCCCAACGGGCATCATGAGGAAAGCGGAATCCCGGGCGTGCAGATCGGCGACAAGGTTGCCAGTTCCCAGGCTCCGGCTCAGGCGCCTTCGGAGACTCCCCCGGCCGAACCGGATTCCACCGGCAGCTCACCGCTCTGAATGATCTGGCGCCGCAGCTTCTCCACCCGTGAGCGCAGGCTCGGCAGCTCGAGCTGCGTGGCATCCGCCAGCACGAACAGATAGGCCGCCAGCACCTCACCGAACAGACGGTAGGCCAGCTGCGCCGGATCCCCCGGCGGGCGGATCATCTCGTAACTGAGGAAGCGGTAGTACTCCGCCGTGGGCTGCACGTCGCTGTGCATCTCCCCGGAGAGCCGGAGTACGGCCTTCCAGAGTGCGGCGATCACCGGCAGTGCACCCTCGGCGAGATTGTTGCCCAGCAGGCAGGAGATCCCGCGGATCAGCGCGTCGATATGCGAGGCCGAGGCCGCTACGGGGGCCGGCCAGCGCGGATCGCGGGGCAGTGAGTCGTGGAACAGCTCCAGCCGGAAGGGACCGGCCGGCGAACTGCGCGTGTACATCTCATGCAGGTCCTGCACCGCGCTGATCAGGGAATATGGCACCCACTGCACGCTAACATTATATGGCAGTGGAGCAGGCCGGGGCTGCAGGATACGGCACTCATCCACCCGGACTGCGGGACAGGATACATTGAAACATGCATGATTCAGAGGGACAGCAGGAACAGGGAGCCGACGCTGCGGCCATACCCCCGCCGCCACCACGGCCGGAGGATCTGCCCCGCAGCAGGCCGCTGTGGCAGAACCTGCTGCTGATCGTCGCGCTGCTGATCGTCGGCAGATATCTCTACGGATTCGCCCGGGACGCCGTGCAGGAGTTCCTGCGCTACGGTGGACGCAAACCACAGCTCCTGAGCGGCACACAGCTGGACTGGCGCCGCCTGCCCGTCAATGCCAATTACTACGGCCGGGACAGGGTACTGCTGCGCAGCTCAGACGGGAATGCTGACGGGATTGACGAGCTTGCCATGCTGAAGCTGGATCTCGTGCGAGGGATGGATGATGACAGCAGCGTGCTCGTGTATCTGGATCCCCAGGGCAGGCGGCTGGCCGGCGAGGGGGCAATGCAGGGAATCAGCAATTTCAGCGAGGACGTGCAGCTCTGGGACTTTGATGGCGATGGCCGGGATGAGATCCTCGTCTGGACACGTGGGGGTGGCAACAGGGTCGAGCTCTTCAGCGCCGGGATGCAGAGCCTGCATGTGTTCAACGACTGGTGCCTGCCATCCGGCAGGGCCTGTGCTGACATGGATGGCGACGGCGATGAGGAACTGCTGCTGGTCAGTCGCGACCGCCGTCGCTATGCCCTGTTCGACCAGCTGGCTCAGTCCATCCTGACCGGGGAGATCGCTGACAACAGCGGGGACACCTATGAAAACTATGCCACGGCCCTGCTGGTGGACCTGGACGGGGATGGCCGCCATGAGCTGCTGCATGGGGATGCGCAGCTGCTGCAGCTGACGGATGCCGGGGGGCGGACAACTGACTATGACACGGGCATGGATCCGCAGGCCGGCAGCCTCTGCCTCATATTGGCAGTGGACGTGGACGGGGATGGCAAGACCGAGCTGTTTGAAGATGATGGCAGATTCTGGAATCCGGCGCTGTGTGAACTGCGCCTGCTCGAGCTTCCCGAGGATGTGTACTTCAGTTCGGTGATTTCGCTGCCGCAGATTGCGGCCTTCGACATCGATGGCAACGGCAGCCTGGAGATCTGCCTGCTGGAGAGTTCAGTTGACAGTTCCGACTTCTGCTGCTTCGCCCGGGATGGCCGGCTGGTGTACCATGAGGTATTCCCGGGGGAGGCGCTGGGGATGACCGTGCTGGATGACAACGGCACGCAGCGGCTGTACGTCGGTTGCGGGAATGACATCCGGGTCCTTCCCTGAACCTGAAACCGTGCGGCGCGGACCCGCGTCAATTGAATCAGTACTGACAGGGGGTCAGCTGTGCTCTTCTTCATCGGACATGTGGTGATGATCTACATCGGCGCGTCCTTCGCCGAGCTGGAATACGTTGACATCTGGCGCTGCCTGGTGGTGGCGATCGTGAGCTTCTTCGTGATGCTGGTGCTCGGCATCCTGCTTTCCCCGCTGCTGCTCGTGCCGGTGCTGTCCGCGGTGTTCGGCAGCGCGGTGCTGTTCCTCGGCACGGCCTGCGCCGCCAAGATGGTGCTGAGCTGTGACTGGAAGCCGGCCTGGATCATCGGCGCCACGGCGGCGGTTGCCAACCTGATCGGCACGCTGATCTTCGGCTAGACTGCTCGCTTCTCTCTGGCGCGGCCTGTTGTCCTGCCGTGGTCCGCAGCATGAGCCGCAAACCGAACCTGCACGGAAAGCCGCTTTACCGAATTCCGCCAAAGGCAGTCATGTCCAAAAAGACCGGCTGATACTGCCCGAACCCTAAATCAGCTGGCGGAACCCAGGCAGAGATCTGCGGGTCTGATGGCAGGACCAGGGAGGGCCTGTATACTGCAGGGATTGATACGGGGGTGTGCATATGCGCCGGATGATCACAGTCATGCTGACGACTTTCGTGGCTCTGGGCCTGCTGGCCGGACAGAGCCTGGCCCAGACGGAATCCGCTGCTGAGGAAAGCAGCATGATCCCGCTGCTGAAGGGGCCCTTTGCCGCTGGCAACCCCTACCTCGCTGACTACATCGCCGTGGACCACTGGCTGTTTGCGCAGCTGGCTGCGGGCCAGGCGCCGCGCAACATGCAGGATGTCAGGCAGCCGGGCTTCACCGGGATGACGGTCTACATCGATCCGGAGGGCTACATGATTCCGCAGCTCAGTGCGCGGCGGATCCGCCATGAGGAAATGCGCGGCGGATCAGACACAGTGCTCGATGACTACGTGGTGCTGCATGTGGCTGAGGTATTGCCGGAGGCGATCCGCAATGAGCTGCTGCTGGCCCAGGGCCTGCTGGACGGCAGCTACCACGAGCGGGTGCCGGACTGGCTCGGCAGTGATCCCGCGCTGGATGCGATGCTGCTGCCGGAGGGCTACGTTGTCACCAGGCGCTCGCGCACCACTGAGGTGCTGGAGGAACTGCGCGCGGCAGATGGCAGTTTTCCGGAGGGAGCGCTGAAGCAGGCCATCGATGCCTGGGAGTACAGCATGTATGGCGAGGATGGCAGCCTGCTGGGCCGCGAGCACAGCCTGCCGGGCCTGTACTTCGCGCTGGCCGGGCTGGAACTGCCGGCGGGTGAGGCGCGGATGACGGAGCAGGGTTACTTCGTGTTTCTTGATGGTGACAGCAGTCTCGGGCAGGTCTATGACTACGACCTGCAACCATTGGCAGGGAACACGATGGATCAGAGCCGTGACAGCCATCCATTCATCTTCATCAGGCCAGAAGAGCTGCGCATGATGTACCTGGCGCAGGGGGAATAGCGGGCAGAGGAGGCAATAGGCAGAAGGCAATAGGCAGAAGGCAGAAGGCAGGGGTAGAGAATTAGTGCCGGGTAGAGGTGGCGAAATGTAACCGGTAGCAGGCCGTTGACGGCCTGATCCGGCGTGAACGCCGGGCTACCCTCGGCACATACTTGGCGGCTGAATGCCGCCTGTCCGGCGAGCTGAATGCTCGCGCTCCCCTACTTTCCTATTTCTTCCCCACTCCAATCCACGAACTGCCGCAGCAGCTCATTGTGCGTCACGCCGTAGGCGTGATTGCGCACCTCCGGCTTCTGCCCATTGCCAGACTGACATCTGGTAGCTGGCCGTTGACGGCCTGATCCGGCGTGAACGCCGGGCTACCCTCGGAGCAATTCCGGCGGCTGAATGCCGCCTGTCCGGCGAGCTGAATGCTCGCGCTCCCTCAATCATCCTTCCGTCTCGTGCAAGCACTCGATTCTGTTTCCCGCTCATGCAAGCATTCGCGGGTCTGCAATACAGCTCGAATCAAGTTCCTCGCTGATTGCAAGATACATCTTCAGGTGCTCAATTGCCAGACTGACATCTGGCCTCCTGCACCTTAAACGGTCGGAGCACCTCATTGTGCATCACGCCGTAGGCGTGATTGCGCACCTCCGGTTTCTGCCAATTGCCAGACTGACATCTGGCCTCCTGCACCTTCAGGCCGACCCGCTGGCAGCGATAGCGCCAGCGCAGGCCCAGACCCGCGAATGCTTGCATGAGCGGGCAAGAAAAATGTGAAGCCCGGATTACTCCGGGCTTCGGCCCCCGCACGAGGCGGGGGTGACGGCGGGCGAACCCGCTGTCGTTTTGGTCGTCAGCATCGGTGTTGCCACCGTTGCCGCCGGCCTGCGGCACTCCGGACTGACCGAAGTCAATTCCTTTCCGGTGTACTGTGTTGCCACTGTACGTGCCCCGTGTTGCCACGGTGCGGATGCCGTGTTGCCACTGCATCTCCGAACGTGCCGTGGATCTGCCTTGCGGCGCGATCCGCAGGCTGGCCAGTTGGGTGTTGCCACCCAGAAGCCGCCTCTTCCCCGACGGAGGACAAGCCCCCGCGGGATGCACGACGGTTGTTGCCAACCGTATGCCTGTCTTGCCCCACTGCGGCCCGGGGGCCACTGCGGAGGGCGGTGACTCCGGCGTTTCCGCCATCAGCATCACTGCCTTGACAATCTGATGATAGCCCGCCGGCCAGGCGTTGTCAATGGATTTTCCGGCCGATTTCAGGAATTCCCCGGAATTCCCTCACTTATCAACCACGGAACTGTGTTGTCAACCATACCGGTTGATAGCCCGGTGGTCAGAACAGGACAGCAAGGCGTTGCCATCCGGCTCAGCCCTGTTCAGGACAGGCCTCCGGGCCGCGGGGAATCGGGGCAGGGCTGTGTCGCGGGACGTTTCGCCAGGAAAATCCGGCAAAAGCAACCCGGCGCACAGATTGTCAACAGGGCAGGGGCACTTATCAACCGGCAGCAGCCCGGCCTGTTGACAACCCTGAGTGTGGACTGCGCATGAAAGCGTTTCACGCGTGGGGATGGGCCCGGTCATAGACCTCGCGCAGCCGCCGCTTGTCGATATGCGTGTAGATCTGCGTGGTGGTCAGGCTGGAATGCCCCAGCAGTTCCTGCACCAGGCGCAGGTCCGCGCCGCCCTCCAGCATGTGGCTGGCACAGGAATGGCGGAATGTATGCGGCGAGACATGGCTCTTCACCCCGGCCAGCAGGGCGTACTTCTGCACCAGGCGGAAGACCATCGACCGGCTGATCGCCCCGCGCCGCGTGAGGAAGACTTCGGGATGCAGCGGGGCCGCCGCACAGATTGATTCGCGCACGGGGCCAATGTAGGCCTTCAGTCCCTCGATCGCGTAATGCCCGAGCGGCACCAGGCGCTGCTTGCTGCCCTTGCCGGTCACGATCGCGAAACCCTCCGGCAGGTGCAGCTCGGCGAGGCGCAGCGTTGTCAGTTCGCTGACGCGCATCCCCGAAGCGTAGAGCGTTTCCAGCATCGCCGTATCGCGCAGTGAGAGGGGGTCCAGCCCGCGCGTGGCATCGAGGATGGCCTGCACTTCACCGCGGGTCAGGGCATGCGGCAGGTCCAGCCCGCGCTGCGTTGCCAGTTCGGCGGGGACGGGATCCCGGTCCAGATGCCCGTACTCCATGGCCCAGCCCACGAAGCTCTTCAGCGCACTGAGCTTGCGGGCCCGGCTGCGCGGTGCCAGTTCGCGCTCCGCCAGGGCATTGAGCCAGTTCACGACGCGGTTGCGGTCCAGGCCACTGAGTTCAGAGAGCCCACTCAGTTCCACGAACTGGCGCATGTCGCGCTGGTAGTTCTCGACCGTGACACGGCTGCGCCCGCGCGCGGTCAGCAGCCAGGCGGACCAGTGGCGCAGGGCGTCGTCAATCGGCATCAGCCGATTCTAGCGCAGTGCGGCTGCTCAGTCGGTCTGCGGCGGGGGGTCGTGGCGGTGCTTCAGCCAGTGCGGATAGCGCGCGTTGCCATCCGGCAGGCGGCGCATGTACCATTCACAGGTGGAGACGGTCTCGCTGTCCTGTTCCTGCTCGGCGGTCTCATGCAGCTCGGCGAGGTAGTCCCAGGCAGCCTGTGGGTCGCGCACCTGCAGATCATCCACGAGCTCCAGCGGGCGGTAGCGGTAACCACCCGTCTTGCGGCTCATGCCGGACTGCGGGTCATAGACCGTGCCGGGGCCTTCCTGCAGCTGGGCCAGCATGTATTCCCGTTCCATCGCGGTCCTGCCGAGCACCTTCGGCATGCGCCGCATTTCCATTTCCTCCGCCACATGCTGGGTGCGCGGCCGCTGGTGCCAGACGAAGAGCAGCAGGTAGTAGAGCGGGAAGAACACGGGCCAGCAGATCATCACCATGATCCCCCAGAGCGCGGGGTAGTCGGTCTTGTCGGAGGCATCCACCCAGACCCAGATCCCGAGGAACAGCCCGGCGGCCGGAATCGTCCAGGTCCAGGGATTGGCCGTCAGCCAGACATAGTCGAACATTGCGGGAAGCATGCCGCACCCTCCCCCGCGTTTATCTTCGCGGTATCATTTAGCGAGATTGATCTGCGTCCGCTACATTCTAACGCCGGGGCGGGACCTGAGGTCTGGGGCAATGTCAAGACAGAGTTACAGCATCATCCAAATCTGCGCAATGTTCGCGGCCCTGCTGCTGGCGGGTGGCTGCTCCAGTTCGCAGTACGTGCCGATCGCGCAGCAGCCCACGCGCCGTCCGGAACTCGGCGAGATCCGCACCGGCAGCGCGCCACCGGTCAGCGGCGAGGCGGGCACGCTGAGCGTGAGCTGGGAACTGGGCACGGCACCCTTCCGCGTGGTCTGGACCTTCAGCGGCGGAGTGGAGGAGCAGGTGGTCTGGGATACGGTCAGCACCCGCAGCTACAGCCTGCCGGTGGTCTGGGACAATCCGGGCGAGAGCGAGGCGGAGTACAGCGTGCGCGTCGAGATTTCCGACGTGGGCAACGGCTACGGCACGAAGACCTTCAATTTCAGCGTCCAGCCCGACTGATTTCCCCCGCCTGGGCTTGCCAGAGCCTTACCATATATGCATATGAGCCGGGATGTTGCTATAATGCAGTACCGCCGGATCAGGGGCACGCATCCGGTGTCAGGGGCATCTATCTCCCCCGCCAATCCGCCTGGAGTTATGCGCGATGCATATTGACGAACTGCTGAGAATCGTGATCAAGAAAGGCGCATCCGACCTGCACCTCGGTGCCGGCCGTCCGCCCTTCCTGCGCCTGGACGGCGACCTGATGCCCGCCGACTGGGACATCCTCGACGAGGATGAGATGGAGCGCTTTGCCAAGCAGCTGCTGACTCCCAAGCGTGAGTACCGCCTGGAGGAGGAGAACGAGATCGACTTCGCGTACGTGTACCGTGGCGAGGACGGGCTCACCGGCCGCTTCCGCGTGAACATCTACCGCCAGAAGGGCTCCGTGGCAGCGGCACTGCGTCTCGTGAATGACATCGTGCCGAGCTTCGAGGACCTGAACCTGCCGCTGATCCTCGAGGAACTGTCCCTTGAGCGCCGCGGCATCATCATCCTCACGGGAACCACGGGTTCGGGTAAATCCACCACGCTGGCGTCGATGATTGACTACGTCAACAACCGCCGCCCGGTGCACATCCTCACGATCGAGGACCCGATCGAGTACGTGCTGAAGGACAAGGAAGCGATCATCAACCAGCGCGAGCTGGGCGTTGACACCAACTCCTTCATGGACGCGATCCGCGGCGCGATGCGAGAGGATCCGGACATCATCCTGATCGGTGAGATGCGTGACCGCGAGACGGTCAACGCCACCTTCCAGGCGGCCCTCACCGGCCACCTCGTGCTCTCCACCCTGCACACCCTGAACGTGACCCAGACCATCAGCCGCGTGATCGACTTCTACCCGGAGACGATGCAGAAGCAGGCGCGCCTGATGCTTTCCGAGACCATCAAGTCCATCATCTCGATGCGCCTGCTGCCGATGGTCGGCGGTGGCCGTGTGCCGGCGATGGAGATCATGAAGGTCACGGGCCGCATCAAGGAGTTCATCGAGGACGAGGAGAAGACGGAGCTGATCAAGCTCGCGATGGAGGAAGGCGAGGATGAGGGCATGATCACCTTCGACCGTTACCTGCTGAAGATGTACCACCTCGGCCAGATCACCTACGAGACCGCACTGGCGGCGGCCTCCAGCCCACACGACTTCAAGCTGCTGGAGCAGCAGAACACGGACTTCTCCGACAAAGTGCTCAACCGCGTCGAGCAGTTCACCGGTACGCGCGGCGACGGTACGCCGAGCGGCGGAATCTGATTTTTCCTGCCGTCTCGCGCAAGCGCTCGACGGTCTGCAGCACAGCTCAAAGCGAAGCTTCTCGCTGTCTGCAGGTTACATATTCCGCACAACTGAGCAAAGTCCTGAAACGTTTGCTCACCACCAAGGGCACGAAGCTCACAGAGCTTTCAATGCCCACGAAGAACGCTTAGTGATCAGCAGATTACTTTGTGCACTTTGAGATCTTGGTGGTGATTTTCCAGCCGCTGACCAATGATTCGGATTACACAAGGCTCCCCGCAATGGGGAGCCCTTTCTATTTGTCCGCTCGCCCAAGGGCTCGCGGGTCTGGATTCTCCTGCCATCTCGCGTAAGCGCTCGACGGTCTGCAGCACAGTTCAAAGCGAAGCTTCTCGCTGTCTGCAAGTTACAGATACCGCACGACGGAGGCCAGGCTGTATGCCTGGCATCTGCCAAGCCGACGGCTTGATCACGGAGAGCTATGACGCTGCTCATGTAGCGTCATCGGGCTGAACACAATTGCAGCAGATACGTTATAATCCGATTGTTACGTGGGAAGTCATTCCTGCGTAAAGCTGTACTCAAAGAAGGCAGCACACTCTGTGGCCAAGGTGTTTACACCCTGGCCACAGCTATTTTCATGAAGATTCTCTACTTAGATGAGTCCGGCTGCACCGGCAAGCTGCTGAGGAACCACCAGTCCGCTGCCACTCCTGTTTTCATCATTTCCGGACTGATCATAGACACAGCCAGTCTGACAATGCTTGTCTGGGATCTGATTGGATTGAAGAAGCGATTCTTTCCAAAAAGATTCCTGCCACTGAATCATGATCTTGAAATCATCCGGGAAGAGATCAAGGGTTCTGATCTGCGCAAACTAATCAGAACTGGTGACACAAGGAAGAAAAAGGTGGCACTGGGATTCATGGACGGTGTGCTCCGAATCCTTGAAAAGCACAATGTCCTGCTGATTGGCAAATGCCTGGCAAAGCAGCCTGAACTTGAGATTGACAGTCACGCCCTGTATACATCGTATGTTCAGGCGCTCTGCGCGGTTTTCTCCAGATTGCTGGAGGAGTATGATGATGACGGACTGGTGATGCTGGACAGTCGTCGCAAGCAGGTAAACGGGATTGTCGCTCACTCCATATTCACGCAGATGTACAGTACCAGAGGTTCCCGGCTGCCCAGGCTGCAGGAGATTCCCGTATTCGGTCACGCCAATGTTCATCCAGGCCTGCAGCTGGCGGATCTGGTCTGTTCCGCGATGCTGTTCCCGATGGTGGGACTTTATTCATTCGGCACAGGCAGCCCATCAGTTCATCTTTCGGCAGAGTATTCGGGAATTCTTACGCGTTTTGCCGGTCGAATTGACAGGATTCTCTTCAGATATAGGTCCGATACCGGTGCAGTGCGCAGCAGCCTGCAGATTGACGACAGATTCAATGGCAGGAAGTACTTCGCCTTCAGCTGAGCAGGTACCAGGTTTCAGTTCCTGTTGGAGAATCCACCCGTCACAATGAACCGCGGGGGTAGTCAGGCAGACCTCTGTAGCGGTAATGGATAGAAGTCCACAGCAGGTATACAGCGAGCTGCTGGTGCTGCGTTGCCAGCGTGGTGAGCGCGAGGCCTTCGCACAGCTCGTTGAGCTGTGGCAGTCGCGGCTGCTGGGCCAGGCGATCTCGCTGTGCGGCGAGCGCGAACTGGCACTGGATGTGCTGCAGGACAGCTGGCTGGCAATCGCCCGCGGCATTTCCCGCCTGCAGGACCCGGCCAGTTTTCCGGCCTGGAGCTACCGCATCCTGCGCAACAAGGCTGCCGATGCCATCGGCCGGATCAGCCGGGAGCGCGGACGCAGTGCGGATGCCGACACGGAAGCAAGTGCCGCTGCCCCGGTTGCTGATGACCCGCAGCTGGAAGAGCTGCGCCTGGCGATCCGGCAACTGCCGGAGGCCGAGCGGGAGCTCCTGCGCCTGCACTACATGGACGGACTGTCCCTTGCCGACATATCCGGAGTCCTGGCAATCCCCGCCGGGACGGTCAAGTCGCGCCTGTTTGCGGCGCGCATGAAGCTGCGCAGGCAGCTTGAAGGAGCAGAACATGACTGAATTCGATGACAGAATCCGCAAGGCACTCGACGCCGAATACGGCGCGGAATGGGAGAAGCTCAGCGGGGAGCAGCGCATTGACGAAATGCTGCTGGAAAACTACCGCGGGCGCAACCGCGGCATGAATATCATGATGACCGTCGTGATGCTCGCCATCTTCGCCGGCTTCGTGTACTGCATCACGCGCTATATGTCTGCCGTGGACACGAAGGATGTGATCAGCTGGGCGATGCTCTCCGGCTTCGCGATGATCGCGATGGGCATGCTCAAGCTCTGGCTCTGGCTGGAGATGGAGCGGCATGCCACGGCACGCGAGATCAAGCGCCTGGAACTGCAGCTGGCGATGCTGGCCAGCAGGCTGGCGGACCGGCAGGGCTGAACGATACTCCAGCCCGGCCTGCGGATCCGGCAGTTTCCGGAAAATTCCGCCCTCCTTGAGAATAATCAGCGGCGCAGTGCAATATATCAATCTGATATATGTTGGAACTGGCCGCACTTGGGGCACTCCTGCGTGAGCCGATGCATGGCTATGCGCTCCGGGAATGGCTCGAGCACTACATGGGAACCGCGCTGAGCGCCAACTTCGGCGCGATCTACCCGCTGCTCAGACGTCTGACGGAGCGCGGGCTGATCCGCCGGAGCGGCAGCGGCGGGCGGCGCACGGTCTACGAAATCACCGATGCCGGACGTGAGTACTGGCTGGAGCTGATGACGGAGGAAGCCAACGACAGCTGGGTCAATGCCCAGGCGCGCTTCATGACCCGCATGTGGTTCAGCGACCGCCTCGCTCCGGCCCAGCGCCGCCAGCTGATCATGAGCCGCATCGCAGCCCTGCGTGAGCGGATGAACTACAGCTTCGACAAGGCCACCCTGCCCGTGCAGCAGAGCATGCGCGGCTATGTGCAGCGCAAGCTGGCACTCGAACTGGACTGGCTCGAGGAGCTGCTGGCGGAGACGGACGCGCAGCTGGAAGCGGAAGACAAGGGAGAGCAGGATGAGCAATGAAGCCAGGCAGGCGCAGCCGCAGGCGGCAAATGGCAATGGCAGGGGCCGGCCCGCGCCGCTGAGAATCGTGCTGCCGCTGCTGATCGTCGGCGCAGTGCTGTTCTACGGCTGGAAATGGTGGCAGCACCAGCAGCTGTACGTCACGACTGACAACGCCCAGATCAATACGAACGTGCTGCCCGTCGGCAGCCAGCTCAGCGGCCAGGTGCTGGAGGTGCTCGTCGGCGAGAATGACGAGGTCACGGAAGGCCAGCTGCTTGTGCGGCTGGACCCGGCCGCGTTCGAGATCCGCCTGCAGCAGGCCGAGGCCCAGCTGCATGTGGCCCGGCAGCAGTCCGCAGCCGCCGAGGCGCTGATCGCTGTCAGCGCTGCCCAGGCCGGAGCACTGGACAGCACGGCGGATGGTGCCGAGCAGCAGGCCAGTGCCTCGATCAGTGGGGCAAAGGCCACGCTGGAACAGGCCACCGCCGCACGTGATGCAGGCGAGGCGCGCATCCGCGAACTGCAGGCCGCGCTGGACCAGGCGCAGACGCATCTGGGACGGCTGGACAGCCTCTATGCCGCCAGCATCATCCCGCGCCAGCAGCTTGACGACGCCATCGCCGCCCGGGAAACCGCGCAGGCCCGGCTGGATGCCGCGCAGGATGAGCTGCAGAGCGCCGAGGGACGGATCGCCCAGGCCCAGGCCGGGATCGAACAGGCCACGGCCCTGCAGGCTGGCAGTGAGGGCGGACGGCGTTCCGCACTGGCGGCACGGCGCCAGGTGGGCTACAACGAGGCACAGTACGAAACCGCGCTGGCAACGGTCGAGGTGCAGGAGGCGGCGGTCGCCCAGGCCAGGCTGGACCTGGCGCACTGCGAGATCCGGGCCGTGCGCAGCGGCCGCATCGGGCGGCGCAATGTCGAAGCCGGGCAGCAGGTCAGCCCGGGCCAGAACCTGCTGGCAATCGTTCCGGATGAGATCTGGATCGAGGCCAACTTCAAGGAGACCCAGATGAGCCGGCTGCATCCGCAGCAGGCGGCAGAGATCGAGATTGACGCCCTGCCGGGCCTGAAGCTCAGCGGCACCGTTGACAGCTTCTCCCCCGCCAGCGGTGCGACCTTCAGCCTGATCCCGCCGGAGAATGCCACCGGCAACTTCACCAAGGTCGTGCAGCGCATCCCCGTGCGCATCCGGCTCGATGACGACGCGATTGACGACACTGCCAGGCGGATGCTGGCACCGGGCATGTCCGTCGTGGTGCATGTGCGCGCGGGCTGATGGCAACGATCGCAGGCGGCTCGCATGCACAGCGCATCCGCGAGAGTGAATGGTACAAGTGGGCGGTGGCGCTGACGGTCTCGCTCGGCGCGCTCATGGAAGTGATCGACGTCAGCATCGTCAACGTGGCCCTGCCCTCCATGCAGAGCAGCATGGGCGCCACGCTCAGCCAGATCGGCTGGGTGATCACCGGCTACGCGATGGCCAACGTAGTCATCATTCCGCTGGGGGCCTGGCTCTCCGAGCGCTTCGGGCAGCGCAACTACTACCTGTTCACGCTCGTGGCCTTCGTTGCCAGCAGCGTACTCTGCGGCCTGTCGACATCACTCGGGATGCTCGTGGTCGCGCGCATCCTGCAGGGCCTGTTCGGCGGCGGGCTGCTGCCGAAGGCGCAGTCGATCCTCTTCGAGACCTTCCCGCCGCACCAGCAGGGCATGGCCCAGGCGCTGTTCGGGATCGGCGTGGTGGTCGGCCCGGCCTTCGGCCCGACGCTCGGCGGCTACCTGACCGACATGCTGGGCTGGCGCTGGATCTTCTTCATCAACCTGCCGGTCGGGATCCTCGCCGTGCTGATGGCGCTGCTGTTCGTGCCGGACAAGCCGAGGAAGGCCACGGGGCGGGTTGACCTGCTGGGGATCCTGCTCCTGGCAGCGGGGCTCGGCAGCATGCAGGTGCTGCTGGAGCAGGGCCGGGAGTATGACTGGTTCCAGAGCGGCTACATCGTGGGCCTGGCGGTGCTCTGCGTCACGGCGCTGTTCGCCTTCGTGCGCCATGAGCTGCGTGTTGCCAACCCGGCCGTCAACCTGCGCGTGCTGAAGTACCGTCCGCTCTGGGCCGGCAGCCTCTACAGCATCGTGCTCGGCGTCGGCCTGTACGGCACGACCTTCGTGATCCCGGTCTTCACGCAGAACATCCTGCACTTCACGGCGACCCAGACCGGGGAGCTGATGATCCCCGGCTCGCTGATCATGATCATCTTCATGCCGCTGGCAGGGATCCTGCTGAGCCGGCTCGATGCACGGATCCTCGTGGGCACCGGCAGCCTGATCCTCGTCGGGATGATCCTCAGGTTGTCACATGTCAACAGTGAGACGGCGGCGCAGTTCTTCTTCTGGCCGCTGATGTGGCGCGGGATGGGCCTGCCGCTGATGTTCATTCCACTGAGCGTTGCCACGCTCGGCACGATCCCGAAGGATGACGTGAGCAGCGCGGCCGGGCTCTACAACCTCACGCGCCAGATCGGCGGCAGCCTCGGGATCGCCGTGCTGACCTTCATCCTCGACCGCCGCTTTGAGTTCCACTACCTGCGGCTCTCGGAGAATGTCGGGGCCTATGACCCGGCGGCGCTGCAGTTCCTCGGCGGGATCCAGGGCTTCCTGCAGGGCCGCGGTTACGACATGCTGCAGAGCCAGACCGCGGCGCTGAAGATCGTCAGCGGGCTGGTGCAGCAGCAGGCGATGGTGCTGTCCTTCGAGGATGTCTACCTGTTCGTGGCAGCGCTGTTCGTCTGCGCCCTGCCGCTGCTGCTGATCCTCGGCCGGGGGCATGCCGGCAACCGCAGGAAGGATGCACCGGCCCCGGCGGGGCATTAGGAGCTACCCGCTTTAGCGGTAGAGGAAGCCCGTGCGTAAGCCGGGCAAGGGACACCATCAACCACAAAGCTCTCAAAGGGCACAAAGTCTGACAGGGCTCACGAAGCATACTTTGTGACCCTGGAAATTCTTCGTGAACTTTGCGTACTTCGTGGTGAATATTCCCAACTCGCGAGCTCGGCGTGGAGGCCCGGAGCAATCCGGGCAAGGAGATCGAAGAGGGTTGAACCACAGAGCACACAGAGCTGCACAGAGTATTTGGAATTCTGGCAGCGCCCGCATCCGCGAGGATACACCAAGTACGCGCGGGCGGTATTGTCAAACACAGAGCCACAGAGGACGCAGAGCTTATTGGCAAAGTATCCCGCCCGCATGCGCGGATGTCATCGTGGTCACGCGAACGGTTCTATCTGACGCAGAGCCGCAGAAGCGCGGAGATCTGGCAGCGGGGCCTCCATGCCCCGCGCACCTTGTCACTTTCCGTGGCTGTCGCGCACGCTCTGCACCCATTCATCGGTGAAGCGCACCGCGTTCACTTCATCCATCAGCACATCCCCGCCCCTGTCGAGCCTGGCGATGGTGTCAAACACGCCGAAGCTGACACCGGACAGCATCTGGATGCTGCCCGGACGGAACAGGGCCGTGCCGTAGCCTGTCAGGTCAAAGCTGTAGATCCTGAGCGGCCTGCGCTGCTTCTTCTCGTACTGCGCCGCCGCCTTCTCCGGCTGGATGCCATACCAGCTCTGCATGTCAGTCAACACGATCACGCGCTCGTACTTCCCGCGCATCACGCCGAAGATCGTGCCCATGTCAGTCCCGCCGCCACGCGCCACATGCCATTCACTGGCGATGCTCAGCGTGGTGTTGCCAAGATCGTACTTCCGGTAGCGTGCAGTCGTGTCAAAGCTGATCACGTCAGCATCCTGCGACCTGGCGAGGATCGCCGCGAACAGCGATGCATACTCGATCGCCGGGATCTTCATGTCACCATGCGTCCATGCGGTCATACTGCCGCTTTCGTCGAAGGCCACAAGCGTGCGGCCTTCCAGGCGTGGCACGTTGGCACAGGCCAGGTCGATCGCCCTGCTCAGGCTCAGCCTGAGCTGACGGTCCTCCAGCTCCCGGTAGGCGCGGTAGATCTGCAGAGGCTGGATCAGGCTGCGCCGCACGGCCTCAGCATCCTCAATCCGTTCGCAGAGCCGCTGCTTCAGCTCCGGGGCGGAGGCCAGGATGCCGCGTGCATTCATCACGATTGCGTTGTAGCCCATCCGCTCGAGTTCGGCATGCCAGACCTCGCGCTTCAGCTCCGCAGCGGACTCGGCGTTGTCAGCCAGTTGCCCGCTCCTTGTCAGCTTCGCGTCCTGCTTCTGGCTGCGCAGCGTGCCGTTCACCAGCTTGCGGATCGCTTCCGTCTCGCGCGGGTGCACGAGCCGCATCACGTCCACGAGCGATACGCCCTGGCCCTCTCCGCGGTAGGCACCGAGCTGGTACTCATCAAACTGTTCGAAGCGCCGGGCGAAGCCGCGCTTGAGCGCATTCGGCAGGGAGTGGCCGTTGCGCTTGCGCCCCTTGCCGCTCTTCCTGGCAACACCTTCACCGAATTCCGGGCCACCCATGATGCAGGCGATGATCTCGCGCATGTCATCCGGCCGCCTGGCAACGAGGCGGTAGAAGTCGGACAGCCACTGCTCACCGGAAGTCCGGCGGCTGAGTTCGGCGGCCAGCAGATGGCTGATGCTGCGCAGACCCATCCTGTGGCGGGTGTACAGTGCGCAGCGCGCGGCGAACTCCGGGCCGGTTTCCTTCACGAGCCTGCGCACGCGCTGCATCGTTTCATCCGGCGAGCGGTAGAACTGGCGTTGCAGCTTGCTCGTGAGCGCGATGTCCAGCAGCTCGCGCTGCGGACTGAGGCTGTATGCACGGCCACCCGCAAGGTTATGGGTGTCCGGCTGCTTCGGGGCCTTCCTGCCCCTGCTGAACAGAACCATCACTGTCTCCCGTTTGGGGGGATAACGCAGCCGGATGTCGAAGTGACGATCCGATGTAATCCAGCTGCCCACCGCCCGATTTTACTGTCCCGCGGCCCGGGGGTACAAGCGGGCTGGTGAATTTCGGTTCACAGACGATGTAAACCAGCCACCCGCCGCCCGGGCCACATATGCTTTCGCCAGGGATTCGCCGGGGGGTGATGCAGTGTCCTGTGCTCTGATTCACTGAGCTACGCTTCCTGGGAAGCGGCGGGATTTGAACCCGCGACCTCAGGGTATCCCGATGTAGTCCCCCCGCCACCGCTGGCGGACGGGAATAGTAACCGCGCTTTAAGCAATTGGCAAGGCACAATCCAGGAAATCACAGAAAATGCCTGATGCAATCATAGGGTGCCGGTCTATCTGGCAATGCTGCCGCAAACTGCTGAATCAAGGATAATGAAAAGACCCGGGGGATCATCCGGGCTGGTTATGTGCGTTTTCAAGACGATGTAAACCAGCCACCCACCGCCCGGGCCTGTGGAAGCCTGAAGCATGCCAGGGATTGTCAGGGAGGGTCTGCGGGTTTCGAACCCGCTGTTGCCGGAGCAACGCCACCGATGTAATCCTCACCTCCGCCGCTGGCAGGAGAAGATCTTACCCGCACTTCCCCGGATTGGCAAGGCCAGTAGCGATTTTCCGGAAGGACGGCGGGAGACGGGCACAGACGGACGTATTCCCGCCCGTCGCTGCGCCATACCGGGCTCATTGCCAATCCCGGCAGGGCCTAGAATCTATCCATGAGCCGCTTCCTGCCGATCCTGCCCCTGCCCGCGCGCAATCCGGATGAGTCGCATCGCGCTTCCACGCAGCTTGAGCTGTTCTTCGACCTCGTCAGCGTGATCGCGATCGCCTCCGCCACCGCCGGGCTGCACCACGCGATCAGCGAGGGCCACGGCCTGGAGAAGCTGCCGATCTTCATCTTCCTGTTCACCGGCATCTGGTGGGCCTGGATGAACTTCACCTGGTTCGCGTCCGCCTTTGACAACGACGGCCCGGTCTACCGCCTGCTCGTGATGCTGATCATGTGCGGGGAGCTTTTGTTCGCCGGCGGGGCCGGGCATATCTTCGAGAGCCAGGACTTCAGCTGGGGGATCCTCGGCTGGTGCATCATGCGCATCGGGATGGCGGCGCTGTGGCTGCGGGCCAGTGCCAACCCGCAGTACCGGCTGACGACGCTGCGTTATGCCGGCGGCATCCTGTTCGCGCAGATCTGCTGGATCGTCTACTACTTCGGCACCCGCAGCGCCTCACCGGCGGTGTTCTACGGGCTGGCGGTGCTGTGCTTCCTGATCGAGTTCAGCGTGCCGGTGTTCGCCGAACGCGCCAAGGGCACGCCCTTCCACCGCCACCACATGATTGAGCGCTACGGCCTGCTGACGATCATCTCGCTCGGGGAGATCATGCTGGCAATCAGCCTGGGCTTCGGCCAGCTCTACGGTGAGCACCCGGGCTGGGCACCGGTCTCCACCGCGATCTCGGCGCTGCTGATCGTGTTCTCGCTGTTCTGGCTGTACTTCGAGGAGCGCGAGCACCTGCCCAAGCGTGAGTTCACGACCGTGTTCATCTGGGGCTATGGGCACCTGTTCATCTTCGGCTCGCTGGCGATGATCGGGGCGGCGATCGCCGCCGAGCTGGACCTGGCGGAACACCACGGGCATGCCACGCAGGCGGACATCGCCTGGTGGCTCGGCGTGCCGATGGCGCTGTTCTTCCTCACGCTGTGCATCGTACGCGACCGGCACTTCCAGCTCGGGATCTGCGGCTATGCCCTGCCGGTGATGGCGCTGGTTGCGCTGGCGGCATCCGCACTCGGGCTGAGCAGCTGGAGCTTCGCAGTGATCGCGGTGGTGGCCGTGATCTGGCGCCTGCCGGTGCGCGAGCAGGCCGTGCAGGAAGTGCGGCTGAGGATCGAAGGTGCACCGCTGCCCAGCGGCCGGGTGATCTGACGGAGGCCAGAATTCATTCTGGCAATTGGTGAAAGCAGAAACAGAATGAGAAACAGAAACAGAAGCAGGAATAGAAAGAGAAGCAGAAGCAGAAGCAGAAACAGAATGAGAATCAGAAACAGAAGCAGAATGAGAAGCAGAAACTGCAGTATTTTGCAGGCAGCCTGCCTGTAATTGAGACTCCAGCCTGATGACTTCATCTTCTGCTCGTTCTCAAATTGAGACTCCAGCCTGATGACTTCATCTTCTGCTCATTCTCATTCTGATACTGATTCTCCTTCTGATCCTGGGAATAACTCAATGTCCATGCAGCGCATACTGGTGATCGGCAACTGCGGCTCCGGCAAGTCCACGGCCTCCGTGGAGCTTGCGCGCAGGCTGAGGCTGCCGGTGATCCACCTCGACCGTGAATTCTGGAAACCGGGCTGGGAGCAGCCGGCGGACAGCGAGTGGGAGGCCAGCGTGGCGCGCCTGCTGAAGGCTGAGCAGTGGGTGATCGATGGCAACTACACCGGCAGCCTGCCGCAGCGCATCGCGCGCGCGGACTGCGTGGTCTGGCTGGATTTCCCGCGCCTGTTCTGCATGGGCCAGGTGCTGCGGCGGGTGATGCGCCACCGGGGCCGGGAGCGGGCGGACTGCGGGGCGGGCTGCCCGGAGCGCTTCGACCTGGCCTTCCTGAAGTGGGTCTGGGACTACCCGCTGCGCAGCCGGGGACGCACGCTCGAGATCCTCGCTGCCAATCCGCAGGTGGAGCAGCGTGTGTTCAGGACGCGGCGGGAACTGTATGAGTGGATCGGTGAGCAGTAGGCAGTGGGCAGTAGGTAGTAGGCAGTGGTCAGTGGTCAGTGGGCAGTAGGCAGTAGGCAGTCGGCAGTGGGCAGTAGGCAGTAGGCAGGACCTGTTGGCAGAATCAGAAACAGAATCAGCAGAAGACTGTTACCTGAACCTCGGACCTGTTCCTGCTTCTCATTCTGATTCTGCAAACTCCAACTGCCGACTGCCAACTGCCTACTGCCAACTCAGATGGGCCACTCTTCCATCGTCCAGCCCATTTCCCAGAACATCCATTCATAGCGACAGCCCAGGTCGAACTTCGCCTGCAGGCGGGGGATGCGCGCCGCTCCGATCTGTGTTGCCAGTGAGTCCAGGGTTGTTGTCATCCATGTGGCGTAATCCTGGAACTCCGCTGAGGCATAGGTTTCGATCCACTGCCGGTAGGGGTGCTCCTCTCCGTCGCTGAGCTGTGTTGCCAGGCGTGTGCCGATTTCCGCATAGCCCACACCGCAGGGGATCATGGCAACGAGCACATCCATGAAGTCGCCGGTGGCGGCCGTTGCCAGGCAGAAGTCCACATAGGCCTGGCAGAGCGGTCCGGCCTGCTCGTTGTCAAGTTCGCTGCGGCTGATCCCGAAGGATTCGCAGTAGCCGCGGTGCAGCTCCATCTCCATCCCGAGGGTGTCGTTGACAAGCGCGGCGGCCGCTGTCAGCAGGGGCAGCCCGGGAGCCCTGCCAGCGGCGATGGCCCAGGCCCGGGCATAGCCGATCAGGTAGACGTAGTCCTGCAACAGGTAGTGGATGAAGCGTTCGCGGCTGAGGCTGCCGTCGGCCAGGCCATCCACGAAGGGATGGGACTGCGCGGATTGCCAGAGCGGGCCGGAGCCGGTCCTGAGGGTTGCGAAGAGGGAAGACATGCGGGGCATTGTAGGTGAGGACATGGGAGCTGGGTTGTAGGGTGTAGCGGAGCGCGAGCATTTAGCTCGCTGGTCGGGCGGCATTCAGCCGCCTATCATTGGCAACACGGCTTGCCATTCCCGATGAAGAAGTCTCCTGCGCTGCACGCATCCATACTATTACGGCATTTCACATCCGAATCCTGAGAGCAAATGCGAACTGACGGTTCGCAGGCCGGCGAGCTGAATGCTCGCGCTCCATCCTCACTCCCGCTCACCCAAGGGTTCGCGGGTCTGCAATGCAGCTCAAGGCAAGCCTCTCGCTGATTGCACGGTGCATCTTCCAGCCACCTGCATCTTCCACCCGATCACGCCTGCGGCGTGACTTCGCCTGCGGCTCAGCCCTTATCTTCAGGCCGACCCGATGAAGCTTGCCTTCATCGCAGGCCCAGACTGACGAGCGCTCGCGCGAGGAAGAAAATCAAAAAGGCGGGACTGCGTAGGCAGCCCCGCCCGTTACAGGGGGGAAGTTGGGAAAATGGAAATGACTTGCTCAGTTGCCGGATTCCGCATTGGGCGGGCCCGTCACCGCAGTGACGGACCCACGCAATACAGGGGGGAAGTTGGGAAACTGGTAAGTATCGTGGCTTCTGGCGGACCGGAGCTGTTCACCGTTTTCATCACCTCAGGGTCCGTATCAGGCGGGCCGGCAAGCGCCGACCCGCCCGCATACAGGGGGGAAGTTGGGAAAACTGGTAAGTGTCGTCTTGATCCGCTGGACCCGCGGGTCCGGGTTCGGGGCTTACTGCCCGCAGCAGCTACAGAGGGTGAGATCGGCGCTGCCGGAGTGGTCCGCCACCGCGGTGCTGGTACAGTAGCGGCTAAACAGTTCCGCCGTCAGCTCCTCGATGTTGTTTCTCAGATCCACTGCCATTTGCTCTACGCTCATCTGATCTACCTCCTGTATGTACCTTCCGGTACATTATTCTACCCATCTCGCCGGTCAATAACGCATTCGGCGCCGGGATAAGGCCGTCTGCGGAAATCCCTTTCCGCAGGGGGTGAGGCTCAATCCTCCGTACAACACATAAGACCGGGGGTCAATGCGAATTGTTCGCAAATCAGGGGAAAATCCAGGTTAAGGGTCCAATTGGACCAGGCAGGCCAGTCAGCGGAGGTGTGGCCTGTTCAGCTGCGATGCGCCTGCAGGTAAAGCAGCATATGCCGGAGCGAGGCCTGGGCGCAGTCAGCGCTGCGGCGCACCTTGCTGAGCAGCTTGGCACCCTGCAGGACGACCACCACGAAGTCCGCCAGACCCTGCACATCCGTGTCGGGACGCAGTTCGCCGCGCAGCTTCATCGCCGTCAGCCCGCGCACGATCGCCGCCTTCTTGCGGTCGAAGTACTGCTCGGTGTCCATCCGCACAAGCTCATCGGAAGTGGCCAGTTCGCTGGCCAGGCTGCCGATCGGACAGCCGTCCTGGAAGCGCTGGCTTTCCAGCAGGTGCAGCACGGTGTCATTGAGCAGTTCAAAGCCTTCCCAGCTGTCGAGCTGCTCGAAGATCACGCTGTGCAGGGCCAGCATGCGCTCAATCTGCAGGGCGTGCACGCTGCGGATCAGTTCGTCCTTGTCGCGGAAGTAGTGGTAGAACTGGCTCTTGCCGGTCCCGGACTCGGTGAGGATCTCGTCGATGCTCGTGCCGCGCGCTCCCTGGCGGGCGAACAGCCGGGCGGCGCAGACCATGATGCGTTCACGGGTCTCGCAGCCCTTGCGGGTGGTGGGCCTGTTCATAGGGAGGATTATACCGCGCAGTACAGATGATTTCCGCGGTTTGCCTGTAATCTGCGGATCAGGGCCAGCCCTGCAGTTCGATGCTCCGTTCGACGGACAGCACCGTCCCATTCAGACGCAGGAGCAGGATCCAGGCCCGGCCGGCCGGCAGCTTCGCGCCATCCGGCAGATCCAGGCCATATTCGAAGTCGCCACTCTCCCGGCCCTCATCCGTCAGGTAGTCCCCGCCGAGGTACACGCCCCCGGCTTCGCGGATGGCGCTGAAGTAGGGTGTGCTGTCCGGGAACTCACCGCTGAAAGCTTCAGCCTCAACGGGCAGCAGCACGAGATCCATACGGTCCGCCAGCGGCAGCTCCGCCGGACGGCTGCTGTGTGCGCCGAGGCGCAGGCGGGAATCGCTGAGCTGCGGTTCGGAGTATTCAAGGCTGGCCGGACGCTGACAGCCCGCCAGCAGCAGGCAGCAGAGAAGCATGATCCGGTGCGGGCCGGGCATATGCATCGGAGTCAGTTGGCGAGCTGTTCGAAGGTATTGACCCCCGTGCTGCCATCCTGCCAGGTGAAATGCTCCACGAGGCGCAGGCGGCCGTCGGGCAGCTGGCCGATCTCGGCATGCGAGCGCCCGCCGCAGACCGTGCCGTTGTCATTCATCTGGCAGTAGCTGAATTCCAGGCGGCTGCCGCTGCAGCGGCCCACGAGGTAGCCGCGCTGCACACTGCCCCCGCTGTATTCGGCGGTCACGAGTTCCTCTTTCTGGCTGAAGCTGAAGACCGTATCGGCGTTGACCACGCCCTTGGGGTCGGTGCTGACGGGACTCATCCGGATCCCGTCGAGCTGGCTGAAACAGCCGTCTTCACTGAGCAAGGCGCACATGCAATCCTCCGCAGGATAACCTGCCCGCCATGCGGGCGCGAATGATTATAGGGCTCCCGGGAGAGCCGTCCGCTGCCGGGGCGGGCCTGTGCTAGAAGTACCAGGGCAGGAGGATGTCCTCCTCGGGAATCAGGTCATCCTCGAGATAGGTGATCCAGAGCTGCTCAACGGTGGCATCCAGCGAACTGTCCAGGTCAGCGATATTGCCGACGAGGAAGCTCGTGCTGTAGTAGGTATTGCCGACGTAGGTCAGGTAGTTGATCATCGTCGCACCATCATCATCCGCGACCACGAAGCGGTCCCAGACCCGGTCGAGGACCTCCACGCCGTCCACCTCATACATCAGGTAGGGGAAGTCAGCCTGCACATTAGTGAAGAACTGATCGAAGTAGTAGCCGTAATCCTCTTCCGTAATCGCTCCGTCCACGTCCAGTGCGCCGAACATCATCATGTTGAAGGGACGCTCGATATCCTCGATGATCCAGATCAGCGGATAGTTCATCGGGTCATCCTCGCTGCTGATCCCGAGATCCTCCGGGTCGTAGTAGGTCCCGCCCTCGGGCAGGAAGACCGTCAGGCCCCAGATGTCGTTCGTGAAGATGTCGTAGGTGACCGCACGGGTCTCCTCCACGGCCGGTCCCTGCGCACGGGCCGGGACGCAAAACAGGAGCAGCAGGGCTGCGATGATGGTCAGGTGTCTGTACATGGATGTCTCCTTGCCTAGATTCTAGGCCATTCCTTCCATCGGCGCGATTGGCTTTTGCTACAGTCATGCCTACAAGGAGCTGACATGGAAACTCGCAGGATCGGAAAACTTGATGTCTCAGTGATCGGGCTGGGCTGCAACAACTTCGGCGGCCGGCTGGACGCCGCGCAGACGAATGAAGTGGTCAGTGCGGCACTGGACAGCGGGATCAACCTGCTGGACACGGCGGATATCTACGGAGCGACGCTGAGCGAGGAATACCTCGGCCTGGCACTGCGGGGCCGGCGCGAGCGGGCGATCGTGGCCACCAAGTTCGGGATGCGGGTTGACGATGAGCGCCAGGGGGCTGCGCCGCAGTATGTGCGGCGGGCCTGCGAGGACAGCCTGCAGCGCCTCGGGATCGAGACGATCGACCTCTACTGGCTGCACCAGCCGGATCCCTCCGTGCCGATCAGCGACACGCTGGGCGCACTGCATGAACTGGTGCAGCAGGGCAAGCTGCGGGAGATCGCCTGCAGCAATTTCTCCGCAGCCCAGCTGCGCGAGGCCCGCAGTGCAGCGGATCAACTCAATGGGCCGGCCTTTGCCGCCGTGCAGAATGAATACAGCATGTTCGTGCGTGAGCCGGAGGGCGAGATCCCGGCGGATGACGGAGCAGTTGAGCGGGAGAGTACCGACAAACGCGGCGTGCTACGGCAGTGCGCACAGCTAGGGATCGGCTTCGTGCCCTACTTCCCGCTGGCCAGCGGCCTGCTGACGGGCAAGTACCATGCCGGCCAGCCCGCGCCGGAGGGCACGCGCCTGAGCAGCACGGGGGCCTGGCAGCGCTTCGGCGGGGATGAGCGGATCGCCACGGTGGAGAAGCTGCGCGGCTGGTGTGCGGATCAGGGCATCACACTGCTGGAGCTGGCGCATGGCTGGCTGCTGAGACACGACTGCGTGGCCAGCGTGATCAGCGGTGCCACGAAGCCCGGGCAGGCAGTCGCGAATGCCGCAGCCGGGGCCTGGCGGGCGAGTGAATCCCAGCTGCAGGAGCTGGAGGAGATCCTCGCCGGATAGCTTTGATTTGCGCCCACCGCGGGTTTAAGGCAGAATTAACCAAGCCCGCAGCGGAGCGCATTCATGATTCAAGCAAGACTGATCAACCTACTGCCTGGCCTGCTGATCGCCATTTTCATCAGCAGCTGTGCACGGGGCGGCTCCGGTGAAGCCGTGCTGCAGGCCGTCCAGCCTGCTGAGAGCTGGCAACTGCCTGATGTATTCAGCGCGGACCCGGTGCGTGATGCATCGGTGACCTATACGCATTCGGTCGCCGGTTTCCAGTGTGAGCTGAGTTCCGGCGGCACAATCAAGGATGAATACAAGCTGGCCCTGGACGGCGGCGGGGCTCCGGCCTGGGGCATCGCGCGCTTCAACGGACTTCCGGCTGAAGCAACGGATTACATCCAGGCCCGTATGAACATCAGTGACGTGCTGCTGGGCGAAAGCTACTACCGGCTGCTGGCGGATTTCGAAAGCGGGCGCTGGGACGTGCAGGAAGTGACTCCGGCGACGACGGCGGCGGGGATCAACATCCTCGCGGGCTTTGAGCCGGCCCGGCACATCAGCCCGAATGGCAACACCTACGTCGGCCTGCTGACGGCCGCGCCGACGGTCACGCTTGACATCATCTTCTTTGACATCAGCGTGGCGGTCCAGCCGCCCCAGAACCTGCAGGCCAGCGGCAGCGAGAATGGCGACAGCATCCAGCTCAGCTGGGAACTGCCGGAACTGTGGGACAGCTACAGCCTGTATGTGCGGCTGACCGGCGAAACTGACGACGACTGGCAGCTGCTGCTGCAGGGCAGCGTGGAACTGTTGGGCTACACGCATGACTTCGGGGACTTCGTGCTGCCCTGCCAGTACGGCGTGGACTACGACTACCAGCTGACGGTGACGGTTGCCGGTGAGGAGTCAGCGCCCAGCAATGTCGCCAGCGCCCGGCGCGAGCTGCCGGCGCCGGAGCTGCGGGTCTCCCAGGGTCTGTACCGCGGCTTCATCCTCAGTGTCTGGCATATGCCTGCAGGCACCGGGCCGCTGGATTACGACATCTACCGCGACGGCGTACTGCGCCAGGCGGACATGAACTTCATCCTGCCGGACGGCGGGACATTCGCGGATTTCGATCCGGCTGCCAACGACGGGGAATTCCACTCCTACTACGTGATTGCCAAGGGACCTGAGGGCAACAGCCCGCCGAGCCAGACGGTGGATGGCTACGCGGCGATCGTGGACGTGCAGCGGCTGGTGTCCTTTGACAGCCTGCATGATCCGCATGCGGATGTGTTCTTCACTGCGGGATTCAGCTCGCAGCCGGTGATTGCCTACTACAACGAGGCACCGAGGAAGCTGGTCTATCACAGGTACGATCATGACAATCCGAGCTTCGGCGCGAATGTGGCTGATGCGGAGATCACGGTGGACATCAGCTGCCAGTCGGACTTCAACCGGCCCTGGATCGCCTACAACAACCAGGACAGCGGGATCAAGGCCCAGGGCCTGTGGATCGCCCGCGGCCAGGATGACAGCCCGGGCAGCGGGGAGTGGGACAACTACCTGCTCTATCCGGGCGAGATCGCCGGCAGGCGGGTCAGCATGGCATTTGTCAACGGACAGCTGGCGGTGGTGTTCACCGTGCGCGTGGACCTCACGCATTACGATGTCAAGTTCGCCTATGCACTGAACAGCGACCCGCAGTCCGAGCTGGACTGGAAGGTCAAGGACCTGCTGGCCCCGGGCCAGAGCAGCTTCCCGGACGTGATGATGCTCAGGGAGCAGGACGGCCTGCCGCTCGTCGCCATGACCCGCCAGGATGCGCTGCGGGTGCTGCGCGGCAAGAACGGCGCTCCGACTGATGAGGCGGGCTGGGACAACAACAACGTAGACCTGAGCCTGGCTGGCCACATTGACCTCGACATGCTGCTCAATGACGGGATAGTCAGCATCTCGGTGGGCGGCTGCCAGGTGGAGGGTACGGGCGACCTGCGCTTCTACCGCTGCACCGGCACGGACCCGATCGCTGATCCATATGAAAGCTGGGTGATCCGCAGCTACGACGACGAGAATGCGGAGATGACCGATCTCTACTACCGCGACGGCATCCCGATCATCAACGTGCCGCATGGCGTGTTCTCCTCCGCCACCACCTTCGTGCTGGAGGGCGTGGACGAATACCTGCTGGAAGGCAACTGGTGGAGCTACTACTACGACGGTTTTGACAGCAGCGTGAATGTGCGCTACTTCTCGCGGATGTTCGGCGATGGACCCGTCTACCGCACGGCCTACATGCGCAGCTGGGACAATGGTGGCAACACGGACTGGGGGATCTACGTGGCGACGAACACGCCGAAGTAGTGGAGGAGGCCAGGCTGTCAGCCTGGCAGTGGGCAGTAGTCAGTGGGCAGTAGGCAGAAGTGAAACTGCCCATGTGCTTGGCGGAATGGCTTACGATAGTTGCATGCGCCGAATACAGGATCTTTCCAACGGGGAACTGCTTGAACGCCTGCTGGCGGTAGGACGGGAGGAATTGGCGGAAACCATGCTGCAGCTTGCCCGGCAGCACCCCAGGAATGCTCGGATCGTCCAGCAACTGCTGACAATTCATGATGCCGCCTACATGGCTCAGTTACCGGACGAAGAACCCATCCCCGCGAGGCCATCGGGTGTATCCGACCTGGCGTATGCGGACCAGGTCGCAGCTGCGCTGAATGAGCAATCCGGCCTGATCAGCGACGAGGACCAGCCTGCATTCCGGGCAGGCCTGGCCGGCGTGCTGGATTTGCTGGAGGGGGAACAGCGGCAGCCGGAGGAAGCGCTGGCGATTGCCTGGCGGATTGAGTGCAGTGCTGACAATCTGCGCGGGCGCAGCGCGGCGCGCTGGCCGGAGGTAGGCGCGCTTGTCTGCAGCAGGAGCCGTGAGGTCCAGGCAGCCCTGCTGCGCCGCATTGGCGACATGCAGCTCGTGCAGGAAGCCCTGTTTGAGCGGTTCATGGCCCTGGATGGCGTACCCGATGATGAACTGGAGAAACTCGCCGGAGAGCTACTGCCGGAGGCGGAGCTTGCCGGACTGATTGAGGATCTGTTGTCAGACGTCCGGCTTTCCGGGAATCCGCTGTCAGGCGCGGCAATGCTTTTGTCAGTAGCCGGCCTGGCGGCCCGACTTCCTGATCCGGAGCTGTACCTGGAGCTGCGCGAGGAGCTGGAGGAATTCGGGGCTGAGCTGCCGGAGGATCCGGCACTGTACAGCAGCTGAAAACAGCATGCCCAGGTTGCCGGAGGCTCAAGCACCGGGCTGCTTCGCGGGTGAAGCGTTGTCAATGAAGCATTGTGCCTGGGGAGGATCGCTGCCAGACTGGCGTCCGGGCACCTTGCCTGGCTTGTGCCAGACCTCCAACGGGCGGCTGAATGCCGCCATGCCTGCGAGCTGAATGCTCGCGCTCCGGAGTCATCCGCCGCCTCATGCAGGCATTCGGCGGTCTGCAATGCAGATCGAAGCCACGCCTTGGGTGTGACTGATTGTCCGATGCTGTTACAGATACCCGCCGCAGTTACAGAGGCCAGTTGCCAGACTGGCGTCTGGGCACCGCGCCTGGCTTGTGCCAGACCTCCGCGCCTGGCTTGTGCCAGACCTCCGCTCCTAACTTGCGCCAGACCTCCGACGGGCGGCTGAATGAACATCAGGCAGCCTGCGACACATCATGCTGCATGGTAGATTGTTAGTGATATCGGGGGAAACGGATGCCCAGACTGAGATTTTTCCTGTTTGTATGCCTGTGTTCGGGGGCGGGGCTGCTGGCCGCCTGCTCCGGTGGACACGGATCACAGCAGCAGCTTGAAAGCCCTGCTGCTGCCTTGTCTCCGGCAACGGAGGTTCAGCTGGAAACTGCCCTCGCGGAAGTGGCAGCCCTGCAGGTCGGCAGCGATGTCAATGCGGAGCTGCTGGATGAACTCAAGCGCGAACTGAGCCGCCTGCTCAATGAAAACAGCCCCGACGGGAAGCATATCTCGGCAGTGTTGCCCCAGATCCAGCTCGAGTTCAATCTGGGACTGCTAGGCTGGTACAGCGAGCTCCCGGGTGACTATGACCAGAACGGTGAAGTCAATGCTTCAGACCTGATTCCACTCAGCAGGAATCTCGGCGAGAAGGGCGATTTCCAGAAGGAAGATCTGAAGCATGTTCTGGACGGCGATGGCAATGGCGAGATAAACATCGGCGACGTCGTCGCCGTGGCGCGCCACTTCGGATCGCGGATCAGCGCATGGAATGTCTACCGCAGTGATGATGCCGCGGATTATCCTGCAGACCCTGCAGGGGCGAACGGTGAAGGGGCGGTGCTGCTGCAGACAATGGCATTTGTGGCAAGTACGCACCCTGAGAAACGCTATCGCTTCACCATTGGCCCGGCTTATGACCACGGCAGCACTTACTGGGTCAGGCCGGCTGACGGGCAGCTGGAAGGAAGGGCCAGTACATCCTATACGGCACCTTCGGCCCTGGCCAGCGATGGCGTCTGGTCGATGCAGGGCGGAGATGCCCAGCGCAGCGGAAGGAGCTCAGTGGCCGGTCCGGCGAGTTCCGCACTGCGCTTCAGCCTCCCCTGTGAGGAAGGTGCGGCGGAAGTGACATTTGCGCCTGATGGCACTGCCTACGTCCAGCAGGGATCGTTCGGCAGGCTGCTGGCAATGGACAGCAACGGCCGGACTGTGTGGGAGAACTCAGAAAGCAGGCCGGAGATGATTCCCCCGGCGGTGGCGAGCGATGGCAATCTCTACACGGCCAGTGATGCCGCTGAACTGATTGTGATTGATTCCAATGGCCGGGAGCAGTACCGTCACGATTCCGGAGACATCAACAGCCAGATCTTCCATTCACCGGTCATCGGACCTGACAACCAGATCTACACGCAGTTCAGCGGTGGCAAGACCTTCTCGTTCAATCCGGACGGAAGTGTGGACTACATCCATGACTTCGGCTGGAATTCCATCAGCGGGCCGACCTGCACCGGCAACGGTGCTGTGATCATCGGCATCGGCAGGAGTTTCCAGATGCTGGGCAAGCATACCTTCCTGGCATTCGGCCATACCTTTGATGACTATGTGTTCGAAGCTCCGGTAATCGGCCCGGACAGGTCCGTCTATCACGGCAGTTACCAGGCTGGCACCTTCACGGCACTCAATCATCTGTTGCAGGCGGAGTGGAGTGTGCCCAATCCCGGCGGGTCGGCAACTCCTCCCGGCATCGCCCCCGATGGCAGCCTGCGCTTTGGCAGCGGCCAGGCAGATGGCAGCGGGCGCCTGCATGCCTACACCGCTGAGGGCACCGAACTCTGGGAAAGCAGTGTGGCGGCTGCGATTCTGACTTCCCCCGTTGTCGACAGTCTCGGGACGAGCTATGTCTCCAGCGCCGCGGGAGAGGTCCTGGCAATTGACTCGGACGGAAATGAACTGTGGTCATTCCAGACGGGCCTGGAACACTCCTTCAGTCTGTCGATTTCACCGGAGGGATACCTCTATGCAGCTGGTCGGGAAGGGGGACTGTTCGTCTTCGGTGAACGCATAGCCCCGCGTGACTTCACTGCCAGCGATGGAACCTACCAGGAAGAAGTCCACCTGCAGTGGACCGGCCTGCCTGATGCTTCAGGCTATGGCATTGAGTATCGCTCAGCCGATGGCAACAGTCCGCCGGACTGGACCGCGCTATACGAGACAGCCGGCCCGGATGCCACGCAATTCAGTCATACGCCGGATGCTCCTGCCGGCAACGAGGCAGCGTTTGGCAATCAGTACGACTACCGTGTCCGTGCGCTGTATGCGGGGGCTGACCCCGGTCCCTGGAGCGACCCCGACAGCGGCAGCATGCAGGAGAGCTGGACGCGCTGGGGCCATGACCTGCGCAACTCCAATCAGGCCCTGGTGGATGGCCCGGATTCAAGCCACAGGCGCTGGGGCTACAGCGGAGTGACCTTCGCGCACTGCAGTCCGGTGGTGGCCGGCGACGGCACCGTGTATGTCGGCAGCTTCGACAGCTTCTTGTATGCACTCAACCCGGATGGCAGCCTGAAGTGGCGCTACCAGACCGGCGACAAGATCGGCTCGACGGCCGCCATCGGCCGGGATGGCACGATCTACTTCGGAAGTTACGACGGCAGGCTCTATGCACTCAACCCCGATGGCAAGGAAAAATGGTCACGGGGCTACGGCAACTCCATCTCCAGCAGCCCCGTGATCGCCAGAAATGGCAACATCATCTTCACGGACCGCGGCGATCACGTGAATGCCATGAGCCCCGAGGGGGACTATCTCTGGTCGGTGGATGCGACAGCCATCATCAAGGGAGCACCGGCAGTCGGGGGCGACGACACGATCTACATCGGCGGACATGACGGGATGCTGACGGCAATCAGCCCGGCAGGTGTGGTGAAATGGGTCTTCGATGCCCCGGGCCAGATCATCAATCCTCCCTGCCTTGGAAAAAATGGCAACATATATTTCACCTGCAATGGCGGGCTGTTCGCACTCTCGCCATCCGGAGGGAAGCTCTGGGAATATGACGGGCCGGGCATCGGCAGTTATGACACGCTCGCGATTGATTCGGCTGACAATGTCTGCCTGCTCAACGGCGGGGAATTCAGCAGGATCTCGCCGGCAGGCAGCCTGCTGGATCAGCTGCAGCTGACCGGAGCGCCACTTGAACCAGTCAGCTTGGATGCCGCAGGCCGGATATACATGGGAACCTCGACAGGTTACATAAAGGCTTTCAACCCGGATGGCAGCGAGGCCTGGCAGTTCGATATGGAAGGTGAATGCTATGCCACCCCGACGATCGGTCCGGATGGCACGCTCTATGTCGGCAGCAAACGCGGATACCTGTACGCCTTCGGGAGCTAGGTGTCAGCGAAAGTTGGTGCCCCGTTGCCAGACTGGCGTCTGGGTACCGCGCCTGGCTAGCGCCAGACCTCCGACGGGCGGCTGAAAGCTCGCGCTCCGATCACTTCTCCCACTTCTCCAGCGGCAAGGTGCCGCTGCTACTAATTCACCGATGCATCTGCAACGAGCAAGGGAAGCACTATCCCGGGCTACTGTGCGAGAAAAGACTGTCGGGCCCTTGGGAGTGAAGTTATTGATGCACATGTGACGAGACCGGGAACTCGTTTCCGGCTCGTCGCGCAATCTTAGACCGACGAGTGCTTGCACGAGTCGGCAGATGAAACAGGAAACGCGAGGCGCAAGCCCCGCGTTTCCCATGCCTTCTCTTCAGAGTGATTGGATATCTGACTGACCAGTCAGCAGCCCCGGGGGCCTCAACCGCGGCGCCGCACCGGCTGCTTCGGTACCTGCCGCGTGTTGTCAACGGCGGCGGCACGGCTGGCCGGCTGCTTCGGGTTCTGGTCCTGCATCTGCAGGATCTGCTCCCGGGTGATCACCGGATCGCCCTGGCCGGGATCGATCCAGTCATGCGTCAGCGGGTCCTCGCGGTAGGTGGCGAAGACCTGCACCCAGTACCAGCCGTATTCGCTGCCCGGCAGGTAGTAGGCCCCGACGCCCATGTAGCGGTAATTCTCGTTGCGGATGTTCTTCCTGTGGCCGCCGGAGTCCATCCAGGACTTGTGGGCCTGCTCAGGTGTGCGGTAACCGGCGGCGATATTCTCGCCGGCATGCCACCATTCCGGCCCGTCCGGGGCCTCGATGCGGTCGAAGATCGTCATGCCCTGCGGGCTGTCATGCTCGAAGTAGCCATTGAGCGCCATGTGCTTCGCCTGGGCCTGGGCCACGGCATCCAGCCAGGGCACACGCTTGAGCGGGGTGTGCTTCTTCTCGGTGCGCGCCTCATTGGTGTAGTCGAACACCTTGGCCGCATACTGCTGCTGCTCCGCATCGTCATAGACGGAGAACTGGCTGTCCAGCGCGGGCAGCGTCAGGTAGTAGTTCGTCAGCCAGTCGAGATCCACCTGGCTCGTGGGCCAGTGATTGCGGGAGAGCGCATCATTGCTGAGTGTGCTCGCGGCGATGCTGACCTCGGGGCTGTTGCCACTGACCATCAGCAGGTGGTTGCCGATCAGCTGGATGTCATTGATGTCAATGATGCCGTTGCCATCGCCGTCAACGCTCGTGAGCGTGCCCGGCGGGAAGTCGGCGGCGCGCTGGCCGAAGTACTCGCTGACGCGCAGCATGTCGGCGAGGTTGACCTGGCCGTCGGCATTGTAGTCACCAATGCTGGCACTCAGGCCGCTGGCGCTCGAGCCGGGGCTGGCAACGCCCTTGACGGAGCTGTACTGGCCGATGGGGCTGAAGCGGGCCTCGAGCAGCTCGAAGGTCCCGGTCACGCCCTCTGCCTGCTGCGGGCGGGGCAGCACGGCCCCGTGATGCAGGCTGCCGGGCAGCTCGGGCACGCTGAGCTGCAGGGGCTGCTCACCGCCGGGCCACTGCCCGCGCTCGCCGTCCACCAGCTGCCAGTGCCGTTCGTCGAAGCCCAGCTCCACGAGACAGGCCTTCATCTCACTGGCGAAGACCTGCACCTGGACCTTGATGAAGTCGCCATCGGGCAGCACGCGCAGGGTGTAATCCGCCTGGCCGCCGTAGCTGAAGCTGTCATCGAGGCTGCGCAGCTCGAAGCCGTCGCGGGAGGCCACGACGCTGCCGGCTGCCCTGGAGTAGCGGGAGGAATCCGCCGCCTGCAGGGACTGCGCGTCGCTTCCCTGCGCTCCGGCGGCGGCCGGTAAAACTGCTGAAATCATTACTGCCGCGAGGACGAAGCCGCGCAGGCCGTGCCTGACTGTGCTCATCAGTGAGTCATCCCTTTCTATACGAACTGTGCGCGAAACCCATTCCCACCGCAGATGCCTGCCCCGGCGCCGACGGGGGCGTGAAACGGCTCATTCCCAGAAGCCCGCTCCACAGGTCTCGCATTACTAATCCGCGAGCGTTCGCAGAAATTAAACCCGGCTCCGGTTAAAAACCGCTGATGCCTGTGGATAACGCGTTCACATGTTGGTAACTTTACAGGATCTGGAAAGTACGCACACAAAAAAACGCCGGTTCGCGGCCATTCTGGAAGATATGTACAAGAAATCGATACCGGGAATCAGCAGGCGAGAGCTGCTTCAGGCAGGACTGCTCCTGCCTGTGAAACCGCATCCACAGGCGGCTGCCCTATAATGCTCGCGTGACGCAGAGATCGATCATCCGCCGCCGTGAGCAGCTCGAGGCCCAGGAGCGCGCCTATCTCGCCCCCTTCGCGGTCTGCAGTGACACGGTGGGGATCACGGGCCGCGAGCATGGTGAGGATCCGCCGGCGGACCGCACGCACTTCCAGCGCGACTGGCACCGCATCACGCATTCGCATGCCTTCCGCAAGCTGGAGTACAAGACCCAGGTGATCGTGTTCGGCGAGGGCGGCGAGATGGGCGACGTGATCCGCAACCGTCTCACGCATACGCTGGAGGTCAGCCAGATCGCGACTTCGATGGCGCGCACGCTGGGCCTGAATGAGGACCTGGCCAGCGCAATCGCGCTCGCGCATGATCTCGGGCACACGCCCTTCGGACACAGCGGCGAGGACAAGCTGAAGGAGCTCGTGCGCAGCTTCAACCACAATGACCATTCACTGAAGATCGTGCGCCAGCTCGAGCACCGCTATCCGGATTTCCCGGGCCTGAACCTGAGTGTGCACACCCTGGCCGGGATGGAGAAGCACGACACCCCGCACGACAAGACGCATACCAACCACTTCCTGCCGGGCCAGGCCCCGAGCCTGGAATCGCAGGTGGCGAGCATCGCCGACCAGATCGCCTACCGCAGCCACGACCTCGAGGACAGCATCGTCAGCGGGACGTTGACAATCCAGGACTGGGCGGGCAGCGGGCTCGCGATCTGGGAGCAGGTCTGGGACGAGATGGGGGAGATCGAGGACAGCCGCGTGCGCCTGCCGCAGGTCACGCGCCGCCTGATCAACCTGATGGTCGGTGACGTGCTGGCGGAGACCGAGCGGCGGATGCGGGAGGCAAAGGTGGCTACGGACGCGGACGTGGCGGCGGCGCAGGTGGACCTCGTCGGCTTCAGCCGCGGCTTCGCCCCGCTCAATGACGAGCTCGGACGCTTCCTGATGGACCGCTTCTACCAGGACTACCGCGTGCGGCGCGGCACGGTCAAGGGCCAGATGATCATCGAGCGCCTGTTCCACCACCTGCGTGAGAACCCGGTGCTGCTGCCGCCGCTGCAGTATGGCGACTACTCGGCGGCGGTTGACAAGGGCGAGGACCGGCTGCACCGCGAGCCGCTGCGCGTGATCGTGGACTACATCGCGGGGATGACGGACCGCGAGGCCTACAACCTGTTCGTGCGCCTGTTCGAAGTGGGGCACGCGTAGGAGCTGCGGCGCAAGCCGCACAGCGAGCCCACGGAGTGGTTAACCACAGAGAGCACGGAGGACACAGAGTTTTTCTGGCTAGCATTCCTGGCGGCTGCCATGGTTTGTTGCTCAGAAGAGAATCGGCGCAAGTCGCACAGCAAGCCCACAGTGTGTTTAACCACAGAGAGCACAGAGGACACAGAGTTTTTCTTGGCAAGAACGATGCAGCGCGAGTACGGCAGCGGAGCTGCGGCGTAAGTCGCACAGCAAGCCCGCAATGTGTTTAACCACAGAGCGCACTGAGGACACGGAGTTTTTCTGGCTAGCATTCCTGGCGGCTGCCATGGTTTGTTGCTCAGAAGAGAATCGGCGCAAGTCGCACAATGGAGGCCGGAATTAATTCTGGCAACACTCAGATTCCCGGTACTGTTTATCTGCTGTAATGGTAAATCGTCGCAGGCTGCTGCCGGTTGTTGACTGAGTAGAAACCCCCGTGCTTATCCGGAATGATCAACGAATCGAATCGGATTTCCCTGTCATCGCCGACCGCAACCGGGATGCTTTCACCGTCTGGCGACAGCAGGCTGACCACATCAAGAGTGGCAAACAGCATCAGGTCATTCCCAATCGGTTTGTCATTCAACAAGTAGATAGGCATGTCGGCATATTCATCGTGATTGGCGCCGGAAGTTTCAAACAGGGCATTGCCTGCTTTGTCCAGCAGGCGCAATAACGCCCAGGACTCTCCAGGAGGCTGGTCGGTATATCTTTTCGGCTCCGAGAATTCAAACCAGACCTTGCCGCTGTTCAGCAACAAGGGACGTGTGTCAAAGCTGGTATTAATGTGTTCATTTCTGTAAATGTCAGATCCTCTGGAATCCAAAGCCATGGCTTGTACGATCCATTGGTGATCGACGTTTCCGACCGTGTTGCCGAAGTACACATTGCCCTGCGGATCAACTGCAGCGGGGGAACTGATGGGATATTCGGTCTGGAATTGCCAGCTGATTGCTCCGTTATATGTCACGAACGCCAGTCCACTTTCCTCAAGCGGAATCGCCATGCCATCCGGTCCGCAGGCGGGATAGATGCAGTTCCGGTTCATGCCGGGCAGGCTCCAGATGATGCTGCCTCCCGGAGAAACCGCTTGCAGAGTGCCGGTGATGTCAAGGGCGTAGATGTTGCCATCCAAGCCTATCTGTGGCTGGCATTCCACTCTGGCCGGCAACTGCAGCTGCCAGACTGCGTTGCCGGTTGCATCAATGCAGGCAAGGCTCCCGTCGACGGTCGGAATATAAACTGAACTGTCCTTGCCAGCCACTGGATGGCCCCCGATCCGGTCCTGCAGTTCCGCACGCCACAGTTCATTGCCGGAACTGTCAAGGCAGATGCATTCGAAGCCCGCAAACCGTCGCAGATTGCCATCCGCGGCCAGCAGGACTGTTCCACGATCCGAACCTGGCATGAAATCAACCAGATCACCGCTGCCCTGGTCCAGCCGGATCAGATCGTTCTGCAGGTACAGGATGTCCCCATCTGTCTCCCGGGCCAGCCCCTGCCGGTATCGGGTGTATTCGTAGTCTTCCGGCCGGATGCCAAAGCCTCTGGAGTCAAACACGGCCTTGCCCGCTCCCGGCCTGCTCCAGATTTCACTGCCATCGGCATGCAGACGGAATACAAGTCCGGTGGCAGTTGCGGCAGTGATTGACTTGTCCTTGCCAATCAGCATGTCCACTACTCCTACATTGGCAAACGGAGCCTGGGGGAAGATCTGCTTGACCCTCTCATCCCAGACGATCGTGGCCTCGCGCTGCTGGTCCGGCATGTAGCGCCAGGACTCATTACCGCTGGAGTCAAACACGGCGACTTCCCCGGCCTCACCACCAATTGCCAGGGCACCGTCCGCCAGTACCCTGGCTTCATATACCCGGCTGTGTGTGTCCGCCTGCCACTGCAGTTCCAGCTCGGGTCCATACATGGCGATCCTGTATCCGTTCTCAAGCACGCCGCTTACAAAGTAATCATCAAGCGGAACATTCCTGAATCCTTCAATGTGCTGGTTGTAGTCCGTCGCAGCATGATGGTCCATTATGGCAACTCCGTCAATGCCGGTATCCAGGATGTGAAAGTAGAATTCATGGTCTTCAGCTGGTAGTCCGCTGCTCTGAAGGATGCTACCGTCCCAGTCGCGTTTGATCAGTTCTCCGCCGTAGTCAAGGGTAATGAACTTGTCATCCGCGGAAAGTGCCAGATCCGTAATCTGGGACCTGTGATCGTTGTCAGCTATGTCCTGTTGCCAGGCAATCCCACCGTCCGGATTGAAGATGAACAGGCTCCCGCCGCCGCTGGAGAACCGGTACTCGGCATAGATGGCAGTCCAACCGGATCGGGAAACTGCGATATCATCCAGGAACACCGTACCCAGAGTCTCATTGGGAATCTCCCGACGCCAGATTACGTTTCCATCGCCTTCAATGGCAACGATGTAATAGTATGAGCGGCTTGGATTGCTGAAGTACTCCATTTCGACCAGGCGGATGTGGCCGTCATTGCCCCTCACTTCATGAAGCGATGCCGGATCTGTGGCTGTATATCTCCACAGTTCCGTCCCATCGGCGGACTGGCAAACTACCGGACCGAACTCTCCTGTGAAATACCGGCGGCCATCCGTGCCGATGCTCAGATTCCCCCCTGGAACAGCATCATAGTCAGCGCGAAAGATCTCCCGGGGGCGATACACAGCCTGCTGCGCCTGACCGGGTTCACTGTCAGGACCCTGGCCCCCACGGCAGCTGCTGGCAATTGCCAGCAGCGCAAGCAGCAGAACCATGCACGCAGATTTGCGCGAAATCATGATCAGAGTATATTTAAGTCGTGCCAATCGTGACAGGGACACTTCCGCACATTCCACAGGTATACACACGGGCAGGCAAGAATCGTACGCGATCTCCCGGATTCCGGTTGCGTGGCAATGTCAGCCTGCATCCGCGCCCGGATCCCGCTAGGAAATCCAGGTCATGTCTGAGCTGATCGGGTAATACTCCCCCTCGAGCAGTTTCAGCTTCACCACGTAACCCACGCCATGGAAGTCCAGGCTGAGGGAGGCATCGCAGTCACTGATCCCGAAGTCCCGGGCCGGGTTCTCCGCCTCGCTGGAATCCACCAGCCTGCGAAGCTCAGCCGGGTGGGAGTCCGGCCTGTACCAGCTGCCGCTCCAGTCAAGGATTTCACGCTCAGTGGCGGACAGGGGGTCGATCCCCCGCTGGATGCAGTACAGCGCATGGCGCTCCCGCAGCGTGCCCGCCCGCTGGAACCAGTGCAGGCTGACGCGCTCCGATCCGCTGCGGGTGTATGCGCCGGGGTCCGTATCGACCGCTCGCAGCCTGCTCCTGTACTCCACGGAATCGCGCATGATGCACCAGGTGCCCGGATCGGCGACGTAGTCAACCGGGGCAGCGCCGCTGATCCAGGCATAGCGCGCCTGCCAGGGATTGCCGGTACCATCCGTCCACCATCCCGGCCAGCTGTCCCGCTGCTCACCGTTGAAGAAGTACTCCAGGGCCCGGGCCACACCGCGTTCAGCCTGACCCATCCACCGCGGGTTGCACAGCGGAGCGCCGTCCTCCCGGTCCCCGAGGCCGTCGCCATCAGTATCCGGATTGCGCGGGTCAGTTGCCAGCAGCTGCTCCGCGATGTCGCTCAACCCGTCGTCATCCGCATCCGCAGCCAGTGCCGGGAGGCTGACCCCCGCGGTCGCAGGCAGCACGAAGTCCGCGCCCCAGCCATGCTCCTCAGGCCCGAGAGCGGGGTCCCAGCCGGCCTGCAGATAGCTGAGCTCCAGCATCCCGCCCTCCAGTCCCAGCAGTTCCAGCCCGCCCATCGGCAGCGGCTTGTCATAGGAGTGCGCCTGCAGTTCGTCATAGCACTGGCGCAGGCTGGTGGGCCAGACCGTCTCGTATGCCCCGTCGCCATCGGCATCGTGCCCGACATAGATCACCGTGCCGCTGATCAGTCCGTCGCAGTACCATGCGCCGTAGTTGCCATCCGCCCCGGTCTGCAGCAGGGAAATGGCAACAGGGGTGCTGCCCGGTCCGAAGCCCGAGGGCCAGGATGAAACCGGACTGAGAGTGTACGGTCCCTGCGGGAAGCGGTGCCGGCTGAGCACGGGGGGGTCGGCTGCCGACAGGAATTCCGCAGCGCTGCTCGTGCCGCACTGCGCCAGGATGCCACGCAGTTCCATGGACATGTCCTGCCGCTGCGAGTCGTCAATCCAGCGCAGCAGGGCAGGGACCAGCTCCGGTGAGGCCCGCTCACCCAGCAGTTCCAGGAATGCTGTGTGGACCACTTCCGCCTGCTGCTCCGGCTGGCAGGCCGCGATGTAGTCGGCTGCATCCAGCAGTGCGTCGAGCTGTAGCGCCATGTCCAGCGGGCAGCGTTCCAGCAGGCGGTAGACGGCATTCATGCCGCCGTTGACAATCTCCGTCATCAGGGCGTCATCGGCCAGCGGGTCAGCGCTGGCCAGGAAGCGCCGGCCGAGCTGTGCGAAGCTGTCCGGAAAGGCGACAGCCTGCATTTCGCCCTCCAGGGGCAGGCCGTTGGCATCAAGCTCAATGCAGTATGTGCAGCTGTTTCTCAGGGAGCTGGACCAGCCCCGGTTGCCAGTGCTCAGCACGAGCCTGCCCTCAGTCGCCCAGACCCCAGCCACGCTGCCCAGCCCGCCCAGTTCAAGACGCTGCTCCGTGAGCTCCGGTATCCTGACGATCCGCAGGTGGCCCGTGCCCGGTTCCTCACCGGCTTCCAGTATGTAGACCCTGTCTCTGTGAATGGCATGGGGCAGAGCCGCCAGGTCGGAAAGCAGCTCAGTGCTTCCGATGTCACTGCCATCCGCGATGGATACCAGCAACTGGGATCTGTCAAGGCGCAGTCCGGCGAAGCCCTCGTGAATCCGCAGGAGATCATGTCCGTATGCGCTGAATGCGTTGTCCTCCAGCGGGACTGCGCGACTCCAGCGCAAGCCGCCATCCGGCAGGCCATAGCAGGCAAGGCTGGCCGGGCGGGGTTGCCAGGCCTCCCACTGCTCCTCGCTGATATCCGCCACACCGCTCTCGCCGCGCCTGGCCATTGCCATTTCCTCGAGCTCGGACGGGTTGGCCTCATATTCAAAGCTGAGGAAACCGCCGGGGAACATCCCGATCTCCGCCAGACGGTCCGGAGCGGACTGCGCGAGCCGGGTCCGGCTGCCGTCCGGTGACAGGGCGTAGTAGCCATCCTCCAGCTTGGCAACGATGCTGCCATCCGGGCCGCAGTCCCCAAGCCCGATGCCGCGCACCTCGCTGAGCCCGAAGGCTGCCCTGTCCCCACCGATGGAGCCGTCAAGCAGCAGCACTTCGGAGCTGAACCATTCCTGCAGCAGCGGATTGCCCACTGCCGGCCGGACACACCACAGGAGATTGCCGGCCCGGCCCAGATAGCTCAGATCCTCGGCCTGCCAGTCCCAGCTGAGCCCAGCGAGCGAGACCACACCCAGTCTTCCCGGACCCCAGCCGTTGCCGATGATCACGCGGTCCCCCGCCAGGGGCCAGGCACTGAAGAGGAAGTCGAACCCGCTGTCAGACCGGCCGGTTTCAGCGCCGCCCCCGCTGTCAATCCCGAGGAAGTCACGCTCAGCATCGCAGAACAGCATCACATTGCCATCCGGCAGGATCAGGCTTTCCTCCGCTGCCCCGGCGAAGCGGCACCAGC
Source organism: bacterium (assembly GCA_041395205.1). GTDB lineage: Bacteria > 4484-113 > 4484-113 > 4484-113 > JAFGCY01 > JAHEFU01. The sequence goes on from JAWLAZ010000001.1 coordinate 1,024,857, forward strand.
CCCGGTAGGGCAGCAGCTCGGGGTTCCGCAGCGGCATGTCCAGGGGCGGCGGGCTGCCCCAGTCATGGCGCAGGAGGATTGAGTGATTGTCTTCAGCCGCGGACGGCAGCAGGGCCAGCAGCCCGAGCAGCGCCATCAGCAGCGATGGTCTGGCAGATTCCAGCCGAAGTCCGTGTCTGGGCATGTTGCACTCCCAATTGCTTCGGCATCCAACCCGGGAAATCAGATCCACGGCTGCCGCATTCCCGTCCCCCGGGTCCTGAAGCTGAACGGCAGTCATGGCCTGCAGGAAGATCATTACACATTTCCGGGTGGATGTGTGCTTGGAATCACAAATATCTGGAGCAGGGCCCGCCGGAACTGGTCCGGCACCCTTCATGATCAGCTCAGGGCTCCGCCGGAATGAGCCCGTACTCCCAGAGATCAAATGGCTGGCTGAGCAGTTCCTCATCGCTGGGCGGCGGAGGTTCGACGTGTTGCCAGAATGGCTCCATGTGGATCAGGCTGTCATCGAGGCCGAGGTAATCCGGGGCCTGGCGTCCGGCTGGCAGCTCAGAGCCGTACTGCGGCTGCTGATGGTAGAGCCCGTCAGATGAGCGGGGCGGGTCGGCTGATCGGTAGGGCGAGCTGCGCAGGGGCAGCTGGCTCAGCGTGGGCCCCTGTTCATCAAGCCAGTCGGCGAACAGAATCATCCCGCCAAGCAGCAGGAGCACGAAGCGAGATATGCGCCGACTGTGCCAGAGCATCGGACTTCCCCTCTGCGTTCAGGACAGGGCGGGGAAGCGGATTGTTCATCAGGGGATGAGGTAGCACAGCAGACCGTCGCTGCCCCCCGCGCCGCTGTCCAGCACGCCCTGCTGCGCGACCTCATCAACGATCCCGAAGCCGCTGTCCATGCTCCAGTTGATCGCCATGGCTGAGCCGTTGTTGTCATCGAAGCCGATCGTGAGGATCTGACCGGGGGGAACCGGTTCACTGAGCGTCATGAGCAGATCCGGGGCATAGCCGCAGAGCAGGAACCCCTCGCGGAAGGGGGCGAGGCCCTGGCCACGCACGGCACCGCCGGCGTGCATGAAGGCGAAGCTGCCCAGAAGGTTCAACTGCTTCGTGAACTGGTAGATCGCGAGGTCGAGTGCTCCGTCGCCATTGGCGCTGCCCGTGGCCAGCAGCAGCAGGTTGCCATCAGGGTCCGTGATGATGTCACTGACCCGCTCAGGAGTATCGGGGAAGTATGCGAAGCCCAGATCCGCACCGCTGCCATCCGTGTTGCTGATGAACAGCCCGCTCGTGCCCTCGTAGATGATCTGCCCGGCGATGTAGTTGTGGATTTCGTTCGTGAGCACATTGCGCTCGTGCAGCAGGGCGAACTCCGACTTGGGGTACTGCGCCCCCTGCAGCATCTGGCCCTTGTTGAAGCTGCCGTCCGTGCCGTAGCTGAGCTTCCAGCAGTTGGGGACTCCGCCGCTGCTGGACTTGCAGAGCACGATCAGCGTTGTCAGCCCGCTGAGCAGGGTGTAGCTGCCGTCCAGGTCCGCGATCCCGTCAATCGCCCCGCTGTTGTCACGCGCAGCCTGCCAGAGGAGGTTGCCATCCGCGTCCAGCTTGAGCAGGAAGATGTCACTGCTGCCGCTCAGGCTGCTGCTGGTCCCGGCGATGTAGATGTCCGTGCCGTCCAGCAGGAGCTTCTCGCAGTTGTCAAACTTCGCACCGCCGAGACTACGGCTCCAGATCATGCTGCCATCGCCGGCGAACTTCTGCACGAGTCCGTCCACATCCGGGCCCTCGCCGGTCTGGCCGCAGAGCACGAGATCGCCGGCGGAGTCCTGGGCGATGGCGTGGTAGAGGTCGTCCGTACCGCTGTCGAAGCGCTTGGCCCAGAGCAGTTCGCCAGCGGTGCTCCAGTGGCTGAAGTGGGCATCGTAGTCGCCGCCGAAATCCGGCTGGCGGCTGGTGCCGCAGACATAGGCCGTGCCGTCCGCCGCTTCCACGCAGTCGGCGAATTCATCGGTATCGCCCCGGCCCCAGGTATGCGACCAGCTGCCATAGGCGGTGACGTAGACCGTGCGCTCGGCGCTGACGCCGGCGGAGTTGGTGGCCCGCACGCGCGGGATGTACACGCCGTTGTCGTTGTAGGTGGCCTCGATCTGGGGAGTGCTGCCGGTGTCGCTCTCGAAGATGCCGTCGCCATCGAGATCCCAGCTGAAGCTCAGCGTGCTGCCCTCCACGGGTTGGCTGGCGGAGGCGTCGAGCGTGGTCGTGAAGGGGACGTCACCCTCGGCAGGATCGGCACTGAGCTCCACCACCGGGGGATAGGGGCCGAGCCGCAGTGAACCGAGCAGCAGCTCCGGCTCACCGTGGACGACGATGGCGGCCAGCAGGTTGCCGCCGAGGTCGAGGTAGGGCCCGAAGCCGCTGGTCACGAAGCTGTCGAAGTTCTGCACCTTGTAGAAATCCCAGCGCCGGGTGTTCCAGTTGGCCAGCGCCAGCCAGAAGTTGTCAAACTCAGCGCCCTGGTCGTACATCATGCGCAGTTCCGGAGCCCGGTCATAGCCGGGGACGCTGTAGTGGTAGATCGCATAGGCGATGCCGGGATTCTCCACATCCGAGGTGTCCGGTGAGAACAGCAGCGAGGCACCATCCAGGCTGACATGCGAGCTGGGCAGGCTCGTGTCGTAGTCCGCGCCCTCGCGCAGCAGGTCGCCTTCGCTGTAGGAAGCGGTTCGCGGTGCGGCTGACTCGGGCAGCAGGCTGGCGGGATCCGGCAGGCTGAAGGCCGCGGGCGCGGAAACGGGGGCCGCCGGAGCCGGCTTGGCCGGCAGCTGCACGGAGGCAGGCGGCAGGGCAGCGTTCTGCGAGGCAGTCGATCCCGTGCTGCAGGCGCAAAGCTGCAGGAGCACTGCCAGCAGCGGCAGCAGACTGGCCCGGCGCATGAAGGTTTTCATCATCTGTAGCTCCACATGGAGAATTCCATTTCAGCTTACCCAGCCAGCGACCTGCGCATGGGCGGCTGCACGGGCCGGCAGGTGACATGCGGTGTCATGCTGAGCTGCTGCAACTATGCGCGGCGGGGGGCAATCCAATGGGCAGCTGTGAAGGGAGCGGGGTGAAGCATCCGGCTCCGGGGAGATGAAGATGCTGCTGCGCCGGATCCGCCGCCGCCGTCGCCGCCTGGCCTTCGGGCTGGGCCTGCTGATGCTGATGCTCGTACTGGGCCTGGGCCTGCGCTCCTGCGGCCGGGTGGCAGCCGGTATCAGCTCAGCGGACAGCCTCCAGCCCGCAGTGGCTGGCGCTCAGGAGTCCACGGGCCTGCGGGATCCGCACACCATGTAATAATGTCTCCAGGGGCCCTTGCCCCGGGGGACAACATGGAGAGAAGCAACAAACCGGCTGGCAGCAGGACAGTCAGGATGATTTTCATTATCTCGGTCTGCGCAGTCCTGGTGTTTGTGGCTGTTCGCATCTTCAGAGCACGAGCCGATTACAGTACGGGGGATGCGCTCTTTGACAGATTGCAGGCTGAAATCCAGCACAACATGCAGGGCAGGAATAAATCAACGGCATTGATGTCCCAGTTTGCCTGGCCGGCGGCTCCTGACATTTCCGTTGTTGAGTCATGGGAAGCTGAATTCGGCGAGCGCTGTGATTACTGGTGTCTGCTGGCAGTCTGCCACGCGGGGCAACAGGGCGGTTACGGTCTCAATCGTGGCCTGCTGGAAAGAGCCGCACGCTGTGCTGACAGTGGGAGTGCTGTCCACGGCCGGCTGATGGAAATGCGCCTGCAGGCAATCCGCATGGATCAGAACCTTGATGCCTGGCAGGAAGATGAGAAATCCGCAGCGATCATCATGGAATACCGGGAGCGCTTTCCTGACAGTGCCTGGGTCTGTTACGTTGCGGCGGACCACCTGGCCTATTACGGAATGACGGCCGAATACGTGGAGATGCTGGAACTTGGCAACAGTCTGGATGAGCCGGTGGTGGCGGATCCATTCCCGGTGTCACACGTGCTGGACGGGAAGGCGGATGGCAGTTTCAGAGGAGATCCGCAGGTTGCCGGATCCATCCTGCGCATGTGCAGTCGCTCGATCATCCTGCGTAACGGTGGCATGATCAGGCCAAAGGACCAGTACAAGGAAATCCTGGCTGCCGGTACGGATCTGGGCATGGTGCGCGGGCTGAATGCCCTGTACCAGCGTGAGCTGCGCTGCTGGGAGGATGACCCACTGCCAACCGTCCTCTCCCCCGCGGTCTTCTACCTCGTACATGAGGACTTCAGCTCCGGTATGCTGGAAGGCCAGACGGACGAAGTAGTGCACGGATTCGGATTGTGGCGGGCGGATTGCAGTGCCTTCATTGACTGGAACTCGGCAATGACAGTCAGGTTGCAAACAGCCGATCCGGAACTGGCACGGGTGGTGCTGCCCGGTTCGCCGGAAACGGGCCTGCCCGGCCAGCGAATGGTGGACCCCGGTTTTGGAGTGATTGATTCGCTGCTGAACAGTACGATTGACAGGGGCAGGCTGTCCCGCCATCTCGCGTATACGGAATATGAATACACTAACTACATGTTGGAGTACGAATCACCTGTCAGGATCAGCATGCTCCGGCAGCTCGCCACATTCGACTTTGAGCACCCGGAGCTGTACGAGAGGATGGATGGACATGGGAATTAGGCACATGCGTATTCTGGCATCACTGTTCGCCCTGCTGGCAATGCTGCTTCCGGCGCCGGCCGGGGCACAGCAGCCCGGTGAGCTGATCCCGACCAGGGACCCGCTCTACGACCGCCTGCAGCAGGCAGTGCTCGATGAGCACCGCGATGACCTGCATTCCGGCAACCCCTACTGGACTGACGGAGGCATCTGGCAATGGGCCCCGGAACTGGCAAGCGTGGAAGCCTGGGAGCCGGAGTTCGGCCAGCGCTGCGACTACTGGGAACTGCGGGCCGTGGTGGCTGCCGCGGTGGAGGGCCGCTGGCTGCCCGACCCGTCCTCACTGCGGCGCGCGCTGGAATGCACGGACGCCTCTCCGGCCGCCGCACGCGCGCTCATGCGGCGCGAACTGCGTGACATCCGTGCCGACGATATGCTGTCCGCCAGTGAGGAGGATGCACGCACTGATGAGCTGATTGCCAGTTACACCGCGCGTTTCCCTGAGCAGTCATGGGTGCACTACGAGGCGGCGGAGCAGCTTGCGCACTACCTGCTGGATGAGCGCTGGCTGGCGGAACTGGAGGCCGGCAACGCCCTGCCACCACCAGGATCGCTGGAGCTGTATCCTCTGTCCTTCGTGCATGCCCGGATGCTGGCAGGCGAGGATGCCGGAAATCCGGCTGTGGCGGGATCGATCCTGGCAATGCGCTATGTGATGCTGGAGGATGACTTCGCCACCCTGATAAGGATGAATGACAGCTGCCAGGAAATGGTGACAGGCGGCTGCGCAGGCGGGATCGAACGTGGCCTGACTGCCCTGCTGGAAGCTGAACTGCGCTGCCGTGCCGACACGCTGGTCCCCTGGAAATGCTGCATGCCGCAGGTGGCATCCATTGTGCCACCGACGGTGCTGCGTGACCTGCGGCATTGGCAGGGACCGCAACAGCCCCCGGACTATGGCAGCTTCCTGGCTGACTTCGAAGCCTATGATGACTATTGGCATGGCATCCACGGCCGGATGCATGCGCTGCAGCCGCAGCTGGCGGACTACCTCGCGGACAGCGGGCAGCTCTGGGGAGCACTGCGCGACAAGGAACTGTATCCGGAGCAGTCACAGGGCGCGGACCCGGAATCAGACCTGGAGGAAGGTATCGGTAGCATGCTCGAGCAGCTCACGGGTCCCAGCATGTACCACAGCTACGAGCAGGAGTACGCGCTCAACCGCTGGCTGCTTGACAATGAAGTGCCGCGCTGCCGGGAAATGCTGCTCCATCTGGCGAGTTTCGATTACGAGCATCCGGAGGAGTATGTGGGGATGGAGCAGGCACGGTGAAGGACTTCATCTGTCGCCATCGCCGCCTGCTGCAGGTTCTGCTCTCCCTGCTGCTGCTGCTGCCGCTGCTGCGCCTGCTGTACCTCACCCGGGTGCAGCCCACCGGTGATGCGCTCTACGACCGCTACCAGTCGGCAGTCCTTGGCCGGATGCGCTGGCAGCTCGACCTGCCCGTGCTTGGGGACTGGATACCATGGCGGCTGTACAGACCGCGGCAGCCGCTGCCATATGTGCTTGACGACGGCTTGCTGGCATCATGGGAAGCGGACTTCGGGTCCGACCCACGCTACTGGGAGCTGCGCTACTGCAACGACATGATGGCCGGGCGGACTGCGGAGAGCGGGACATACGGAACTGACAACGCAGCGGATGCCTGGCAACGCAGGGATGCGGTCCGCCACCTGGCGCGGGCAGAGGAGCTCGGGGTTGACGACGGGCACCTGCAGGCCCTGCTGCTGCCCTACAAGTTCAGCAGCCTGAACAGGCATTATGCTGAACTCTGGAGCCAGCCGCTGTCGCGTACGGAAAGCCTGGACCTGACGGTGCAGCAGGAAGATGAGCAGCGCAGACTGATTGAGGATGCGGCCAGGGTCTCACCGGACAACGCCTGGCCGGCCTATGATCGCTGGGAATACGAGGCGGGCTTCGGTGTCAGTGATGAACTGTATGAGCGGCTGGACGCTGCCAACCAGCTGCCCTGTCCGCCGCGTGTGCCCTTTCCACTTTCGTTTGTGCATGAAAACCTCACGGGGAACTGTGGCAATCCGCTGGTGGCCGGCTGTGTGCTGGAGGCGGGCATCGAGCTGGACTTCGGCAGTGTCAACCTGATCAGGGTCAAGGACCGCTGCAAGGAGCTGCAGATTGCCAGCCCGCCGCGTGGTTATGAGCCCTGCATGGATTCGATCTGGCAGATGATGCTGAGAGAAGGCTACCTGCGGAATCCCGGCTACCCCTTGCTGGGACTGGCAATCTGCAACGTGCAGGCTGGCATGCTGCTGGATGAGGGTCCGACCCAGCTGGAACCCCACGAAGCAGCGATGTTGGAGGACCAGCGCGAGAAGATCCACTCCATCTACAGGCTGTACCTGCAGTGGCGTGACGAGGCCCTGGACAACCAGGCCCTGGCCTTCAGCGAGGTACAGCACAAGCTGCATGACGAACAGGGCGTGTTTGCCGATGCGCAGCGCAGCGGGCCGCCGAGTCTGATGGAGCAGGCCTTTGGCAGGCATCCATCCGTTGGAGAGGAGCATCCGCAATCAGAGCGCCTGCGCTGGCGCATCCCGGCGGTACGTTATCGGGAGCTGTTTGAGTTGCAGCACTCGCAAGCGGAGTTCCTTGACGGCCAGGCCATGCCACTGATTGAGGAGTTGCGTGAATTCAACATCGGGGAGTACGGTGCAGATGCCCGGGACGAAGTGCGCAGTGATCAGTACGATTGAACAATCCGCCGTGTCGGTAGTCCTTGATTGCATACCTGATTGAATTCGCACGGGGGTGCGGGAATGGCTGTACGGAAACACTTGATTCGCCTGATGCTGACAGCGCTGGCAACACTCTTCACCTGCGGACAGGCACAGGCCGCGCAGCAGATCCAGCGTTACAACTTCGAGCTGCACTGCACGGAGCCGCTCACGGGCAGCCGCTGGGAGCAGCCGGAGCATGAAGTCTGGCGGATGTTCTACTCGCTGGAGCAGTTCAGGGCGGAGCACCCGCATTCGGGGCTGCTGGCCGCCACGCTCTGGAAAATCTGGCGGGATGGCGACTTCCAGAAGCGGGAGTTCCATCATCGTGCATTCTGCACGCTTGTCTGCGAGGATCCGGCCCTGCAGCAGCCTGTGCAGGACTGGCTTGCCGGCCTGGACGGCATCCAGCCGGAGAGCATCGCGCCGCAGCTGTGTGATGCTTCCGACCCCTTCATTGAGTGGCCAGCCGTGGAAATCATCATCAATGGGGAAAGCTACAGCTATCCGGCGGACTTCAGTCCGCTGGAACGTGACTGGGCAGCCTCATTTACCCGGACAAATTATCCCAACCAGGCCATGTTCCTCGTGCACACTGACAAGCTGATCAGCGACAGGCTTGGACTGGGCGAACTCTGCAGGGTGGACACTGAGGGTGAGGGCCAGCCAATCGTGATTACCACGCTCAGTGAGAGCTTCCCGCTGGGGGATATCGAGATTCCCGCGGGGATGGAGATCTATCCGGAATTCCTGCCTGCACACCTCGTGCCAGAGGATGGACAGGAGCTGCAGGATTTCCTGCTTGGCAAGCTCAGGAACAGCATCAGCAATTTCATCGGCGAACCGATGTATGGCAACCTGTTCTGGGAGCAGTTCGACTACCCGCTGACTGGCAATGCGGAAGAGCAGCTTGCCGCCGCTCAGGATGAGTTCACTGACTGGCTGGCGGGATACCCCGAATTCAGTTCCGGCAAGCGCTTCGGCGAGTGCAGCATGCGGCTGGTGCGGGATGCCAGCCAGCGCCCGGTGCAGATCAGCCTGCGACTGAGCCATATCGGCAATGTTGGCAGGCACGAGCTGCTAGATCGGTTTGCTGACATCGGTCTGGAGCCGTCACTGCGCTTCGGGAACAGTCCGCCGTCCAGTGGCTGGTTCGGCGACAGACAGCTGATTGCGGATTACGGATTCCTGCTCAGGAACACGGATAACAGGGAGATTGACGGCACGGAAGTGCAGCGTGCCGTTGACAGCTACATGCTGGCGCGGGCGGATGTGCTTCCGCAGCTCAGGGATGAGAGCGTGGAGATCGACACCAGGCAGCTTGCCGGGCACGCGGATGTGGTGCGCATCAAGCTTGCCATGCCCAGTGCCTTCGAGCTGGGCAGGCTGAAGGACTGGGTCTCAGCGGAGATCCCGGAAATTGACAACTGGCAGATCGACCATGACGTCTGGCAACATGAGGATCCGGCAGGGCCGGTGCTGATCAACGGCAGAAGCTTCACATATCCGGAGGATTTCGAAGGTCTGGAAACCCGGAGGCTGGCGAGCCTGTTCAGTTACGGCGTGGGACAGATGCTGGTGGGCGTGTTCGCCGGGCTGGATTACTCCCCGCAGGATGAAAGCCTGATTCCGGAGCAGTTCAGGCTGGGCGATGTCTGCCTGATTGAGCGGACGGCGGAGGGCGTGGAAATCAACACCGTTGAGGAACACTGGGAGCATGGCGTTGACATTGCGGCACTGAACATTCCAAATGGAGGCACGCCGGACATCCTTGCAAACTACCCGCGCTGGTACGGTGAAGGCCGGGATGCAATCCTGGAGTTTGCCAGGGAACGGCTGGAGGGATATGAAGTGCTCTACTATCAGGAGGAGCAGTCCAAGCCGGCAATCAGTTACCGGTCAATCATCGCCAACCCGATTCCGACAGTTGAGCAGCAGGCCCTGTTCAGGGGTGATGAAAGTGAGGAACCGACACAGGAGGAGAAGCTCGCCACACTGGACAGTACCCGTAAATGCTATGACGCAGTGCTGGAGTGGATGTCAGACAATGATCTGGATCCGGGAATGATCTCACTTGAAGTGATATCCAACACTTCGGATGCACCGGTTCTCTTCAACGCAAATGAAATGCGTGGTTTCGTGCAGCAGATCCAGATCGGGATTGCCGACGCCAGTGAGGAGCAGCTGATTGAACTGATGGACCGCATCTGCCTGGCAACTGGCATGCGTGACGTATGGGGCCGCTACAACGGCAACATCTACCCGAGCGTTGTGCTGGATGATACCGTGGCGAGCGCGGGTGACAGCTAGGCGGCAGTGGTTCCGCCAATCCTGGTCCGTGCTAAAGTCAGGGAGTGGGTGGCAGAGGGGACAAATGGAAGACAGCAGGGAACCGCAGAAAGTGGTGGCTGATCGCCGCCCTGCTGCTGCTGGCAACGGCCATCGGTCTCCAGCTCTGGATCACCCGTGTGGTGCCCAGTGGCGATCCGCTCTACGACCGCTATCAGGCGGCATGGCTGGCAAGCAAGCGCTGGTCGGTGGGACTGGCAATCCTGCCCCTGTCCTCCACTCCGGGGCCGCAGGGCCTGTACTGCGGAATTGACGACGCTGTCCTCGCCGGCTGGGAGGACGAATTCGGTGATGATCCGCGCTACTGGGAGCTGCGCTTCTTCAATGAGGCCGCACTGCGCGGCGCTCTGCCGCTGAGGCTCAGTGCCCCCGATGAGCCGGAGGATCCGCAGAGCTTCCGCTCCGCGCCTGCGGTGCGGCATCTGGCCCGGGCGCAGGAGCTGGGGGTGGCGGATGGCCATCTGCTGGATCTGCTTGAGCCATACAGATATGCTAGTCTGTTCAGGCATCATGCCTACCGGATTGAGCAGGCCGGCAGCCGCGAGGCAGCGGTTGCAGCCAACCGGGCATTTGAAGAGGCCGAACTGGAAATACTCGACAGTGCGATTGAGGCCAGTCCCGGCAGTGCCTGGCCCTGCTATGAGAAGTTCCTCGCCCTCAACACCTATGGCGTTGACAGCGAACTGGTTGAGCTGCTGGAAAAGGGAAACTGCCTGCCCTGTGAGCGGCGCACACCCTTTCCGCTGTCCTTGCTGGAATCGCGAGCTGCGGGCGGAAACATCGGCAACCATATTCTGGCAGGCAGCATCCTTGAGGTGCAGCAGCATCTCGTGTTCGGCAACTGGAACACTCTGGAGCTGAAGACCGTGATGAAGGAGCTCGTGGTTGCCAGCCCCGACACGGGACTGGAGCGCTCGATGGATGCCGTCTACCAGATGAGCCTGCGCGAGGGGGTCGCCGATGACGCCTTTGCTCCCGCACTCGCTTATGTGGCCCTGCAGCTGACGCTCGTGAATGCCGGTGACGGGCTGGATGCAACGGGGCGGCAGCAGCTGCTCTACCAGGTCGGCCTGGTGGATGCCCTGCAGGCGGGACGGTTGCAATGGCAGGAGCTGGCCCGGCATGAACACCCGGATGCCTGGTATGAAACCATGATCGGCTGGCTGGATGACTACCCCGAAAGCAAGGTCAGTTTCAGCCGGCAGGAATTCAAGCCCCTGTCCTGGAGCGGGCGTGGCAACGGCAGCTTTGACGAGCCGGAACACAGCCGGCTTGAGCGCTGGAACTGGCAGTATCCGCAGCACCGTTATCCGGCGCTGGCCAGGCTATACAGCTCCGGGCAGGAATACGAAGAACGGCATATCGAGCCATACTTCGGGAAGCTGCGCTCATTCCACATCGGCCGGTATGACGAACGCAACTACCATCAGGGAATAGATCCCTAGCAGACTGCGAATGTATTCGGGGAAGGAAAAGGCCAGATTGCAGCAGGCTCTGAGGCATCACAGATCCTGACTCCGCTGCGCGTCCGGGCGCGTGAAATCGCCTCCATCCGCGTTGTCAGACCAGTGCTGGCGGGCTTTGTTCCCGGGCGCGGGAATTTTCCCGTCCCTGCAGAAATTCCACAATTGCCTTGGCTTCGTCCCCGGAATCCGGTCGGCCCAGCACAGGACTGGAAAAACCGGGCAGAGTTATACCCCTGATTCACGGATTTCACACGTTTCCGTGAGCGCTTCGGCGAAAAATCTCCCGAAAGGCAGGTAACTCGATCCCGTGCATCGCGTCCCCTGAACGCATGGGCCCAGGAATCACCAGGGAGTCAACCGGCGGCGAGTTGTCCTGGCAACGAGCAGTCCGCCGGCAAGGAGACGACATGCGAAGCAATACGGTATCAATTCTGGCAACCGGCCTCGCGGGGGGAGCGGCATGCCTCGCGGCCTGCCTCTGGCCGCTCGCGCCGGGCAATGCCTCGGACCACTTCGAGGCACCACTGGTGCAGGCGGATCCCGCGATGGACATCACCGACCTCTACCTGTTCGGGGGCAGCGCGGGCAAGACCGTCGCCGTGATCAACTACGCCGGGCTCAACCAGAGCCTGACGCAGCCCACGCAGAGCGGTACATACAGCGACCAGGCGCTCTACACCCTGCACATTGACAACACCGGTGACGACGTGGAGGACCTGCAGGTGCATGTGCGCTTCGGCAGGGACTCCGGGGGGAACTGGGGCGTGCAGGTCACGGGGCTGCCGGGCAGTGACGGGCCGCTGAGCGGTCCGGTGGAGCAGGTGCTGACTGACGGCAGTGGCAACATGCTGTTCGCCGGCCGCCGCGACGACCCCTTCTTCTTCGATGCCCAGGGCTACCTGGACACGCTCTCCAGCGGGGATCTGATGATCCGCAACGACCGCGACTTCCTCGCGGGGATGAACTGCACGAGCATCGTGCTGGAGTTCGACACCGCCGCGGCGCTGCAGGGTGGCAGCGCGCTCGGCTGCTGGGCGACCAGCGGGAGGCTGAAGTGATGAAGCAAGCGACCATCCGGATGAACATGAAGCATGCCGCGCTGGCAACGCTGGCGCTCGTGAGCCTGGCGGGCTGCGGTGGCGGCGGCAATGGCGACGGTGACGATGGTTTCGCCTTCTCCACGGCCAGCGCCTCACAGTATGTGCAGATTGACAGCCATGCCATGCCTGAGGCAGGCACGGCGCTGATCGAGGCAGCCAACGGTCTTGGCGGCACGGCCCTGCGGGACAGCTACAACAGCATGTCCCCCACGCAGCGCGGCAGCAGCTTCAATGCCGAGATCGGCGCCAGCCTGGAACTGTTCCACACGGCGCTCGATGACGACCTGACTGGGCTCGGGCTCAGCCCGGCGACACCGCAGCAGGCGCTCTCGCAGGGTGCGCCGCTGGTGGTGCCGGAGGTGATGCGCTACAATCCGGCCCAGCCCGCGAGCTTCCCCAACGGCCGCGCCCTGAGCGACCGGGTGGTGGACATCACCCTCGCCGTGGTGCTGCTGGACCTCACGGCCCAGGGCCAGGGGGTCACGACCTTCGCGGACCTGCCGCTCAACCCGGCGGGGAATGACAAGGCTTTCCTGCCTGCCTTCCCTTACCTCGCGGCACCGCACGACAGCTGATGATGGAGGCCGGAGGAGGTACGGGCGAGGGAGTGCCCGGCCTCCACCGGAGAAGTTATGCAACATATCCCGATCAACCCAATCACAATCCTGCTGGCAATGCTGCTGCTGGCCGGCTGCAATGCCGCCCCGGCGGAGCCCGTTGCCAGACAGGTGCAGCAGGCGGACGCAGCTCTTGACTGTGAGTCGATGCTGCAGGAGCTGGACCGGCACATTGCCAGTGTGCAGGCGCGGCTGGCAATGCAGCCACGGAGCTGGCCGGATCATGAGCTGCTGGCCAATGACCACTTGCTGCGCGCCCGGCTGAGCGGTGACTACGCCGCCTACGGCCTGGCACAGCAGGCCCTGGAAGAGGCCTTTTTGTGCGCCGCTCCCGGCTGCGGTCCCTTCCTGAGCCGGGCCCGGCTGAACTTCAGCATGCACCGGATTGACGTAGTGGAGGCGGACCTGCGGATGCTGGAGTCCGCCGCGGTCCCGGATGCAACCTCGCTGGCGGAAGCAGCTGCGCTGCGGGCCGATCTGGCGCTCTGTCATGGCGAATTCCGCCATGCGCGGGAGCTGTTCCGGGAAGCTGCAACACGGTCCCGTACGCCGCAGCTGCTGGGGCGGATGGCCCAGGCTGAACTGGACTGCGGTGATCCGCAGGCTGCGGCGGAGCTGCTGGATGAGGCACTCGCGCTGACGGGGAATGGCAAGCCGCTGGCCCGGGCCGTGCTGCTGCTGCAGCGCTCCGCGCTGGAACAGCTTTCCGGCAGGACTGAGGATGCACTGCACAGTGCGCGCCAGGCGGATGCAGTGCTGCCCGGCTGGTGGCAGGCTGAGGCCCGGCTGCTGGAATTGCAGGCGGATGCCCTGGATGCTGAGAGCGCAGTGCAGCGCTGGAGCAGTCTGGCAACGCGCAGCGGGCAGCCGGAACAGCTGGACGCCCTGGCCCGCCTGCTGAGGCAAGTGGGCCGGGAAGAGGAGGCCCGGCGCTGGATTGCGCTCAGCAGCCGGATCCACATGCAGCGCATCTCGGAATATCCCGAGGCCAGCTACGGGCATGCCCTGGGGCATTATCTGGAATTCGGCGAGGACCCGCAGCGCGTGCTGCAGATTGCCCGCACGGCATATGCGGCCAGGCAGGATGCGGCAACCTCCGTCGGACTGGCGCAGGCACTCAGGCAAGCGGGCCAGCCGCAGGCCGCACTGCAGCTGCTGGAGCAGTGCTTCGCAGCTGGGCTGGACAATCTGCCGGCGCATCTGCTGGCAATGCAGCTGTATGCCGAAGCAGGCGATCAGGAAGCTGAGGCTCTGCAGCGGAAAGCCGCACTGCGGCTGAATCCACAGGCTTTGGAATTGGATGCTCAACAGCTCTGGCATGGGCATGTCCACTGAGGGAGTCCGGTAGTCGGACATGCAATAGAGCGCATATACATATATGTATATGCGCGGAGCTGGATGGATTCCCCCGTTCAAGGTGAATCAGCCTGAGCGGTGTATGCTGGACGCATGCACGGCAAAGCTGCCAGAAGCAGACTGCGGACCATTGCCCGCCTGATCCGCTGGGGGCCGCCGCTCTCGCTGACGCTTGTCATGCTGCTGCTGGTGCAGCGGCAATGCACGGCCGGCGATCAGCCACTCGAAACGGAAAGGCTGGCCGTCGGTACGCTTGTGCTGGATGCCGGCATTGAGAGCATCGAGGTCCATGGACCGCTGAACCGCAAGGATGCAGCGCCTGAAGCAGCTGCGGAGAGCTTCTTCCATATCGGTTCCAACACCAAGGCCATGACCGCCACGATGCTCGCGCTGCTGGTCGAGCAGGGCCTGCTGGACTGGGACAGCACGGTGGCGGAGGTCTGGCCGGAGCAGGCTGCGGACTTCCATGAGCAGATGCGCGATGTGACGCTGCAGGAACTGCTGACGCATCGCAGCGGGATGCAGGCCTTCACTGACGGGACGGAATGGCAGGCGGTACCGGCCCGCAAAGGTGATGCCCGCCAGCGCCGCCGGGAGTTCTCGCACTGGCTGCTGGGCCAGCCACCGAAGCTGCGGCGTGGGAAGTATCTGTACAGCAATGCGGACTACGGCGTGGCGAGTGCGATGGCGGAGGAACGCAGCGGGCAGAGCTGGGAACAGCTGATGCAGGAACGCCTGTTCGGGCCGCTGGGGATGGATGTGCAGTTCGGCTGGCCGCTGGACCGGGACAGTGCGCAGCCCACGGGATACTACTCCGGAAAGGGTCAACTGAGAGCATACGGTCGGGCCCAGGGCTACGTCCTGCCGGTGGAGATTGCTGCCGCCGCGGATCTGAGCATGCCGCTCGGGGAGTATGCGAAGTTCCTGCGCCTGCATCTGGACGGACTGTCCGGCAGCCCGCGCCTGCTCAGTGCACAGAGCTTCGCGCACCTGCATGAGCCCGCCGGGCACTATGCCTGCGGCTGGATCGTGCTGGACAGGGAGATTGAAACGCCGCAGGGCAGCAGCACGGAGCGCATCTCGACACATAACGGCAGCACGCGCACCTTCTACATCCATGCCCTGATCAACCAGACCCGGGGGATTGCCGGTGCAGCGGTTGTCAATTGCGGTGGCGATGCGGCACGGGAACTGACCACCACATTGCTGGATGGACTGCTTGCCGGGGCACAGCAGTCTGGAACTGGGCAGGATGCACAGCCCGCCGATCCACGCTAGAATTGAAGCAGGCTGCGATGCGTGGCCGCGGGGCGCAGGATGCGCCAACGGCAACCTGCTGATTCCGGAGTGAGTATGAAACAGGCCCTGACAATGGCAATCCTGTGCTGCCTGCTGTTCTGCGCCGCCTGTGGCGCGGCGAAGGAGCGGAGCAGCGCTGAGCTGGCCCCGGCCCTGGGAGAGAGCGCCCTGGCGGGACAGCTGCCCGGGCTGCCCGAGGATACCTGGAGCGAGGCGGCGGAGCGCAGTGCGCGGGCGATCTTCAGCTACGAGCTGGAGGCCACCAGCGCCTATCAGACCAACGGCGACTTCCTCTTCCCCAGTGATCTGGCGCTGCTGTCGGACTCCGGTGAACTGCGCTATGCGATCTTCCGCTTCGGCGGGATCGATCCGCAGGCGATCGTCACCGCGCTGGAGGTGCATCTGCTCAACAACGCCGAGGAGGCCGAGCTGCACTTCGGACTGGCGGACTTCACAAGCGGCCGCTGGGAGTTCATCACGCAGACCGCCAGCACCAGCCCTGCGGATTTCGAGCTGCGGGACAGCTTCGACCCCGGGCGGCATGTCAGCCCCGGCTTCGCCTGCTACCTGGCGGTGGTGGTCACACAGCCGGACAGTGCCGTGGAAATTGACAAGCTGGTGATCAGCGCGGACGGTGACTCAGTGCCGCCCCTGAATTTCTTTGCCAGTGATGCGCTGTATGGCGACCGGGTGCAGCTCAACTGGGATGCCGTGCCGAATGCCGACAGCTACCAGCTGTTCTACAAGCTGGCCAGCGCCGGAGAGGAGGCCTGGGAGCTTTTGAAGACTGTGCCGGGGGACAAGACGACGGTCAACCATGAGGATGACTTCACGCCGCCCTGCCTGTATGACGTGCTCTACGACTACAAACTGCGGGCCCTGGCCGGTGAGCAGTTCTCTAAGTTCAGCAATGTTGACAGCGGCTACCGCCGCACGCCTGCACCGTATTTCCTGCAGGCGACGGACCGCATGTTCCCCGACCGCGTGGAGCTGTGGTTCCCGCAGATCTTCGAGGACAACTTCACGATCGATGTCTTCCGCGATGGGCTGAGGATCGCCGACGACGTGACGGTGGACCCGCCGGATCTTCTGGAACCCTACATGATGTGGGCCGACACTGCGGCGCCGGACGTGCTGGAACATGAGTATTTCATCGTTGTCAACGGCAGCGAGGGCTCCAGTGAACCGAGCCCGCAGGACACCGGCTGCCGCGGCCAGAGCAGCAATTCCAGGCTGCGCGTGGCCTTCGAGCCAGCCGCTTTCCTGGCGAGCGGGCTAATCATCGGTCCGGAGGGCAGCGAGCAGATCGCCTATGCCTTCCACAATACGGATGACGACACCGTGGAGTTCATGCATCTAGATCCCTTCGTGATCGGCCTGCCCGCCCGCGAGGTGGTGCAGTCGGTCTCGCTGACCTCCAATGACATCAGCATCGATAGCCTGGCCCGCGATGGCCGGCCCTACCTGGCCTACTCCAGCGATGATGACAACTTCGCCGCGGAGGGCCTGTGGCTGGCCTGGCCCACGCCGGTGCTGCCCACTGAGGATGAGGACTGGCAGACCCTGCTGCTGGATGAGGGCAGCCTGCGCGGCGACCGCATCGCAATGGCGAACTTCGCTGGCGGAATCGGCATCCTCTACCTGATATCGCCGTTTGGCAGCAGCGACACGATCCTGAAGTTCTGCTGGATTCCGGACCCCGCTGGCGGGCCGATCACGGATGTCGAGCTGCATCCGGTGCGCACTTACGCCGATCTCGAGGAGCATATGCTGGCATTTGACATGGTTGAGCTGCAGGGCCTGCCCTATGTGCTCTATGGGCTGGGCATCCAGGGCACATCCCGGCTGTATGCGATGCGGGCGGGGCATGTGCCTCCGCAGGGTGATCTGGACTGGCAGGAGCACCTGGCGGTGGACTTCCTGCAGCAGTATGGCTCAGCCCAGGACATTGACATGGTTGTGCATGACGGCCGGCTGCATGCCGCGGTCGGAGTGGGCAACGGCGAGACGGATACCTTCCTGGTCGCGATCAACGGGATGGTCGATGTGCCCAGCTCCGGCAACCACTGGGGCGGCAGCATCGTGGCCGACACGGAAGGAATAACCGCCCAGGGTGTATCGCTGCTGTTCAGTGGCGATGTACCCTACATCGCCGTCAACCTGCCGATCTTCCGTTATCCGCAGCTCTACACTTCCGTCGGTCCTGACAACGGCTTCGGCTTCGGGCCGCAGCAGTGGATCAGGTTCGAGCTGAACAACAATCCGGATCTGGATGGGATCCGCGGCCGGCCCAACCTGCTGGATTTCAGGGGCCTGCTGATCATGAGCGGTGATCTGAAGGACATCGTGGCCGATGATGAGCGCGAACTCACACTGTTCTCGGTGCATTCCAAGGACATCGTCAACTGAATGCTGCCGCAGTCCGGCGTGCCGAGGGTGTGTCCCGGCTTTCCCGCGAGGACATGCCCCTGGTCGCCCTGAAAGGCGGTGTGATCGGTTTCCTGCGCGTGTTCGTGGCGCTGGGGGAGGATGCCGGGCGTGGGCTGGGCTGTGGACGCTGGATCATGTTTGAGCTTCACGTGAACACCGGGTATGTGGACCTAATCGGCAGGCCGGTCCTGTTCGCAGTCTGAGAGCTGCTGCTGATGCTCGGAACATCCCTGACAATGACCCAGGTGATGAATGCCGCTTCGCGCAGTTCGTTGAGCAGGGCAAGCAACTCATGTCTGCAAGGGCTGCGAATGCTGCAGATGACCGATGGTTAAGTCCGGATTAAATCCAGTGAGGCAGGCGTTCTCCGGCGCCTCAATTGAGCCGTATGGACAGCCATTCTCTCGCATTGCCGAGCCGGACGGTCTATAATGACAACCCGAAGAATTGAAACGGGAGTCTGACAATGATCAGCAGAGCCTTATTCACTGGCATCCTGGCGCTCGCGGGGGCGTGCATCTTCACCGCATGCTCACAGGGCAGCGGCAGTGGTCCGATACCCACGTCACAGTCCGCGACGGAACTGCAGTCCGCCCTGCCCCAGTTGCCGGTTCCGGCGGATGCCCCGCGCAGTGTGGCAGCCGTGCAGACGAAGACCGGCGAGATGACCTTCCTCAAGAGTGACGGGGCGGTGCTCAATGGCAGCACGGCTGCTCTCGACACCGCCGCCGGTGAGAGTCAGTGGGTGATGTACCAGTTCGATACCACGGTCGAACCGCGCCTGCAGACGCTGGAGACTGAGGTTGAGTTCGTGACGGGGTACTACATCGGCATCAGCAACTACAGCACGGGTCGCTGGGACTTCAAGGGGCCCTATGAGAGCAGTCAGATCCTTGACCTCGGCGGCATCTCCGACGATCTCAGCAACGGAACGCACACCTATGTCGCCATTCTCTGCCACGGCGGCAAGGAGGCTGTTGTCAATTCCGTCACGCTGTCATCGCCCTCTCCGGTCACGCCGGAATGGGTGCACAGCTACGGGGAGCAGACCGATGAGTTCGGCAATGACTACTTCGAGGTGCTGCAGGGTGTGACCACGGATGCCGCCGGCAACGTCTACACGGCCAGCACCCGCGTGCGCGGTGATAATTCCAGAGATGACTTCGCGCTGATACTGCGCTATGACAAGGACGGCAACCGCACCATGGCGAAGACGATCCGCTGGACGGATTCGATCTATGTTGACGACATCGTGGTGGACTCCAGCGGCAACATCTACGTGGTGCTGGTTGACGGCGACCTGGAGATGTTCAAGCTGGACAGCGACGGAGCTCTGCTCTGGGCAAGGACCTATGAACTGCAGGGCCGCGGGGACCAGTGGCGGATGCGCATGGACAGTGAGGGCAACCTGCTCCTGAGCGGTACGCACGACGTGTTCGGTGAGGATGACCGCGGCTGCGTGCTCAAGCTTGATCAGGACGGCAACCAGATCTGGGGCAAGCAGTGGCCACATGCATTCTTCACGCCGGATGTGGAGCTGGCGGTGCTCGGCACTGACGTGTTCGTACTGGATGACAACGAGACCGCCTCAGGCTTCGAGGCCAAGTACCCGATGCTGGTCGCCTTCGACAAGGATGCCAACCTGATCGGCAGCAAGCTCTACGTCAATACCGAGAGCGAGCCGGTGTTTGCAGCCTTCGGCTCCGAGACTATCACCGCTGGCAACGGCCGGGTCTATATCTCAGGCCTGTCGCAGGGCCACATTGACGGCCAGTTCGTCACAATGCACAAGCAGCTCAGCTTCAATGCCGACCTGACCGACCCGGTCTGGCACAGCGGTGTGGGCAGCCTGCCAGCCATCCAGGGCACCATCGCGCTTGGCTCGGCAATTGCTTCCGACGGTTCACTCTTCATCCTCGGCCGCAAGATCAACGAGAGCTTCAACCTCGGACGCTTCGCCCCGGATGGTTCCTTCACCGGCGCCTGGGACATCACCGGCACGAATCCGCTGGATGTGCTGGTGCAGAGCGACTACAACCACGACAGGCACCGCGCCCTGCTGATGATGGGGCCAGCCGGCAGCATCTACACGGCAGGCAGCACGCGTGACATCACGGGCCTGACCCTCGTCCCCGCCGGAGTCAGCAGCCACGAGATCGGCGGCGATATCACCGATGTAGTGCTGGCGATCACGGACATGACGGCAACCCCCACTGACGTGGAAGGTGTCACCGTGACCGAAGGCAGCGGCCAGGAGGACGTGCCGGGACAGTATGACGACACCCTGGTGATGCGCCTCAGTCTGTAGAAGCGGGTGGCCGCAGGCGATGGCAGGCGCAAACTGCAGCGATTGAAGGCAGGAGCAGGTTCATCCGGTATCCTGTCTCAATTGAATGTGCGTCATGAGGGAATCGCGATGTATCTGCGCCTGTCCGGTCTGCTGCTCTGTGTCCTGCTGCTTGCTGCAAGCTCCTGTGGAGGCGGACAGTCCGGGGCACGGCTGGAATCCGTCTCCGCCGGGAACCAGTCCCTGCAGCAGCTGCTGCCCGGCATACCACAGGATTCGCTGGACACAGAGGAACTGCACGATGCGGCAGCGCTGGTGAACGACAGCATCCAGGGCCGGGAAGCAGTCAGCCACAATGGCAGCATCGTGAACCAGAGCCTGCTGCTGAAGCCGGATGTGGATGCCTCGATCCGCTATGCGATCTACAGGATTCCCGGGATCGGTCCGCAGACTCCCTTCTCCGGTCTGAGTGTGGAAATGAGCGGGATTGAGAGCGACGGGCTGTACTACTTCGCCCTGGCGGACTTCAATCTCCAGCGCTGGCAGTTCAAGGCGATTGGCGCTTCCGCTGATTCCGAGACCTTTGATCTGCTGGACATCGTCGATCCGCTCAGCCAGAGCAGCCCGCAGGGCAGTCTATATGTGGCGGTGGTGGTCGTCGGCAAGGTGGCGGCCTTCGGTACCGTCGAACGTGTCCATGTGGAATACACGGCAGCGCTGCATGCGCCGGTAACGCTGACGGCCAGCTATGGGCTGTATGCCGGCTTCATCCGGCTGGAGTGGTCGCAGGTCCCGGGAGCACAGAGCTATGAAATCGAGTACCGGCCGGCCGGTGCGGATGAGTCGGCCTTCAGCTTCCTCGCGGAACTGAGCACGGAACTCGAGCCGATTTTCCAGCATGCCTCGGACAGCCCGCTGGGGGATGAGGCGGAGTACGACTTCGCCTATGACTACCGCGTGCGTGCTTTGACAGCCGAGGAGCAGTCGGACTGGAGTGCTGTTGCCACGGGCCTGCGCCGCACGGGCAGGCCGGAGCTGGCCGTCAGCCGCCGCCAGATCCACATCGGCGTGGTCGTTGACGTGATTGCGCATGAAATCCGCCCCGGTTCCACGGTCACGATCTACAGGAACGGTACCGAGATCCACACCGATCAGCCGCTCAGTGGAGGAGACAACCGCTACTTCGACTTCTTCACGGACGACTACAGCACATACAACTACACGGCGATCATCACCTCTGATCTCGGTCCGAGCCTGGAAAGTGAGCCCGCGCCGGGTTGCTCCGGCCAATGGATATCACGGGAAGTGGCCACGAACGACCCGGGCTACGGCGGCTTCGGGGACATCGACCCGGATCTGGATCCCGCCCTGGCCGGGCCGGCCATCTGCTACTGGGATGACGACCGCAATACGATCCGCTATGGCGTGCTGGACCCGGGGGGAGACCTGTTCGTGGATGTGATCAAGGCCGACCTGCCCGAGATCCACATGGCACTGGCGCACCATGCGGAGCGGCCCTGGATCGCCTGGCCCGCCAAGGCCGCAGAGGGTCTGACGCAGGGCCTGTACATCAGCCGCGGCACGGGCCCCAATCCAGCGGCGGCGGGAGCCTTCATGAGTTACCAGCTGCAGGAGGGCGAGGTCGCCGCTGACAGCATCCGCATGAACAACGCTGCGGGACGGCTGGAGATCATGTGGAGCAGCCGGCTGCTGTCCGGCTCGCTGGAAGTGCTCAACTACGCCTATGCCCTGAAGGATGACCCGCTGGATGCTGACGACTGGCGCATCACACGCGTGCTGGAGGACGTCCCCGGTTTCCGCAGGGTGCCCCGTGAGTTTGACTTCGGGCATCTCGATGGCCGTGTGGCCGGGCTGTGGGTCGTTGACAATGACGACCAGGTGCAGATGTTCCGGGCCCTGGTTGACAATCCGCAGCTGCCCGCGGACTGGGAGGTCGTGACCGTGACGGCCTACGGGCCGAGTTACGAATATCCCAGCGGGCTCTGCCTGGAGCAGGAGGGGGAGCTGCTGCACTGTGCCTATACGATTCCGCCCGGGTCCGGGAATGGCGGACTGCTGGCCTATCTGCCGCTCAGCATCCGGGACGGGGAACTGCAGCATGAACCGCTGAAGATCCTCAGCATGGGCAATGATGTTAATTACGAGGGCATCTGCATGAGCCTGCTGGACAGTGGACAGCCCGCTGTCTTCAGCAGCATCGATGGAAATCACGTGCCGCTGATCACGAGTCCGCTGCTGCATGGCGGGCTGATCCCGCCCGGTCCGGACTGGCTCGCCGACTACTTCACAGTGGACTTCGGTGACAGCCCCTACCGCGATCCGGCCGACATTTCCGAGCCGCGCTCCTGCCGGATCGGAGACAGGCTGTACGTGATGCACGAACTGGAGGACGGCCCCGCCCCGCCACTGCACCGGATCTACGTCAGCGTGCTGCAGCCGAAGAGCTGAGCTGCAGCGCGGCGGCCGGGCAGGGAGGATTTCTGCAGCATGACTTCAGTTGGAGTTCGGCCAAGGCGAAGCTCCAGGCCATTTCCCACAGGATATTCCCGCTCCGCAGGCCGGTTCACATGGCACACTAATTTCCCATGGAATCCAGATCGGAATCAGCCGGGGAAATCCGCCAGAAACTGCTTGCGCTGGGTGCGGAGCGATTGGCCGATGAACTGCTCAGGCTGGCCGAACGCGACCAGCAGGCAGACGCCGTGTTGACCCGACTGCTCGATCCTCCGGAGGAACTGGCTCAAAGTGTCCGTCGGGGGATCGCCGGGCTCAAGCGCAGCCGCAAGTTCATAGACTGGGATGAATCAGATGAGCTTGAGTTGAAGCTTGAGGATCTGCTGGAAGACATCCTCAGCCTGCAGCAGCAGCCTGAGCTGGCGCTGGAACTGGTTGCGGACTTCCTGCGCACGGACCAGGCCACCTTCAGCCGCTGCGACGACTCATCAGGAATCATCGGCTCCATTTACTCCATCGATGCGGTCAAGCTGTTCATCCGGATGGCAAAACTCTGCGCGGACAGGCGGCATCCTGCTAGAGTTCTCACGAGCCTGTTTGATCGCGACGAGTGGGGAATCCGCCTGAGTGTGGCTGACCATGCAGAGGAATTCCTTGACGAGGAACTGATGCAGTGGTGCATCGCCCAGCTGCAGGAGCGGGCGGTCTACAATCGAGATTCCTACGTGCGTGATCCGCGGGTGTATGCGATTGAGACGCTGGCCTGCCAACTGCGGGATACTGAACTGCTGGAATTCACGATGCGACGCTCGCGGCGCGAGCTGTTCCCGATTGACAAGCTGAAGCTTGCACAGCTGTATTTCGCGCGCGGTGAGGCACAGACCGCCTGGGACTGGCTGGAGCAGATCCCGCAGCCGGCATTCAACCTGCACGACCGTGATGATGAGCTGCGGCTGCTTGTGCTCGATGCTCTTGGCCGGAAGGCCGAACAAGTGAAACTGGCGCAACGTATGCTGGCGGCGGAGCCGGGACTGCCAGGACTGGAGCGGCTATTGGCAGCGCTGCCGCAGGAAGAGCGCGATGCGGTGCGCCGCAAGGAACTTGACAGGGCTGCTCAGGGCCGGAACTGGTCCTGCAGCAGTGCGCTGTTCCTGCTGGAGGCAGGCGAGCCGGGCATGGCTGCCAGGTATACCGTTGAGCGGCATGAGCAGGTGGATGGGGCACAGTACCATCACCTCAGGGTACTTGCCGATGGCCTGGAACCGGCCGGTGAACTGCTGGCAACTGCAGTCTGCTACCGTGCCCTGCTGGATTCGATTCTTGAGCGCAAGTACAGCAAGGCCTACCCCTATGCCGCGAAGTATCTGCTCAGACTCAATGCGCTGGCTGAAAAGATCGGCGACTGGCAGGGCTTGCCGGATCACGGGGATTACAAGCTGAACCTGCGCGTGGAGCATGGAAAGAAGCGCAGCTTCTGGCAGCAGTACGCTGAGCGGGGTGGCGGGGAATGAGCCTGGCGAGCACCGGAGCTGGCGCATCGTAAGGGCGAAGTCCAGATGTCAGTGCGGCGGTATCTTGCTGCGCACGGCTGGCAATCCCGCCGGCGGGATCTCCGGCGTGGTCTGAGCGAGTGCTTGCCAAACACAGAAATCGTCGAGTGGCATGAAAGGAAGCTGCAGAATGTGCTGGTCTTGCGCTACTGCTCCGTCAGTGAGATGAGGTCGCCGGAGTTCGTCGTGATGATCACCATCGCCCGGTTGTCAAAGCTCAGGAGCGCCTGCGGCGTGTCGAACACATTGCCGAAACCGATCACCTGGTTGTCGATGAAGAAGCTGCCGCTGCTGCTTGTGCTCACCGCCATCATGTAGCGGCCCAGGCGGTCGACCCAGAACACATGCGGCCTGTTGTCAATCTCGGCGAGCACTGAGCGCTCCAGGTGCCTGCTGTCCGGATCGACCAGCACGGAGCTGCCCCAGCTGCTGCCGTCAGCATCACTGGCGCGGATGAAGCGCGGGGCCTCGAAGAAGCCGCCAACCGTCACCGCCGGGCGGCCGTCGATGATCGCCACGCTGTAGCCGTCGTCATGCCGGCTGCCAGGGATCTCCACCGGCGTGCTCCAGCTGCTGCCGTCCGCTGCTGCCGCGCGCACGTAGCGCAGGTTGTCGAAATCAGAGTCGTGGGTGTAGAACACAGCCGGGCGGCCGTTCACGAACAGGGTCTGCATGTCAGTCAGGTCATCAAAGCTGGAGTCCGCCACGGCGGCGGTGATCTCCGTCGCCGGCCAGGTCGCCCCGGTGGTGGAGGTGGAACGCATGAAGCGGATCTCATCCGGTGTCGGGCCCTGGTCGATGAAGAGGATCGCCGGGTTGACGCTGGCCGTGGTCAGCACCGCACTGAACAGATTGCCGCGGCTGACGACGGTGATCGGGTCCGCCCAGTCGAATCCGCTGGTGTCATTGGCCTGGGCGAACAGCACGGCGCCGCTGGTCGTGAGGGAGGTGGAGGGTGCGAAGAAGACATTCTTCAGCGAGAGCCTGTCGCGCAGTCCGTCTTCCTTGAAGACCACGCCTGGACTGTCCCATACGGTGCCGCTGGCGTCAGTGGTGTTGCTGAAGTGTACCTTGTCGCTGGAGCCGTTGTAGTAGATCAGGCTGGCAACGGAGGCCGAGCCGGAACCGTTCACGCGCGCTGAGACGGTGTCGAAGGGAAAGAAACTCTCCTCGACCGTGCCCTTCTCGAATCCACCGGTGATCGTGTATGTATCAGTCGCGATGCCGGTGCCGCCGTCGTCGTCAACGACCGTCACCCGGGCGGTGATCGTGCCGTTCAGATTCAGCTCAGGGATCGTGACCAGCGGATCCTCGGAGGAAATGTCCGTGTCTCCGTCACCGTCAATGTCGAACTGGTAGGAGACGATCTGCGAATCATCGGTGCTGGCCGTGGCGTTGAATGTCACTTCGCGCGGGCCGCTGCCGTTCTCCGGGCTGACGATCAGCACCGCTGTCGGCGGCGGGTTGTCCGGGTCGCTGGTTTCGACGGTGACGCTGACAATGCTCGTCTGCCCGTCATCATCCGTCGCGAACAGCCGCACCGTCCGGCTGCCGGAGGATGTGTAGAGCTGCTCGAGTGTCGGGTCAGTCCCGCCGTCGATATCAACCACGAGGTCGCCGTCAATGTCCCATTCGAACTTCTCGATCGTGCCGTTGAAGTCGATGCTGCCGGAACCGTCAAACAGCACGGTATGCGGGTCGACGCCGATGCGGGGCGTGGCCGTCAGCTTCGCCAGCGGGGCCAGGCCGAAGTCGCCCACCGGCACGATCTCGAACACGGTGGTGTCATCCGTCGTGCCGTCGCTGTTCTTCTGGCGCACCGTCAGCCGCGTCGTGATCATGCCGCCTAAGATGTAGGTATGCTGCGTGACCGGATCGCTGGTGACGAGGTCCTCATCGAAGTCGCCATCGAAGTCCCAGCGGAACTCCAGCGTGCCGTCCTCGCCGTCACCAATCGCGCTGGCGCTGGCGTCGAGTGTGCGGCTCACGGCGGTTGTGCCCTGCAGGGGATCAACCGTGAAGCTGGCGAAGGGCGGCATGTGATCGCTGTTGGTGTTGCGCGAGCGCAGGATGAGGCTGGTCTCGCCCGTCAGGCCTTCGTCGTCGGTCACGATCAGCTTCAGTTCATGCAGGCCCGGCGGAATGCTGATGTTGATGAAGGGGCTGTCGCCGGTGTCGCCGTCAATCAGGCCGTCGGCGTCGAGATCCCACTGGTAGCGCACGATCGTGCCGTCGGCATCCGTGCTGTTCTCCGCGGAGTAGAACTGCAGGCTGTTCACGAACTCCGTCTGGCCCTCCAGCACGGCAAGCGGGGCCTGCGGACCGAGTATCAGGCTGAGGGATGCGCTGGCGCTGTCCTCCAGGCCGAAGTTGTCAACGACCTTCACGCTCGGGCTCAGGTTGCCGGCCGCGGTGTAGGTGTTGATCGCGATCGGGTTGCTGCCGGTGGTGGCATCCACGCTGCCATCCCCCTCGAAGTCCCAGACATGGTTGATGATCAGGCCGTCGTCAGTCGAGCCGGAGGCATCGAGCGTCACCTCCAGCGGGATCGTGCCACTGGCCGGGTTGAGCTGCAGTGCCGCTTCCGGCGCGGAATTGTCTACGGTGGAGGCCACGATTTCGAGCTGGGCTGAGCCCGTGGCGGCACCGTCATCGGTGACCTGCACGCGGGCGGTGAACACCCCGGGGGTCTGGTAGGTGTTGCTCACGGTCGGCACCGTGGTCGTGGCATCGAACAGGCCGTCGCCGTCGAAGTCCCAGGCGAACTGGATGATCGTGCCGTCGCTGTCGGTGCTGCCGGAGGCGTCGAAGCTGACCGCGAGCGGGGCGTTGCCACTGAGCGGGTCGGCACTGAGCTGCGCCGTGGGCTCCGCGTTGTCAGGCTTGCCGCCGCTGCTGACGATGTTGCTGGCGATGCCCTCGAGGCCGGCACCGTCCTTCGTGTCACAGGGGCGCACCCAGTAGAACCAGCCGCTGTTGAGCGTCTCCAGCTCGAAGCTGAACTGCAGCTGGCTGCCGGTCTCGGCGCTGACGCCGTCCGCGAGATTGACGAAGCCCAGCGGCTCGATCGTGCTCGGGTCCTCGCCGGCCGGGATGTCCGCCGGGTCGAGGCTGCGGTAGACGTTGTAGCTGGCGGCGCTGCGCTGGAAGTTCGTGCCGATCGGGGCGAGGTCGGCGATGTTAAGCTCACCGTTGCGGTCGCCGTCGATCATGAAGAAGCGGCTGCCCGTGGGAAAGGGGCCGCTGCCGCCGGTGTTCTCCTGGAAGAAGGTCCCGAGCGGGGCCAGGTCGGCCACGTTGACCTCACTGTTCTGGTCGTAGTCGCCCTCGTTGGCATAGCCCCAGCTCAGCGTGCGGCCTGCCACGTCGAGGTTGAGGGTGGCCTGGCTGAAACGGCTCTTCGGGGCCTTGCTCGCAGAGCGTGCCTCCTCGAAGGCTTCAGCGCGGAACAGCAGCTCGGCTACGGTTGCACTGCCACTCAGGCCTTCCTGCTCCAGCGCGCGGATGATCACTGCGCCATGCTGCAGGCGGCCGGGGCTCTGCATGTCGGCGGCCGTCAGCAGCTGGTCGGCCGGGGCCAGGCCGCTGAGGAACTGGGCCGCCACGGGGCTGAACTGCTCAGGGTCGTACTCCAGTTCATAGAACAGGCCGCGCAGGCCTTTTGCCTCGCTCACGCTGATGCTGGCGAGCACACTGCCATCGGACAGTTCGCGGGTGCTGAGTGAAAGTTCAGCACTGCCGAGCGCCGGGTCGGCGGGAAGCTGCCGCAGGCTGAACAGCGGCTCACGCTCGATTGGCAGAGCGCTCTGGGCGGGGAGCTGGGCCTGCTCCAGGCCTGAACCGGAACGGCCGCAGGCTGCCAGAATCAGGCAGGCTGCGAGCACCACGAGACGAACGGAACGATTCAGCATGGCAACTCCCATCAGCCGCTGTTGGTCCGGCGGCGCAGGGAATCTTACAGCAGAACAGGCCTCAGGTGAGCAGTCCTGAAAGGGAAATTCACAAGGAAACGGGGTGAATTCCCTGCATGGGGCAGGGGTGGCCAGCTGCAACTGCGGCCATGCTGCCTTGCTGGAATCAAGTTCCAGCAGTAGACGAGATCCGCGGGCCGGGAGGTCAGGCGTGGAGGGAGGCGGCAATGATCAGGATCGCGGCGCTGCCCAGCGACGCCATGAAGGGGAATGCCGCAATCCGCACAATCTTCGTAAACCGTGAATCGATATCCGTGAACCGTAGCGGCGCGGCCAATGTATTGTGCGACATCAAGTGTCGCACCTCCCTTTGCCAGACTTGCGTCTGGCGACCAACGCCTGGCTTGCGCCAGGCCTCCAGCCATTCCATGGGAATGGCCTCCTGTCAGGCCATGGGCCTGACCTCCCTCACCCCGTTTCCCCTCCGTCCCCATGCATTCCACGCGACCCAATCCCGCCAGGGCGGGATTGCAGCGTCAGACCGCCGAGTCCCTGGACGAGGCGGCAGATCGCTTCGGTACGTACATATCCGTCACGGTGCCGAGGAAGACCTCGGCGGCGAAGCCGACGGATTCGGCGAGCGTCGGATGCGCGTGGATCGTCTCCGCGATGTCCTCCGCATGCGCCCCCATCTCGATGGCCAGCGCCGCCTCCGCGATCAGGTCGCCAGCGCCGACGCCGACGATGCTGCAGCCGAGGATCCGCCCGGTGGCGTTGTCAAAGATCATCTTCGTCAGCCCCTCCATGCGGTCCAGCGCGATGGCCTTGCCGCTGGCGGCCCAGGGGAACTTGCCGACGCCGTAGTCGATACCCTGTTCCTTCGCCTCCTCCTCGGTCAGGCCGGCCCAGGCCAGCTCGGGGTCGGTGAACACCACCGCGGGGATACAGCGCTTGTCCCAGATGGAGTGGTGCCCGGCGATCACCTCGGCGGCAACGCGGCCCTCGTGGCTGGCCTTGTGCGCCAGCATCGGCTGCCCGGCGATGTCGCCGATGGCGAAGATGTGCGGCACGTTGGTGCGCATCTGCTTGTCAATATTGATGAATCCGCCATCGCCGACCGCCACGCCGGCCTTCTCGATGGCGAGCATGTCACTGTTGCTGCGGCGGCCGATGCTCACGAGCACCCTGCCATATTCACCTGTGAATGCACCCTCATTGCCATCGAAGTCCACCCTGACTGCCTTGCCGGTGTCCTTGATGCCGGTGACCTTCGTTGACAGCATGATCCTGCCGAACTGGCCCTTCAGGCGCTTCTCCAGCGGCCGCACCGCGTCGCGGTCGGCCCCGCTGAGGATATGGTCCTGCAGCTCAACCACGTCAACCCTGCTGCCCAGTGCGGCATACACGCTGCCGAGCTCCAGGCCGATGTAGCCGCCGCCGATCACCAGCAGGCTGTCCGGGATCTCCTCGATCTCCAGCGCCGTCGTGCTGTCCAGCACCTTCTCGCTGCCGATTTCGAGGAAGGGCAGGCGCAGGATGCGGCTGCCGGCGGCGATGATGCAGTGTCTGAATTCAATCGTGTCGCCACTCTTCTTCAGCATGACGGAATTCGGTGAGGCGAACTCGGCGTAGTCGGAGATGAACTCGCAGCCGCGCTGCTTCGCCATGCCCTTCAGGCCGCCGGTCAGGCGCTGCACCACGCTGTCCTTGAACTGGCGCAGCTTCAGTTTGTCAATCTGCGGACTGCCGTAGCTCACACCGTGCTTCGCGAGCTCGGCGGCTTCGGTGATGTGTGCGGCGATGTGCAGGTAGGCCTTGCTCGGGATGCAGCCCACGCGCAGGCAGACGCCGCCGGGGACCTCGTTCTCATCCACGAGGATCGTGTTCACCCCGAGGTCGGAGGCACGGAAGGCCGCGGTGTAGCCGCCGGGGCCGGCGCCGATCACGAGCAGGTCGCATTGTTTCGTAGCCATTAGTTGTTCATCCAATTTGAGGTTTTCACAACATTGTTGCCATTTCTGGCAAGGAGCTAGTACCTCGGTTGTAGGGGGTAGCATACTAGGACCTGGGATCTCGGTTGTAGGTGGTAGCAAACCAGTATCCAGGATTCAGGTTGTAGCGGAGGGCTTGAGTCTGATATCCATCGGCTAAGCCCGAATTCCGAAATCCTTGTTTGCTACACCCTAGCTC
Organism: bacterium; assembly: GCA_041395205.1. Lineage (GTDB taxonomy): Bacteria > 4484-113 > 4484-113 > 4484-113 > JAFGCY01 > JAHEFU01. The sequence continues at coordinate 1,055,332 of JAWLAZ010000001.1, forward strand.
CCAGTTCCTAAGTCCTCGTTTGCTACGCCCTACAACCCAGCTCCGATATCCTTCTACAGACTCCTACCCCCCCAGGAGAAGACCCTCAGGGTCTTCGAGTGATTTCTTCAGGCTGTCCACGAAGCGTGCGGCGCTGGCGCCGTCGATCACGCGGTGGTCATAACTCACGCCGATCGGCATGATCAGACGCGGCACGATCTGCCCGTTGACAACCGCCGGTTCGAGGCGGCTCTGGCCGATGCCGAGGATGCTGACCTGCGGCCAGGCCACGATCGGCGTGAACTCCAGTCCGCCGATCCCGCCCTGGTTGGAGATCGTGAAGGTGGAGCCGCTCAGCAGGTCCGGGTCGATCTTGCCACTGCGTGCATCATCGGCGGTCGCCTTGAGCTGCCTGCCCAGTTCATAGATGTCCATGTGGTCGGCATTGCGCAGCGAGGGCACGAGCAGCCCGCGCTCGGTGTCAACCGCCATGCCGATGTGGTAGTAGTCCTTCCAGATGATCTCGTCCGTTGCCAGATCCAGCGAGCAGTTGAACTGCGGGTAGCGCTTGAGCGCGGTCAGCACGGCCCTGATCACGAACACGGTCATGGTCAGCGCGCTGCCCAGTTCCTTCGCCTTGTCCTTGTGACGGCCGCGGAACTCCTCCATCTCCGTGATGTCGATGCGCTCGAACTGCGTGATGCGCGGCACCTGCGACCAGGAGACGGCCATCGCATCCGCCGTCAGGCGGCGGACCTTGCTCATCTTCTCGCGGCGCACCGGACCCCACTTGCCGAAGTCCGGCAGGCCGGGAACCGCCACGCCCGTTGCCATTCCGGCAGCTGCAGGGGCAGCAGCCGCTGCAGCACCGCCGGAGGCGAACTGCTGCACATCCTCCACCGTGATCCGGCCGTGCTTCCCACTGCCGGGCACATTGCCGAGCGTCACCCCCAGCTCGCGGGCGGTACGGCGCGCGGCCGGACCGGCGGGCAGCAGGGAGTTGTCAGCTCCACTGGCAACCACAGCCGCGGGGGCGGCAGCAACCGGTGCAGTTGCCACCGGAGCAGGGGTGGCCGCTGCAGGCGCTGGACCTGCAGCCGGAGCCGGGTCCTCCTGCAGCTCCGCCGTGTTGACGGTGGAACTGGCTGCGGCACCGGCGGACGCGATCGTGAACAGCACGGTGCCGACGGGTACGCTCTGACCCTCGGAGATGTGCACCTGCTCGACCGTGCCGCTGGCGGTGCTAGGCACCTCGACCACGGCCTTGTCCGTCTCCAGCTCCACGAGGATCTGGTTCTCCTCGATGGTGTCGCCGGCGGCGACGAGGATCTTCAGCACATCGCCGGCGGCGATGCCATCACCCATTTCGGGCAGTCTGATCTCTGTTGACATTTCCTGATTCCCTCCCGCCTAGAGCTTCCAGGCCGGATCGCGCTCGACATCGATGCCGTACTTCTTCAGCGCATCCCTGACGGCCTTCAGATCGACGCTGCCTTCCTCACGCAGGGCATTGAGCGCAGTGACAACCACGCTGGCCGCGTCCACTTCGAAGAAGCCGCGCAGGGCCTCGCGGGATTCACTGCGGCCGAAGCCGTCGGTGCCGAGCGAATGCATCCGCCCGGGGATCCAGCGGTCGACGAGGTCCGGCAGGGCCGCCATGTAGTCACTCGCGGCGACCACCGGGCCCGTGTACTTCTCAAGCTGCTTCGTGATGTAGGCCTGCTTCGGCGCCTTGTCCGGATGCAGCCTGTTCCAGCGCTCGGTCTCCATGCCGTCGCGGCGCAGTTCGTTGTAGCTCGTGATGCTCCAGACGTCGCTCGTGATGTCGAAGTCCTCGGCGAGCATCGTCTGGGCCTTCAGCACCTCGCGCAGGATCGTGCCGCTGCCGAACAGGGTGATGTGCGGGCGGCCCTTCTTCGGACGCATCGGGCTGAACTTGTACATGCCGCGGCGGATGCCCTCCTCGACGCCCTTCGGCATCTCGGGCTGCTGGTAGTTCTCGTTCATCACGGTGACGTAGTAGAACACGTCCTCGCGCTCCTGGTACATGCGGCGGATGCCGTCCTGCATGATCACGGCCAGCTCGAAGGCAAAGGCCGGATCGTAGGAGACGCAGCTCGGCACCGTGCTGGCAACGAGATGGCTGTGGCCGTCCTCATGCTGCAGGCCCTCACCGTTGAGGGTGGTGCGCCCGCTGGTGCCGCCGAACAGGAAGCCCTTGCAGCGCATGTCGGCAGCGGCCCAGATCAGGTCGCCGATGCGCTGGAAGCCGAACATCGAATAGTAGATGTACATCGGGATCGTGTTCACGCCGAGGCTCGTGTAGGCCGTGCCGGCGGCGATGAAGCTCGACATCGCACCCGCCTCGTTGATGCCCTCCTCAAGGATCTGGCCGTTCTTGGCCTCCTTGTAGTAGAGCAGGGTGTCGCTGTCAACCGGGGTGTAGAGCTGGCCCGTCGAGGCGTAGATCCCGGCCTGGCGGAACAGGCCCTCCATGCCGAAGGTGCGCGCCTCATCGGGCACGATCGGCACGATCAGCTTGCCGATCTCCTTGTTGCGCAGCAGCACGGCGAGCATGCGCACCCAGGCCATGGTGGTGGATGCTTCCTTGTCGCCGGTGCCCTTGAGGAACTCGTCGAACACATCGAGGCCCGGGGCCTGCACCGGCTCGCAGCGGTCATGGCGCTGGGGCAGGTAGCCGCCCAGCTCCTCGCGGCGCGCCTTGAGGTATTTGATCTCCGGGCTGTCCTCGGCCGGGCGGTAGAACTCGAGATTGACGATCTGCTCCTTCTCGAGCGGGATGTTGAAGAACTTCTGGAAGCTCTCAACCTCCTCATTCTTCATCTTCTTCAGGTTATGGGCGACGTTCTTGGCCTGGCCGGCGGGGCCGAGGCCGTAACCCTTGATCGTCTTTGCGAGGATCACCGTGGGCTGGCCCTTGTGATGGGTGGCGGCATGGAAGGCGGCATGGACCTTCTCCGGGTCATGGCCGCCGCGGCGCATGCGCACCAGCTTCTCGTCCGAGATGTCCTTCACGAGCTCAAGCAGCTCCGGGTACTTGCCAAAGAAGTCCTTGCGGATGTATTCACCGGTCTCGGCGGCGTACTTCTGGTACTGGCCGTCCACGACCTCGCCCATGCGGCGCACGAGCAGGCCGGTGGTATCGCGGCGCACGAGCTCATCCCATTCGTCGCCCCAGATCACCTTGATCACGTTCCAGCCCGCTCCGTGGAACAGGCCCTCCAGCTCCTGGATGATCTTGCCGTTGCCACGCACCGGACCGTCGAGGCGCTGCAGGTTGCAGTTGACGATCCAGGTCAGGTTGTCCAGCTTCTCGCGCCCGGCCAGGGTAATCGCGCCGAGCGTCTCCGGCTCGTCGGTCTCGCCGTCGCCGACCGTGGCCCACACGCGGCAGTCTTCGGTGTTGCGCAGCCCGCGGTGCTGGATGTAGCGGTTGAAGCGGGCCTGGTAGATGGACATGATCGGTGAGAGGCCCATCGAGACTGTGGGGAACTGCCAGAAGTCCGGCATCAGCCAGGGATGCGGATAGGAGGAAAGGCCGCCGCCATCCGCCAGTTCCCGGCGGAAATTGCCGAGCTGGTCCGCGGAGATGCGTCCCTCGAGGAAGGCCCGGGCGTAGATTCCCGGGCTGGCATGGCCCTGCATATAGACGAGGTCGCCGGTCTGTTTGTCATTCGGGGCGCGGAAGAAGTGGTTGAAACCCACCTCGAAGATCGTCGCACTGCTCTGGTAGGTGGCCAGGTGGCCGCCGATCCCGTCGCTGTTGCGGTTGGCCTTGAGTACCATCGCCAGCGCATTCCAGCGGATGATGCTCTTGATGCGGCGCTCCATCTCACGGTCCCCGGGGTAGGCAGCTTCCTGCTCCTTGGGGATCGAGTTGATGTAGGGCGTGTGCAGGGCATTGCTGCGGCCCACACCCTCGCGCGCGGCCTGCTCTTCAAGCCGGCTGATCAGGTAGTCAACGCGCTCAGGACCGTAGGTGCTGAGGGTCCACTTGAGGGAGTCCAGCCATTCCTGGGTCTCCTGGGGGTCGTGATCCTGGATCGGGTTCACGCCCTGGTCATGATCCATCGCCATTTCCGTTCACCATGCCCCTGCCGGCAGGCTGCCGGCGCTGATTTACACTGCGGATTCAAGCCAGCCCGGTGTCCGCTATCCCCGCCACCCCCGTGAAACCGGGCTCGCTATTTATACCACCGCAGCAGCCTGGGCCCGGTGCAAATCGCGGTTCAGCGGGCTGCTGGAGCATGGATGGAGGGCCGCAGGAATGTCCGCCGCAGTGAGCTGTTGAAATCCGGTGGATAAGCAGGCCAGTCCTGATGCGGCCTGAGCGCAGTGCCTGCAGTGGACGCTTCACACTTCGCCGTCGGAATGAGCTCGGAACGGAACCGGAAAGAAATTTATAACAGTGTTATGTTTTTATGTCCGAGCGGTGAAGGAACGGCGTTTTCCCGGGTTCAGTGCTGGTAACCGCGGGCTTCCAGCACCCGGTTGCGGCCCTCTTCGTCGACATACATCAGGCCTTCATCCGCCGGCAGCACCGTACCGATCCGCCGCAGGGGCACAGGGGCATCGCGCAGCAGGCGCGCCGTGCTTGATGCCGGCGCCGTGAACAGCAGCTGGTAGTCCTCGGCGCTCTCCAGCAGGAAGTCGCTGGGGCTGCCATAGTCCCGCGCCTGGCGGTCGGCCTGCATCTTGCCGGGCACGCTGAAGCCGCTGCCGGCCGTGCGCGCCTTGCCCTGGCGTTCCTCACAGAACTGCCTGAACAGTGGCGCGAATTCATACTGCTGCAGATCCAGCTGCAGACCCACATTGCTGGCTTCGGCGATCTGCAGCAGGCACTGCGAGAGGCTGTCCGACAGGTCAATGCAGGCACTGGCCAGACCCTCGCGGGAGAGCCACTGTCCGAGTGCGAGCTGCGGCAGGGGATGCAGATGCGCCTGGCAGGCTGCCTCATGGCCTTCGCGTTCACCGCCCTGCAGGCGGTGGAAGCCGACCTGGCTCAGGCCCAGCTCGCCGCTGTGCCAGACCACATCACCGGGGGCCGCAGCACTGCGGGTGAGGGGATCGGAGGAAATGCTGCCGATCATCGAGAAGCTCAGCAGCCACTGCGGGGCGCGCACGGTATCGCCACCGATCAGGCTGGCCCCGAACTGCTCGAGCGCTTCGCTGACGCCGTCCAGCAGTTCGCCGACCTCCTCATTGCTGGCATCGCGCGGCACGCCGAGGTTGCCAAGCGCATAGACGCATTCCGCGCCCATCGCCGCCATGTCGCTGACATTCACGGAGACCGCCTTGAAGCCGATCTCGCGCAGGTTCATGTAGCGCCGGGAGAAGTGCACGCCTTCCACGAGGATGTCGGTGGCCAGCACCTGGCTGCAGACATTCAGCCGCCGGCCCGCGGTCTGGCCCTCCTCGGGACCGACCACTGCGGCATCATCACCGAGCCCGACCAGCAGCCGGTTGTTGGTGCAGCTGAATCTGCGCCGGATCTGGCCGATGATGCCCGCCTCGTTGACCTGTGTTGCCGCTGCCTGACTCATATGTGCTTCAGCCTCCCTCTTGCGGGGGCAATGCATCTTACCCCGAAACCTACTATCGGTCAGTATTCGCCCGGCATTACTTTCTTTCCTATAATTGGAACATGCAGCAGCGCAGCGAATACCTGGAGAAGGCGCAGGCCGCGGCGGACTTCGTCCGGCAGCGCAGCGGACTCGCTGGGCTCACGAGCGTCCTGCAGTGTGGCAGCGGGCTCAACAGCCTGATCGACGCCGTGCTGCCGGATGGCGGACGGATTCCGATGGATGAGATCCCGCACTTCCCGGCCTCACGGGTGCCGGGGCATGGGCGCGAGCTGATCTTCGGCAGCATCGCCGGACGGACAGTCGGGATCCTTGCCGGGCGGATTCATCTCTATGAGGGGCATGACCCGCTCACGGCCGGCTTTCCAGCGGCTCTCGCACATGCCTGCGGGGCTGAGCGCTTCATCCTCACCAATGCCGCGGGCGGACTGAACCAGCACTTCAGCCAGGGCAGCGTGATGCTGATCACGGACTTCATCAACTTCCAGGGTGACAACGCCCTTGCGCATCTGCTGACGGAGAATGCGGCCCAGCGCTTCGTCGATCCCAAGCCCGCCACCGAGCGCCGCCAGAGTACGGAACTGGGCCGCCAGCTGCAGCGCTCGGGCCTGAGCGTCAACCAGGGGACCTACATCGGCGTGCGCGGGCCGATCTACGAAACCCGCGCCGAGCTGGCGATGATGCGCTCCTGGGGTGCGGATGCGATCGGCATGAGCACGATCCCGGAGCTGACGGTCTGCCACGCCCTGGGGCTCCCGGCGATCGGCGTGAGCGTGATCACCAACGAATGCTTCGGGGATGCCGCGGTCACGCACGGCGAGGTCGTGGATGTCGGCGCACAGGTCAGCCCGAAGCTCGGCGCAGCCCTACGCGGCTTCCTGGAAGGTCTGGCATGAGAGGCATCCCGCTGATTCCGGCAATGCTCTGCGCGATGCTGCTCCTGCAGCCGGCCCTTGCATCCGACCGCGACCTGGAACTGCAGTCCAACTGGTTCGGGGAGCGCGTGGACTGGCGCGTGAGCCTCGGGCTGCCCGTTGACAACGAATTCGTGCCCCCGCTCAGTGCTGACTACAACTGGGCCTACGGCGATGTGCTGCTCGGTGCCAACCTGCGCCAGTACAACACCCGCAACTACTACACGGCGATCGCCGCCTACAAGGACGGCAGCCTCGACATCTACGATTCCGAAGGCCCCTTCGAAACGACCAGCGAGCTGCGCAGCGGGGCCTACCACGTCACGGCGGGCCTGCCCAACGGGCGGCTGCTGTGCTGGCTGACCGTCCCGGGGCAGTTCCCGCTGCGGCTTGAGCTGGCGCGGCGCTACCGGCCGGGCACGGGCTTCGACATCGTTGTTGAACCACCGGAGCCCGTCTCGGAGCGGCTGGAGGACTGGACGATCCTCGCCAGCTACCAGACGGACCTGGTTGGCAACAATGTGGCGACGGTGGTGCTGGACGGCACGGGCCGCCTGCTCTATGAGCTGCCCGGCCTGGAGCTGGACGGCCGCGTGGTCCAGCTGGAGTACACCCGCAACCCCCTGCCGGGCGTGGACATGCCCTGGCTGCTGCTGAGCCTGGAATACGGCACACCCGGCTCCGGCGATGTGCTGCGCACGGCGGTGGGCACCGCCTGGTACGTCCCCGGGCAGCAGTGGTACACCCAGGCCGTCAGGCCCACGGGACGCCACAACTCCAGCATCCACCTCACGGACACGGCGGGCGGGGCCCAGGCCCTGATGGCCTGGGATGAAAGTGACGATCAGCAGACGCTGGGCTACATCGACCGCCTGCACCTGCGGATGGGCAACAGCCGCCAGCTGATCACGGACAAGGGCCTGCCGAACCTGTTCAATCGCTACAGCACCACACGCAACTGGTGCTTCCGCGAGACTGCCTCCAACCGCTTTCCATACGTGCTGTTCAGTGACGGCACGGACCTGCTGTTCGGCTACAACGCCGCGCGCCGCGGTGATGAGGGCGAGGATGTGGGCTACAAGACCTTCGTGTTGATGCAGGGCGAGCGCATCACTGATGACTATGGCAACAGCGGTGCGCTCTATCCGGTGGACGGCGTGACGATGAGCACGCACTGGAACACCGGCGAACCGCTGGTGTTCTACATCCGCAGTGGCAGCCCGGACTATCCCGGCGGCCAGCTCTACCGCATGAGCTACACCCGGCCCACGGCTGCGCGCGAGTAGCGCCTGATTCCCGCTGTAGAATGTCCCACCGTGAGCGCACAGCCTGATCACTGCCTGAACCGGAGCCATGCATGAAGTGCATGCCCGCAGCACTGCTGCTGCTCTGCTGGCTGCTGGCCACGGCACCGGCCGCAGCCGTACCCAGTGCCGCCCAGCTCGAGATCAACGTGCGCCTGCTGAACCTCAAGGTCAATGACTACGCCACGCGCCGCCAGATCCGGATAAATGCCCAGGTGGCCCGCGAGGATGAGCGTGAGCTGCTGGGCGTGCAGGACAGCCGCCTGACGGTCACGGCCCCCGATGGCCGCAGCGTGGTGCTGGAGCCCGAGGACTGGAAGTTCACCCCGAAGCGTTTCAAGGTCGCCACCGCCACCCTGAGCTTCATCGTGGTCGAGGACACGTCCAGCCCCTCCGTGAGCAACGTGCCACAGGACTTCCTCATGGATGACGGACCCTTCCGCCTGCAGCTCAAGGTGCTCGGCGAACTGGCAACCGGGAATGTGTCATTCGCGGACCGGCTCGAGGTGCAGCTGCTACAGGATGAGGAGCCCGTTGACAACTACATCCTGCACAGCGGGACCCAGCTGCGGATCTACACGGAGCCGCGCACGATCGGCCCCGTCTACTACAAGCGCCAGGACCTGACGAACTTCGCCTTCAGCATGGCGAGCATGGAGCAGGCGATGCAGGGCGGGGACTTCCACTACATCCCGGAGACCCCGACCTACCTGCTGCAGGTGCGCATCGGGCGGGCCGAGGGAGGCCGCACGATCCTGCTTGACCCCTCACGCTACATCGACGGCTACCAGCCGCACATGATCAGAAGCGACCAGACCACCACGCCGATCAGCTTCCACTCCGATGAATTCCGCACGGGTGATGTGGTGGTGCTGGATTTCGAGCGCAAGGATGTGCTGGATCCGGATACGGTGTTCAGCGGCAATGCCCGGGGGCTGACCTCCGGAGTGGTGCATCATGAGCGACTGATCTACGCCCTGCACACGGATCTGGACAACGGCACTGATCCCGGTCTGGAAGCGCTCGGAATCGATTAATTCGCGGTTCCACACAGTATATTTACATTGACTTTGGACTATGCAGGTGATAGCTTAATGCTTCCCGGATTCGTGCTTGCGGTGGACCCCGGAACCTCCAAGATGGGCTGGGCCCTCGTGGACAACATGGGGACGGCGCATGCCCAGGGGATCATCCGCATGGACGGATGGACCGGGGAACTGGGGCGAACCCTGGCGGGCCGCGATGTGGCGGTCGTCGTCATCGGGAACGGCACGAACCGATCGAACATGGAGGAGGAGCTTTCCCGTCTACTACCTGAGACGAGGCTTGCGGTGGTCGACGAGAAGGAAAGCACCGTTGAGGCGTGGCAGCTGAAACGGCGTGAAGAGGCAGGCGGAAATCCAATCCGCCAGTTCACTTTCACGCTGCGCCAGATGTTCTCGCCTGTCCCCGTGGATGACTATGCGGCCCGCGTCCTGGCCGAGCGCTACCTGGAAAGGCAGCAGCGGCAGAGGCGCGGGAAGGGCTAGCCTGACATGGGGTGATGGGGCTTGACCGGCATGGGAGCATGCGCGGTCGACTGGAAGGCGGAATGTGGAGAGGAAAGGCGGGGATCCGAGGATTCCCTCAGGCAGCCATGCCGATACTCCCGGACGCTCACCGGTCTGTCCCGCTCAGTGAGGAGCAACGGATTAGGGAGATATTTGCAATGAACCGATTGCTGTCGGGAGTTTTCGGAGTGCTGGCCATGCTGGTCATGGCGCTGCCTGCGCAGGCCTCCACCTTCACTGATGTCCCCACGGACCACTGGGCCTATGCCGCTGTCGACTATCTGCAGCAGGCCGGTCTGGTGGAGGGCTTCCCCGACGGCACCTTCGGCGGCAACCGCCAGTTCACCCGCTACGAGATGGCGATGGTGATCGCCCGCGTCTTCACGAAGATGCAGGACTTCCAGACGATGATCGAGTCCAATGGCGGCAGCATGCAGCAGCAGCTCGGCAGCGACGTGGACATGAGCGAGGTCTATGCCCGGCTGGACAAGCTGGCCGACGAATTCCGCGATGAACTTTCCGACCTCGGCGCGCGCCTGGACGCGGTCGAGGATGAGCAGGCCCGCATGCGCGGCGACATTGACGACCTGTCCTCGCTGATCAAGGACAGCGGACTCTCCGGCGAGGCCCGGGTGCGTACCGGGGCCTATGTCAACACCGGCAGCCAGAGCCTCACGAATGAGCTGGGCTGGGAAAGCCTGATCAAGATCAACTACCTGTTCCAGCCTGAGCCGAACATCGACTTCAAGCTGACCCTGACGAGTGCCGAAGTTGACGGTGCGGTGGGCACGGGCTTCATCCCCGGCCAGAACAACGAGACCCCCCAGACCTATCCCGGCAACCCGCCGCATGGCAACTCCAGTGAGTCCACCAGCTTCGTGCTGGATGAGGCCTACATCCGCTACTGCTTCACCGGCAGCAGCGGTGCGCTGGGCTGGTGCCCGAGCATCACGCTGGGCCGCCAGTACTTCAGCCAGGGTGAGTTCGGGCTGGCCGGCGAGAATGGCTACCGCAGCAACATGGGTCTGCGCCTTGATTCCACCTGGGGCGAGAACTGGGATGCCTACGCCGGCCTGTACCGGATGGAGGCGATCAACGACATCGCGCCCTGGGACAACCAGGACAGCCTGAACTTCCAGAGCAGCGCCCTGACCTACGAGGGTGACGACATGCTGCTGATGGGCCTTGAGTACCACGGCGGCGAGGCCTGCTACCCCGGGCATGACTACAAGCTGGTGCTGCGCCTCGACGGTGCGGTGAACGGCTATGGCAATGAGAACTACATCAGCGTGAGCGGTAACGCGGAGATCCCCTTCTTCGGCGACACCTGGCTCAACGGGATCCGCGGTGAATGGCTGTACGTGCCGAACAACGTCTCGGACTTCAACCCCAGCGACGACCTCGGCCTGACCAACTCGAGCTTCATCGTGGAGGTCGACGCCTTCAACAACGGCAAGACCAAGGTTGCCATCTCCGGTGCGCAGATCGCCCAGATCGAGGCCCTGCCAGTGCTCGCGAATGTTGACAACGATCCCTTCAGCGAGTGGGACTTCACCGTCAACGGCGCGGCGGATGCCTTCAACCTCAGCCGCGAGGGGCGCAACTACCTGCCGAGCGACTTCAAGGGCATCGGCCTGCATGCCGAGCACACCTTCGGCAACAGCCTGCACACCGGCCTGTTCTACTACAGCGGCAGCCGTGTGGACGCCGGCAACTCAGACCGCCCGGGCATGCTGGCCATCAAGTTCCGCTACCCGTTCAGCAACAACTCCTCGATGGGGCTGGACATCATCACGGCGGGCGAGCGTGACGGCCTGGATGACCCGATCAGCCTGATCCGCGGCGAGTATAAGATCAACTTCTGATCCACTGCCGGGTTGCCAATCCTGATGCGAAATGCCGCGGCGGACTGCCTGCGGCCGGTTTAAGACAATCCGGTGCTTCCGCGAATATCAATTGAATCCTCGTTATCAATAAGGCGGCGACATGAAGGCTCTGAAGCAGTTCATTTTCGGTGGTGCGGTGAGCATGCCCTTCGGCGGCGAGTTCGGCCTGTTCCTGGCCCGGCTGTTCGTGGGCTTCTCGATGGCCTTCGCACATGGCCTGGGTAAGATCCAGGACCCCAGCAAGGTGATCGAAGGGGCCGGCAAGATGGGCTTCCCGATGCCGGAATTCTTCGGCTGGGCGGCGGCCTTCTCCGAGTTCGGCTTTGCCCTGCTGCTGGCTGTGGGCCTGGCCACGCGGCCCTCGGCCCTGATGCTGATTGCCACGATGTCCACGGCGGCCTTCATCGCCCATGGCGCGGATCCCTACGGCAAGAAGGAACTGGCCCTGCTCTACCTGGCCTTCTCGGTGGTGTATCTGTTCTTCGGTGGAGGACGCTGGAGCCTGGACAGCCTGATAGTGAAACGCAAATGAGCCTGGTCTCAGTTGCAACTGAGACATTCCCGAACGCCTGAGTGCAGAACGGGACTGGGTTCAGCCCGGATTTCACCATGCGTATCTCATTTGATGAAACAGTTGCGACAATGAGCGAAACGCGGTATCATCCTAATGTGATGGAACGACCATCACACGAGCTTTTCCTCCCCCCGATGGGAGGGTAAAAGAAAGACCCCGATGAATCACGGGGTCTTTCTTTTTTTCTTGCCCGCTCGTGCAAGCACTCGCGGGTCTATAAATGCGCAGTGGCTCGGGACAGTTCGTCCCTCGCGCACGGCAGACATCATGCTTATCCGCATTTCCCTTGCCGCTTCACCTGAAGGTTCAGCGCAGACATAGTGGCAATTCTTTTGCAGTCTCGGCCAAGGGCTCGATGGTCTGATTTCCCTTGCCGTCTCGCCCAAGGGCTCGACGGTCTTGGGGATGCGCGCTGAGCCGGAAAGCAAGTTCCCGGACTCAGCGCAGAGATAGTGGCAATTCTTTTGCAGTCTCGGCCAAGGGCTCGATGGTCTGAATTCCCTTGCCGCCTCGCGCAAGCGCTCGGCGGTCTTGAACTGCGCTTCGCGCCGGAAACGAGTTGCCGGACGCTCCGCAGACATAGTGCAAATTCCCTTGCCGCCTCACGCAAGCGCTCGGCGGTCTCAGTTTGCGCAGTGGCTCGGGACAGTTCGTCCCTCGCGCACTGCAGGCCATGTGGAGAGCCGAATCCATGTTGCCATATTGCCAAGGGCTCGGCGCCGGCGATGTCAATTCCTTCAGGCAAGGCCGGAGGCCGCGCAGCAGCGCGAGGCACGAGCGCTGAATGGATGACGGGCCCAAGGGTGCCTCAGTGAAGATCAGGCGACAACATGTCGCCGCTCCTACCTCCGTCCACTGATTGCGCATCCTTGAAAGTTGTTGCCAGAATGAATTCTGGCCTCCCAGCGAAGCTGCGCTTCGCCGCTCCCACAATCCCTCCCCCCAGGTCCCCGGTCCCAGGTCCCAGGTCCCTTCTTCCCCTATAATCACGGCATGCTCAAGACCGCAGTCATCGGTGCCGGCAGCATGGGCCGCCACCACGTCCGCAACTATGCCGAGATCGCCACGAGCCAGCTGATCGGCGTGGCCGACCCCGATCCGGCGCGCAGCGAACTGGCCGAGAAGCATGGCTGCGCCTTCTTCACGGACTACCGCGCCCTGCTTGAGCAGAAACCGGAGCTGATCACGATCGCCGCCCCGACCACGCTGCACTACGAGATTGCCAGCGAGGCCCTCGACGCCGGCTGCAACCTGCTGATCGAGAAGCCGGTCAGTGACGACCTGGACAAGGCGCGTGCGCTGATGGCGAAGGCCCAGGAGAAGAATCTCAAGCTGGCCGTGGGCCATATCGAGCGCTTCAACCCCGCAGTGATGGAGCTCAAGCGCATCATCGAGAGCGGTGAGCTGGGCGAGGTGCTGAGCATCAACAACCTGCGCGTCGGCCCCTACCACGGCCGGATCCTCGACACCGGGATCATCCTCGACCTCGGCACGCATGACGTGGACCTGATCAGCTACCTGTTCAATGAGCGTTGCCATTCCGTGTTCGCCACGGCCACGAAGCGCAAGCACAACCACGAGGACCACGCGGTGCTGCAGCTCGGCTTCGGCCAGGGCCACAGCGGGATCATCCAGACCAGCTGGCTGGCGCCCTACCGTGCCCGCAATGTGTTCGTGGTCGGAACGCAGCACTTCGCGCTCTGCGACCTGATGAACCAGCTGATCCTCGTCTACGATGACAACCCGGAGGGCAACAACCTGCTCGCCGGCCTGCGCCCGGTGCCTGAGGGCGAACCGCTCAAGAACGAACTCACGAGCGTGATTGCCAACGTGATGGAAGGCACGGAGCCGCTGTGCACCGCCGAGGACAGCATCTATGCGCTCAGCGTCTGCAAGGCGGCACTGGAAAGCGTGGAAAGCGGCCGCAGCCAGGATGTGGTGTAACTATTTGTTCTCATTTTACAAAATAGAATGAGAATTTATTGACAAGAGAGAGAGAGAGAGAGATACTATTTAGGGACTTTTTCGTTTGGAGACAGTAATGGTTTATAGTCGTTCAAGACTGTTCTTCTTGATGAGCTTCGTTGCCGTGATGTTGACATCAACCTCCATCTGCAGTGCTGACTACTGCTATCGAACAATCATCTACGATGATTCAAGTTACTATTTCGATACAGGCACTTGTCCGTGCGGCGTTTGCATGAACGCCACACACTACATGCACAAGGTAACAATCCATGAGCCGATGTGCTGGGACTGGGTGGATTGTGGAATTTATCCGTGTCATGACATCTCTGCAGATGAAGTCCACATCATCACCTGCGATCAACTTATTGCCCGGGCCTGACCTGCGAATTCGACGTAATCGAAGATGCAGTCACCTGTCCCATCTGTCATTAGCCAAGTTCTTCAAAAGGAGAGATTTCACATGTACAAACTGACGATTGCCATTTCAGTTGCCCTGCTGATCCTCACTGGGGTAGCAAGTGCTGAGCACATCTACGACGGACTGGAGGCCCGCTCTGAACATCTGGAGTTTGCCTACAGGCCGGATCATGTGGATCCCGCTGAGTGGAGCATCAACTCCATTCAGCTCCACGACTCTGAGGATTTTCCGGATGTCACGGAACTTACCGACAACGAGATCAAGCTCCTTTGCGGCACACGAACTTCGCATGTCCCAAGCAGTGGCTACGCTGCCTGGGAGAGGGAGCTGTTCTTCTTCGTGGCTGAGTACATCAAAACCTATGGAGAAGCTCCGACTGTGTTCGACTATGAAACCGCCAAACAGCTTCCTCTGTACCAGAACTACCCCGACTGGTTTGCGGACCTCTGGAAGAATCCGATAACGGGAGAATGGACCCAGCTTGGCAGTCCGGATTCCTCTCCGGGCGGGACATTCGTACACATTCTTACTGAGGAAGAGATGCAGCATTTCGCTGTGCGAAAGGAAAGCTACAAGAAGAAGTTCTTCCTCAATTCCTTCGCCGATCCATTCAGTGAAAGTGGACGAAGCTATAGGGTCCCTGAAATTCCGCCTGTCTTCATCCAGATCTATGGCGAAAATGGCCAGCCCATTTACCAGAGAATCCTGATCAGATAGAGCAACAATCCTGACTGCTATGACCGGTGGCACTGCGTCTGCAGGTCACCGGTCTTTCCTTTACTTGCAGAAGATCCTGGATAAATCAAACTGCAAGATTCTTCAGCCCTTCCCTCCGAACTTCTTCTCGTGGAAGCGCTGGCGTTCGCGGTCCAGTTCGCGCTGTACTTCAGTTGTCCAGTCGCTGGGCTTGTAATATGGCAGTGCCAGCATCAGCAGGATGAAGCCAATGAAGGCAATTCCCAGCCTGGACAGCCCCATTCCTCCGCCAGCCCGGCTATATTCCATTCCGGCAACATCAAGCAATACTGGCAGGAAGATCGCGCCTGCCAGCAGCAGCAATCCCGGCAGGCCAGCCCCAATAGTCAGGAGCAGTGGTTTCCAGTAGAACCGGAAGCCCTCCGGCTTGCCAAAGCGGTTGTCCAGCACCTCGCTCGTTCTGCCGACCTCTGTCAGGATACTGCGCTGTTCCGCCCGCCCGCTGGCTGCATGCAGGTCCACATGATGCGGCTCGATCACAGGTTCGTTGCCAGGGTGCCTATCCATTTCCTTCACTCCCTGTCATCCTTCATGCGACGGTTCGCCGCCCACTGCTTGCTGTCCTCGTACTGCTCCTGTTCCTCAATGGTCCAGCCCAGCGGTTTGCGGATCGGCCAGGCGATGATCACGAGCATCGCACCGGCGAGCATGGCCAGCATGCGGATCAGCCCGCTGTAGTTCTGCCCGGCAGTCGTGACGAATGGATTGCCGAATTCGCTCAGGAGAACATGCATGAACATGGCCCCGAGCAGCAGGAAGGCTCCGGGAATTCCAAGTCCCAGGGTGTACTTCAACGGCTTGATGTGCCAGATCAGTCCATCAGGCTTGTCCACCAGGTCATAGCGGGCATTTTCGGAAGTGAAGCGCGCGAATTCCTCCTGGGCATAGTCGAAGCGCTCGCGCTGATCACGGCTCACGCTGGCACCCGGCGAATTGCTGCCCTCGCCGTATGCGCTATGATCCCGCTGGCTTCTGACTGCTCCGTCGTCGCTGTGGTGCTTGTCCATATCCGCTCCCCTGCCGTTGGACGCCATCTGTTTGTGATGGGAGTCATGCGTCCGATTTATTCAGACCGAACATCTGCAGGATAACGGATGTCCAGAGTGGACGCTGCTATCATGCAAGCCTGAGGTTGCCGTCCTATGAAGAAGCTGATCATCACCGCCTGCCTGTCACTGCTCGCCCTGAGCGCCCTTGCGCATGCCAAGGAAGAGAAGAAGCCCCTGAGCTTCAAGCCCGGGGCTTCCGTTGAGCTTGTGCTGAAGGTGGACGCCCCGAAGGGCTGGGCCCACAACCCGATGATGCCGCTGAAGCTCAGCTTCGACCCGGAGTACCTCAAGACCGCCCCTTTCAGCGTGGCGCAGAACAGCTTCGAGGTGAAGTTCGAAGGGCATCCGAGCAGCGCGGAACTGAAGATCCCGATCAAGCTCAAGAGCAAGCTGGCCGACGGCGAACTGAAGATTCCGGCAACGATTGATGCCTTCATCTGCACCGTGGATGAGAGCATGTGCATCATGGCCAGCGAGGATGCCAGCCTGCGTGTGCTGGTGCAGTCCAGCGCCGCCAAGGGTGAGAAGGACGCCGCGCTTGAGAAGGGCAGCCTGATGCTCAGCCACCGACTCGCCCCGCCCGAGGAGTAAACCCCAGGCAGCTCAGGGCTGCCCGGCCCGTATGCCCCCGCCATTCTGCTAGAATCAGCTTTCCTTGAGGAAGGAAGGCGAATCCCGGACAACCGGTTGGGGTCATGTTCTGCACTGCTTGCTGGCGGTCATTACCGGAGGACTGCTGCTGTGCCGGCCCCAGGCTGCCGCGTGCGCCGAACTCACGGACTATCCCGACTATCTCAGTGCCGCGGGTGAAGTCTCACTGGTGGCCGATCAGTACGGCAACTTCGAACTGCTGCGGCTCGAGCAGCCCTCCCTGCGGATCACCTCGCTCTCCTCCCAGGATGTGATCACCGTCAGTGCCGACCTCGCTGAGTATCACAAGCGCACCGGTGAGATCCAGCTCTGGGGCAATGCCCAGGTCGGGATCGAAGGCGAGGGCAATCTGTTCACCTGCAGCGAATTCGCCTGGGATCCCGTGATGGAGCAGATGGAGGTCAGCGGCCTGTACCTGAACCTGCCGCTCAACCTGCTGCTTTCCGACGGCCTGCCGGAGCACCGCATCCGTCCGCGCTTCAGCGGGCATCTCTACGAAACCCTGCCGGAGCTGCTGATCCTCTACAGCGACGATGTGCAGCTCGACTTCAGCGAACGGCGGCGGCGCTTCGAGCTGCGCGATGTGAAGTTCACCCACAGCCCGCATCCGGACCCGGACCTGTTCTTCACCGCCGACGAGGTGAATGTCGATCCCGGCGAGGGCGTGCAGTTCATCAACCTCTCGCTCTATGCCAGCGGGCACAGGATCTTCTCGCTGGGGCGCCTGCGCCGCAACCTGCAGGGCAAGGAGCACATGTACGGCTTCGGCTTCCCTGAGGTGCGCATCCACAAGGACGTGGGCTTCTCCTGGAAGCAGCCCGTGAATGTCAACCTCGGCGAGCTGCGCAATGACCTCGTCATCGACTTCCAGGAGGATCGCGGAATCCTGATGCGTGGCGAAAGCTACATCGAGCCGCTCAACGGCATGAAGCTCGGCGTGCTCTACGGCCAGGAGCGTGTGAAGGATTTCCTGCAGAAGTCGTATGAGCGCAGTGATGAACTGACCTGGTTCGTGAGCCACAGCGCCGACCGTCCCAACGACCTGCTGGAGTACAGCCGCGTGGAGATTGAGTACGGCAGCGTGAACACCGTGGCGGACTTCAATGATCCCGAGCTGGATCGTTCAACCCAGCAGGATCTGGAACCGGTGGAGCAGGATGACAATTTCGGCGTGGAAGACCGGCGGTTGTTCGCCGAGGGTGAATGGGACTTCCGCCTGGTGCCGCTCAGCGATGAGGTCTACCTGGCGAGCGGGATCCGCAGCCGCTATGTGAATTACAACGATGCCGAGCAGTACTACTCCGCCGTGGGCGGCGAAGTGGCGATCGTCCATCCCGAGGGCGATTTCAACCACTACGTGCTCTACAAGCTCAATGCCATCAACGGCGACCGCGATTCCAAGGGCCGGCCGCTGATGGGCTTTGATGCGGTGCGCCGCCAGGAACTGGACTTCGCCACGCAGTTCCACCTGCACCGGCGCTGGCGGCATGTGTTCCACGGGACCTACGACATCGACCGCGAGGAGTTCGACAAATTCGAGGTCGGCGCGCTGCGACGCCAGCACAGCTATGAGATCGGCATGTACTGGGATTTCGTGCGGGAAAGCGCCGGGCTGGAGTTCGGGCTGGTGATCGACTGAGCCGTCTCAGCGGGCCAGTCAGTCGAGACGGAAATGTGCTTGATTTTTCGTGGGAGAAGCCGTTATATCTGGTCAAAACCCCGCGAAGCGTATAAAATCAGAGAGCGGTAATCGGAACGGGGCTGCGGAATGTTTAACCCTGCCCGGTCGATGCTAGAATCTAGCTTCGCACCCGCGTTACGGATAGGAGGCGATACAGTGAGTATTCGCAACATTTGGACGGGACTGATTGGAGTGCTGCTCGTGGCCTGCATGGCCTGCCCGGCGTTTGCCAACGCATCCGCCGTGGACCAGTTCAGCGCGGTGAAGTACATCCGCAACCTGAGCGACCTCTCCTGCCAGTACCGTGACCACGGTCTCAGCCTGCAGCTTGACGGCTACAACTACGAGTGGCTGATCTTCTCCGACAGCTGCATCCGCCAGAACATCGAGGCGGAGCTGGTGATCCTCGGCCGCAGCCGCGAGCACATCATCGACCCGCTCGCCTGGCAGCTGCACGTGGACATGCTGGGTGCGACCATTGAGCAGATCAACACCATCACGGATGAGCTGGATACCTACAACTTCTGGCCCAACCAGGACAAGATCGTTGACAAGATCGGCCGCAAGGCCAGCGAGGGCACGAGCGTGCTCGGCGACATCGAGGATGAGCTGGGCCGGGGCGAGGAGCGCAACTACGCCGACCTCGCGACCTACGGCGAGAAGCTCTGGATGATCGGCAATGACCTCGTCTGCCTCGTGAAGGATCTCGACTACGAGAACTGGACGGCACTCTACAGCGGCAACCTCTGCGCCGGCGACTGCTGCCAGAACGAGTTCACCGTGACCGCGGCCTGCTTCGACTGCAACGGCTGCCCCAAGTGCCGGGACATCAAGGTCCAGGGCAAGGAATGCACCCGCAAGGAGTGCAAGGGCGGCAAGGGCTGCACCTGCGGCAAGTAAACCAACCAAGCGTCCTTACAGGGAATATTCGGAGTCTTACCTATAGGGGGGTAACTTCGAAATGGGAAACTGGAGACCCGCCGGCGATTGCACCGGCGGGTTTTCTTCTTTCTGGCAAGGGAGGTGCGGCGTGACCTTCGGCGGAGGTACGGCGCAGGTCGCACAACGAAGCTCAGCTGTAAAGCTGACAATGGAGCGGGAGGAGCACACGGAGATTTACACCACAGAATGCACAGAGAGCACGGAGTTTTCTGGGGGTAGTAAACCAGGATGGATGAAGCTCCAATGAAGCTATGTACCGGCGTCTCCAGGCGAGGCCAGCAAGCGAGTTGTTACCTCGTGCGCTCCATGCCCCGCCTGGCGGTCAGTCAGGCAATCCAGCCTCCCGCTGTCGATTGCCCAATCAAACCCTTGAGTGTGCTGGCGCTGCCGGGCAGCGCCGGTACCTGTAAGTTGGCAAATCATTCATCGGCCAGTAAGCCCTCTGTGCCCCCTGTGTCCTCTGTGGTTAAGCACACTGCGCTCTCCTCCTGCCCGGAGGTCTCACCCGCATGAGCACCGTCCTCTCCGCAGTCGGCAGTGCGCTCGCGATGTGCTGGCATTACGGCCTGCAGAAGCAGAAGGTCGAGATGTCCTACCGCGCGGACTTCCTCGCGCAGCTCGTGCTGTCCTTCGTGCACATCGCCGTGCAGCTGTTCTTCATCTCGGCGCTGTTCTTCCAGGTGAAGGACCTGCAGGGCTGGGAGCTGCCGGAGCTGATCCTGATGTACGGCATCGGGCGGATCTGCTTCGGCTGGTTCAACATCGCCTTCTTCAACATGTCGGTCAGCCTCAGTGACCACTACATCATCGAGGGCAACCTCGACCGCCCGCTGCTTCGTCCGCTCTCGCCGCTGTTTCAGGTCGTGCTGGAGAACCTCAACTTCCGCGACATCACCCAGGTGCTGACCGGCACGGCGATCGCGCTGTGGGCCTTCGCGCATGTCGAGCCGCACATCCCGCCCACGGCTGCCAACCTGCTGATGCTGCAGGCCTTCGGGCTGCTGGGGGCGGTGGTCTTCGCCGGGGTGTTCCTGACAACGGCCTCGATCTCGTTCTGGATCAAGGACCGCGTGGGCTTCACCTCGCCGCTGTTCTCGATCTCCGAGGCCAGCCGCTACCCGCTGACGATCTACGCCCCCTGGGTGCAGTATGTCTTCTCACTGGTGATCCCCTTCGGCTTCTGCGCCTTCTACCCTGCGGTGTACTTCATCGAGCCCGCCAACTGGCACAACTGGCTGCTGGCCGGACCGCTGGTGGCGGCGGCCAGCTTCGCCTTCGGAGCCTTCATCTTCCACCGCGGCCTCAGGGTGTACGAGAGCACGGGCTCGTAGGAGCTCGGAGCTGGGGTGTAGGGTGTAGCGGAGACCAGGCCGTTGGCCTGGCGAGGAGCTCGTTTGCGCACAATGGGGTGTAGGGTGGAGCGGAGTACACGGAGGTGCGCAACTTGTTTGCGCACAATGGAAGGGAGCGCGAGCATCAGGAAGCGGCATTGTGCGCAAGCATTCAGCCGCCACCTTATAAAACAACACTGACAAACACTACATACATTTATTCAGACTTATCAGCTTTACCTGTGTGCGCAAGCAAGTTGCGCACCTCCGATTCAGCCTTCTGCCTTTTGCCCTCTGACCAATGCCAACTGACTACTGACCACTGACCACTGACTACAGACCACTGACTACTGACAACAGACCATAGATTGCGGAAGCAAGCTTCCGCCTCCGCTACACCCTACACCCCAGCTCCGAGATCCTTGCCAGACCATGAGTCTGGCCTCCTAGCCATGCAGCATCAGCTTCTCGGCGATGCCGCGGCCTTCCTCGGTCAGGCGCAGGATGCCCTCCTGCTCGCGCAGCATGCGGTGCTGGCGGGCATAGGCCACGACCTCATCCGCGAACTGCTGCTGCCAGTGCATATGCTCGGCGATGTTACCACTGTGGCATTCCACCGGCTCCTCCGGGCGGCCCTCATGGTTGGCAATGTGCACGGCCAGCATCTGCGCCGGGAACAGCAGGCGCTGCTCAGCCTGCTGCAGCCAGCGGCTGACCAGCCCGCGCTCCGGAGCCAGCAGCCAGCACAGCAGGAAGCAGATCCCGCAGCTGGCGGCAATGCAGCCCGCGATGTTGGAATCGATGCGTACCGCCAGGTAGTAGCCGCCCACCGCACTCAGGGAGGCCAAAAGCGCACTCCAGCCCAGCATCTGCGCCAGCGAGCGCGAGAGCAGCCAGGCGGCGGCCGGTGGGGCGATCATCAGCGCCACCATCAGGATGCTGCCCACGGCGTCGAAGCTGGCAACGGCGGTCACGCTCACGAGGCTGACCAGCAGGTAGTGCAGCAAGAGCGGCGAGAACCCGAGCGAGGCCGCCAGCCCGGCATCGAAGATCGAGAGCTTCAGCTCCTTGTAGCACAGCACGACGAACAGCAGGTTGGCCAGCAGCACGGCGGAGCTGAGCAGGAAGCTGCGCGGCAGCTCCAGGCCGAGCAGGCTTGCCGTGTCCATCCAGACGAAGCCCAGCTCCCCGAGCAGCACGGCATCGCTGTCCAGGTGCACGTCGCCGGCCATGCGCGTGATCAGGATCACGCCGATCGAGAACAGCAGCGGGAACACCAGGCCGATGGCGCTGTCCTCGCGCAGACGGCGCGTGCCGAGCAGCAACTGGATCAGCACCACGGTCAGCACGCCGACGGCCGCCGCGCCGAGCAGCAGCCAGGGGGAGTTCAGGTCGCGCGTTGCCAGGAAGGCCAGCACGATCCCGAGCAGCACGGAATGCGAGATCGCATCGCTGATCAGGCTCATGCGCCTCAGCACCAGCAGTGTGCCGACGAGGCTGCAGCCGATGGCAACGCTGACGGCGGTCAGCAGGATGGAGAGTTCGACGTTCATGCCGGCAACTCCCCGCCGATGCTGCGCCGCGCCTCCTCCCAGCCCTCGGCGGTGAGCCGCACCCAGCCGCGCTCACCGGAATACTCCACCCAGCCGAGATCAACCATCACGGCCAGCGTGGAACGTGCGGTCTTCAGGCCGACGGCATGCAGGGCATTGGGGTCATGCGGGCGGAAGGGGTCCGGGTCGGACTCCACCAGGCGGTAGAGCGCCTGCAGGATGCGCCGGGTCTCGATCCGGCGGCGGCTGGCTAAATGCCTGAGCCAGTCCGGGAGCAGGCCGCGATGCGGAGCCAGCAGGATAGCGAGCAGAGTCAGCACGCTGGCGAGCACCACGATCACGGGCCCCGTCGGCAGCTTCTCCACACTGGCGCTGAGCATCGCGCCACCGATGCCGCTCAGGGCCCCGAACAGCCCGCCGAGCAGCACGACGTTCAGCAGCTTGTCGGAGAACTGCCGGGCCGCGGCGGCGGGGGCCACCACAAGTGCGCTCATCAGCACCACGCCGACGGCCTGCAGGCCGATCACGATCGCGAGCACGATCAGCGTTGTCAGGGTGGTGTCCAGCATGCGCTCGGGCAGGCCGGTGCTGGCCGCGAACTGCGGGTCGAAGCTGATCAGCTTAAATTCCTTCCAGAACAGGGCCAGGCAGCAGAGGCAGGCCAGCCCCAGCAGGCAGATCGTCCAGACATCACGCGTGAGCATCGTGGAGGCATTGCCGAACAGGAAGGTTGACAGTCCCGCCTTGCCGGCCGTGGGCAGGCGGTTGACGATCACGAGGATAACGAGCCCGACCCCGAAGAACACCGAGAGCACGATCCCGAGCGCACTGTCCTCACGCAGGCGCGTGCTGCGGGTGATCGCGCTCACGAGCAGGGTGCCGAGCCAGCCGCTGGCCAGCGCTCCGAGCACGAGCACCAGCGGATCCCGCGAGCCGCTGAGCAGGAAGGCAATGGCAACGCCCGGCAGTGCGGCATGGCTGATGGCGTCGCCAAGCAGGCTCTGGCGCCTGAGCAGGGCGAAGACGCCGAGTGCTCCGGCGGTGAAGCCCAGGAGCGCACAGCCCAGCATCACCGTGCGCACGGTGAAATCGGAGAGCAGCGCAGTGAGGGCATCCATCAGTGCTCAGCTCCTCCCTGATTCATCAGGTAGGCCGAGCGTCCGCCGTAGGTCATGGCCAGCAGCTCCGGCGTCGCCGTCGTTGCCACCGGTCCGGCGGCGATGGCGCGCACGTTCAGCAGCAGCACCCAGTCGAAGTATTCGGCAAGCGTTGACAGGTCATGGTGCACCACGAGCAGGGTGCGGCCGCGATCACGCAGCTCCTTCAGGATGGCGACGATCGCCTTCTCCGTCGTCACGTCCACGCCGGCGAAGGGTTCGTCAAGGAAGTAGATTTCACTGTCCTGCACCAGTGCACGCGCCAGGAATACGCGCTGCTGCTGCCCGCCGGAGAGCTGGCTGATCTGGCGGTTGGCAAAGTCCGTCATCCCGACGCGCTCCAGGGCCTGCATTGCCAGTTCGCGTTCGCGCCGGCCGGGGCGGCGGAACCAGCCCAGTTCGCTGTAGCGGCCCATCATCACGACGTCCAGCGCGGTGGTGGGGAAGTCCCAGTCCACGCTGGAGCGCTGCGGCACGTAGCCGATCAGCCGGCGCTGGCGGGAGAGCGGTTCACCCTTGATGAACACGCGCCCGGCGGCCGGCCGGACCAGGCCGAGGATGGACTTCAGCAGGGTGGTCTTGCCCGCGCCGTTGGGGCCGACGATTGCCATCAATACGCCGGGCGGGACCTCCAGATCGACATCCCAGAGCACCGGGTTCTCGCGGTAGGCCACGGTGATGTCCTCCACCTTGATGGCGGGGATCACTCCGTCCACGCGGGCCTCTCCCAGAGCGGGTTGCCATTTTCGTCAAACCAGGGATCGCTTATGTTTTCTGGTTCAAATTCAATTCCCCTTGTCAAGGCAGCCAATAACGTTACTACATTGTGGCGGATCATACCGACATATGTTCCTTCCGGTGTGCCGGCAGTCCCCATCGCATCACTGAATAGCTCGCCGCCGATGGCAACCTCGAATCCCCGGGAAGCGCAGGCGGCCTGTACGGCCTCGATGTTGCGCTGCGGCACGCTGCTTTCCACGAAGATTGCCGGAATTTGTCTGTCAACGATGAACTCCGCCAGTTCCCTGACATCCGCCGTGCCGGCTTCGGCCTGGGTGCTGATGCCCTGCAGGCCACGCACTTCAAAGCCGTAGGCCCGCCCGAAGTAGTTGAAGGCGTCATGAGCCGTGATCAGTATTCGCCTTGACTCCGGAATCTCAGCACAGAGTTGGTAAATGTCACTGCTAAAGAGGATTAATTCCTGTCTGATTCTGCTGGAGTTGAGCCTGTATTCCTTTTCATGCACAGGATCAATTGACACTAGTGATTCGGTGACAGTATCTGCTGCAATCATCCACAGCTCAACATCCATCCAGACATGCGGGTCATGCAGGCCCTCGAACTCCGCGGGACTGAGCAGCCGCTCCTCAGGGATGTCTCCTGTCACGGCAATCACCGGCCGCTGCTGTCCGAGTTTCTCCAGCAGTTCGCCGAGCTTGGCCTCGAGGTGCAGGCCGTTGTAGAACACGATGTCGGCATCCGCGAGAGCCTGCACATCACCGGTGGTGGCCTGGTAAAGGTGCGGGTCCACGCCGGGACCCATCATGCAGTGGACGCTGAGATGCTCACCGCCGATCTGCTCCACGATGTCGGCGATCATCCCCGTGGTGCAGACCACATCGAGCCGCTCTTCCGCGGCATCAGTCTGGACCTTGTCCAGGATGCTTCCTTCATTGGAGTTGCCACTGCCGGAGTCCTCGCGGCAGGAGCCGGCCAGCAGAGCCATTGCTCCCAGCAGGGTTGCCAGCAGGGCCGTGATTGTCCGGTTGTTGTTCATTGTGCATCCTCCTCCTGCCAGACCTTGTCAAGCAACGTCAGGTCGGCACCCAGCGCGGTCACGATACTGCGCATGTCCGTCAGCAGGCTTTCGTGGAATGTAGTCTGTGCATCGGGCGGCCCATCGAGGTTCAGGCCGGTGGTGTTGGCAAGTTCCAGCCCTCGCTCCAGGCAGGCGGCCTGCAGGGCAGCGATCCGTTCAGCGGGGACATTCCCATCAAGGAACACCGAAGGGACCTTGCGCTCGACGAGGTAGTCCGCCAGGCCCGCGAGCTTCTGGGGCTTGTCCAGCTCCGCTATGTCGCCCGTTGTCAGCGCCATCAGTTCGAAGCGCTGGGTGCTGGCCAGGTAGCTGCTGCCATGCAGGTTCGTGACGAGCACGCGCTGGCTGTCCGTCAGGCTGCTGCCGAGATCCAGCAGGCGCGTGTCCAGCTGCATCAGGTCCATGTAATAGTCGGCATAGCGCGAGGCGAAGTAGCCATCCAGGGAAGGGTCCTGCTCCAGCAGTGCATTGCGCAGCGTGTCAGCCGCCTTGCGCCACAGTTCGACATTCAGCCAGACATGCGGATCAGGCTGCCCCCCGTAGGCACTGCTCGTCAGCAGGCGGTCGTTGTCGATGTCTCGGGTGAGCTCCACCAGCCTGCCGGCCTGGCGGGCCTGCTCCAGCTCGGGTGCCAGGCCGGCCTCGAGCCCCAGTCCGTTGGCAAGCACGAGCGCTGCCGCTGCCATGGCCTGCCGGTTGGCAGCACTGGCAACATAGCCATGCGGATCACTGCCCGCCGGGATGATCAGCTGCACATTGACATGCTCGCCGCCGATGGCACTGGCCATCTCGGCGATCATGGCGGTGGTACACACCACGTTCATCGGAGTTCCTCCAGCGGTAGCCGGATCGTTGTCAACAATTGCGGCCTGCGCTTTGTCACTGCCGGAATCCCCGCCGGCATCCACGCAGGAGAGGGCCAGCAGCAGCAGCGCCAGCAGCGGGAGGGACCTGAGCAGGCTGCTCATGCCCGGTCACCGGATCCGCTGGCATCACCGAGCAGGGTGAAGGCACCTGTGCTCTCCGCAGCGGCGGCCTCGCGCAGCCGCTGGCGCAGCTCCGGCTCAAGCTGCTGCCAGGCCTCCAGCCAGTGGTGCAGGCGCTCACTCGTCTCACCACTCAGCCCGTGCTCCATCACGCAGGCCTCGGAGAGCGCGGTCTCCTGCGGTACTCCGAGGACCTCAGTGAGCAGAAAGACGACATCATCATGGCGATGGGCCAGCTGCTGGGAGAGATGCCGGCCCAGCTCGCTGAGGAATACCGGGCCGCGCTCCTCCTGGATCACCAGCCCCATGCTGCGCAGGCGCGACAGCGTGCGGGTCACCGTCGGCAGCTTGGTTGCGAGCTTCGCGGCGATGTCCGTGACACGTACGCCCTCGCCGGCGGCATCCTCCAGCTCGAGGGCGTAGACCGCCTCCAGGTAGTCCTGCTGCGCCGCACTCAGCTCCGGCGTTTCTGAAACACTGTCCATATCAATTACCTCGAGGTAATTACCTTGGGGTAATTGTAACAGATCCGTGGGAATTCAGTGTCCGAATTGCCGCCACATCCAGAGGCCGACAAGCAAGGCGAGCAATTCGGATGCCAGCTTCAGATTGCGGGCGGGGCGTTCCATGCGCGGGTTGAACAGCGAAATCAGTTCGTAGCCAACCCAGGCCAGAGTAGCCAGCCCGCTGCACAGCAGGAGCAGAGTGAACAGAAAATCCAGCATGTCTCCCTCACCCGGTCACTTGATCGTCAGCTCTGTCCCGGCAGGATGTACATCCAGAGGATCAGCAGGAAGAAGATCAGGCCCTCGAAGACGCTCCAGACCAGCAGGATGCGTTTGGGGAGCTTCATCAGCAGGATTGCCAGCGTGACGAAGCTGAAGGCCACGGCCACGATGATCAGGATCATGATGTTCTGGTCCACTGTATTCCTCCAGAGCTGGACGGTTCCACCGTCCGGCCGAGCACCCTTCCATTCTGACAGCAGTCACAAACCTTAATCGCGCTGAAACCGCCGGGACTTCACGCAGGGTCCAAACCGGGCAGTTAGAGTCTCGATGCAGGCCGGACGCACAGTCACTGCCTGCAATCCAGCAGGGAGCAGCCCCATGGGCATCGAAGGCACGGTTCTGGCAATCATTCTCGTCCTCGGCGGCCTGGCGGTCCTCGGACCGGTCGGCAGCCGCCTCGCGCTTTCCGACATGCCGCAGCGCAACCTGCCTGACAACCGCGACCTGGTGGCGGCCCGCAACCGCCATGCCCGCAGGCGCTTCAGCCGCAACTGGCCGGAGGAGCGGCGCGGGCAGTTCCTGCACCACTGACAAGGCAACATCCCTCCACCACCCTGACCGCGAGGCGGTCCCTGCCCGGCGGTCAGCCGGGCAGCTGGTTTCAGGGGCCCGGCGGAGTTGTCTGCTGCTGGCCTGCTGCAGGCGGCGGCTGGCCTGCCGTGTTGCCAACGAGCGCCGGATCTCCCTTCATGTAAATCGCGGCAATGGCAATCACCGCCAGCACGGCGGCCACGATGTAGAAGAGCGGCGGGAAGTCCCAGCGCGGTGAGATCGCGCTGTCATACTCGACCTCCAGCCCCGTCCATTCGATGCCCGGCCGGCCATCGCCCAGACCCAGATGACGGCTGATGCCGCCGTTCAGGTTATTGCGGCTTTCGATCTCGCCGATTACCGCCTGGCGCTGCTGGAATTCCGTTTCCTGCTGATCGTACTTGCGTTCCCAGCTCGGTCGCATGTCAGTCCCCTCTGTCCGAAAGATTGTCCCGTTCAGTCAGACGCCGCGCAGTATCACTGCGGTTTCAGCCAGGGCCTACTGTGAGCCGGAATCCGTGCCGGTCGGCTCATCCGGCAGCTGGGCCCCGGGGATCCCGCGCAGCTGCGGCTCCTCGCCGCCCTCGACCACGCTCAGGCGGTTCTTGCGGCTGCCCTCGCTGCGGCAGACCCCACGCCGGCTGGGATTGCTGACGAAGTCGATCATGTGCCGGACCTCTGGCGTCAGCTCCACGCTCTGCTGGATCTCCTCGATGGCGTCCTCACGCGTCATGCCGCGGTTGAACAGCAGCCGGAAGGCATGCTTGAGCGCGCGCTGGCTGCGGCTGTCCACGCCGTTGCGGGAAAGTCCGACCAGGTTCAGGCCGCGGATCGTGGCCGGCGGAGCGCCCTGCACCATGCAGAAGGGTGGCACGTCGTTCATCACCCCGGCGGTGCCGCCGATCATCGCCATCCGCCCGATGCGCACGAACTGGTGGAAGGCCGCCAGCCCGCCGATGATCACGCGGTCCTCGACGGTGATGTGCCCGGCCAGCGTCGCGAGGTTGCTCATGATCACATTGTTGCCGACCTGGCAGTCATGCGCGATGTGCACACCGGCCATCAGCAGGCAGTCATTGCCGACGGAAGTCAGCATCCGCCCGTGCGAACCGCGGCTGATGGTCACGAACTCGCGGACGGAGGTGCGGTCGCCGATCTCGACGTAGCTGGGCTGGCCGTCATAGCCGAGGTCCTGCGGGTCGCCACCGATCACGGCATTGGAATGGATCCGGCAGCCGCTGCCGATGCGCGTATTGCAGACCACCACGGCATGGCTGTCGATCACCGTGCCGCGTCCGATGCTCACGCCGGGGCCGATCACCGCGAAGGGGCCGACGCTCACGTCCGGTGCGAGGACGGCGTCCTCGTCAATCACTGCTGTGTTGTGTATCTTCATGGGCGGTCCGCCGCAGCTTACCAGCGGCTTTATCTTAGCACCGCACAAGCCTGCCCCGGCCTGCGGCCATCCCACCCGCTCCTGCCTATCAATGATATTTTCCTGAATTGCGGCCCAAAATTAAACCAAAGCGCCGACCTGCCCCTCTATTATGCTGTATCAGTCTCTGTACCGGCAGTCACCGCATGACGGGTATTACTAAGTGGGACGTGGTCCCGGGACAGGCGGGGAAATACTTTATGGAGGTGTGACTGATGACACAGTTACCGGACATGACGAAAGTGTTCGACACGATGCGCAGCGGCCTGGCGATCGTCACCACTGCCTACCGGCGCAAGCCGGCGGGCTGTACGGCCACGTGGATCAGCCGCGTCTCCTTCGAGCCGCCGCTGGTCGCAGTGTTCCTCTCGCCGCAGCGGGGCACGCTGGACATGATCCGCAAGGGCAGGCGCTTCGCGATCAACATCCTCGGCGAGGATGGCCTGGAGCTGGCACGGAAGTTCGGTTTCCACAGCGGCGCGGACAAGTTCAGCGAGGTGCCCTACGTCACGGGCCAGAGCGGTTCCCCGATCCTGCGGGCTGCCGTGAGCTTCCTCGACTGCCGCCTGGAGGGCATCAACCCGCTGGGCGACCATGAGATGGTGCTCGGGCTGGTACAGCATGCGGCTGTGCAGCGTCCGGATGCCCCGGCGGTCTACGACCCGGCGACCTTCTTCATCGAGGGTGAGCAGGCGGCGGAGGCCAATGGTGCCGTGCACGGCTGAAGCGGATCAGTCGAACAGCTTGAGGTAGAGCAGCACGAGAGCGGCGTAGGCCAGGCAGACCAGCATGTAGGAGATGTTGCGCTGGCGCTTCTGGGCGGCGGTTTCACCCGGCATCGCGCTGACCAGCAACAGCAGCACCAGGGCCACGAAGACCAGCAGTGCGATGCGCATCGGGTTCAGCATTTCAGCGCTCCATGATGAACATTGCGTGGACCGCGATCCAGCTCCCCATGAGGATCAGGGCCCACATGATCAGCCAGGCCAGCCTGAATACCCAGGGCGCGAGCGAACCCTCGGCGCGGCGCCCGATGCTGACATTCAGCGCACCGATGGCGACCAGGCAGAGGCCGATCACGGCCCAGATCACGTGCCGCGGGAGCTCCACACAGCTATGTTATCTGATCGCAGCCCTGCGGGCAAGGAAGGGGCTGCGTCCGTTTGCAACCACTGCCGCGATCTGACATAATCGCGGCATGGACAGAGGGGACTATTCATCAGCTGCTCATTCAGTGGGGCCGCCAGCCTGGCTGCGTCCGCTGAGCATTTCCGTAGTATTGATTGCTGTGCTTGCATTGTCCGGCTGGCTCCTGCGGGACAGTCTGCCAACAGCCGCCAGTGCAGGTCCGGAATTTGCGGAAGTGGATGGCAGGCGCGTGGCTTTGCTGCCTGAGGCGGAAACCCTGATCGGTGATCACTGGGACTGGCGGGAGTTTGACAACCCCCTGAATGGTGCGGATCCGGAGGAAATGCGTGGCGTTTACTACCGCGCATCCATTCTTGATCTTGAGGGTGATGGCAATGAGGCACTGTTGCTGCAGCTTGATTCAGGCTGGCAGGTCCTTGACCCACGCAGCGGCTGGTCTGCATTGCAGGACGATGTGGCATTCAGGGCGGCGGAAGATGCGGATCTGAATGATCTCCAGCTATGGGACTACAATGCGGACGGCAGGCGCGACCTCGTTGCCAAGTACAGCTATGACATGGGAGATGATGCCGGTCTCGGCAATCAGTACATCGCCGAGCTGAAGATCCTGGAGCGCGGCAGCGGAACCCTGTTGAGGCAGTATGAGTGTGATTTCATACCTGATGCACTGGTGGCCGATTTTGACGGGGATGGCAAGGAGGACCTGGCGATCCCGCTTGAGCATGAGGCAATCGCTGACAGCAGCTTCAGGGTGATCGGCCCACATGACAATGAACTGGGAATAATACAGCTGCACGGCCGCACCCTGACGAACTCCTTTGCAGGGGATATTGACAATGATGGGGCAGCCGAGATCATCTATCAGGAGTGGGGTGAGGAAATGCGTGCCGCCGGGCTCGTGTTGCACGACATGAACCTGACAGATCGGCTGGATGCCCGTCACGCCATGGTCACGGCCCAGCTGGATGCTGACCCGCAGCGCGAGCTCGTGGTACTGGATTCCTACTACACCCCGGACGATCCGAAGGATTCTGACAACCTGATGAACCGCATGCGGGACCCGAACTACGATTTCGAGGCTGAAATGAAGCAGCAGCAGGAGGACATGGAAACGATGTTTCGCCTGATAGATGTGGAAAGTGAAGCGGAGGATGGCAGTGCACAGCACCGCCTTGATACCTACCGCCATGAATGGAACCTGTCAGAATCTGACCGCCGGCTGATCAGCAGTGAGCTGGCGGTTTACGATGCCGTTGACGGCAGCGAAACGAAACTGCGTTTGCCAAAGGCATACCTCAACAACAACATTCCATGCTTCTATGGTGATGAGGCAAGGCCCGTACGGCTGGCAGGCAGCCAGAGCGACGGGCTGTTCATCTGCAAGCCCAGCTCCGGAGGCGTGCTATTGCTGGATGGAGATGGCGAGTGCCTGCACTATGAGGAGCTGGGAGCCATTCCGCTGCAATGCCACATCATCCATGGGAAAACCGGAGACACGATCATGCTGGTGTTTGAGGACCGGATCATGGTGTATCCGTAAGACAGGTTACGGGGTGCTGGTTGCAAGTTGCGGAAATCGGAGTCCGGAGTCCAGTACGTGTTGTCAATTCACTCGTGTGCAGTTTTTACTTCGCTCCCTTCGTGCCCTACGTGATGAAAAACTCCGTGCTCTCTGTGCCCTCTGTGGTTATGTCTTCCTCTGTTCCCTCGTTGTCAACCTGACGGTTGACCTCCTTGTCAGGCTCACGCCTGACCTCCGTTGCCCGGATTGCTCCGGGCCTCCCGCTCCGTTGCCCGGATTG
Source organism: bacterium (assembly GCA_041395205.1). GTDB lineage: Bacteria > 4484-113 > 4484-113 > 4484-113 > JAFGCY01 > JAHEFU01. The sequence goes on from JAWLAZ010000001.1 coordinate 1,087,161, forward strand.
CTCCGGGCCTCCCGCTCCGTTGCCCGGTTTGCACCAGGCCTACATTGTCGGCTTCGTGCCCTTCCTGGCAAAAAGCTCCGTGCTCTCCGTGCGCTCTGTGGTTAAGCTTTCCTTTGTCTCCTCCTTGTCAACCTGACGATCGAGCTCCCTGTCAGGCCAATGGCCTGGTCGCTGCCTGCCAGCCCATCCTGTCCCTGAGGCCGGTCAGCTGTGCCGTGTGGTGCTGTCCATGCCAGGCGTAGTGCGAGAGAATCTCGTCCTGACGCACACGCGTGCCGTACTGCGGGTGGAAGAAGCGTCGCGCGAACTGCTCATCCGACAGGCTTTCCAGCAGCAGTACCCAGCGTGCATGCAGACCCTCCAGCAGGCCGAGTGACAACTCAGGCGGAGCGCTCAGCGCATCTGGCAGCATAGCCCAGTAGCCTTCCTTGTAGGGTGCAATCGCGGGCTCATCCTCAGTCAGGGCCAGCCGCATGCGCACATAGGCATTCATGTGGCTGTCGGCGACATGATGCACAACCTGTCGCAATGTCCAGCCCTCGGGCCGGTAGGCTGTATCCAGCTGTGCATCATCCAGCCCGCTGACGGCCCCGTGCAGCTGGCTCGGCAGGATGGCAATCTGTGCAATCAGCTCCGCACGGCGCTCTGCCGTGATTTCATGCTCGATGCGGTACCTGCCGATCGGATACTGCAGTTCTTCCATAATCCCGGTCCTCCTACCCATGCCGGGAGGATTGTACATGGCAGTCTGGAAGTTTGGAGTGGAGAGCCTGGCGAAGCCATGAGCAATGAGTTGTTAGCAACAAGTGTGACTGAAGGAGACGCGAAGCATAGCTTCGCAGGCTGTACTGTCAGAGCAGGTGCAGCTCAGCCACGCATCCTGCATGACACCGCAACGCTGCTCCTTGCTCATTGCTCACAACTCATTGCTCATTGCTCATCCATCACCTGGCCACCCAGCCGCCGTCGACAACCAGCACTTCGCCGTTGACGAAGTCGGACTCACTGCTTGCCAGATAGACTGCGGCATGCGCGATGTCCTCCGGCTCGCCGAGCCTGCGGTAGGGCGTGCCCTGCTCGAAGGCCAGCGTGCCCTCGGGGCTGGCGAGCATCCCGGCGGTCATCGCCGTGCGGATCACACCGGGGGCGATGCAGTTGACATTGATGCCTTGCTTCGCATACTCCAGCGCCATCTCTCGCGTCAAGGCGATCTGCCCGCCCTTGCTGGCGCAGTAGGGCCCGGTGTTCTCGAATCCCACCAGCCCTGCGATGCTCGTCACGTTGATGATCTTGCCGCTGCCCTGCTCAAGCATGTGCGGCAGCACTGCCCGGCTGCCGAGGAACACGCTCTTCAGGTTGACAGCGAGCACGCGGTCCCAGTCATCCTCCGCCGTTTCATGCAGCGGGGCCTGGCGCACGATCCCGGCATTGTTGACAAGGATGTCAACGCGGCCGTAATGCCGGATGCAGGCCTGCACCATGTGCGCAATGGCGGCGGGATCACTGACATCCGTGTGCTCGAATATGGACTCCCCGCCACTGAGGCGGATCTGCTCGTCCAGCTGCTCCGCGCCGTTGTCAGCGATGTCGGCCAGCAGGAGCCTGGCCCCCTCGGCCGCGAACTGCCGGCCGATGGCAGCGCCGATGCCGGAAGCGGCACCGGTCACGATGGCAACTCTGTCCTTGAGCCGCATGGCTTTCTCCTTTATCAATCAGCAATGAGTGATGAAGAATGAGCAATGAAAGTACACTCGCCTGGAGTCAGCTCCGGCGCCTGCCAGGCTCATTGCTCATTGCTCACCCATCATTGCTCCCTGTACGGTTCCACCAGCAGGTAGGTCCCGCTGAGGATTGTCACAACCGTGCTGCCCTCATGCAGCAGTACCGCCAGCCACAGCGGGATGTTCAGGAAGGCGGCAGCGAACAGCAGGAAACCGATCACCCCGAAGGCGATCACCAGTCCGCGCAGGATCGCCGCCTGGGTGCGTCGCGCCAGCCAGAGTGCGAAGGGCAGGCCCCGCAGGTCACTGCGCATCAGCACCACGTCCGCCGTTTCCAGTGCCACACCGGTGCCGGCCTCACCCATGGCTATCCCGATGTCCGCCGCGGCCAGGGCCGGACCGTCATTCACGCCGTCGCCGATGTAGGCCAGCGCGCCATGCTGCTCCCGCAGCTGCTTCACGCTGGCGAGCTTCTGCTCCGGAAGCATTTCGCTCAGCACCTCATCTGCGCCCACAGCGCGGCCCACTGCCTCGCCGACGATGCGGTGGTCGCCGGTCAGGACCACGATCCTGTGAATCCCGAGCGCGCGCATCCGCTCGAGCGCCTCCCGGGCCTCGGAGCGCAGGCGGTCCGCCACGGCGATCACGCCGCCGCTGCCATCCTGGCTGCCGACGATCAGCGCCGTCAGGCCCGCCTCACGCAGTTCCTCCGCCCGTTGCCAGAGTTGCTGCGGCACATCCACGCCATGCTCAGTGAACAGCAGGCGGTTGCCGATCCCGACCCACTGCTCGCCCAGTTCATCGCGCAGCGTGGCATGCACTCCCTGGCCGGTATGGCTGTGGAAGGTGCGCGCCGCCAGATGCGGCAGGCTGCTGCCCGCCGCCGCGCGCACCACTGCCGCCGCCAGCGGATGCTCGCTGAAGCGTTCCACGCTGGCCGCCTTCTGCAGCAGCGCCCGGGCATCACCGTTGCCATCCGCGCCGTCCTGCACGACCACCACCTCCGGCTCGCCATGTGTCAGGGTGCCAGTCTTGTCCAGCACCAGGCACTGGATATGGGAGAGCTGCTCGAGGTAGCTGCCGGCCTTGAACAGCACGCCGTGGCGCGCGGCCCGTGTCAGGCCGGAGAGCACGGCGGCGGGGATGGACATGATCACCGCGCAGGGCGAGGCCGCCACCATGAAGACCATCGCCGCATACAGCGAGGCAGCCAGGTCGCCGCGGGCATGGCCTCCCCAGCCGAGGTAGTGCGCCAGGCCGGTCAGTGCGGTGAGCAGGATCACGAAGTAGACGTAAGTGCCCTGCCAGCGCTCGAAGCGGCCCTGGATTGCCGGCTGCTCGGCCTGGGCCTGCTCCACCATCAGCGCGATGCGCTCGATCATGCTTTCGCTTGCCGGCCGCGTGGCGCGGATCAGCAGGCTGCCGTTGAAGCTGAGTGTGCCAGCATAGACCTGGCTGCCGGCCTGTTTGTCAACGGGCAGGCTCTCGCCCGTGAGCGTGGATTCGTCAACGCTGCTGGTGCCTTCCAGCACCTCGCCGTCGACACCGATACGCTCCCCGGGGCGGATGCGCAGCATGTCACCGGGCCGGACAGTGTCAACGCTGACGCTTCGTTCGCTGCCATCGCCGGCAACGAGGGTCACCGTCTCCGGCCGCAGCTGCTTGAGGGCGTCAATGCTGCGCCGGGCCCGCTCCATGGTGTAGCTTTCCAGCGCAGCCGAGAGCGTGAACAGGAACAGCAGGCCGGCACCTTCCACGGGATTGCCAAGCAGGGCCGAGCCCCAGGCCGCCAGCAGCATCAGCAGGTTGATGTCCGGGCGGCCCTGCCTGAGGGCTGCGACCGTGGCTTCCAGGGGCAGCCAGCTGCCGGAGATGTAGGCCAGGCTGAGCAGCAGGCTGGCGATTGTTCCATTGCTGCCCAGCAGCAGCCAGCCGAGCAGCGCCGAGACGGCGCAGATCAGCGTCAGCCAGGCACCCAGCCGGCCCGGGGCATGCGTATGCCCAATGTCCTGCCCGGCCTTGCCGGTTGCCTGCAGACCCTGCTGTGCGATTTCCTGCATCTACACCTATTAATATCCAGCCGCAGCAGGGAAAGGCGTGGAATCAGGCAAGATCTACATGAGTCCCAGTCGCAATATGAATTGAGATGCGATATGTTCGACAAGCGCCAGCGGTCTGCAGTGCTGTCGGAAGTGCTCAGCGGCTGGCCGGCTTGCCTGTCCGCTCTACTCCAGCGACCAGCGGTGCTTCCAGGCCATCGGGAAACCCAGTTCCAGCGCATAGCAGAAGCGGATCAGCTGCCCCATGTGCTGGACTTCATGCTCCAGCAGGTCCAGCAGCAGCGCGATGCGCGGCTCATCCCAGTTCGTGTAGCTTGCCAGTTCGTAGAAAGCCGCAGCGCTGTCGGCCAGGGCCTGCAGGATGCCCTCGCGGGCGGTGATGTCCTCGCGGCTCAGGGAGCAGGTGAAGCCCTGCCACTCGCCTTCCTCGATGGCGCGGATGTAGCTCTCCCGCGCCCCGATCAGGCACCAGAACTGGTCTCCGATGGAGTTGGATGGCAGCGGGAGCTCAGCCCTGAAGGCCTCATCGGGCAGGTGGTTGGCCATCTCCACCCACAGCTCGAAATCGCGGATCAATCTGTCAACGATGTGCTGCATGCGCTGAGCATACTACTTGCCGGGCAGCATTCTCAGCGGATGCCCAGCAGGCTGAAATCCAATGGCTCCGTGACCATCGCCAGCTCGCCACTGGCGTCCAGCGGCCAGTCCGCCTGCGGGCGGTCCCAGTAGAGTTCAAGGCCGTTGCCATCCGGATCGTTCAGGTACAGCGCCAGGCTCACGCCGTGGTCGGCAGCGCCAGTCAGCGGCCAGCCGGCGCGCTGGAGGCGCAGCAGGGCATCGCCGAGCGCCTGCGGGCTGGGGTAGCGGAGCGCGGCGTGGAACAGCCCCGTATGCCCCGCCGGGGCGGGAGTGCCGCCCGCGCTTTCCCATGAGTTGAGGCCGATGTGGTGGTGGTAACCGCCGGCGGAGACGAAGGCCGCGCGCCGCCCCATGCGCTGTGTGAGCGTGAAGCCGAGCACACCGCAGTAGAAGTCCAGCGCGCGCTCGACGTCGGCGACGCGCAGATGCACATGCCCGATGTCGACGCCGGGGTCGATGGGCTGCGCGGGGTTCTGTAGTCCTGTTCAGTCACGGCGGGATATACCGCGCACGCTGCCGGGAATGTCTAAACGCGGTAGGGGGGATGGCTGCACACAGGGGAAAGAGTGGCGATATCGTCATGTTGGCATTGAGGGTTGGTGAACAGGTGCTGTAAGATAGTTGAAGCTTCCTATTCACTTTAAAGGTCATCAAAGAATTGAGCACTAGGGGTACAACAAGCGTTTCAACTGAGCTGGAGTCTGCTCGCAAGGCTCTGTTGGACCTAAGACTAAACAACTCGCTCTTGAACTTCAGGAGACTCAAAAAGAGTACGATTGACGTGAGGGATGAGGCAGCACAGGCGGTTTACGGCATGCTGGTCCTTGCTGAAAAGGTGATGACCTTCATTCATACTGGTCAGGAAACATCCAGGACCGAGGAATCCGAAGAACTTGAATCACAGGAATCGGGAAGCAAAAGTGATCTTGAAACTCTGACAGGCCCAGAGTCCTACGAGAGTGCCGACGAAAGCGAGAAAACAGAACAAGGCCTTTGGCGACTTAGTGAAGAGGACTTATCCCAGAAGCACAGAGATAGCAAGCTGCAAACGGTTCACACAGAGACAGACCTTTCGAGGAGACTGTTTGCTATTCACAACAAATCTCAAGAAGTCCTAGAGGAACAAGGTTACAACGTGCTATTCCTAGCCCTTGGTTTCCTTGTTTGGAAACAGAGGGAAGACGAGGAGCGCTCTTATAGGGCACCCCTGATTCTAGTTCCGGTTGCAATCAAGAGGCTTAGGGGAGGACATAAGTACAGTATCAGCTGGACAGGCGAAGAGATTATTACAAATGTTTCGCTTCAGTCTAGGCTCCAGCAAGATTTTAATCTCAAACTTCCTGATTTTATGATGTCAGAGGATCTGTCTGCGGTTGTCAATTACTTTTCTGATGTTGAGGCAGCAGTTCGTGAAAAATCCAATTGGAGGATAACAGGCGATATCAGCCTTGGCTTCTTTAGCTTTACCAAGTTTGTTATGTGGAAGGATTTAGCCTCTGAATCGTGGCCATCTGACTCGCAACCTGAAGATCAGGAATTACTAAACGCAATCTTCTCACTCAATGAACTTGCCGAAGCTACCTATGAAACTATGGAAGAAGAGGAGCAAGTATCCAAACCAGATGTCCAGAATGTCAATCAGGTACTTGATGCTGATGCTTCACAGGTGTCAGTCATTGAGATGGTTAAGAAAGGAAAGAACTTAGTTGTAGAGGGGCCTCCGGGTACTGGAAAGTCTCAGACCATTGCGAACCTCATTGCCGAGTTGTTGGCAAATGGGAAGACGGTTCTTTTTGTGAGTGAAAAGATGGCTGCCTTGGAAGTTGTCTATCGGAGACTAAAGGCTGTCGGATTAATGGATTCTTGCCTCGAGTTACACAGTCACAAAACAAGTCGAAGGACGTTTTATGGCGAGTTGGAAAGAACTTTGTCCCAAAACCGGCCTGCCCAGTCAGATCATGGCGACAAAGTTACTACTTACAAGAAGGTTGTGTCTGACTTAGCGGCATATGCAAATTCTCTGGGAGCATCAGTTGGCAAAGTGGGAATGTCTCCATTCCAGCTAATTGGTACACGAGAGGCAAGTGCTACCTATTTCAAGGAAGCAGGCAAGTCAATGCCTCGAAACCTCATCGAGAACCCAATGGAATGGACAACTGAAGAGTATCAAGAAGTCCAGACCTTGCTAGGAGATATCGCTTCACTCATCAAAGTCATTGGACCGGCAGCTCAAAACTCTTGGTTCGGGACCGAGCCAGAAGTATATTTGCCAAGCCAACGTGACGAAATAGAAGAACTGTGTGTGTCATGTCTCTCTAGATTGAAGGAACTTCGGCAGGTTGTCAGTCAGCTGTCTGCCAAGACTGCAGCGAAGGAGGCTGACTCACTTGCAGATTGTGACAGAATGCACAGGGCTGTTTCTACGATTTCTGCCAACCCGGATTTGTCCAAATTGGCAGTCAAGGAAAAAGTGCCAAATACGAATACTGCGAGCAACGAAGTCACAGTAGAAGAAGTTCTAAAAAGGATGAATGCCGCAAAAGGACTTGAGCTCGAAGTGCTCTTAGGTAGCCTAGAGTCAATACAACTTACCAAGAAGTCCTTTGGCGACAGAATCAAACTTCAAGAAATCGGAGCACGAGAAGCAGGGCTGCTGAGCTCATTTAATGAGAGTCGACATGGTCTGCTTAGGTACTTGAGGGCAAGGTATTGGAAGACCAGAAGGGAGATATTGGGCTTATATTCTCAAAGGCAGCGCCTGTCAGATGAAGATTTAGTCCATGACTTGCAGAACCTAATCAGTCTTGGACATCACCGTACGCTTCTTGCGGAGCTTGAGGAGGATGCCAGGTCTGCATTTGGTCTAGAATGGAAAGGTGAAGATAGTGACTATACGCAGTTGAGAAGACTGGCCGGTTGGATGCACAACTTCTTCGGACAGATAGAAGAAGGATTTATCTCGACCGAGGCAATATTCCTGATTCGTGATGGCTTGGACTACAAGGAAATCTTGAAACTTAGGGACTCATTAAAGGAGTCGTGTGCGCAGCTGTCTGAAGGGCTAGAAATCCTCGCTGCCAAATTGAGATTTGATGTGTCCTCTTGTCTCCGGTTCGGCATTAATGATGTCTCTCTGGATGATTGGCATTCTGTCCTGTCCAGCTGGATTGGCAACATAGGATTGCTCACTGACTGGACTAAGTGGTGCGAGTTGGAAAAAGCCCTGGCCAAATCAAGAGCACGAGGCATGAAAAGTTATCTTGAGAATGAATTCCCAGATACGGAAGATGTTATTCCTGCCTTTGAAGGGGGATTTGCAGACTCTTTGTTATTGCAAGTGTTTGAGGTTATGCCAGAGCTCAAGAGGTTTAGCGCGGAAGTCCATGAGGCTCGAATACGTGAGTTTCGCCAACTTGACAAGTCGCTGCTCACATCAACACGCCAGAAAGTGGCAAGACAACTTTGGGACAGCTGTCCTAGGCAGCTTGCAGGTGCAACCCCGGAGTCTGATAAGGGTATCCTCATGGGGCAGTTGCAGCGGAAAAGGGGGCACCTTCCCATCAGAAAGCTGCTGGAGCGTTGTGGTCATTTGGTAAAGGAGATAAAGCCTTGTTTCATGATGAGCCCGATTTCCATTGCTCAGTACTTCAAGCCGGGTAGCATTAATTTCGATGTTGTTGTGTTTGACGAAGCTAGTCAGGTAAAACCACAGGATGCGCTTGGGGCGATTGCTAGAGGTAGGCAGCTGGTGGTAATGGGAGACTCAAGGCAGCTACCTCCTACTAGTTTTTTCGACCAGATTGGCACCGAAGATGCAGATGACGAAGATGCCATTGACGAGAGTGTAACAACAATTACAAGTGTCGAGAGTATCCTGCAGCAATGTAAGAGGGCATTTCCAAGCAAGATGCTTGAGTGGCACTATCGAAGCCAGCATGAATCACTGATTACAGTGTCCAACCATCAGTTCTATGACAACAAGCTGCTGGTCTATCCATCAGCGACCCATACTAGCAGCTTGCTTGGATTGGAGTTCAAACATCTTCCAGAATCAGTTTATGACAGAGGAAAGAGCAGGACCAACCAGGCCGAAGCTAAGGAAGTTGTAGAAGCTGTTATTCGTCACTATGAGAAGTACGGCTGGGATGACCCTGAGAATGTACCATCACTTGGAGTTGGCACTTTCAGCGCCGCTCAGCAGGAAGCGATAAGAAAGCTGCTGATGAGGGCTGAGGATGATTACCCCGAACTGCAGAAGTACATGAACAGGGATGCTCCGGAGTATTGCTTTGTCAAGAATCTCGAAACCATCCAAGGTGATGAGAGGGATGTGATATTCATCAGCATTGGCTATGGAAAGAATGAGCACGGCCAGTTATCAATGAATTTCGGTCCTCTCAATAAGGATGGTTGGCAACGACGTCTTAATGTCCTCATCACCCGGGCCTGACAGAAGTGTGTGGTGTTTTCCAACTTCACAGACATGGACATGAGGATTGATGAAGGCTCCCAGCCGGGCGTGTCTTCGCTGAAGATCTTCCTTGCCTATGCGCGTGACCGTAGCCTGTTGGAACTGGATGAGACAGGAGGGGAATTCGACTCACCCTTTGAGGAATCTGTCTACGAGTTCCTGCGGGACCAAGGGTATGAGCTCAGGAAGCAAGTTGGATGTGCAGGTTACCGAATTGACTTGGCACTACTAAATCCAAATCTGCCCGGGAACTACTTGTTGGGAATTGAATGCGATGGGGCCACCTATCATTCATCCTACATCGCGAGAGATAGGGATAGGTTGCGCCAGGAGGTCCTATGAAAAATAGGCTGGCGAATTCACCGTGTGTGGTCAACAGATTGGTTCAAGAACAGGGCCAACAGTGAAGCTCGCTTGTTGAATGCAATCAGTGACGCCAAGGTTCAGTTTGAGAATGGCGAGCAGTTTCCGATAGTTGAACAAGTTTCCCAGCAGGTTGAACTTGAGCGGGAGGATACTTCTGTATCTTGGGATGAGCACGCAGCAATCGAGATTAGAAAGTACATTGAGTGGAGCGCGGTTTTTCCTGAGCTTGGATATGAACTACACGAGGTGCCAACAACAACCTTGGCATCGAAGGTCCGGGATATAGTCACCGTGGAATCTCCTGTACACTTCGATGATATTGTCACAAGAATTCGCTCTATGTGGGGACTGAAACGCGCAGGTGCACGGATTAAGGCGGCCGTTGAGCGCGCTGCTTCGCATGCCACGAATCACCAGGGGATAATCAGAAAAGGATACTTCTTTTGGAAGGATGAACCTAGAATCACCGCACCAAGGAAGCGCAGTGAAGGGGCTCGAACATTGAATTGATTTCCGATGAGGAGATAACCGGGGCGTTCGTGCTGGTTCTACAGAATCAGTATTCAACTCCAATGGATGAGTTAATTAGGGCTTCTGCCAAGTTGTTTGGATATCGGGCCGTATCCTCACAGGTTGCCGACCGATTCAAGGAAGTCCTGCTAATGATGATTCGTAGTGGATACATTGAAGGAAATGGCAGCGAGTTGCTTACCCTGAAGGACAGTACGCTGCTCTGACTCCCTTTACATAGACCATTCTGTATATTTGGCGGCTGATAACGGAGATAATACATGAAGAACATCATAACCGGATTTGGCAATTATAGATTATGGGCACCTTTGGATGATAATAAGAAGATTGATCCGGACTCTACGTTATTGTTCGCTGATTTGATTTCCATCAACACATTCAACGCCCCAAAAGAGTGCCTCACGATTGGAACTGAGGTGCGAACTTTCAGGGTTAAGTTGGCACAATTGCCTGGCAGCAACAAACTGGCCCAGATTGAATTGGATACAGTACTAGGTTTAGAAGGTCATGAAGCTGACAGCGAGTCGATAGAACATGTGGGAGAGCGATTACTTGAGTTGTTGAGTCAGAAGTACGAATCAGCCGAAGTGACAGATTTGAGTTCAGGAACAATCTATCAGTATAGAATTGAAGATGAGAATAGGAATTCAATTCATTTGGTTTATGACGCCAATGTAGTACTTGTCCACTATAACAGTCGTGAGTTGAATCTATTACTAGAGCAAGCATTTATAGAAAAAACCAATGAAGAACAGGACACCATAGACAAGCTCTAGCCACATCCTCTACAGATTTCCGATCTTTCCATGACAGCCATGACTTTGCGAATCAAGAAAGTCAAGATACCCCTTCGGGGGGGCTAGGTAACAAGGATGGCGAAGCAAAAGGATTAACTCCATAAAGCAGTAAATGAGAAGAAGTGGCGGAGAGTGAGGGATTCGAACCCTCGATACGGCTATATCACCGTATAACTGCTTAGCAGGCAGCCGCCTTCAACCACTCGGCCAACTCTCCGCGCGAGGATCAATATGCTACCACAGTGCGGGGGCTTATCAATCACTTTGAGGATCAGTTTCCGAAGAAGGTTCCCCCCACGCCCCCTGTTTACACTCCCTCCACCCCGGGTAACAAATACGGTTGCCCGGAATCCAGGGTCCGGGCAGCCAGCTTTCCCCTTCCGGGGAGAATGCACGGCATGGATTGTGCCCTGCGGCTCCAGCACAGGGAAGGCTCGACCAGCCCGCAGCCCGTCCGGATGGGACAGGCTGGCGGGGTCCTGGAATCCGCGGCAGTCAATCAGGAAATGTGAACGGAAATGTATGAATACGAATCAGGCCTGCGCTTCAAGCCCTTCCTCTGGGTAGCGCTCGCCGGCGCGGTCTTCATCGCCTGGCGGATGTATCTCGTGATCAGCGGGCTTGGCAACCTGCTCGGCAGCATCCCGCCTGCCTGAGTTCCGGCACCCCCGTATTCCCCCGCAGCACAGCAGCTGCCAACCAGCCACCTGTCGTCCGGCAAGGACACAGCGCTTAGTCCTCAGATCGCGCGCACGCCTTCCTCACGGCTCACGCTGGCCGGAAACAGAGGGTGGCGGGTGGAGAGCGTGTCGTCATCGAGGATCACCTGCCAGCCGTTCTGCTCCTCCGCATTGATGATCAGCGGCCCCAGCAGATTCAACGTGCTCTTCGAGAACTCCGGGTGGATCGTCACGATGCACTTCACGCGCAGATGCTCCTCGCTGCCCATCTCACGGCGCACGGACTTCGGCAGGTGCAGCTTCAGGCTGTAGTTGGGGATGAACTCGAAGGGGTCGGCCAGCAGGAAGGCCAGGTTCGGGTCATCCTGGCTGTGCAGCCAGACCAGCGGCGCGACACGCTCATCGCGGTGGATGAAGAAGCAGGTCATGTCGGGGAAGCCGACCAGACCCTGCGGGAAGCGGACAACGTCCTGCTCGCTGTACTCTATCCTGCCGAAGCGCTCACTGTTGAAGATCACGACTGCCTCTACCCGCCCGCGGACCCGCCGCCTGAGACGAAGATTCGCAGGCTGGGCGGAATTAGGGAAATCTCATTCTCCAGGGTCCGTACCTCAATCATCGGACGCTGGGCCTCAAACTGAATCCGCGGCGGATCGTAGCTCGCCGCTGTACCCAGATTTGACGGTTGAATGCTGATTTCCGGCGGGCTCTTGGGCAGGAAGGCAATCCCGAACTCATGGCGCGTGGCATGCGCGAGCATTCGGCTCCTGCTCCAGGCCGCCACGCCACCGCGGTGGTGCGCCACATCCGCGAGGTAGTCGCCCTTCTCCACGATGCGTGCAATGCCCTCGGTGCGCAGCTTGTCAGTCAGCTGCTGGATGCGATCAGCGAAGCCCGTGGGCGTGTAGTAGCCCATCGAGGCCCGGGCCTTCGTGTAGTCGACCTCGATGCTGCCCGGCTCATGGGAGAGTTCGATCCGCGCCGCCGTCTGCTCAATCGCGAGGCGGGCCGGCGGGGAGTGGATGGACAGGCTGGCGCGCCCGTTGCGGATCTCGAAACGGGCCGGACTGCTCTCCAGCTGCAGGCGCGGCATCTCCATTCTGGCTAGAGCCTAACCGGGATGCCGCCTGTCTGTGTTAAGCGCACCCTAAGAATTATTGGTCCGCCGGTATTGAAATATCTGACTTGATATGTGGAGTCCAATATCGTGAGGTCGGTCGACCGAACAGATCCTGCGCGCATACGGTCCAGAGGAAGTGGGAATGCCTGGGAAACGGATAAAGCTGCTGCTCTTCATCGCGCCGCTTGTACTGCTGCTCTGCATCGTACTCAGGCAGTGGCTCTGGCTCAGGCATCTGACGCGGTTTGACTGGAGCCGTACGCTCAGCGGCGAACTGCTCGACCTCCATGTTGAGCCGGGCACCCAAAACATCTACCTGCTGGCCCTGGATAGTGCAGCATATCCCTACAACACCCGGCAGTACCTGCTGTACAAGCTCGATGGCAATGGTTCCGTGCAGTGGAGCACGCCGTTTAGGCAGCTCCCCGCTTCAGAATTCAGCGCCGCTGACGGGAATGCCTGGATCGAGGATGTGGACGGCTCGGTAATCGTTGCCAACAACAGCGGCGAGCGCTTCGCGATCAGCGCGGATGGCTCGCTGGACTGGGCCGCGGACCGCTACAGCCTGGCAGCAGCACCGTCTGCCCCTGCAGGCAGCCCGGTCGGTGCGGTGATCAGCGGGGATGAACTGATTGCCTATGACCTGCAGGGCCGGGCCAGCTGGCGCTGCCCCCTGCCGCAGTATCCGAACCTTGCATCCCGCGAGCTGTACCCCGCAGCCGATGGCGGCTGGCTGGTCTACAGTGCCTATGAGCCGCATAAAATGGGCGAACCCGGCTGGGACCCGGATGTCTACATCCTCAACGCCGGCTTGTCGCTGGACGCTGCCGGCGGAACGCTGGGGGATGCCGAGCTGCTCTGCAAACTGGCGGACTACGACCGGGCCGTCAACCACCGCTTTGGCAATGGCAGCATCCTCTCGATGCAGGGTTATGGTCCGCAGTCCTCGTACGGCTACGGTACCAGCACGATTCTCGGTGAGGCTCCACGCTTCCGCTACGGCGTCGGGGCTGACCCCCTGCAGGATTTCCCGCAGCAGGAATTCGCGCCTGGCACGCTCAGGCGCGTGCAGTTCGAAGAGGACTGCGCCTGGGTGCTGAGCAGCGGCCTCTGGCGGCTGGACCAGGATGGTGATATCGAGCAGCGGCTCAGCGAGGCCTGTGCCGGCTTCCGCTGGGATTCTGACAACGGCATGGTGAGCGCGGAATGGGTGCACAGCCCAGCCCTGCTGCTGCCTGTGGCGGGCTTCAGGCCCGTCGGCGACACCCTGGAGCTGCGCCGCAGAGATGGCAATGCTGGCGGGCGGAACATGATCCGCGTGCCTGGTGCGGATTTCGCCGGCCGGATCCTGCGTGTCGATGGCAATCAGGAACTGTTCGCGCTGGCCAGCCAGGATGGAATCTCCGCCACCCAGTTCAAGCTGCACGGCCGGCGGCTGCGTTAGGCCATCAGCGGAGCATGGCTCGCAGGCGGAAAGTGTTGCTCCTGTTGCTGGCACCAATGATATGGCAACCAGCAACACCACCTACCTCAGGAAGTCGAAGAGCGTGGTCGGGATCACGCGTGAGCCCGTGCCCAGTGCGGCGTTCAGCACATTCTCGCGTTCCTTGAGCTTGATGATCGCCTCCGCCATGTCCGCGTTGTCATTCTTGTTCTGCAGGTCCAGGGTGTTGACGTTCAGGGTGTCATTCTGCGTGAGCGTCAGGTCCAGGCGGCGCGTGCGGCTGCCGATGATCGCGAGCGTGCTCGTGATCTTCTCCAGCGCGCGGTCGACGTTGCCGATGCGGTTCGTGAGATGCTGGAAGCGCTCATCCTCGTAGGTCGTGCGTGAGGCAAGCTCCGCGCGGTAGATCAGCCGGCCGCTGATCCCGCTCATGCGCTCCTCGAAGGCGCTCAGGCGCTGGCCCTTCAGGCCGTAGGCCTCGATGCGGATGTCATTGACGACGCTGTTGTTGGGGTTGAACACGCGGATCCGCCCGTCGCGCTGGACCTCGACCTCCAGGCTCACGCCGAGCTTGCTCTCGATGGCGTCGGCCAGGTCCTGCATCGTGCTGAAGCGCTGCACGATGAAGCTCGAGCTGGAGCCGTCGCTGAAGATGCGGATCTCCGTGCCGGGAGCCAGGTCGTAGCTCACGCCGTTTACGTCGTGCAGGTCGCTCAGGCGGCTCTGGGCCGCGCTGTAGCCCAGCAGCTCGTCGCGGAGCTGGATCATGGTGTTGATCATGTTGTCAGCTTCCGTGATCTCGCCGATCCCGGGCTGGGTCCCGCCGCCGGGGATGGTCGGCGCGCCCAGTCCCAGCAGGGCCAGCATTCCCGCGTCGACATCCGCAAGCTGCAGGTCCGTGCCCTCCACGCCGCTGCCGACGTTCGTGGTCTGGATGTCCACGAAGTTGGTGCCGCCGCGGTTGACGACGACGGCGATCACGGCGTTCTTCAGCACAGGTGAAAGTGCGATCTGGTTGTTGATCTCCGCCGCGAGCTGGGCCTCCGTGCCGTAGACATTCACAGGCATCGTGATCGTCACCGGAGCCGGGTCCGTGCCGTCAATGCTGCTGCCCGGACCGAGATCAATGCTGAAACTCTGCTGGCCGAGGACCACGGGAATCGCACCGGGCCAGCCGAAGCTGCTCTGCACCTGGGCCGGCACCGGCGGGGCGCTTTCTCCGGTCGTCGGTTCCACGTAGAATCCCAGTGCCCCCAGCGTATCCGTCGCCGGAACGGGCGGCCCCGGCACGCTGTTGCGCAGGATCAGGTCGTCAATCCCGACCTGGATCCCGGTCTGGGTGGTGATGATCCTGAGCCGCCCGCCGTCATCCTCGGCGCGCACCAGTCCGCTCAGGTACCTGTTGTCAAGGATCTGGGCGTTGATGTCGTCAATGATGTCCTGCAGGCTGGCGGCTGAGGCATCGAGGTTGATCTCCACCGGGTTCAGGTCGATCGGCGTCTCGCCCGGGCGCGTGATGTAGGCATCCGGCCCGAGGTCGATCGTGAATCGGTCATTGCCATCCGTGCCGGCAGCTCCCGCAGGGGTCGGGGTGGAGCCGTAGGGAGCACCGAGGATGAAGTTGCTTGCGGTGTCAACGGTGCCGTCCGGGGCCGTGCCGCCCAGCAGCAGGTCGCCGACCAGCACGCTGCCGTTCTGCACGAAGGTCTCGATCTCCAGCAGGCCACCGTTGTCACGCACGATCAGCTTGTCCTCACCGAAGGCGAGGTCCGCCTTCTTCTGGATCTCCACCGCCAGATCCGCGAGGCTGTTGTAGGTCACCGCATCCAGCTTGATCGCCTTGCTTTCGGTGAAGCCGCCGTTGGCGGCACCGCTGAGTGTGATCACCATGTCCTGGCTGGCGACAGGCAGGCTCAGCGGAAAGCCGGGTACGGGAGCTGCGCTGTGCAGGGCGCCGGTGCTGTCGGTCAGGGGCAGGGTCACGCCGGTCTGGGCCTTGTTGAAGGCCCCCTGCGGCAGGATCTCCATGTCCTCCAGCACGGAGCCGGAGAGATCGCGCAGCTTGATGCTCTTCGAGCTGTTGAGGCTCGTGAGTTTCAGGCGGAAATCATTCGTGACCTCGGCCCGCACCTCGCTGCGCGTGTCGGTATTGATGCGCTTGGCCACGTCGGCCAGCGTGTCCGCCGGGTTGACGACGATCAGCCGCTCATTGATCTCGAAGGTCCCGCTGAAGCCCAGCGGCTGGCCGCTCATCTGCCGGCCCTGGGCCTGCCAGGTGTGGTCGAGGAAGATCGAGTGTCCGTCGAAGTTGACATCCAGGTCGCGGGCGATGCCGATGTTGCGTGCGATGCTGCCGAAGTCACCCTGGTAGGTCACGGAGTTCGTGAAGCCGTCCTGGGTGTTGCTGTTGATGCGGAAGCTCTCGGTCAGGGTCTCGTAGCCGCTGAACACGAAGCGGCCGCTGAAGTTGCTGTTGGAGAGCGTGATAGTGTGCTCCAGCAGCTGGTTGACCTCCTGGGCGATCGCCGTGCGGTCATCGCGGGTCAGCACCGTCGAGCTGCCCTGCACCGTCAGTTCACGCACGCGCTGGATCTGGGTGTTGACCTCGCTGAGCGTGATCTCCGTGAAGTTCAGGCGCCCGAGCCCGTTGTCAACATTGCGCGTGTACTGCATCGTGCTGGCCAGCACGCGGCTCAGGTTCAGGCTGGTGCTGATCGCGCTCGGGTTGTCACGCGGCCGCTCGTAGAGCTTGCCGGTGCTGGTCTGGCGCAGCAGTTTGGCGATGTCCTGCTGCACGCGCTGCAGGTCCGACATGTAGTTGCTGGTCAGCAGGGTATTCGGGATTCTCATGGATTAACGGCCCACCGTGCCGAGGCGGTTGACGATCAGGTCCAGTACCTCGTCCACGACGTTCAGGGCGCGGGCGTTGGCCTCATGGCCGACTGGAACTTGACGATGTTCACGGCTTCCTCATCGAGGTTCACGCCGCTGATCTCCAGGCGGCGCTCCACCAGCTGCTCGACGACCAGCGTCTGCGTGCTGTGGCTGCGCTGCGCTGTGAGCGCCGTGGCCCCGATGCTGGAGACTAGGCCCTGGTAGTACTCGCCGAAGCTGGAGTTGAGCAGGGCCCTGCTGTCATTGCGCAGGTCCGCGATCCCGAGTGCCGTGCGGTTGTCACCGGGACCGGGGAAGCCCGTGCCGTCGTCAGCCGCGGCCGCGATGCTGTCGAGGTCCGAGAGGATCTGCGGGTTGAGCGAGAAGTTGGCGAGTGAGTTGCGGTAGGGCGGGTCGAGGAAGTACTTCTCATGCGTGGCGTTGTCGAAGCCCAGCTGCTCGAAGAAGTTGCTGGAGCCGTCCTTGATCGCCAGGCGGGTGTCGCTGTCGACCGGGTTGTACTGCTCGAAGACCACGCGCTGGAAGCCCAGCGAGCCGTCGATGCTGACGCGCACGTCCAGCGTGGCGCGCTCGATGCGCTCGAACAGGTCGCCGAGCGTGATCGCCGTGCTGGCCAGCACCTCGGCCGGCGTGATCTCGATGCGCTGGCCCTGGATGAAGAAGTCGCCGCTGGTGAAGCCCAGCTGGTCGAGGGTGGTGTCCAGCGTCGTTCCGGCAGGCAGTGCGCTGCTGCCGCCGTACTGCTCGGTGCGGTAGTCGGTGAAGAAGCTGCGCCCGCTGATTCCGTCCAGGCCGTAACCGCCGATGTGCAGCTTGTTGACGCGGTTCGTGAAGGCCGTCACCAGCTTCTCCTGCTCGAGACGCACGGTCGGGAGCTCCACGTCGCGCATCTGCAGCATCCCGCCCAGTTCGCCGGCGCGGATGTCGAGGCGGATGCGGCTCTTGCTGAATTCGATGTAGGGCCGGTTGAGGTCGGCCTCGTTCTGCTGCAGGCGGATCTCGTGGAAGTCCACGCCGTTGACGAGCGGATGGCCCTGCACGAGCACGCTCAGGCTGCCGTCATTGTTGTGCAGGACGCGGGCGTTGACGATCTTGCTGAGCTCCTCGATCATCGCGTCGCGCTGGTCCATCAGGTCGTTGGCCTTCATCTGCCCGCTCTCGCCGCCGCTCTCGATCTGGATGATCTGCTTGTTGATCACCGCCACCTGGCTGCTGAGCTGGTTGATGCGGTCCACGCGGTCCTGCAGCTGCTCATTGATGTTGGCGACCTCGCGGTCCAGGCGCCGGTCCTGCTCGTTGACGAATTCCGTCATCGCCAGTCCGGCCTGGGCCAGGTTGGTGCGGGTGCTGGCGCTCTCCGGATCGTTGGAGAGGTCCTCCCAGGCATTGAAGAAATTGTCCATCAGCGAGTTCAGGCCGTTCTCGGAGGGTTCATTGAAGATGTCCTCGACGCGGATGTAGGCATCACTCATGGTCTGGTAGAGCGTGCTGCGCCCGTGCTCCTGGTGCAGCTGGCTCTCGATGTAGATGCTGCGGATGCGCGTGATCGAGGTCACGGTGGCCCCGGTGCCGACCTGCCCGGGGCGGATCGTCACGAAGGCCCCCGGGAAGGACAGCGGGTCCGAGGCGCTGATGTTCACGCGCTGCCGGCTGTAGCCCTCGGTGTTGGCATTGGCAATGTTGTGCCCGGTCACGTCCAGCGCGGCCCGCGCGGTCAGCAGGCCCTTCTTGCTGGTCTCAAGCCCGAGGAAGGTTCCACGAAGCATTCGTCACCATCCTTGTCACATATCTCCTGCAGGGGATATCGGCAGCATGGCGGCGGGACTTGAATGCAGCGGGCCCCACCTTGCGGCGGGGCCCTGTTCATGTGTTGTCAGAGTGTGTCGGTTGTCAGCCGGATTACGTCAGACCCGGCAGTTCAGCAGCTCGCGGCGTGAGCCCTCGGCGGGACGGCCCAGGCTGTTGTAGCCGGGACGCTCCTCACCCTGGGTCACGAGCTTGAGCACGAGCTCGCCGTAGTCCACGAGGCGCTGGGTCAGCACGCGGTTGTCATCCTGCAGGTCCTGCAGCTCCGCGATGCAGCCGCGCATCTCGCCTGTGAAGCCGTACAGCGTCTCCTGCTCCGGCGCTGCCAGCTCATCGGCGGGCAGTTCCGCCGCATCCTCCACGCTCAGGCCGTGCTGGCGGGCCAGCAGGCTGATGCGCTGCTGCTCCAGGCGCGAAAGCCTGAGCGCCAGCTCCTCCTCGCGGCGGCTGAGCTCCGCGAGTCCGTCCGTGCTGCTGGCCACGAGCAGGGCCTGCTTGCTGCGCATCACCTCGCCGAGCTCCTGCATCAGCTCCAGCATGCGCGAGAGGATGCCTCCGAGCGCCGTGGCCGGCTTAGCTGATGAGGTCATCGAACAGGCCCTCCGCGAGCATCGCCTGCGCGGTGGCCTGGCCGTCGAGCTCCAGCTCACCGTTCTCGAACTGCTGCTTCAACCCGGCCACCATCCGTGCGCGCTGGCTCATGTCACTGCGCTCGGCGGTCAGCTTCTGCACCTGCTGGGCATGGCTGGAGAGCTCGATGCGGTCTGAGCTGCGCGGGGTCTCCGCCCGGCGCTGGGCGGTGACACGCTGGGGACTCTCATGGAGGTCCTTGGCCAGGGAGATCATTCCCTTGATGTCAGGTATTCTCATAGCACTCACTTCCTAAAGGTTCCAAGCTTCCAACTTGTCCACTCTTCTCCCGACGGCCTGAACCCGCGATGGCAGGCTGCCTGGACCGTGGCACAATTGCGCCACAATCCTGCTATCGGCATCCCTGCCAGCCGCTTTAGGGCAAAATCCGAAAAATCGGCGGTTTTTTCCGCTTTTGACCTTTCGCCCTGCTTTCCGGGTTCAAGTGCTGTTTGCTGGCCTGTAGATCGGAGCGTTGTGCAATCCGCTTGAGTGTCCCGTGGCAAGTGAATGAACAATTAATGCGGCGGGATAGAATCAGCTGTGCAACGGACTCTGACCCTGCTCCTGACCCTGTTCTGCCTGCTGGCTGCCACTGCGGCCCCGGCCCAGGATGAGCTGCCGCCGGAACTGGACCGCGGCCAGGGTCGCTTCCCCGAGCTGCCGCTGCCGGGCTTCGAGCCGGATCAGCCGGAGGAACGGAGCCTGGAGCTGATCCCGGGCATCACGCTGACCCGTGAGGATTTTGACGAGCAGCTGCGCTACAGCGGCGAGCATATGCTGGAGCAGTGGCTGGGTGACATTGAGATCGAGGGTGGGCTCGGCGAGCTGTACTTCCCCGGTTCGCTGCGCCTGCGCGGTGACCTGTCGAGCTATCCCGGCAGCAGCATCAAGGTCGGGGGCGAACTGCGCTGCGGCGGATCACTGGAGCTAGCGGACGCCCTGCAGGTTGACCAGGCGATCCGCGTGGATGGCAATCTTTCAAGCACGGCCTCCGTGCTGGCCCGGGCGGCGATCAGCGTGGGTGGCGACATAGATGTACAGCGCAGTATCGCCGCCGGCGGCTGGCTCTACAGTGGCGGCTCGATCAGGGCCGGCGGCAGGATCTGGAGTGGGGGCCTGCTGGAATCGCGCGGCGGAATCACGAGCGGGCTGGACTGCGGCGGGCAGGATGGCATTCGCTGCGGAGCGAGCATTGACTGCGGCGCTGAACTGAGCAGCGGGGCCGGTATCCTCAGTGGCGGCAGCGTGACTGCGACTGGACGCATCCTGCTCGGCGGCCTGCTGTTCTGCGGCACGGACCCAAGGGCTGGGGAAGATCCTCAGGCGGTGGTTCGTTGCAGCGAACTGCTGGGAGGAGAGCTTGCCTGGGGTGAGCTTGAGATAAGGGAGGGGGAGGAGAGCGCAGGGGAAGAAAAAGAAGAAGATTAACCACAGAGATCACAGTGAGCACAGAGATTTTCGGACCAGATAGGAGCGATGAATGGCTGACGAGTTGGGAATTCGAGATGCTGGCGAAATGAATGAGCTGTTGCTGGAATTGCAGAGTGCATTGCTTGGCAATGTGACTGCGAATCTCAGGATGGTTTCCGCCAATGCAGTTGAGGATCTCTGGGTAGTTCATGCTTTCTTCGACGGCCCCATCGCTGAAGAGGACAAAGAAAACACGTCATTGGTGGAATCGGAACTCTGGGCAGCTGCCCGCCCGTCTCAGCGGATAATCATGAAGATCATCCGGCTGGATCATCCGAATCCCCTGCCGCAGGATCATCAGCGGGCTTACAGGCGACAGGAGCTGCAGGATCTGTGACACATTCCGAACTGTGCTGCTGACCCGGTTTGCGCCCTGACTGGAATACCTTGACCTGCAAATTGGTTTACACCTGCAGCATTCCAGTTTCCCCTGAAAGGACTCTGTGTCCTCCGTTATCTCTGTGGTTAATCTTCCCCCTCCCCCTCCTATACTCTCAACCATGCCACGCGCTGGAAAACCCGTCCTGCTCCTCATCCTCGATGGCTGGGGCCTCGCCGAGGACCCATCCAACTCGGCGATCGACCTCGCCAACACGCCCACCTGGGACCGCATCTGGCGCGATTACCCGCACACGCGGCTGATCCCGCACGGTACGCATGTCGGCCTGATGGAGGGCCAGATGGGTAATAGTGAGGTCGGGCACCTGAACCTCGGCGCGGGCCGCGTGGTGCGCCAGGATCTGCTGGAGGTGACGCGCCTGATTGATGCCGGCGAGCTGGCCACGCATGGCCCGCTGAACGAGTTCCTTGCGCCGATGAAGGACAGCGACGGTACATTGCATTTCGTCGGCCTGTTCAGCGACGGCGGCATCCATAGCCATATCAATCACCTGCTCGGCCTGGCCCGGCATGCAGCCTCCGTCGGCGTCCGGCGCATTGCGATCCATGCCCTGACCGACGGGCGCGACACGGCACCGATGTGCTGCCAGCAGTACTTCGAGCTGGCCGAGCGGGAGATGCCGGACAACGCCTACTTCGCAACCCTCGGCGGGCGCTACTACCTGATGGACCGCGACCACCGCTGGGAGCGCACGCAGCAGCACTGGGACGTGATCACGCATGGCATGGGGCCGCTGGCCAGGGACTGGCAGACGGCGGTGGCCGCCGCGCGTAGCCGCGACGAGGGGGATGAATTCATCACCCCGACGGTGATCGGTGACTACGCCGGCTTCGCAGCCAATGACCGCATCCTCTGTTTCAACTTCCGCGCGGACCGCATGCGCCAGAGCGTGGCCGCCTGGAACCAGCCGGACTTCGACGGCTTCGACCGTGGCGACTACAGCCCGCTGCCGCTGTTCTCCGTGCGGCGCTACGAGGCGCATTTTGACAATCCGGTGCTGATCAGCCGCGACACCGTGGACGAGACCCTCGCGCAGGTTGTCAGCCAGCAGGGCCTGACGACATACAAGAGCGCCGAGACGGAGAAGTACGCGCATGTGACCTACTTCTTCAACGGTGGGCTGGAGGAGCCCTGGCCCGGCGAGGAGCGCGTGCTGGTGCCGAGCCCGAAGGTGGCAACCTACGACCTGCAGCCAGAGATGTCGGTCTACGAGGTGACGGAGAAGCTCTGCGCGGATATGCGCGAAAGCGGGCATGACCTCTACGTCGTCAACTTCGCCAATGGCGACATGGTTGGCCACACCGGCGTGAAGGAAGCCTGCATCAAGGCCTGCGAGGCGGTGGACGCCTGCCTCTCGCAGGTGCTGGATGCGGCTGGCTGGGGTGAGCGGATCTCCGTGATCGTCACGGCGGACCACGGCAACTGCGATGTGCTCACCTGGCCGGACGGCACTCCGCATACGCAGCACAGCATGAACGACTCGCCGCTGGTGCTCGTGAGCGTGCCGCGCCGCGAGCTGCACAAACCGCGGGAGTGGTCGCTGCGCGACGTGGCACCGACGGTGCTGGAACTGCTGGGCATCGAACAGCCGGAAAGCTGGGACGGCCAGAGCCTGCTGGACGACTAGCGCTGGATTCCGAAGTGGTAGTTGTAGGTCGCCGCACCGCGTGCGGTGAACTGCGGACGGCCCTGCACCAGGGATCCCTCCAGGTTGATGAAGGTCTTCCCTCCGGGATTGCTGAACAGAGTCGCCGGGTCTGACCATGTGCTGCCTGACATGTCAGTGGCAAACCGGTAGTAGATGTTGCCGTTCTCGCTGTAGCCCACCGCCGGCCGGTCATTGAGCAGCACCATGAAGTTGTCACGCGACTGCGAGAAGTCGGTGTAGGTATGCAGCACGGCACCGGCTGACCAGCCGTTGCCGAGCTCGTCGGATGCGGCAAGGTAGCTCAGGCTCTCGTTGAACACGGCGCAGGCCGCCGGCTTGCCGTCCACAACCGCCAGGCTGAGGGTCCCCTCCAGGGGACCGCCGATGACGACGGAGGACCCGAATCCGCCTTCAGCTGACGTACCGCGCATGAACACGGTCTGGAACTCGCCGCCCTCCAGGATGCGCTGATGGAGGGCAATCGCCGGTGATCCGCCAAGGTCGATCATGTCGAGGGGCACGAAATGGTCCGCATAGGGCTGCACCTGCTGCGCCCCCAGCCAGGCCGAGCCGTCGGCGGAAGTGGCAATCTGGTACCTCACCCTCTGCAGTTCGAAGTTGATGTCCTGCTCCGCGTAACAGACCGCCGGGCGGCCGGCGATGTCCCGCAGGATCGGTAAGGCATTGTAGCCGCTGGAGATGGTGCTGACAGTCACCGGGGGCAGCCAGCTGCTGCCGTTCTCCGTGGCAGCCCGGGCATACAGGATGTCCGCACCCTCCGGATGCAGCCTGCGCAGCATGATCCCGGGCTTGTCGCCGGCGGTGGACATGCCGCAGATCTGCACTCCGGTGCCGGCATAGACGGTGGCGTAGTCCTCCCACTCAAGGGCCTGTGGATCCTTCGCCATGCGGAACACGACACTCTCGCTGCCGCCGTTGTAGGCTGCGATCACGGGCATGTCGTCGATCTGGCCGGTGGCGTTGCCACTGCCGCCGATGCTGTTGTTGAAACCCAGGTCCTGCATGCTCCAGACCTGGCGCGGGATGGTCTCCGAGTGGTCCTCACCGAACTTCAGGTCCTTCGCCTCAACCACCCCGCTGAGCGGGAAGGACTCATTGCCGCTGTTCCAGGCAACACGGAGCTTGCCGGTCCACAGAGGTACTGTCAGCGTGATCGGCTGTGGCGTACTGCGGCTGACAATGGCCCTGCGCTCAAGACGTTCCTCGAAGGCCTCATCCACGCCACTGCCGCCATTGTTGTCAACGCCGTCCGGCCAGATCTCGCTGAGCACCGTGACCTCCAGGGATTCCAGCCCGGCTGGCACCTGGGCGAAATCCACCTTGAGGTGCAGGTCCATGCTGTGCAGGTAGTCCGGCACATCCTTCAGCTCAGCCGGCGCGTTGGTGGAGCCGTCACGGTTGCCGAGCAGGGCCCGGGCCGGCTGCCAGAAGGCGCCGGGTTGCTGCTGACCCTCAAGCGTACTGTCCACCACCACATTCTCGTCATAAGCTGATCCGTCTGCCAGCATGTCAGGCTGCCAGTCGGCTGAGGCCAGCACATCAATGTCGCGCAGCATGCCGGGAGCGTTGTGCGGTGAGTAGCTTGCGTCATCCGCGGGCTGCTGGCTCAATGGACTGCGGTAGGGGGAAGTCCGCTTCCAGTCTCCGATTTCTCCGTCGCCATTGAAATCGTAGCGCGGGTAGACATTCTCGCCGGGGTCTGCGGCGGGACTGCCGGCGGCGCTGACATCCGCCGGATGCCCCGGTGAGACCGCCATCATTGCCACCGCACCGTCGAAGTTCAGGTCCTTCTTGAAGTGCGTCGCCTCCCCGTCCAGCAGCACGCCGCCCGAGAAGTCGGCGCTGTGCACCTGCAGGTAGGCATCGCGGAAGGCCCGGAAGTCACGCATCGTCACCCGGCCGTCACCGCGGCGGCCGTCCGCCGTCGCGATCCCGGAGAAGCCTCCGCCGGTGAAGGGGTCCTGCCGCAGGTTGCCGTCCGCCGTGCCGTCGTCAACATCGGCCAGGGCCTGCTGCACCCTGTGATTGCCGCGCAGACCGTCAATCGCGGTCGCGGCCGCAAAAGCGTCGACGCGGTCCGCGGCTCCGGTCACACCCGGCGGCAGCGGGGCCTCGCCGGCCGCACGCAC
Source organism: bacterium (assembly GCA_041395205.1). GTDB lineage: Bacteria > 4484-113 > 4484-113 > 4484-113 > JAFGCY01 > JAHEFU01. The sequence continues at coordinate 1,111,992 of JAWLAZ010000001.1, forward strand.
GCTGGGCAGGCTGCTGCTGGCACCTGTCAGCAGGGAACGCAGGTCCGCCACGCTGAGTGCCGGGTCGACATTCAGCAGGAAGCCTGCCAGGCCACTCACGAGCGGAGTTGCCATCGAGGTGCCGTCTGTAGTCTCGTAGTCATCGTAGAAGTTCCCGTTGGGAGGAGGAGCCGGCGGCATGTTGCTCCCGACCGTGCTCAGGATCCTCCCACCCGGCGCGGCGAGGTCGCCGCCTACGTTGCTGAAGTCCGACTTCGTGTACTGCCAGGAGCCGGGCGCATCCCCGCTGTTGGCGGGGATCGCATCCAGTGATTCGACCACCAGCACGTTGGGGGACTTCGGCAGCTCCGGCACATCCGGTCCGGTGCCGGCGAAGGCCCAGGGGCTGGCCCAGTGTGCCGCCAGTTCCTCGTCGCCAGCCGGCAGGTTGACACTGTCATTGCCAGCCGCCACGATGATCAGCGTCTCCGGATGGCGTGCCGCGATGCGCCGGAACCAGAGTCCCTGGTTGGCGGCCAGGGTCTTGACGGCCTGGCTGCGGTTGCCATCCACCATCCACCCGGAGTTGCCGCGGATGTTGTAGCCGAGGCTCATGTTGAGGATGTCCGGTCCCTGGAACACCGGGCTAGTGAGAATTCCCTCCACGTCCTGGATGATGGCGGTGAAGGGGCTGCTGCCGGAGTTGAAGCTGCGGATGGAGACGCCGAAGAACTGCTGGCCGCCGCCGCCGCGCTGCACCAGCGGGTTGATCCCGCAGATCCCGGTGTTGTTGCCGTACTCGGCTCCGACGATGCCGGCCACATGCTCACCGTGGAAGAAGGTCACTGAACCCGGCGCATAGCCGCCGGACTGGTTCAGCCGGTAGTGCCTGATATCCGCCAGCTCAGCCTGCGGATGGTCATCGATGCCGTCGCCGTTCGTGTCATTGAAGCCAGCATCCAGCACGACCGTCACCGGTGCGCTGTCCATGCGTCTCGCATGGTCCAGCAGGTTCCACATCTGTGGTGCCCGTACGGCCTCCATGTTCCAGTTGCCATCCGCCGCGGCATTCACGGAAGGAGGCAGGCTCCAGCTCCATGGATTCGGGTTCATTCCCGCGGGACTGTTACCGGAATGATGTGTCGGCGTCGGATCCGCTGCCGTGGAAGGGTTGTCAGTCACAGTGGGGCCGATCAGTACGTCCGGGGCCGCGAAGTCGGCGATACCTGAACTGTCAATCGCCTGATGCAGGGTGTCAAGGCCGCTGAAGTCCCCGCTGTCAGCGATCTCGATCGCCAGCAGGTTGATTGTGGGAATGCCTCCGACGATGGATGCAGACTGATCCGCCAGCAGAGCATTCACCGCGGCAACAGTGGCCTGAGGAGACAAGGAGACCAGAATGCGGTTGCGTAGAGTCGGAAGCATTGTGCCGTCCGTTCGGTCGTCACTGGAGATCAGTTCATCCGCCGCTGCAGGAACAGGGATGGCGGGAATCGCTCCGACGGCACTGTCCTGAGGCTCGCCGGGCAGCATGTCGAGCACGACGCCGCTGCCTGCCAGGCCGCTGCGGATGCCGGCGTTGCCCGAAGCGTCGAGCGGTTCAACCGCGAACAGCTTCAGGCTGTCGTCAGCTATGCTGAAACTGAATCCATGCGGCACCCGCGCATCGCCATCCTGGAACGCAACGGTTCCGACCTCAGCCAGGACGCCGTCCGCAGTCGCGCCGAGCACACGGTAGGCCGCCACCTGGCTGAGCAGATTGCTGCCCAGTGGCGTCACGTCGGAGATGTTCACCTCGCCGTTGCCATCGCCGTCCGCGTACTTCGCCTTGTCATGCCAGTCGGGATCGGCTGAACTCCTGCCGAGGTTGCTGCCGAGTGCCGTCAGGTCACTGACGTTGGCCTCACTGTTGTTGTCATAGTCACCCTTGTTCCTGTAGCTCCAGCTAAGCACGGTGTTGCTGCCATCGGAACCGACGCTGAGATCCGCAATGCGGTTGGCAACGCCTTCGGGAGCCTTGCTGGTCCAGCGCTCGCGGGGGTCCGACTCGACCATATCTAGCATCGCCCGTCGCAGTTCATCTGCCAGTTGCGGATCGAGCCCGGCGGGCTGCCAGCTCTCAATCGTGGCAATCAGCTCCGTCGGGGACATGTCCATTGCTTGCAGATCCGCCGCATCCTCAGTTGCCGGAAGCTGGGATCCGCCTCCGCAGGATGAGACAAGGACAAGGCACAGCAGAAATGCAGTCAGAATCAGTGACAATGTTGCGACCACCTGGGAATTTGGTGATTGCCATGCTAGCACAGCAACACCATTGTTTAACCCCCGCTTAACCCCAAGTTAATGTTTGCTTCAGTCCGGCTGCCGAAGCAGGCCGCGCAGGGCGGTTTCCACGCGGATCTCAAACGCGGCGGTGGCGTCCTGGCGCGTCTCGAAGTAGCCGCGCAGCTCCAGGCTGACCATCCCGTGCACCGCGCTCCAGAGCTGCAGCACGAGCATCTCCACCGGCAGCTCGATGAACAGGCCCTGCTTCTGGCCCTCGATCACGGCCGCGGTCAGCACCTCCATGCAGAGGTAGCTCTTCTCGAGGCAGTCCTGGTCCGGCGTGAATTCCTTGACCGGTGCGCCGAACATCAGCTGGTAGCAGGCCGGGCAGCGCAGGGCGAAGCGGCGGTAGGCATGCCCGAGCGCTTCGATGTGCCGCCGCGCATCGCTGAAGCGGCGCACGGCCTTCAGTTCCTCCCCGAGCTCCGTGAAGCCCCGCAGGTACAGCGCCGCCACGATCTCCTCCTTGTCACGGAAGAAGTTGTAGAGCACCATCGTGGAGAAGCCGACCTCGGTTGCCAGGCGGCGCATGCTCAGTCCATGGGCCCCCACATCCCCCATGATGCGCATGGCCGTGTCGAGGATCTGCTGGCGCAGCTCCCGCTTCTCGGCATCCGACATCGCTGTGGCCCGGACCATATCCTGAGTATTATCCCCGTGGGTGGGATTCTGTTTCAATTGTAAGGAGGTGCGACACTCGTGTCGCACAAATGTGCGGCAGCAAGTGCCGCACCTCCGGCTCCTTCATTGCTCCTTCTATAATCTCCCCATGGGCAGCGAACTCGACAGGCTGGCACAGGAGGTCAGGGCCGCGCGGGCGCAGAAGCAGCAGGCCGCGGCCCAGCTGCGCGAGCGCATCGGCTTCATGGAGCGCCAGGTGCTGCCGCTGCTGGATGAGGCGGTGGAAAACGCCGTGGCGCATTACCAGCGCCTGACCGAGGCCCGCGGGCTTGACAGTGTGATCCTGCTGGAGCAGCCGCCTTCGACAATCGCCGGCTACATCCGCGAGCTGGACCGCCTGCCGAGGCTCGAGAGCCATGACTGGGAGGCGCAGCTCGGCGTTGCCATCATCGGCGTCGGGACCTTCAACCGCTACTTCATCATCACGCTCTCGGCCACGCATACCGAGCCGCGCCTGCGAGCGGCGCTGAATTGCAGTGAGGACCGCGACGGCCGCCTGCGCCGCCTGACGGCCACGCTGTCACGCACGACCCTGCGGATCGACGAGGGCGCGGACTTCAAGCCGGAGCTCGTTGGCAACCTGCTGCAGGACTTCATCGAGGCCCTGATTGACGACTGCATCCGCATTACGCGCGAGAAGGGCTAGTTGTCAGGCCTCCGGCCAGGTTTCCGGGATCGGGGACCAGGGACCCGGTTCGGACTTCCGGTTTCAGGGAGCAGGGAATAGCAACGCATTGCGTTGCCGGTACCCGGGCGTAGCCATGCTTCTGCATGGCAGCTGACCTGTTCCCCGGTCCCAGGTCCCAGGTCCCTGTTTCACTGTTCCCGGTTGCGCCGGGCCTGCTCCTCACGGTACCTGCGGTCGGCGTCCAGCCCCTCGCTCATCGGGTCCTCCGGCGGGCGTGTGTTGTGGAAGTAGTCCAGGTTGCGGTTGACGATCATCGTGGCATGGAAGTTGCCGGCGGTGCGGCTGCGCAGTTCCTTCTCATACTGCTCGATCACCGCATCAACCTTGTAGTCATCGGTGCTGCCGTAGATCATCTCGTCAGCGGCCTGGCCGTACTTGTCCTTCAGAAACACGCGGCGGTTCTTGAGCGGCATGATCTCCTCGGCCTCGGTCTCCGGCACCTTGTCCGAGACCCTGACCTGCACTTCCCAGCGCTGGCTGGCCGGCATCTTCGGATCGAAGCCGGTCTTCGTGTAATAGGACCATTCCTGCCAGTCCCAGAGATTGACCAGTGTCTTGAAGAAACCCGTGAGCCAGCGGATGATGATCATGTCAGCTGCACCTCGCGGCCGTCTGCGACCGCAGCCTGATTATAACTTCAGGCCTGCTGAATCCCGCTCCCGGCCCAGTCCAGCCGGGCAATCGGCCGGCGCAGGAACAGCGGCAGCAGGCGCACGGCGGCATTGCGCCAGAGCGGGTCGGCGGCGGTGCGGGCCTTGAGGATGTTGAAGCGCAGCTCGGACAGCGCCGGGGCCATCCCGCTCAGGTAATGCCGCAGCATACGCCGGTGCAGGTCATCACTCACGGGCCCGGTCAGTTCGCTGCGGAACTGCGTCAGGGTCTGCGCAATAGAGATCCCGCCCTGCAGGCAGAAGCTGATCCCGTCGCCGCTCGATGGGCTGACCATTCCGCTGGCCTCGCCGACCGGGATCACCCCACGCTCGCCCCACCACAGCTGGCGCATGTCAGTCGGCGTGGTGATCGGCGAACCGAGCGGCTTGGCATCCTCCAGCCCGACTGCATAGCCGAGCGCAGCGAGGTAGTCCAGCATGCGCTGAAGCTTGCCCCAGGGGTTCTCGGCCTGGTCGCGGGTCACATCACTGGCCTGCAGGTAACCAGCACCGAGCAGGAAACGCTGCCCGCCCTTGGGCACGATCCAGGCGTAGTAGTCCGTCAGCGCGCTGTCAAAGATCGCCCACATGCTGCCGGGTGGCAGATCGGCAGTGATCGTACCCTGGAAGGCATGCACATGCGGGGCCGGACGGCGCGTGCTCTGCTTCCTTGACAAGGCGCGCCAGCCCGTGCAGTCCAGCAATACACGGCAGGACAGTTCGCCGCGGCTCGTTGCCAGGCTGATGCCGCGCTCTCCATGGCTGATGCGTTTGGCCCGGGTCTCGTAATGGATCCTTACGCCCTGCGCCTGGGCTTCCTCACGCAACCAGGCGTCAAAGGCCGGGCGGCTGGTGTTGAGATAGCGCGGGTCGTATTCGAGGCGGATGCAGTTGTCACGGTCGTGGTACTGCAGCAGCGGTGCCAGCGGCTCGCGCAGCACATGCGCCGGCGGGGTCAGGCCGAGGGCGGCCTGGGCCTCGGGGTTGAGCAGGCCGCTGCACAGCACGTCGTTGTCCGGCCCGCCGGATTCGAGCAGCAGCACATCGAAGCCAGCGCGCGCCAGCAGGCCCGCGGACATCGAGCCGGCCGGCCCACCGCCGGCAATCACTATCTGAGCATCGGGAAGCCCCACGCGGGGATTATAGAAGGAGCATCGCAATCATGGTCGATTGCGCATATGAAGCAGGATAAAACTGATTGTGTGATTACACAGCGTATTCCTGCTTCGGTAACTAAAGGTAGAATTCAACTATGAAAACTTTGCGGGCCTTGATTGTAAGCTGCACAAATCTTGGCAACATTGATTGCGGGACTGGGCGATGACGAACAGCAGCGGACTTCTCAGAATTGCCTTGATAGCATTTGTGCCGGGTGCCATCGTTGGCTACATTTTATGGCTCATGTTCCGCCCTTTCACCCATGCAGACCAGAATATTGCCATTGTCTTCACTGCAAACACCCATGCATGTTTTGATCCCAGTGAAGGTGAAAGTGGAAATCTTGGGGGAATACTGAGACGCATCCCATACATGGTCGAACTGGAAGCTGTAGCTGACGCTGGGTTTGAACAAAGCTTAGCCAAGGCTAACCCCAGATATAAGTTAAATCAGAGCGCGCGGGATACTCTGGCAAATGCCAGCATCCCCAGCAATGGCGTTGAGGTAGTTCTGTGGCTGGACTGTGGCTCTTTCATTGATGGCAGTTCCAGCATGAAGCTGGCCGAGTCTGAGGCTTATGTGAAGGCGATGGACAATTTCGGTCTCGCAGTAGTCAATCTGGGGGTCAATGAACTCAAAGTTGATTCCCCTGAATTGTACGAATTGACGAAGAAGTTCAGATTAGTGGTTTCTGCAAATGTGGAAAACATCTCAAGTGCAGTGAGCTGGGGTGTTGCTGATTACTATGAAGCGGGGGAAGGGTACTACCCGGATCTGTTTATTACGGGTGTCACGACTGCTGAGCCTGTAAGGAAAGGGACTGACATTTTATCCGGCTTCATGATTGAAAACCCCGCAGCAGCCTTAAGCCGTGTTCTTGCAAAAGCCAGGCAGGATCAGTATGTGATAGTCATGGTCAATGGACTTTCGGATGAGGAGTTACGGCAGGTCCGGGAGCTGGAAGGAATAGACATCCTGCTTGGTATGGAGCAGTCGCAGCTGGAAAGCCAGACTGATGGTGGAAATGGCCGGGCAATTGAACTGGCAGCCGGTGAGGACCGGGGCCGGGAACTTGTTCGTGGAGATTTCAGGTTTTCCGCGAAGGAAGGCCTGTCGCTGCTGGATTCTGGCTACATTCGGATGACAAGCAGTTTCGTGGATCATGCGACAATCCAGGAACGGGGTAGGCAGTTGCAAAGGATATACCTGGAATTGCAGGCCGCGCGCGATCGTGAGTTTGCCAGCATGGACCTAAACAAGATCGTTGAGTTCGTTGGAGAACAGAGTTGTATGTCCTGCCATGCTGATGAATCCGAGAGCCATGCCGGAAGTCGCCATGCTACTTCTATGGATACCTTGCAGCGACAGCGTGAATCTACGAACTCTCTATGTCTGCCCTGTCATTCAACAGGCTATGGCAAGCCAACCGGCCACAGAATGGAGATTACTGACTCACATATTGAAGGTGTTTCCTGCGAAGCCTGCCACGGTCCGGGAGAACTGCACGTGCAGCTGGTGCTGGGTGAACAGCTGACAGGGCCAATGGAAGGTCTGAATGAGCTTGGATTGACAGATATCAGTGAGCAGACCTGCACCCCTTGCCACAATTACATTACTGATGGCAACTGGGACTTTGCTGCCAATCTGCGGCTGGTTGATCACGACTTGCCAGATCAGAAGGATCATTAGCCGGGTTGCTGGCCAATGGAGCGCGAGCATTGAGCTCGCAGCGTGCAGTTTGAATAGTACGAATAGATCGGATAGTTTGGGAAGTGAAAGAAGTGGGGGATGTGGAGGAAGTGAATCGGTAGCAGCGGCGCGCTTGCCGCTTTACTGGGATGAAGCTTGCTCCGCAATACCGTCGCCCGGTTGGCACCGGGCCTCCAGCGCCTGGCTTGCGCCAGACCTCTGCCACTCTCCATGCACCCCAGCTCCCAGATCCTCCCCAATCCGCATCCCCCCTCCCGCGTCCCACTATAATCTCCCCGTGCGCAGCCTGAGCTTCGACTGGGTCCTGTTCCTGCTTGGTCTGGCCCTGTCCATCTCGGGGCTGGTCTATGTGTACAGCGCGACCTGGGAAGCCGGCGACACCCCCGGTGTGTTCTTCTCCCTGGTCGAGATCAAGCAGATCGTCTGGCTGGTGATCGCGCTCGTCGTCCATCACTTCGTGCGCCGCGTGAACTGGGGCCTGCGCCCGGAAAGCTGGCTGTGGTTCTATGTCCCGGTTGCCGCCGCGCTGGCGCTGGTGCTCGCCATCGGTGCCAGCCACGGCATGGGTGCCAACCGCTGGATCTCCATAGGCCCCGTTGACATCCAGCCCTCGGAGTTCGCCAAGCTGGCCTTCATCCTGATCCTCGCCTGGCTGTTCTCCCGCGAGGGCATGAAGCCGGACCGGGCCTATCTCACCGCACTCGGCGTGCTGCTGTCACTGCTGGCGCTCGTGCTGCTGCAGCCGGACCTTGGCACGGCGATGGTCTTCGTGGTGGTGTTCTTCGTGATGGCGCTGTTCACCCCCGTGCGCCGCCGCCTGATCCTCGCCACGCTCGTGGCCTTCATGCTCTGCGGCATCTTCGCCTGGCAGTTCCTGTTCTATGAGCACCAGCGCAACCGCATCAAGGCCTTCCTCGATCCGAAGGCCGATCCGCAGGGCATCGGCTACCAGATCAACCAGAGTGAGATCGCCGTCGGCAGCGGCGGGCTGACCGGCAAGGGCTTCCTGCGCGGCACCCAGACCCGCGGCGGTTTCATCCCCGTGATCGAAAGCGACTTCATCTTCGCCCTGATCGCCGAGGAGTACGGCTTCCTCGGCTGCCTCTATGTACTGACGATGTACTTCTTCCTGATCGCGCGGATCCTCGCGATCTCGCGAGACGTGCAGAGCAACTACGAGCGCTATATCTGCTACGGGGCGAGCGCGTTCTTCTTCTTCCATGTGTTCGTCGCCGCCGGGATGACGATCCGGCTCACCCCGGTGACCGGCCTGCCGTTGCCATTCATTTCGCAGGGTGGTTCGTCACTGATGACGATGTGGCTGGTGCTGGCGATCATCCAGTCGCTGTACTTCAACAGCCGGCGCGACTTCCGTGCGCTCAGGATGAGACGTTGAGTTCGCTTCTGAGCTGGCGGTAGCGCGCCGCCAGATCACTGCGGCCGGCTGCCTGGGCAGCCTCGATCAGCTCCGTGGCCATCGCCGCCTGCTCCTCCTGCCGCGCTTCCCGCCCGAACAGCTGCCAGGCTTCCTCGAGCACCTGCAGGGCCTGCTGCGGATCCTCGCCGCCGGCCAGCACGCGGCCCTGCTCCAGCAGGGTGCGGGCTCTGAGCAGGTTGTCGGGCCGCTCCTGCAGCAGTTCCAGGCAGGCCGCAATCGCCTCCAGGGCTTCGGCATGGCGCTGCATCAGGCGCAGGGCCTGGCTCAGTCCGAGCTGCTGGGCCACGCAGCTGTGCGGATCATCCAGCTTGCCGCAGAGGAACAGTGCCTGGCGGAAGGCCTGCTCGGCCGCGCGCGGGTCATCAGCCTCCAGCCGGGCCTGCCCGGCATTGGTGTAGCTGTGCATCAGGCCGCGCTCGTCCCCGAGTTCCAGATAGACCTCACCCGCTTCCTCGTAGTACTCCGCGCTGCGCTGCGGTTCCTCCATCAGCTCCGCCAGTACGCCGAGGCTCATCAGTGTCCCTGCTTCACTGACCCGGTTGCCACTCCCGCGGTGGATCGCAAGCGCGGCCAGATAGCTGTCCTCGGCCAGGCCGTATTCGCTCCGGGCCTTCAGCAGGCTGGCGAGCATGCCTGCCAGCTGCGCCGCCGCATCACTGCGCCCGGCCTCGACGAGCATGCTGCGCGCCTGCTCCGAGGAGGCCATCGCATCCGCGATGTCACCCATGCTGATCTGCAGCAGCATCAGCGACTGGGCCACGCGCGCCGCTTCAGTGTGCTGGCCGGCGCTGCCGTAACCCGCAAGCGCGGACTGGTAGAGCGTCAGCGCAGTCTCGCGGTCCCCGTTGCGCTCAGCGGCGATCGCGACCTGCTCATCATTGAGCGGATCGGCGGCGGCTAGGCGGGGGGACAGGATCAGGCAGGCCAGCAGCAGGAGCAGGCTGAATATCACAGGCTTCATTGAAGTGAGGAATTATAACGACCAGTCGGGACTTGCGGATGCATGCACTGTCATGACAGGAAAATGCGTGAATCAGTTCAGGGACTGGCCGCAGGGCGGATCTATAATCGCGGCATGCAGGACAAGGACAGGCGGCTCTCACAGCAGCTGGCCCGCGAACATCTGGAACGTGGCGATGGCCAGGGCTGGTTCGAGGAGCTCTACCGCCAGGCCGCGGGCGATCTGAGCGTCGTACCCTGGGCCGACATGCAACCGCATCCCCTGCTGCTGGAACTGCTGGATCAGCTGGAGGGTCGTCTGGGCGGACCGGCGGTGGTCGTGGGCTGCGGGCTGGGAGACGACGCCGAGGAGCTGGCCCGGCGCGGCTTCAGCGTGACAGCCTTCGACCTGGCACCGACCGCGATTGAATGGTGCCGGAAGCGCTGGCCTGAAAGCAGGGTGTCCTACCGCCAGGCTGATCTGCTGGATCCCCCGGCCGATATGCTGGGCCGGTTCAGTACCGTGGTGGAGATCCACACCCTGCAGGCCGTGCCCGAGGAGCTGCGCCGGAGGATGCTGGCACCGCTCGCGAGCCTGCTGGCCCCGGCCGGGCGGCTGCTGCTGATCTGCCGCGTGCGCGAGGAGGATGAGGAGATCGACGGCCCGCCCTGGGCGCTCTCCCGCAGCGAGCTGGAGCTGCTCTGCACGCAATGTGGCCTGCAGACGGAGCTGTTTGAGTACCACGCCACCGGTGGAGAAACCGGCAGCCCGCGCTGGTTCTGCGTGTTCCGCCGCCCGCCGGCCTGAGCTCAGGTCCAGCCGGGATATAATCTGCGCCATGCTGGAGCACGCCGAGCGCGAGCGCCTCACCAATGCCCTGAAGGAATACATGGGTGCCAAGCGGCATGACCACAGCTGCAAGGTGGCCACGGCCTGCGTGCGCCTGGCGCTGGTCCATGCGCCGGAGCTGGTGGACCAGGCGGAGCTGGCCGGCCTGCTGCATGACAATGCCAAGAAGCTGCCCGTGCCCGATCAGCTGGCCATCGCCCGTGAGCGTGGGCTCGGTGTCAGCCCCGCTGAGGAACAGAGCCCGGAACTGCTGCATGGCAAGGTCGGGGCCCTGCTGCTGAAGCGCCGTTTCGGGATTGACGACCCGGAGGTGGAGCAGGCGATCTGCGATCATGTGACGGGCCGGGTGGGGATGGGCCTGCTTTCCAGGCTGCTCTACGTGGCGGACTACATCAGTGCGGACCGCCAGTTCCCCGGCGTGGATGAGATCCGCGAGCTGGCCCAGCGGGATCTGGAGGCGGCGGTGTTCGCCGTGGCCAGGGGAAAACTGGCCAGTATTATCGAACGGGGACTTTCAATCGAAGAGAATACGGTGGCCCTTTACAACGAATACCGGCGGCATGCGCGCCGGGTGCTCTGGGATGAATTGAATTGACGGATGCTGACGACAGAAATCTGACTGCCCCCGGGGAAGAGGAGCAGGCTCCCGCTCCGCAGCTTGCGGATGACATCGCTCAGGCGGATGCCGCTCAGGGCGTGCCTACTGCCGCGGAGCCGCAGACTGCGGACGATGCGACTGCGGAGTCCTATGCCCCGTATGTTCCGCAGCAGCCGCGGCTCAGCCGCAAGGTCGTGCGCGGCAGCCGCCGCCGCACGCAGCGCATGCCCTTCATGCTGCACAGCCCGCTGGGCATGGTGCTGATCTTCCTGTTCGTCGTGGGTGGGATCTTCGCCTGGAACTGGTTCACGGTGCCGATCGAGAACAAGGTTACCGGCCAGAGCAGCACGCGCTGGGAGCAGGGCGTGAAGCTGGCCCGCAACATGGTCAGCCCCAAGGCCTCGCTCAGGGAGAGCTTCGACGGCAAGCAGCATCTGACGATCCTGCTGATCGGCCTGGACCATGTCCCGGCCACGAAGAAGGACCCGGGCATCATTCGCCGCAATGACAGCACGCTCGTGGCCAGTACCGATTTCGAATCGGGCCAGATCCGGCTTGCCAGCCTGCCGCGTGACGGCTGGATCCAGCACTGGCAGAACGGCACGAATTTCGGCTATGAGAAGCTCGGACATACATATGCCTATGGGCAGATGTACAACCAGAAGAAGAAACAGGACCTGACCGAGGGTGGACTGACCCGGGCCCGGGAATCCGTTTCAAAGCTCCTCGATATGGAGATTGACCACTACGTGGTCATCGAATTCGAGGGCTTCATCAAACTGATTGACGAACTCGGCGGCCTGGAAGTGGATGTCGAGAAGAACATGAACTGGGATGACAATGCCGGCGACCTGCATATCCATCTGAAGAAGGGCCTGCAGCATCTCGACGGCGTGGAGGCCATGGGCTATGCCCGCTTCCGCCATGATGCGATGGGCGACAAGGGCCGGATGCAGCGCCAGCAGAAGGTGATCAGGCTGATCCTTGAGAAGATGGCTACGCCGCAGATGCTGCCCAAGCTGCCCCAGCTGGCAAAGCTCTTCAATGAGAGCGTGAAGACCAGTCTCAGCCTGGACCAGCTGCTGGCTCTCGCCCAGCATACGGAGGACTACAACCTCGAGGAAATGGAGTCCATGAGCCTGCCCAGCTACTGGGCCCGGGAACCTGGACATGAGCGCATGCTCCCCGGAGTCTCCGCCGAGAACCAGCACCTGCGTACCAGTGATGAATACATCGCGCCCTCCGACGTGAAGAAGGTCGCTGAGTTCCTGGCTGACCTCAACGCACCCCCGCGGGCCGTGGTCCGGCTCAATGCCGAGGCCGGCACTGTCCCCTTCACGGCCACGCTTGATGCCTCGAAGAGTTCAGACCGCGACGGCAGTGTTGCGAGCTATGAGGTGGACTGGAACGGGGATGGCAACTTCGAGGAGCAGAGCACCGAGCCGCAGCTCAGCCACGAATACAGCACAGCCGGCGAATTCACGATCAGCGTGCGCGTGCTGGACGACAAGGGCAAACCAAGTCCGGTGCAGAAGCTGCAGCTGATCCTCGTTGCCCCCAGTGAGCAGGCCAGCGGCGGCAACGGCGGCGGCACGGCCTGAGCGGAGTCCCACGCCCGTCGAGTAGAATCTTGCCCGGCGGCCCGCAGCGGGCAGAGCCAGGGAGTATATGGTCAAGTTACCCAAGAAGAGTCCGCAGCTGACGGATCATGAGGACGACGATCCGAGCATGGATGAAATCCTGCGCCTGATCCATCAGACGATCGACATGCGCAAGGGTGAGCGTCCGCTCGTGATCGACGTTTCGGAGCAGGTCGACTACGTGGATTACATCGTGATCGCCAACGGGCTGACGGCCCTGCACAACCGGGCGATCATGGACTACGTGATTGAGGAAATGGCCAGGTATGATATAATGCCGGACGGCCTAAACGGTTATGAAAACGGCGAGTGGATACTCGCTGATTTCGGCGTTCTGACCGTGCACATTTTCACTCCGGCGCTACGGGAGTTCTACCGGCTGGAGGATCTGTGGGCGGCAGGCAGAGAGGTTGAGATGAACTGATTCGGGGCTGTGGCGCAGTGGTAGCGCATCTGTCTGGCAGACAGAGGGTCAGGGGTTCGAATCCCCTCAGCTCCAGTTTTTTCATTTCATCGCAACCGATCACCGTTCCGGCAGTCATAATGAAATGGACTACCGGGGAATGCCAAGGGTGGTTTGTATGAACAACGCATTTAAGAAGTTATGCATGGTTGCCGTGGCGCTTCTTGCCATGGTCGGCTCATTTTCCACCGCCGAGGCCAAGGTCGAGGAAGCCCAGCTTCTTCGCTTCAACCCGGACGAGGATCTGAAGACCCGCTACATGCTGCAGCTCATCATGAACGGTGAACAGGTCAGCCCGGGTCTCAAGGATGAGATCGTCTGGGGTGAGTTCGCCATCGGCAGTGTCTATGAGGACGTCGTTGAATACAGCGGCCCCGGCCTCAACCGCAACCAGATCAACTTCTATACCTACCGCGTGCGCGCCCTGGATTCCCTCCTCGGCCGTGACCGCGTCGATGCCCGTTTCGGCGACGATGGCTGGAGCAACTTCAACCTCGACGGCGGCGGCAGTGGCGACGGCGGCGGTGGTGGCGGTGGCACGCTCGGCTTCGGCGATGACTTCATCAAGAACCTCGGCCTGCCCCCCAGTGATCCCGGCATGGGTGCCGGCAGCGGCCCGATGCAGGGCGGCGGAGAAGGTGGCGGTGGTGGCGACGGTGACGGCGGTGGCTTTGCCGGCGGCATCTCCGACAGCATTGACCTCGACAGCGTGACCGTCAACAACATTGAGTACGTGATGAACAAGCAGGGCGAGGTGCTTGACGTGGGGGGCCTGGAGCTGCTGCGCAAGGTCTCCCGCAACCGTCTCGTGGCTGATGATGAGACCGACCGCAACTACATCGACCTCAACATCTCCCACGTATTTGAGTGGACGCACCTGCTCTACCTGCCCGACTACCCCGTCTACAACGACAACATCTGGTTCCACAGCTTCCCGATCCACGTTCCCGGCCTGCCGGAGAACGAGCCGATCATGACCAAGTTCATGTACAAGCTGATCGACTACACCCAGATCAACGGCCGCAACCTGGCGATCATCGACATGAGCGGCGTGTCCGAGTGGAACAAGGAATGGGAGGAGCGCACCAGCGAGGAACTCACCGAGTTCAAGAGCTGGGGCAACATCGGCATTTCCAGCCGCTACTACTTCGACATCGACCGCGGCGTGGTGTTCGGCATCGAGAAGCCGCCGCACCGCCACAGCGTCACCAATGCGGTGGACCAGCCCGTCGGTGCTCCCTATCCCTTCGACGGTGTGTTCGGCGTCCGCTTCCCGGGCCTGATCGTGATGATGGAGTTCTTCTATCACACCCGCGTGACCGACATCTCCGGCCGCCCGCGCCTGATGGAGATCGAGCCCAAGGAGCTGCGCCGCTACATCGTGTTCAACATCCTGGCCCAACTTGAGGCTGAGTAGTCTTACAACTGACCGACCCTGCAGGCCCCGCCACGGCGGGGCCTGTTTCGTTTCTTCTGAAAGATTGCTAAGCGGCCTGCAGAGGTATGCAACCCCGTGAACCGGATCCTCCTGATCGCAGGCCTGCTGTTGCTGCTGGCGCTGCTGGGCCTGCTGCTGCCCCCGATGCTGCAGCGCTCAGCCGTGCGCAGTGCGCTGCTGGAGCTGAGTGATGCGGTGCGCGAGGCGGACCTCAACGGAGTGCAGCAGGGCATCCTGCCAGCGCAGCGCCAGCTTGCTGACGATCTCATCGGGCCACTGCTGCCGGCACACGGATCCAGCCTGCGGCATACGCGCATCCGTTCCATGGAACGCCTGGCTGCCGACCGCTATTCCGTGGAAGTCGTGTTCAGCTTTGACGATCCCAGCTGGGGCCGCCAGCTGATTGAGGGCCGGATGCTGATGCAGCGTGACGGCGGACTGTGGCTGCTGGACCTGCAGTCCTGCGAGGCCCGCCAGTTCAGCATCAATGGCGATGGCGACTGGACATCCGCCGTGGATTGGCTTACTCTGGCGCAACCCTGATGATCACTGACATTAACCCCTATCCGGCCGGCAGCGATGAGCACTACATTTACCGTGCCCTGCAGCTCGCGCGGCGGGGCCTCGGCTGGGTCAGCCCCAATCCGCTGGTGGGCTGCGTGTTGGTCCGCGACGGGCAGGTGCTGGCCGAGGGCTGGCATGCCAACTATGGGGAGAAGCACGCCGAAGCCGCAGCCGTTGCCGCAGCGGGGGAATGCCGGGGGGCCACCGCCTATGTGAGCCTGGAACCCTGCTCGCACAGCGGCCGCCAGCCGCGCAACTGCAGCACCGTGCTCATTGATGCAGGGGTTTCCCGCGTGGTGTATGCCACGGAGGACCCGGACCAGCGCAGCCACGCCCGCTCAGCTGCAATGCTGGGCGATGCCGGAATCCAGGTGGATGGAGGCCTGCTCGCCGCGGAGGCCCGGCTGCTGAATGATGCCTTTGCACACAATCAGCGGCAGGGCAGCTGCTTCATCTGCCTGAAGCTGGCCATGAGCCTGGACGGCCGGATCGCCTGTGCCAACGGGCACAGCCAGTGGCTCAGTGGTCCCCGAAGCCTCGGCTATGCGCACTACCTGCGCCAGAAGCACGACGCGATTCTCGTCGGCAGCGGCACGGTGCTGGCTGACAATCCACGACTCAGCACCCGGCGCGCAGCGCTCAGTGCCTTCATGGAGGATGCAGCTTCCCTGCAGATCCGCCATGCCAGCCGCGTGGTGCTTGATCCGCATTTCAGGCTGCTGCCTGAACTCAGCCGGCTGGCGCTGGCTGAGCTCTCCGGTGATTTCCGTCCGGAGCTGCCCCGCCTGCTGATCGCAGGCCTGCAGTCCGCTCTGCCTCGGCAGGAGCTTCCGCGGGGAGTGGAGCTCATCGGTCTGGAACCTGAGGATGGACGGCTGTCCTTTGCGATGCTGGCGGATGCACTCTGGCAGCGCGGCATCCGCAGCATGCTGGTGGAAGGCGGGGCGGGGGTTGCCGCCGAACTGCTCAGCCAGAACATGGCCCATCAGCTGTCTCTGGTCTACACGCCGCAGCTGCTCGGTGCTGATGCCATGCCCTTCAGTCCGGCGCTGGGGCTGGAGCAGGTCGGCGATGCGCGGCAGTTCCGGCTGCTTGATTCCATGCGGCTCGACGACGACATGCTGCTGATTCTGGACCCCAAGTCAGTCTGAGTCAGGTTAAATCCCGGTAGACTGGCAATTTTCTTGCTAAATCAGCGGGTAACTGCGACCGATATCCTGTATGATCTGATTGGCTAATAAATACCCATATATTCAGATTCAATAATGTCGTTTTGATCACTTACTGCTTGGATCTCCACAAAGGGGTTGCCTTATGAGAGGAAATGAACTGGGAAACTACATCAAGCTGCTGCGCATCAAGAACAACATGACGATGACGCAGACGGCTGGTATCACCGGCATCACTCAGGGTTACATCAGCCAGATCGAGAACGGCATCTACACTCCCTCCGCCAAGACGCTTGCCAAGCTGGCCCGGGCCTACAACGTGCCGGAGATCCACCTGCTGCGCAAGGCGGGGATCGTGCAGTCCATCGCCGCAAACATGCCGGAGCATGATTCCGCCAGTGGACTGAGCAGCTTTGAGGCTGATCCGCTGGTGGAGGTCAGTGACGGCACTGAGCTGATGGACATGCTGCGCCGCGGCATCACCAACCTGGAGTACCTTTCCAGCCAGATCCGCCAGCGGGGCCAGATCTCAAGCCTGCCTGCCGCCAGTTACGCCCGGGGCCAGGACCAGGAACTCAGCAGTGAGATGACCCTGCCGGTCTACGAATCAAACTGGCAGCCGGTCACCAACGTGGCCGGGGAGCATGCTGGCTTCCACCTGCCGGCTTCGCTCTGCAATGATGACATCGATGCATTCGTGCTCAGTGTGGATGACAACGCCATGGCGCCGATCGTCACCGCCGGTGACTGGGTCGTCGTCAGCCCCGCCAGCAAGCCCGTCAACGGCTGCATGGTGGCGATCAACGACCGCAACCAGATCAAGCTGCGCAGCTACATGGAGGTCGAGGGCATGCTGGCGCTTTCGCCGGCCAACTCGGACTACGCGCATTCCACGCTGCTGATCGAGCGCAGCGGCGAGAAGGTCGAGATCGTCGGACGCGCCCTGCGGGTTGTCAACCGCGAGCTCTAGCCCCGCCTGATATCATCTGCGCGTGGCAGGACCCAGGCAGGTGGCTCGCGGTGGCGGGCAGTACATGGTCACGGCGCAGGCATACACGGCGCTGCTTGACCGCATGGCCCGCCATGCCGACGCAATGCAACCGCGCCCGGACTGCGTCGTCGGCGTGATCCGCAGCGGGCTGTTCCCGGCCGTCTACCTGAGCCACCAGCTGAAGCTGCCCTTCTTCTGCGCCAGTGATGTTGACAATATCCCGGTTGACAGGCTGCATTGCCCCCTGCTGTGTGACACCTCCTGCTGGAGTGGGGCCACCGTGCGCCGGCTGCAGGGCCGGCTGCTCGCCCGGGGCTGTGCAAGCGTGCCGGTGCTGGCCATGTACATACGCAACTTCCCCCGGCCGGATGTCGATGAGCTACACTTCCTCGAGGCCAGTGACCACATCATGCAGTTCTGGTACGACTACGAGGGAATAATCGAGGAGGTCAGCCAGCGTTCGCGCATGGGCGGGCCCCCTCCACAAGAGGATCAAGCCAATGGATAGCAAGCGCCGCCCCTTGCTGGCAGCGAACTGGAAGCAGAATCTGCTCTGGCAGGATATCGAGGATTACTGCGAGACTTTGCGCGAGGAGATGCCGGACTACTTCGGCGAGGCGGAGTCACCCCTGCCTGACCTGCTGATCTGCCCGCCGCTGTGCTACCTGGGACTGCTGGGGGCCCTGCTGGAGGATTCCCATGTCCTGAGCGGCAGCCAGCTTGTCAGCGCGGAGGGCGGGGGAGCCTTCACCGGTGAGGTCAGTGCCGCAATGGTGGCTGATCTCGGCTGTGATTACGTGATCGTCGGCCACTCCGAGCGCCGCCAGCTCTATGCTGACAGCGAGGAGCTGATCAGCCGCCGCATCAACCAGGCTCTGGAACATGACCTGCTGCCGATCCTCTGTGTCGGTGAGGATCTGGATACCCGCCGCAGCGGTTCCGCCGAGGAGTTCGTCCAGGCTCAGCTCGCGGCACAGCTTGTCCCCCTGCGCGCTGCAGCCCAGCAGGAACTGGTGATTGCCTATGAACCGATCTGGGCGATCGGCACCGGCGAGAATGCCGCAGCTGCGGATGCCCAGCAGATGGCAGCCCTGATCCGCGGCTGGATCGGCACCAACATCTCCCCGGCGGCAGGCGCATCCGCCCTGCTGCTGTATGGTGGTTCAGTCAAGCCGGGCAATATCGTCGAGTATTTCACCCAGCCGGACATTGATGGTGCGCTGATCGGGGGAGCCAGTCTCAATCCACGGGACATGATTGCCATGCTGCGCTCCTGTGCTGCCGCTCTGTGAAACATGACACGTGAATCTGATATAAGGTAATATCTGGATTAAGCAAGGGCAGAATCCGTTTGGCGTTGACGGCTGCGGAATGTTGGCCGGTTAACATGTCTATGGGTTCGCCGAACAGGCTGTAGGGAACACTTCAATGCGAATTACAATCGGACAATTCATCGGGCTTGTGCTGATTGCTGCGGTGATCTACTACTTCGTTTCGCCCTGGTGGGGGCAGCAGGACAGGAACTCCTGGATCAACCGGTGGAACAAATCCATCATCGACGATGACCGTGAAGTCGGCAGCACCACCTCATCTTCCCAGGAAGACAAGCCTTACGATCCCTCCGGCTGGAGCTGATCAGGGTTCGCTGCGATCTACGATTTCTCGGTATTCCATCGTATGCGCTGCGGACTGATCCGCCGCGGTATTGGAAATCGTCACATTTCCGAGGTCATCCTGCTGCAGCGAAACGACTTCCCCCAGCTCAAAGCGGCTGCTGTCGCCAATGCTCATATTGCGAATCAGCACTTCATCCTCACCCACGGCCTGCAACAGGACATCAAGCTCCAGCACCTCCCGCAGTGAGAATTCCTGGGGGAAGCGCACCTGGCGCTCGTTGATGGTCATCAGCCGGCTTTCATATTCCAGGCCCGGCCGCGAAGGCATGCTGTACCAGCTGGCATTGCGGATGCTCGTGCGCTCCGTACGCTGGGTGGAGCTGAAGGCGTGATCGAAGTGCACGAGGTCCTCCGGACTGACTCCCTTCAGACGCAGCACGGCAAACAGTTCTCCGCCGGAATCCCGCTCAAGGTTCAGCAGTTCCACTGAGGCATCCCTGCCCGGGAACTGATCACCGCCGATACGCTGCGCCTCACCGGCCAGCTGGCGGCTGAAGTAAGCCAGATCGTTGCCGGGGTCAGACAGCAGGTGGTATCGCACCTCGAAACCGTCGCTGCGTTGCCAGCGGGCACCATATTGCCAGAGATGCAGTCCGAAGATGCCCAGGGCAATCAGGGCCATGCTGCCGGCCAGCAGGGAGCGCGCACGGCTGGGACTGACATGGAAGCTCAGCGAGGACAGGATGCCATGGCGCTGCGGGACCTTCTGATAGACGCGGCGCAGCATCTGGCTGCGGACCGGGGCCTGCCAGACCCCGGGCCTGGCGAGCTCCAGCATGCGGTTTTCCTCAAGCAGGCTGCGCGAAGCCGGATCCCGAGCCAGCAGCTCCCGCTCGGCGGCGCTGAGCTGCTCCTCGGAACTGATCCGTTCCTGCAATATCCTGTCGTAGAGACTCACATCCATCCCCGAGAAAATATTTGATACATCCGCCGCCTCCATATAGGGTGACAACAGGCGGCGCAGGGCGGCCCGGGCCCTCAGCAGGCGCTGCTTCACCGTGTTCTCGGCGATCCCCAGCACGATGCCCACCTCCTTCACGCTGAGTTCCTCATAGTAATAAAGACACAGAAGCTCACTCTGGCTCTCAGGCAGGTGGGCCAGGGCGGAATTCACCACCTCGGCATCCCGGTTGCGCTTTTCCGCCGCACTCAGCACCGGAAGTTCAAGTGTGGCCGGCCGGCTGATGTGCCGGCGTCGTTCGTCAATGTACTTCGTGCGGATGATCGAGAACAGCCAGCCCTTGAATGTCAGCCTGTCCCTGAGCTGGTGGTACCTCGTATATGCGACGATCAGGGCTTCCTGCAGCAGATCCTCGGCGCTGTGCGGATTCGCACAGAGGCGGCAGCTGTAGGCCCAGGCTGCCTGGTAGAGCTCTGCCGTCAGCAGAGCTTCAAACTGCAACTGCCGGTCGCCGGGATTCATCTTCGGAATTACGATACCAGAACACCTGTCATCCCGTCAGGTGTCCGGGTTCGGGAGGGGCCGGAAGCTGGTCTGGGTGGTGCCGCCACAGGCAAGCGGCTGAATCACCCCGATCCGCCGGGACTGGTTGGGCATGTTACGCCCGGCGAATTCCGTATACCGGCTATCCGGCCCCTGACTCCCTTTCCCTTGCGCAGGTCAGAGCGGCCATGAGACAAGCCAGGCCCGTGTCCTGCATTTCCAGAGACGGAACTGACTTCAGAATGGTTATTGGCAGATCCGGGAATTCCCGTGATTCCGGCATCATTAATTGACTTTCGCTTAATCGGCATTTCCCGCAGCCGGGAAGGCTGCCCGGTAACTTATAAGCAGACTGTCCGCTGGCCCTGGCCGGCATTACAAGCATGAGGGTCCGATGGCGAGGATTCTGGTAATTGACGATGAGAACGGTGTGCGCAGCATGCTCACGCGCCTGCTCACGCACCATGGACACAGCGTGCGCAGTGAACCCAACGGCAAGCACATTTCCGAAGTGATGGAGGAGTTCGCGCCTGATCTTGTGATCACGGACATCATCATGCCGGAAACCGATGGTCTGGAAACCATCAACCGCCTGCGGGAGGAATATCCCCAGGTGCGGATCATCGCCATTTCCGGCGGCGGCCTGCAGGTGTCCATGGACCACCTGCCCATGGCGCGCATGCTCGGTGCCGAACTGACCCTGAGCAAACCCATCGACAATGAGAAGCTGCTGCAGGCAGTGGAAATCGTCACCAGTGACTAGGCTCGCCCGCGCTTCGGGAGACCTGCTGCCAGGGGATTTGTTCTCCGGTATAATTAGGGCCGTTCATGTGCTGGGGGAGTAGCTCAGCTGGAAGAGCAATTGCCTTGCACGCAATAGGTCGTCGGTTCGAGTCCGATCTCCTCCACCAGCACATGCCAGTCTGTGGGAGTAGCCATGCCAAGCAGTGACCTGACCGCCAGAATGTACTTTGACCAGGGCCAGACTGCCTTCACCCGCGGCGATTTCGCCGGGGCGGAGGATTACTTCAAGAAGGCGGTCGAAAAGGATCCCCAGTACCATGAAGCACACCGCTTCCTGGCCGAGTCCTTTGAGAAGCAGGGATTCGCACACAGGGCCAAGCGGGCCTGGGAGCGCCTGCACATGATCACGCGCGACACGTCGGAACAGGCTGAGATCAAGAAGCGGATTGACGCACTCTAAGGGTCTCGGAGGGTCGCACATTCAATGACAGACAATCAAGATCCAGCGGGGCAGAATCCCGACGAGGAAAACCAGCTCTGGAAGCTGCTGCAGGGCAGCACGGATTCGGACGGCAAGCCGGACCGGGCCGCCGATGCCGGGACAGACAAACCGGCTGCGGGCGGATCCGAAACATCCAGACGCCAATTCTCCGATTCGGACATCCCCGACGGATTTGAACCAGAAAAATGGCAGGAAGCACCACAGGCTGAGAATGTCTCGATGCTGCAGCAGGTGCTCAGCAATCCCGACGCAATGCCCGGCGACGTGGACTTCAGCCGTCCGGCGGCCGGCCAGACGGAGCGCCCCGGGGATGCGGACAGCGCCGTAAGCGACTTCTACCGCGACAACCAGGTGGAAGTGATGTGCCGCAAGTATCCGGACCAGGTGGCAACGACTCAGTGTCCGGTCTGCCAGGCCTTCTACTGCCAGAAGGCCATGACCGTGCGTCGCGGCAAGCTGCTGTGCGTGGATTGTGCCGAGGCGATGTTCGTGCGCAGTGAAGCGGAGATTCTCGATGCCCAGGAACGTGGTGAGGACCCCGGTCCGGATGTGGCACCTGAAGCTCCTCCGGAGTTCGAGCTGGGCAGCGGTGCCTTCGGACTGGAGGGCCGCCCGGCCCACCCGCTCAAGAAGCTGCTGGCGCTCGGCATAGACTGGATGATCACCCGTTTCCTCGTGCTCTGCATCCTGTTCCTGATCGGAGGGGCATCCTCCACAGGCAATCCGCTGTTCGCAGTGTTCAGTGATGACAGCGGGGGCACGCAGCTCAGCCGGATCGTGCAGGCCTTCGTTTATCTCAGGCCTGTTCCCTACTGGCTGATCCTCTTCGCGATCACCGACTATCTCTACTACTTCCTTTCCCTTGCATTCTGGAACCGCAGCATAGGCATGAGCTGGGTGGGTATCCGTGTAGTCACAGAATGGGGAGAGTTCGCCAGTTTCGGCGCGCTGCTGATCCGCACCTTGATTTTCATTGTGCTGTTCGAAGCGCCGGCGATCCTGCTGAGCCTGTTCTTCCCCGCCTTCCGTGGGCTGCACGACTACGCAGCGGGCACAGTGGTGGTCAACTACTCCGGCGTGAAGCGCGTCGACGCGTATGAGACCATCCAAATCAAACTGAACTAGGCTATAATTGACGTTTATTCCGGCCTAGTGTGTAGGGGTTGCGATGGTTGCGCTAGCAATGCTGCAGGGAGCTGACGATACAACCGGCATGATGCTGGTTGCACTTGCCGTGTTCACGGTAATCTGCTTCTTTGCGCTTGGACTGAAGTTCTTTGTCAACCTGTTCGAGGTTGTCACGGCACCGGGTGCCAGCCTGAAGCACCACGGTTCGAGCGACACCGCGTTCTACTCGATCGCGGTGGTCTTCCTCGGCCACCTGATCGGGTCCATCGTGCTCGTGCTGAATCGGGCGCAGATGAATGCCGGCTTCAACTCCTTCGCGGAGAGTTACGGAACGATGCTGGCATCCAACAATCCGAACCACAACTATCAGGATGTGGCGGCCAACTGGGCCACTTCAACCCTGAATGCCCTATATCAGACACAGGTGGACACCAACCTGCTGTGGCTGGGTCTGTGGGGCATGGCGATCTGGGTACTGGCCGGCCTGGTCTACTTCCTGGCCGCCAAGATGTTCGGATCTCCAGTGTCGCTCAGCGATCTGATGAGCACCACTGCATACCCGATGTTCTTCTATACCATCGGCTGGTGCTGCTACATTGCTGCAAGTTTCAGCAGCTTCCAGGTCTTCGGTGACGGCTTCAAGCCAAGCTCCCTGATGGGCCAGAGCGTGCTGTACATCGTGGGCATGGTGATCATGCTCTACGCGATCGTGCTCTATGCGATCGCCTTCATGCAGGCCACGGATCTCGGCTTCGGCCAGCTGATCGTGGGCTTCCTGCTCTACAGCCTGATCACCGGCGGAATCTACTACGGAATCATGAACAAGGTCGCCGGTCCGGCGATTTCAAAGTTCACCTCTGACGTGGCGTCGGTGGACTTCAGCAAGCCGGGGTATACGCTCCCGGGATCCGAGGGCCTGTAGGAAGCGCCCGCGGGGCGAAACATTGAAAGGTGGATTAGCGTCCCCCTAGAACGAGGATAAGTGGAGGAGGCATCCGTGAACGGAGCAACGCGCAGTGCGCTGCGCCTGCTGCCCGTGGCCGCGCTCGTCTGCATGGCAATGCCAGCGGCGGCGGCGGAACCGATGGAGGAAGCATCGGCAAACGCGGCAGTAACGGTTACAGGCGAGGATTTTGGCCTGGTACCCGGGGAAACGGGAATGGCATGGGGCGAGGAACTCCAGCATGCGCTGGACAGCGGCCTGGAAACCGCTGAACTGTTCCGGCTGCAACCTGAGCCCTTTTCGGACGAAGCAGCAATGCTCGTCTCCCTGGACGAGCTGCTTGAGCTCGCGGTGACCAACAACTTCGGCCTGCGCAGCCAGCAGAACAATATCGAGAAGAGCCACTACAGCGTCGACCGCACGTATTACCGCTGGGATCCCCAGTGGAGCGGTGACCTGCGGGCCAGCCGTTCCAGCACGGACGAATGGCCCTTCGCCGGCGGCACCGACAGCCAGTCCTACAGCGCTTCCACCACCTGGAGCAAGCCCTTCCAGTACGGTGATTCCATGTCCATGAGCTATGGGCTGAGCGGTGCCAAGGGCGGTGGCGGCATTTCGAACAGCTACAGCCACAACTTCAGCTTCAGCTACAACCGGCCCCTGCGCCGGGGCAGCGGACGCTTCATCAACAACCTGTCCCTGTATACGAGCAGCAACAGCCTGCAGCTCAGTTACGACAGCCTTGACAATGACATCCGCCAGCTCAAGCTGAACGTGCTGAACGGCTACTACCGGGCCATGGCGGCTCGCGAGGCCATCAACGTGCGCCGGGCCAACCTGGATACGGCACTGCTGCAGCTGGACCGGGCGATCGAACGCCTGAAGCAGGGTCTGGGGATTCCCCTGGATGTGCTGCAGGCCGAGAACTCGGTGATCAGCCAGGGCAATGCGCTGGTGACTTCCGTCCAGAGCTATGAGGAGAACCTCGACCAGCTGACCCTGCTTGTGGGCCTGCCCCAGGAATTCAACATCGAACTCGATACCGCGGCGCTGGAGGACAGCAGCTTCGGTGAACTGCCGCCGGACCTGTGGGAGCTCGTGAAGTCCACGGCCTTCAGCCTGCGCAGCATCGACACGGCGATCGCCAACCTCAAGATCAGCCGCGAGGCGACGCTTGACCAGATGCAGCCGCGCGTGGACTTCGGCCTGAGCATCGGCCGCGGCAACAACGGTGAGTCCGAGTTCGCGGATGCGATCCTCGGCCTCGACGAGGAAAGCGTGACAGCCTCGATCAGCTGGTCGCTGGACCGGCGCAACCGGGATCTCAAGGCCAGCCTGGCCCAGACCCAGCTGGATCTCGACAACCTGGAGCTGAACCGCGACCAGGAACTGCTGCGCCTCAAGCAGTCGCTGCGTTCCCTGCAGCGCGAACTCGAGACGCGCAGCCGCACCATCGAACTGCAGATCAAGAATGTGCAGGTGCTGCGCGAGACACTGAAGATCACCCAGGAGCGCCAGCGCGTCGGCCTGGCGACCACGCTCGACGTGATTGACGCCCAGGATGACCTGCTGGCGGCCGAGCTCTCACTCCTGCAGGCCCGGGTTTCCTTCCAGGAAACCTATCGCAGTATCCTGGTTCTGGCGGACCTGCTCTGAAGCCATGCCCAAGAAGCTGATTGAATTCATCGACATCGAGAAGATCTACCGGATGGGCACGCATGAGGTGCACGCCCTGGCTGGCGTCAGCTTCACGGTTGAGGAGGGCGAGTTCATCGCCATCATGGGCACCTCCGGATCCGGCAAGTCCACGGCCATGAACATCATGGGCTGCCTGGACCGCCCGAGCAGCGGGACCTACATGCTGGAAGGCATTGATGTCTCGCGGATGCGCGACGGCGAGCTGGCCAAGGTGCGCAATCAGAAGATCGGATTCGTATTCCAGAACTTCAACCTGCTGCCGCGCACCAGTGCGATCGAGAATGTCGAGCTGCCGATGGTCTACAGCGGCTATGTGCGGGACCGTCGCAAGCGGGCCCAGACCGCGCTGGAGCGTGTCGGGCTCGGGGACCGGATCCACCACAAGCCCAATGAGCTGTCAGGCGGCCAGCAGCAGCGCGTCGCCGTGGCCCGCTCGCTCGTGAATGAGCCGGCGATCATCCTCGCCGATGAGCCCACGGGAAACCTCGATACCAAGAGCGGTGAGGAAGTGCTGAAGATCTTCCAGGACCTCAATGACGGCGGGATCACGCTCGTGATCGTCACGCATGAGGAGGAAGTGGCGGAGTGCTGCAAGCGCATCCTGCGTTTCCGCGACGGCAAGCTGATCAGTGATGAGCCGGTGCAGAAGCGGCGCATCGCCGACCCCAGCAAGGTCACCAGCCCCAACTACGAATAGGCTCCCGCCGCTAGGATCACCGGGATCCGCTATGACCCAGAAAAATGAAAAGGCCCGCCATCAAGGCGGGCCTTCTGTTTAGCGTTCGGACCTGGGACTAGTGACCGCAGGGGTTGCCGCCGCAGGGGTTATCACCGCAGGGATTGCAGGGATTGTCGCCGCAGGGGTTGCAGGGGTTATCGCCGCAGGGGTTGCAGGGATTGTCGCCGCAGGGGTTGCAGGGGTTATCGCCGCAGGGGTTGCAGGGGTTATCGCCGCAGGGATTGCAGGGATTGTCGCCGCAGGGATTCTCGCCCTCGCCGTGACCCTCACCCGGAGCGTGGTCGTGGCCGGCGTGCTCATCCTCAGTGCCGCCCATGCAGGGGTTATCCTGGGTCGTGCCGGAGGTGGTTCCTCCCGCCGTCGTGCCACCGGTGGAACCACCGTTGTCGGACTGCGGGCAACCCGTCAGAGCCATGAGGAACAGACCCACCATCAGAACTACTACTAGACGCATGTTGAACTCCCGAATTGAGAATTGCGAATAACAGCCGTCAGGTCTGTCCATTCGCCGGGACGGCACCAGGCCGCCTCTTAAGAACGAACATATATAGCATAAAATCGGGAAAATACAAGTCCCAATCTGTTCCGGATGCCCGTTAACGGTTGATTGAGACAGGCATGCAACATTATTTATCCCTATGAATTTTCAGTAAATTCATGAAACATTCCGTGCCGAAATCGCAATAATCACCTTGAAATTAACTGTCCCCGCAGCTAGTTTCGCATCCAGGGATGAATTCGGTGGAGCGGAGGATTCAAGCCCCGGCCCCGGTCAGCCGATCAAATCTGACGGAGTTTCCGGACATGCGTACCAAATCTGCATCTCAATTGCACCTTCCGTTAAAGAACACGGCAGTCGATCCGCGTAACATCCATCAGTAAGAGTGTCCGCTTAAAACACGGCGGGAAAAATCGTGACCTCGGGGGTCCAAATGTTTAAGAACCTGACCATCAGGACAAAGTTGATCTGCGTGATCATCGCATTGCTGATCATCGCCTTCGTCGTCAATGGCTTCGTGGTGAGCACCGGAGTCAGCAAGTCCATTCAGGACAGCTTCGTGGCCAAGTCGGTGGCCATCACGCAGGAAGCGGAGAACGGGCGCAACTACGTCGGTGACCTGCGCGCCAAGTACTCCGTCTTCAATGATGAGGACCTGCTGAAGAGCGAGGATGACATCACCGACCGCTACTTCTGGACGATCCCCGTGGTGGCGGGCTGGACCATCGGCGGCACCAAGTCCGAGGAGTCCGGATATGACTTCCATACTCCCGCGCATGATGCCCGCAACGAGAAGAACAACCCGGATGAAAGCGAGGATGTGCTGCTGACGCATCTCACCAAGGTGATTGACGGCGGCCAGGACAGTGCCATCGCCTACATGGACAGCGGCGTGATGTATGACGCGGTGCTGGATGGCGACCACTGGGTGCGCGGCGAGAAGATCCAGGGTGCGCCCACCGCTCCGCCGGATGGCAAGCTGCGCTTCGCCCGTGCCGTCGTGCTGGATGAGTCCTGCATGCTCTGCCACGGCACCACCGCCGATGACCCGGACGGTGACGGCTACGATCCGCTCGGCATGAAGATGGAGGGCTGGAAGCCCGGCCAGGTGCACGGCATGTTCGAGGTCGTGCAGGACCGCTCCGTGCTGGAGGGCGCGATCGCGGCCCAGAACCAGAGCATTGCGATGGCCGCCGTCGGCATCATCCTGATCAGTGCGCTGCTGGTCGGCGTGGCCACGACCTTCACGATGAGCAGGCCGCTGGCCGCCATGAGCCGCGACGTGGAGAACCTCGCCAATGACGTGGCCGCCGGCAAGGCCGACCTGACCAGCCGCGTGCAGTCGGCGAACAATGATGAGATCGGGCAGATGGCCGGATATGTCAACGTGCTGATCGAGTCCATGCAGAGCGTGATCAGCAAGTTCGGCACCGCCACCAGCCAGGTGATGAGTTCCTCCGAGGCCATGAGCCGTGCCAGCTCCGACAGCCAGAGCAGCATCCTCGAGATCACCCGCACCATCGAGCAGGTGGCCCGCGGCAGTGAGGACACCAACCAGAACCTCGGCGAGGCTCAGGAAAGCCTGAACCAGAACGCGATGGCGATCGAGAACATCTCCCGCGACATCGAGGACGTTGCCAGCTTCGCCACCCAGGCGGCGCAGCAGGGCAGCGACGGCAAGAAGGCAACGGACGAGGCGGTGC
The DNA here is from genome assembly GCA_041395205.1 of bacterium. Taxonomy (GTDB): domain Bacteria; phylum 4484-113; class 4484-113; order 4484-113; family JAFGCY01; genus JAHEFU01. Next base: position 1,140,349 of record JAWLAZ010000001.1, read on the forward strand.
AGGTCATCAGCCGCGCCAATGCCAGCGTGCAGCAGACCGGCGACGTCGTCAAGTCGCTCGGTGAGAAGACCGCCCAGATCAGCCAGTTCATCGGCACCATCACCGGCATCGCCGACCAGACCAACCTGCTGGCCCTCAACGCCGCGATCGAGGCCGCCCGTGCCGGTGAGGCCGGCCGCGGATTCGCCGTGGTCGCCGAGGAGGTCCGCAAGCTGGCCGAGGAGAGCAACACCGCCGCCGGCAACATCACGAGCCTCGTGAAGAGCATCGAGGGCGAGATGAACACCGCGCTCGAGGCGATGGACAAGAGCAGTGAGGAGGTCAGCGCCGGTGCCAGCATCGTCGCCCAGGCCAGCCAGATCCTCGACGAGATCGTCAAGGGCGTGCAGGACCTCACGGAGCGCGTGCAGAACATCAGTGCCGCCGCCGAGGAGATCAACGCCTCCACCGGTGAGGTCGTCAACGTGATGCAGAACGTCGCCGCGGTCAGCGAGGAGAACTCCGCCGCGAGCGAGGAGGTCGCCAGCAACGCCCAGAGCCAGCAGGAGAACATCCGCGGCGTGGCTGACAACGCCGGCAACCTGAGCGCCCTGGCTCAGGAGCTGAGCGCGATGGTCAGCGGCTTCAAGGTCAGCTAGGACCTTCCACCCGCAGAGTGGGAAACTGACAACGGAACCCCGGACGGGCGGAGCGGATTGCTCCGCCCGTTGCCATTTCAGGCGACGTGTTGGACCAACACAGCGGGTCGCCTGGCCGGCTGGATCATCACTGACATTCAGGTATAGTGTAATCAGGATGAAATGCGCAGGACTTCACCATGGGCTGCTGCTGGTGCTGCTGTGTTTGCTGACTGGATGTGGTGGCGGTGAAACACTGGCCGGACTGCGGCAGCAGGAAACTGCGCCGGTAGTATTGGCAGGCACACCACACGCCGAGCCGGGAGAGTTGCAGACTGGTACGGCGCCCCTGGGGCAGTCACTCACATTCAGAGGCAAAACCGGGTCCGGTGCAGCGCTGTCGCTGCGCGAATCCGGCGGTGTGACGGGGGCGCGTGAACTCTGGCTGGACAGCGGGAATGATCTATCAGACCTGTACATCTCAATTGAAAATGTTCCTGAAGATGCGGCCGTGGTCTGGGACCCCGCGCTGGAAAGTGATTATCTGACCCTGGCCGTGCTGGATCGCGAGACCCTGCATCTGGGGATTGCAGCCATCCCGCAGATACATCCCACTGCACTGGATACGGATACTGAAGCACTGCAAGCCAGTCTGTCCAGCCGGCCGCTGCTCAATGGCAGCCTGAGACTTTGCATGCTTGTCAATGGAAGCGTCGCTGACGGGAGTATGCTGCGGACGACGGACAGGTTGACCAGTGCTGCACCTGTGCCTGTCGCAGGCCTTGAAGTGCTGGCACACGACGGGATGTATGAAGCAGGCTGGCCGGTTCGCCTCAAAGCTGATTACGATCAGAACGGACTCGTATCAATCTCCGATCTTACGCCGATAGCAGTGTTCCTTGGAATGTCCCGGCCCTTCACCGGCTGGGTACTGGAAGCGCACAAGCGTATTGACGGGGATGGCAATGGGGAGATAAACATAGCGGATCTGACCCCTATAGGACAGAACTTCGGCAACAGCGTGCAGGCCTTCCGGCTGGAGCGAAGCAGCGGAGATGTGGAAGGCCCTGGCTCTGAGTGGCAGGAAGTTGGTGAAACGGGCTTGTCCAAACTGAGCCGCAGCGGAAATGCAGCCGGATCACTGGGCAATACGCCCTGGCAGCGCCTGTATGACAACGCGTCTGAAGGATGGAACTGGTATCGTGTCACTGCGCTTGACGCGGATGGAAACATCGGTGCCCCATCCGAGCCGGTCCTCGCACCCGACCTGACTCCGCCGCAATGGCCAGATGGAGCCGGATTGCAGATCCAGGAAGGTGTACCCGCGAGTGGCTTCATCAGTCTGGCATTCAACGAGGATGCAGTTGATGACCGCGGGGGGACTGTCAGTTATCGGGTGCTGCTTGCTGACAATTCCGTTGGCGACGGGCTGCGGCAGCCGATGATGGACATCGGCCCTGAAAATTCCAAAACTCCACTGGAGAGCCCTTATGCATTGGAAGGATCGTATGACCAAAATGACGATTTCATAGCAATAAAGTACGTACAGGACCATCCATATAGTGTCAGGCTCGGTGCAGTGGATGAAGCCGGGAACGTGCAGTGGTCTGACTGGCTCGACTTCAGCCCGGGTTTTGCTTCGACAGGCGATCCTGCCAAATTGGCAATAGACGAAGCAGCATGGGAAGTCTGGGTCAGCCGCGATGGCAGCGGACGGGTCACGCCGTCGCCTCTGATCTACGGTGGCGCACCGCTGCGAGCCACGCTGTTCACACGTCAGTACGAGTGGGGCGAACAGCCACCAGGCAATCCGGAATTGTCGGACTTCCAGCCGGAGGAAGGCATGCCTTGGCTCGGCGGGGAAGTCCTGCTGGAACAGGCACTTGAGCGAGGGAGGATTCTGGGCATCGGCCTGCTGGCGGAGGGGTATGACGGACAGCAGGGATTTTCCAGCACTTTGGTGCGCTTCCCCTACTTCTGGATGGAACCATTCGATGACGACAATGGCATTTTCAGTGTTTCAGGTCCCTCCGATTATCTGCCTGACGGTCGTGGATTAGTGGAATGCATGTACAGGGACCCGCAGAGCCTGGACAGCCAGACTGTCTGGGCAGTCTATTCCGGCAGCAGTATCCGCCAGGTTTCGCTTGATGAATTCAACATGGTTCCGACTACCCTAGCTATTGAAAATCTGACACCTTCAGGGGACCTGTTGGTGCGTGGATTAATGTCTGCCGACGAACCGGATATTCTGATGTGGTTCGATCTGGACAAGGGTCAGATCTTAGGTAAGGTTTCAATCCCTGAAGGCGAGTTTAAGTGGGAATTCCAAGCAGAACAGGTGGTTCAACGCTGGCTGCCGGAGGATGATGACAACGCCATCGGGGTTTTCAATGTTGCACAGCAGGACCCGAAGGATGGTGAATATGCGATTGAACTCTGGGAGGCCCACAGGGACGGCAGCTACGGAATCCGCGAGTACATCCATCTGGAAGCACTCAGCATCCTGAGTTTCGTGCAGGATTCCTGGCTGCTGGATGGCAGGCTGCTGCTGGAGATCGCCCCGAACCGCCAGGCGACATTCAACGAATGGATGATGGCAGCACAGCAGTCGGATGGAAGCTGGCTGCAGTTTCCCGCCAATGAACTGCCCGCCGGTTTTGACGTTAGCGGGTATGCAATTGCTGGTTCCGGCGAACTGCTGGCGGGTTGGCCGGATTCGTACATCCTGGTAGCAGGAAGCAACAATTCCGAAGATCCACTCACCTTTCAGATGGGAGGCGGAGTTTACAAGGGAAATGTCTTCGATGGTTACAGTTCATTCGAAGAAGTCTGGGAAACCAGCCTGGGGAAACCAATTGACGATGACTATCCAAAAGCCATGCTGAGCGGAACTGGTTTCGGCTGGAACCTGGACCGGCAGGATGGCAGTTTCCACGCCACTTTCCCCGAGTTTGATGAAAATGACAATTTCATCGGAACGCCTGTCTATTCCGTCGATGCGCAGGGCAGGATCATCCATTACTACGAAGAGTACGAAGAGGAACATAGTCTGTACAGAACAAACTACTACTGGAAGAACGGCGAACTGCTGCCGGGACTTGTCAACGGTTTACTGAGCGAGGACGGAACATGGCTGGCCCCCAACAGGGAAGGTCAATGGGGCCTGGGTATTCGTAATGAGTGATCTGACCGCGGAGCAGTGCGGCTTCGCCCGTTGCCGGTTCTCAGTGCTCGAGCGGCTGGCCCTCGTAGGGCGTGTCCGCTACCACCGGGTTCTCGAGGCGCGGTCCGCAGTTCAGTGCGACGCTGACCCGGTCGCCGGGGGAGAGCGGGCCGACGCCGGCCGGGGTGCCGGTCACGATCAGGTCGCCGGCCTCCAGCGTCATCAGCTGCGAGACGTAGCTGATCAGGTTGGCAAAGCCGAACACCATCTGCTCGGTGCTGCCATGCTGCACGCGCTGCCCGTTGAGCTCCGTGGTCACCGTCAGCGCCACCGGCCGCTTGCCGCCGATGCGCAGGGCCTCGGCGGAGCTGGTGTCGATGTAGGGGCCGCAGGGCCCGAAGCTGTTCATGCCCTTGGCCCGGGTCCACTGTCCATCGCTCTGCTGCCAGTCGCGCGCGGTCACGTCATTGAAGGCCGTCACACCGAGCAGGTAGTCGTAGGACTTCGAGGCATTGATCTTGTAGCAGCGGTCGCTGATCACCAGTGCGATCTCTCCCTCATAGTCGACGCGCTCACTGCCCAGCGGGAGGATGATCTCCGCGCCGTGCGGAATCAGGCAGCTGGGTGGCTTGAGGAACAGCAGCGGCTTGTCCAGCGGGGAGACGTTGCCAAGTTCCTGGGCATGCTCGACGTAGTTGCGCCCGACGCAGACCACCTTGCTGGGCCTGACCGGCACCAGCAGCTCGACCTCGCTGAGCCGGTCCTCGTGCCCGGTGCGCTTCAGTTCGAAGCGGTAGGGGCTGAGCCTGACACAGCGCGCCAGCAGGTCCTCGCCGATCATCTCGCCGTAGTGCGTACTGGCACCCAGCCTGTATCTGTAGATCCTCACCTGCTGATTCTAGGGCAGGAAACGGATTAGTACGATTCAGTAATGAGGTGACAGCAATGCAGGCATGCTGCTAAGCTCGACTATATGGCTATAATGAAGGTGCGGGACGTCCTTAGGCTGCTAAAGCAGAATGGATGGTATGTTGACCGTACGAAAGGAAGTCACAGGCAGTTGTGTCATCCTGAGTTACCTGGAGTTGTTACGGTTCCGGGCAAACCAAGTGACGATTTGGGACCAGGCATGGTGAACAGTATTCTCAAGCAAGCTGGTCTGAATAATGATGGACAAAGCAATAACTGAATACCTTGTCGTGTTCGAGCAGACACCAAATAACTGGGGTGCCTATTCCCCAGATGTACCTGGCTGCGTGGCAACCGGAAAGACACGAGATGAAACTCTTGCAAGGTTCCGTGAGGCCCTTGAATTCCATTTTGATGGACTTCGCCGCCAGGGCCTGCCTGTCCCGCTCCCGGTTTCAAGTGCGGGATATGTGGTGATCGAAACACCTGATCATTAGCGGCCGCTCAATCACTTCGCGAAACGGCGGACTAAGAGCAGTGGAGCATGAAATCCCGGTTAGGCCTACGCGTTGCGGGCATCACGTGAAGGCAGGGCGAGCTTCTGCCGTTATAGTTTACTGAAGCACCTGTATCGGGCGATAGATTCCTTTACCTGACGGTGGGTATTAAACACATGCAGTCCACGGATTGCATCATCTCAACCTTTGTATAGGTTAAATGTTATAATCAGCTGACATGACCAAGGATAGAAGCGGAACGGAACAGAGCCCATGCTGCAGCTTCTGCAAGGAAGTGCAGAGCAACAGCGTGCGCATGATCAAGGGGCCGGGGATCTACATCTGCGAGGAATGCGTGAACATCTGCAAGGAACTGCTGGATGGCCCGCGCTACCGCCAGAGCAGCCCGACGATCCACGTCGACAAGCTGCTGACCCCCAAGGAGATCGTGGAGTTCCTCCACGACTACGTGATCGGCCAGGACTATGCGAAGAAGGTGCTCTCCGTCGCGGTCTACAACCACTTCAAGCGCATCAACTCCCTGCTCAACCCGATCGTGGAGATCGGCAAGAGCAACATCCTGATGATCGGCCCCACGGGCTCGGGCAAGACCTACCTGGCGCAGAACATCGCGCGCATCCTCGACGTGCCCTTCGCGATCGCGGATGCCACGGCGCTGACCGAGGCCGGCTACGTGGGTGAGGACGTGGAGAACATCCTGCTGAGGCTCTACCAGGTCGCGGCCGAGCAGGCCGGTCCCAAGGCCACCAGCGATGAGATCCTCGCACGCTGCGAGCGCGGCATCATCTACATCGACGAGATCGACAAGATCACCCGCAAGAGCGAGAACCCCAGCATCACGCGGGATGTCTCCGGCGAGGGCGTGCAGCAGGCACTGCTGAAGATCCTCGAGGGCACCACCGCGAACGTCCCGCCGCACGGCGGACGCAAGCATCCGAACGACGACTTCCTGCAGATCGACACCACGAACATCCTGTTCATCTGCGGCGGCAGCTTCGCCGGCCTCGAGCAGATCATCGCCCGGCGCATGGGCCGCCACGTGATGGGCTTCAACAAGGGCCGCGGCCTTAGCGAGAGCGAGGGCCTGGGCGAGGTGCATGAGGACGACCTGCTGCGCTACGTCGAGCCGGAGGACCTCGTGCGCTTCGGGATCATCCCTGAGCTCGTGGGCCGCCTGCCCGTGATCACCTACCTCGAGAACCTCAGCACCGAGGCCCTCGTGGAGATCCTGCACCGTCCCAAGAATGCATTGATCAAGCAGCACCAGTACCTCCTGCAGGAGGACGGGGTGAACCTGCGCTTCACGGATGCCGCGCTGACGGAGATCGCCGAGATCGCCCGGCGCCGCAAGACCGGCGCCCGCGCCCTGCGCAGCATCCTCGAGAAGATGCTGCTGGACATCCAGTACAACGCGCCCTCCAACAAGGACGGCGGCGATGTGGTCATCGATGCCGACGACGTGCATGAGCTGCTGTCGGGCAAGCTCCTGACCCTGCCCACGCCGCGTGACAAGTCGCCGATCGAGCTGGACGGCAAGGGCAAGAAGCAGGGCGGCGACGAGGACAAGCTGGCCGGCAGTGCCGGCTGAGTCAGGCTCCCGCTGTCCGGGTATAGAATTCCCGGGATGATGATGCGCATACTCAGCTGCCTGCTGCTGCCCGTTCTCGGTCTGACACTGATCGGTTGCCCACAGAACAGCACCCCCTCCGCCGGCGACCCCGCTTCCGGGGATCCTGCCTCTGCACTCAGTTCCACTGATGGAGCGGCTGCTGACGGCAGTGATTCCGCCCCGGTCGAAACGGCTGCCGGAGCGGGCCAGAGCGGCATGATGCAGGCCCCGCGCCAGATCGTGCTGATCTACAGCGGCAATACCCATGCCAAGCTCCTGCCCACGGGCCGCGCCGATCTTGACAACCTCAGCGGCGGGCTGAGTGCCCTGACCGCGGAGATCACCGCCGTCGAGCAGGAGATCGTGCAGTACAACCGCATGCGGGTTGCCAACAACGGCGGTGATGCCTCGGCGGTGCGTGTGGATCTTGACAATGGCATGATCGGCGACCACCCCTTCCTGCTTTTGGACTACGGCGGCTGGTACGGCAATGATCTGCTGCAGCGGCCGGAGGCGACGGCCATGATGCTCGAGGCCTTCTCCACCCTGAACTACAGTGCCGTGGCCCTGCGCGACTGGCAGCTGCTGACGCCTGCGGAGCTGGAAGTGCTGCGCCCAATGCAGCCGCGCCCGTTGCTGCTGAACAGCCCCGGAGAACAGCCGCCCGCCGTGGACGGCCTGTCCCGCAGTCTGCAGCGCGAACTGCTCGGCAGCGAATGGCTGATACTGAGCCTGCCGCGCCTGCCGGAAACGGACCGGGAACAGTACGACCGGGCGATGAAGCCGCTGATCGAGGCCTGTGCGCAGGAGTTCGAACTGAGCGGGGCTGAGCACTGCATCCTGCTTGCGGCGGAGCAGACCGGGCAGGTCTACCGCGAGCTGCAGGCGGACCGGCGCTTTGACGTGGTGATCGGTGCGCCGGGGTCGATGTCCGTCGGCGAGGGCTTCGGCGAAATGCCTGTGGATGGCCCGCTGCTGCTGCCGCACCTCAGTGACGGTGGAACACAGCTGGGACGCTGCCACCTGATCTGGAGCACTGATTCCGACGAGCCGGTCAATTTCTTCTTCGAGCGGCGTGAGGTCGATGATGACGGCAATCCCGATCTCCCCTGGCGGCGGCGCATCGCCGAACTGAGCGGGCACTAGGTTAGCTGCTAGAATTCCAGCGTGGAAGAGCATCAGGCCCCTGAAGACGGCGCTGTCGACGAACTGAGCAGCGCGGCAGACCCCGAGGATGAGCAGTCAGAGCCAGCCGGCCCCGGCCCTGCCGATGAGCAGGAGCAGACCGAGGTGGAGCTGGAGACCCTGCCCCCGCCTGCGGAGCTGGATCCGCGCGACCAGCGCTCCCTGCTGAGTGCGGTGCTGTTCAGTGCCGGAGAGACCGTGGAGGTCGCCCGGCTGACGGAGTTCATGGGCTGCTCGGAGAAGGAGCTGGAGCTGATGGCCAGCGAGGCCGGCGGCGAACTGCGTCCGCTGGGGCTGGACATCCTCAAGCTGGCGGGCGGCTACAAGCTGCTGACGAGCGCCATGCATGATGAATACCTGCGGCTCTTCAACCGCCGTGTGCGCCGGGCGCGCCTGACCCGCAATGCGCTGGAGGTGCTGGCGATCATCGCCTATGAGCAGCCGGTGACCCGCGCCCGCATTGAGGAACTGCGCCAGGTGCCCTCCGAGAGCACGGTGCGCACGCTGCTGGACCGGCGGCTGATCACCGTGGCCGGGCGTGAGGAATCGCCGGGCCGGCCCTTCCTCTACCGCACCACGGATGCCTTCCTCGAGATGTTCGGGCTCTCCGGCCTGATCGACCTGCCGCCGCGGCCGGCCGCGCTGGAGCGGGGCACGGACAGTGATGCAGCCGGCGACATCGGCTCCAGCCTCGGCCTGTCCAGCATGCCGGAGCTGACCGAGGAGGAGCTGGACCGCATCGACGAGGACAGCCTCGACGAGGATGACTGGGAGGAACCCGCCGGGCCCGATGAGGGCGGGGAACCTGCGGACGAGGACTGATCCGGACTGTCCTGTCCGGATGATCCGCAGGGTTACGAATGGGCGGCAGCCAAGCTGCGGCCACTGGAGGACAAGCATGTTGACAATCAGGATCAGCTACAGGGTAGTCAGTTTCATTCTGGCAACGGCGCTCATCGCCGGCACTCTGCTGGGCCTGGGCCGCGGTGTGAGCCGGGCCCAGTCGGAGCAGGGGATCCTGCCCGGCGGCTGTGTCGTTGGCAGTGATGAGCAGGCCCGGCTGGATGCCAACCGCGAAACCGTGCTGGCCTACTACGACCTGTCCTTCAACCAGGGTCAGCCTGAAAAGGCCTGCGAACTGTACCAGGGTGAGCACTACATCCAGCACAACCCGCATGCAGCGGACGGGGCGGAGGCCTTCATCGCCTTTGTCAACTGGTTCCGCGGCGAGCATCCCGAGCTGCACATGGAATTCGTGCGCACGATCGCCGAGGGCGACCTCGTGCTGACCCACAGCCACCAGACACTTTTCCCCGGCGATACGGGTACCGCCGTGATGGACATCTTCCGCCTCGAGGACGGGAAGATCGTCGAGCACTGGGACGTGGTGCAGCCGGTGCCCGAGGAAGCTGCCAACTCCAACACGATGTTCTAGAATCTACTGATGTACAGCTTCCATGATGAGAACGGGATCTGGAGGGAGAATCCGGGCCTTGACCGCTTCACATTGAAGGCAGACGAGAGCCTCGCCTATGAGATGGGTGCAATGGCTGCCAAGGCCGTTGCCGACGCCGGCTCCTACTTCGGCGAGGACTTCGACTTCAGCCCCGCCAGCCTGCCTGCGCTCGATCGGGTGCTTTACATCATTTACAGGAGCAAACCCAGCGGCATGCTGGCTAAGCTCAAGGGCAAGCTGCTCAGCGAGGATGAGATTTATGGCATGGCAATGCAATGGGGAGCCTATCTCGGTGAAGTGCTGCGCCTGCATCATGGTTTCGTCTGGACGGTGAGACATTCGGTGGATGACATTGAGGAAGGCGAGTACATGTTCCGGGACAGCCTGTACATCGCGCCACTGAGCAAGGTCTTCAAGCGCCTGGCGGATGGGCCGGCGGACGATATCAAGAGCTACTACTACGTGCTGCTGGAACAGAGCGGAGAGCAGGATTCAGTGGACTGGGGCAGCTGGCCCGACGCCGGCGAACACTGAGCCGAGGCCCCCACTATAATCTCCCCCATGCCCGTCAATCTCCGCAGTGACACCTTCACGCAGCCGTCCGGCTCGATGCGCATACACATGGCGAATGCGCCGGTCGGTGACGACGTGTTCGGTGAGGACCCCACGGTGCGCGCGCTGGAGGAGAAGGTCGCAGTGCTCCTGAAGAAGGAGGCCGCGCTCTTCGTGCCCAGCGGGCACATGTCCAACCAGATCGCACTCAACATCCACGGCCGGCCCGGTGACAGCATCATTGCGCATCGCGAAAGCCACGTGCTCTACTACGAGACCGGCAGCCCGGCCGTGCTCAGCGGGCTCGATGCGCGGGTGATTGACAGCGAGGACGGCACCTTCGGAGCGGATGAAGTACGGGCGCTGCTGAAGCCGGTCAACATCCACTTCAGCCGGAACCGCATCCTCTCGCTGGAGAACACCTTCAACAACCGCGGCGGCGTGGTCTGGGACCACCGCCAATTCTGGGAACTCTGCATCTTCGCCCGCGAACAGGGCCTGAAGGTGCATCTCGACGGGGCGCGGCTCTGGAATGCCTGCCATGCCGCGCGCAAGATCCCCTCGGACTGGACGCAGCAGCTGGACAGTGTCAGCGTCTGCTTCAGCAAGGGACTCGGCGCACCGGTGGGCAGCGCGCTGGCCGGCACGGCGGAGTTCATCGAGGAGGCCCGGCATGTGCGCAAGCGCTTCGGCGGGCAGATGCGCCAGGCGGGGATCATCGCCGCCGGGGCGATCTTCGCGCTTGACAACAACTATGAACGGATCGGCGAGGACCATGCCAATGCACGGCTGATCGCTGAAATCGTCAACACGAGCCCGCACCTCTCCTGTCCGCAGCCGCCGACGAACATGGCGCTGATCACGGTTGACAACCCGGGCTTCGATGCGCACCAGCTCGTGGCAGCCGCGGCGGAGGAAGTGCAGGCCTTCGCGCTGCATGCGCGGCGCATCCGCTGCGTGACGCATCTCGACGTGACGGAGGATGACTGCCGCAGGGGAGCCGAGGCATTCGTGAAGGCAGCGGCCAGACTGGCCGGGGAGGGCAACTGATGGCAACGAAGGTGGCGGTGCTCGGCGGCGGGCTGGTGGGCGGCTTCATCGCCCGCGAGCTCTCCAAGTATGACGACATCGAACTGACCCTGCATGACCGCAGTGAGGATGTGCTCGCGGCCTGCAGCGCGCGCGCGGAACTGGCAACGCAGCGGACGGACCTGCGCGACATGGCGCTCGTGCGTGAGATCGCGGGAGCATCCGACCTCGTGATGGGGGCCGTGCCCGGCAGCTTCGGCTATGCCGTGCTGGAGAACGTGATCGCCACCGGCACGGACTGCATCGACATCTCCTTCTTCCCGGAGGAGGCTGCCGCGCTGAACATGGCCGCGCAGTACAGCGGCAGCCGCGTGGTGGTGGACTGCGGCGTGATGCCGGGGCTCGGCGGGATGCTCGCGGCGCGCTTCGCGAGACAGTTTGACGAGCCGCTCTCGATGCGCATCCTCGTGGGCGGCCTGCCCGAGGAGCGGCTCTGGCCCTTCGAGTACCGCGCGCCCTTCTCGCCCGCCGACGTGATCGAGGAGTACGTGCGCCCCGCGCGCTATCTTGTCAACGGCGAGCTCGTGACGGTGCCCGCACTCAGCGGCCAGGAGCTGCTGGACTTCCCGGGGATCGGCACGCTGGAGGCCTTCAACACGGATGGCCTGCGCAGCATCATGGCAACACTGCCCTATCCGTCGATGATCGAGCAGACCCTGCGTTACCCCGGGCATGCCGAGAAGATGCGCATGCTGCGCGAGCTGGGCTTCTTCGGCGAACAGCCCGTGGAGACGGTGCGTGGCAACCGCGTCGTGCCGCTGGAGCTGACGAGCAGCCTGCTGTTTGACAACTGGAAGCTCGCGGCGGGGATGCGTGAGCTGACGGTGATGCGTGTCGAGGCCACGGGCCTGAAGGGCGGGGCGGAGCTGACGCTCTGCTGTGACCTGCTGGACCGTACAGACCCCGACACCGGTGACTTCAGCATGGCGCGCACCACGGGCCTGCCGGCGGTGCTCTGTGCACGGATGCTGCTGGCCGGCAAGCTCGGCGTGGAACCCGGTGTGACAGCCCCGGAGACGATCGGCTTTGATGAGACGCGCCTGAACTACATCATCCGCGGCATGCAGCACTACGGCGTGCAGTTCGAATTCTCGGAGGTCCGGCTTCAGCCGGGCAATGGTGGTCAGGCGTGAGTCTGACAACCATGGAACAGAGGAAGACTTAACCACAAAGGGCACAGAAATCACAAAGATTTCTGTCATGAAGGGCAGGAAGCCGGCAATGGCGGGGGTAGTCTGAATAGTTTGAATAGTGCGAATAGTTGCAGCGGCACCCAGCGGCAGGGGAGGCCAGATGTAAGTCTGGCACTGGCGGGGGTAGTCTGAATAGTTTGAATAGTGCGAATAGTAGCGACGCTACCCATGCCGGCGGGGAGGCCAGATGTAAGTCTGGCACTGGCGGGGGAAGTCTGAATAGTGCGAATAGTTGCAGCGGCACCCAGCGGCAGGGGAGGTCAGACTTCAGTCTGGCAATCAGCGGAGCAGTCCGGGTAGTTTGAACAGTCCACATAGCGGAAGCAGTACTTTGTTGTCAGTTCCCGCTGAGAGGATCGCCCTGCCTTCTGCCGACTATTCCGGCGGCATGATGCCGCCGCTGCAGCTCATTCTCATTCTCTTCCTGCCAACTGACTGCTGCCGACTGCCAACTGATTACTGCCAACTGACTTCTGCCTACTGCCTACTGACCACTATTTCCTGCCCGGGGACATCGCCAGTGTGCCGGCCATCAGGTGGCCTCCCTCTTCCTTGTCGCAGACCAGCAGGCGCAGCCGGAAGACGTATTCCACGCCCTGTTCGAACCTGCGCTCGACCGGCTTGCCGTCCTTGCCGGGAGTAAGGTAGCTGTCCACTTCAATGCTGATATCACCGACGCCGTCGGCTGAGTCGTCATGTACATCGGACTTGAGGGTGCTGACACCTTCTGCCGCGGTGTCCTGCCACTCGCCATCCACCAGTACCTGCACCATCACGATCTGGGGGGCGGCGGAGTGGAAATCCATCGTCGTTGCCAGGCGGTCCTTGGTGGAGCTGTCCCGCAGCTCGACATGCTCGGCGATCGGCTTGCCGTCAATCCTGGCCTGACCGGCCAGATGCTCCTCGCATCAAGCGCGGCCGGGGCCGGCCTGCATGACGGCGATGGCCAGAGCCATCGTCAGTGCGGCGGTAATTTTCCTGATCATCAGTGAGACCTCGTGTCCGTGGGATGCCCCGTCCGGCCGCATGACCGTGCAGGGTGATTGCTACGGGGAATGATAGCATCGGGAGTGTGGGAAGAAGTCAGTGGTCAGTGGTCCGTGGTCGATGGTCAGTGGTCAGAATTCAATTGCTGCGGTCGCGACTGACCACTGTTTTCTGACCACTGACAGCTGACCACTTATTTAGGTCATTCCCTCCCCCTGCGCGATACTACTTCCCACCAAGCACACAGGGGAGTGTTCCAATGCGTTACAGAAGACTGGGATCCGCCGGCATCCAGCTGTCCGAGCTGAGCTTCGGCTCATGGGTCACCTTCGGCCAGCAATACGGCGTCGATGAGGCGCTGGCCTGCATGGAAGCGGCCTACCAGGCAGGCGTGAACTTCTTTGACAACGCCGAGGCCTACGCCGGTGGCAGGAGCGAGGAGCTGATGGGTGAGGCCATCCGCAAGGCCGGCTGGAAGCGCAGTGACCTCGTTGTCTCCACGAAGATCTACTTCGGCGGCCAGGGCGTGAACGACAAGGGCCTGTCCCGCAAGCACATCATCGACGGAATGCGGGCCTCACTGGGCCGCCTGCAGATGGACTACGTGGACCTCGTGTTCTGCCACCGCCCCGACCCGCAGACTCCGATGCTCGAGACCGTGCACGCCATGAGCTGGCTCGTGGACCAGGGCTGGGCGCATTACTGGGGCACGAGCGAGTGGAGCGCGGAGCAGATCCGCCACGCCTGGGCGATTGCCGAGCGCGAGCACCTCAACCGCCCGCAGATGGAGCAGCCGCAGTACCACATGTTCCACCGCGAGCGCGTGGAGAAGGAGTATGCGCCGCTGTACTCGGACATCGGGCTCGGGACCACGATCTGGTCGCCGCTGGCCAGCGGCCTGTTGACGGGCAAGTACAACGAGGGCATCCCGGAGGGCAGCCGCGCCACCCTGCCGAACTACAAGTTCATCCGCGAAGCCATCGAGGGCGAGAAGGGCCAGGCCCAGATTGCCAAGGTGAGGCAGCTGACGCCGATCGCCTCCGAGCTGGGCTGCAGCATGGCGCAGCTGGCGCTGGCCTGGTGCCTGAAGTTCGAGGGCGTGAGCACGGTGATGACCGGGGCCTCCAAGGCCGAGCAGGTCAGCGAGAACATGCAGGCCCTGGACGTGGTTGACAAACTGGACGCGGGCGTGATGGAGCGCATCGAGGCCATCCTTGACAACAAGCCTGAGCCGGAGAAGAGCTGGCGCTAGGAGTCGGAGGCTGGAGGCCCGATGTCAGTCGGGCAATCTAGGTGTGGCGCAAGTCGCAAAACGGAGGCCTGATGCCACTCGGGCAACGGAGGCCCGAAACGAGTCAGGCAGGACAAGCTCATCTCCCGCCAGGCTGACAGCCTGGCCTCCTCAAACAACTGAATACGAACAAGCAGGCCGGACCACTGTCCGGCCTGTGTGCTTTCTGAGGAATACTCCCCAGGCTGAATCCCGTCATTCCGATTTTCAAACCCCTGTTTAGCCGCATCACTGCCCGGGTAATACATCTGGTTTGGCCAATGCAGGCCGGCCGAGGAAGTGACAGAAATGGCGAACATGAAGAACAGAGGGATAGCGATACTGACCACACTGCTGCTGGGGCTGAGTGCGGTGGTGCTGGGCCTGCTGGCGGAGACCCGCCCGGCCCATGCCTCCGAGGAGGACTGCCTGCTCCTGGTGCTGGACAGTGCCGACGGCGAAACCGTCACCGCCGGGATCACGATCCAGTTCGTGGACCGTGAAGGCGAGACACATACCTATGAAACCAATGAGAACGGACTGGTGCTGGTGCCCTGCGGCCTGCTGGGCGACAGCCTGATGTTCGAGGACACCTGGGGCCATGGCTTCTGCATGGTGCTCAACCCTGAGAATGCGCATGAGGGGCCGCTCAACAGCCTGCTGATCGACCATCCCGAGCTGGGGATCGTCAGTGCCCCGCAGGCCAGCGTGACCCCCTATGGCACGGTGCTGCGCCTGGGTCTCGGGCCCGGCAGCGAGGATCCCGTCCAGAGCTGATACTCCATTCCCAACACCCGGGGCCGGAGCCCTCCGGTCCCAGATTCCCGCCCAACGTGGCCGCCCCCTTCCCAGGGCGGCCACACTTTTTTTTTTGCCGGCTCGTGCAAGCACTCGCCGGTCTATATTCCGCGTTCAGCGCCGGAAACTGGTTCCCGGACGCTTCACAGGCATTGTGCAGGATTGCCAGTTATCCTTGCCGGCTCGTGCAAGCACTCGCCGGTCTACATTTCGCGTGCTGGCTCGGGATACCTGATCCCTCGCTCAGCACAGACTGCACAGTATTGCCAGTTACCCTTGCCGGCTCAGCTGAAGCTTCGCCGGTCTATATTCCGCGTTCAGCGCCGGAAACTGATTCCCGGACGCTTCACAGGCATTGTGCAGGATTGCCAGTTATCCTTGCCGACTCGTGCAAGCACTCGCCGGTCTATATTTCGCGTGCTGGCTCGGGATACCTGATCCCTCGCTCAGCACAGACTGCACAGTAGGTAGCCCGGCGTTCACGTCGGATCAGGCCGTAAACTGCCTGCCACCAGATGATATTCAGGCAGAATGAAAGCTAGAAGATCGTGAATGTCTGTCTGTCGAAATCCGTCAGCCCGTTGTCATCCTCCACGGTCACCCGCACGACCACGCCGCCGATCTGCGTGAATTCGTGCGTGACCGTCGGTACCGTCGTGGTCATGTCCACCGTGCCGTCGTCATTGAAGTCCCAGCGGTACTCGACGATGCTGCCATCGGAGTCGCTGCTGCCGCTCGCATCGAGCAGCAGGCTCTGCGGTGCGCCGAAGTAGGGCCCGCCGGGATACTCCAGCACCGCCGTCGGTGCGCCGTCCACGCGGATCACGAACGATTTGGAGCTGAATTTGTCATCCTCATCCCAGGCATAGAAGTAGCCGTGGTAGGCGCCGCCGGCAGGATAGGTGAAACTTTCCATGGCTGTTGCCACCGGGTCGGAGACCGAGGACAGCTCCAGCGTACCGTCGCCGTCGAAGTCCCAGCCCCACATGGTGATCGCGCCTTCCGGATCCGTCGTGCCGCTGCCGTCGAAGTGTACGGTCAGCGGGCTGGCACCCTCCGTCACGTCGATCTGCAGGTCGATTTCCGGCGGGAAGTTGAAGGGCTCGGTGGGCACCACCAGCAGGCCGGCCTCCGCCGTGGCCCCCTGGTCATCCGTGACGCGCACATGCGCCGTCAGCGAACCGGCCTCGGTGTACAGCTGCTGCGCGAAGGGCACCCCCGCCGTATCCAGCTCGAAGCCGTTGCCTTCATTGCCATCAAGATCCCATTCGTACCTGACGATGCTGCGCCCGGCCGCGGCCAGGCTGAACTCCGCGCTGTAGTTGATCGTCAGCGGCACGTTGCCGTCGCGCGGGTCGGCGAGGATGCTGGCAACCGGCTCACTGCCACCCGCCGGCAGGACCTGCACCACCTGCTGGGCGACCCCGCCCTGCAGCCAGTTGTCACTGACAACCAGCTGCACGACATACACCCCGGGATTCTCGTAGGTGTACTGCGGCTGGGGCTCCTGGCTGAAGCCGAAGCTGCTGCCGTAGTAGTCAAACTCCCAGGTGTAGCGTTCGATCGTGCCGTTTGCTGAGGTGCTGCCGGTCCCGTCGAACTGCACCGTGAGCGGGGCCTCACCCTGCAGCACGTCAGCCGCGATCAGGGCCGCGGGCGCCTGCAGCGGCGGGCCGCTGCGCATCAGCAGGCCGTAGGGACCGCCCTGGCCGGGCAGGCCGCCGAACACGCCCTGGCTGTAGTTGAGCAGGCCGAAGATGTACTGCAGGTGCAGCTCCGCATTGCCCTGCGGCGCATCCGCGCTGATGTGCAGCAGCGCATCCGAGTTTGACAGCGTGGCATACGGCCAGGGGCTGCCGTCAGCCTGCACCACGCGGTAGCGCATCTGCGGGTCGGTTGAGATGTCCCCGAGCACGGGATCGATCACGGTGACCTTGTACTCCCCGCCGGGCGCGGGCAGCAGCGGCTCGTTGAATTCCCCGCTGCCCTCGATGCCCTCAACGCTGATCGTCGGCGGCTCCAGGCTGTCGCCGAAGAACTCGCTGTAGAAGGGAGAGGCCAGGATATAGCTTGCCGTGCCTTCGGTCTCGCCGTCACTGGGTCGCACCCAGTAGAAGTTGTAGTCCTCCTGCCCGAAGGACTGCGACAGGATGCTGCCCCAGTAGAACAGCCGGCCATCCCTTGGCAGCGGACCGGGGTGGTCCTTGTCCTCCAGCTGGTAGTCGCTGAATTCATTGGTGGCATACGGGGCGATTGTGGAAGGACCGCCTGCCGCCGGATAGTCATTGATGTCATCCGAGGCATAGAGGTTGTACAGGCTGATGCGCGCGCCGAAGTTGGCGCCGATCGGAGTGATGTCCGCGAGGTTGATTTCGTTGTTGCCATCTCCGTCCACCACGCCCTGGATGGAGGCGGGCGACCAGGGACCGCTTTCCTTCAGGTGGATCCCGAGCGGAGTCAGGTCGGAGATGTTCACCTCACCGTTCTGGTCATAGTCACCCTGGTTGTAGTAGTGCCAGAAAAGGCCGATCGTGGAACTCGCCGAAAAGGAGATGTCACTGCGCGAGCCCGGCCCCTGCGGGGCCTTGGCAATGCTGCGCTGCTGGGTGAGGGCACCCGGCGCAAAGCGCACTCGGGCCACCACGCCGCTGCCGCTGAATCCCTCCGCAGCCTGGGGATGCACGAAGAGCTGGCCGTGGTGCATCCCAGCGGCGGTGTCCAGCACCCCGAGGCTGATCAATTCTGCGGGATCGGCAAACTCAGCACTGGCGGCACTTTCCACGGCATGCCAGTGCTGCGTGTCATAGGCGATTGTGAAGTAGACAGCGCGCAGCTGCTCCGCCCGCTCAAGACTGACCTCCGCCAGCAGGCTGCCATCTTCCTGCTCGCTGACGACCAGACCGAGCTCCTCCGCCTTTCCGCCGAATATGAAGCTGTCCGCGCTGAGCTCAACTTCCATCCCCGCGGAGCTGGCATGCAGGCCGGACGCCGCGACCTCAGCCTCCGGCAGGGAAGTCGAACCTCTGCCTCCACAGGCACTGAGCAGGCTTGCGAGGAGGGCAATGAGAAGTATGTTCCTGATCGATTCCATCCAATCACTCCGATCTGAATAGTCGCAGGGATTGTATCAGCTTCCCATCGGCAGTGACTCCGGATCCGCCGGCATACGTTGCCATCCAACACTATTCTTCAAGCATCTGCCTTCCAGGACCAGCATTATCCAACTCCAGGGCGGGCGGGACTGAATCCTATTGCTGCTCTGCAGCCGCTGATTCCGACTCTGCCAGCGCCTGCTGCAGGGCTGCATCCTCCGGAAACTCCGCCAGGCCCTCACGCAGCGTCTGGCGTGCACGCTGGTCCTCGCCGAAATGCTGCAGCACCTGCGCTTCCAGCAGGTAGCATTCCGCATCCAGATCACGGCAGCGCCGCATGTCGAACAGGGCGGCCCTGGCCTGCTCCTCGAGGTCGAGCCTGGCATACAGTGCCGCGCGTCGCGCATGTGCCGCGGGCAGCCAGGGCCGGCTTTCCAGTGAGGCCGCATACTTGTCAATGCAGGACTGCAGCAGCTGTCGCTGGGTATCGTCGAGACCCTCCAGCTCCTCCCCGGCCAGCTGGCGACCGACCTCCGCCTGGATCGTGATCAGTTCATCCGTTGCCATCGGCAGCAGCAGGGCACTGCGCTGCCGGAGGGGATATCCCTCCAGGGCACGCACAGCCGCCAGCCGGATGATGGACTCCGGGGAGAGCAGTCCGTCGCGAATCACGCCGAGGCTGCTCTGCGGACTGAACTCGCCGAGTTCCGCCAGCGCCGTGGCCCGCACGATCGGAGCCTGGTCCGGGTCGGCCGCGATCTGCTCCAGGTCCGGAATGCAGGCGGCGTCGCCACTGCGGGCCGCGGCGAATGTGCTCCCGAAATGCGGTGCATGCTCCGTGCCGTACCAGCCTTCCCATGCGGAAATCACTTCATCAATTCCCATGTCGGTGTGGCACTGGCTGCAGGCATTCGCAGTGCCGAGGCTGCGGCTCAGGTCCGGACGCGGAATGCGGATGCTGTGATCGTGGACCTGCAGGCTGTTGCCATATTCACGGCTCGGCATATGGCAGGCCACACAGCTGCCGCCGCTGCTGCCCTGGGTGTGGAAGTGGTGCTGCGGACCGTCGAACTTCCCGGCAGCATGGCAGCTGAGACAGACCTGATTGCCATCGGCGAGCGGCCTGCCGGTATGCGGATCATGGCAGTCAGCGCAGCTTACGCCGTACATGTATTCCCGGCTCTGCAGGAAGGAGCCGGCCTCGAAGGCCTGGCGGCTGCCCAGCTGGCCATCCGGCTCATAACTTCCTTCCCGCAGCAATGCCAGGTCCAGATAGTTCAGCGGATCACGGTCAAAGCCGAACTCCACAGCCAGAGGCTGCGCCAGGGCGTGGCACTGCATGCAGGTCTCGATCTCCCTGCGCTGCGTGCGGCGCGGCTCGCGATACGCCGTACCGCTGGTCTCGTCCAGCTTCCAGCTGTGCTCAGCCTCCGTCAGATAGAAGATCAGTCCCTTGCGGGCCACGCGTTGCTTCTGCCCCTGCCGCTCTCCCTCGGCCCAGCCGATGTGATACTTGGCCCCGCCATGGCAGGATTCGCAGCCCACGTCGTCTTCTGCAATATAGGTGTCAAAGGATGCCGCCGCTGCCGCATACTGTGGCTTGAGTCCGCTGGCATGGCAACGTGCGCAGTTCGTGTTCCAGTTGGCATTCCAGCCGTCCCAGTCAGCATCGCCGGGTTCTGCATGCGGACTGACAGCGGGCAGGCGGATCCAGCGCTGTCCACCATCCGCGGCACTGCGGGCATCCCAGGCGATATCCAGCACCTGCATCCGGCCCTCTCCCATGTCGAGGGCATACTGCTGGATGGCCTGACCGCCAACGCACCAGCGCACAGTGTAATCATTGGCAAGTCCCGTTGGAGTGTTCGTGCGGATGATGTAGCTCTTGCCCTCGCGCCTGAAGCTTGCGCTGCCCAGTTCATCTGAGTATTCAGCATCATTGAAGTTTCCCAGCACGAACATGCTGTCCATTTCACTGCCGGCGAGATCATGGGCGGTGCGGCGATAGCCAACCACCAGTTCCTGGTGACAGCTGAAACATTCACCGCGTCCTTGTATTCCCGCACTCCCCAGCCGTGGCAGGCCATCATCCGCAGGATCCGCCAGGTACTGGACGCGTTCCTGCAGGCTCATGCTCCGGGCATATTCGTGGGAAGTGGCCAGTGGCGTAGCGGATCCAGCGTGCGGGGCGCCTGCCTGGTTCGAACCCTTTCCAGCTGAATCCTGCGTGCGGCAGGCACAGCAGCACAGACAGATTGCCATTAGCGGAATGAAGCCGCGCAGTTTCCCCAGATGCATCGCTCGCTAAGTTTATCCCGTGTGGATTGACCGGTATTCTGCAGACGATCTGCTGATCATTGGGGTTCAGATTCACCTGGCAGTGGATTGAACAGTCGATATGATAATTGTGTCTCATTAATCAGGCTGTCCAATACAGCTGATTCCCTGGAAAGACGGAGAATGAGATGATCGGAAAACTGCTTATTCAAGCAGGGGCGATGCTCGCCCTGATGTTGATCACGCCTGCGGCTGCAGCGGAGAACACAGAGCTGAGCATGCCGCCCACAGACATGCATTGGGGCAATGCGCCTGATTTCGCCCTGCAGACCTTTGCAGGCGAGGAACTGCTGCTCTCGAAGTTCGCAGCTGGCCGGCCGGTGGTCCTGAACTTCTGGGCGGAATGGTGCCCGCCCTGCGTGGCGGAAATGCCGCTGCTGCAGGAGGCCTGGCAGGACTATGGCGAGGACGTGCAGTTCCTGACCCTCAATCTGGAAAAGGGCCGGATGGATCCCCAGGCTTTCCTGGAGCAGCGCGGTATCGCCCTGCCGGGAGGGCTGGCTGAGAATGAGGTTGGCATGCAGTACGGGATCAGTGGAATTCCGGCGACATTCTTCATCAGCAGCGAAGGCAATGTGCTCGGCATGAAGACCGGAGCATTCGTGGATGGTGAGTTGCCCTACATCCTCGATGCGATGCTGGATTACGAACACAGCCTGCAGGTAACCGACTGACGCTGGCCGCAATTGCACCGCCCTGGATTCAGATTCCACAACTGCAGCGATTCTGCGGCTAGAATGTGGCAAGAGCTTACACAAGCTGAAGGGCGCGCTCATGTCAACCGGAAGACGAAATACACAGCAACGCAGGAAGATCCGCGAGGTCTTTGAGAAGGCGGGCCGGCCTCTCAACGTGGAGGAGGTCCATGCCCTCGTGCGCGAGGAGATCCCCGGTCTCGGGATTGCCACGGTCTACCGGGCGATCAATGATCTCGTGGAGGAGGAGTGGCTGAAGCCGGTTGAACTGCCGGGACGCAACAACTCCTATGAACTGAGCGAGCTGGGCCACCACCACCATTTCATCTGCAATGAGTGTGACAAGGTCTATGACCTGCATGGCTGCCCCGGACAGATGAAGGACCTCGTCCCCGAGGGCTTCAAGGCCAAGGCCCACGACATCACCATCTACGGTGTCTGCTCCGACTGCAATGAACCACAGCAGGAAGTGCCTGCCGGCTCCCCGGAACAGCTGCCGGGCTAGTTTTCCGATTCCGGAACCTGAAGTTTGCCGGATCATCCCGGCTATGCGACTGTTGCAATGCGCTCGCCAATCGCGAGTGGCAATCTCCGTCCAGCGCTGTTAAACTTGATTTGTCACTGCCTCATGGATGCGGCCCCTGGAAGCGACACGGCTGAAGAATTACAGGAGCTGATACCATGCGCCACCCTTCCTTCCGGCGTTCCGTGTTGTGCGCCGCATCCCTGCTGATCTGCCTGCTTGCAGCCTGCACCGGCAGCCATTTCAGCAACGAATCCCAGCCGCTCGACTCCGCGGCCCAGCCGCCAGTGGTTGAGTCGCCGTCCGGGCCTCCGCTGCCAATCCTGCCTGCTCCACTGGCTGCACTGCTGCAACAGCGCAGTGCAGGGTTCACCACGGCCGATGGCCATGCTGAGGGCAGTGCTTATGCGGATGAGCTGAGTCATCAGCGCATCCTGCGCAGCGGCAGCCAGGCGGAGTTCAGCCCGCAGTGGCAGAGCACTGCTCCCGCCGGTGCCGATCTGGCCTTTGCGATCTGGCCCTTCCAGCTGCCGGATTATGCAGGTGGATCCGTAGCAGTCGATGTCGACTGGAATACGGCACCTGAACCCGGCACGGCCTGGCTGGGGCTGGCTGACTTTCCGGCCGGGCGTTGGCACTGGCAATCCCTGGAGAATGGCAGCACTGCTGATTTTGCCGACTTCTCCCCGTACATCTCGGACGATGACAGCTGCCTGCTGGCAATCGTGCTGAACGGGTCGACCCCCGCTACGCTGGGCAGCATCCAGCTCGACACCAACCAGCCTCCCATTGCCGTGCTCACGGCGGACCCTGTTGCGGGACTTATCCCTCTCGGCGTGGTCTTCGACGGCAGCGCCAGCACGGATTCTGACAACGGCATCAGCAGCTGGGAATGGGATCTCGACGGCGACGGGAACTTCGGGGAAAGCGGCGCGGAGGCGACATTCGCCGGCCAGGACAATGCTGCCATCACATATGAGTCCATCGGCAGCCACACCGCCCGCCTGCGCGTGACGGATGCCAGCGGCCGCAGCGACACCGCCGAACTCAGCGTGCTGGCCCGGCCGGACCTGCCGCCCACCGCGAGCCTGACAGCAGATCCGCAGTCAGGCCAGAAGCCGCTGGCTGTCAGCTTCGACGGATCCGCCAGCTCCGACGTGCTTGGCAGCATCGCGGACTATGAATGGGATTTCGATGGCGACGGCAGTTTCAATGAGTCCGGTGCCGAAGCGAGTGCGCGCGGCCTGGCAATGCCCGAGGGCTACATCTATGAAGCAACGGGAGACTACCTGGCCAGCCTGCGCGTCACGGATGAGGATGGCAACAGCGACGAGGCCCAGCTGCTGATCAGCGTCAGCAACGTGCCGCCGGTCGCCGTGCTGATGGCCAGCCAGAGCGAGGGCAATGCCCCGCTCGGTGTGCAGTTTGATGCCGGATCCAGCCTGGATCCCGATGGCAGCATCGTCGGCTACGAATGGGACTTCGATGGCGACGGCGAGTTCAGTGAATTCGGTACACCGGAGCTCGATGCCCTGAATCAGTCCTTCCCCCTGCCCTACACCTATTCGACTCCGTCGGTCACCACGGTCAGCCTGAAGGTCTGGGACATTGACGACGAGTTCGATGTGACGACGCTTGTGATCACCGCCCACGGCTGGCACCACATTCCCATCAGCAGCCTGGACGTCAGCTTCCTGGAGTACATGGGCTCGCTGAGTGCCGCACTGGTGAACGGCAGGCCGGCTGCCGCCTTCTGGACCAGTGCCGGAGGATCTGAACGCGTGCGATTCCTGTACTGTTCCACGGCCCTCGGCCGCGATCAGGAGGACTGGCAGGCACTCGACCTCAGCGCGCTGTCCCGGATGGAGGAACTCAGCCTTGCTGATGTCGCTGGCAATCCTGCCCTCGCCATGCATGACGCCGTGGACAAGGACCTGTGCTACCTGCGGGCCACAGGCGACGGCAGCCAGTTCGGCCACTGGAGCGTGACCGTGACAATCGACAGCACGGGTGTGACCGGCAGATTCCCACAGCTGGCCATGCTCTCCGGCGGGCCGGCAATCGTTCACTACAATGCCGACCTGCAGGCCCTGCGCTATACCGCCTCCAGCACGCCAACCGGCAGCAGTGCCCTGGACTGGTCCAGTCCGGTCTCACCGAATGGCACGACGGAAATCTCGGACGGGGCAGGCCGGCTGCTCAGCGCCAGCGGCAACCCGGCGATCTGCTTCCTCAATCAGGGCGCAACGGAAGCCAGCCTGCGCTTCCGGCGCAGCAGCACGGCCAGTGGAACTTCCGCCGGTGACTGGAGCAATCTCACGGATCTCCTGAGTGGTGGTGTCAGCTCAGCATGGGCCCAGGGCTTCGGCCTCAGTGGCGGTCTGCCGATGCTGGCCGTCTCCGGCACGGGGCTCAGTGGAGTGAGCTTCATGGCAGCACAGGATGCCAGCGGCTCCAGCTGGGGCAGCACTGTGCTGGTTGACGGAAGCACCGCATCCAGCTATCTGGCCCTGACGGAGTTCAACGAAAAACCCGCAATCGCCTATCGCAGTGCCGATTGGGATGTGAAGTTCAGCTACAGCAGCACTGCTGACGGCGCCAGCGCAGCCGACTGGCAGGCTGCGGAGACGGTGCAGGCCAGCCTCACGGCGGACCTGGGGCGGGACCTGCAGCTGCTGACGCTGGCCAGTGGCCAGCCGGCCTGTCTGTACTTCAACAAAACATCGGACGAAGTGATCTACGCCTTGCGCTACTGAACAGGCGGCGGAATGCCTTGCTGCTGAGAAGTGTCAGACTGGGTTGTGAAGTCATCTGGGACAATGCTTGCCGGCATGAGTAGCTGCAAAACCAATACCACTGCGCCAGCGCTGCTGCTGATCTGCAGCATGGTCGCTCTGCTGCTGTGCATCAGCTGCAACAGGGGCAACGGGAATGGCACACGGCACGACGCTCAGGCACCGGATCGCCTGACGGGCAGCGCTCAGCGCACTGAGTCAATTCCGGCTGACAACGCGGCCCTGCGCGAGGCTGCCCTGGCGGCCCAGTACGGTATCGGCCGGGCGGAGGACCATGCCGAGGCGGAGCGTGATTTCCGCCGCGCATATGAGAACGGTGACAATCTGGCCGGGATCTACCTCTACTACCTGATCGGGACGGAACCCGGCTTTGAGGACCGCCTGGAGGAAAAGACCAGTCTCGCCAAGGACTGCCTGATCGATGTCAACCGCCGCGCGGGAGAGGGGGAAGCCGAGGCGCAGTACCTGATGTGCCTGATGCGCCTGCAGTACATTGACGAGGAGGACAGCCGCGATTTCATTGCACTGCATCTGCGCGAGGCTGCGGATACCGGTAATCCCGCAGCGGCATACCTGCTGGGTGAGCTGCTGGCGGCCGGCGACCTGGGCGAAGCCGACCACGCGGCAGCCGAACAGCAGTTCCAGCTCTGCATTGAGCTCGGCTGCAACTATGGCCATTACGGCCTTTCACGCCTGTATGGCAACCCGGACAGCCCGCTGCATGACCTGCCGCGGTCCGTTGAACAGGCCCGCATCGCCGCCGAGGCAGGCAACCATCACTGCATGGAATACCTTGCCTATTGCCACTACACGGGCGAAGGGGTGGGGCAGGACCTGGCACTGACACGGGACTACTTCCGCCAGGCCGCCGAACTTGGCAATGCTGTTTGCGCGGGCAAGCTGGCAGCGATGCTGATTGACGGCGAGGGCGGCGATGTCGACCTCGCGGAGGCCCGCAAGTGGCTGGAGCGGATCCACATCGCCGACTACCAGCCCTTCGTGGACGAAATGCTGGCCGAGATAGACGGGAAGCAGGAGAGCGGGAAGAACTAGCACTGGACGGCGGTCCATGCAATAATCCTGGCAATGTTGCCTGAGCTGACAACCGCCGCATTGATGGGCTGGGCCTTTGTCACCCTCTTCACCGCCGGAACCACGGCCCTGATTGTCAGCTACATCCGCATTCGCCAGCCGGACCCGCGCAAACGCAGGCTGCTGGATGTCGCTGACAAGCCTGAGCTGAAGGAGCTGCGCGAAAAGGCAATGGCCGCCGTGCATGGCATCGGACGCAGGATAGACCTGAAGGAGGCCGAGCGGCTGCTGCGCAGTGCATATGCCAAGGGTGACCATCTGGCGGGGATGCATCTGTGGGATCTGCTCACGTTTCCCCCGAGCAGGGCGATTGGGGAGGAATTGGACGCGATCTTTGAGGCCTGTATCCGGCCTGTGATCGAGCTGATGGATGCTGGCCACCCGGAGGCTTCCTACCTCTACTGTGCTGTCAGCAATGAGGAACTGCTGGATGAAGCCGCCGTCCACTGGCAGTCGGAAGCACTGCGTGCTGCCTGCAAAGCCGGCTATGTTCCCGCCCTGCTGCACCGGGGCTGGCTGGAAGAGGGAGAATGGGAATCCTCCGCCAAGCAGGTGGAGGCGATGCAGTGGTTCAGTCTGGCAATGGAGCAGGGGGCAGCCAGGGCATTGACCGGGATGGGAGCAATACTGTGCAACCCGAAGCATCCTGAGTACGATCCGCAGTGGGGACTGGCAATGCTGCAGCAGGCCAGTGCACAGGGTGACCTCCATGCAATGCACATTCTGGCGGTCTACCTGCTCGACCCGGATCTGGGAGAGCCGCAGCCCGCCATGGCCAGACAGCAGCTGCAGCAGGCAGCCAGGCAGGACGATTACTGGGCATATGTGCATCTGGCAGGCATGCTGACCGATGGCCTGGGCGGCCCCGTTGACAGTCCCGGGGCCCGCCGCCTGCTGCGTCGCGCTATGGAATTCCCTGAAGCGACCGCGGCCCGGAATAGGCTCGCGGAACTGGATGATTCTCAGGTCAAGAAATCATCTGTCGGAGAAGCACCGTCGGCGGGGGCTGAGGGATGATGGACACCCGCAAGCTGGTCGGGACACTCATCGCACTCTGCCTGCTGGCCCTCGTTGTGTGGTACTTCGTGGCCCGTGCCTCGTTCCTTGAGTACGCCCTGAGCAAGTCACGCTCCCAAAGCGCTAATACCGAACCTGGCAATATGGAACTGCGTGAGCGGGGAACCGCCCTGCTGCACGGTATCAATTGTCCGATTGACAAGGCCGCCGCCGAGCAGATGTTCCGCCAGGCCTATGAGAATGGCGACAAGCTGGCAGGTGGCCAGCTGTACATGATCCTGAGGGATAAACCAAACAACCCGGAGCAGTGGAAATCGGTCAAGGCCCTCTGGGATGAATACAAGTGGCATGTGGCTACTGAGGCATATCATGGCAACCCCGAAGCCCGGTACCTATGGTGCATGCGCAACCATAGCTTCGCCAATGAGAATCCGGATGTGGTCAGGAGCATCCGTGAGGAGCTGCCTGAGGCCTGCCGCAGCGGCTATCCGCCTGCGCTGTACATGCGTGGCTACCTGCTGAACAAGGGCAGCGTCTGGGATAAGGACCTGGATGAGGCGACGCGCTGGTTCCGCGCGACACATGAAGCTGGCTGCACGCGCGGCACGGGCGGCATGGGCATCGTCTACAGCCAGCAGGATTATTCCGGTTACGACCCGCAGCTTGCGCTGGACTTCCTCAGGCAGGCCGGGAATCGCGGTCACGACTGGGCGCTGCTGCGTCTGGGGGACATGCATGCGGCGGGACTCGGGATCGAGCCGGACCCGCCGCTGGCACGTGAATACTACCGCCGCAGCGCAGAGTCCGGCAGCACCTTCGCGATGATCAAACTGTCACTTATGCTGATGCGGGGGGAAGGCGGTGATATTGACCTGCCGCAGGCACGCAGCTATCTTGATGCTGCCCTCAGCTATGGCGATTCCGGACGCAATCAGGATGCTCTGGCTGAGTTGGAGAAACTTGAAGATGGCAACAAGTGAGCGGTAATTCTTCGATGCAGAGGGTTGTCATTTGGAATCTTCGCTGACGCTGATCAGTCCTGTTGCCTGGGCACTGCTGCTCGTACCGCTGCTGGTCATCTCAGTGCTGGTCTTCAGCCATGCTAGGCATGGAGCACTGCCGCAATCAGGTCACACCAGGCTCTCAGCAAGAGACAGAAAAGAGCTAAAGGGCTTTCGCCAGCAGGCCATTGCCGCCTTGTATGGAATCAGGCGAAAGGTGGATCTCGTGGAAGCTGAAGACCTGTTCCGGCAGGCCTATGCACGGGGAGATTGCCTGGCCGGAATGTGGATCTGGGATATGCTGGTCTACAAGCCTGGCAATCAGGCGAAACAGGAGGCCGGCAAGATTCTGGAAGATTGCGCGGGGATAGTTGAAGGACTGGCGCGCCGGGGCGATCCGGAAGCTGAGTTCCTTTATTGCATTTCTCCCCTGGGCATGCAGACTGATCATGAGCGGTACATGAAAATGAAGATGCTGGAGCATTCATGTGCCAGCGGATTCATGCCTGCCTGGATTCTCCTTGGAAAGCTGGAGTACCGGCAATTCCATAATCCGGCAGTTGCAATGAAGTGGTACAGGCAGGCAGCGGAACATGGATCCGCCATTGCATTCGCCGGTTGTGCCCTGCTGCTGTGCGATGAGGACTATTCCGGCTACAACCCGTCGGAAGGACAGGCGATGCTGGAGCAGGGTGTGGAAGCTGGCGATCCAGTGGCAATGCTCTGGCTTGCCAGATACTTCCTGAACGGGAATTTTGGCGAACCGCAGCCAAAGCTTGCCCGGCAGTATCTTGAGGATGCAGCCCGGCTGGGCGAATGTCGTGCGATGATTGACCTTGCGCGGCTGCACCTGGATGGACTTGCCGGACCCGTAGACAATGCGGAAGCCCGCAGATTGCTGGATCAGGCGAAGGAATACAACAGGGGAACGAAGATCACTGACCTGATTTCGCAACTGGAAACCAGGCTGAAAGGTGAGAGCTCCTAGTCCAGCCGGAAGTTCTCGCCGAAGTAGAATCTACGCGCCATTGAACTGCTGGTTACGCTAGAATGGACGGCAATCCGCCAGAAATGCCTGGTTTGTGCTTACGGAGACTGTTCTGAACCTCTCCACCTACAAAGTCATCCGATTGCTGCTGATCATTGCAGCGCTGGGACTCCTGTTGGCAATGGGCCTCGCCTGGCTGAGAGCTGATGATGCCCTGATGCAGTCTTCCCTCAGAGCCCTGCGGACCCTCCGCAATGTGGCCATATTATTCCTGATAGCCTCCTTCTACATGAGGCGCAGACTGTCTGCCAGCCGGCACGCTGAACCTGGCAACGCCCGACGGCGACGCAATGCGCTGGACTGCATTTTCGGCATAGGCCGGAAAATCGATAATGCCAGGGCGCTTTCATTGCTGCAACGAGCCTATCAGGACGGGGACAGACTGGCCGGTGCAGTACTGGCTGGCCTGCTACGCAGAGATCCTTCGAACAGGAACTCCCGGCAGGATCTGCGAATCATGGATGACTGTTCCATAGCGCTATCCCGCCTTGCCAGAAGTGGCAACAAGGAGGCTGGTTTCATTCTCTGCTGGTTGATGACGCTGCTGCCGCCGAGTGGCAGAACCCGCCGGCTTCTGCTCCGCTACCTCCCAGCCTGCTGCGAGGCAGGGCTGATCGAAGCCTGGTATCTGAGCGGCTTCTGCCATGCCCGGGGCGCATTCCTGCAAGAGGATGCAGACATACAACAGGCAGCTGACTGGTTCGAGAAGGCAGCCCAGTCAGACTGTGCGCTTGCCATATCCGGGCTGGGAATCCTGCTCAGTGACCCGGACCTGCCCTGGTCCCATCCTCAGCGCGGTGCGGATCTGCTGAAGCAAGCTGCTGAAAGAGGCGATGACTTGAGCAAGCTGAGGCTGGCCTACATCACATTGAAGGGAGTTGGAGTTACCCCTGACCCCGCTTCCGCCCTTGTCTGGCTTGAGCTTGTCAGTGGACCGCTGCGGAGCGTGGCCCTGCTGAAGAGCGCTTCCATACGGATGAGCCGGGAATATGGGCTGCTCGACTATTCTGAAGCACGTCGCCTGCTGGAGGAAGTTCAGCCGCTGCTGAACATGTTGGCACCTCATTCAGACGGGGGGGAGTTGCATACCCGGATGGGTGAAGTGCTTGCCGATATGCAGACTGGGGACTCTGATGACAGTTACTTCGATTCAGTACTCGATCAGTTGAAGTGCGCAACAGAATCAGATTGGCAACGCATAGTCAGGGTATGCCAGGACGAAATCAACTGAGCAAGTCAGTGCATTAAAAAGCTGAAAATCCTAATCCAGCCGGAAGTTCTCGCCAAGGAAGTACTTGCGCGCCATCGCGTTGCTGGCAACCTCCTGCGGGGTGCCCTCCACCAGCACGTCGCCATCCATCATGATGTAGGCGCGGTCGCAGATTGACAAGGTCTCGCGCACGTTGTGGTCGGTGATCAGCACCCCGAGGCCCTTGTCCTTGAGGCTCGCGATCACTTCCTTGAGGCTCTCGATGGTCACCGGGTCGATGCCGGTGAAGGGCTCATCGAGCATGATGAAGTCCGGGTTGCCGGCCAGGGCGCGCGCCACTTCCGTGCGCCGCCGCTCACCGCCGGAGAGCACGAAGGCCTTGCTCTTGCGGATGTGGTCGATGTTGAATTCCTGCAACAGCGGTACGAGCATCTCACGCTGCTGGCGGTCCGGCACGCCGGTCGCCTCCCAGACGAGCAGGATGTTCTCCTCGACGGTCAGCTTCTTGAAGACGCTCGATTCCTGCGCGAGGTAGCCGATCCCGAGCCGCGCGCGCTTGTAGATCGGCAGGCGCGTGATGTCCTCGCCGTCCAGCAGCACCGTGCCCTGGTTGGGAGTCACGAGCCCGATGATCATGTAGAAGCTCGTGGTCTTGCCGGCGCCGTTGGGGCCGAGCAGGCCCACCACCTCACCGGTGTTGACGGTGATCGTGACGTGGTCCACCACGTTGCGGCCGCGGTAGCTCTTCACGAGGTCGCGGGCCACGAGTGTCTTCTTGATGCCCTTCTTGCGGCCCAGGGCGGCGTCCAGACCCTTGTGGTCTGAAGTCGCGCTCGAGCGGTCCACACGCTCCTTGTGGGAAATGTGCTTTTCCTGCTCCTTGGGCTTGCGCTTGAATACCATTCCGCTATCCAGACGGACGGATGCCGCCGGGGATTCATTATAGCGGAGACGCAGGCCCCGCTCAGCCGGCGGCGGGGCTCTCCCCCTCGCCTTCCGTATCCGGCAGGGGCTGCACTTTCTTCGTCCCGAATATCCCCGGGAAGAGCCGGTCGCGGAACAGTGCGATGCAGATCAGCATCACGATCCAGACGCCGTACTGCTCAAGCCAGCTCTTGCCGACGGTGCCGCCGTAGGCATTCGCCACCAGCATGAATTCCTCCTTCGAGCGCGACTGGTCGCACCACTGGCGGAACTGCTCACGCGTGATCGGCTCGGCGGTATTGAAGGCGGCGAACTCATATACCGGCAGCAGCATCCGCTGCGGCTTGCCAAGCTGCCTGTCCACCATCTGCTGGTACTGCAGGTCCCCGGACGACACCTGCGGCAGCGTGCTGAATTCCGTCTCCAGCAGCAGCAGGCGTACGCCGATCACGCCCCAGTTCAGGGCCTGCCCGTTGAACTGTGCGGCCGGCACGCAGACCCGCGGGTCGTAGGACATGAAGGCCGTCTGCTGCGGATCACTGGCCTTTGCGAGATCCAGCCAGTCCTGTGCCTCTGCCATCAGCGCAAGCACAGTGGCGCTTGAGGGGTTTTCCAATCTGTCCTGGAAACGCGGGTCACGAAGCACGGCGGAACTGGAATGGTTGAGCACCTGTTGCCAATCCGTGACTGGGTTTGAATCGCTGACATGACGCAGGCCGGCGGATTCAAGTTCCTGTGCAGTGAAGCCAAGCTGCATCCCGATATCATTGCAGCTGAGTGCATGCAGTGAGTAGTAGCGCCGACTGGCCTGATGCAGCTCCTCCAGGATCCAGTCCAGCTGCTCATTGCTGCCAGGCATGTACATTTCCGCCAGCTTCGAATAGAGGTATCCATAAGCCCGGCCCGTTCGCAGGTAGACAGTCGGGGCCGGCTCAAGCTGCAGGATCGGCACATCCTGCATGCGTGGCGCGCTGGCCACTTCGCCGGCGGCGAGGTTCTTGGACTGGGTTTCGCGCCGCTGGGTGATGGTGGACTCAAACGCAGTCTCCTGCCGCGAAAGGTAGGCCGGCGCGATGTCCAGTTTGGCAAACTCGTCGGCACGCTCCGGCAGCAGCAGTGTCTCCAGCGCATACTGCTGGTGGCCGTACCAGCCGCTGTCCGGCTGCGGCAGCAGGTCAACTTCTCCACTGAGCAGGGCATCCTTCAGCAGCTCCATCGGCTCTGTGCCGGGAGGGGCACCAGTGAACAGCTGCTCCTCCAGCGAACGGGAATGCGGGAACACCGCAATCCCGGCGGGAGTTGGCGCGGTAAGGTCGTTTAAGTCACCTGGCGCCGCCGGGTTGGTGACGATCGCCTGCAGAGCATTGAAGTCATTGTAGGCATCCCTGAGCGCCATCGAGCCGGACAGGGCGTTGTCAATCTGCTGCATCAGCGCCAACTGGCCGGCGTCGTCAACCACATCAAACCAGCCTGGCCGGCCAGCGCCGGCCACTCCCTGCAGGAAGCGGTCGCGCCTGAAGATCGCACTGAGGCTGTCGCTCTGGCTGTAGAAGCCGATCACCGTGCTGGCGATCCGGTCGCGCTCGAACTGCTGCTTCATGCGGTTGGACAGCGCTGCCAGCTTCGGATCAAGCTGCAGGCTGCCACCACCGATGACATATGACGTTGCCAGAAATGCCCTGGCACGCTGAAGATCCTCAGCCTCACCCGCGGGCAGTGCATCATACACATCCCTGATCCACTGCTGCTTGCCGCCGGGATAGACGATGTCGCCCCGGGAAACCTCCAGCTCAAGTGCTGCCAGCACCCGGTCGTCCGTGTACTTCTGGTAGACGTCGAGCATGTCAATGCTGGGCAGCAGTTCCGTGCCGCTGCCCTGGGCCGCCTTGACCGCCGAGCGCATGTCGGGATAGAGCGTTGTCAGCAGGCTGTCCAGTTGCTTCTGGTGGCTGTCCGGCCTGACGATGTCCAGCGAAAGCACGGCCTCGCTGTAGTTGACCGCGTACTCGGTCCCATTGGCATCGCTGTAGCGCTTCTCCATCCAGTCCAGTGGCTCAGGTGCCGGCCTCGCCGGCAGTGTGCGCAAGCCCTTGCCATCCGGATAGGCCGCACTGCCAGCCCGCAGCTGCCCCCCGCCGCAGGCGGCCAGCAGGATGCCGCCGACTGCCAGCAGGCCGGCCGTCCTTAGTCTTTGCATCTTTCCCATCAGACTCGCATCCTCCCGTGCTCCACGTCGATCAGTGCCGCTCAGTCGGCTCCACGTGTACTGAGACATCCACAACGCCCGGGATGTTATGCCGGACCGCATCTTCCACCTCGTGGGCCAGGGCATGCCCCTCCTCGAGGGTCATCTCCGGATCAGCGTGGATGTTCAGATCCACCTGGATGTAGTCCGGCATTCCGCGGCTGCGGACAGCATGGCAATGGTCCACGCCGGGGACAGCCATCACCAGGCTGCGGACTTCCGCGGGGTCAACCCGGGCCTCGTCAGTGAGGCTGGCCAGAGCGTCACGCCCGACCCGCCAGCCGGCGAACAGCAGGGCGATGCTTGCCAGACAGGCCGCCAGCATGTCCGGCCACCACAGACCACTGCGTGCGGAAAGCAATGAGACGATGGACAACCCGGAGAGCACCGAGCCACTGAGCGTGAACCAGCCGTCCGCTGCCAGTCCGGCGGAGGAGAGGCGTTTGGCCATCAGGATCTGCCAGGCCGCCAGCGCCAGCCCGACCACTATCGCGGCACCGATCACCCAGAGGAACTGCGGGTCGAAGTGCGGCACGCTGCGGCCGCGGAAGCCACTGAGCAGCTGCTCGGCGAGGTCCTTCAGCATCAGGAGGATCGCCACGCTCACGCCGATCACGGCGATGGCCTCGAACTTGCCGTGGCCATAGGGGTGATTGCTGTCCGGGGGACGGGTGGCGAAGCCCATCACACTGAGCAGCACGACATCCACCATGCTGTCGAGTGCGGTGTAGTAGGCATCGGCAAGGATCATCCCGCTGTGGCTCTGACGGGCAATGATGAACTTCGCCAGTGCCGCCAGCAGGTTCACTGCCAGCGCCACCCACATGATGCGCAGGGCCAGCATGCCAGCGTTTCCCGGATTGCGTTGCTCTGCCAGATCCATCCCGCTCATTATCCCGCAAGCAAAAAAAATCCCTCCCCCGGAGGGGAGGGAAGAATGTTCAGTTCAGTCCGCCGACTCTAGTAGGCGCCCTGGCCAGCGCTGCCGCTGCCGGCGCGGCTCCAGGTGTTGAAGGTCTCGACATCGCCGTGGCGCTGCCATTCCTTGCCGTTGAGCGGCTTCTCGAAGTCGTAGTACGGCGTGGTCTCGACGTACTCGTTGAAGCTCAGCGCGATCATCTTGCGCATCACGTTCTTGGCGACCTCGATCGGGTACCAGGGCTCATAGCCCTCAAACTCGACGGTCATCAGGTAGGCCTGGCCATCATGGTGCTTGAGCGCCAGCAGCTTACCCTTGCAGGTGAACCAGTTGGGTACCGTGTCAGGCAGCGTACGGATGCGGTTGGGCTCCCGGCGGAAGCCGTTGTAGCTGATGTAGATCTCATCGACGGGCCACTGGCTGGTGCCCAGCTCGCCGCGGATCGCCGCATTCAGCGGGGGCTGCAGGTTGGCCACGTCCTCTACGCGGTCGTAGTTCATCTGCAGCACATCGGTCGGCAGTGACTGCGCAATGCTGTCCACGGTGCCGGGCTCAAGGCTCAGCTCACGCATGAGGATCTCCTGGAGATCATCAGCGCTGCACTTCGGCAGGAAGCGCATGCCGGTCTTGATCAGGTAGTAGCTGGCGTTGTTGCCGCGCTGGGCCTCCGGGGGGAGGATCATGAACTCCTGCTGGTTGGCAGCCTCGAGGGTGAAGCGCTTGTCTCCCTTGGTGGTGCCCCAGGCGGTCAGCGCGGTGCTGTCCGGGATCTCGTAGGCCACGAAGTTGTGCGGAGCAAAGGCATTGATCTCAGCCTCGCTGAGAGCGCCACGCCACATCGGTGCCGGAGCAAAGATCGGCGGGAGATAGTAATAAGGCTCGCGGGCGTTGAGGCTGACCGGGTAGAGGTGCACGTTCTGCGGTGCAAGCTCATAGGGATCAACCGATTCAGGCACCATCTGGGCCGAAGCGATACCGGGCAGGACACCCAGCACCAGCACGGCGGCGATGATCACCAGACCCATGCGCAAAATCCTTTCCATTTCAAACCCTCCAAACTGGCAGGTAGACTCTCATTCACTAGAGCCCCGTAAGAGTCGGATTACGAACACAGCGGCAAACACCGCTATGGTTAACTCACGGATTATAGCACTGGTGCGAAAATTCGTAAATCACTTCACACCAATTTGCAATATTCCGCTCCAACCCGGCAGGGCGGCTAGAATGGGACCTGCAGCAGCAATTGTGAAGGATTCAGCGAGAAATGTCCAGTCATATGAATAATGTCGGAATCATGGGTGAGCTGCATGGCACCACCATCCTCGCCGTGCGCCGCGACGGGCTGACCGCGCTCGGGGGCGACGGCCAGGTCACGAACGGCAGTACGGTGCTGAAGGGCAGCGCGGTCAAGATCCGCCGCATGAAGGAAGGCACGGTGCTCGCGGGCTTCGCGGGCAGTGTGGCTGATGCCCTGACCCTGTTTGATCGCTTCGAGGCTCGTCTCACTGAGTTCAACAATCTGAGACGTGCCGCCGTGGAACTCGCCAAGGACTGGCGCACTGACCGCTACCTGCGCCGCCTGGAGGCGATGCTGATCGTGGCCGACCGCGAGAATCTGCTGCTGCTGAGCGGTTCCGGTGAGGTGATCGAGCCCGACGATGACTGCCTGGCGGTGGGCAGCGGTGGAAACTTCGCCCTGGCCAGTGCGCGGACCCTGCTGCGGCACACGAAGCTCGATGCGAAGCAGATCGTGAAGGAAGGGCTGAAGGTCGCGGCCGAACTCTGCGTATATACAAATGACTCAATCAGCGTGGAAGTGATCAAGTAGCTCCGGGTTTGCAGGAGCACGACTGATCACCGAATGAGGTACTATACATATATGTCGGAAAACGGCAGCCAAGCGGACTGGATCAAGTCGATCCACCTGAAGTACTTCACGGCCTTCGAGGACATTTCGATCGAGTTCTCTCCCGGCATCAACTTCATCATCGGCGAGAACGGCACCGGCAAGACGCATCTGCTTAAGGTGATGTATGTAATCGGGCATACGGAAAACAAGCATCATCTTGAGCTTTCCGACTATTTCTTCAGCTACCCATTGAATACCTGGAACATGGTGAATTCCAGCTCCAGCAGCAGATCAGCACATATCAATATTCGAACCGGCACAGGTCGCGAAAGAAGAGTTGATCTGCGGGATGATGGCCGAAGTGAATCCGGCATCGGCTATGGACATTCGAGCGGCGACACTGGAACTCTCTGGAGTTCGAACGGAGTATCCAAGTCTTCCGTGTACATTCCTGCAAAGGAGTTGTTGTCACACAACAAGGGATTTATTGCCAATACGGAAAAGCGATTCCTTTACTTCGAGAAGTCCTATCGGGATGTGCTCATCAATGCCAATGTCTCTCCCTTGCGCGAGAACAAAGACTGGCAGAAGCAACTTAAGTCACAGATTGAAAACTACATTGGTGGCGATGTAGTGGAATCGGATGAGATTTTCTTCATAGCAACAGAAAACGGCCCACTCGAATTCACGCTTGTCGCCGAAGGCCATCGCAAGCTCGCGCTTTACTGGCTGCTACTCAACAACGGTATGCTTGATGAGGGCACGATCCTCTTCATTGATGAGCCGGAGGCCAATCTCAATCCGAAGCTGATGGGCTTCATGGTTGACCTTCTGCTAGAACTCCAGCGCAATGGCGTGCAGATCTTCGTCGCCAGCCATAGCATGGTTATGATGCAGGCACTGGAACAGAAGAAGCAGCAACAGGACAAATTACTCTTTCACCTGCTCTACAGGAATTCAGACCAGAACAACAGGATCTGCCATGACTCAGAGTCCAGTTTCTTGCTGCTGCAGGAGAATCCGATAATGGAAGCATACAACGATCTTAGTGATACCGAACTGAAGAGATTCGCAGACAAACTCAGGTAGGACTGATGAAAGTCGTTGTCCCGGAGGGGAATCTAAGGTTCAGATTTCTTGAATGCATCGTATACCTGCCGGATAAAGCTCCTGAATTGCAGCAGCAGACTTCACTTGATATTCTGGCAATCAGTCGCAATGCAAGTCCGAGCATGCTGATTGAGGTCAAGGATCCCTCGAATCCAAATGCACAGCATCAGGATGCGATCAGGTCAATCAGCAACATGCTGACATCTGAATTTCGTGACAGACAGATTCGTGATGCAACAATGAACACGCTGACTCTCGCTGATCTGCATGCTGTCGAAACTGGCAATTGCCTCCTGTTACTGTTGATTGGAAGCGAACGGTTCACTGAGTACAATCTGAATTTCCAGCTTGTGAGAAATCAGCTGCGTCTGAACATGCAACAGGTCCTGTTGTCAACCCCATTACTGCAGCGGGTTACAGCAGGAACTGTAGTCGATCTTGCTGAATACAACGGGTTAATGAGTCCCAGTGGTCATTCTGTATGGCGACATTCAACGTGCACGTCTTAACGCCGATTTAACTTGCTTCCACGGACCCATCCGTACTAAAGTTGTAGCCGTTGAGCGTCAGGCCTTGCTGGCAAGGCTTACTGGATCGGACCGGCTCAGTCCTGAATATGATTTGCAAGCCACACGCTGCGGCTTAACAGGCCTGCGGTGCTTCGTCCAGTAGCCTCCACCTGCCAGAAGATTCTCTCTGTATCCAGGCCTGAAGCATGCATACCTTGACGCACAATCTCATCAGCACAGGGCTCCCCCTCCCAGGGGAGCCCTTTTCATTGGCAGTGAACCCGGATTTCGGCATTTGCTTACTTTGGCAGACCCATAATTCGTTAATATTCCAATGACTCACCTCTGTATTGGAGCGGTGGCCCGGGAGGATCCCCCCGAGACTCCCGGCCACCGCTGTACTCCCGCTGATTTTGAGTTCCCTTCACCGCGATCTAAGCCCTGCCACACTCAAGTCTGCAGCTGGCAGGGTTATGCTTCTGGAAACAAGCCGGGGCTCCTTTTATATATGTTGCTTTCGAGGAAGTTCCGGACAGCCATGGAGGGCTGATGCAGGCTTGCTGTGACTTCCGCTCACGCTGCGGGATCAGCGTGGACTATCCGCCGGACATCGCGGCGGAGTACCGCCGGCTGCTGCACTGGCTGAGCAGCCTGCTGCGCCCCGTGCTCGACCGCGTCTATACCTGCTCGCCGGAGCTGGTGGAGGCCGAGCTGGAGCAGCTCGCTTCCCAGATCCGCAGCGGCAGCCTCGCGCGCCAGCATGAGCGGGTGCTGCGCGTACACCTGCTGAGCATTGAGATGCAGGCCCGCATGGACGTGAGCGGCCTGCCCCCCACGCCCTGGCAGCTGAGGATGCTGCTCGACCTGCTGGAGCAGCGCAGCCCGGATCTCGTCTGTGATCTGCTCCTGACCCGCGAACTGCTGCTCTGGCGGCTGATTGCCGACAACAGTGGCCTGCGGCCGCTGGACCGCGGGGAGCTCGAGCTGCTGCTGGGCCGGCTGGAGGGCCTGATGGAGGACCGCCAGCTCTGGCATGTACTGGCGATGTGGGCCTTCCGGCACGGCGAGCGCGAACTGCTGGCCCGCGCCTACGGGATCTTCCTCGTCAATCCGGGCAGCTCGCTCAACCAGGCACTCTGGCAACGCGTGAACCTGATGTACCTGCTGCTGGACGGCCGGGCCGGGCCCCGCGACGTGCTGGAAAGCATGCGCGCACTGAGCGTGCATCCGCAGGTGGTGGAGTTCCGGCGTCACATCCTGCCGCGCTGCATCGAGGCCGGGATCGCTGATGAAAGCCTGCAGCATGCCCTGGATGAGCGGATGGAATCCCTGCGCCGCCGCGGCTATGAATGGCGCGGCAGTGAGGCCCGCACCAAGAGCCTGCGCACCCGTACGATCTGAGCGCGGAAACAGGTCGCCATGCTGTGTCTGAGCATTATGCTCAACCCGGAAGCGGATTGATATTGGCGAAATCCTGAGCCGGGATATCCGTCCAACCTGGCGTTATGGATGCTATCGTTAATGCCATGCCTGAATTGTTCCCGGCCCTCATCCAGTTCGATCAGGGACTGCTGCCCTGGTTCTTCGGTGGCAACCTGCTGATGGGCATCCTCGCCTACCTCGTTGGCGAGCGGCAGGGCAATGGCTGCCTCGGCTGCTTTCTGGGAATCATCCTCGGCCCGTTCGGCCTGATCATCACGGCTCTGATGGGCCGCAACCGGGGCTAGCATGAGCCGCCGCCTGAAACGCTTCCTGCTGGGACTGAGCTTCTTCGTGCTCGTGGGCCTGATGGCCTGGTCCTGGTACCGGCACCTCAATCCCTGAATCGCCTTAGCGGCATTGCTCTGCCAATGCTGCGCCGCGGAACAAAGCCGGGGTAAACTGGTCTGTAGCACACTCGGGTTTGCAGGGAGTTGGGGATGACGATTCCACGCACATATGCGTTTTGTTCGATATTGCTGTTCATGCTTGCTGCGGGCACTGCCCAGGCAGCTCAGTCCGATCCCGCCATCAATGTGATGCAGGCCGCGCAGCTGGCATCGATTGGCATCGGTGAAGCTGCCACACAGTCACTGGAACGGGAGCAGCCGCAGGGCTGGCGCTCCAGAGAGCTGCCGGGAACGGACTTCTGGGTGGATATCCGTGTGCGTCCTGTGGATGACCCGACAGGCCTGGGCCAGGAGGTGCTGGTATCACTGGATGGCCGTGAGCGGGATGCGCTGTACTGTGACAACATCACCCGCGGTTATCAGCAGGACGGCAAATTCATCTCCGCCTGGCAGGTGCGCAACCTCGTCTGGGTGGTCAGGGATGAAGCGCTGGAAGAACTGCTCAGCGGCGAGCCCTGGACGATTGAGCACCGCCAGTGGAGCTCGGACTGGCCACAGGGCATGACCCGCGCGGCCTTCGAGCGCATCATTGAGCACAGTACGAAACTGCAGGCCGGCGAGCTGCACATCTTCTGCTACAGCGAGGCCGGTGACAGGCTGGAACTCGACATTGAGCAGCTTGACAACCGCTATCGCGTACAGGCGATGCTCGCCCCGGAGCTGCCGCTGGCGGGCAGCCTGCTGAAGGAAATCGACGTGGACACCCGCCGCAGTCCACTGGCTGCACTGACGGTGCAGGCCCGCCCCGGAGCACTGGGCTGGCTGGACCCCTTTGGCAACACGGTGGTGCTGGCGCCTTCCAGGGCTGCCGGACAGGAGGAGAAGTGATGAAACGGATCATGTTGGCACTCACGGCCGGGCTTGCTGGTAGCCTGCTGCTGGCGAACCTGGCAACGGCGCAGGATGAACTTGTCGGCAGGGAACCGCAGCCCGTCGGCGACGTGGGCTACCAGACCTACACCGTGGAACTGCCGCACAGGGCCTGGACGATCGGCATGCAGCTGCATGATGAAAATGGCGAGACCAGCGAGCAGAGCATCACGGTGCTGGATGGCTTCGTGGCGGAGGCCATGAGCAGCCGTGCGCGGGGTTATAAGAAGGATGACGAAAGCTGGGGCCAGGCGGTGGCCTATGGGTTCATGGTCTGGTTCGTGCCGGACGGGAAGCTTGAGGAATGGCAGGCGGGTGACAACTTCCTGCCCGGCTACTTTGACCCGCAGGGCCAGCCGCTCATGAGCAGTGCCGCAGAGCGCACGGGTCCGCAGGACGGCAGGCCGCTGGAAGGATTTCACGCTATGGACCAGGGCCGCCGCGCACTGCTGCTGGAGCATGCGCAGGAGCTGCGCGTGGACGGGCTGCACATCTTCATCTACGCACCGGGCTATCCGCGCATCGATCTGAGTGTTGACAAACTGGACTACCAGCACATCGTCAACGGTGTGTTCAGCGAGGATGAGGACGTGCTGGAGGCCGAGGACATCCCCTTCGAGCTGGACAGGCTGGAAACCCCGAGCCATATCGCGGACATCGTGCTGTTCACTGCGGGCGAGGACCTCGGCTTCATCACTGCAGACGGGGTGCAGGTCGGGGATGAATTCTGGGCTGAAGCAGTGGAGGAAGTCGGGGAAGTGGAAGAAGTCAGGTAGTCAATCAGTCAACTGCGAGACACTGAGCTGTCGCATATTGACTTCCTGACGAATTGACCTGGTGACTTACAGGAGTTGGACATGAAACTGATTCTGGCAACACTGATCGCGATGCTGCTTCCCGGCCTGCTGCTGGCCCAGGATACAACTATTTCGCCCGCGGATTCACCAGTGGATCTGGCACCCGACTACGTCCCGGGTCAGACGAGTGGGTTGTGGGAACTCACAGTCCGGCTGTATGACGATCAGGACCGGAAGCTGACGGAATCAATGACATATTTCAACGGCGACATGCCTGCCACGGTCGTCAACCGGCTCAGCGCGGAAATGCCCGGGACACTGATTGATGAGTATGCCTTCGTGCTCTGGGTATTGCCGGAGGAGCAGAACAGTGACTTCCTGGAGAATGGCTACCAGGAGCTGCCGGTCGGCGCGGAGGGAAGTATGAGACACGATCAACATGGCAATCCCGTTTCCAGCGGAGTGACGGCAGATGAGCGTATCGCCGTTTTCCATGAACTGCTGGCGCAAGCAGAGCAGCTTGAGGTCGGTGGACTGCGATTCTACATCTACAGCCCATCAGCCAGCCGCGCAGAGCTTGTTCTGGGCTGGAAGGACCATAACCAGCAGGTGCATCCGCCGGAGTTCTATCGCACGGCAGAGGAGCGCGCTGCAGAGGAAGCCGCCGGGCTCATCTATGAAAGGGGCGCGATCCCGGTAGCGAACATCACCGTGTATTTCAGCAATGGTGGTGAGTGGGCCGGTGGCGATCACTGACGGAATGATAGTCAACAAGTCACTGAGTCACTGAGTCAATTGTGAAGTATCGAGAATTAGACGATTGACTGCTTGACTGCTTGACTTACAGGAGACGGACATCCAGGGCGGGGCTTTCCCCGCGCAGGCAGCGAGGAACTTGTTCTGAGCTGTCCTGCAGACCGACGAGCACTTGTGTGAGGAGGCAGATCACACAGGGCGGGGATGTCAAACAGGCCGGCGGCGGAAAACAATGATTGACTCTTTGACTATGTGACTTACCGGAGATGGACAACATGAAACTGACAACGATTCTGACAATTGCCGTGACTATGCTGTGTGCTGTCCATTCATCGGCACTGGCCGAGGAGCCGGCCAAACCGTCTGGTGAGTTCCGCGAGATCTCCCCTGAGGAAATGGAAGCCAGGCTGGCTGGCCAGTGGTGGCGGCAGGCCGGTGAGATCGAGACCCCGGCTGGTGCCAGCACGGAGGGCACCTGGCTGATCAGGCTGGAGATGTTCGATGAGTCCGGCAAGCTGCTGTCACAGTCAGAGCTGTTGTCAAAGTCGAATTCCTTTGCCAGCAGCAAGACGAAGCTGGTAGCAGGACAGCAGGGGGTCGGGGACTTTACCACGCTGGACGACTACTGCATGCTGATGTGGGCCTTCCCTCCGCAGTATGAGCAGGCCTTCCGTGATTATGGCCACCTGGACTGGCCCGCCAATCGCGACGGTGTGAAGGTTACGCGCGAGGATGGCACGGAACTGGACCTGAGTCAGCCGCAGCTCAGCAAGGAGCAGTGCCGCGAACTGTTCACGCAGATGCTCAGGCGGGCTGCAGTGCTGGAGTATGACGGACTGCGACTGTACATGTTCTCGCCGGTGGCAAGCAGCATCAACCTGCATCTGGACTGGACGGACCGCGCCGACGAACCCGAGGCCCTGCCACGTGACCCGCGGGAACGCGAAGCCGTGATCAGGGAAAAGGCCCGCCCCGCTGCGGACTTCACGCTCTACCTTA
This sequence comes from bacterium, assembly GCA_041395205.1. Lineage (GTDB taxonomy): Bacteria > 4484-113 > 4484-113 > 4484-113 > JAFGCY01 > JAHEFU01. Next base: position 1,183,375 of record JAWLAZ010000001.1, read on the forward strand.
ACGGCGGCCAATGGGCTGGCGGAGACTCGATGCAAGCCGGTGGTGAGTGGTCCAGCGGAGGCACGATTGCCGGTGGTCAGTTCGCCGGTGGTGGCGATGTCGCTGGGACTGACACGGATGGTGGAGAGTGGGCCGGCGGCGGCGATTCTGCCAGCAGCAATGGCGGCCAGTGGGTCGGCGGCGGCAATCAGTTTGCCAATGCGCATCTGGCGGTGCAGCTGATGCAGGCCGAGAAGCGCAGCGATTTCAAGCCGAGCACCAGTGTTGCCAACAGGAGCTGGTGGAGCAGCCTTGACCCGCCCATCCGGCCTGATCCCTACACCAGCCAGGGCCGCTGGCTGCTGGACTTCAACCTGATGGACGAGACGGGACGGGTTGTCAGCGAAAGCAGCCTGCAGCTGATTGATGGCTTCCCGGCCCAGCTGAGCAATGTGCGCGGCCGCGGGCAGGACAGCGACCCGGACTACGGCGAGCTCGAGGACTACTACCTGCTGGCCTGGGTGATCCCGGATGAGTTGCATGCGGACTTCCTGCAGAGCGGTTACCTGGACTGGCCGGTGCCCAACAGCGACAGGCTGGTTGTCGGGGATGACGGGCAGTACATAGAAAGCAGCCCGCCGCAGCTCAACGATGAACGGAAGCGCGCCTTGTTCACAGAGGCCATGTCACGCGCACACCACATGCTGATGGAGGGCCTGCACTTCTACGTATTCTCCCCGCAGGCGGCATCCGCTGACTTTGTGCTGAAGTGGCAGGATGGCATGCCGGGTGGCAATACCCTCGATGTTGCCAGCTGCAGCGTGAACTTTGCCAACGGCGGCCAGTGGGCCGGCGTGGAGAGCTAGAGCCTATCTCAAAATTGACTCGTTGCCAAAAACGGGTAGAATTAGCACATGCAGAAGCTGACCGATCACCAGTGGGAGATGATTCGTCATCACTTTCCGGAAGAGTTCTTTCCCCCGGAAAAGCGTGGCCGCAAGCCTGTTCCAGCCCGCAGGATTCTTGAGGCAGTGCTGTGGATCCTCAACACCGGAGCGCAGTGGCACATGCTGCCGCAAAGCTTCCCGAACTACAAGACCGTGCATCGGCGATTCCAGCAATGGTGCCGGACGGAGGTACTGCGCAATGTAATGACGGATCTGGCCAACATGCTCCGTGATGAGAACTTGATCGATGAGCGTGAGAGTTTCATCGACGCCACGTTTGCCATGGCCAGGGGTGGCGGTGATGAAGTGGGGTTGACGAAGCGCGGCAAGGGCGTGAAGATCCTCGCCATCGTTGACAGGCACGGGTTGCCGTTGTCAGTGAGCACGCATGCTGCCAACCACCACGAGGTCAGGCTGGTGCAACTCAGCCTTGATTTCTACATGCTGGAGGCCATGCCAGAACATCTGATTGGCGACAAGGCTTATGACAGTGATGATCTTGACGAGGAACTGGCAAGAGATGGCATCAACATGATTGCACCGCACAGATGCAACCGAAGGAAACCGGCGACGCAGGACGGTCGACACCTTCGCCGCTACAAGCGCCGCTGGCTCGTTGAGCGATTCTTCGCATGGTTGCAATGGCAGCGCAGGCTGCTTGTACGCTGGGAGTTGCACTCGGAGAACTTCCTTGGTCTCGTGCAGCTTGCAGTCGTCTGCATCTTCCTTAAACAATTTTGAGATAGGTTCTAGTCAGAAGCAGAAACAGAATGAGAATGAGAAGCAGCATCGAACGACGTACCGGCGTCGCCCGGCGTCGCCAGCACGCTAGCTTTGGCAACCGGGCTACATGATCCGCGAATGAGATTGCGATGCCTGGGGGAATGACGATCTTCGTGCCTTTGCGACCCGATCATGGTTGCATGAATAGCCATACAACCAAGAGAGAGCCGCTTGTTGCCAGGTTTGTCCAGCATTAGTACTTCGGCGCATTCACTTCATGGTGCGCGAAGCGCGCGCCGGTACGGTTTTTCCTGGTTTACCTCCTGGACTTCTCTGCGTCTCTGCGGCTCTGCGTTGAACAGAAGCTTCGCGGATTTCCTCGTTGCCAGTCGAGCGCAGCGAGCCGTGGCATTCCCTCAGACTACCGCTGAAGCGTGTAACTCCGTTGTGCGGCCTGCGTCGCAGCTCCATTGCCAGACTTGCATCTGGCCTCCATTGCCAGACTTGCATCTGGCCTCCGTTGCCAGACTTGCATCTGGCCTCCGTTGCCGGAATGAATTCTGGCCTCCCCCGCGGCTGATTGCTCTCGCGCCGGCACTACGCGCCCTGATGCAGCTTGCCATTGTGCGCAAACAAGTTGCGCAGCTCCGTTCTGATTCTCATTTTCATTCTGCTTCTGCCAACTGCCAACTGCCAACTGACTTCTGCCTACTTCTTCACCGGTTTATTCAGGTAGAAGAACAGCAGCACCAGCCCGAGTACCATCGGCAGGGCCAGCTGCATGGCGGTGAATTCCATCAGATCCAGGCCCGCGGTGCCGCGCCGGTACTCCAGCAGGAAGCGGATCCCGGTGTAGAGAATCAGCGCCGTTGCCAGGAGCAGCAGCCACCACTTGCGCTGGCGTGCCGGATCAAGCAGTGCCATCGGCTGCTTCCTCGCGCTCGATGCCATCCATCCCTGAATGTGTCACCCGCCCGCCGCAGATCGTCAGCATTGCGCGGCCCCGGCAGTCCCAGCCTGTAAAGGGCGTGTTCCTGCCCTTGCTGCGGAACTGCTTCGGATCCACCTGCCAGCTGGCCTCCGTGTCCAGCAGCACCAGATCCGCCACTTCGCCCGCAGCAATCCGCCCGCTGCTGAACTGCACCGGACGCGGCAGGAAGTCGCGCATCGCCTCCGTCGTCATCTGCGGAGTGCGGGCCTGGCGCCAGCTTTCGCGCCTGCCGTTCAGGATATCCGCCGGGCCGCTCGTCATCAGGCGCAGCACCTGCTCCAGCGTGATCTCGCCCGCCGCCGTGCTGCTGCCAACGACATGTTTCCCGAGCAGGCCGAAGCTGGTCTCGAAGCCGCTGAAGCCGAATGGTGCGAGCTTCAGTTCCTGGCTCTTCTCGTCAAGCGTATGCGGCGCGTGGTCGGTCACCAGCGCATCGATCGTGCCGTCGGCAATCCCGCAGAGCAATGCCTGCCGGTCGCGCTCCTCGCGCAGTGGCGGGTTGATCTTGGCCTGGGTGCCGTACTGCTCGATCGCCCTGTCCGTCAGGATCAGGTGGTTATGTGTCACGTCGCAGGTCACGAGCCCGGGCATGCCCTCCTGCTGTTCGCGCAGCTTGCCGAAGCGCACGAGCTCCAGCGCGCCGCGGCTGGCCATGTGCGTGACCTGCACCGGCATCCCGGTCTGGATCGCCATCAGCACCGTACGCGCCGTGCCGAGGTCCTCGCTCAGATAGTCAATCCCGCTCTGGCCGAGCATAGCGCTGACCAGGCCCTCGTGCATCACGCCGCGCGCCAGCTCCACCACCTCGGTGTGGATCAGGGCCCGGCTGCCGGGCAGCATCGAGAGGAACTCGAAGGCGTGCATGAATACGTCGCTTCTAAGCGTATCGCTGCCGTCATCGGTGTAGATGCGCACGCCCGCGCTGTAGAGCGCCGCGAGATCGGCCAGCGCTTCACCGCGCCGGTTGAGGCTGAGGCAGCCCGAGGGCGAGACCCGGCAGTAGCCGACGCGCTCGGCGCGGTCGCGGATGTAGTCCGCCACCGGCCCGCGGTCCACCGGCGGGTCCGTGTTGGGCATGCAGACCACCGTGGTGTAGCCGCCCGCCGCCGCCGCCGCCGTACCCGTGCGGATGTCCTCCTTCCAGGTCTGGCCGGGGTCGCGCAGGTGGCAGTGCAGGTCCGTGAAGCCGGGGCTGAGCAGCAGGCCCGCGCCTGGCACTGCCCGTCCGTCAAAGGTATTGGGATCAATCGATCCGGCGGGGGAGACAGCGTGGATCCGGCCGCCGCTGAGATGCACGTCCGCGGGGCCGCCGAGCTGCGTGCCATCGAAGATTCGTGCGCCGTGGATCAGGATGTCCCTGTGCTTCATCTGCTGCTGCCTTCCGGACCTTGCGGGCCTGCCAGATTATAGGCGATGCAGCTCTCAGAACTGGCTGCCGAAGGCCAGGCCCCAGGAGTTGTCACTACCGTCCCAGGCCTGCCCGACCCAGCCGCCGACCTTGAAGCCGCCGTAGATCGGCAGCTTGAACAGGCCGCCCACACCCCAGGAATTCAGTGATTCCATCTCATTCAGGTTCTCACCGATGAAGCCATTGTCGCTGAACACGAAGGCCTCGTAGTTGCGCGACTTGTCAAGCGTGCAGCGGTACTCCACCCGCGCCCCGACGAACTTGGTGGCGGCGTAGGTGTCGTAGGTATAGCCGCGCACATTGCCGGCTCCGCCGGCGATTTCCTCATAGGCCCAGGGCACCTTGCCATCGGCGAGATCCGCCTGCAGCTGGACCGCGATGCTCGCCGTGTCGAAGAATTCGCGGATGTCATGCTCCACGCCGATGCCCGGCTCCAGCTCGCTGCGGGTCTGCGGGCCGGCGATGTTGTGGACCGGGATGTAGCGGCGCAGATCCAGGCGGAAACGCTGTGAATCGAAGTTGCCGAATGTCTTCGAGGCCCGCGCGCTGTAGCTCCAGCCCTTCTTCGGCAGGAAGGTGGAGTCGCGCTCCCCGCTGTTCCAGGTCACATAGGTTTCCACGCCGTTGCCGGTCGGGGAGAAATCGCCGCGCGGGGCCAGCCCACTGCCATTCGGATTGCCGGCATAGACGAAGCCCTCATGCTTGAAGATTCCTGCACCCACGCCCCAGCTGCCCGGAAGCTTGCCCAGCGGGGCATCTCCGTTGAAGCCGTAGGCATAGTCCACGCGTGAGACCCGGGTGCGGATCTCGGCCACCTCACCGGCTGTGTCACGTTTGCGGGTGCGCCAGCTGTTGGCCACGCTCGCGCTGTAACTCTCGGAGTTGCGCCCGCCGTTGAGCGTGTTGTCCGTGAAGCTGAAGCTGCCATAGGGATCGTCGGTCTCCTTCAGGGCCACTCCCAGGCTGGCGGACAGGCTCTTGTTGCTGTCGTCGTAGTAGAAGTCGTTGTAGCGCACACCGACGAGTGTACCGGCCAGGCCGGTATAGCTCGGCTCCGGAATCCAGTTCTGCGGACTCTGGGAGCTGTAGCGGATGTCGATGTTGACACTGCCGTCCTTGTTCTCCCAGACCTGCCAGCTCAGGCTGGAGAAGATCTGGCGGCTGTAGGCCTGCTTGGCCAGGCGCACGAAGCGCTCCTCAATATAGGGCGCGCCCTGGGGGATCTGCAGGATCAGCGTAGCCAGCTCCGGTTCGAGCTGCCCCGTGTGTTCCACCACGCGCACATCGGCGATGAAGTGCATCCGCCCCTCTTCATAGGCGTCGGCGTACTCGCGCAGGTCCTCCGCGGTGAGGTAGGCCAGGGCCTGGGGGTCGATCAGCTGGAAGATGAACTGGGGCAGGACATCGAGCACGTCATCGGGGATGTCCTCATAGCGGATCGCCTGCGCCGGGCGCGCGCAGCAGAGCATGCAGACGAGCACGAGCACTGCCAGCGTGGCGATTGATCCAGCCCTGATTGCCTCTTCCTCCTGGAACAGCGATTCTAGCATGTAAGGACCCAAGAAGCGGTGTCCGGAGCATTGCTCCCGCAGAGGTACCGCTGGCCTGCCTGCTGCGTCCCCGGGATTTCCGGCAGGATTGGCTGCAGCTGTTTAGCCACCCACAGCTCCGGGTAATACGTACGGTTTGGAAAATCCAGGCCAATCAAATCCGGTACAGCTTCAAGACCGGCCAAAGGAGAATCCATTGAAGCAGCTCAATCGTTTCGCCATCTCACTCATGATCGTGATCTTCGCCGCGCTGGCGGCCTCCTGCGGGGGCTCCAACATCGGCATCGAGCAGCCCGCCGGCAATGAGCAGGACCAGGGCGGACAGCAGCAGCTTGAGGAGCAGATCAACCTTGATGACCTGCCGCTGCTGCCCTTCGACGGTGAGGAGGAGCAGCAGATCGTGCTCGAGGCCAAGGGTGCGAGCTGGGTCTCCAGCCCTGACCATCTGACTCCCGTACTTCATCACAACGCCGGTGTGGATCCCGCTGATCCGGCCTGCTATCTGCTGAAGGGCCGCAAGCCGGTCTTCACACATGTGCCCAAGGGACCGGATTTCGCCTATGCGCTCTACCAGATCCCGGTCGGCGCACTGGAGCCGGACCTGCTGAGCATGAAGGTCGAGGCACAGGTCGGCGCTGCCGGTGAGGTCTACTTCGGTGCGATCGCCAACTACACCGCCATGAACTGGAAGTTCTACGGCCCGGAGGGCGCGGCTCCGACCTGGGCTGTGGACATGACCACCGCCGGCTACGACTTCACGAGCCCGGCCGGCAACCTCTACGTGCTGCTGCTGGTGCCTGCGGCCCAGAGCCTGCATGTCACCGACATCGTGCTGGACTACAAGGACCGCGACAAGCCGAATGATCCGAACCCGACGATGTGGAACGTCTGGGGCAAGGCCTTTGACAGCTATGCCACGGGCAGTGCGCACGGCGGGATGGACGTGGTCTTCCGCGACATCAACACCGCGGTGATGTACGTCACGATGGCGGATGCCGCCGGCAACTGGGGCATGAACCTGCCGACCGGCGAGTACGACTTCTGGGTGATTGGCAACGAGATGCTGCTCGATGTGAGTGGACCGGTGGCGATGATCGACTTCATCCCGGATGGAGTGGGCACCCGCCTCGACCTCGACGGCACGGGCCAGATCGTCTACCAGGGTGGCAACGCGGTCTACAACGGCAGTGTGGTGCCGATGCCGCTGATCACCGCCAACAGCTTCTAGGACCGGCAGCTCAACCCAACGGAACGACAGGAGAAATGACAAGGCCCCGGGAATTCCCGGGGCCTTTCAGGTTTCTGCCGGTCCGCTGCTCAGTGCAGCGAGAGGAAGAAGGTCCCGTTGTCAGAGACGTGGTTCGGATCCGTCAGGCTCACTCCGTAGAAGGAGCCGATCATTGCCAGTCCCAGGCCGCCGGGAATCCGCTCGCTGACCTTGTGGGAATCAGTGAAGGATGCGGCATCCGTGTCATGGGCTCTGACCATGAAGGTTCCATCCGGCAGCCCGAACAGCAGGCTTGGCTTGCCATCCACCACTGCAAACTGCGGAGCCACCGCCACACTGCCCTGATTCCTGAGGAACGGGGCAATCCAGCTGCCGTTCAGGCGTCTCGTATGGTTCAGCATGATGCTGGATGCAGTTGATTTGTCAATCCAGGCTGCCACCGGGTTGCTGCCACAGAGCAGGCTGAATCCGGAAGCAGTGGCACCGGCCTTGACGATCTGCGGAGGAGCCGTCCAGTTCACGCCCAGCGATTCATCGCCCTCGCGGTAGACGATGTCGCTGCCGTTGTGATAGATCACGCAGGGGTTGAAGCCCGCGGCATCAGCGGCGATGTCGGGGGCAATGGTCCCGCTGCCGTCCACCACGGATGCCGGCGACCAGTTGTCACCCCCCGTGAGACTGAAGCGGCTGACCAGATTGCCGGTGCTGTCAACATAGAAGATCACGATCTGGGTCGCGGACATGATCGCCATGTCACAGATGCCCAGGCTGACCGCATTGCTGACGATGACCGGAGTGCCCCAGCTGCTTCCGACCGTGTCAGTGGCCTTGACGAACTTGACATAGGTCTCGAGCGTGTTCTGGTCCCGGACCGTATAGCAGGCCACGGGCACGTTGCTGAGGATCTTTATGCGTGCCTCACCGAATTCGCCGATGTCCGTCTCCGCGGTGAAATCCTGCAGGCTCGTGAAGTTTCCACCTTCCGGAGCATCGCCATAGTGGAAATCCTGCCAGGCGGGATCATCAGTCAGGATGCCCGGCCCGCCGGAAATCGGCACGAGATTGGCCTCATGCGAGCCGCGGCTGGAAACCTTCGTTTCCTGCCAGCTGGGCCCGGCGTTCACGGTCAGCATCTGCGTGGCTTCGGAACTGGCGCCTTCAGGATCCGTGACAAGCAGCTTGATCTCATATGTGCCGGCTTCCAGGTAGGACCCCTTGGTGAGGAACAGACCCTGGCCTGTAGCCTCGAAGTTGATGTCAGGATCAAGGTTCCAGTTGTAGGTCAGGTTGCTGCTTTCATTGTCAGTCGTGGCGCTGCCATCGAAGCTGATGTCCAGGGGAAGCGTGCCGCTGCTCTGGCTCATACTGAAGGCCGCCACTGGAGGGTTGTTCAGTGCCCGGATGTAGATCTGGCCGTTCTCGACGATGTCCTGGCCGTGGCTGGCGCTGACAAAGAAGACACCATCGGCCGTGGCTGTCTTCAGGATTTTGAAGTCAGTCAGGAAGAGCTGCGCCATGCCGGGGTCACTTACCGCATACTGCGGATTCGGGGCCGGGCCGTCCAGGTTGCCAAGTTCCAGGTTGATGGAATTGTCACGGTAGTATTCATAGGGATCCAGCTCCGTGCCGCTGCCGCTGAGCGCCGGCGGGCTGAGGGAGAAGGTGTAGGTCTTCTGGTCGAAGGGGCTGCAGAACAGGGTGTTTGACAGCACGCCCTTGTGCGAGGCAGTGACGCTGAAGTCCGTCGCCGCGGCATCCACCGTCATCACGCCGTCCGCGCCGATGCTCGCCATTGAGGCCGGATCGACCGTGAAGCTGCATTCGTTGTCAGCCTCGACCCCGAACAGCCCGATCACCGACAGGTCGTAGGACTTCCCGCGCCCCAGCTGCAGCGGGTTCCCGCCCGAACCGTCTCCGGGAACCGGAGGCTCCGCCGTATCGAAGGAGAGAATCGGCGGATTGACGAGCACCGGACGGATCTGCAGTTCGTTGGAACTCTTGCTGCCATTGCTCGCCACGATGCTGAACTGCGCGATCGCTGACAGGTCCATGCTCAGTTCGCCCTGCAGGCTGACGGAATGCGTATCCGCACTGTTGACTTTGTAGCTGAATTCCGGATTCGCGGTGAGGTCCGTGCCGCTGCCATCCCGCAGGCGCAGCTGGACCGGGGAAAGCGGCAGGATTGCCAGGGGTTCCGCCAGACTGCCACTGCCGGCCAGCGGCTGGTTTGCACTGGCGGGATCCACATCCAGCAGCAGGGCATCCTGGCTCAGGAAGATGAATGACAGCGTATTGGAAACCTGGCCATTGTAGCTGGCACTGACAGAGAATGCTGACTTGTCCGTGGCACCCGTCTGCAGGCTACCTGAGGTTCCGCTGACTTCCGGATTGCCATTGATGCTGAAAACTGCGACAGGTGTGACCAGTCCATTTGCACTGTCCTCCACTTCCAGCCTGTACTCACTCAAGGGCTGGACGATGTAGGGGTTGAACTCAGTACCATCCCCGCCCAGCACTGCATCGGGGGATGCTAGCTGGTTGAGGGCCAGCGTCAGACCCGACGCAGCGCTGCCCACGTGAGCGCTCGCTGTTCCGTAACTGCTGCCGTCCCAGGCCCGCACCCAGTAGCTGGTGCCCGGGTCCAGACCGACGGAGAAGGCATACGCAAGCCGCTGCGATGCCGGATTGCCACTGCCGCTGCCGACCGCCACATTCCCTTCAAGGGTTTCATTGACCGGGTCGGCACCATTGCTGGCGGGGTAATCCTGCAGGTTCATGCTGCTGAAGATCCGGTACTCACTGACCTGGTTGCCGAAATTGGCACCGATCGGCGAGATGTCGGAGATATTGATTTCATTGTTGCCATCGCCATCCACCACCCACTGCGCGGTATCAATGCCGAAGGGTCCGCTGGCTCCGAAATTGATGCCCAGCGGCGTGAGGTCCGAGATGCTGACCAGCCCGTTCTGGTCGTAGTCCCCGGGGTTGCTGGCATGCCAGCTCAGTTCCCCGGTGATGGGATTCACGCTCAGGTCCGGAGCAGCATCATTCCTGATGTTCACCAGGCTGCTGCGCCGCTGCGCCTGCTTTGCATCCGTGAACCTGAGTTCCGCCAGCAGCAGGTCGCCATCCACACCGTCCGCATTCAGCGGATCAATCAGCACAGTGCCGAGCTGCAGGATGCCGGGGCGCAGCTCTCCCACCAGGCTGAGGGATGATTCACTGCCCAGCCCGGGCAGGCTGGAATCATCAAGCTGCCAGCGTGCAGAGTCATATGTCAGCTCGACATAGGCGGCGCGGGCATCCTGCAGGCCATTGAGCTCCACGAGCAGGGTCTCAGGCGTGCCGCGCAGGCTGACTGAGCCGATGCTGCCAAACCGGGTGTCCGCCTGCTCCAGCAGGCTTGCACTGAAATCCCGTCCAGCACCGCCAGGGGGGATGTCCGGGCCGGAACCCCCGCAGCCAATCAGGGCGGACAGGGACAGCATCGCAACGAACAAAGTCAATAGTCGTGTCTGCAACATTGAATACTCCTGAAGCCGGATTATAGCCCAGGGTAAGTAAGCGGGATTATGACCCGGGATCCATGAACCTGCAGCCGGAAAATGGCAACGCCCCGGCCGTGACCGGGGCGCTGCCTCGCATGTACAGGTTGTGTAGTGCAGCCTGCGAGATCCGGGTACGGCCCGGATCTCCAGCGAGCTGCGGCACCCGGAGGCCTGGCTCCGGGGCCGCGATGCACAGCTACTGTCCGGGCGGCGGTACGTCCGTATCGAACACCACCAGCGCGAGCAGACTGTTGTCATCCAGAATCTGGGCCTCCACGAGCACATGGGTGCCGGGCTCCATGTCATCCCAGTCACCGGGACCACCGGGCAGCAGCCAGATGGTCTGTTCATCGTGGAGAATCGTCACGACATTGCCGTTCTCGAAGTCGAGGACCTGCAGCGTGCTTTCATCGGCGGACAGGAACTCACCGTCAATGGTGATGCTGTTTCCACCGCCGTTGCCGCCGTCACCGAAGTCGAGCACGACATCGGCGAGCCAGCTGCCATCCGGCAGGATCTGGCCGTCGACGTGCACGAAGTCACCGATGGCAACGTCCTGCCAGCCACCCTCCATGCCGTCGGGCAGCAGGAACAGGGTATGGTCATCGTGGCCAACGCTTGTCAGCATGCCGTCGGGACCTTCCGTGACACTGATGCTCTGGGCATTGATCGCGGTCACGATGCCGTCGAGCACGAAGCCCTGGCCACCGCCGCCGCCGCCGCCGTTGCCGTTCTCGATCACGACGAAGCGCGCGAGCCAGCTGCCGTTCTCCAGGATCTCACCCTCGGCATGCACGCATTCACCGGCGACGAGATCCTCCCAGCCCGCCATGCTGCCGTCGGCATTGATGAACAGCGTCTGCTCATCGTGCATGACCAGCTGCGGGGCGAAGTCATTGAAGCCGTCCACGCTGAAGAACTCCGGGTTGGCCTCCACCACCGGGCCGTCGATCACGAAGAACTCGCCGCCGCCACCGCCACCGCCGCCGTTCGGGTCGGTCATCTGCACCGTGGTCGCAATGCAGCCGCCGCCGACCACCGGGTCCTCGGCCATATAGCCTTCCACCAGCACGAACATGCCCGGAGCGAATTCGTAACTGTCGATCTCATTCCCCATCATGTCCAGCCACAGCGTGTCCGCATTGTGGATGAAGTAATGATTGGCAACGATGATGCTCAGGTCATCGATCGAGTCGATCGGGCCGAGCGCGAAGCAGGGGTCACCGGGACCGCCGCCGGGTCCGCCACCGGGGTTGCCGTCTCCCGTGGTGATCGTCGCCTGGTCGACATGCAGCTGCTTGCCGCCGTCCACCAGCACGACCCAGTAGAGGTTGCCAAGCTGGCTGATCCACTGCTGGTCACTGTCGCTGAAGTCGACGTTGACCTCGGGCAGCGTGGTCTCCACCACCCAGTGCCAGCGGTTGTCGCTGAAGCTGCCGAGGGCCACGTAGTACGTGGTCTCGAGATCACCGGGGCGGGTCTCGAGCGCGAAGCTCAGGACCTTCTCACCCTGCAGGCCGCTTGACTTGTACAGGGCCCAGGCCGGTTCCTCCGCACTGCTCTGCAGGAGCAGGCTCGTGCCATCCACGCTGCCGCCGGCGGCGATGAGGAAATCACTGCCGTTGTAGGTCCTGGCGGCACTCGTGCTGCGGCTGTCAGTTGCCGCCGCCGTGCCACTGTCCTGCGGCAGGGCCGGCAGGGGACTGCCCAGCGGCAGCAGTTCGCCCGTGCCCGAAAGCGCGGGCTGGCCCGTGTTGATGGTGTTGTCCAGGGAAGCCGCCGGTTGCGCCGTCAGCCCGCCTCCGCCCCCGCAGGCTGCCAGCATGAACACCAGCACCAGCGGGAAGATGAGGACGGACAGCCGGTGCAGGCGTCCCGTCTTCCCAGAATTAGTAGTCATAAGTCCACCTCCTGATCGGATACTCAGATTCTATGCATGCTCGCCGGGAAAGAAAGGGTCGGAAGCGACCCAATATTGCTGGGACAGTTTCTGCATTCAGGTCTGGCCAGCTGTTTATCTGAATTGAAGAAACACTTGCGAGACCTTGTTATTTATCAACAGGATTTACCGAGCAGGCGGAAAAGCGTCCCAACCCTAAAACCGTGTAACTGTCCCAGATGTTTTGGGACAGTACTGGTAGACTCTAAACACCGGATGAAATGAACCTGAATATCGACAAGCAGGGCAGCGACCCCGTCTATGAGCAGATCCGCCAGCAGATCGAACAACTGGTGGCGGAAGGCCTGCTGACGGCGGGTACGCGCATTCCATCCGTGCGCCAGCTGGCAGCCTCGCTCGGTCTGTCCAAGAACACCGTGAGCGTGGCCTATGAGGAACTGGCGGCCCGTCACATCATCGAGACCCGGCCGGGCAGCGGAACATATATCTGTGCGCGGCCGGAAATCGCCACGGGGGTCAACCTTGGGCGGCGCAATGAAATGAGCGGCGAGCTGGCGGACTTCCCGCCGATGCGCTGGGAGCCCTACTTCTTCCGCAGCGAATTCTTCGGGATGCTGCCCGGCAAGCGCGTGAATGAGATGATCCGCTTCACGCACAACTACCCGGACCCCGAGCTGTTCCCCTTCGAGCGGATCAAGCAGGTAGCCACCAACATGCTCTGGAACCCGCAGAGCTTCTTCTTCGACATCTCTCACCCGCAGGGCTACCAGCCGCTGGTGGAGCACCTGGAAAAGGAGATGGCGCTGGCCGGGATCCCGATGGCCGAGGGCCAGAACGACATCATCATCACCGGCGGCTTCCAGCGCGCGCTCTCGCTGATTCTCGACTTCATCGTGCGCCCGGGCCAGAAGGTGGCGATCGAGAGCCCGAGTTACTCCAACCTGCTCAACCTGCTGATCGCCAAGCACATCGACTACCTGCCGGTGCCGGTTGACAACGAGGGTATGGACACGGAATTCCTGGCGACGGCGATGGCGCGCGGCGAGGTCTGCGCCGTGATCTGCACACCGGACTTCCACAACCCGACGGGTATCTGCATGAGCCGCGAGCGCCGCGAGCACCTGCTGCGCCTGGCGATGCAGCACCGCGTGCCGGTTGTCGAGGACGACTGGGGGCGCAAGCTGCGCTATGAAGGTGAGGACATGCCGCCGCTGAAGTCGATGGACAGCGGCGGCTACGTGATCCATACCGGCAGCTACAGCAAGTGCTTCCTGCCGGGTCTGCGCATCGGCTGGGTCACCTGCCCGGCGGCGATCTCCGAACCGTTGCTGGATGCCAAGCTGGGAGCGGACAGGGGTGACAGCTTCTTCCTGCAGGTGCTGCTGCACGACTTCATCGTCAAGGGACATTTCGACCGGCACCTGCGCAAGTCGCAACGGGAGTATCTCAGGCGCCGGGACTGCATGGTGGACGCTTTGTCACGCCATCTGCCACCGGAATGCCGTTATCGTGTACCCCAGGGTGGCTTCACGATCTGGGTGGAGCTGCCTGCCGGCATGAAGTCCATGAAACTGCTGGAACACAGCAGGCAGGCAGGCGTTGACTTTGCACCAGCACCGTTCGTGATGCCGGACCGCAGGGACATGAACTATCTGAGACTGAGCTTTTCAAGAAACAAGCCGGAGGAGATTGAGTCCGGCATTCTGACGCTGTGCACCACCATCCGTGAGTGCATGGACAATCCGGACCTGATGGAAGGTCCGGGGATGGAATATGAGGATCTGTTGAAATGAGATACACGGCGGCAATCACGATTCTGGCAAGTGTCTTCCTGTGCATTGCCTGCGGCGGCGGGCAGGAAAGCAGTGATGGCCTGGCAGGCTACACGCTGGAGGCACTGCACGCCACCAGCAGCGCCAGCCTGCATTTCGGGATGGAGCGGGGCAGTGCAGTGGTCAGCGTGGACGCACCTGCCAGCGAGGGCAGCTTCTTCAGACTCAGCCTGCCGGAGAACATGGTTCCCGGCTCGCTGGAATGGCAGGATGCTTCCGGCGATCCGGCAGGAGCGGATCTGTTGACCTTCGCGCATTTCGAGGATGGTGTGCTTTCGGCTGCCGTCATGCCACTCGGCAATAGCCTGCCTGATGCATGCAGCCTGCGCTTCATTCCCGAAGTGGACCCAGCGGCCCGCCTGGCCAGTGCGACGGAGGACGAGATCCGGGAGGAGCCCCTGCCGTTTGCCGTGATGGATTTTGACCCCGTCGGCCAGGCGCTGCTGCTCAGCTGGCCGGCCTGGCTGCCGGGTGACTATGACCTCGACGGTGTTGTCAGTATTCAGGACATCACGCCGCTGGGCAAGAATTTCGGGACCACCAGCAATGGCAACGGCTGGACGCAGGAGGAGCCGCTGCACTGGATAGACGGCAACCGCGACGGGGAAATCAATTCCGCAGACCTGAGCGTGATCGGCCAGCACTTCAACGACGAGCTGATCGGATTCAGGGTCTACTATGCCGGGTCGCTGCACCAGGGCATGGATGAGAACCTGCTGAATGTGCTCGCAGGCGATCCCCAGGGTCCGGGTCTGCCCCGCCGCCATTACCTGCACCTGCCGGGAATCGATGCTCCTGAGCTGCTGGAACTGCGCAGTGTCTACCACCACCATGGACTCGGCAGCGGCGGTGACAATCCCGACCTGGAAGTGCATGTCAGCATCGACGGCGTGGAGCTGGCTGACAACGAATTCGGCAACAAGACCGGCACGCGTGTGATCAAGCCGATCGAGGACATCGCCGGCGCACGGGACATCATCAGCACACCGGAGAGTGAAAGTGGCTCCCTCGCCCGCTTCCGCAGTGTGCCTCGCGGCCGGGAGTACCTGCTGGACATCAGCTACGAACCGCTGGAGAGCCCGTTTGGCAACGAGCTCCCGGACATCCCCGGGCTGCAGGGCGGCGAGCCGGGCCGGGTGATCACCTCCGTGCCCTTCAGCCTGCCGCAGCAGTACAGCCGCAGCGTGATGAACGTCAGCATCCACTACCTGCCGCAGCCCGACGGCAGCTACTTCGCGGAGCTGAATGCCAGCATCGACCACGGCAGCGGCGTTGAGCAGTACTCCGCACTGCTGGACTACAGCGGCGGCATCCTGCGCCGGGACAGTGACAACGACGGCAGCTTCGCGGGCGAGCTGGAATTCACTGACAGCGACCGCGACTGCGTCAGCAACCAGCTCGTGGAGGAGATCTTCTTCCCCGGCGTGGAGCCGGTGGAGCAGACCCTGCTGCACGGAGTCTTCGACGGCCCTGTGGAAAGCATCGATTACTTCAACTCAATGATCATCATGGGCGAGGGCAGCATCCAGTCCTGGAGCGACGGGGCGATCCGCGAGGACCGCAGCGTGCGCTTCAGCGAGAATGCCCTGTTCATCGGCTTCGGTGACATCCAGTCCCTGGCTCCCGGTGAACTCGTGCACATCGAGATGTTCCGTGTTGAGGACGGAGCGGACACTGGCAACATCCCCGCAGGTGTGTCCTGGGCGGAGCTGATCCATGCCCTCGACCAGAACTTCAGTGAGTACTGGATCAGCGCCGAGCTGCAGGATGGCAACGAGCTCGTTGCCATCAGCGTCGGGCGCGGCGCCGGACCACTGGACGGCAGCTACCCGCAGTACATGATCGCGATCCGCGATGAACTGAGCGGTGATTACCTCGAGCAGCCCTACGACGAGATCGGCACCGGGTTCATCTACGTCCCGCTCTGGCCCGGCCACTTCTACACGCTGAGCCTGCTCGGGATCAGCCCGAATGGTGCACCGGTCCTGCTGGCTGATACCCAGCTGCTCGTGGATCCCGAGGATTTCTGGGACGGTTTCGGTGATCCGCCGGGGGGACCGGCCGGCGGTCCCGGCAACTGATCCCCCCGCGGATCAGCCGGATCCTAGAGTCCCTCGATGTAGGCCAGATCCTCCAGCAGTTCGTCGTACTCGTCCCAGATCTCGAGGATGTAGAAGGTCACTCCATAGGGACCGTCGCCATAGATGATCTCGGTCTGGATGCTCTGGGCCCCGCCCTTGGGGAGCAGCAGGCGCATGATGTCGTAGTTGCCATCGTCCATGCCCGTGTCCATCACATTGAGCACATGCGTGGCGCTGCCCAGTGAAACCACCCCGTAGTAGTAAGTGGTGTTGGAGTGTCTTGCAGCAGGTCCTGCGGGGGTGCTGCCGGCTGCGCCGCAACCGGAAAGCATGCAGGCCAGAACCGCGGTGATGAGAACCTCAGTTCGCTTCATTGCCATTTCCTCACTTCCAGAAAGTAGTGTTCAGCAGACTGTCTGACTGACTGTGGTACCGCGAGATTTTAACGGGGCTTAACCTGCACGGCAATTACAGAAATCTTGATTGTTGCAGTTTGGGCATGTTGATTTCACTGAACCGGTGCTGCCCGGACGGAGCAAAGCAATTGGCGCGGGGCTAAACTAGCTCGTATGGCAGCCATGAACAAACAGGAATCGCTGCGGCGCTTCGAGGAGCTGACGCCGCAGCAGATCGTTGACAGGCTCAGCGACTACATCGTCGGCCAGACTGAAGCCAAGCGCGCCGTGGCGGTGGCGATCCGCAACCGCCTGCGCCGGCTGCAGGTCTCCGAGGAACTGCGCGACGAGATCATCCCGAAGAACCTGATCCTGATGGGACCGACCGGGGTCGGCAAGACGGAGATCGCGCGCCGCATGGCGATCCTGCTCAAGGCACCCTTCGTCAAGGTCGAGGCCACCAAGTTCACCGAGGTCGGCTATGTCGGCCGCGACGTGGACAGCATCATCCGCGAGCTGACCGAGAACAGCGTGCGCATGCTGCGCCAGGAGCGCATCGACGAGATCAGCGATACGATCGCGGGCAAGGTGGTGGAGCGCCTGGTGGACTACATCCAGCCCCTGCCGGGACGGCCCGCAGCCTCCGATGATCCGGAGGAGGCCGCACGCCGCCGCCAGCAGCATGAGGAGGCCCTGGAGCAGGTCAAGCGCCTGCGTGACAAGCTGCGCCAGCGGATCCGTGGTGGGGAGATGGATGATGAGAAGGTCACCATCGAGGCCCGCGAGAATGGCAACAACATGATGCAGGTCTTCTCCGCCCAGGGGATGGAGGAGATGGGGATGGACCTGCAGAACCTGTTCAGCAGCATGACGGACAAGGGCAAGAAGAAGAAGCGCACCACGGTGGGCGAGGCGCGCCGCATCCTGATGCAGGAGGAGGCCGACCGGCTGATTGACAACGATGCGATCGTGCGCGAGGCGATTGAGCGCGTCGAGCTGGCGGGGATCGTGTTCATTGACGAGATTGACAAGATCGCGCACCGTGAGGGCGGCAGCTCCAGCGGGCCGGATGTCTCCCGCGAGGGCGTGCAGCGTGACATCCTGCCGCTGGTGGAGGGCACGACCGTGATCACCAAGTACGGCCCGGTGCGCACCCAGCACATCCTCTTCATCGCGGCCGGGGCCTTCCACGTCAGCCGCGTGAGTGACCTGATCCCGGAGTTCCAGGGCCGCTTCCCGCTGCGCGTCGAACTGGAGAGTCTGACGGAGGAGGACTTCGGCCGCATCCTGCGCGAGCCGAAGAACAGCCTGATCCGCCAGTACAGCCAGCTGCTGGCAACGGATGGGGTGGAGCTGCAGTTCAGCGGCGGCGCGATCTCCCGCATGGCGGCGATTGCCAGCAAGGCCAATGCGGAGAGCCAGAACATCGGGGCGCGCCGCCTGCACACCGTGATGGAGAAGCTGCTGGAGGACATCGCCTTCGAGGCACCGTACGACACACCGCGCAGGATCCGGATTGACAAGGCCTTCATCGAGGAGAAGCTCGGCGGCCTGCTGAAGGAAAAGGACGTCGCGCAATATATATTGTGACCTCCCGCTCGCCCAAGGGCACGCGGGTCTGATTTTATCTGCCAGCTCGTGCGAGCACTCGCTGGTCTGACGCTGCGGGGAAGCATAGCTTCCCAGGGTCGCGTGGAAGTCACATCTTCCTCCCGAAACATCTCCCATAAAGTGCAATCAGCGAGAAGCTACGCTTTGAGCTGTATTGCAGACCGTCGAGTGCTTGCGCGTGACGGAAGAAGAATCTGGCAGCGAGGAGCTGGCTTCGAGCTGTATTGCAGACCCGCGAATGCGTGCATGAGCGGGCGACAGAATTAGGTCTGGCAACGGAGGTGCGACACTTGTTGTCGCACAACGGAGGTGCTGCGCAGCTGCACCATGGGAGGCTCTGCGCGAGATTATCCGCGAGGAAATGACCGTCGACAAGTTACTATGTCTGTTAGACTTTGCTGATGAGCAATCCACTTGCAAGGTTCAGCATTTTGCAGAAGGCGCTGCTTTTGATTTGCTGTTTGCTTGCCGGGTACTTGGTAGTGAAGAAGCCAATAGCTGATGCCAAGGATCTTAATCGTCAGCGTGACAGAATGCAGCTTATCAGGGGAATGTCACACGGAAAATATGTAAACACTGAAACTGGAAACTGGCAACGGACCTTGCCACTGCAACAGCGGATTCCGGGGACCTTGACTTCAGCACAGGTGAATGACCTGCTGGCAGAACTGTTCAGGGAGTATGCCCAATCCGTTCCACCGGAAAGCGACGTATACGTCGCCTGTAGCAGCGCAACGGACATGTTGTATCTGGCAGATCCAGGCAGCATCCAGGATGCTGACCCAGGTTTACTTTTCAACCCTGGTAATGATGGAAGAAGAATCTATTCCGGAAAGGAATGGCTGGAGCAGCGGGACGAGAACCGAACTTCAGCATTCCATCCACATGTACTGCATTTCATCGGATTGGCAGAATCAGATCAAGGGGAGTACGATTTGCTGCTCGAGCTGTCCAGAGGGGAGACCATGGGTTCATTCCTGATTTCAGCATCACTGGATCAGTCAGAGGAATGGGTCATCAGTTGGGATACTCCGGTAGAGGAAATGCTGGCAATCATCGATAAAGCTTTCGCTCATTCAATACAGGAATAAAAAAGCTGATTGAATCAAGCCGTTGATGCTGCAATCTTCAAAGATCAGCGTCGCTCTGTGACGCCAACGCATTAGTGCCTGCTGCGTGTGCTGGACCAATCTCCGGCTTTGCCTTCGCCACGCGCTCCACACCTCCACTTCCCACCTAGCGCAGTTCCACTGCGCCTCCAATGGCACAGCTTCGCAGTGCCTCCCGCCTTCTGCCCATCCCCTGATTTGCGCAGCTGTGCCACGCTCGCGCGTGCCAGCGCTACGCGCTCCCCAGCCCACAGCCCCCATCCCAACTGTAAGCCCAAAAACCTCCCCAACTGTACGGCTGGGAACATGCACACAAAGGAATAATGTCTGGTCAGCGGAGGAACCATACATGAGACACAGCCTGCCAATCCTGATCCTGATGCTCGCCATCACCTGCTCCTGCGGCGCTCGGCAGGCTGTTCCCGCCGGGAACGGCACGCCGGTGACGGCCCCGGGCACGGAATCACAGCACGGCCTGCCCGCCCTGGACACCCTGCGCAACCCCAGCATCAGCTACAGCCACGAGCAGGATGGCAGCATGGCCGCGCAGCAGTCCCTGACGGCAATCGTCGACGGCAGCGAGCTCTCACTGCCCAGCGGTTCCAACTTCGCCAGCTGGGGAATCTGGAGCTTTGACTGCGGCTATGACTATCCGACGCTGCTCAACGCCGTTGTCGATGTCCCGGATGGCGACGAGTTCTGGCTGGCGGTCTCCGACTACGACAGCGGCCGCTGGCGATTCAGCGGGCCCTACGGCAGTGGTGTGGCAATCGAGCTGAGCAGCGCCAACCGTTCTCCCCTGAACCTGCTGCATGTGGCGGTGCTGACCGGCGGCGGCAGTTCAGTCAGCGTGCAGAAGCTCGTGCTGAGCTCTGACAACGGCTGGAAGGTGCTGGACCTCGGCATCCCGATGACCGGACTCCTGTGGGAGTCCATGGCAGGCTGCCTCGTGGACGGTCTTCCTGCAGTGGCCTACTGCGACACTTCCGGCGGGGTTTCCTACCTGCGCGCCACGGACCCCGTGGCTGACGACATGGGGGACTGGCAGCAGCCACCCGTGCAGGTCGCCGTGGAAAGCACCTACATCATCGGTCTCTCGCTTGCAGCGATCGGGGGTAAGCCGGCGCTGGCCTATGCCCTGGGCGATCCTTGCCAGGCCACGAAGTTCAGTTCCTCATCCACAGTTGAAGCCCAGCCAGGCGACTGGCTGCCGGCTGCGGTGGAGATTGACAGCGGCAGCGGCGGTGCCTACGGCGGAACATCCCTCGTGGATCTGCAGGGGCATCCGGCCCTGGCATTCATTTCCACCGGGCGCCACATTGAATTCGTACGCTCCACGACGCCTTTTGGTGCGGACAGCGCTGACTGGGGCAACCGCCTGATCGTGATGGAGCATGCGCAGTCATCGGACACATACCAGTATCCGCAGCTGGTGCTGGACCGCGGCAAGCCCTTCATCACCCTGATCCGCCAGCACGGAGAAACCGTGGCAGTTGCCAGTGAGACCGCCTTTGGCGGAAAACCGGCGGACTGGTCCAAGCCAGCCGTGATCTCGCGCTGGCAGGATGGAAACTGGGGGGAGCACAGCACCTTCCTGTTCGAGGGAGATCCCGTCTGCTTTGACTGCGACTTCAGCGTCCAGCCCCAGGATGAGGCTTTCCTGTGGTTCGTGCTGTCAGACAGCAACCCTGCCGTTAGCGGTTGGGAGGGCCGGCGCAATGCCGGCACAATCGCCAGCCAGCCTTACCTGCTGCCATCCGGCGCGAGTGTGGGAGGCCTGCCGGCGGTGGCATACCGGGGGTCGAGCAGCGTGGGACTGCGCTTTACCTTCAGCGACCCGCTCTCCGAATTCCCCCATGTGTACTGGGTTGAACAGGAAGTCAGCAACGGCCAGCTGCATGACGGAATCAGCTGTATCCGTCTGCTGGAAAACAGCGCAGGCCAGCCCTGCATCTTCTTCTGCGCCCATGACAGCGAGATCGGCTACAAACTGATGTACGCCGTACGCCGCGAGCCCTGAATCCGGTCTAAATCGCTTACTGCGATCATGTCTCAATTGGCGAGCCACCACCGATAGGGTCGCTGCCCAGCAACTGTCCGCTTGGCGCTCCGGCCTGATTCAGACGGGGCCCAGGCAGGATCCAGGCACCTTCGTCAGCTGTACTGGCAGCAAATTCCGTCTCAGTGTCCCCGTCGATTTAGCGAAAACGTGGCCCTTTCGGATGCACCTTGTCCGGGATATTCTGTGAGCATCAAACCGGAGGTGCAGCAATGCATACCAACATCAGGAACTGGAACGGAATCCTCGCGGTGCTCATGGCCCTGGCCATGCTGTTCGCCGCTTCCTGCGGGGCCGGGAACTCTGTGGGCCTCAGCAATCTTGACGACAATCCGTCGACGCATGACATCAATGATGACAGCCACCGCCTGCCGGGCCTGCCCCAGGATGACAGCCCCTCAGGCCGCAGCGCCAGTGCAGTTGAAACCATCACCGGGGATTCAGCCATTGATTTCCAGAATGGCCTGCCGGGTGAGGGAAGCATCCTGCTCAGCAGCACCCTGGAAGCTCCGGCCTGGGCACTGTACCAGATCGGCGGACTGAGTGGCCGCAAGGTGGAGAACCTCAGTATCCAGGCGCTGCTCAGCGGCAATGAGGAATTCTCCGTCGGCATCAGCAACTACAGCGACGGGGTCTGGGACTTCCTGATCAGCAGCACGGGCGGTGTCTTCAGCCACGACCTGACTGCGGAGCAGAGCCGCCTCGCCAGCAAGGCAGGCAACCTGTTCGTGGTGGTGGTGATTGACAACGAGGCAAGCCTCAATGTGATCCAGCTCAGCGTGGACAGCCGCCCGCTTGCGGAAGGTGAGGAGCTGCGTCCCGGCAAGGGCCGCCGCATCAGCGTGAGCGAGGGCCTTCCGGACAAGATCGTCGTGCAGTGGGAGAGTGTCGACGGCGCGCTGAGCCATGAACTGTGGCGCGAAGCCGACATCGATGGCGAGGATGAGAACGCCGTGCTGATCACCACGATTCCGGTCGTGCCTGAGCAGATCAACTACAGCTATGAGGACTTCGACATCCTGCTCGACACCGAATACAAGTATGCGGTGCGAGCCATCAACGGCACCGGCCCCGGCAACTTCAGCCAGTGGGAAAGCGGCTGGGCCGGCACCACCGCCCCCGAGGGTGGCGAGAATGAGATCGAGAATGAGCTGAAGGGCCTGATTGATGAGATCAGCGAGGGCAGCATCACCGTCGATGGCAACGTGTTCCTCACGGATGAGTCCACGATCTGGCTCGGTGACAATGATGAGCTGCTGACGGCCGCCGACTTCGCGGTCGGGATGCCGGTCGAGATCAAGGGCGAGCGCTTCGGCAGCGACCAGTGGCTGGCCCGCACCATCGAGCTTGAGCTTGAGAACGAGGGTACCGAGCTGAAGGTCACGGGTCTGATCGAGGCCATCGACCTGGCCAGCATCACCGTCGGCGGGATCACCGCAACGCTCAGTGAGACGACCGTCTGGCTGGATGGCAACGGCGACCCGGCCCTGCCCGCGGACTTCCTCGTCGGCCTGAACGTCGAACTCAGCTATCTGGATGATGGCAATGGCGGTATCAGCGCGGTCAAGGTGCAGCTTGAGAATGAGAACGAGACCAACAACGGCGAGCTGAGGCTGCGCGGCACGATCACAGCGATCGACGGCAGCAGCATCAGCGTGGATGGTGTGACGGTGAGCTTTGACGGCAGCACGGAGTGGGAGGACCTGAACAAGGATCCGGCCCTGCCCGGCGACTTCAGCGTGGACATGGATGTGCAGCTGGAAGCCCTTGCTGACGGCCTGGGTGGCTGGATTGCCACGATCGTCGGCATGGAGGACTGGGGTACCGACCCGCATGAGTTCAACATCAGCGGGGCGATCACTGCCCTTGACCTGGCCAGCATCGCGGTCGAAGGCTTCGGTTTCACCATCACGCTTGACACGAGCTGGCTGGACATGGCCGGCGACCCGGCGGTGCAGGGCGACTTCAGCCTGGAGATGCAGGTTGACCTCAGTGCCGAGGAGGATGGCATCGGCGGCTGGAATGCCCTCAGTGTGCAGATGATCTGATGACAGTACTTCAGACACCAATGGACTGGTGTGGATAAGGTGCAGGAACAGCCCCGGCAACGGGGCTGTTTCAGTTTCTGATTGCGGGTATCAGAACCGTCTCATTTAAGCTAAACTTCACGAACCGATTTCCTGTTGTTCTTTGCTGGAACGAGAGGCACCCAGGCCATAGAGGGAGCAAGTGCGCATCGCTGCCCCAGCGGTCTGTGAGGTATGTCATGATCGTTTCCATCCTGCCCCGGCGGTGTCTGCGCCCGGCTTTCCTGGTCTTCAGCGTCGCCATGCTGGCACTGCTCCATTCCTGCGGTGGCCACGCTTCCCGCCCCGAACAGCTCAGTCCCGCAGCACAGGACCCGGCCTCATTCATGGCGCAGCAGCTCAGTGCGCTGGACGGCCTGCCCCTGCCCGAGGGCATGGACCAGGCGCAGTGGGACGAGCTGAAAGCCACGATGCGCAGCCAGCTCAGTGGCACAAGGGCCACACTCGCAGCCCCTGTCACCCCCGCCAGTGCGGCAAAGCTTGGCCTCGACGAACTGACCCTCACCCTGGCCTGGGGCTATGCCTGCCAGGGCGACTACGACCAGAACAGTGAAGTGAACATCGCCGACCTGGCCCCGATCGGGACGCATTTCGGCGAGAGCACCAACGGCGCCGGACCCTTCCCGCCGGGCAGCGTGGAAAGCATGGTGGATGGCGACTCCAACGGTGAGATCAACATCGCCGACCTCTCGCCGATCGGCACCAACTTCGGGCGGCGCGTGGAGAAGTACAACGTCTACCGCACACTCTCCATCGCCGACCTGCCGGCCGGCAATGCCGAGCCCGTCGGCAGCGGAGCCGAGCTGCTGGGCAGTGTGGCCCATGCCGAAGCCGAGGGCACGGCCAGCCAGGGCCAGCTGCGCTTCAGTTTCGTTTTGGACAATG
Organism: bacterium; assembly: GCA_041395205.1. Classification (GTDB taxonomy): domain Bacteria; phylum 4484-113; class 4484-113; order 4484-113; family JAFGCY01; genus JAHEFU01. The sequence goes on from JAWLAZ010000001.1 coordinate 1,207,708, forward strand.
CCGCACCGGGCTGGTTCTACTTCGTGCGTCCCGCCGATGGCAACACGGAGGGCACACCGAGCAACATCGTCAGCTTCGGCGCGCAGGGCGGCAACCTCTCCCCCGTAGCCAGCTTCGCGGCGGATCCCACAAGTGGCGATGCCCCGCTCAGTGTCAGTTTCGATGCCTCGGGCAGTTCCGATCCCGATGGAACGAATGGCGACATCACGGACATCGTGCAGTTCCAGTGGGACTTCGAGGGTGACGGGATCGTCGACGAAAGCAGCAGCAGTCCCAGTACCACGCATACCTACCTGCAGCCCGGGCAGTTCGAAGCCACGCTCGTCGTGTTTGACAGTGGTGCCGGCTTCGCGGTCAGCACTGTTGCCATCACTGCCGGGCAGGCCGGCAACCTGCCTCCGACAGCGGCACTCAGCCTGCAGCCCGTCTCCGGCCAGGCCCCGCTCCCGGTGCAGTTCGATGCCTCGGCATCCACGGACGATGGCGGGATCGGCAACCTGACATTCGAATGGGACTTCAATGGCGACGGCCTGTTCGATCTGAACAGCGCCTCCGAACCAACGGCCCAGCGCCAGTTCAATACCGGTGGCGAATTCAGCCCGCTGGTGCGCGTGACCGACGCCTTCGGCCTGAGCGCCACCGCGACAGCCAGCCTGTCCGTGGCGGATCCACTGCCGAATGAGTCCCCGACCGCCGTGCTGAGTGCGGATCAGACGATCGGGAATGTCCCGCTGAGCGTCGAGTTCGATCCTTCAGCGTCATCCGATCCTGACGGCAGCATCCTCGTGACCGAAATGGATTTCGACGGCGATGGCAACTTTGACGACTTCAGTCTCGACCCGCTGGAGAAGTACACGCACATCTACGAAACAGCCGGAAACTTCAATGCCACCCTGCGGGTCAGCGACGACCGGGGCGCACAGTCCGCGATCGTGCTGCTGATTCAGGTTTCCGAAATCGGCAACCAGGCTCCGCAACCCAGTTTCACGGTGCAGCCCCAGAGTGGCAATGTCCCACTGGATGTCGAGTTCGATGCCTCCGCCAGCACGGATCCGGACGGCACGATCGTCAGCTATGCCTGGGACTTCAACAATGACGGGCTGATTGATGACAACAGCACGGACCCGGTACTGCAGCACACCTTCGTTGATGCCGGTCAGTTCACGGTCAGGCTGACAGTGACGGACAACGAAGGCAAGTCCTCCTCCATCACGGATTTCAATGCCGTTGAGGTCAGCGACCCAGGCAATCAGTCTCCGACAGCGGTACTGAGCGTGCAGGTCACGCAGAGCGGATTCCCGACCGTCATCAGCCTCGACCCCTCGGCCTCGTCCGATCAGGATGGTTCGATCAGCAAATATGAATATGACTTCGATGGCGACGGTGATTTTGAGATCAGCGTCGGCAGTGATGCCGTACAGGAGTACCCCTATTTCCGGATTGGAACATTCACTCCTGTGCTGCGCGTGACGGACAACGACGGCGCGAGCAGCACTGACACCGACATTGCCGTGCAGCCGACTCAGGGCTGGTCCACTGTCACTGTGGACACGGTGGCTGATCCCGGCGACACCTCCGTGGCCTTCGTGAGCTCCGGCATCAACGGCCTGACCAAGCGCTTCGTGGTCTGCTACACCGAGGACCCGGGCTCGACGCTGCGCTCGTCCAATGCCCCGGCGATCCTGCCCACGAGCTGGACTGTGCCGGTGCAGGCCGCGGGAAACTGCAGGACCGGGGTCTCGCTGATCGAGGTTGACGATGCCCCTGCCGCCTTCTTCACCCTGGAGGGTGGCACTGATGTCGGCGGTGTGGGATATGTGCGCGCCCTGGACGGCAAGGGCAACAGCTGGGGTACTCCCCAGACCGTTGCCACCTTCGGTGCCGCCGGAGCGCAGCGCCTGACTGCGGTGATCAGCGGAGGCAATCCCGGAGTGCTCAGCTGCAGCAGTTCGAGCCTGTTGATCCGTTTCATAGGGGCGACGGACTCCACGGGTTCCGCATTCAGTTCACCTGTGGAAGTCTTCAACGGGGGCGGCAATGCAAGCCTGCAGGGACTGCGCGGCCTGGTCGTGACCGACCGGCCCGCGGTGTTCCATTTCAATGATTCGAGTTTCGGAGATCTGGAGTACCGAGTGGCCACGAGTCCGGACGGCAGCAGCTGGCCTGCAAATGGGTTTCTGGTCAGCCCGGAAGTCCAGTCCTCCAATCAGCGCTATATCGGTGCGGCGACGAAGCTGTCCAATGGCTTCCCCATGGTTGCCTACGAGGAAATAATCGATAACTCCTCCAAGGCCGTGCTGGCAATCGCCACTAACCAGCAGGGCAGCTTCTGGCTGATCATCAAGGACCAGGTGGAACTGCCCTTCCTCGACGGTGCAGTGTTGTCGGACTTCAATCTGAGCCAGATCGATGACCGGATTCTGATGGTGTTCCGCATGCGCACTCTCAGCAACTCCGCCCTTGCATTCGCCATTGCGGATGATGCCAGTGCCCTGAGCTGGGGACCCACGGAGATCATCGACGGTGAGGGCAGGCCAGGCAAGTCCTGCTCGCTGGTCCACAATGGCACCCATTACGTGATCAGCCACTTTGATGAGAACAGCGGAGAGATGCGTATCAGCACCCGGCCCACTTCACTGTGAGCCGGATGATCGCCTGAAATGTGCTATTTGAAAATGGAGTATCAGATCCGTCTCAATTGGGCTATACTTCACCAATCCTTAATACTTGATTGTTTGCTGGAACGAGAGGCACCCAGGCCATAGAGGGAGCAAGTGCGCATCGCTGCCCCAGCCTTTGGCGAGGTGTCTGATGAAAGAATGCGCATACCCTGCGCGGTCGAATTCCGCCGTACTGTCCGTGCTGCTTCCGGTGCTCGTACTGCTTCTATGCTTGCCGTCCTGCGGTGGCCACGCTTCCCGCCCCGAGCAGCTCAGTCCCGCAGCACAGGACCCGGCCTCATTCATGGCGCAGCAGCTCAGCCAGCTGGACAGCCTGCCCCTGCCGGAGGGCATGGACCAGGCGCAGTGGGACGAGTTGAAGCAGGCGATGCGCAGCCAGCTCAGTGGCACCAGGGCCACACTCGCTGCCCCTGTCACCCCCGCCAGTGCGGCAAAGCTTGGCATCGATGAACTGACTCTTACCCTGGCCTGGGGCTATGCCTGCCAGGGCGACTACGACCAGAACAGTGAGGTCAACATCGCCGACCTGGCCCCGATCGGTACGCATTTCGGCAAGAGCACCAACGGTGCGGGACCCTTCCCGCCGGGCAGCGTGGAAAGCATGGTGGATGGCGACTCCAACGGTGAGATCAACATCGCCGACCTCTCGCCGATCGGCACCAACTTCGGGCGGCGGGTGGAGAAGTACAACGTCTACCGCACACTCTCCATCGCCGACCTGCCGGCCGGCAACGCCGAGCCCGTCGGCAGCGGCGCGGAGCTGCTGGGCAGTGTGGCCCATGCCGAAGCCGAAGGCACGGCCAGCCAGGGCCAGCTGCGCTTCAGTTTCGTTTTGGACAATGCCGCACCGGGCTGGTTCTACTTCGTGCGTCCCGCCGATGGCAACACGGAGGGTACGCCGAGCAACATCGTCAGCTTCGGAGCCCAGGGCGGCAACCTCTCCCCCGTAGCCAGCTTCACGGCGGATCCCACAAGTGGCGATGCCCCGCTCAGTGTCAGTTTCGATGCCTCGGGCAGTTCCGATCCCGATGGAACGAATGGCGACATCTCTGACATCGTGCAGTTCCAGTGGGACTTCGATGGCGACGGGATCGTCGACGAAAGCAGCAACAGTCCCACTACCCAGCATACCTACCTGCAGCCCGGCCAGTTCGGAGCCACGCTGCTCGTATTTGACAGCGGTGCCGGCTTCGCGGTCAGCAGTGTGGCGATCGTCGTCGGGCAGGCGGGCAATGTGGCGCCGGTTGCCAGTCTCACGGCCCAGCCGCTCAGCGGCCAGGCCCCGCTCCCGGTACAGTTCGATGCTTCAGCCACAACGGATGACGGCGGCAGTGGCAACCTGACATTCGAGTGGGACTTCAATGGCGACGGCAGCTTTGATCTGTCCACAGGCAGCAACCCGCAGGCCACGAACCTGTATGCCATCGACGGAGCCTTTGAGGCCACGGTGCGGGTCAGCGACAGCGGCGCACTGAGTGACACGGCCTCCGTCAGCATTGCCGTTGAGCCCGAGTCCCTGAACCTGTCCCCGCTGGCCGCCCTGCAGGCCAGTTCCACATTCGGGATCGTGCCGCTTAGCGTGGATTTCACCTTCGTTGGCTCCACCGACACTGACGGTGAGCTCGTATCTCTTGAGATGGACTTCGATGGCGATGGATTCACAGACGCAGCAGCTGCATCCGCTGACAAGACCATCAGCCACGTCTATACGGACGCCGGACAGTTCAAGGCCACCTTGACGGTGCTGGATGATCGCGGAGGCTCCGCCACGGATCAGGTCGTGATCTTCGTGAATGAAATCGGAAACCAGTCTCCAGGTGCCTCCGCCAGCTTCAGCCCGGACAGCGGGGATGCGCCGCTTGAGGTCGGATTCGACGGTTCGAACAGCAGCGATGCTGACGGCACGATCGTCAACTTTGCCTGGGACTTTGACAATGATGGTGTGGATGACCTGAGTGGACCGGACGCAGTCGTGCAGCACACGTACACGAACGGCGGGACATTCGGTTTCAAGCTGACCGTGACTGACGACAAGGGCGGTACCGGTACGATATCCAAGCTGAACGCGATCACCGTCACCAATCCCGCCAACATCCCACCGGTTGCCGATCTTGATGTGCAGGTGCTGGACAGCGGCTTCCCGCTGCTCGCCAGCCTCGACCCCTCAGGCTCCTCTGACCCGGATGGCAACATCGTGCTGTTTGAGTACGACTTCGACGGTGACGGTGATTTCGAGTTCAGCACCACGGAAGCCACCGCGCAGCAGTTCAGCTATCCCAGCATCGGCAGTTTCACACCGGTGCTGCGCGTCACTGACAATGACGCAGTTTCCGCGACTGACACTGACAGCACCCTGCTCGTCAGCACAGGCTGGAGCAGCGTGGCTGTCAGCAGTGTCAGCAAACCAGGCTCCACGGACGTGGCACTGATCTCCTCCGGAGCGACAGGGCTGAAGAAGCGCTTCGTGGTCTGCTACACCGATCTTGACCAGGGTCCCCTGCTGAGTGTGAATGCCAATCCCGCCACGCCGACTGTCTGGTCGCTGCCCGTCGTCGCTGCTCCCTCCTCGAACAGTGCCTGTTCAATTCTCGCGGTGGAGAAGGCCCCTGCAGTGTTCTTCTCGCTACCGGGCGGAACCGGCACCGGTGGCATCGGCTATGTGCGCAGCCAGGATGGCCAGGGTGATGCCTGGAATGCAGCGGTTGTGGTGAGCCTAGATGGAGCCGGCATTTCCGGTTTCCTTTCCGCGATGATTGCCAACGGTCGTCCGGCGGTGATGGGATTCCGCGGCCTGGGGGAGGAGGCTCAGTTCTTCCGTGCCACGGATGCCACGGGCAGCGGCTTTGATGCCGCGGTTCCCGTATTCTCCGGGGAATTTGAGGTGCCCCTCGGGGTGCGAGCCGTGCTCAGTGATGGCAGGCCAGCGATGCTCATGCTGACGGAATCCTCACAGGATGTCCGGTTCAAGGCGGCCCTCAATACCAATGGCAGTTTCTGGCCGGTGGAAGCGCAGATCGTTGACGAAGCCTGCTCGGGATTCCGGCAGAATCTGGTTGGAGCCGCAGCTTCGACTGTCTCCGGCCTGCCGATGGTGGTCTACCGCGACGACGATGCCGCCGGCGGCGGTCTGAGCATTGCACTCGCCCAGAACACCGAAGGCAGCATCTGGGTTGTCAACGAGGACATCCTGGACCTGCCGCAACAGGACGATGTGAGGATCACTGGCATTGACCTGGACGTGCTGAATGACAGGCCGGTGGTCGTGTTCAGATATGCCAGGCAGTTCCAGGTGCCTGGCAGCCTGACATTCATCCAGCAGGGCTCTCTGGCTTTTGCGATTGCCGACGACGCCAGTGCAATAACCTGGAGCCCCGTGGAAGTGATTGATGGCCTGGGCCGGCCCGGGCTGTCCGCCGCCATGGCGCACAATGGCAGCACCTTCGTCGTCAGCCACTTTGATGCCGAAAGCGGTGAACTGCGCATTGCCAGCCGGCCGACTTCGCTGTAGGAAAAAACTTGTATCGGATTGGCGCATATCCGAGTATCATCTGAATTCGACTGAATCCTGGTTCTTTGTAACTGGAACGAGAGGCACCCAGACCATGAGGGAGCAAGTGCGTATCGCTGGCCAGATCAGGTTGGTGAGGTGTCTCAATGAACGTCTGTCATTCCTTCGTACGGCCACTGCTGCCCCTGGCAGCATGCATCATCCCGGCCCTGCTGAGTGCCTGTGGCTCCGGCGGCAGTCCGGCAGCGCAGTCCATGGACTCCGGCCGGCAATCGCCCACGGCTTTCATGGCGCAGCAGCTCAGTGAGCTGGACGGCCTGCCGCTGCCGGAAGGCATGGACCAGGCAGATTGGGTTGGGCTGAAGCAGGCGATGCGCAACCAGCTCAGTGGAGCTAAAGCTGTGCTCGCGGCCCCGGTCACTCCGGCCAGCGCGCCAAAGCTCAGCCTCGACGAGGCCAGCCTGACCCTGGCCTGGGGCTACAGCTGCCAGGGTGACTACGACCAGAACAGCGAGGTCAACATCGCCGACCTGGCTCCGCTGGGCTCAGGATTCGGCGCAAGCACCAACGGGCTGGGGCCCTTCCCGCCAGGCAGTGTGGAAAGCATGGTGGATGGCGACTCCAATGGAGAACTCAACATCGCTGACCTCTCCCCGATCGGCAGCAACTTCGGCCGCCGCGTGGAGAAGTTCAACGTCTACCGTACGCTCTCCATCGCCGACCTGCCGGCCGGCAATGCGGATCCCGTCGGCAGCGGGGCCGAGCTGCTGGGCAGTGTGGCCCATGCGGATGCGACAGGCACCCCGAGCCAGGGCCAGCTGCAGTTCAGCTTCGTCTTGGACAACGCCGCACCGGGCTGGTTCTACTTCGTGCGACCCGCCGATGGCAACACGGAGGGTACCCCCAGCAACATGACCAGCTTCGGGGCCAAACCCGACAATCTGTCCCCCATTGCCAGCTTCTCAGCGGACCCGAGCAATGGCGATGCCCCGCTCAGTGTCAGCTTCGATGCTTCGGCCAGTACGGATCCGGACGGTGCCAACAGCGACATATCTGACATCGTGCAGTTCCTCTGGGACTTTGACGGCGACGGCGTGGTGGATGAGACCACCAGCGATCCGACCACTCAGCACAGCTACCTGCAGCCGGGTCAGTTCCAGGCAACACTGCTGATCTTCGACGCCGGCGCGGGCAGTGACCTGAGCAGCGTTGCCATCAGCGTCGGGCAGGCCGGCAATACTCCACCCGTGGCTGCGCTCAGCGCTGACCCACTCAGCGGCCAGGCTCCGCTGCTTGTCAGCTTCGATGCTTCCGGCAGCACTGACGATGCCGGCAATGCCGGGCTGAGCTTCGAGTGGGACTTCGACGGCGATGGCAACTTCGACCTGAACACCGGCAACACAGCCACGGCCCAGACCACATATCAGAACGGCGGCCAGTTCGGGGCCGGCGTACGCGTCACGGACAGCGGTGGACTGTCCGCCACGGCCGCCGTCAGCCTGGACATCGCCGCGCCGGCGGAGAACATCCCGCCGCTGGCCGTCCTCAATGCCTCCGTCACGACAGGAACAGTCCCAATGGAGGTCAGCTTCAGTTTCACAGGTTCCGGCGATCCCGATGGCAGCATCACGGAAATCGCAATGGACTTCGATGGGGACGGCACGGTGGACTTCACTTCCACATCACTGCTGTCCAGTGTGAGTTTCACATATGTGGATGGCGGTATCTTCCAGGCACTGCTGACAGTCACCGATGACAGAGGCGCGACAGCCAGTGACAGCACGGAGATCTCGGCATTCGACCCTGACAACCAGTTCCCGGACGTCCAGGCGAGCATCTCCCCCCTGACCGGCAACACCCCGCTCGAGGTGACCCTCGATGCCTCCGCCTCCAGCGATCCCGATGGAGTGATCGAGCAGTACCAGTGGGACATTGACGGGGATTTCATATTTGACATCATCACCACGGAACCGGTCAGTCAGCATGTCTTCGAGGACGCCGGCAGCTTCAGCATCGCGCTGCGCTGCTTTGATGACGACGGCGCGGTGAGCACCGGCCTGTTCGGCGCAGTCACGGTGGAGGATCCTGCCAACCAGCCGCCCCAGGCAGCCTTCAGCTTCTCGCAGACCGGCAGCAGCTTCCCGCAGGAGTTCACCTTTGACGCCTCGGGCTCCTCGGACCCGGACGGCAGCATTGTCAGTTACCGCCTGGATCTCGATGGCGACGGAACCTTTGAGGTCAACGGCGGCGGCAATCCACTGATCGTGCAGAAGCTGTACAGCAAGCGCAGCGTCGTCCCGGTGCTGCAGGTGACGGACAATGATGGTGCAACGGCTACGGCCGTGGGCACTGCACTGACGGTGACGGCCGGCTGGGACCTGTTCACGCTCGGCGGCATCGCCGACAACAACGGAGCCACCAGCGCAGCAGTGATCTCACATGGACTCGCCGGCAAGCAGCGCACATTCGTGGTCGCCTATTCCGGCAATGACAACACTTCCCCGGTCAACTTCGTGAGTTCCTCAACGACCACGATTGACTTCGGCACGCCGGTGATCCCGGACGGTGCCAGCGGACCCGGGGTCCTGAGCGTGATCGAGGCCAACGACGTCCCGCTGCTGGTCTTCCTCAGCTCCGCCTTCGACATCTCGGGAATCCGTGCCAATGACGCCGATGGCGACAGCTGGGGATCAACATTCATGATCGAGGATCAGAGCAGTGACTTCCTGGCGACGGCCCTGATCGGCGGGGTGCCCGCTGTCGGATTTGCGGTGGATGACAAGCTCCGCTTCGAGAAGGCCCTCGATGCCGACGGCCTGGACTGGAGCTCCACCTCAGTGCTGGCCCGCGACTTCTCCGGAGTGATTGAGGCCCTGGGTTTCGCCCAGGTTGGCAACATCCCCGCCTTCTGGGTGCAGAGCGGCAGCCAGAAGCGCCTGTCGTACCTGCGGGCCCAGAACATTGATGGCACAATCTGGCCGCAGGATGACATCCAACTCAACAACAACCTGGTGAATTCAGCACTCCACTACGGCGCCGTGATACTCAATGGCAACCCTGCCATTGCCGTCAGCCAGCTGGGCGGACTGACCCTGCGGCGCTCCGCTGACAACAACGGTGATAGCTGGCCCGATGGAGCGGTGATTGACACCTTCGCCGCCGCACGCACGAACGTCAACCTCGGGATCCTCAGCACCGGACCCGTTGTCAGCTACCGCGAGGGCGGGGTCTTCAAGGACCTGGTCGTGGTCTTCGCGGATGCCGTGGACGGCAGCAGCTGGGGCGAGGTGCAGTTCGTGGACACCGCCGGTGATGTCGGCCTCGCGAGCAGCATGGTCGTATCCGGCAACCGCGTGCTGGTCACGTACATCGATGCGACGAATGGCAACGCCAAGGCCGCCTTCATCAATCACTGAAAAGCGGTCGCGATAACGGGAGGAGAGCCGGCGGGCAGCTGGCACTGCCCAGGAAGTTGAACTGTGGCCTGCCGCTGCGGACACTCACGCATGTCGGCTTCAGAAGCTGAGGTGGTATTCGGCAACGAAGCTCGTTTCACGGCTGCGGCCATCACCGGCGAACTCGTCATATTCGCCACGGCTCAGCTCGAGGCGCAGTTCAGCCAGTTCGCACAGCCGCCGGCCGTACATCACGGCGTAGCGGTTGCGGGCATGCTGCAGGAATTCGTCGGTCTGCTGATAGCCGACTGCCCAGCTGTCCTGCTGGTCAGGCGTATGCGCCAGTTCGAGATTCAGTGCGCAGGGTCGGTCCCCGCGGCCATCGCCGTTGGCATCTAGATCCAGTGGGTCAAACTCATCCAGCGCCGTCACATACTCACCGATGGCATGCCAGCCGCTGCCGGCCCAGTCATACCTGCCGTACAGGTTCAGCCCCGCCACCCGCCCGGCCACCGGTCCCTCGACCAGGACGTAGTCGTGAGCTGCCAGCTGCGACAGCCAGCCGGCGCTGAACTGCCAGCCGTCCGCACACTCGGTGGCTTCGCGGCGGCTGATGTCCCACCACAGGCAGTACTCACTCAGATCGGCAGGTACGCCTTCAGCGCCCGGGTTGCCACCCTCCAGCAGTTCCAGCTCCGGATTGTAGAGCCAGGCCGCCACCCGATAGCGCTCGTCGTCAATTCCGGCACCCATGCCCTGTGCGGTCACGACGCCAAGGTCATTGCTGGCACTGTAGGTCGGGAAGTATGAATCGTTGTCAGCGAAGGGCAGCAGCATCCGGCCGAACTGGGCGAAGGCCCCGCTCTCCGGCTGTTTGTACATTCCCCAGGCTTCGTACAGCTCGACGGCTTCCTCATCCAGCATCATGCTGAAATGTCCGCTCCAGGGCCCCTGCGCCAGGTCCCAGCCGATCTCGCCCCAGTATATGCTGATGTCGCTGAGATCAGCTGAGTCATTGCCGGCGATGCGGGACCAGGATCCCTGCAGCTGGAAGTCGCCATACAGCGCATTCTCCAGAGAGACTGCGCAGGGGTCCTCCGGCTGGCAGGCGCTGCATTCGGCAAGCACAGCCAGCTGCGCTTCCAGCGCGGCGATGCGCTGCTTGAGTTCCGATAGCTCATTGCCGGTCTGCTGCGCTGTCTCCGTGCCGGTTGCCGGATCAGTCCGCGATTCCGCGGCTGCGCTTGTAGCCAGGGAAACGCTGAGCACAATCAACAGTGCTGCCCTGAACAGGCAAGGAGATATGCAGTGGTTCATGCCCTGTTGATCGACATTGCCAGCCCCGGCTGAAGTGGTCCTGCCAACGGAACTCATATATCTGAGTTAAGCAGAGGCACGGAGCGGATTCCAGCGAGCCCGGGATTCCTCAGGCTGGCTCGAACATCAGACCTGGAACTGTGAAATCATCTCCTGCAGGTCCTGGGAGAGGCTTGCCAGCGTGGAGGCACTGTCGGTGATTTCCTGCATGTTGCTGCTCTGATGCTGGGTGGAGCTGATCACCTGTCCGCAGGCCTCGGCATTCTCCTCGGCAACGATGCTCACCGCCTGCATCGAGCTGACGACATCATTCGTGCTGGACCTGATTTCAACCGCCGATTGATTGATCGCCTGCACGCGCAGGCTGAGTTCCTCAACCCCGTCCACCAGCTGCTGCAGAACCTCACTGGTCTTCAGCACCATGTCCGCGCCTTCATTGACTTCCCGGTCACTGGCTGACATCGAGCTGATCGTGGCCGTCATCTCCTCCTCGATGCTCTTCACCAGCCCGGTGATGCTCACCGCAGCCACGTTGCTCTCCTCCGCCAGCTTGCGCACTTCCTCGGCCACCACCGCGAAGCCGCGCCCGGCCTCACCGGCCCGGGCCGCCTCGATCGCCGCATTCAGCGCCAGCAGGTTCGTCTGGTCGGCAATACCCGTGATCGTGCCGATGAACTGGCCGATCTGCGAGGTCTTCTCTCCGAGCGCCTGCACGACCCGCGTGGTTCCCTGCAGGCTCTCCGTGGCACGCTTGATCAGCCGGGCCGCTCCCTCCGCCTGGGTCTTGCCTTCCCGGCCCGCCCGCGCAGCCTCTCCTGCGTACTGCGCCACGGCGTTGATCTCGCTCGTGACATTCTCGACGGCATGCGCGCTGCGGCTCAGGTTGTCCTGCGCGCCGGCGAGGTCACTCGTCGTCTGCTGGGCTCCGCTGGCAACCTGCTCAATGGTTCTGCTGACAGCCAGGGAGGAGCGGTTGGTTTCATCCGCTCCGGCGGACAGCTCCTCGCTGGCGCTGGCAACATGCGCCACCGCCGATTCAACCTGGCGGATCAGTTCACAGGTATGGTCCCGCATCTTCAGCATGGAAGCTGTCAGCCTGCCGATCTCATCACTGCTGCCTGACTGCGGGATCTCCACCCTGAAGTCCCCGCTGCTCATCGTCTGGGCCGTTGCCGCGAGTTGCTTCAGGGTCCGTGCCACCCTGGCTCCCACCAGCCAGCCGAGCAGAATCAGCAGCACACTGCTGACCCCGAGCACCGCAAGCAGCTGCGTGCGGGTCCTGAACACATCACCCGAGAACTGCTGGCGCGGCACGCGGATCAGCACGCCCCAGTTCATGCCGGGGAATCCCAGCGCACCCTGCAGATGCGCGTATCCGGCAACGAGTTCCTGGCCGCTGCGGCCGTCGCTTTCCACGCAGTAGCCGGATTCACCGTCCAGCAGCCGGCCGGGCGAGATGCTGCCTGCACTCGCACTCAGGGCCTTGAACAGCGTTCCCTCGAAGTCCCTGTGCACTGCCCTGTCACCCTGCACGGTCGGGTCGTAGTCAATCACGACCCTGCCGTCGGCATCCAGCAGCAGCAGCCGGGCAGCGGGATATCCGGACTGCTCCAGGTCGTCATAGGCCACGACGAAGAAGTCCTCCACCAGCGAGAACCTGGTACGGTTGCTCCAGACCGCCATCACGTTCCCGGCTTCGTCAAGCACCGGCGAACTGTAGCCGATCGTCATGGCATCGTCGTCCGGATAGGCCTGGCGCACATCATCGTCAATGTGCAGATGCTCCACGAATGTCCCGTCGGCAATGTCGTTGCCTTCGGAGGAGAAGGGCATGCTGGTGTAGAACTCGCCCTTCATGCAGGCCCGGAACCACTCAGCCCCAGCATAGTTCCTTTCGTAGATGAAGCCGGTGTCAAGCGGATGGCCGCTGCTGTCCCGGGAATTCACGGCGATCACGCGCCCGTCCGTGTCCACGAGAATACTCAGGTAATAGCAGCCATAGGCTGCATTGTACTTGTCCATGGCTCGGGCAATCGCATTGGCGGCCGGGTCCGGGTTGTACCAGTTGTCACGGAAGCGGATCACCTCGTTGTAGCCGAAGGCCTGCACATCGCCATAGCGCTCGAACAGGTTGCGGTCGATCTTGTCGGCCACGGATGCCGCCGCCGCCTGCAGCGCGGACATCTTGCTTTCCTCGATGCCCCTGGTCGCATTGTAGGCAACGAGCGCAATCAGGGCAGCGGGAGGCAGACCGAAGAGGAGCAGCAGCAGTACGAGCTTCGCACCAACGCCGAGGTTTCTGTTCACTTTGCTCACCTGGAGATTCTGCAGAGAGCCTAACACGCATTGCGGTTGCCTTTGTGAAACACTCGGTAAATCTGGCTGAACTGGCCGAGCCCTGCAGGAGTCAGGAATCCATGGACACATGCGGTGGGATTCATGCGATCGGCCATAAGCGTTGGCGGCGGATCACGGCGTGGTTGGTTGCGATCATGTTGATTGCCTACTGGACAGTGCTGCTGCCGGCATGGCGCTGGTACCGGATCGAGGATATGAAGATCTGCATACTGCAGGCTGAGCAGGATCTGGACCGGCGCCTGGAGCAGGAACTGCTGGACCTGCTACAAAGGAAGCAACATGGCAGCACGGTGCAGGTGCGCAATACCGACCCACGGATCCCGGGAGACGTGGAGTTCAGACTAATCACCCTGGCACTGACTGACAACAGGAGCCACTTCGCCGATGCCCACGGAGCGTATCTCTCCATCGGCGGCACAAAGCTGTTGCCGGATGGCAGCAGGGAACACATCGACCTGTCCCCGTCTCCTCAGCTTCTGGCAAGCGTCAGCAAGCGTGGCCCTGCGCTGCGCAGTATTGAGGATCGGCCGCAAGATCCCTTGTTCTACGGGAACGACCTGAGCGTAGGCAGCCTTGTCATGATTGACAACAGGAGCTGTGCCGTCAGGCTGGGCAGGTTCTCCAACTGCACTCCGCAGTCAGCCACGGCATTCTTCCACCACAGTCCGCTGTCAGGCTGGACACTGCTCGGCTGGGACAGCTGAAGCCTGGCAGCAGCAGATTCATGAAGCCGGACATGCAACTATAATCTCCCCGTGGCAGTGAAGCACAGACAGCCCGATGAGGCCCTGCAGCAGCTCGTTGACAGCCTGCGCGAGGCAGCGCGCATCCCGGGCTGCGTGCTGTTGATTGACGACGGCTCGGGGCCTGATCCAGTCGGCATCGAATCCGGCTACAGCGATCCCGCGAACGGCAGGCCCGCCACACTGGCTGAGCATTACCCCGTCGGCAGTGTGACGAAGACCTTCGTCGCCGTGCTGACGATGCGTGCCTGGCAAGCCGGACTGCTGGACCTCGATGAACCGCTTGGGCTGCACCTGCCGGAGCTGGCCGAGCTGCTGCCGATCGCCGCTGAAGTTCCGGTGCGCCTGCTGCTCAACCACAGCAGTGGCCTGCCCAATTACTCCCTCGTGCTGGAGGGTCTGCCGCGCATCGTGGATGAGAAGCTGCTCACCTGTCACTGGGAAGAACCGGAGATCCTCGCCCTGCTGGAGAAAGCCGAGCCGCTGTATGCGCCGGGCGCGGGTTGGAACTACTGCAACACCAACTACCTGTTGCTCGGAATGCTATTGGAGCGGGTGCACAGCCGCGATCTGGCAACACTGCTGGCCGAGGAGATCAGCGGCCCGCTCGGCCTGGCTGACACGCTCTACATGGCAACGCAGGAGGTGCCGGGTCCGCTGGCCGTGCCGCATCTTTCCGCGCGTGATGGCTACCGTGCCATCCCGGAGCTGCATGCGCCGACGCTCTGGCGCGGGGCAGGCGCAATCGTGTCCACTGCCAGCGACCTGCTGGCCTACTCGCGAGCGCTGTTCGGCGGAGGCCTGCTCGGGGTGCAGCTGACGGCGGCGATGCAGGACTGGGAGGATGTCGAGCTCTCGCGCGGGCCGGATGTCGGGCTCTACAACATCTCGGAGCTGGCCTTCGGGCTCGGGCTGTTGCGCTATGTGAAGAACGACGGGCTGGAATTCATCGGGCACCATGGCGGGATCGTCGGCTACCGCGCGGAACTGCTGTGGCTGCCACGCAGCCGGATGCACATCGTGGCTCTTGGCAACCGGCACAAGTCCGACCTCGGCCGCATTGTCTACGCCGTCGCCAGGCACTTGCTCGGCATGCCGCAGCTGCCCCGCGGCGCGGGCTAGGAGTCCAGGCGGGGAGGTGCGGCGCAAGTAGCACTACCGGCAAACTGAAAGCAGAGAGCGGAAAGCAGTCCCTGAAACCCCATCGCATCGGCTCGCATCCGTTCAAGTTGCCAAGAGGTGGCAATGCTGCGGTTTTCTTAACACTGGGTCGCTGAGTCGCTGAGATGAGTGTCAAATCTCTGTGATCTCTGTGCCTCTGTGGTTAATCAGAACTGTCACGCATTCCACGCCGAAGGTCCCGCCGCAGGCGGGATTGCCACCCGGGCGCAGCGAGCCGCCTGCCGGACTGACATCCGCCCTCCTGCTCAATCGATTGCCACCGCATCCTTAGCCGCGGGCAGGTAGTCCACGGGTTGGCGGTACTCATGCACCGACAGTTCCCAGCTCTCGAGCCATTGCCTGTCAGCTTCACTCCGCGCGGGCAGGTGTGACAGCTCAATCCGCCATAAGTTGTCAGCCGCGAACCATTCGCAGACACCCTCGCCCGCGTGCTCGCTCCAGCCCTTGCCCTGCAGTTGCCCTGAGATGCCGGCCCGCGCCGCGTCGAAGCTGCCGGGATAGCTGAATCCCACATGCCAGGAGCGGCTTTCGTTGGCAATACCCATGCTCTCCATGGGATGCCAGGTCCTGCTTTCGCTGAGCATTGTGCGCCTGAGCTCCAGGCTGGCGGGCAGCGCAGCGGCACTGGCTCCGCGCGGGGCATGCAGCCAGCCAAGCGGCCAGTCCGGCGGATACTGCAGCGGGGCCGGGTTGCGCAGGGCGCTGAGCACGGCCGCAATCGTGCCCATGAGGGCCAGTCCCACCACCAACGGCAGCACTCGAGTCCATTTCATCCCAGCTACTATGACGCCTCAGATTGCGCATTTGGTTCGCCCGGGCGAACCGCTCCGTGATCAGCGGAAAATCAGAATGCCAGACCAGAGGAAATCAGAACTGCACCTTTGCCAGCATGGCATCAAGGTCGCCCGCATCCGGTGTGTCATCCGTGCCCAGCGGCAGGTCCTCGAAAGCCAGGCTGATGTCCAGCACTCCATTGGCGTTGTAGTCGCTGATCGTGATGTTGTTGTCAAGCAGGTTGAACTCAGTCGGCACACTTTCCAGGGAGAGCGGGTAGAGATTGACATCGCCCACGACCTGGGACCCTCCGCTGATGTATAGCTCGCCTGACGGACCGGCCAGCAGCGAACCGAAATCGCCGAGGGACAGCAGGGTCCTGTCGCCACCGGTTCCGGCCATGTGGAATGAACCCTCTCCGGTACCGTTGCGAATGCGCAGCAGGCTGATGCCCGTATCGTCATCACCGATGCGCGGAGTCTGCAGTGCGCAGACCGCACCAGTGCTGTCAATCAGCAGGTCGCGCAGGCGGATGCCCGTTTCCGCCGTCGGGTAACGCAGCTGCCGGTGGCTGCTGAGTTCCATGGAACTGTCGAACTGCAGCAGCTCAATGTAGTTCTGCAGGATGTCATTCTCGGTCCAGATATACTGCGAAACGAACAGGATTCCGCCGCCATGTGCGATCATCCTGGCCGAACGCGGCCCTGACTTTGAGCTGGTTTCCCACGAGGTGACACCCTTGGATGTACCATCCAGACCGAATTCGGCGACGAGGATCTCCCAGGGTTCAATTATCCCTCCATCCAGGCGGTCATACACGAAGACACTGTCGTTGGCGACGCAGACCTGGCTGTCACTGAAGTCGATGTCGGCTCCCCATGTCCTGCCCCACTCAAGCGTGTAGTCAGCATTCACGCGCAGCAGGTAGATGTCAAAACCGCCGTGGCCGACCAGGTAGAAATTGCCACTGCCATCCATATCCACACCGCTCAGCATGCTGAGCTGGCAGTCAAACTCCTTGTGAGCCACGATGTTCAAGTCGCCGTCCAGCTGCATGATGTGGGGGTCAGAGCCGTTCATGCCGGCAATGAAGATGTTGCCTGAAGCATCCGTGAGCATGAATTCGGCGGTCGTGTCCGATGCAAAATGCAGTCGCTTGGCAGCCGTGCGCGTTCCGTCGGCAGAGTAGCGCAGCAGCGTAAGGTAGCCAAGCTCACCGGCATCCTCATAGCTACGCAGGCCGAGGATGATGTTGCCGGCAGCATCGAAGGTGCTGCATTCCACGACCTCATGCAGGCTGTCAATACCGAAAGTGTGAATCCAGTCCGGCGGCTCCGGTCCGCTGACATTCAGTCTGAGGCTGGCAACGCTCGCCGAGTCCCCTCCGTGACAGAGCACGGCCGCGAAGGCGTGGTCCATTCCGCTGGCATAGCGCCCGGCAACGCCTCCGAGATTTGCGGTAACATCCACATCAAACCTGTCAATGAATACCCAGCGGCCGTTGTCATAATCAGCAATCGCCAGCCAGTACTCCCCTGACAGGGCACCGATGTTCACCTCGAGCGATTCAACCGGATCGCCCGCGGACAGATCAAAGCGGTAGATCGCCCAGGCGCTGGCGGAGGAAGTGGAAACCAGCTCCAGCTCGTCCCCGTTGACCGTGGTATTACCGCCGCTGGCCTGCGCATCCTTGCCAGGCACCTCCATGGAGGCGCTGGCGCTTCGTGCGTCCTCGTGCAGCGAGTCCAGTGCTTCCACCGCAGGCAGTAGCCCGGCCGGTGTGGAGTCTTGCAGCTGGGAATCCATCCCGCGTCCTGTACAGGAAGCAAGGAAGACTGCAGCGAGGGTCAGTAGAGTGCCTATCCTGATCTGATTCATGGCAAGCGGTCCTTTTCATGATCGGGTTGTCATGGTTCGCCGACTGTCCACCGGCTCATGCCAGCAGTATATACCTAACGGCCAGCAGCCCTGCTGCGCCTGCACACACCGGCAATTCTTCCCGGATGCTCTGCTGACTGTGCTGGCCTTGCCTCCCGGCATTCGGCAAACCACCATGGAGTACAAGGAAGCTGTTGTTCTCTCGGTTCATTAAATCAGGATTAAACATCGTGGCCTGACTTGCCTGCTCTGCTGACCCTCTGCCATAATCCGGCCCTATCAAGTGCGGCCGGGCCAGTTGGCCGCTCTCATGAGGACTGGAAACAGAAATGTACAGGTTCATTTTCGCTTCCCTGCTGCTCTGCGCGCTGCTCATCAATGGCAGCCGGACCGCCAACGCCAAGGGTGCCACTGAGCATCCCGTGATCAAGCCCTTCGGCGGGGCAGAGTTCGTGGATGCCCCGAGCAAGACCGTGAGTTTCGAAAGCTACGACTTCCTCGTGACGACCGCCGATGGCAAGAAGACCGACAAGGTCACGAAGAAGGGCAAGTACTGGTACCTGCGCTACCGCATCACGGATGCCTCCGGCCAGCTGGACAAGAGTGTCGGCGCTGAGGAGATCCTCGAGAACTACCGCAATGCCTGCCGCCAGCGTGGCGGGACGATCCGCTACGACTACGCCAGGCGCCTGGTGTTCTCGCTCACCCGTGAGGATGGCGGCGAGACCTGGGTCAACCTGCAGGCCAGCGATGGCAATTACGATCTGACGATCGTCGATGAGAAGGGGCTTGATCCCACGCTCGTGTTCGGGGCGGAGGAGATGGCGAGCGAGATTGACATCGATGGCGACGTGGTGATCTACGGCATCAACTTCGCCGTTGACAGCGACCGGCTCGAGCCCGGCAGCGAGAAGGTGCTCACGGAGATGGTGAAGCTGATGCGCAATGATCCGCAGCTGCGCATCGAGATCCAGGGCCACACTGACAACACCGGCAGCGCGGACTACAACCTCAAGCTCTCCGACCGCCGCGTCGCCACCGTGCGCGAGTTCCTGATCCTGTTCGGCATCGACCCGGCGCGGATGATCTCCAAGGGCTACGGCCTGAGCCGGCCGGTGGCCACGAACGACACCGAGGAAGGCCGTGCGCTCAACCGCCGCGTGGAACTGCACCGCATGAACTGAGCGGCAGATGCAGTGCATGCCACGCTCTCACCCGAGCGAATGCGAGGCGCGCAGTCGCGCGAGGGACTTAGCGATCGCCAGTCTGGTATTACTGGCGCAGAGGCGCAGAGATTGAAAAGAGGCGCTGAGAATCACAAGGTGGATAGCTGCGGTGCCCGGCGTCGTCAGCACGCGAGGGGACGTGATTTGCAGCAGTCATGCCCCGGACTGACCACACATTCAATTCCCTCTGCGTCTCCGTTTTCCTCAGCGCCTCTGCGCCAACATAACCGCAGCGCATGCCACGCTCTCACCCGAGCGCATGCGAGCCTCCGCTTTGCAACACGATCCGTGGATGCGGCGTCATACTGCGAGGGTGCGGCAAGCCTGGAATTCGCGCAGATATGCTGGTTTGTACCCGGGGAGACATATAAGGTATGCGCCTGCGGCGCATGTATAATCGTGGGAGTATTCGCCACAGGGGCAGGAAGACATGATCAGAGTGAACAACCTCGTCAAGCATTACAAGCGGGTGCAGGCCGTGGACGGCATCAGCTTCCACGTCGAGGAAGGCGACATCTTCGGCTTCATCGGCCCCAACGGCGCCGGCAAGACCACCACCATCAAGATGCTCGCCACCCTGCTTCTGCCCACCAGCGGCTCGGCGCAGATCGGCGGCTATGACGTGGTCAGCGAAAGCGACAAGGTGCGTCAGATGCTCGGCTACATGCCCGACTACTTCGGCGTCTACAACGACCTCAAGGTCTGGGAATACCTCGACTTCTTCGCCGCGGCCTACAAGATCCCGCGCACGCGCCGCGTCGGCATCATTGACGACGTGCTGGTGCTGACCGACCTCACAGTCAAGAAGGACGCCTTCGTGGCCGAGCTCTCGAAGGGCATGAAGCAGCGCCTCTGCCTGGCGCGCACCCTGATCCACAACCCGAAGGTCCTGATCCTCGATGAGCCGGCCTCGGGCCTCGACCCGCGCGCCCGCATCGAAATGCGCGAGCTCTTAAAGGAGCTCAAGCGGATGGGCAAGACGGTGTTCATCTCCAGCCACATCCTTACGGAGCTCTCCGACTTCTGCAACAAGGTCGGGATCATCGAGGCCGGGCACATGGTGGTCTCGGGCGCGGTGGATGAGATCCTGCAGGCGGTCAGCCAGGGCCAGCTGGTCACGATCAGCGTGCCTGCGGAGCAGCTGGAGGCGGCCGCCGCCGCGGCCCAGCGCCACAGCAAGGTGCTCAATGTGGAGACCAAGGGTGCCACCGAGCTGGACGTACACTTCGACGGCACGCAGGACGACCTCTCCGAACTGATGCAGCACATGCTGGCCGAAGGCATCAAGGTCCGCTCGATGAAGGAGAGTGTGAACTCGCTGGAGGACATCTTCATGAAGGTGACGAAGGGCCAGGTGAACTGATCAGGGATCAGGGACCGGGGATCTGGGATCAGCTTGCACGGCTTTGTTGGAGGTGCTGCGAAGCTGCACCATTGGTGGCCAAGCTGTAAGCTTGGCGCGTGCAAGGCAATCTGACTGGCCTCCAGCAGAGGTCGAGCACCAGCTCGGCCGAGCACTTGCCATCATTGCCAGACCCGTGCCAAAATAGTTCCACACCAAGCTATCAGGGGTTAAGCCATGGAACTGGCAAACGCAATACAGCAGATTGCCAATAATGCTGAGCAGATGAAGGATCAGCTGCAGACCGAGGAAGCGACCAAGACCGCCTTGATCATGCCGTTTATTGCGGCTCTTGGCTACAACGTCTTTGATCCACGTGAAGTGATGCCTGAGATCATCGCGGATGTCGGCGTCAAGAAAGGTGAGAAGGTTGACTACGCAATCATGGCCGACGGCAAGCCGATGATCATCTTCGAATGCAAGAAGATCGGCGCGCCTCTCAACCTTGAGCACGCCTCCCAGCTGTTTCGCTATTTCGCCGTCACTGATGCCAAGTTCGCAGTGCTCACCAATGGGGTCAAGTACCGCTTCTTTACTGACCTGACCACCCCAAACAGGATGGATGAACACCCCTTCTTCGAGTTCAACATCCATGACTTCCGTGACCAGGAGATTTCAGAGCTTGAGAAGTTCCGCAAGAGCGTGTTCAACGTGGACGTGATCACGGAATCAGCCAGCGACTTGAAGTTCACACGCGCCATCAAGAAGGCATTGTCTGACCAGTTCACCAACCCGAGCGAGGAGTTCGTCAGGGTGCTCATCTCTGATGTGTACCAGGGCCGGTTCACGGCCAACGCCCGTGAGCAGTTCATTGCACTGACCAGGAAGGCCAGCGCCCAATTCCTGCGCGAGAAGGTGAATGAGCGTCTGAAGGATGCGATGCAGACAGTTGAGCGCACTGATGACGAGCCGGGCGAAACTGAAGAGCTTGAAGTCGTGGAGCATGTCACTGAAGAAGTCGATGTGGAAACGACGTATGAGGAAATCCAGGGGCACATGATCATCCGCGCAATCAGCTCCGAGATTGTTGATGCCAACCGGGTTGCGATTCGGGATGGCAAAAGCTACTGTGCCATCCTGTTTGACGACAACAACCGCAAGCCGATTTGCCGCCTGCATTTCAATTCAAAGAGCGTCAAGAGAGTTGAATTCTTCAATGCGGACAAGAGCTCCGAGCAGTTCGATGTGCAGGACCCCGTTGACATCTACAAGTACAGGAGCCGTGTGATTGCGGTTGTCAATTCGTATCTTGGCTTAGGGCAGAACACGCAAGAGACCGATTGATTCAGGAATTAGCATCATCAGAGTTATTGACTTGGAGATTTCATGTATTTCAAGATCAAAACCAACCACGAGATTTCGCCGGACATCATTGATCTGATCATCAAGGCCGAGAAGCAGATTGACATCATCTCGCCCTACCTGGATCTCTGGAATCACCTGCAATCCAATCTCGAAGCTGCTGCTAAGCGGGATGTGATCATCAACGTGGTGTTCCGGGCAGAGATGAAGGACAAGTACAAGGACATCACGAAGTGGCTGATGGACATTGGCGCGCATGTCTACATGGTGGACAAGCTGCATACCAAGGTCTATTGCAGCGAGCGTACGGTGATCATCACTTCCATGAACCTGTACGACTACTCAGCAAAGAATTCGGAGGAGTTCGCACTCACTTCGCCAGAGGACGAGCTGATTGAGCAGACCCAGAAGTACATTGCCGAACTCAGGAGCAGGGCGATTCCCCTGGACACAAAGAAGGTCGGCAGGGTATTCGACAGCGTTGGCAAGAAGGAAACGGTGGCATCAACCTCCAGATCCAGGTCTGCAGCAAGCTCGGAGAAGCATTCAGCTGCCAAAGCGAGTGCAGCTTCAGAATCTTCCGCGGCTCGCACGCCTAAGGTTTCAGCCAGGGGCGAGGCTGGCGCTTTCTGCGTCAGGTGTGGCGAGGACCTGAAGTTCAACATGGAGAAGCCGCTTTGCTACAACTGCTTCAAGTCCTGGAGCAAGTACAAGAACCCGGCCTTTGTGGAGAAGTTCTGCCACGGCTGCGGCAAGGCACACAAGTCCAGCCTTGAGAAGCCGCTGTGCATGCCATGCTGGAAAGACCGAGGAAGACCAACAGCCTGATCAGCATTCTGCCGCTTGCGCCGCAACACCATAGCCCGGTTTGCACCGGGCCTCCGCATAGCCGCCGGACATCCCGGGAGGGGTGCTGGTTCAGCGCGACCCGGATGCAATGATGACCGCGCAGACAGCGAGAAGCTTTGCTTTAAGCTGCTCTGCAGGCTGCCGAACGCTGGCGTGAGGCAGCAGAAAATACTGACCGTCGAATGCTTGCATGAGACGGCGGATCACTGCGGCGGGGAAGTCAAATCCCGCTGAAGCGGGACCGGCGGCTGGTGAGGACATAGGATCTCGGATTTAGGGTGTAGCAGACGGCGGCGAGAACGCCGCTACTACAGACCTCTGACCACTGATCGGCGGCAAGCTGCCGCCTCTGTGGTCGCCAACCCGACCCGGATGCGCGGATGCGCAGCCGCAGGCTCAGACCAGCGAGTCCCGCCGTGGCGGGAGCGAGCTGGCAACAGTATCCGGCCGCCGCCGCTACACCCTATGCCCGAGCTCCTATGTCCTCAGCTGTTCTTCGCCTTGACCCAGTTGATCAGGCCGCCCTTCAGCAGCACTTCCATCTGGCGCTGCGAGAGCGTGTGGTGCGCCGGGATCTCCGTGCCCTGCGTGACGTTCCTGACCGTCACCGCCGGCCCGTCCGTGACCTGTTTGTGCAGGTTCTCGATGCGCAGCACGTCGCCGTTGTCAAGTGCGTCGTAGTCCGCCTCGTTGTCAAACTGCAGCGGCAGGATGCCGAAGTTGATCAGGTTCTGCCAGTGGATGCGGGCGAAGTCCTTCACCAGCACGAGGCGCAGGCCGAGGTAGCGCGGGGCCAGTGCGGCATGCTCGCGCGATGAACCCTGGCCGTAGTTGAAGCCGCCGACGATCGCATGCCCGCCCTGCTCCTTGATCGCCAGTGCGTTCTTCGGGTAGTCCGGGTCGATCAGCTCATAGCTGAACTCGGCGATCGCCGGGATGTTCGAGCGGAAGGGCAGCACGCGGCTGCCGGCCGGGGAGATGTGGTCAGTGGTGATGTTGTCACCGACCTTCAGCAGCACCCTGACCTCGATGTTGTCAGGCACCTCGTCGAACAGCGGCAGGCTCTTGACGTTCGGGCCCTTGCGCAACTCGACCTTCAGCGCTTCCTCCAGCGGCAGCGGGGCCAGCAGCTGCTCGGTGTTCAGGCGCGGGTTCTCCGGGTCCTTGATCCTCGGGTAGGGCATCCCGAGCGTGCGCGGGTCGGTGATCACACCGGTCACGGCGCTGGCAACGGCGGTCTCCGGGCTGACGAGGCAGACCTTGTCCTCCTTCGTGCCACTGCGGCCCGGGAAGTTGCGCGGCACCGTGCGCACGCTGATCTCATGCGTGGCCGGGGCCTGGCCCATGCCGATGCAGCCGTTGCAGCCTGCCTGGTGGATGCGCGCGCCGCTGTGGATCAGCGCCGTCATGTAGCCGTCGTAGACGATGTTCTCGAGGATCTGGCGGCTGGCCGGGTTGACATCGAAGGAAACGTGGGGAGCCACGCTGCGTTCCTTGACAACCTCGCTGGCCATGGCGAGCGCGCGGTACTCCGGGTTGGCGGAGCTGCCGATGTAGCTCTGGTAGATCTTCTCGCCGGCGACCTCGCTGACCTTCTTCACATTGCCGGGGGAGGTCGGCATCGCGATCAGCGGCTCCAGCTCACTGAGCTCGATATGCTCCTCACGGTCGTAGACCGCGTCGGCATCCGGCAGCAGTTCCTTCCAGTCAGCCTCGCGGCCCATCTGGCGCAGGAACTCCCTCGTCACGCCGTCGCTGGCGAACACGCTCGTGGTGGCACCGAGCTCCGCGCCCATGTTGCAGATCACGTGGCGGTCCATCGCACTGAGCTGGTCCACGCCGGGGCCGTAGTATTCGATGATGCAGCCCAGCCCGCCCTTCACGTCGTGGCGGCGCAGCATCTCGAGGATGATGTCCTTGCTGGAGACCCAGTCCGGCAGCTCGCCGGTGAGCTTCACGCCCCAGATCTTCGGCATCTTGAAGAAGAAGGGCTCGCCCGCGTTGGCCATCGCGACGTCAATGCCGCCGGCCCCGATGGCGATCATACCCATTCCGCCGGCAGCCGGGGTATGGCTGTCGCTGCCGAGCATCGTGGCACCGGGCTTGCCGAAGCGTTCATAGTGCACCGGGTGGCTGATGCCGTTGCCGGGCCGGCTGTACCAGTGGCCGAAGCGCTGCGCGGCGCTCAGCAGGAACAGGTGGTCGTCGGCATTCTTGTAGTCATTCTGCACGAGGTTGTGATCGACGTACTGCACGCTGACATCCGTCCTGACCTGCGGCAGGCCCATCGCCTCCAGCTCCAGCATCACCATCGTGCCGGTGGCGTCCTGCTGCAGGCATTGGTCGATGCGGATGCCGATTTCCTGGCCGATCAGCATCTCGCCCTCGACGAGATGCTCCTTCAGTATCTTCTGGGCAACTGTCAGTCCCATGGTGCTCTTCTCCCTGGTCGTTGTGAGTGGTCATTATAAGTAATGGAGCTGCGTAGCGCAGCTGCGCGGCTGATTCCGTAGAGGCGGCTTCCATATCCGTAGCGACGCCTCCCGGCGCCGGACATCAATGAGTAAGGAGCAATGAGCCAAACTCAAGCCGATGTCAACTCGCTGCCTGCACGACTCATTGCTCACTCTTCATTGCTCATTGCTTCCGGAGGCCAGGCTGTAAGCCTGGCAAATGCCAGACTTACTTCTGGCCTCCTAGCTTGCTTGCTTCACGGTGTTGATCAGCCCGCCCGCCAGCAGCACGTGGATCTGGCGGCCGCTGAGCGAATGCACGGCGGTGAAGCTCGTGCCCTTCGTGAGGTTGTCAACCGTTACTTCAGTTCCGCCGCGGATCTGCTCATGCAGGCTGCGGATTGCCAGCCGGTCGCCCTGCTCGATGCCGTCGTAGTCAGCCGGGTCGGCGAACTGCAGCGGCACGATCCCGAAGTTGATCAGGTTGTTCCAGTGGATGCGCGCGAAGTCCTTGACGATCACGGCCTTCACACCGAGGTAGCGCGGGGCGATCGCCGCATGCTCGCGGGAAGAGCCCTGGCCGTAGTTGCTGCCGCCGATGATGATGCTGCCGCCACTCTCCTTCAAGGCCATGGCGCGGTCGTGGAATTCGCTGTCAACCACGCCGAAGGTGAACTTGCTGATCTCGGGAATGTTGGAGCGGTAGGGCAGGACCTTCGCCCCGGCGGGCATGATGTGGTCGGTGGAGATGTTGTCAGCGGTCTTGAGGATCACCGTGCTCTCGATCTCGGCGGGCGTCGCGCCGAAGTCCTCCAGCGGCACGATGTTCGGACCGCGCTCCACCACGACCGCGCTGGCATCCGCCGGCGGGTCGATGATCATCCGGTCGTCAACGAGGTACTGCTCCGGCATCTCGACCGCCGGGTACTCGCCCCAGTCGCGCGGGTCGGTGATCTCGCCGCGCAGTGCGCTGACAACGGCCACCTCCGGGCTGCAGAGGTAGACGTAGGCGTCCTTCGTGCCGCTGCGGCCGAGGAAGTTGCGGTTGAAGGTGCGCAGGCTCACGCCCTGGCTGGGCGGGGCCTGGCCCATGCCGATGCAGGGCCCGCAGGCGCTTTCGAGGATGCGCGCCCCGGCGGCGATGATGTCGGCCAGCATGCCGTTGGCGGCGATTTCATTGAAGACATTGCGGCTGCCGGGGGTGAGTGTCATGCTGACGTTGTCAGCGACGATGTTGCCCTTCAGCACATTGGCGCAGATTGCCAGGTCGTGGTAGCTGGAGTTGGTGCAGCTGCCGACGCAGACCTGGTGCAGCTTGGTGCCCGCCACCTCGCGCACCGGGACCACGAGATCCGGGTTGCTGGGCTTGGCGATCAGCGGCTCCAGTTCGTCGAGGTTGATCTCGATCAGTTCGTCATACGCCGCATCGGCGTCCGGCAGCAGTTCGTGCCAGCTTTCACCGCGGCCCATCGCCTCGAGGTACTTCTTCGTCTGCCAGTCACTCGGGAACAGGCTGGTCGTCGCACCGAGCTCTGCTCCCATGTTGCAGACCGTGCTGCGTGCCGGCACGTCCAGGCATTCGATGCCCGGGCCGTGATATTCGAAGATCTTCCCGAAGCCGCCCTTCACGGTCAGGCGCCTGAGCATTTCGAGGATGATGTCCTTGCTGGCCACCCAGGGCTGCAGTTTGCCCGTAAGTCTGACGCCGACGATCTTCGGGCAGGGCAGGTAGTAGGCTCCGCCGCCGGCTGCCACGGCCACATCCAGGCCGCCAGCGCCGATCGCGATCATCCCGAGCCCGCCGCCGGTCGGTGTGTGCGAGTCGCTGCCGAGCAGGGTGCGGCCCGGTGCGCCGAAGCGCTCGAGGTGTACCTGGTGGCAGATCCCGTTGCCGGGGCGGCTGTAGTGGATGCCGAGTTTCTGCGCCACGCTCTGCAGGTAGCGGTGGTCATCCGCGTTGCGGAAGTCGCTCTGCAGCATGTTGTGGTCAACGTAGGTCACGCTGCGTTCGGTCTTGACCCTGTCGAGGCCCATGGCCTCCAGCTCCAGCATCACCATCGTGCCGGTGGCATCCTGGTGCAGGGTCTGGTCGATGCGGATGCCGATCTCATTGCCGATGGCGAGCTCGCCGTCGACGAGATGCTGCTTGAGGATCTTTGTGGCTACTGAGTCTCCCATGCTTGTCTCCTGTGAATCAAACGAATGCAGACGGCCTTGACCGTCCGGGAAGAATTAAATCGTCGTGGATGCGGGCCTGGCCGCAGGGGATTAGGTAGGGGTGGAGGCGAGGAGCTTGGTCTGCAGGACCTTTGCGCTGCAGCAGCGGTAGGTGCGGGCGAAACGTGTGATCATGTCACGTCCCACGGTTTTCTCCTTCTCGAATGTCACCGATGGATATTGTACCGCCATGCGCCGGGCGCTATTGCAGGCTGCATGGGAATGTAAGCTGAGCAGACTGGAACAGGCTGACAGGCATGCAGGAATGATTTTCGGTTTCAGAAGGAAAGACTGAATGAATCCGCTGCACCGTTGTACACAAGAACTGCGCTTGCAAGGATGTCCCGGCCGAGAATGCAGTCAATCCGGCTGTCCTGCCAGTCCTCCATTTCAAGTACTGATATCTGCCGGCTGTAGTGCGTGGCATCCTGCGGGATGCAGAGTAGCAGATTGAAGATCGCGCAATCCACCGGTGCTGCAAATCCCGCAACGCGGGCCTTGCCAATCGCGGTCAGACACAGAGGATCAAGCAGGCCACCGCGGATGATGCTGTGGCTGGCACCTGTATCCACCAGCGCAACAGCCTTGAGTGTGGTGGCGGCGTCCTGATCTGCTGGATCATGGTATTGCAGTAATGATCCAGGGATGCCAAAGCTGACATTGATGACAACTCCGCGCATTGTCAGTTCGGCAGCGGAGCAGTGGGTATGGGGCATGAGGCCGTGATCAATGGATATTGATGACTTCGTCAATCGGAAGAATCTGCCTGACGAGAAATGCCACCTTGCCAAGCTGGGAGTAGCCGGCGTTTGCCGCAGAATTTTCATCCGGATAGATGCCCAGGATCTCTGACCTGTAAATCAGTACATATTCTCCAGCGTGCCGGGCGAGCAGTGCGGGCTTATGTGCCTCATATGCTCTCAATTCTTCCTCAAGCAATTCGGATACTCTGGACAATACAATTCTCCTGATGCAATCAATGCAAACAGATCGTACCTGAGCGTCCACAGATTGTCAAGTATTGAATAAATATTCACTTATTTATACTGAGTAACACTGAGCAGGTGGGGAAACCCGGACCCTGATTTCGGTTCAGATTCCCTTTCCGTCTCGTGCAAGCACTCGACGGTCTGCAAACCGTCGCGAAACAAGTTCCGCTCCTCTTGCACGCTGCATCTTCCAATCTGCCGTAACTTCTGCGCGACCGCCGGCGATGAATTCGCCGGCCAGCGCCAGACCAGATTCTCTTGCCGTCTCGTGCAAGCACTCGACGGTCCGCAATCCAGCTCAGAGCAAGCTCCTCGCTGCCAGATGCTGCTTCCGCCTCACGCAAGCGCTCGGCGGTCTGCAATCCAGCTCGAAGCAAGCTCCTCGCTGCCTGATGCTTCTTCCGCCTCACGCAAGCGCTCGGCGGCCTGCAATCCAGCTCAGAGCATAGCTCCTCGCTGCCAGATGCTGCTTCCGCCTCACGCAAGCGCTCGGCGGTCTGCAATCCAGCTCGAAGCAAGCTCCTCGCTGCCAGATGCTGCTTCCGCCTCACGCAAGCGCTCGGCGGTCTGCAATCCAGCTCGAAGCAAGCTCCTCGCTGCCAGATGCTGCTTCCGCCTCACGCAAGCGCTTGGCGGTCTGCAATCCAGCTCGAAGCAAGCTCCTCGCTGATTGCCTGTCCCGGTGCCAATGCCCAGCATAGTTGCCAGTCTGATTTCCGGTAGCTGCCGTTTACGGCCTGACCCGGCGTGAACGCCGGACTACCTGCAACCCGACCCGGATGCGCGAATGCGCAGTAATGTCACGCTGTTGCGTTCCTGCGCTACGCGCTCCATGCTCACTCCCTTTAGTGAAGGCATTCACGGGTTTGAAATTCAGCCAACGATTCCTTATTGCCAGGCTGACGTCTGGCCTCCTCGCCTGGTTTGCGCCAGACCTCCATCTGGCGGCTTTATGCCACCACTTCTGCGGGTTAAATGCTCAGATTCCCCTCATTCTGTTTCCGTCTCTTGCCATCTGACAATTGCCAGTCGGACATCAGCTAGCAGGCCGTTCACGGCCTGACAGAGGGAGTGGAATTTTGTTTGCCGCGCCTTGTTTTCCGGTCCCTGTCAGCTGGAAGCGCTGCTGAAACTCAGCATGAAGCTGCGTTTGATTCCATCATAGGTGAACACGCATTCCTGAAGGACATCACGTCCGATCAGACACTGGATTCCCTGGCTTCCGGAAATGCGTGCCCCGATCATTCCGATCTCGGTGTCATAAGCCCCATGTAGCTGAGGAATCTGCAGGTGAAGGTTGAACAAGGGCAACTCAAGCGGGGCATGCAGGCTGCTGACGGTGAGCATGTCCTCCGCATGCATTCTGAGCTCGTGCATGATGCCGATGTCTATCACACTCATGCTGGAACCGGTGTCAAGCAATGCCGTGACGGTGCGTGGCGCAGCAGCGACAGCGCCGGAAAACAGTCTCAATTTCCTGAGCTGAACCGGCAGGCCGATGTACGCAGTGAGGATCGGTCCCGTGCTGCCCACCTCATATCTCATCTGCGACCAGTGCTCTGTATCTACTCGGCGGATATCAGCGGCATGTCAACCGGCAGGTCCACTGGCAACACCTGATGCACGAGGAAGGGAGCATCCGTGCATTGCTGATAGCCCGCATTGGAGGCCGATTGCCTGTCTTCAAAAACGCCGAGGATCCTGTCGGCAACAATCAGAACGAACTTGCCCTCATATCGAGCAAGCAGGTCAGGCTTATGCCTGGCATAGGTTTCAAGTTCCTGTCGCAGCGGTGTTCTGGCTTCCAACATCTGATTCTCATCGTAACCAGCAAGGCAGCTGCAGTTTGGCCGAACTTGCCATGCCCTCTGGTTAGTAAGATTGTAACGGGCTCAATCTGATTTGTCAATATCTGAATATATATTCATTTTATATTCCAGGCATTGGCTTCAAATGCTGGCATGCTGATACCCGCTCGGAAAAAGCTCCATTCCTCTTTCCACTCGTGAAAGTCCCGCCCTGGCGGGACGGGCCTGCAATCCAGCCAACGATTCCTAGTTGCCAGACAGAGGTCTGGCCTCCTTACCTGGCTTGCGCAAACGCTACAGCAGGCGGCTGAATGCCGCCATTCCTGCGAGCTGAATGCTCGCGCTCCATTCTCCTTCCCGCTCGTGCAAGTCCCGCCCTGGCGGGACGGGCCTGCAATCCAGCTCGAAGCTAAGCTCCTCGCTGCCAGATGCTTCTTCCGTCTCGTGCAAGCACTCGACGGTCTGCAAACCGTCGCGAAACAAGTTCCGCTCCTCTTGCACGCTGCAACTTCCAATCTCCCGTAACTTCAACCCGACCCGGATGCGCGAATGCGCAGCCGCAGGGTCAGACTGCTGAAGCTTTAGCTGAAGCAGAAAATCAAAAGGCCAGCCCGCAGGCTGGCCTTGATTGATCTCTTCCTGAATTGCGGATTCTAGAAGTTGGAACCCCAGACGCGGACCTTGTAGTCAGCACCACCGGTGAAGATGGTGTCATCGCTGACGGTGAAGGCCTTGACGCCCAGCACGTGGGCCTGGAAGTCGCCGACCATCTGGCCGTGGTCATTCCACAGGCGAATGTGGCCATCCTCACCGCCGGTGACGACGAGGCCGTTGGCGCTGTAGATGGTGTTGACATTGCCGGCGTGGGCGCGGACCTCGCAGGTCTGCGTGCCGGTCGCGGCGTCCCAGGCGCGGAACTCACCGTTGGTGCCGCCCGCCACCAGGCAGGACTCACCCTTGGAGAAGCTCAGGCACAGCACCTCGGCATTCTCGAAGGCCTGCACGCTGTTCTCCAGACGGCCCGCAAGGGTGTCGAAGAAGGCGATGGAGCCGTCGGCGCCGCCGCTGAACATGAACTCAGCCTCGCTGTTGACGAGCAGGTCGTTCACGCCGTTGACATGGGAGAAGGCCTCCCAGTTGAGCACGAAGATGTCATCCTCGCCCTCGACTTCCCAGCTGCGCACGAAGCCATCCTCGCCGCCGCTGTAGAGGAATTCATCGTTGACGTCGAAGGTCACCGTGTTCACCGGGCCGTCGTGGGCCGGGAAGGCCAGCTCAAGCTCGGCGGTCAGGGCATCCCAGACCTGGATGAAGCCGTCGTTGCCGGCCGTGGCCACAAGCGAACCGTCATTGCTCACCGCGATGTCGTTAACGCCGGTCAGGCAGGCCTGAACCTCAAGGATCATCTCAAGGCTGTCGGGGTCCCAGATACGCACGCGGCCATCCTTGCCGGCGCTGTACAGGATGCCGTCAACCGGGTTGACCCCCAGGGCGTTCACGGATGCAAAGTGGGCATCGATTGTTCCCTCGAGCTCCGCCGGAGCAGCGGCCGCACTGCAGATCAGCACGATCAGGCTCAATGCTGCAAGAAGAATCCGCATCGTAAAACCCTCCAAATGTTGTTTCACCGCCGCTCTGAATGGATCTGGCGGCTCTCAACCACAGTGCGATAACGCTAGAGGTTAACGCCCCGAATACAATATCCGGCCCCTACGGGCCCAATCGAACACATAATTTAGCATTTTTCGCCCGTTTTGCCTATATCCGGTCCATATTATCTCCGGGCCACTGCCCCGTGGAAACGCCGCTCCCGGCCCTCGGTTACACTTGCCACGGAGGGATCCCCAATGAAATATGGTCTGCCCGCT
The DNA here is from genome assembly GCA_041395205.1 of bacterium. Taxonomy (GTDB): domain Bacteria; phylum 4484-113; class 4484-113; order 4484-113; family JAFGCY01; genus JAHEFU01. Next base: position 1,239,658 of record JAWLAZ010000001.1, read on the forward strand.
GTGCTGCTGCCGGCCCTGGCCGCCCTGCTCATGCTGCTGCTGAGTCCCGGCCTGGCCATCGCGGACACCGAATTCCTGAACGACAAGGCCTTCCAGTTCGGCATGAGCCAGAAGGATGCCGCCGAGCTGCTCTACGGTGAGAAGCATTCAAAGGACTGGGAGATCGCCTACGACGTCGCCACGCGCAGCACCTGGGAAATCGCCTGCCGCCACCACGAGGAAGTGCAGTACGTCGTGCGCTTCTATGAGGGCCGCTGCATCTACGTCGAGAAGCGCAGCGAAATGGAAGGCAAGGACATGGAGAAGGCCATCAGCAAGCTCTTCGATGCGAACGGCAATACCTCCGAGGCTGCCGGCAACACCGCCGAAAGCCAGTTCTTCGCACGCTGGACCCGCGACGAGCGCAGCATGGAGCTGATGGCGATGCGCCGCCGCGGCGGGAAGTTCCTGCTGAGCTACCAGGACGCGGAGCTCGGGCTCGTGAACGAAGCGATGCTCGTGCGCGACCGCGAACTCAAGGAAGGGCGGATGGTGATCGACCCCCTGACCGGCAAGGCCGTGCTGCATGTGCAGAGCGGCGAGCAGCAGGCCGAAGGGCAGGGCGAGTCCGGATCCGCCGATGAAGCCCAGCCTGAGCCGGAGCGCAGCGAGGATCCCGACAAGGCCTGAGCCGGATCAGTCCGCCGCCGGCAGATCCCGCAGGATCTCCAGCGCACGCGCTGCATGCAGCTTCATGTCGATCGCGCTGTTGCAGTAGCCCGCGATCTTTCCCTCCCGGTCAATCACGTATGTCACCCGGCCGGGGATTCCCGCCAGCTCCTGCGCCCCGTAATCCCTGCGCACGCTGTTCTCGGTATCAGCGAGCAGGCTCAGTTCATAGCCCTCAGCCTCACAGAAGGACTGGTGGCTGTCCACACCGTCGCCACTGATCCCGAACAGTGCGGCATCGAATTCCTCGAACTCCGCGCGGCGGCGGTTGAATTCGTGCAGCTCCAGGGTGCAGCCACTGGTGGCGTCCTTTGGATAGAAGATCAGCACCACGGGCTGGCTGCCCTGGAACTCCGCCAGGCTGACCTGGCTGCCATGCTGGTTGGGCAGGCTGAATTGCGGGGCTTCGGTGCCCGGCTGCAGCAGTTTCATGCGCTTCCTCCCGTCAGGCTGCAGCCGTTCAGTTTCCGGCGGCAACCACATCAAGCCAGGGGCCGATCACGGCCCGGGCCAGCCGCTGGCTTTCCGCCAGCTGCTGCGGCAGATCCCACAGCAGGCTGTCCAGCCCTATCATCTCATCCGCCAGTTCATCACTGAAGGCTGAGGCCATGCCCCGGATCGCCTCCTCCGTCACCTCGAGGTGGAACTGCAGGGCCAGCACCCGCGGCTGCGGTGACAGCGCCTGGCAGGGCGTGAGCTCCGTCGCGGCCAGCGCCGGCAGGTCCTCATGCGGGATGATCCGCTCGCCGTGCCAGTGGAAGCATGTGAACTGCTCCGGCACATCCGCTAGGTATGGGCTGTCAGCCCCGGCCGCGCTGCGCTGCACCGGGTACCAGCCGATCTCCCTGTAGTCACAGTTGACAACCTGCATCCCGCAGGCCGCGGCCACGACCTGCGCCCCGAGGCAGATCCCGAGCACGGGCAGGCCTCGGTCGATCGCCAGGCGCACGAATTCGATCTCGCGCCGCATCCAGGGGAAGCGGTCCGTGCGGTTGACACTCTGCGGACCGCCGAGGATGACCAGCGCATGCAGGCCATCGGGCTCCTTCGGGATCTCGCCCCGGTCCGCGCGCAGCACTGTCCAGTCCAGCCCGCGCTCCTGCAGGAGCGTTGCCAGATAGGCCGGACCTTCGCAGTCATGGTGCTGAAGGATCTGGATCATTGCAGGCACCCATTCATATATGTAGCTCCCATGCCATGCTGATTCTAACCAGTGATGCAGGTTCGGGACCGGTCTGATTCAGGATTGGCATGCTGATTCAATGCGGACATTCGCTGCAGCGGGCGTGGTAACATCAGATCGTGAGACAGCTGAAGAGCATGACCCTGCATGACTGGCGCCAGTTCAAGCGGCTGGAACTGGACTTCGATGCCCCGGTGACATTCCTGACCGGCGCAAATGCAAGCGGGAAGACGACGGTGCTTCGGGTTATCAATTTACTTGTTGGTTGGAGCCACGAATTTAGTGCTATTCATTCATTCAACCAAAACGAAGAAGGAAAGTATATTCCAGACACTTTCACTGGGGTTGACAAAGGTAGTCCTGATAATAGGCATCGAAGTGTTGGAACAGTTGTTTTTTCAAATTCGAATTTCAACAATGAAAAGCAATCGCTCCGAATTCACTACAATCAAGAAAAATCCGGATATCATCTTAGTAGACACTTTGATAATCCAACGATTGAGTTGCACGCTCTTGATTCCAAGATTTATGGGTTCTATCTTCCCGCTGGTCGACAAATTGCTCGGAGATTTAGATCCAAACCACTTTCAGCAGAATTTAAAGGTTTCAACTCCCTTAAGGCTGAGCTCGATAGTTTGTATGAAGAACTGGAAGCAACAGGGTCATCATCAGAATTACCTTATGGAACAATTAAGCAAGCATTAATGCAGGTAAATTTGTTTAGCAATGCAAATGTTCTCGATGCGAACGAATTTGAATATGCAATTGAAAATTTTAATCGGTTGCTAAGAGAAATACTCCCAGATGAGATTAATTTCAACTCATTACTATTCTATTCTTCGGACATTGAACTTTCCTGTGGAAATGGCATGAGATTTAGTATTGATGAGGTTAGTGGAGGGGTGTCATCGTTGCTCAATCTTGTTTGGCAATTGTTTGTTTGCAGCATGATTAACATGGATTGTCTCGTGCTTATCGATGAACCGGAAAACCACCTGCATCCCAAACTGCAGCGCACCCTGTTCCCCAAGCTAATCAAGGCATTTCCCACCTTCCAGTTCGTGGCCGCCACGCACAGTCCCGTGATCCTTGGATCCGTGCAGGACGCCAATGTCTATGCATTGAAATTCAATGATGAAGGGCTGGTGGAGAGCCTCGATGTCAGTGACAAACTGAAAAGTCCTGCGACCGCTGACGACATGCTGCAGGAGATTCTCGGTGTAGAAGTACTGGAACCCCAGTGGGTTGCAGCTGCAATCGATGAACTGGTTAAGGATTTTGAATCCAAGGAACTGAGCGAAAAGAGCCTCGACGAGCTGAGAAGCAAGATGATGTCAATGGGAATGGAACATTCTTTTGTGAGGACTCTTCACGAAATAGATAAATTGAAGAGAAAGTAATGCGGCTACTACAAAGGGGTATTGCACCACCCACTCTGGTTCAGAATGCTGCAAAATGGACAATAGAGTTCAAGCAGTGGATTGCTGACGGCAAACCAAAGAGTGACTCACGGGCAACCAGATACAACAAGAAGGCGATCAAGAAAGCTCTGTTCAGGGATTCTCATGGGAAATGTTCTTACTGTGAGTTTGAAGTAGAGGGTGGCTCTTGGGGAGAAATTGAACACATACTCCCAAAATCCAAAGTACCAGATGATGTATGCAAATGGGAGAACCTCGCACTTGCATGCTCTGTCTGCAATAATCCAAAAGATGACTACTATGATCCTGGAATGCCCCTTCTGAATCCATATAAGGATGTGCCGGAAGAACATCTCTCATATGATAGGGAGTTCGCCCGTGGCTTGTCATCGCGAGGGGACAAAACGGTAACGCAAATGATGCTTAATAGAAGCGAAAAGCGTAACACCAGAAATCGAAGACTGGAAAAGCTGATCTCAGAAGTCTTGAGATATCAGGAAATCACGGATGAAACCACGAAAGTTTACTCAGGTAAATCCTTGCTGAGCATTTGGACTGACCCTAAGGTACCGCATTCCTACATGTGCGAATGTTACCTGCGGGAAAATACTCCGGAGCTATTTGCCTGACACCTGAACTCTCTACTCCCCGCTCATCCTTCCGAGGATCTCCAGTGCTGCGGCGGCGTGCGCCTCCATCTCGGATGAGCTGGCGCAGAAGCCCCTGATGTAGCCGTCGCTGCTGACAACGTAGCTCACGCGGCCGATGCGCCCGTCCGCAGTGGCCGCGCCATAGGCTCCGCGCACCGCGTTGTCAGTGTCCGCCAGCAGGTCGAGGCGGTAGCCCTGGGCGGCGCAGAATTCCTCATGGCTTTCCGTGCTGTCGCCACTGATACCGAACACCCGCGCATTGAACGCTGCGAACTCAGCCTCGCGGCGGTTGTACTCCGCCAGCTCCAGGGTGCAGCCGCCGGTGTGATCCTTCGGGTAGAAGGCCAGCACCACCGGTCCGCCCTCCAGTGCTTCCGCCAGGCTGACCTCCTTGCCATCCTGGTTCGGCAGCGTGAACTGCAGGGCCCGGCTGCCGATCTCCAGCAGCGGCAGGCCCGTTGCCAGCATGGTCTCGATGCGTTCGATGCGTCCCGGATAGCTCTCCGCGACCCAGGCCTGCTCCTTCAGGAGTGGCAGGGCATTCTCGAAATGCGGGCGCGCGGCCTCCAGGCCCTCCATGGCGAGTGTGTTCTCGCCCATTTCCTCATGCCAGAAGCAGTCGGCACTGTGCCCGGGGAAGTTGTCAGCCACATTCTGCAGCTTCGCGAGCGCCTCCGGATTGCGGCCCAGCTCCCTGAGTGCGCGGGCCACGCTCCAGTGCGCGATCATCCGCGGCTCCTCGGGATGATTGTTGGCATCGCGGAACTGCGCGCCGGCCTCGAACTTCTCCAGCGCCAGCTGCGGCTGGTGATTGTCCATGTAGGTCCAGCCGATGTTGTTGTAGAGGCTCCCGGCCCACTGCGCGGCCTTCGGATCGCTGCTGGATGCCGCCAGCGCCAGGGCCTTCTCATTCCACTCCAGTGATTCGTCGCCCTGTGTGACGATCCCCAGCATGTGTGCGGCATCGATTGTCAGGCTGTCATTGCCACCGTCCTGTCCGGCCAGCCAGGCCTCGAGGAAGAGCGGACGCGCCACCTGCGGGCTGCCGGCGGAGTTGAAGGCCCGCCCGCGCTCCAGCCAGTAGCGCATCCAGCCGCGCCTCAGCGCTGCCTCGTCACCGGCCTGCAGCAGCTCCTGGGCCCGGTTGAGGGTCAGGTGGGCGTTGTCAAAATTCCCCTCCAGGCCATGGGTGCGCGCGATCTGCGTCAGCAGCTCGATCAGGTAGAGGCTGTCAGCGCCGGCCTCCGCCGCCGGCAGCAGTTCCTCGAACTGTGCCCGCGTGCCGGCGGGGTCGCTGAAGTTCCAGAGCGTCGTGAAGTCCGGCAGGGCCTGGCTGTCCATCGTGTCCTCCGCAAGCATATCCGCTGCCCGGGCCTCAGCCGGAGCAAGCGCCGCCGTTGCCAGACATAACGGCAGGCACAGCAGGATGTTCCTCAGAAGGGACAGGGCCGTCCCGCAGCTGCGTTGGCAATCCATCGGCTACTCCGCATCAGGGCTTGTACGCCCGGGATCCGCCGGAGCGGTGCAGCACCGGTCCGGCATGCGCGGATTATAGGCCATGCGCGGGGCAGGGCGGATCAGAGCACGAGCAGGCTGCCGTCCGTCAGGCTCTCCGGGCAGGCGCAGGCCACGCCGCTGCACTTCAGCTCGCCGCCCACGGCCAGGCCGAGGCTGTGACGCAGCTGTGCCGCTTCCCCGAACAGGCGGCGGGCATCCTCCTCCCGGCCGTCCTCGGCGTGGATCCGTCCCAGCAGTTCGCAGAGCGGGGCCTCCCAGCGGCGGGCCTGTGCATTAAGCCCGGTTCCGGAATGCTTGAGTGCGCGCTCGAACCAGTCGGTGCTCTCGTTGCCGGTGAGCGTCAGGCCGAGCATGTGCGCGGCATCGATCGCCATCGCCGTCTCGGAGCAGTCCAGCGCCATCTCATAGGCCTCGAGGAAGTAGTCCTCCGCCCGGTCCTCATAGCCGCTGGCGCGGTAGATCCGCCCGCGCTCCAGCAGGTAGCTCACCAGCGCGGCCTGCATCAGCTGCGGCTCGCCGCTGTCCAGCAGCTTCTTGGCGCGGTCCAGGCTGGCATTGGCGGCCTCGTAGTTGCGCTGCAGGCCCTGCGCACGGGCGATCTGGCTGAGCAGGCCCACGGTGTAGGCATTGTCAGCGGCGGCCTCGGCGGCCGGCATCAGCTCCATGAAGGAGTTCTGGCTGGCAGCCGGGTCGTCATGCTTCCAGAGTTCCGTCAGCTCGGGCGTGGTGTTCGTTGGCATTTCCATTCTCCGTGCGGTTTTCCGCTGGAAATGCTAACGCCGACCGCCGGTCAGATGTTGCCGGATCGCTCCGCAAGCGGCGTTGTCAACCGGAATTCAACCGCGGCTGAAGCCTGCCTTAACCGGATTTCTGACAACGGGTGCCAATCAGCCGCCGTAGCTGATGCGGTAGATGCAGTTGGCGTAGTCATCACTGAGCAGCATGCTGCCGTCCGGCAGGAACTCGATCGCCACGGGCCGCCCGCTGACCTTGCCGTTGCCGTCCAGCCAGCCCTCGGCGAAGGGTTCATAGGAAGCGGCATTGCCCTGTGCATCCAGCCTGACGAGCATCACGCGGTAGCCGATCTTGCTGGAACGGTTCCAGCTGCCGTGCTCGGCGATGAACAGCTGGTTCCTGTACTCCTGCGGGAACATCGAACCCGTGTAGAAGCGCACACCGAGCGCCGCCACATGCGGTCCGAGCTTCTGCATCGGTGCGATGTAGGCATCACGGCCCTTGCCCTCGCTGAATTCCGGGTCCTTGATCTCTCCGGCATGGTAGAAGGGGAAGCCGAAGTGCGGGGCCGCCCCGTCCACAGCGCTGCCCGCCGGGATGCGGTTCAGCTCGTCCGGCGGCATGTTGTCACCGAGCATGTCGCGGCCGTTGTCAGTGAACCACAGTTCGCCGTTCAGCGGATTCCAGTCAAAGCCCACGGTGTTGCGGATCCCCTGGGCCACGATCTGCCGCCCACCGCCGTCGGGGCCGATGCTCGTCAGCGAGGCGTAGATCGGGTTGTCACGCGTGCAGACATTGCAGGGCGCGCCGACCGGCACGTACAGACGCCCGTCCGGCCCGAAGCGGATGTACTTCCAGCCATGGTGCTCATCACTGGGGTAGCGCTCGATCAGCACCGGCTCCGGCGGATTGGCCAGCCGCGCTTCGATCCCGTCATAGCGCCAGACCTTGCTGACCTCCGCGACGTAGAGGTCGCCGTCGCGGAACTCCACCCCGACCGGCATCCTGAGGCCGCTGCCGATTGTGAACTGCTCGTCGGCAACCAGGTCGCCATCGGTGTCGCGCAGGGCATAGACGTGATCCGTGCCACGGCTGCCCACGAACAGTGTCCCGTCCGGGCTGAGCTTCAGGCAGCGCGCACTAGTGACGTTTTCAGCGTAGATCTCAATCCGGAAGCCCGGCGGCAGGCTGATCCCGCGCAGGCGTGGGTCATCGGTCTGACCGACCAGCAGGGCCTGCTTCGGCGCGCTCTGGTTCTCAAAGCCTGTGTATTCCTCCGCCGCTCCGGCCGGCGCGCTTTCACGGCAGGCCGCGAGGACGGCCAGCAGCAGGCCCAGCAGGGCCACGGACAGTCTGCGCTGTGTGCTGATCATGCTTCTCCCCATGCCGGGTGCAACCCGGACAGTGCTACTTATAGCACTACCCCGTGATACCTCGCACTCGTCTGAAACCCTGTTCCCGCCAGCGCTGTACATTCCTGCATGACGAACATCCACAATGAATCCCGTCTGGCCTCCGCCGGACGCTGTGTCGCTGAATTGTCGAAACTGCCGGGCCTGCGCTGCGTACTGCTGACGGGCTCGGTTGCCAGTGGCCAGGCCGATGCCGCCAGCGACGTCGACATGGCTGTGTACTTTGACGAAATGCCGGGGCGTGAACAGCTTGAGGCATTCCGGGCCGCGCTTGCCGGCGGGGCCTGGATCTTCTTCTTCGGCGATCCCGCCGAAGGCGGCTGCGCGATCTCCTTTTCCATTGACGGCGTCAAGCACGATTTCGGCATGGCGGCGCTTGATCCCTGGCGGGAATGGATGCAGGACATCCTCGTCAACCACAACCACGAGTCCCCGCTGCAGAAGGCCGCCAGCGGCATCATGGATGCCCGCGTGCTGTACGGCCCGGAGACAGCGGACTGGATCCGCCAGCAGGTCCAGCACTATCCACGCGGGCTGGGCGTGAAAATGCTGCAGGCCCATCTGAACTTCTTCCCGGCCTGGGTCCCGCTGCAGATGGCCTGGCAGCGCGGCGACATCCTGCACTACCAGCAGATCCTCGTGGAGGAGGCCAACCACCTGCTGCACCTGCTCTGCGCGCTGAACTCCGTCTACCACTACGGCGAGTTCAAGCGTCTCGGGCAGTATGCGGCGAAGTTCAGGCTCGGCCCGCGCGATGTTGAAACGCGCATCAATGCCCTGTTCTCCGCCCCGCCTGAGCAGGCGGTGGGCGAAATCCACGCCATGCTGGCCGAGCTCATGCAGCTGATCGAGCGCGACTGGCCGGAGGTGGACACCGCCCGCCAGCGCATGCGTCTCGCCCTGCCGCAGCAACAGGCGGGCTGAGCCCGCAGGCGCAGCCGTTGAAACAAGCACCGGACTGCGGTGATAGTATTAAGCCTGCCCGCAGCCGCCGCCTCGGATTGAGCAGCGCTGCAAATAGTCAGGTGGAGGATGAACATGACACACGTACTGCCCGATCTGCCCTACGCTTTCGACGCCCTTGAGCCCTACATCGACGCCCGCACGATGGAGATCCATCATGGCAAGCACCATGCGGGCTATGTTGCCAAGCTGAACTCCGCGCTCGAGGGCCATCCCGAACTGCAGGAGAAGAGCGTCTGGGAGCTGCTGAAGAACATCAAGGACGTGCCCGAGGACATCCGCCAGGCGGTGATCAACAACGCCGGCGGGCATGCCAACCACAGCCTGTTCTGGAAGACGATGAAGCCCGGTGGCGGGGGTGCTCCGAGCGGCGACCTGCTGGACGGCATCAACTCCGTCTTCGGCTCCTTCGACGGCTTCAAGGAGGCCTTCGCCAACCAGGCCGCGAACCGTTTCGGCAGCGGCTGGGCCTGGCTCGGGCTCGATGCCTCGGGCAAGCTGCACGTGGGCAGCACCGCCAACCAGGACAGCCCGCACATGATCGGCCACAAGCCGATCCTCGGGCTTGATGTCTGGGAGCATGCCTACTACCTGAACTACCAGAACCGCCGTCCCGACTACATCGCCGCCTGGTGGAACGTCGTCAACTGGGACAAGGTGGCCGAGAAGTTCGCCAGGCACAGGGGCTGATGACGGCGAGCCGTATAAACCCTTAACGAGCAATGAGCAATCGAGGGACGGCCTGCGGGCTGTCCCTTTTTGCTGTAATCACAGCTGGCCCAGCGGGCGCACCGCTGTTAGAATTACAGCGAGCTGATGTACTTTTCCTGCCGGAGTTTGACATGACCCAGCTGCGCCGCCTGGCCTGCATGCTCTGCGTGCTGGCCCTGAGCCTGTTCCTCGCCGCCTGCGGTGGCGGTGGCAACCCATCCCTGCCGGGATCCACGGCTGCGCCGGAAGTCCCCGAGGGCGTGGACCCCGCGCTCTGGCAGAGCATGCTCACGGAGCTGGAGCAGGTACGCAGTGATGCCGGCCGCACACGCGAGATCAGCATGGCTCCGCGCGAGCTGGGCAACCGCGTCACGCAGATCGGCACGGAGGACAGCGGCGACGGCGGCGTGAATGTCGGCTGGTACTACCAGAACACCGGTGACTATGACCAGAACGGCCAGGTGACGATCTCCGATCTCACCCCGGTCGGCGTCGGCTTCCAGGCTACGGCCGCCAGCAGCGGCTGGTTCACGAAGGGTGCCGCCGATGGCGACCACAACGGTGAGGTCAACCTCGCGGACATCACCCCGATCGGTGTGCACTTCGGCAATGCCGTGACCGGCTACATCGTTGAGCACACCACCACGCCGCAGTTCCTCGGCAGCTACACGCCCGTGGCGGAGATCCTCTTCAGTGAGGGCACCCCGGTCACGGCCAAGGTCCCCAGTGCCATCAGCCTACCCACGGAGATCAAGCAGGTCTACTTCGAGGTGCGCATCGACAGCCTCAACCCCGGCGACTCCTACGGGATCCGACCCTACTTCGAGACCAACGGCGTGCGCGAGCTGGGGATTGCCAGCTACGAGACCAAGCCGCCGGGTGAAAGCATCGGCTGGCCGATGTCCGGTGGTGACACGGGGCATACCTCACTCAGTGACACCTACTTCGGCACGCATTCCACGGTGCTCTACAACACCGGCGGCTTCAGCGACGGCTTCAGCAGCCTGCCGGCATACGATGAAAATGACAACTTCTACGTCGGCACCGCCGACGGCCGCCTGCTCAAGTTCAATGACAGCGGTGCCCAGCTCTGGCAGTACGACCTCGGCTGGCGCGTGAACGACGTGCGCTACTACGGCGGGGAATTCGGAGTGCTGGCCCTGCATGACAATGGCTACAGCTTCATCAGCAGCGCCGGCGAACTGATCGCCGAACAGCATATCGGCCGCATCCTCAGCCGTCCGGTGAGCTTCTTCAAGGATGCCGCGACGGAGAACATCGCCGGTGTGACCAGCGCCGGGCTCGTCTTCGGCCTGCACCTCGTCAACGGCAGCGGCGTGCAGCAGGCCTTCACCCATGAATTCGCGGCCCCGGCCCCCGGCAACATCGTCTCCAGCGGCCTGCGCGTCTTCGTGGTGCTGAAGGGCACGGGCGGTGCTGACGACATGCTGGTTTCCGTGGATCTGGCCGGGCTCAATCCGCTCACGCACCAGAGCTCCGCGGGCATCAGCCCCTGGCTGGCAGTGAGCACCGACGAGCGCGTCTGGGCCAGTCTCGACGGTGCCAGCCTGCAGTCCTGGCTGCCGGACGGCAGCATGGATGCCGCCGCAGTGCCCGCCGCCGGCGTCTGGGGCAGCTTCATCGCCGACACCAGCCAGGACCGCCTGCTGATTGCCAACGACGATTCAGGCTCCTGGAGCATCGTGGACTGGAGCACGGCGACCGACAGCGAAACCGACAGCCAGCCCGTCGACCAGCCCGTGCTGCGCCTGCTGGACAGCGGTGCAACGGTCGCCGCGCTGTTCGGCGACGGCAGCCTGCGCTCCTTTGACAACATCCTCACCCAGCGCTGGAGCGTGAACCCCGTGCTCGACATGCAGCGGCTGGATGACGTGCGCATCGACTTCAACCCGGCCTTCGGCAGCGACGGGCTGGTCAGCCTGATCAGCACGCCGCGGCTCAGTGCGCTTGACAACGCCGACGGCGCCGTGGAGCTGGACCGCGGTGAGCGCCTGAACGAGGCCCGCCTGAACATCGCGATGCAGTCCGGCAACGCCCAGCTGCTGGGCCGGCTGGTGAACAACCTGGATGGCCAGCTGCAGCTGACGGATGCCCCGCAGACCGTGCTCGGAGGCCCGCTCAGCGCCAGCGGCGTGCGCGCCACCTCCTCCGTGCTGACGGTGATTCCGCTCAGCCCCACCGAGAACCGCCGCCGCCTCGCCGTGAGCTTCCGCCCGGACATCCCGGAGTTCGAGGCCAACCGCGTTGCGGATGGACTGCGCGGTTTCTCCGGCACTGACTCCACCTGCGGCGTGGCCGTCTATGAGGAGGACGGCAAGCTGGCCTGGGATGAATTCTTTGACAACGAAGTGATCGGCGCGCCGAGCTTCAGCTTCCGCCGCCTGCTGTTCTGCAGCACGAACAGCGTGGACAGCACGCACCGCATGTTCTGCCTGACCGAGGCCACCGGTGCCGAGCTCTGGAGCGCACCGCTGGACAGCGCGGCGGCCGCCGTGCCCGTCGCCGATGACGACGCCCAGGCCTATGTGGTCACGGAAAGCGGTACCGTGCATAAGCTCAATGAGCAGGGCCAGGACGTCTGGGAGGAGAGCCACCCCCTGCCCACGACGGGCCTGCTGCTGCACTCCGGCCTGCTGCTCTACGGCACGGCGGACGGGATCGTGGCAATTGACATCAGTGACGGCTCATTGGCCTGGAGCGAGAACCTGCCAGGCGGGCTGGATGCCACGCCCGCGCTCAACTCGCTCGGCAGCCTGGCCTGCGTGACGACGGATGGGGACCTCTACCTCGTGGACCATGTGGCTGCCGACCACACTCCGCAGCTGCTCTTCGACGGCGAGGGCCGGGCGGAGTCGCAGCCGGTCTGCGACGGCAGCGGGCTGGTGGCCTGGCTGACAACGGACGGGATCCTGCACTGCTCGGATCTCGGTGGCAACCTGCTGTATGAGCTCGACACCTACTCGACTTTCCGCCAGGAGCTCTCGGTCGGCCCGGACGGCACGCTTTACGCCGTGGACGAACTGGGCCGGGTGGCGGTGATCGGGCAGTGATGGAGGCGGAGGTGCGTAACTGGCTTGCGCACAATGGAATGTGAGCTCTCCGCAGTGTCTGGTCAGCTGTTCACTGTTCACTGTTTAGTGTTTACTGTTCACTGATCAAGCGGCCCCTCCATGCGCCAAGGACCGGCGGCGCCCCGCGACGCCTGCACGCGAGCGGGTACTTCGTACGCAGGATGATCCGCGAGCAAGGGAATGTTGCCAGTTCATGCTGATATGCGAACTGTGTAGCGATCTCTCCCAGGCGCGGCAGGACCGCGCCGGTCCTATTCACAGTTCACGGTTTACGCATCACTGTTCACTGACAACTGCCCACTGCCCACTCAACACTGCCCACTGCCCACTCACCACTGCCCACTGATCCCCGGTCCCTCGTCCCTGTTGCCTACCAGCCCACGTCCGCATAGGCCTGGGCCAGGCTCTCGAACAGCCGCCGGCCGTCGGCGCTGCCGACGAGCGCTTCGCTGGCCCGTTCCGGATGCGGCATCATCCCGAGCACGTTGCGGCCCTCGCTGAGCACACCGGCGATGTTCTCCAGCGAGCCGTTGGGGTTGGCATCCGCCGTGATCTCACCCGCCGCATTGCAGTAGCGGAAGGGGATGCGGTCCTGCTCATTGAGCTCAGCCAGCTGCTGCTCGGTCGCGAAGTAGTTGCCATCGCCGTGCGCGATCGGCACCGTCAGCACCTCGCGCTGCCGCATCGCCCGCGTGAAGCTGCTGTCAGTGCTCTCCACACGCAGCTGCACCATCCGGCAGCGGAACTCCATGCAGCTGTTGCGCAGGAGCGCCCCCGGCAGCAGTCCGGCCTCGATCAGGATCTGGAAGCCGTTGCAGATCCCAAGCGTCAGCCCGCCGTTGGCGGCATGCTTCTTCACGGCCTCCATCACGGGGCTGCGTCCGGCGATCGCCCCGCAGCGCAGGTAGTCGCCGTAGCTGAAGCCGCCGGGCAGGATCACCAGGTCCGCGCCACTCAGGCTCGCGCTTTCATGCCAGACCGGGACCGTCGTCCAGCCCATCACCTTGTCACAGGCATGCAGGGCGTCGTGGTCGCAGTTCGATCCCGGGAAGATGACGACGGCGGCCTTCACAGCTGGTTCACGCTCACTTCGTAGTCCTCGGTGATCGGGTTCACCAGCAGCGCCTTGCACATCTCATTGATGCGCGCGCGGGCCGCATCGGCGCTGTCCGCCTCAAGCTGCAGCGTCATGTACTTGCCGACGCGCACCTCGCTTGCACCCTCGAAGTGCAGGCGGGCCAGGCTGCGGCCGATGGCATCGCCCTCGGGGTCGAGGATGTCGCTTCTGGGACTGATGATGATCTCGCATGCGAACTGCATGCGCGAATTATCCCATCTGCTGGGGCCTGCCGCCAGCCTGCGTGCGCGGATTTCACCGGGAAAGCGCATGCCGTGGGCCCGCCGCGTGTAAAGTGAATGCGCCATGCCCGCCCGTCTCAGCCACAGCCTCGAGATCCTCAGCCTGGGCTGGCACTTCGCCCTGCAGCGTCTCAAGACGGACATGGCCTACCCCTGGGACTTCATCTCCGAAACCGCTGCCAACATGCTCTACAGCGTGATCCAGCTGTTCTTCTTCTGGACGATCTTCCAGCATGTGCCGGACATCCGCGGCTACAGCCTGCCGCAGATCGTGCTGATCTGGGGCCTGGCGGAGCTGAGCTGGGGCTGGCTCTCCGTGCTCTTCCTGCGCACCGCCAACAGCCTGGCGGACAGCTACATCGTGGAGGCCAACCTCGACCGCGTACTGATCCGCCCGCTGCCCCCGCTCTGGCAGCTGCTCTCCGAGAATGTCAACTTCCAGGACCTGAGCGTGCTCCTCAAGGGCTATGTGCTGATCATCTGGGCCATGCTGCACTGCGGCCTGCCGCTGGGGCCGGGCAGCCTGCTGCTGGCGAGCCTGCTCGGCCTGGCCGGCGGCTGCATCCTCGGGGCCATGCACCTGCTGAGCGCGGCGCTGGCCTTCTGGATCAAGGACCGCAACGGCTACAACGGCCTGATGTTCGAGTTCGGCGAGGCCGTGCGCTACCCGATGCGGATCTACCCCGCCGGTGTGCGCAGCTTCTTCACCTTCGTGATCCCCTTCGCCTACACTGCGGCCTATCCGGCGGACTACATGCTAGAGCATGCACGCCGCCCCGGCCTGCTCTGGGAACTGCCACTGGTGCTGGGCCTGCTCGGCCTGGCGGTGAGCCATGTCTACAACCGGGGCTTTAAGCGCTATGAAAGCGCGGGCAGCTAACCCTGGCCGGCAATGCGCTGCTGCGCCTCGTACATGTCGGGGAGCATCCTGTTGTTGATGAAGCTGAACAGATGCGCATCCCGCACAGGGGCAGTCTGCTCGCTGAGCTCCGTACCGTCATAGTTGAAAATGCCGATGATCTCACCTCCGGCATTGCGGAACTGGAACACACCGGCGGATCGATTTTCCTGAGTTCTGGCCCTGAATCCCTGTCCCGTCTCCGCGCTGGCCCAGCCCTTGCGGCTCATGTCATCATAGATCGCCTGCCAGCGTTCCGCTCCGAACAGCTCGTTGACGGTATTCGCAGGTCCGGCCAGCTGCACGCCCGCGCCACTTAACAGGTAGTAGGACGGGGGGCTGGCAGGGACGTCATATGCCGCATCCGGCCTGTGCTCTTCCTCACCGGGAAGGCCGATCGTGATCACGCTACCAGTATCCGTGAACATTGACTTCGGGGGCGGATTGTCCGCCAGCCAGGCGGGGATCTGCGGGAAGTACTGGGCCCTGATCAGCTGCAGCCTGTCCCGGTGTGACTCGGCCAGAGCCGTGTCCATCTGCCCCTTCGCGGAAATCGAATACAGCGGCTGATCTTCCAGTGCGGGGTATCTGCCACTGCTCTTCAGTGCTTCTGCGGTGTGGAGCTGCACATAGACCGGGATCATGTAGCCAGCTTCCGTCACATAGGCCAGCTCACCCGTTTCATACTCGGCCTGCTCATGGAGCTCGGAAGGATCAGCCAGGGCATGCTCCAGAATCCAGCTGTCAATTTCGCTGTACTGGCCGGCATAGGGGTTGCCGGGACTGTCCAGCGGCAGGACTGCAATGGAATGCTGTGCCAGACGATCAAAGGCCCGCGCTTCGACCATCACCTTGAGCGCTACGGCGGGCTCGGTCGTGGGACGGCTGGTGGCCGCAGTACTGGCCAGGAGCACAATCGCCAGCAGGGGCAGGACAGCACAGATCTTTTGCATATGCTTCTCCGGATCGCTTGCTGGGTAGATATTAACTGGATGCCGCCCCAATGGCAAAGCGGGCATGTCCCAGGTCCGGCAACTTCCGGGCAAAAAAAACCTCCGGTTACCCGGAGGCCGCTGTAGGGGGAATAATTACTGGTCGACGACACCATTCAATGTCATCGCTAAGAAAGACCAGCTTGCGCGGAAAAGGTTCCAGGGAAACTCCGAGATGTTAGCGATTAGTTGATTAGTTCTTAGTTAGTTACATCCACCAGCGAGACATTACTCATGTTGGATTGCATTTGACTTTTAATGGAAATATGGTACTATACAAATGTATGAGTAGTAACAGGAACATATTATCCCACCGCGATTTACATGTATGGCAGAGGTCCATCCAGTTAGCCTTGTGTGCTTATCATTACAGCTCCGCTTTCCCCCGCAGCGAGACCTACGGTCTGACCAGCCAGCTCCGCAGGGCCAGCATTTCGATTGCTGCCAATATCGCTGAAGGAAATGGCAGGAAAACCGCCCGGGACTATGCTCACTTCCTTGCAATGGCGATCGGATCTACGAGGGAGGTGGACACCCTGCTGGTCATGGCAGAGGAACTGGAATATGGCAATAGGCAACAGCTGCAGGAATGTCAGAAACTGCTTGATGAAGTCGGCAGGATGCTGAATGTCGTTCATGCCACGATTGACGCCAGGGCACAGATGGAAACCAGACGAAGCAGGTGAATTCAGGCTATGATTTTCCGTCCCGCTCTTGCTGCCAACCACGGCCCGGGCATTGATACTAAGAACTAAGAACTGACAACTGACAACTTTCTACACGGACTGGCGTCCGGGACAGCGCCTTGAAGGCGCCGCTACAGCAGGAATTTCTGCCAACTGCCAACTGCCTACTGACCACTGACTTCTGACAACTTCCTCCCGGACTGGCGTCCGGGACGGCGCCTTGAAGGCGCCGCTACAGCAGGTATTTTGCCTTCTGCCTTCTGCCTACTGCCTTCTGCCTATTGCCAACTACCAACTACTTTCTGACAACTAAGAACTAATAACTCACAACTAATAACTCACTGCCACTCAGATGCGAGTCCGGCGCCTTGAAGGCGCCGCTACAGCAGGTATTTCTGCCAACTGCCAACTGCCCACTGCCAACTGCCAACTGCCCACTGCCAACTGCCACCTGCCTACTGCCCACTGCCCACTCCCCGCTGTTCCCCGCCTGGCCTCAGGCCAGGCCACGCAGTCCCATCCAGACATTGATCATCTGCCGTGCCGTCGCCGCATCATGCACGCGGTGGATCATCACGCCCTGGTTCAGGAGCTCCCAGATCACGCCGAGCGTCCCGCTCACGCGCCGCTCCGTTTCCTGCTCCCCGCTCAGTTCGCCGATGAAGCGCTTCAGGCTCACGCCGTAGAGCAGCGGCCGCCCCAGATCGAGGAAGCTGCGGGCCCAGGTGATCAGGTCCAGGTTGTCACCCATGCGCTTGCCGAAGCCGATTCCCGGGTCCAGCACCACGCGCTCACGGGCGATCCCGGCCCGTTCCAGCCGCGCAAGCTCGCGCTCGAAGAAGCCGCGGATCTCCTGATGGCAGTTGTCATAACTGGGTTCCTGCTGCATCGTCTCCGGCGTGCCCTGCATGTGCATCAGCACGTAGCCGCAGTCGCAGCACGCCACGAGCTCCGTCAGCTGCGGGTCCAGCGCTCCGGCGGAGATGTCATTCACGGCATCCGCCCCGGCCGCCAGCGCGGCGCGCGCCACCTCCGCGTGGTAGGTGTCAATCGTGATCGGCACCGCCGCATCCAGACGGCGCAGTTCCTCGATCACCGGGACCACGCGCCGCAGTTCCTCGGCCGCGCCGACCCGCGCACTGCCCGGGCGCGTGCTCTGCCCGCCCACGTCGAGGATGTCCGGGCCCTGCTCCAGCACCATGCTGAGCTGGGCGCGGCGCTCGCCGGACTCCGTTGCCAGCCGGCTGCCCGGGTGGAAGCTGTCCGGCGTGGCGTTGATGATCGCCATCACCCGCGGCCGCGAGCAGTCCAGCAGCCGTCCGCCGGCCAGTTGCCAGTTTCCGCTGAGCACCACGCTCACGAGCGGCCTCCGGCGATCAGCGTGAACAGTTCATTGCGCGTGGCCTCGCGCTCCTTGATCAGGCCGCGCAGCGCGCTCGTGGTGATCAGGCTGCCGGGCGCGCGCACGCCGCGCATCTCCATGCACATGTGGCGGGCCTCCACGACCACGGCGCAGCCCATCGGGCTGAGCTTCTCCATCAGCAGGTCCGCCATTTCGCCGGTCAGGCGCTCCTGCACCTGCGGCCGCGCCGCCAGCGCCTTGAAGCTGCGCACCACCTTGGAAAGCCCGGTGATCCGCCCGTCGGGGATGTAGGCGATGTGCGCCCAGCCGAAGAAGGGCATCAGGTGATGCTCGCACATCGAGAAGAACTTCACGTCGCGGAACAGCACGAGCTCGCGGAACTCCTGGTCGAACTGGGTCTCGAGGTGGATCCCCGGGTCCTCGTGCATCCCGGAGAAGATCTCCGTGTACATGCGCGCCACGCGGTCCGGCGTGCCCTGCAGGCCATCGCGGCCGGGGTCCTCGCCGATGGCGGCGATCAGTTCACGCACGGCGGCCTCGACGCGCGCCTGGTCAATCGGGGTTGGGGACATGGGGAAATTATAGGGGAAAGGCAGCAGGGACCGGGGACCGGGGATCAGGGACCGGGGATCGGGGATCAGGGGATCAGGGGATCAGGGGATCAGGGATCAGGGATCAGGGACCAGGGATCAGGGACCGGGGACCGGGGACCGGGAAGCCGTGCGCACAAAAAAGGGAGGCCCGCAGGCCTCCCTCCTTGAATCAGCTTGAGTTCACTGCTCCCTGGAACCCGGTACCCTTATCCGGTCCCTGGTCCCCGGTCCCAGGTCCCTAGTTCACGAGTACGATGCGCGACACCTCGAAGTCCGGCAGCACATCCTGGGTCACGATGAACTTGACCGTGAAGCTGCCGGTGCTGATGAAGGCATGCTCCACCGTGGTGCCGGGCTTGTCAATCACGTTGTCACCGTCGAAGTCCCAGCCGAACTGCGGGTTGTTGGGTGTGCCGTTCACGCTGCCGTTGAAGACATTGGCGATGTTGGCGCTGAAGGTGTAGGTCACCGCGTCCTGGATCGCCTGGGCCGGGGTGAAGAGCTTCTCGCCCTGGCCCGGGTCACCCGGATCAATCGGACCCATCACCGTCAGGTTGCTCGTGATCGCATTGAACACGGGAATCTCCACGGTGCGGTTGCCGCTGCGCATCTCGCCGCCCTGTTCGGTGACGGTGATGATCACGGTCTTCAGGCCGAGCGTGTCCCAGCCGCCGCTGAGCGCCACGGGATCCTGGTTGGCCCAGTTGTTGACGACCACCGGGGCGCTGCCGTCACCCCAGTCGATGCTCAGGTCGAAGGGGCCGGTGCCGCCGCTGACCGTCGGAGCCAGCTGGTAGGTCGTCAGCAGGGTGGCGGGCACGAGCTGCGCGGCGGGAATGCTCACGCTCATCGCGGGACCGCTCACGCCGCCGCCGGCAAGGGTATTGACGGCGAGGCTGATGTTGAGCAGGCCATTCTCCGGGGAGAGGTCCACGAAAGGATTGACGTTGTCAATCAGTGCCTGACGCACCTCGGCCACTGAAGGCGGGGTGCCGCCGTTGGCGGCACTGAGGGCCTTGAAGACCATTGCTGCTCCACCGGCAACGTAGGCAGCCGCCGGAACCGTGCCGAAGGCGGAAAACTGCAGGTTATGGTTGGTACCCGGGAAGCCAGGCTCCGGTGAGTAAGGGTGCATGGCCCAGCCGATGCCGAAACCGGGAGCGTACATGTCCGCACCGGTGTTCGACGCGGCCTGCAGGCCGAAGTAGGGCTCGTCAAGACCGTTGATCCTGAAGGGGCGCCAGGCGCGGCCATTGTTCGGGATCGCGCCAGTTCCCGGGTCAAAGTCGGCAAGTCCACCGTAGTCAACCCGCTTGAAACCGGTGCTGCCGACGGCGAAGCAGTTGGGGTCCGAGGCTGGGCTCACGGAAGTAACCGTGATATCCACCGTTGGATCGTCATATCCGGTGCCGTTGTAGCTGAGGATCACATCACCCGCCGGAGCGACGCAGAATACTCCGTTGTTGACGGCGTTCTGCAGGGCGGTGCTGACGGTTCCACCGACGGCCCCCTCAGCGAACATGCCCAGCAGGATGATGTTGGCACCTGCGGAAACCGCATGGTCAATGGACTCAGCGATGTGGTTGTCAGTGAAGGTCCAGGTATTGCCACTGGCCTGCCCGGTCTTGATCAGGACATACTGCGCACCGGGAACGAGCCCGGCGATGCCTTCGTTGAAGATCTCATTGCTGTCGATGGTCCCGTCCGGCGGGGCACCGCCGACACTGACATCACCGGTTACAAGGCTGAACGTGTTGTTGTGAAGCGCGGCCAGCATGCCGAGCATGTTCTCGCCGGTCTGGCGGTAGGGACGGTCCGTCGTGTTGACATCGCCGTCCACGAAGATCTCCCAGGCCGCAGCTGACAGACCAGCCGTGAAGGTACCATTGTCTGCAACGAAACCGGAGTTGGCCTCATCCACCTGGCCGGTGACGGGCGTGGTGTCAAAGTCCGCACGGGCCTCGACTGAATAGTCGAAGAAGCCGGCGTCAATGATGGCGATCTTCACCGGTGCATCAGCCACGGCGCCGGGACGGAAGAGTACATCCCATGCTGAACTGAGTCCGAGCACGTCGGCAGGAACGCCCTGGCCGGGGAACAGCGAAGCGATCAGATCCGTACCGTTGTCACCCAGGCCCACGAACTCCGTGGAATAGAAGGGGTCCGTCGGCGTCCAGGAAGCCTCCCTGCCCTTGGCAACGGTTGTTTCCGTGACGACCGGCATCTCAAGAACATGGATCACACCGGCTTCAGAGATTGCGTACTCCTTGGTCAGCGCTGTGGCAAGCGTTTCGGGATCGATCCCGGCGGGAATGTCAATCGTGACCTTGCTGTGGTCGCGATGGTCGATGCTGCAGTCATAGCTGCCAAGCACCTGCTCAAGTTCCTGATCGGAGACCGCACTGCGGATGTTGAGCTTGCCTTCCACGATGCTGACACCGCGTTCGCCCTGGACCGCAAAGGGAGCGATCGAGAGCTCCGTCACTCCGTCCCCATTCCCGCCAGCCGGCGTGTTCGGGTCCGCGACCTGGCTCCCGCCGCCTCCGCAGCCGAAGGCCAGCAGGCTCACGAGGATCGCGGCCATTACGAGATAGATACGCTTCATGTGTATCTCCCCTTCATGCTTTCGTTCAGATTACTTGTACGGTCCACCCATATAGTACCCGCTTGCAATGGATACCAGCTGGCTTCAGCCGTCTCGACCGGCACGCACAGCCCTGCTCACGCAGATGCCGCAGCCGGTGCAGGATGCAGTGGCACGTCCCGCTTCCCGGAGGACCCGGGCCGTGATACTGACCACTCCTTATTATACGGAGTTCCCGGCGCCGGACGGGCTATTCGCCCTCGGGCACGCTCACGAAGTTCTGCACGAGCCTGAGCTGCTCCCCGAAGAAGTGCTCCAGATCCTCCTCAGCACCTGAGGAGACACTGAGCACCCCGTCGCGGCGCACCTCCGCCGTGCGGCGCGTGCCTTCATAGAAGAAGGACAGCCGGATGGAGCGGATCCGTCCCGGCTGGCTGGTCAGCGCGTCCAGATTGAGCTGGTTGTCCACGGTCTTGGCCTGGAACTTGCCGATCATCTTCGGCTCGACGAAGAAGTGGTCGAAGCTCGCCAGCCCGAGTTGCGCCGTGTCGTACATCTTCAGCATCTCGCGGGTCCAGCCCACGACGTCCACCTCGAGCTCAATCAGCTCGGTGCCTCCGCCGCTGCCGCACTGCTTCAGCACCTCGGTGAACAGCCCGAGCTCGCGCTTGCCCTGCGGCGTGTACATCAGCTCGCGGCGCGCGTCGAAGGTGCAGAACAGCACGCGGTCGTCGTAGCGCTTCTCGACGATCAGCTTGCCTTCCTCATCGTCGTAGCGCCGGCCCTCGCGCTCCGTGCGCACGACCAGCTCAAACGAGACCTGCGGGAATTCGCGGTCGATGCCCACGACCTGCATCCCGGGGTTCTTCACGAAATTGACTTCACTGAGGCGCTTGGCCAGTGCCTGCAGCTGCCCCTCGCCGACTCCCCTGAGCCTGGCGAAACTGCACTTCATATTCGGCATCGGAAGAGTGTATCAGGGACCGGGGATCGGGGAGGACAGAGGAGCTGGGTTGTAGGGTGTAGCAGAAGGAGATCAGGGACCGGGGATCGGGCATCAGGGACCGGGGATCGGGGAGGACATAGGAGCTGGGTTGTAGGGTGTAGCAGAAGGAGATCATGGATCGGGGATCATTGGCAGGAATGATCGTAACTACCAAGGACCGGCGCAGCCTGGCGGCGATTGGGAGCTGAAGTGGCTTCCGGCAGGCGATGCAGTCGGGATATGGAAAAGGATGGATTGTTGCGATTTCCTCTCCAAATCGCGGCGGCGCCATCGGTCCTGCTGCCTTCTGCCACTGACAACTGACCACTGACCACTGACCACCGACCACTGACTACTGTTCCCTTTTCCGCACATGCACCGCGATGAAGCCCAGCACCGCCTCGCGGTTGTCCGGCCCGAACATCAGTGAATGCCCGCGGAAGGGGTCGAGCGCACTCGGGCGCGGCATGGTGCTCAGGTGCACCAGCCGTTCATGCGCGTAGTAGTTGCGGTAGTGCTCCCAGCGCCGCAGGCTGGGCAGGCCCATGAAGCTGACCTTCACACCCTGCTCGTTCAGCTCATAGGCCGCCGGCAGGTAGAGCGAGGCATTCATCCCCAGCAGCAGCAGCAGGCTGATCAGGCCCCACTGCAGCCACTGCCGCGGGAACTGCTCGCGCGCCGTGCGGATCTGCTCCAGCTCGGCGGCAATCTGCTCACGCGTATACTGCCGCTCGCCGATCATCGCAAAGGGCGCTGCCCCCAGCTCCTCACCTGCGCTCACGAGCTGCTGCTCATACTCCAGCGGCACGTTCGGCACCGTCACGCTCCAGCTCAGCAGCACCGCCAGCAGCAGGCTGAGCGGCAGGGCCAGCTGCGGCCTGCGCCAGCCGCCGAGGCCCTGCTGCCAGGGGTTGAAGCTCCAGCTCAGGCTCGCGGGCTGTTCGGGCTTGTCCACGCGCGGATTGTAGCAGAGCAGGGGATTCCAGCCGATAGAATATGCGGTTCAAGCAGTGCTTAGTTCTGAGTTCTTAGTCGTTAGTATGCTCCTTTACGGAGACTATCACTAAGAACTGATCAACTAGCCACTAAGAACTGAATTCAAAGGTGGATACCATGAGGACCTTCCTCGCCTGTATTGGAGCAATCATTCTCATGTCAACTGTCAGCTATGCGGACGAGGTCCGCGAATACCGCCTGGACAACGGCCTGCTGGTGCTGCTCAAGGAGAACCACAACGCCCCGGTCGTCAACCTGAACGTGGTCTACCGCGTCGGCAGCAAGTACGAGCGCCCCGGGATCACCGGGATCTCGCACCTGCTCGAGCACCTGATGTTCAAGACCACGGAGAACTTCCCGCTCGGGGAGTTCGACCGCCGCCTCAAGGCCGTCGGTGCTGACAACAACGCCTACACCTGGCTGGACCAGACGGTCTACTACGAGACGATCGCCGCGCATGAGGTGGAGATCGCACTCGAGCTCGAGGCCGACCGCATGCGCAACCTGAGCTGCCTGCCCGAGGACCACGAGTTCGAGATGCAGGTCGTGCGCAATGAGCTGGAGCAGCGCGAGGACAACCCCACGGGCCGGCTCTACGAGGAGCTGCTTGCCAACTCCTTCAAGGCCCATCCCTACGGGATCCCGACCATCGGCTGGGTTGACGACGTGGAGGGCATCCGCACCGCGCAGATCAAGGAGTACTACGACACCTGGTACCACCCTGACAACGCCTTCATCGTCGCCGTCGGCGACTTCGATGCCGACGAGATGTTCGCGCGCATCCAGCACCACTTCGGTTCCATCCCCGCCGCCGGTGTCGAGCATCCGCGCCTGCCGCAGGAGCCCCAGCAGCTCGGTGAGCGCCGCTTCAAGCTGCGCCTGGCCGGCCAGCTCGACTACCTGATGGCCGGCTGGCACGTGCCCCAGAGCGAGCACCCCGATGCCTACCCGCTGGTCGTGCTGGGCAACATCCTCGGCAGCGGCCGCACCAGCCGCCTCTACAGGGCGCTCGTTGACAGCGGGATGGCCGCCGGGGCCCAGGCCGAGAGTTCGGCCTTCGGCTACCAGGACCCCTTCCTGTTCATGGCCTTCCTCGTTGCCAATCCCGGTGCCGACACCGCCGAGCTGGAGCAGGTGCTCTACGCCGAGATCGAGCGCATCAAGACGGACGGCGTGACGGAGGCCGAGCTGGCCCGCGCCAAGAAGCAGGCCCGCGTGGCCTTCGTGTTCGAGAAGGACAGCATCGAGAGCGAGGCCCGCTCGCTCGTGGACTTCGAGCTGATGAGCAGCTGGCGCGACGTGGACGGCTACCTGCCCGGGATCGAGGCCGTCAGCAACGAGGACATCATGCGCGTTGCCAGCCAGTATCTCGTGGATGACAACCGCACCGTCGGTGTGCTCGAGGCGATCCGCCCCGAGGCACCGATGCTCGGCGGTCCCGGCGCGGATGAGCTGGCCCCGCCCGCCTTCCGCCCGGAGGTGCTGGCCCCGCACTACCGCACGCAGTTCGCGCCGCAGCTTTCGCTGCAGGGCGCAGGCGGCCACGGTGCCAGCGTCGTCACGCTTGACAACGGCATCACGCTCGTGCTGCGCGAGAGCCGTGCCAATGCCACGGTCAGCCTCAGCGGCGTGCTGCCCGCCGGCAGCATCAATGACCCGCAGGACCGCCGCGGGCTCGGCAACCTCGTCGTCAGCATGCTTTCCAGCGGCACGGCCAGCCACAGCAAGGCCGAGCTGGCGGAGATCATGGAGGACAGCGGGATCAGCCTCGGCTTCGGCTCCGCGCGTGAGAGCTTCAGCTTCAGCGGGCGCAGCCTCACGGAGGACTTCGGCCTGCTGCTGGACATGCTCGCCGAGCAGCTGCGCGAGCCCTCCTTCCCGGCCGAGGAGCTGGAACTGACCCGCCAGCAGGTCCTGACCGCGATCTATGCCAGCGAGAATGACACCTTCGACGAGGCCTTCGCCGCCGGACGGGCCCTGCTCTACGGTGCGGATCATCCCTTCAGCGGCCGCATCGAGGGCCGCAGCGCGGATGTCGAGGCCGCCAGCGTGGCCGATCTGCAGGCCTGGTACCAGGCGAACGTCGGTCCCGGCGGGATGGTGCTGAGCATCGTCGGTGACATCGACGCGGCCGAGGCTGAGGCCATGGTCCGCGAGCGCTTCGGCGACTGGACCAACTCCGCCGGCAGCCCGCGCAGCGAGCTGATCGCCCGCAGCGCTGAGTTCCAGGCTGTCCCCGAGGGACGCAGCGATCTCGAGATGGCGGACAAGAGCAATGTCAGCCTGCTGTGGATCGGCCCCGGCTGCAGCAAGGCCAATGCCGACTGGCCGGCCCGGCTCGTGGCGAACTTCATCATGGGCGGCGATTTCTCCAGCCGCCTCAACAACCGCCTGCGCCTGAAGGATGGCCTGACCTACGGTGCCTATTCCTTCTTCAGCAACGGCGTGGCCGCCGGTCCCTGGGCCGCGATGGTGCAGGTCAACCCCGCCAATGTGGATGCGGCGATCAATGCCACCACCGAGGAACTGCAGCGCATTTCCTCCGAAGGCATCAGCGAGGATGAACTGGCCCTGGCCAAGAGCTACCTCACCGGCAACTTCCCCGTCCGGCTCTCCACCAACGGGGCCGTGGCCGGGATGCTCACGGACAGCGTCTACCTCGGCAAGGGCGTGGACTACATCTCCGCCTACGAGGAACTGATCAATGCCGTGAGCCTGGAGGAGGTCAATGCCGCTGCGGCGGAGTTCATGGATCCCGCCGGGCTGGCACTGGTGGTCTGCGGCAGCCTCTCGGGTTCTGAGGAGACTGAGTAGCGCGCAGCCCTACCCCGGGTTTGCGCTTCAGCATCCTGCGGGAATACTAATCAGGTATGCGACTGTTGCAATTCCGGATGATTCACCGATATCCTGAAGTGTGTAGTCCAAAATGCGCTTCAGGTGTTCAGTGACGCCGGAATTGCATCAAGTTATCATTTTCGGTAGTAATGTGGGTCCCCGGCAGATCTTCATGATCCGCCGGGCTTGCTCCCAAGCCGTGATTTCGTCTAAAATCATGGTTTATGGGAGACTTCCACTCCGGTTCAAATAAGGAGGCGAAATCCGTATGAGGGCATTCGGACAAGGAAACCTGATATGGAAGGTTTCGCTGCTCTGCCTGCTGTTCCTGCTCGGGAGCTGCGGCGGTGGCGGAGGAACCAACAACGACAATCTGGGGCCGCGTCCCTCGATCTCGAACCTGAGCCGCAGCAGTGCGAACATCGGGGACGAGCTCGTGATCACCGGTTCCAACTTCGGTACTTCACAGTCCGGCAGCAGCGTTCGCCTCAATGGAATCGATTTCCAGATCAATTCCTGGACGAGTTCGAGCATCAACGCCGTGGTCAGCTCCGGCATGACCTCCGGCATTGTGGTCGTGACCGTGGGTGGGCTTAACAGTGAGAGCGGCAGCAATGCCCAGCTCTTCATTCCCAACGCCCCGTCGACCACCCCGATCATCAACGCCATCAGTCCTGACTTCGGCCGCCGCGGCCAGGACAAGGTGACGATCATCGGCTCCGGCTTCGGCTCCAGCGAGGGCACCAGCGGCGTGTACTTCACGTCCAACGGCACCGCGGTCAGCCAGAACGCCCAGATCGTCAAGGCGCGCGTGGCCGTGGTCAACGTCGGTGGCGTGGACGTCCCGCAGTGGACGGACAGCGCCGTGACGGTCTTCGTGCCGTCCACCGCCGCCAACAACGCCCTGGTCTACGTTGAGGTCGGAGAGAACCAGTCCAACAGCAAGCCCTTCAACGCGCTGGCTCCGGACAGTTCCGCCAACCCGCCGAGCATCGGCGGCATCGACCCGCTCAACGGCGGCGTGGGTGACCTGATCACCATCACCGGCAGCGGCTTCGGCGATACCCCCGACGGCAGCGTCGTGACCATCAACGGCCGCCAGATGGAGATCGTCTTCTGGAGCGACACCAGCATCAGCGTGCGCATCCCCGAGGGCGCAGCCACCGGCAGCATCCGCGTGACCGTGGGCGGCGAGTTCGATGAATTCGTGACTCCCTTCGAGGTTGGCAACAAGCCCGTGATCACGGGTGTCAGCCCCAACAACGTCCGCATCGGCGGCAGCATCACCGTGCGCGGCAGCAACTTCGGCTTCCAGCAGGGTGAGGGCGAGCTGAGCGTGGGTGGCAAGACCCAGACCGTGGCTGACACCAACGGCAGCCAGGCCGGCTGGGTTGACAACGAGATCCTGATCCCTGCGCTGGGCAGCGTCACCCCCGACGCTGACGGCAATGTCGCCGTCGTCGTCAGCAATGACGCCGGCCTTTCCAGCGATCCCTTCCTGGTGAAGATCACCTCCGACCTGACCGGCTTCGCGGATGTCAGTCCGACCGCCGGCGTGCAGGGCCTGACCCAGTTCAGCTACAGCGTCTCCGTGGTGGGCGGCAGCGGCAACTACAGCTACCAGCTGATCCCCGACGCCACCGACCAGAGCATCAAGGGCGCGGTCCAGAACTCCAGCCCCTTCACCTATGTCTATGACAAGAAGGGCACCTTCCAGGGCCAGGTTCTGATCACGGACAAGGACACCAACGACAGCGTGATCGTTGATGTGAACAGCAAGGTGCTGGTCGTCGGCCCGAATGAGCCGGTGATCACCGCCATGGGTACCTCCGACTGGAACCAGTTCGACCAGGATGCCCCGAACCTGTTCATGGCCTACGATGACGGCGGTGAGGAGAGCTACAAGCAGTTCAGCTTCGGCTCCAGCACCTGGTTCGCTTCCGACCGTACCGATCACATCGAGAGCGGCAGCAAGCTCAATGTCTACCGCCGCGATCTGAAGGCCTTCGGCCCCGATGGCGCGACCAACCGTCCGCTGGGTTACCGTTACGTGGACGCAGGCGGCAGCGGTTCCCGCATCCGTCTCGTCGGCCTGAACTTCGGCGATAACCCCGGTACGCTGACGCTTGCCAAGGGCACCGCCAATGAGGTGGTGGTCGACGGCTCCACCGGTAACAACCTGGACTGGAGCGCCACGGCGATCGAGTTCGACCTCCCGGCCAGCACCGCCAAGGACCTGAGCGGCAAGATCGAGGTGATCACCGCCGGCAGCAATGCCTTCGTGTCCATCGATCCGCTGATCTGCTCCGCTCACAAGCTGAGCATCCAGCCCGAGGACGGTCTCGTGCCCAACGGCACGATGCAGTTCAACGGCCGTGACCTGCTGCCTCCGCAGATCCCCGGCAAGGTCGGCAACAAGACCTACCTGTTCTGGGTGGTTCAGGCCAACTACGTTGACCCCTTCACCTCCAGCCCGGCCAACAGCCTGGTGCCGGTGGTGACCCCCTTCGAGGTGGATCCGACCAGCACCACGATCAGCTTTGACATGAGCCGCCTGGGCGGCAACCTGCAGGTGGAGGTCGTCAACCCGGCTGACAGCACTGAGTCCGCAGTCGTAACCGGTAACATGATCACCACCGACGGCACTCAGCACTACTTCTTCGTCTGGACCGGTGCGCTTGGTAGCGGTACCAACCAGGAGATCGCGCTCTCCGGTGTGATGAGTGAAGCCTACGCCGTGGCCATGGGTACCGCAGTGGTTACCGGCCCGACCGCCAATCTCAATGCCAGCACCACGAATGGTCCTTCTCCCCTGAACGTGACCTTCAATGCCATCGGATCCAGCGTGGGTGCTGCCGGTGAGTACAACTACACCCTGGACTACGGCGACAGCTCCCCGGTTGACACCTGGAACGACGGCACCACGCCGCCGAACCAGCCGCATGTCTATGCCGCGGACGGCAACTACACCGCGACCCTGACCGTGGAGCGTGTCAGTGATAGCGCCATGGCCCAGGATACCGTGCTGATCCAGGTTGGCAGCGGTGGCGGTGGTGATGTTAACATCAACATCATCGGAACCATATACCTGTTCGACAGTGTTCCTCCGCTTGGTGGACCGCTGCCTCCGAAGCAGCCGCTTCCCGGCAAGGAAGTTGGAATCTACATCAACGGCTCCAGCACGGCAGCGGCACTGACCACTTCTGGCGGTGATGGAAGCTTCAGCTTCAGCAACATTCTGATTGCAGACGGAAGCATCATTCTGGTTCAGGCTACTGAATCCAAGAATGGTGTTGGTCAGTGGCTGCCTGGTTCCATCACTCTTGTCGATAACGTTCCGGATGTCGATTTCACTGAAGGAGCTACCTTCGATCTGGACGATGGCAACCCGGGCAATGGACATGGACAGGGACTCAACAAGGTTCCGCCCGATCCGACCCCGTAACCGGCCGGTCAATTGGCAGATTCAAGCAGGGCGTCCCTCCGGGGGCGCCCTTTTTTTTAGTTTCTGGTCGTATGCCACGGCTAGACATTTTTGAATTAACATTGGAAATACTTGCCATTTGATTCAGGGCAGTTAGACTTTCAGATCCAGACAAGTTGGAGCTGAAAATGAAGGATTCTGAAATCAATGAGCGTCTGTTTGCCGATCCCAGTGTGCGCGCCCTGCTGTGGTGCCTGCTGGGCAGCGGCAAGCTCACGGAAGAGCAGCTGCTGGAGAGCGGCTTCGACCGTGAGGAGGCCCGGGCGATCCTCGCCGATCCGGATGGCCGGCTGCGTACCCTGCGCCGCAGCATGGCCCTGGCCGAGGCCCTCACGCCGGAGAAGCTGGCCTCACTGCTGCGCGCCAGGCTCAGTGAGCAGATCCAGGCCCTGAAGGGCGCGGGCGAGCTGGCGAGCCTGTTGCGCAGTCTGCGCAGTCTGCCGGACTGGCTCTTCCCGCAGTGGCAGCAGCAAAACGCTCGCAAGGGCAATGACGGCCTGGCCGGGCTGCTGGGCCTGGCGGCACTTGGCACGGGGGGCTAGGGGAGCAACGGTCGGAGTGGCGGTTCTGTTCAAACACAGAGTCACAGAGGTCACAGAGGAACCCAATGATGAATAACATCGGTATGTGTTGCTGAATCAGATCCTGACCCTGTGCAATCATTTCGTCGAAGAGGGGCAGCTGCCTGGCATTCATCGCGAAGCCAGATACAAAAACTCTGTGTGCTCGGTGACTCTGTGTTTGATCCTGACTCCTTGCCGCCGGGCGTAAACGCCCGGCTACCGGATTGAAATCTAGCTGGGGGTGGAAGGCCGTTCACGGCCGCACTGAGAGAAGTTTTTAGTTGTTGGTTCTGAGTTCTTAGTGTCAGGGTCAAGGGTCGCAGGGATCCAGACTAAGAACTAACTCACTAACAACTCGCATTTTCCGCGCGTAAACGTCCTGCTACCCATAATCTTCTCAGCGCCTCTCTTCAGATCCTCTACGCCTCTGCGCCAACAAAACCATTGTGGCGATCATGAATCCGCCCGCGCGCCTGCGCGGCTCAGACGCTTCACTGATTACTGTTCACGGATAATCGTCGGTGGAAGGCCGTTCACGGCCGCACTGAGAGAAGTTTTTAGTTGTTGGTTCTGAGTTCTTAGTGTCAGGGTCAAGGGTCGCAGGGATCCAGACCAAGAACTAACTCACTAACAACTCGCATTTTCCGCGCGTAAACGCCCTGCTACCGGATGACAAGTTTCAGCACAGCCTGCGAAGCTGCGCTGCGCGGCTCCACCCCCACTCACGGTTAACGGTTTACTGTTTATTGATCACTGTCCCCGGTCCCCGGTCCCTTCTTCCGGTCCCCGGTCCCCGGTCCCCGGTCCCTGATTTATCCAATATCTATATGAAGTCGCGCGCAGTCGCGGTTAGGCTTTCGGAAAGATGTCCGATTCTGCAAGCAACAACCAGCACTTCAAGCTGCTGCTGGAGGGAGTGCCGCGCGAGATCGCGGCGAAGTTCGGCGAGGCCTTCGTCGAACTGGCTGAGCAGCGCCAGGGTTCCGCTGCGGCGGATGCCCCCACGCGCCTGCGCAGCGCCTGGCTCGAGCTCCTGAAGTTCCTGCTGAAGGAGCGCAGCGCCCAGCTCAATCCGCAGCAGCAGCTGTTCCTCTTCAGCGGCGCGCTGGCGGACAGCGTGACCGTGCGCGACGGCAAGGGCGAGACCCTCACTGTCCCGCTGCTCGACCCGGCCCTGCACGCGGCCCTGCTGGAGGGCTTCGGCCCCGGGCAGCCCGCCGTGCCCTGGATCATCAGCCCGCTCGTGCGCATGCACATCCTCGCCACGCAGCAGCTGAAGCCCTTTGATGCCAACCGCAGCGGGCGCTACTCCGGTGAGGCCCTGAGCCTGCCGCTCGCTCCTGCCCAGTCCACCCCTGCGGCAGCGGCACAGCCCGATCCGGCCCGGCTGGAGCAGGCCTATGCGCAGTGCCGCCAGCTGCAGCAGGAAGTCGGCCAGCGCACCCGCGGCCTCGTCGAGGTGCTGGCCAGCGAGAATCTCGGCCCCGTGATGCAGGGCCTGCTGCACCCCGCCAATGAAATGAAGCGCGTCAGCCAGGACGGCCAGGCCCTGAGCGGCCTGGCGCAGATCACGCTCAGTGGCCGGCCTCCGGAGCATGACTCCGTGCAGCGGCTCAGGCGCCTGACCGAGCAGTTCGACTCAGCCAGCTCCAGCCTGGCCCAGGCCCAGGTGCGGCTGCTTGAGGCGATCTCCGCCGCCGCCAGTCTGGCCCGGAGGATGGAGCAGGGCAGCCCGGCGCCGGCGACGCAGGCCGCCCGCCAGTGCCTGTTGCCCAAACCGCAGCTCGATGACAATGCCCGGCGCAGCGTGGAGTCGGACTGGAACGCCGCGGCCAGCTTCGTCAACCAGACTCTGCTGAATGACGCCAAGCGCAGCACCTGGTCCCCGGCGCGCGTACTGCTCAATGAGCAGCTGGAGCGTTGCCAGGATCCCCTGCGTGACAACCTGCTGACGGTCGCCGCTCTGCATGACAGCATGCAGGCCATGCTGCGCCTGCACATCAACTGCTTCCCGCAGGACTCCGACGGCCAGCCGGTGATCCCGGCGGTGTTCATTGAACCCGGCGTGGGGATGCTCAAGTGGATGGACGACCGCTTCATCGTGAGCTTCGTGCAGACTGAAGCCCCGCGCCCCGGCAGCGAGCTCGCGCTCTCCGGCATCGATATCGCCGCGCTGCGGATCATGGGCCTGTTCCTCGCGCGCGGTGACATCTTCAACTACCGCGGCGAGCGCATTGCCGACAGCTTCATGGCGGAGTACGCCGGACACATCGAGCAGAAGGCCACGGTCAAGTTCACCGGTGCCAACAAGAAGCTCAGCTACGGCACCAGCACCGAGGAGAAGGACGGTGCCAGCCGCGAGGATGCCGTGGCGGACTACATCGACTTCATCCACGCCGTCTTCAACGGCCTGCCGGTCCCGAAGCGCATCAGTCCGCGCAAGCTCGGGATCATCCTCAAGTACTGCGTGTTCCGCGATGTCTGGTACAGCGCCTGCCTTGTGATGCGCTTCGTGGCCCAGCCGGATGCGGCCCTGGCCCGCGAGATCCTGCTCAGCCTGGCGAAGGAATACCGCGTGCACGTCGTGGACCTGATCCGCCACAGCCTGGAGGCCGACCAGCAGGTCGCCGCCCGCTACCGCTCCGATCCGGCGATGGCCGTGAAGGAAGTGCTCGGCAAGCAGGCTGAGGAACTGACCCGCCAGGCCGAGAGCGGGCTGGCTCCGGGTGAGGCCGGCAGCGCCGCGGAAACTGAAACAGTTCACGACTACTTCGACGTCTGAGCCAGAGAGTAGAATCTATATGGTGCCCCTGCCCTGGAGGCGGGCACCGGAGTGCGCATGAATCCGATCCAAGACGCAATGATCCTGGCCATCCGGCTGTACTCATACATGATCATTGTCTGGTCCTTCGGCAGCTTCTTTCCGCAGTGGCGCTACCAGCAGTGGTACCAGATGCTGGCGAGCGTGGTGGAGCCGTATGTGAACCTGTTCCGCCAGCTCAACCTGCGCGTCGGAATGTTTGATTTATCGCCGATGGTTGCGATATTCGTGCTGTGGATCTTCAGCGCCCTGATCATGAGTATCTGATTCCACCTGAGGTGTAGCGATGGGTCTGACCCCGCTGGATGCAGAGAAGTACGAGTTCCCCTCCGGGTTCCGCGGTTATGACCGCAATGCCGTGGAGCAGTTCCGCGCCCTCGTGGTCCAGGCCCTGGAAGGCCATATCCAGGAAGCCGCAGGCTTCAGACGGCGGATCTCCGAGCTGGAGGATTCCCTCGCTGAGCTGCGTGGCAAGGAAGGGCTGATCCAGACCAGCATGATGACCGCCCAGAAGACCGGGGAGGACATCGTTGCCAATGCCCGCGAGGAGGCCGGGATGATCCGGGCCCGGGCCGAGGCCGACTGCCAGGACCTGCGCAATGAACTGGCCCGCCTGCGCGCCGAACGCGAGGAATTCGAATACGCCTTCCACGGCCTGCTGGCAGGCTTCCTGCACCGCCTCGAGAAGGGCAACCCCTCACTCCTGGGCCAGGACAGTGCTGAGACCGCCAGCCAGCTCGCTCCGCTGGCCTCCGCCGCCGCCCAGGCCGCCGCTGCAGTCCATCCCCCGGCCGCGGATCTCGACCAGCTGCTGGACGAAACAGGCCAGGCTGAGCCGGAAGTGCAGGTCACCGAGAGCGCTGATAAATGGATCTACGAACCCGAGCAGCCGCGCATCCGCAGCAGCCGCAGCGTCGATGCCGAGCGTGATGCCGACCACACGGACTTCAGCCGCGTGCTGGACGAGGCGAGTGATGCGCCCCCTTTAGCTGGGGCGGGTGAGCAGCCCGCAGCCGCCATGCACGACGCGATGCATGCCCACGCCGCCGACCGCGACATGGATGAGGATGCCGACCTGATGGATGAGATCCAGCATATGGAGGCTGAGCGGGAAGCCGCTGAGCAGCCCGTCTGGCAGAGTGCGGAGGCTGCAGCCACGGAGGAGATGGACCTCGGTGTCTGGCGCGATGATGAGTACGGCAGTGATGACGATGATGAAGATGATGCGGAGGATGAGGCAGCGGAGGAGCCGGCCATGCTCGACTCGGCCGGGGCCTTTGCGGAGATCGGCGGCTATCCCCCGACTGTGGATGAGCTGAATGCCGTCGCTGAAGAGGCAGTCGAAGATACCGCCGTGGATCTCTGGGAGCTGGATGCAGAGGACGCAGCGGAGGATGAGGCGGATCTGGAAGATGCAGAGGATGAGGAAGCTTCCACCCAGGCCTGGCTGAATGCCGAGCTGGAGGAACTGGATGATCCCATCGCGGAGCTCCAGTCCACACTGGAAGCAGCTCCGGTCATAGATGAATATGACGACACTCCGCTGCCCGGCATCGTCGAGCAGCGCCAGGCGCCCGCTGAGCCGGAGAGCACGGACTGGGCCCCGGCGGCTTCCGCTGATGAAATGCCGGGCTGGAATGGCAATGGCCATACCGAGGTGGCCCGCGGCTGGGAAGCCCTGGAAACGGAACCAGAGCTGGAGCCGGCCGTGATCGAGGATACACTCGAGGACGAGGAACAGCCCGAGCCCTATGAGCCGCCGGCAGTCAGCGACCCGAATGACTACCAGGTGCCGGATGTAATGCAGGCCTCGGCCGCGGGTGAATCCAGCGAGCCGCGCAGCCTGCCGCCCAGCAACCTCGATGAGATCTTCGGCGGGATTCCCAGCGCTCCGCCGCCGGAAGATGAAGAGGATGATGCACCTTATCGCGCTGACTGGTAGTCTGAAATCGTGAACATGCGCACGATGAACACACTGTTATTGCGGTGAATACGGTTTTTCGCGATGAATAGGGGCTGTTTCTTCGGAAAATTGCCGAATTTATTGTGAATCACTGCACGAAATCCGGCTTAATCGTGGTATATTAGCGCAGGTGCGAACCCGCCATGGAGGGTGGCGCACTCACTATAATCACGAAGTGGACTTCCGCTTCAAGTACAGGCGTCATCAAGCCAGCGACCAGGAATCACGGAAAGAGAAGCGCTCGGAATCCGAGCGCCTGAGCAGCGTCAAGGGCATGTCCTATGCCATCGTGATCCCCACCTATCTGGCCAGCGGCCCGCTGACAGGCTGGCTGCTCGGCAGCTGGCTCGATCAGCGGATGCACACGGCCTTCTGGCTGCCCACGCTGATCGTGCTGTGCACGATTGCCTCGTTTGCGATGGTGATCCGCATGATGGCGAGCCTGAACAGGTGATTGCCAGGACCGGAAATGCTGAGTACCAGACTGACCCTGCGCTGCGTGCGGGACCTGGCCCTGCTGGGGCTGGTCTGCGGGACTGGTCTGGCGCTGGCCGGCAGTGAATCCCTGGGAGCCAGCTTCCTTTTGGCCTGTCTCTGGGCGGCCTTCAACCTCGCCCTGCTCAGCCTGCTGATTTCGTCCATGACTGCACAGAAAAACGGCTCCACGCTATTGGTGCTCATACTGGTCTGTGCTAAAATTCCGGCGTCCTACCTCATCCTGCTGTGGCTGCTGTCAGCCGATTTCACGGATATGGGTGGGCTGGTTGCCGGTCTCGTGGCCTTCCCCGCAGTGCTAGTCATCCGCGGGCTGCTCGACCGACCGTCTGACCATGAAGTTGAGGAAGGTAACTGACATGCTTGCCATGTGGCAGTCACACGCTGAATCCGGCCAGTCCGACGCGCACGATGTGCACGACGATGCGCTGCACTCCGCCCAGGGCGCTGATGGTTCCACGCATGCCGCGGATGCACATGCCGGTGCTCAGATGGATGAGCATGCGGGCGGGCATGACGCCGATCACGGCGGCGGGCATGAGGCAGAGCATCACCATGGCCCCAAGGTGCCGGAGCTTCCCAACCTGCTCGGCGTGGTCCACAACTATGCCTATCTCGTGGAGACCAAGCCCGAGTACGCCAGCCTGAAGAATCCCTTCACCGGCACCGTGATGCAGGTGGACCATTTCGCCAAGGGTCTCGGCCTTGATGATTCCAACGGCGACCACTTCACCGCCTTCGAGACCATCATCTTCGGCTTCGTCGTGGTGATCGCACTCTGCGCCTTCTTCATCGGCGCTTCCCGCCAGCTGAAGGTGCGGGCCGAGAAGGGCCAGAAGCTCAACGGCAAGGCGATGTTCACCGAGATCGTCTACACCTTCCTTGAGGACTTCTTCGCCGGGATCGTCGGCCGCGACAGTGTCAGGAAGCACCTGCCGCTGATCGGCACGCTGTTCATCTACATCCTCTGCTGCAATACCTTCGGCCTGCTCTGGCTGGGCAAGGCCCCCACCGCCAACCTGTCCTTCAACCTGGCGATGGCGGCCATCGTGTTCCTCTACGTGCATGGCACGGCGATCATGAAGAGCCCCGCCGGCTGGCTGGCGCACTTCCCCGGTTCACTGCCGAGCCCGAAGGAAATGGGCGGCCTGGCCTATGTGCTGGCCCCGATCCTCGCGGTGCTGTTCACCGTGATCCACATCATGGAGCTGTTCATCCAGCCCGCCAGCCTCGCGCTGCGACTGTACGGCAACGTCCTCGGCAAGGATGTGCTGCTCGGCGTGTTCGGCGGACTGATCCCCTACTTCCCCACCCATGCACCGTTCCTGTTCCTGGGACTGCTGCTGGGTGCGATCCAGGCTCTGATCTTCAGCCTGCTCAGTTCTGTTTACATTCTGATGTGGGAACCCCACGAGCATCATCATGACGACCACCATGAGCATGCCGGGGCCCACGCCTAATTAACCTAATCTCGTTTCAGGAGTTGTTCAAATGGATAGTGGTGCTGCGTTAGGTTGGGGTATTCCTATCGGTCTGGGCCTTGCGGCCTTCGGTTCCGGTATCGGAATCGGTCTGGCCGTCAAGGGAGCGATGGAAGCCATGGGCCGTCAGCCCGAGGCGATCGGCAAGCTGCAGACCGCAATGCTCATCGGTGCTGCATTCATCGAGGCCCTGACGATCTATTCGCTCGTCATCGCCTTCGTTCTGCAGGGCAAGATTCCCGCGGCATAGGAGTAGGTTTTGGATAACCTGATCAACTGGCCAACATTCATCGCCAGCCTTGCGGGCTTCCTGGTGCTGATGGGCGTGCTCAAGAAACCGCTGTGGACCGCTGTCCCGGCGATCATCGACGAGCGCCGCGACAGCATCGAAGGCGCCTTTGCGGAGATCGAAGCCGCGCGTGCGCAGCTCGCCAGCCAGCAGGCTGAGTACGAGAAGCGCATGGCGGAGGTCAACGCCGAGGCCCAGGCCCGCATGCAGGAAGCGATCGACAAGGGCCAGGCCGTCGCCGCCGAGATCCGTGCCAGTGCGGAGGACCAGCGCGAGAAGCTGCTGGCCCGCACCCAGGAGGACATCCAGCGTGAGAAGGAGAAGGCACTTGCCGAACTCAACAACGCTGCGATCGACCTTTCCTTCCGCATCGCGCAGCGCGTGATGAAGGAGGACCTGGACCGCGACAGGCACGACAGGCTGGTGAGCGGCTTCATCCATGAGATGAAGGAGCTCAACTAGCATGCTCGGAGCTGTTGCCAAACGGTACGCCACGGCCCTGTTCGAGATGACCCTCGAGCGCGGCACGATGGAGGCGGTCGACGCCCAGGCCCAGGTGCTGGAGGATGTCTTCAAGGATCGGCAGATCCGCGACTTCCTCACCTCGCCGCAGGTGCCCAGCGCCTCCAAGAAGGAGCTGATCCGCTCCCAGCTGCGCGGCCGGATTGACGACACCCTGCTCACGCTGGTGCTGCTGATGATCGACAAGAACCGCATCCAGGCCCTGCCTGACACCCTGCGGTACTTCGACCACCTGACGGACATGCACCGCGGTGTGGAGGAGATCACGATCATCAGCGCCGTGCCGCTGAGTGCTGAGCAGAAGCAGTCCATCGTGGACGGCGTGAAGCGCTACAGCGACTACGGGGACCTCGGAGTCACCGAGAAGGTGGATCCGGCGGTGCTCGGCGGCGTGAAGGTGCAGCTCGGCGACCATCTCGTGATCGACGGCACGCTGGCGCACCGGCTCGGGCAGCTCAGGGAGCGGATGCTCGATTACCGGCGCAGCCTGGCGGGGGCCTGAACCACGATCTGAGGGAATCTGCGGGGCCGGCGGCAGGAGCCGCCATCCCCTGACAACGCGTGTTTGACAACACAGGAGATATAGCAAGCCATGTCAGCTATCAGACCTGAAGAGGTAACTGCATTACTCAAGAAGCAGATCGAGAGCTACGAGGGCCGGCTCGAGCTTGAGGACCAGGGTACGGTCGTCCAGGTGGGCGACGGTATCGCGCGTGTCTTCGGGCTCAGCAACTGCCTCGCCTCCGAGATGCTGGAGTTCCCCGGCGGCGTGATGGGCATGGCGCTCAACCTCGAGGAGGAGAGCGTCGGTGTCGTGCTGCTGGGCGATGACTCGGGCGTGAAGGAAGGCGACCCGGTCAAGCGCACCGGCAAGGTGCTGCAGGTGCCCGTCGGCAAGGCCATGCTCGGTCGTGTTGTCAACCCGCTCGGCCAGCCGATCGACGGCAAGGGCCCGATCGTCACCGACCGCTTCCGTCCGCTGGAGCGCAAGGCCGACGGCGTGGTCTACCGCCAGCCGGTGCATGAGCCGATGCAGACGGGCCTCAAGGCCGTGGACTCGATGATCCCGATCGGCCGTGGCCAGCGCGAGCTGATCATCGGCGACCGTTCCACCGGCAAGAGCGCGATCATCCTCGATGCGATGATCAACCAGAAGTACACGCATGAGACCGAGACCCCCGTGTACTGCATCTACGTCATGATCGGCCAGAAGGAGTCGAACGTGGCGCGTACGGTTGCCAAGCTGCAGGAGACCGGCGCGATGGACTACAGCATCGTCGTCTCCGCCTCGGCCTCCGATCCCGCGCCGCTGCAGTACATCGCCCCCTATGCGGGTGTGGCGATGGCTGAGGAGTTCATGTACGACTCCAAGGACGTGCTGATCGCCTACGATGACCTGACCAAGCAGGCCGCCGCGTACCGTACGCTGTCCCTGCTGCTGCGCCGTCCGCCGGGCCGTGAGGCCTATCCGGGCGACGTGTTCTACCTGCACAGCCGCCTGCTGGAGCGCGCCGTGAAGCTCGCCGACCACAAGGTCTGCCCGAGCTGCAACAGCAACAACCCGCTCAACAAGCTGCATGCCTATGAGGAGCAGGCGATCTACAAGAAGTGCGCCAGCTGCGGGGCTGACATCAGCGCCGTGCCGGTGCGCCGCGGTGGATCGATCACGGCCCTGCCGGTGATCGAGACCCAGGCCGGTGACGTCTCCGCCTACATTCCCACGAACGTGATCTCGATCACCGACGGCCAGATCTTCCTGGAGAGCGACCTGTTCTACCAGGGTATCCGTCCGGCCGTGAACGTCGGTATCTCG
This sequence comes from bacterium, assembly GCA_041395205.1. GTDB lineage: Bacteria > 4484-113 > 4484-113 > 4484-113 > JAFGCY01 > JAHEFU01. Next base: position 1,278,773 of record JAWLAZ010000001.1, read on the forward strand.
GTCTCCCGTGTCGGTGGTAGCGCCCAGACCAAGGCCATGAAGAAGGTCGCGGGTTCGCTGAAGCTGGACCTGGCACAGTACCGTGAAATGGCGGCCTTCGCCCAGTTCGGTTCCGACCTGGACGCCGCCACCCAGCGCCTCCTGACCCGTGGTGAGCGCATGGTGGAACTGCTGAAGCAGGGCCAGTACGTGCCGCTGGCCACCGAGGAGCAGGTCGCGCAGATCTGGGCGGGTGGCAAGGGTTACTACGACAAGCTGCCCGTCGCCCAGGTGCAGGCCGCCAGCGCCGGTTTCGTGCAGTTCCTCAAGGAAAACTACGGCCAGGTGCTGGAGTCGATCCGCAAGAGCGGTAACCATGCCGATGTCGAGGAAGCGATGAAGACCGCCGCCGATGCGTTCTTCGCCGACTTCGCGGCCCGGCATGCCGCCTAGGCTTTAAGGAGATCCAGCTTTGCACAAGGCAGTCACGATGGAGGATGTGGTCGGCACACGGGTGCTGATCCAGCTCGAGCGGACCGCCTATGAACTGCTGGATCTGCCCGGCGTCTACAGCGAGAAATTCGCAGCGGACGTGACGGGTCTCGACGAGCTGGGCCTGTGGATCGAGCATCCCAACTACAAGGTGGTGCCGGTCTACGGCGAGGATGAGAGCTACATCCCGCCCGAGGAGCGCCGGGAGGAAAGCCACCGCGCGGTGGTGCTGATCCGCTGGAACTACATCGCCACGGTGATCCAGTTCCCGGAGCGCACGGGCTGGCGGGCCGGTGCCAACGAAAGTGACATCGGCTTCAAACCGCCGAACAACGGAAAGGACAACAAGGAGCAAGCAGGTGGCTAAGGGCGGCAAGGAAATTCGCAACCGAATCAAATCGGTGAAGAGCACCCAGCAGATCACCAAGGCCATGAAGATGGTGGCTGCCGCGCGCCTGCGCAAGAGCGAGGGCCGCACCCAGGCCAGCCGTCCCTACACGGACACGCTGGCCGGCGTGATGCGCAACCTGGCCAGCGTGGCGGCGGAGGTGGACCATCCCTTCCTGAGCCATGTGAACCCGGAAGCCCCGAAGGTCATGCTGCTGCTGTTCACCGGTGACAAGGGCCTCTGCGGCAGCTTCAACGCCAACCTCGTGAAGAAGGCCGAGCAGTTCATCCGCGAGCAGCGCGAGCGCGGCCGCGAGACCGAGATCATCTTCGTCGGCAAGAAGGGCTGGCAGGCACTCGGCAAGGGTGGACAGTGGTTCCCGGGCTTCAATGAGAACACGAGCTACTCGGATCTGAAGCCGGTCAATACGCTCCTTACAAATGCATATCTCGCGGGCGAGGTCGCCGAGGTCTACATGATCTACGCCCGCTTCATCAACGTGATGAAGTCCGACCCGACCGTGATGCGCCTGCTGCCGATCGAGAGCCTCGAGCCGGCCGGCGAGGATGAGGCGGCGGGCTTCAGCGAGAACTATGATCTCGAACCCAGCCCGGAGGAGCTGCTCACCGCACTCCTGCCGCGCTTCTTCCAGACCGTGATGTTCCAGGCCGCGATGGAGAACTTCACCTCCGAGAACGGCGCGCGCATGGTGGCGATGGAAAATGCAACCAAGGCCGCGGGTGACATGATCGATGCCCTCACGCTGGAATACAACAAGGCCCGCCAGGCCGGCATCACACTCGAGCTGCTGGACATCGTGGGCGGAGCGGAGGCCCTCAAGGGATGATCAGGCTGATTCCCGCAGCTGAGCACGTGCAGGCCGCCAGGCGGCAGGCCGTCGTGCGCGGGAAAATGCGGCAAGGGGGATTGAACAGCGGGGAAGTCCGCACACTCCTGAGCTGCATGCTGATTAACTGCATGCGTCACCGACCCGATTCAGTAGACATGTCTACTGAACACTCTTTCCTGAGCCCCCGCCCCAGTGCGGCGGGAATCGTGGCCCTCTGCGTCCTGGCCGGCAGCCTGCTGTTCGGCAGCAGCCCCGCGCTGGCACAGCAGGGCGGCCAGAAGGATGATGGCAAGAACACGATGGCCATCACCCTCGAACAGATGCAGAACTCCGTGGAGAAGTACCGCACGGAGCGCGACGGGATCGTCGTGCACTTCGTGCTGCCCAAGGGCTGGGACCTGCTCGAGCAGGGCATCGACCCCAAGACCGGCGAGGTCATCAAGGATGTCGGGGTCTATGCGCTGCTGGCGCGCCGCCCGATGGTCGGAGATGCGGCCACGGACTTCATCTTCGAAATGGATATCTACGAACGGCGGCTGATGGATGATCTGCCCTCGGACATTCCCGAGGATGAGCGCAAGGAGGACTATCAGTTCATGAGTTTCCTCAATGCACAGATCGCCTTCAATGCGCGCGCCGGCATGAAGATGACGAGCGAGATCCGCGACATCGTCCCCAAGGAATACCGCAAGGGCATGTTCTGGGTCCCGATCTACTACGAGAGTCAGGCGACCGGTACCAAGCTCCTGACATTCACCACGGCGATTGACCGCAAGCTGGTGATGATAAAGTTCCTGATCAGCAAGGATGCCATTGACCTGCACAGCGGGCTGGTGGCGTTCATCATCAACAATTCCTGGGTGATCACGGAAGCGGAGCTCAGGGAGATCGAGAAGGAAGCCGGCGTCACGGACAGCAAACTCGGCAGCAAGTAACGCGGGCAGCACAGGTCTGCTGCCCTTCAGAAGTTGTAGTAAGGAAGGAGTTGACCATGGCGGATGTCGCCACACAGACTGGCAGCAGAACAGCTGGAAGGATCGCCGAGATCATCGGCCCCACGATCAGCGTCGAGTTCCCTGAGGGACACCTCCCGGCGATCAACAACGCGATCGAGGTGAAGCACCCCGAGACCGGTGAGCTGATCGTCTCCGAAGTGGCGCAGCATCTTGGCAACAACGTGGTCAAGTGCGTCTGCATGGAGGGCACGGACGGCCTGCAGCGCGGGATGGCGGCCGTCGACACCGGCGCGCCGATCACCATCCCGGTCGGTGAGCGCTGCCTGGGCCGGATCTTCAACGTGCTCGGCAAGCCGATCGACGAGGCGGGCCCGGTCGCGGCCGGCAAGATGTACCCGATCCACCGTGACGCCCCGTCCCTGACGGACCAGAGCGTCGGCGTGGAGATCCTCGAGACGGGCATCAAGGTCGTGGACCTGCTGGCTCCCTACCTCAAGGGCGGCAAGATCGGCCTGTTCGGCGGAGCCGGTGTGGGCAAGACCGTGCTGATCCAGGAGCTGATCCGCAACATCGCCACCGAGCACTCCGGCAAGTCCGTCTTCGCCGGCGTCGGTGAGCGTACGCGTGAGGGCAACGACCTCTTCCTCGAGATGAGTGAATCGGGCGTGATCGCGCAGACCGTGATGGTCTTCGGCCAGATGAACGAGCCCCCGGGAGCGCGCCTGCGCGTGGCGCTGACCGGCCTGACGATGGCGGAGTACTTCCGCGATGAGGAAGGCCAGGACGTGCTGCTGTTCATTGACAACATCTTCCGCTTCACGCAGGCCGGCTCCGAGGTCTCCGCGCTGCTGGGCCGCCTGCCGAGCGCCGTGGGTTACCAGCCGACCCTGCAGATCGAGATGGGCTCGATGCAGGAGCGCATCACCTCCACCACCAAGGGCTCCATCACCTCGATCCAGGCCGTTTACGTGCCGGCGGATGACTACACCGACCCGGCCCCGGCGAACACCTTCGCCCACCTGGATGCAACGACGAACCTCGACCGCCGCCTGACCGACCTCGGTATCTACCCGGCCGTGGATCCGCTGGCCTCCACCAGCCGCATCCTCGACCCGCAGGTCGTCGGCGACGAGCACTACCGCGTGGCCCGCGGCGTGCAGCAGACCCTGCAGCGCTACAAGGACCTGCAGGACATCATCGCCATTCTCGGTATGGAGGAGCTTTCGGAGGACGACAAGGTGATCGTCAACCGGGCCCGCCGCCTGCAGCGCTTCCTGTCCCAGCCGTTCTTCGTGGCCGAGCAGTTCACGAACATGGCCGGCAAGTACGTGCCGCTGGCCGAGACCGTGAAGAGCTTCGGCGCGGTGCTGGATGGCGCGCATGACGACCTGCCGGAGCAGGCCTTCTACATGGTGGGTGGCATCGAGGATGCGATCGCCAAGGCGGAGAAGCTGCGCAGCGAAGGCTAGGCGGCAAGGAGCACTGATTCATGTCAACCGCAAACTACGCCCTGAAGGTAGTGACTCCCGATGGTGAGGTCTGGAGCGGGGAGACGCCGAGCTGCGTGATTCCCGGGCTGGACGGCTACTTCGGCGTCTGGAAGGGCCATGCCCCGCTGATCAGCGGGCTGGAGCAGGGCACGCTGATGATCGAGCGCCCGGCTGAGCACCGCATCCAGTTCATCGCGGTCGGCGGCGGCTTCGTGGAGATCAACCACGAGGGCGTGACCGTGCTGGCCGAGACGGCGGAAATGGCCGGCGACATCGATGTGCACCGCGCCGAGGATGCCGAGAAGCGCGCGCGTGAGCGCCTGCAGAAGTTCTACTCGCAGCAGGAGCTGGAGGTGGACATCGAGCGCGCGATGTTCGCACTGAAGAAGGCCATGGTGCGCCGCGAGGCCGCCAAGAAGGACGCCGAGAAGAGAACTCATATGTTCTGAGCAACGCCGGAGGCGTTGCGAGGACATAGGACGTGGGAGCTAGGTGGTAGCAGAACTTAGCCCCGGGTCCGAGATCCTGGATCCTAAATAGGGAGGCTCAAGGGCCTCCCTTTTTCATAGGTTGTAGGAGTCTCGCCAGCGGCGGTTTCCAGCCGCCGGAAGGGAGGTGCGACACTTGATGTCGCACAACCGGACGTCAGAATGAATTCTGACCTCCATTGGCCGGCTGAATGCCGGCGCTCCGGCGAGCTGAATGCTCGCGCTCCATTGTGGAAGCAGGCTTCCACCTCCGCTACACCCTACAACCTACACCCCAGCTCCTCGATGTGTACCGGTGCCGCCTCGCGGCAACTGGGAGGGAAAGCAGTGAAGTGTGCCATACTGGCGGGATTGGCAACATGCTGAAAATGCTCTGCGCCTCATTTTCCTCTGCGGCTCTGCGCCAATAAAACCAGTCTGGCGATCAAGGTACTGCCCGCGCGGCTGCGCGCCTCCATTGCCAGTGCATGGCACTGGCCTCCTGTCAGGCCATGGGCCTGACCTCCGCTACACCCTACACCCGAGCTCCCATGTCCTCAGGCAGCAGCTTCGCTGCTGCCATAGATGTCTTCGCCCTCGCTCTTCGCGATGACGACCGCGCCCACGCTGTCGCCGAAGATGTTGTTGACCGTGCGCGTCATGTCCGGCAGGCGGTCGATCGCGAGGATCAGCCCGGCCGCCGAAGCCGGAATGCCGAAGTTGCCGAGGATCAGCACGATCGCCACGAGGCTCGCCGAAGGCACCGCCGCCACGCCGATGCTGGTCACGAGTGCGAGGATGGCAACGCTGAGCATCACGGGCAGGGTCAGCTCGATGCCATAGGCCTGCACGAGGAACAGCACCGCCACCACCTCGAACAGCGCCGTGCCGTCCATGTTGACGGTCGCCCCCATCGGCAGCACGAAGCTCGTCACGCGGTTGCTCACCCCCGCGCGGTTCTCCACGCAGTCCATCGTGACCGGCAGTGTCGCCGCCGAACTGCTCGTGGAGAAGGCCGTGAGCATCGCCGGGGCCATCGCCTGGAAATGCCTGAGCGGGTTGACTCTGGCAACGAACAGCAGCACGAGCGGCATCAGCACGAAGATGTGCAGGAACAGCCCGCCGAACACCGCGAGCAGGAACCTGGCCAGCGGCAGCAGCGAGGCCAGCCCCGTCTCCGCCACCACCTTGGCAACGAGGGCGAGCACACCGAGCGGCGCGAAGAGCATCACCCAGTGCGTGATCCGCATCATCAGCTGGAACATGCTTTCCAGGAAGGTCCGGAGGAATTCGGAATGCTGCTTCTCGAGCCTGGTGGAGAAGTAACCCAGCAAGATGGAGAAGAAGATCAGGCCCAGCATCTGGCCGTCGGCGGCCGCCTTGACGACATTGGAGGGCACCATCGAGATGAACACATCCTTCAGATCCCCGAAGCTGCGGCCTGCGATACGTTCCTCAAAGGCCGCACCGAGTTCCTGTTCCTCCAGGTTGAGCCTGTCTCCCGCCGGCTGGCCGTCAACGAGACCCGGCTGCACGATGCTGACCATCAGCACGCCGATCAGGGCCGCGAGCCCCGAGGTGCAGATGTAGTAGAGCAGGGTCTTGCCGCCCAGCCGCCCGAAGTTCCTGCCGCCCGTATTTGCCACTCCGGAGCCGATGGAGAAGAAGATCAGCGGCACGATCAGCATCTTCAGGGCATTGATGAACAGCGTGCCGAAGAAGGCGTAGACATTCGTGAACTTAGAGCGCTCAGCCTCAACCAGCTGCAGGGCATCCTGCATTGCCGGGCTGAGGTCCCTGGCATGGCCGGCGGCGATCCGGGCCTGGATCTCCGCCCAGAAGGCGGGGTCCACGCCGGACCGGTCGAGGCTGATGGAGGCCGTCAGCAGACCGATGATGACCGCCACGATCAGGGCGATCAGGATCTGCCAGTGCAGTTGCAGTTTGAGCATCTCTCACACTCCGCCGGCCGGGATCGGGAGCTGGTCCCGCCTCCATTCTAGCGAAGCGGCCTCGCTGGGCCAAATGCCGCCCGCCTGTTTGCGATCCAGAGCCCTGCTCCGATTCTGCTATCAAAACCCCCCGGAACCTGAACCGCCAGCCGCGCGGCACAGGTACTAAAATAGTCGGGCCTGATCTGATCTGGCCTCAGGCGAATTTTCAGTATTTGAATTGCACTGATGGTATTGGATGTCTGACACAGGAATAGAGAAGCGCAAGGCGGAGCATCTGCAGCTGGTCCGGGAGGACTCGGTGCTGCACAGCCAGCCCACGCTGCTCTCCGACATCCGTCTTGTGCACCAGGCCCTGCCTGAGCTGAACCTTTCCGACATCGACACCAGTGCCAGCCTGTTCGGCAAGCCGCTCAGGCTGCCGCTGATGATCACGGGCATGACCGGCGGGACGGAGTACGCCGGTGAGCTGAATCGTGGCCTGGCGGCCCTGGCGGCCCAGCAGGGCATTGCCTTCGCCGTGGGCAGCCAGCGCGTGCTCTGGCGCCATGAGCACCTGCTGGCGGATTTCGCCGTGCGCGACATCATCGGCGAGGGCGTGCTGCTCGGCAACATCGGGGCCGCACAGCTGCTGCATGAGCCGCTGGAGCGGATCGTGGAGCTCGTAGCCATGATCGAGGCGGATGGGCTCTGCCTGCATCTCAATCCGGCCCAGGAGCTGGTGCAGGAGGAAGGCGACCGCGAATTCCGCGGAGTCTGCGAGAAGATCACTGAACTCAACGAGAGGCTCGAGGGCCGCCTGCTGGTCAAGGAGACCGGTGCCGGGCTGTCCCCCGAGACCCTGATCAAGCTGCGGGCCAGCGGCGTGAGCTGCGTGGATGTCGCCGGCAGCGGCGGCACGAGCTGGACCCGCGTCGAGCAGCAGCGCGCCGTGAGTGAGCGCAGCCGGCGGCTCGGGCGCAGCATCGCGGACTGGGGCGTGCCCACGGCCTTCTCGATCATCGCCGCCCGCCGCGTGCTCGGCGAACAGGCCACGGTGATCGGCAGCGGCGGGATCCGCGACGGACTGGACGCCGCGCGCGTGCTGGCCGCGGGTGGCAACATTGCGGGCTTCGCGCGCTCGGTACTGCTGCAGTTCATGGACCACGGCCCGGAGGGCTGCAGCGCCTGGCTGGCGCAGATCGCCGAGGAGCTCAGAAGCGTGATGCTGCTCTGCGGCGCACGAAACTGCGCGGAGCTGATGCACGTCCCCCGCGTGTACACCGGAGAACTCAAGGACTGGCTGGCGGCTTATGGATGGCTCGGCCAGGGGAGAGAGTGATGACGGACTTTGATCCGCAGGCTGAGCAGCTGGCGCTGCCGCAGCAGAAGACCTCGCGCATTCCGCGCTTCTACCGCCTGAGCGTGGAGCAGCGCCTGGCCTACCTCGCGCGCAGTTTCGGCCTGTCCAATACGCAGATCGCCGAACTGCGCAACGGGCAGTGCCTGCGCATCCGCCACGCCGTGAACATGGTGGAGAACGCCGTCGGCGTGTTCGGCCTGCCGCTTGGGCTCGGGCTGAATTTCCTCGTGGACGGCAAGGAGCACCTCGTGCCGATGGCGATCGAGGAGGCCTCGATCATCGCGGCCGCCAGCAAGGCTGCGCTGCTGATCCGCAAGGCCGGCGGCTTTCTGACTGAGGCGGACGACCCGGTGATGATCGGGCAGATCCAGCTGCTGGATGTGGCCGACATCGAAGCCGCGGTGCGGATCCTGCATGACAGCAAATCAGAGATACTCGCGGCTGCCAACCGGCCGAATGAGCGGATGGTCAAGCGCGGCGGCGGGGCCTTCGAGATCGAGACCCGCGTGCTCACGGACGAGCGCGACGGCAGCCGGATGCTCGTGCTGCACCTGCTGATCGACGTGCGCGAGGCGATGGGTGCCAACGCGGTGAACTACTCCTGCGAGGCGGCCGGCAGCCTGGCGGCTGAGCTCTGCGGCGGGCGCAGCAACCTGCGCATCGTCAGCAACTACGCCGACCGCCGCCTGGCGCGGGCCAGCTTCCGCCTGCCCTTCGAGATCCTGGCAACGGCGGAGATGGACGGCGAGATGGTGGCGCGGCGGATGGTGGAGGCCGGACGCATGGCACGGATCGACCCCTACCGCGCGGCGACCCACAACAAGGGCATCTTCAACGGCATTGACGCCGCGGCGATCGCGCTCGGCCAGGACTGGCGGGCGATCGAGGCCGGCGGGCATGCGCATGCGGCCCGCAGCGGACAGTACCGCGGTCTGACGGAGTATGAGATTGATGGCAACGAGCTGCTCGGCCGGATCGAGCTGCCGCTGCAGGTGGGCTGGGTCGGTGGGGCCGTCAACAGCCACCCCGGCGTGAAGGTGCTCAGGCGCGTGAGCGGCGTGGAGAACGCCCGCGAGCTGGCATCACTGCTGGCGGCGGTCGGGCTCGGACAGAACTTCGCGGCCTGCCTCGCGCTGGCCACGGACGGGATCCAGAAGGGCCACATGGCCCTGCATGCACGCTCGGTGGCAATCAGCGTCGGCGTGCCCAGCCAGGACGTGGAGGAGGTCGCGCAGCGCATGATCGCGCTCGGCGACGTGAAGGTGGCAACGGCGGAGCGTGTGCACCGTGAGCTGCAGGACAGCCGCATGGCGGCGGATGAATCGGGCGAAATGCCGATCGAGACCTGGGCCCCCGGCAAGGTGGTGCTGTTCGGCGAACATGCCACGGTCTACGGCCAGCCCGGGATCACGGCGAGCATCGACGTCAAGCTCAAGTGCCGGATCCAGCATGACCCGGCCGGGCCGCGCTTCCTGCAGCCGACCTTCCGCGAGGTCTTCGAGATGCCGGAGAGCGACCTCGACATCCGCCTGTTCAGCCAGGTGGTGGATGAGGCGCTGGCGACATACGGCCTGCAGCAGGCCCCGATCGCGATCGCGATCGAGAGCGAGCTGGTGCCGGGGATGGGACTCGGGTCCAGTGCGGCCTGCAGCGTGGCGCTGTGCACCGCACTGAGGCGCTATGCCGGGCTGGAACACCAGCGGCGGCTTGACAATTCACTATTCGAGGAAGTGCAGAAGCTGGAGAGCATCTACCACGGCAGCCCGAGCGGGATGGACGCGGCCACCGTGCTGAACGGCGGTGTGCTCTGGTTCCGCAGCGGCCCGCCGCGCGAGACATTGTCAATCCGCGTGCCTGTGCAGGCCACGGGGATCATCTGCATCGTGGAGCCGGGGGCGCGCACGATCGAGCTGGTGCAGCAGGTGCGCCACAGCCGCGAGCTCAACCAGGCACGCGTTGACAAGATCCTCAGCCGCATCGGTGAGATCACGGCGCTGGCCGGAGCCGCTCTCGGCGGTGGCAACCTCGAGCAGGTCGGCGCACTGATGAATGAGAACCATGAACTGCTGGCGGACCTCGGTGTCAGCACCGAGAAGCTGGACAGTGCCGTCGAGCTGCTGCGCTCGATGGGGGCCTTCGGGGCCAAGCTGACCGGCGCAGGCGGCGGCGGCGCGGTGATCGCGCTCGTCAGCCCCGAGAAGCGATATCAGATGATGCAGGAACTGGCAACGCAGTTCCCGCTGGTGCTGCCCTTCGAACTGGGAAGCGCTTCATGACGAGGACGGTCCGGGCCCGGGCGCATGCCAACATCGCGCTGTGCAAGTACTGGGGCAAGAGCGGTCCGCTCGACACCCCCGCCACGCCGAGCATCTCGCTGGCGCTGGATTCGCTGACGACAATCACCACAGCCGAGAAGATCGATGCCGCCGAGGATGCCGTTGTCATCAATGGCCGCGTGGCAACGGGGCTCGAGCGCGAGCGCGTGGTGCGTTACCTCGACCTCTGGCGCGCGGAGAAACTGATCGAGGGCCGCGTGCGCATCGAGAGCGAGAACAGCTTCCCGATGGCCAGCGGCCTGGCATCCAGCTCCAGCGCGTTCGCCGCTCTGGCCACGGCGCTCAATGAACTGAGCGAGGTGCGCATCACCCAGACCCTGCTCACGAAGCTCGCGCGGCGTGGCAGCGGTTCGGCGGCGCGCAGCATCACCGGCGGGCTCTCCAGCCTCTCCAATGGCGACGACCCGGCGGCGCGGCTGCTGGTGCCGGCCGCCGATGTGCCCTGGGGGATGGTGGTCGGCATCGTTGACAGCGAACCGAAGCAGTACAGCTCGCGCGAGGGCATGAAGCTCTCCGAACAGACCTCGCCCTACTACCGGCGCTGGGTGCTGCAGGCGCGGCACGACTACCGCTACATGCTGCATGCCCTGCGCAGCTGGGACCTCGGGGAGGTCGGCGAGATCGCCGAGGAGAACAGCAATGCGATGCACGCCTGCATGCTGGCAACGCGCCCGACGCTGATGTACTGGCAGGCGGGCACGATGGACATCATGCACAGCGTGGTGGCCTGGCGCGCGGACGGCCTGCAGGCCTACTACACCGTGGATGCCGGTTCGCATGTGGCGGTGCTCTGCCGGCTGGAGGACCTGGACGAGGTCACGCGGCGGATGCAGGCCATCCCGAGCGTGGTGAAGGCGATTGCCAACCGCCCGGGCGGCGCTGCAGTGCTGGTCGCGATGCAATGATGCGACTCCAGGTCCCCGGCAAGGTGATGCTCAGCGGGGAATATGCGGTGCTCAGCGGCGGCGTGGCCGCGCTCGTGCCCCTGCCGCGCTACATGTTCCTCGAGCAGCTGGCAACGCAGCCGGAGGGCGGGTACCCGCCGGTGATCGACAAGGGCCGGCAGTACTTCATGAACGCCACCGAGAACCACGAGCGCGAGCATGGCGTGCCGCACATCGCCATCGAGCGCTCGGCCTTCGATGCCCCGGACCCGCAGGGCCGGATGCTGAAGCTCGGGATCGGTTCCTCCAGCGCGGAAGCCGCGGGAGTGCTGGGCCTGCGCCTGCTCTGCGCCGGCCAGCGCATCTCCGGCAACGAGGCGGCCTTCCTCGAGGATGTGCTGACCCTGCACGGCCGCGTGCAGGACGGGCTGGGCAGCGGAGCGGACTGCGCCGTGGCCGCGCTTGGCAAGCCGCTGCTGTTCAGCGGAGGCAGCGGTGTGAGCGTGGCGCTGATGAAGCGCGGGACGGACACCGTGCCGCTCAACCTGCTCTGGAGCGGGATCCCGGCGGACAGCCGCGAGTTCGTTGCCAAGTATGAATTCTGGGCCCGCAATGACCCGGAGGCCCCGGCCCAGATCCGCGAGCTGACGGAGGCCGCGCAGTACCTCAGCCGCGCCTGGTTCCAGGCAGACCAGACTGAGCTGTTCGGGCTGATCGACGCACACAACGCCGTGATGAAGGAAGTCAGCAAGAACGCCGGGATCAGCTACTTCATGCCGGTGCATACCCAGCTTGATGCCTGGGCGCGGCGGCATGGCGGGCGCTGCAAGCCGACGGGGGCCGGGGGCGGGGACATGGTGCTGATGGCGGGTGAGCTGCCGCTGGAGCAGTTGCCAAGACTGTGCATCCCGCTCAGGGTGGACGATGTGTTCGGTCTGACGACGATTGCCAGCCAGCTGGATGCGCATGCGGATGCACTGGAAGCGGAAGCAGAAGCAGAAACAGAAACAGGGTCGGAATCAGGATCAGGAGGCAGGGGCGAGGGCTAGAGTTTGCTCGCCAGTTCGCTCATCGTCACCAGTTCGTAACCTTCCTCGCGCAGGCGCTCGATCAGCTCCGGCAGCATGTCTATGGTGGCCTGCACCCCGTCATGGGCGAGGATCACGCTGCCATTGCGCACGTTCAGGAGCGTGCTGTCCAGCAGTTCATCACGGCTTTTGTCACCGTGCGTGTCATTCAGGGCCACGTCCCACATCGCGCAGACCATTCCGCGCTTCTTCAGGAGCTCGATGCTGGCGTCGTCAATCTGGCCGCCGGGCGGGCGCAGGAAGCGCGGGCGCTCGCCTGTGAGATTCTCGATCAGGTCCTGGTAGGCGTCGATCTGATATTCCTTCTCGGCCTGCGGCAGCTTCGGCAGGCGGAAGTGGTCGTAGGTCTGGCTGGCGATCTCATGCCCCTGCTGGTGCGCCATCTGCACCCACTGCGGGTAACGGTTGGTCTGCACGCCGACGAAGAAGAAGGTCGCCGGGCAGTTGTAGTACTCGAGGATCGTGAGGATCTGGCCGGTGTACTCGGGATGCGGGCCGTCGTCAAAAGTGATCGCGACCTGCTTCAGGCGGCTGTTGCCACGCGTGATCTTCGAGATGTCGGAGCGGATGCTGTAGTCGCTAAGGCGCTGTGGGCTCTCCGGCAGTTCCAGCGGGGCCAGGGCCTTGGCAACCTGGCTGGGCGGGGATTCCACGGGGCGCAGGCGCGCGGGCTGGGGCGTGCTGTCATCGGGGATGAAGCTCTCGGCGATGCGCTGCGTGTCATCCGGGGCCGGACTGTTGCCATCCGGGAAGGCCGGCGCGCTCTCGTCGGCAGCCGTCTGGTCCGCTGCTGCGGCGGCCTGTTCCGCTTCCTCATCCGGGAACTGCAGATCCGCGGACAGTTCACGCCCGCTGTCGGGATTGCGACGCACGCGGAAGTCATGGGCAGCCGGCCGCTGCGGTTCTGCTGCGGCAGCGCTGTCACTTTGGGAGTCCTGCACAGCCGGATTCCCGGAGTCATCAGAACCCTCAGGATCCTCAGCTGCCGCAGCAGCTGAATCCTGCACTGTTGCTGATTCTGCGGCAGCTGATTCCAGGTTCGGGTTGTCAGCAGCCGCCTCCGTTTCCACTGCGGCTTCCGCAGCCTGGTCAGTGAGTGCCGGAGCGTCCTCGGGTGTCGCTTCCGTTTCATATTCCGGGAAACTGAGCGGCCTGTCGCTGAGCTTCACGGGTGCATCCTCGCGCGGCTTGGACTGCGCCGGAGCAGTGCTGCGGGCCTCCAGGCGCACGCTGGCCTGCTGGGAAGCAGCCTGCAGGCGCATCCCGCTCGCAAGCGCGGACTGGGCATCGGCGGTGATCCCGCGGAAGACCCGGCGCACGGCCTGTTCCTGCCGGTAATTCCAGACCGGGGCCGCTTCCTCCTCCGCCGTGTCCGGATTGATCCAGCCGCCGCGATGCACGGAGCCGGGCGTGCGCGAACGGCTCGTCAGGTTGGAGGATGAGCGCTCGACCTGAGCCTGGGCCGGCAGGCCGAAAAGCAGCAGGGCAAGCAGCAGCGGTCCGCAGAATCTCATGGAGCCTGATTATAGACGATCAGCGGGCCGAAGGCACGATTTGGCAAGTCTGCCGCGAATGCCGCTGCCAGTCCTGCTGCGGCTTCACCGGGGGTTCACCGGCTTCTAGCCAGCGCTTGATGCAGTGCTTGATTGGTCTGCCTATAATTATTTGTATACCAATAGGAAGGTGAGCAGTGATGGCTGGCGAGCAGGACAACAAGCAGGACATGGCCGACCTCCTCGGTTGGCTGGAGGATGAACGGACAAAGGACCTGGTGGATCTGATCAACCGGGCGGCGAAGGGTGAGCCGGTGGAAGAGGCCGCCGAGCGCTACAAGGCGCGCTACCGTCACAGCGGCAGCATGGACCGCCTCAGCGACATGTTCGACAGCCTGCAGGAACAGCACGATGCCCAGGCCGGGGTGGAGCTGGGGGGCATGCTGCGCCAGCTGCGGGCCAGCCTGGCGGAGATCGAAAGCCAGCGCCGGGGCTTCAAGCGCCTGAGCCAGGAGAAGCCGGAGAGCTGCCGCCATGAAGGCGAACGCCTGCAGGAACTGCTGGCGGTGCTCGATGAAACCGCCACCGCACTCGCGGAATTCCGCGGGGCGATCCTGGCCCTGAGCGCCGCTGATCCGCAGGAGAAGCGCGAGCGGCTGCGCATCATCGGCCTGTGAAACTGCTGCCGGGATATGCCCCGGAGAATGTCATGGAAAATCCCGCTGTTTGCACTGGTAAAAATGAATCTTCTCGGCTATAATCCCTTTCCCTCGGTCTCACCGAGCATAGGCTACGGGGGCGTGGTCTAGTGGTCTAGGATGCCTGCCTGTCACGCAGGAGGTCGCGAGTTCGAACCTCGTCGCCCCCGCCATTTTTCTTTCCTTTCCGGCGAGGTAGCTCAGTTGGTAGAGCAGGGGACTGAAAATCCCCGTGTCGGCGGTTCGAGTCCGTCCCTCGCCACTTAATCGCCTGCCCTTCCCCATCAAGGAACTGTCCGTACCTGCCAGCACTCAAGGCCGGAGGGAGTGCACCGCACTCAGATCTCCATGCGGCGCAGGGCTTCCCCGAACTTCTGCTCATTGATGGGCTTGACGAGGATCTCATCCACGCCGCTGCTCTTGAGGAGCGCGATGCGGTCGGCATCGAGATAGCCGCTGATCACGATGATCTTCACCTGGTTGTCGGCATCGCGGATCATGCGCGCGACCTCGCTGCCGTTCACGCCGGGCATGTTGTAGTCGAGGATCACGAGCCGCGGGCGGTGCGTGAGCACGAGGTCCGCCCCGAAGGTGCCGTCCTGCGAGGTTGCGACGACGATGATGCCATGGCCCTCGATGATCGACTTGTAGCGGATGTGGATCAGTTTGCTGTCGTCGATGATCACGGCGATGCGCTTGCGCTGGGCGAAGGGTGCGCCCATCGCCTCCGCCGGGCCCTGCGGTCCGTCGAAGTCCGGCTCATACTTGCGCAGGCGGTTGCTCAGGTCCTCCACCTTGCGCTTCAGTTCATTGTTCTGCTGCAGCAATTCCGTATCGTTCACGAAGTACCTCGGCCTCGGTCTGTGCCGACCGTTCATTTGCGGTCCGCCGTACATGAAATTGTAAGGAAAGCGCATGTGGGATGGGACAAGCGCTGCTGCAATCCCGGTTAACTCTGCCGCAGATGCGCAAAAAAAGGGGCGCCCCGTGGGACGCCCCTGAGAATCCGCAGATCAATGGCCTAGGCCGGGCTGATGTCCTCGCCGCCTTCCTCGGAATTGCGGGCGATGCGGTCGGAGATCTGGTCCTTGACCTGGCCGATCTTCTCGCCGACGCGCGCACTGTACTCACGGGCCTTCTCACGGCCGGAGTCATAGGCCGCCTGGGCGCGCTCCTTGCCGCTTTCGATCAGCTCCTCGGCGCGGTGCTTGCTGGCTTCGTAGGCATCGCGGGAGTAGTCCTTGGCCTTGTCGTAGTAATCCTTGCTGTACTCCGCGATGTCACTGCGGAGCTCCTTGCCGGCCTTCGGAGCCACGAGCAGGCCGATCACGGTTCCCACGAGGGTTCCCAGACCGAAGCCTGCGATCAGCATTGCCATGCCCCTGTCGTCATTCTTGCTCATTTCAGTTCCACCTCCGGATCTTATCCGCACAGATTATAACTCTACATCCGCGCGGGCTTGTCGCAGTATGTAGTACCGCGCATCCGGACGCGTTATTCCCCCGCGCTGTTCTGTCCGCTAGAATCTGGCGGATGACAATGCAGGAGGCGGATGATGGCGGCTGGCCTGCCGGGTATGCCCCGGGTCCCGGAAATCGACGCGGCTGAAGCGCGTGACTACATTGCCGAGCATGGCGGCTCGGAGGGCTTCGTGCTGCTGGATGTGCGCACGCCTCCGGAGATCGCCGAGGCGCACATCGCGGGCTGCCGGCGGCTGGATCTGACGGGCGGGGAATTCCAGCGCCACATGCTGGAACTGGACCCGGAGCGTGACTACCTGATCGTCTGCCGCAGTGGCAACCGCAGCGGCTTCGCGGCCGCGCTGATGCTCAATGCGGGTTTCCGCCGCGCCGTGAACCTGCGGGGCGGGATGCTGGCCTGGCGGCGGCTGGGCTATCCCACCGAAAGCGGCAGCGTCGAGCGCCCATGAGCGGGCAGTGGTGGCAGTACTTCTTCAGCGGAGCCTACCTGGATGTGATGCGGCTCGCGCATTCGCTGGAGGACAACCGCCGCGAGACGGACTTCATCATGCGCAGCCTCGGGCTCAGGCGCGGGATGCGCGTGCTGGACGTGCCCTGTGGCAACGGGCGGATCACGCTGGAGCTGGCGCTGCGCGGGCTGAGCGTGCTGGGCGTGGACCTCTGCGCGCCACTGCTGGCCGAGGCGCGCGCGACGGCGGGGAAGTACGAGGCGGAGGTGGAGTACCTGCAGCGCGACATGCGCGATCTGCCCTGGGAGGGGGAGTTCGATGCCCTGCTCTGCTGGCAGGGCAGCTTCGGCTACTTTGACGACGAGCAGAACCTCGTGCAGCTGCAGGCCATGGCGCGGGCGCTCAGGCCCGGTGGGCGGCTGCTGATCGACACGATGTGCCTCGAAAGCCTGCTGCCGCGCTTCCGGGCGAAGAGCTGGGTCACGGTGGGCAATACGCTCGTGCTGGAGGAGCGGCGCTTCAACCATGAGCTGGGGCGGATCGAGGGCCGGGTCACGCTGGTCAATGCGCCGGAGGACCTGGCGGCGGCGCCGGAGGAACTGACCCTGCTCGTGGATGTGGCGGACCTGCTGCACGGCGGGGCGGAGCCGGACCTGCGCGAGTTCGTGGTCAGCACGCACCACAGCTCACTGCGGATGTACAGCTACCGCGAGCTGAGCCTGCTTGTGGAACAGGCCGGCCTGCGGGTGGAACGGGCCTTCGGCAACATCGAGGATGAGCCATTCTCGATGGACAGCAAACGGCTGTATCTGGTGGCTGTGCGGGAAGGGTGAGGGTAGATTGCCAATCTAATAGTTATTGCCTTAAGATGTCTTCTGTTGGTAAACTGGGCAATGGTTCAGGTTCGCAAACGAACCAATGGCATTAGTTACAGCATGTACAACCGCAACGAACATGAACGCGGTCACATACATGTGCAATATGCCGGCAAAGCAGGTCAGGCGGAGTTTGCAGCATCAATAGACATTCAGACTCAGCAGGTGATTGAGGGATCATTGCCAGCCAAACAACTCAGAGAAGCCGTACGATGGATCGAAAGTCATCAAGCAGAACTGCTGGAGATGTGGCGCATTCGCAACCAACCTAACGGAATACAACGCATTGAGGAATAGCAGGGGTATAATCCGATTGTGGGTGAATTGAAGCGAATTGAGAAAGTCAGGACCATTGTGTCAGGGGTTTCACTCATCTACTTTTACTCAGGAGAGGTCGTTTCCATTCAGTGGGCAAACTTCGCTGAACCGGATACCGTTTTTGCCCATCTCGACGATCCTGCGTATTCGACCAAATGCAGAACAGCCGATAACGGTTATGCGTTACGTTGGCCGGATGGAATGGATTGGAGCGCAGGCGCTGTGTTCAAGTCCGGTAAATTACTGAATCCTTCCAATTTCGATAAGCCAGCAAGCAGTAGAATGTCATACTTGCCAGCGAATTCGCCGGGCAGGCAATCTGGTGGTAAGTTAGACAGGCGGGATCATGTTAGGACTCCTGCAAAATCGAAGCCTAGCCGCCCAAAGAAAGCAACTACAGTTGCAGCGCGCAGCAAGAAGTCCAGATAAGCCAGATTCTAGTTCTGCGCGATTTGTTTGGTGATTGTTGTACAGGACTTGCGGGTATTTTACATTTGGAATTTTAATCCCATGTAAGTGCCGATACAGCCCTGCATGGTATAATGTAGCGTCCCGATAATCAGGTGCCGTATTGCTGCGGCGCGCCAAAACTGATATCCAACATGACTGTCAGGCCCCGGCCTCCCGCGATGCGGTTGAGGCGATGAGTGAGGCCATGAGGCAGGGGGACCATATTTTCAATCTTCAAGGGACGTGTTGACCCTATGACTTATATTCCGCGCGGGCGCGCAAGCAGCACCCGCAACAGCGGCGGAAACCGCCGTCGCAATGACGGTGGCAGGCCGCAGGAGGGCCGCGCAGGCGGACGCTCCGAACAGCAGGGGGACAGCCCGCAGCGCGGGCGTGGTGGCAGCGGCGGCAGCGGGCGCAGTGGCCGGGGCTCCGGACCGCAGCGTGACAACAACCGCCGCCACAACGGCTACGGCCAGCGCTCCGAGCCCCAGCCGGGGATGGAGCCGCGCCGCGGCGGACACTTCGAGCAGGGCAATGAGGCCCAGCCGCGCCCCGAGCATGTCGAATTCGGCAACGGGGCGCGCAAGCCGGGCATGGGCCGGGGACGGGGCCGCAGCTACGGTTCGCAGCCGCGCCGCACGGAGCATCTTGGCAACCGCCTGCCCCCCGAGGAGCGGATGCTGCCGGATGACTATGGCAACCGGATTGACATGCCGGAGCGTGGTTCCGGCAACGGCCGCTTTGCCAACTCGCAGCGTGCTGCCCGTCCTGAGCGCCCGCAGCGCTCCGAGCGCGACTCCCGTCCGGAGCGCGAGGCCCGTCCCGATCGCGATGCCCGTCCCGGGCGGGGCCCGCGCACTGAGCAGCCCCAGGGCCGTTCGCAGCGCGGCAGTGCCCCGTCCCGCGGGACCGACTACGTTGATGAGCGTCCGGCGCCGCGCTACGTGGACCGCGATGACAGGCCCCAGCCGGATGCTGATGGCAACGGTCCGCGCCGCAGGCGCAGCCGGGGCCGGCGGGGCCGGGGTGGCAGCGGGGGAGCGGATGCCGCGGCCCGCGGCGGGGAGCGCCAGGGGCCGGGGCGAGGCGGGCCTGAGCCACGGCAGGAAGCGGCGGCTCAGGCGACTGAAGGACGCACAGGCAGGCGGGAGCCCCTGAGGCGGGAGCGGGTTGAGGAACGCGGGGAGTATGAGCCCCAGCAGCGCGTTGCCAACCGTCGCAGCCGGCAGAAGGAGGAGAAGCTCGAGCTGGACATCATCGCCTTCATCCGTGACAACCCAGTCGTGCATGAGATCGAGGACATCTTCGAACCGACCCACATGTTCAGCGACTTCGGCCTGTCTGCCAAGCTGCTTGCCAATGTGGAGAAGCGTGGCTATGAGGCCCCGACGCCGATCCAGGACCTCGCCATCCCGCCGGTGAAGGAAGGGCGCGACGTGGTCGGGCTGGCCAACACCGGCACGGGCAAGACGGCGGCCTTCCTGCTGCCGCTGATCCACCGGATGCTGGACGACCGCTCGCAGTACGCGCTGGTGCTGGCTCCGACACGTGAGCTGGCGATCCAGATCGAGGAGGAGCTGCAGAGCTTCACGATCGGGCTCGGGATGCGCTCCACGGTGATCGTCGGCGGTGTCGGCGAGGGGGCGCAGCTCAAGAGCCTCAAGGCTGACAACCGCTTCATCATCGCCACCCCGGGCCGGCTGATTGACTTTCTCCGGCGCGGCGAGCTGAAGCTCAACCATGTCAACAACGTGGTGCTGGACGAGGCCGACCGCATGCTGGACATGGGCTTCATCCGCGACATGCGCTACATCATCGGCCTGCTGCCGCGCGAGCGCCAGACCCTGTTCTTCTCGGCGACGATGTCCGAGGAGATCCGCGGGCTGATCGGCGACTTCCTCAGGAACCCGGTCACGGTCAGCGTCGTCAGGCACAAGACCTCCGCCAATGTCGAGCAGGAGGTGATCAGCATGTCAGGGCGCAAGCGCTTCGAGATGCTCGTGGACCTGCTGCGCCAGCCGCAGCTGAAGCGCGTGCTGGTCTTCGGACGCACGAAGCACGGCATGAACAAGCTGAGCAAGATGCTCAACCGCGAGGGCCTGGAGACGGACGCGATCCATGGCAACAAGAGCCACAATGCCCGCCAGCTGGCGCTGAAGCGCTTCAAGGAGGGCAGCATCCAGGCGCTGGTGGCAACGGATGTGGCGGCGCGCGGGCTGGACATTGACGACGTGAGCCACGTGATCAACTTCGAGCTGCCGCAGACCTACGATGACTACATCCACCGTATCGGCCGCACGGGCCGCGCGGGCCGGACCGGTCACGCGATCACGTTCATTGAATAGGACATAGGAGCTGGGTTGTAGGGTGTAGGCTGTGACGCTTCGCGTCACCATGATTATCTCTGGTCGAGCGAAGCTCGACACATCCCCTACACCCTACAACCCAGCTCCTAGATCCTACCTACACCCTACAACCCAGCTCCTATGTCCTATTCGAAGCGCGCCAGCGCCTCCGGGATGTCAACGCCCATGTTGTGCAGGGCGAAGCACATCAGGTCGGAGAATTCCGCGATGCTCTTGGCCAGCGGCTTGCCCGCACCATGCCCGGCCTGGGTCTCCACGCGCACCAGCACCGGGTTGCTGCAGGCCTGCACATGCTGCAGCTGCGCCGTGAACTTGAAGGTATGGCTCGGCACCACACGGTCGTCGGTGTCGGCGGTGGTTGCCAGGGTCGGCGGGTAGCAGACCCCCTCGCGCAGGTTGTGCAGGGGTGAATAGGCGTAGATCGCCGCGAACTCCTCGGGGTCCTGCGGGCTGCCGAAGTCGCTTTCCCAGCCCGCACCGGCCGTGAACTGGTTGAAGCGCAGCATGTCCATCACGCCGACCTGCGGCAGGGCCGCCGCGAACAGCTCCGGGCGCTGGGTCATCACTGCGCCGACGAGCAGGCCGCCATTGCTGCCGCCCATCACGGCCAGCCTGCCGCGTGAGGTGTAGCCGCTGTCAATCAGGAATTCGGCGGCTGCGATGAAATCGTCATAGGCCACCTGGCGGTGGGTCTTGATCGCCGCCTGGTGCCAGGCTTCACCGTACTCGCCGCCGCCGCGGATGCAGGCGATGGCCCAGACGCCGCCCATGTCCATCCAGACCGTGCGGCTGGTGGAGAAGTAGGGGCCCTGGCTGGAGTTGAAGCCGCCGTAGCCGTAGAGCACGGTCGGGTTGCTGCCATCCAGCTTGATGTCCTTATGGTGCGCGAGGAACATCGGCACGGCCGTGCCGTCCTTGCTGCGGTAGAAGCGGAATTCGCCGACGTAGTTGCCGGGGTCGAAGCTCAGCTCCGGGCGGCGGTAGAGCTCGCTCTGCAGCGTTGCCAGATCCAGGCGGTAGATCGTGCCCGGCGTCGTCATGTCGGTGTAGGTATAGAAGATCTCCGTGGCGTCCATCCGTCCACCGAAGCCGCCGGCGCTGCCGATACCAGGCAGCTGCAGGTCCTGCACGAAGCTGCCGTCCATGTCGTAGACCTTCACGGTGCTGCGTGCATCCTGCAGGTATTCGCAGAGCAGGTAGCCGCCGGTGAGGCTGACCCCGGCCAGCGGGAAGGCGCTCTCGGGGATCACCTCCCTCCAGTTGGCACGCTGCGGGTTGCGCCGGTCGATCTCGACAATGCGCCCGCGCGGGGCATCAAGCGTGGTCTGGAACCAGAGCCTGTCGCCGACATTGCCGATGAAGCCGAAGTCGGCATCGTCCTCGTCGATCAGCTTCTCGACGGTGCGCGCCGGGTCGGCGGGGTCCATCAGGTAGATGCGGTTGCCGGTGCTGCCACGCTCGCTGAGGTAGATCACCAGCAGGTCGCGCTGCTCATTGGTGCCGGCGCTGATCCACCAGTCCGGATGCTCCGGCAGCTCGTAGATCAGCTCGTCGGCGGACTGCTCCGTGCCGAGCGCATGGTACATCGTCATGCGGTTCTCGTTGGCAGCGGTGAATTCCTCACCCTCGGCCGGGACCGGGAAGGTCAGGTAGTAGAAGCCGGCATTGCCGCTGCCCCAGCTGGCGACGCCGAACTTGCCCCAGCGCACCACGTCCGGCAGGTCCTCGCCCGTCGCCACATCGCGCAGGTACCAGTCGCACCAGTCGGAACCGCTGACGCTCTTCGCGTAGAGCAGCAGGCTGCCGTCGTCACTGGGTTGCCAGCTGGCGAGTGAGACGGAACTGTCCTCGGAGAAAGCGTTCGGATCGAGCAGCACGTGGCCCTCGTCCTCCAGGCTCTCGCTGACGTAGAGCACGCTCTGGTTCTGCAGGCCGTCATTGCGGGTGAAGAAGTAGCGTGCGCCGGCCTTCCAGGGAGCGCTGACGCGCTCATAGTCAACGCGCTGCATCATCCGCTCGAAGACCGCATCACGCCCGGCGATGCCGTCGAGGTAACCGAAGGTCAGCTCGTTCTCGGCATCGACCCACTGCTTCAGTTCATCGCTGCCGAGCTCCTCCATCCAGCGGTAGGGGTCGGCGACCGGGGTGCCGTGGTAGTCATCCACGACATCGCCGCGCCGGGCCTCGGGATAGGTCAGCCCCTGGGCGAGGCCGGGGGAGATCGCTGCCAGCGTTGCCAGCAGGGCAGTTGCCAGAATGCGGTACAGGCCGCGTGCGTGCGCGTTGATCATATGGACTCCAGCTATCGAAGTGGACACTGAGTATAGAAGAAGGGAGCGGGGACCAGCATAGGGACCGGGGACCGGGGATCAGCTCAGGGAGCGGGGATCAGCAGAAGGAGCGAGAACATTCTGACGCCTTGGAACAATCATTCCGCCAGGTTATTGCTGAGCATCTTTCTGAGGATTATGAAATCGTGCCTGCTGGATGTGACTGGTGCGTATCAGCCCCAAGTCATGAACCGGAAGCGAACTGAATGTTCGCAGGCCTGCGAGCTGAATGCTCGCGCTCCATCTGCCAGCTGGGATCAGTTCCCTGCACTGGTCCCAGGTCCCAGGTCCCCAGTCCCTGGTCACGGCGAGGCCGTGTCTCCCATGTTGTGCAGTGCGAAGGCGTACATGTCCGCGAATTCGCGCATCTCCTGGGCGATGGGTTTGCCCTGGCCATGCCCGGCGCGGGTGTCGACCCGGATCAGCGCGGGCCTGTCACAGGCCTGGACGGCCTGCAGGCGCGCCGCGAACTTGTAGCTGTGGCTGGGCACGACGCGGTCGTCGGTGTCGCCCGTGGTCACCAGCGTGGCCGGGTAGCAGGTCCCCTCGCGCAGGTTGTGCAGCGGGGAGTAGGCGCGGATCGCGCGGTACTCATCCTCATTCTGCGGGCTGCCGTAGTCGCTTTCCCAGAAGGGGCCGGCGGTGAACCGGTTGAAGCGCAGCATGTCCATCACGCCGACCTGCGGCAGGGCCACGGCAAACAGTTCCGGGCGCTGGCACATGACCGCGCCCACGAGCAGCCCGCCGTTGCTGCGGCCCTGGATCGCGAGCTGGGCACGCGTGGTCCAGCCTTCGCTCAGCAGGTACTCGGCGGCGGCGATGAAGTCCTCATAGGCGCGCTGGCGGTTCTGCTTGATCGCGGCAAGGTGCCAGGCGCGGCCATACTCGCTGCCGCCGCGGATCCCGGCGATGGCGAACAGCCCGCCCATTTCGATCCAGGCGGCGCGGGCCGGGGTGAACTTCGGGATCTGCGCGATGTTGAAGCCGCCGTAGCCGTAGAGGATCGTCGGCGGATCGGCTCCGGGCCTGAGACCCTTGCGGTGTGCCAGATGCAGGGGCACGCGGGTGCCGTCGGCGCTGGCGTAGAACACGGTGGACGTCTCATACAGTGCCGGGTCCCAGCCGTTGTCAGGCAGCGGGTCGATCGCGCTCAGGCTGGCCGGACCGGATGGCAGGTCGGAGATCTCCACGCGCAGGCAGCTGTCGGGGGTGATGGCGTCGGTGTAGCCGAGGAATAACTCCGCTGAGTCCTCGCTGCCCTGCATCAGCTCGACGTTGCCATTGCCGGGCAGCTGCAGCCGGCCAAGCTGTGTGCCGTCAACGGCGAAGACGTGGATGCGGCTGGCGGCATGCTCGAGGTACTGGCAGACGAAGCGCCCGCCGTAGAGTGCCGCCATGCGCAGCGCCTCGGAGCGCTGTGGCACGAGTTCGCGCCAGTGCGCCTGGTCAGACCGGCCGCGCTCGATGGCGACGATGCGGTAGTTCGGGGCCTCGTTGTCAGTGCGGAACCAGAGCTGTGCTCCGTCGTTGCCAAGGAACTGCAGGCTGATTGCATAGTCGTCAACCAGCACCTCCGGCTCCGCCCCGCCCCACAGGTCAAGCAGGATGATGCGGTTGCCGGGCATCCCGCGCCGGCTGTTGTAGACGACGAGCAGGTCGCGCGCGGCATTCAGCGAGAAGAAGATCCCCTCGTCGGGTCGCTCCGGCAGGGAGAACAGCAGGGCGTCCGCGGACTGCTCCGTGCCGAGGCGATGGCGGTGGATGCTTGAGCCGTGGCTGCTGTCCATGTGCTCGCGGCCCGGCTGCGGCTCGGGGTAGCGCTTGTAGATGAAGGAGCTGCCGTCAGCCTCCCATGCGGCGTTGGCATACTTTCCCCAGCGGATGATGTCCGGCAGGTCGCTGCCCGTTGCCACATCGCGCACGCGCCATTCGGTCCAGTCACTGCCGCTGGCGCTCGTGCCGTAGAGCAGCAGGCTGCCGTCCGGCGAGGGGGCCCACATCGCCAGCGAGATGCTGCCGTTGTCAGAAAAGGCATTCGGGTCCAGCAGCAGGCGCGGCTCGCCATCGAGCCCCTGGCTGACGAAGAGCTGGTCCTGGTCATGGCTGCCGTCATTGAGCATCCGGAAGTACAGCCCGCCGGCCTCGCGCGGCAGGCCGCGCTGGCCGCCGGTTGCCAGCCGCATCAGGCGTTCGAGGATCGCACTGCGCTCGGGAATGCCCGCGAGGTAAGCATCGGTCAGGCTGTTCTGGGCCGCGACCCAGGCTTCGGTCTCCGCACTGCGGATCTCTTCCAGCCAGCGGTAAGGATCGGCGATCCGTTCACCGTGGTAGTCGTCAACCGTGCCGTCGAGACGGGTGGCGGGGTAGTGCAGCGGGGCGTTGTCAGTCATGGGGTATCAGTGTAACAGTGGTGAAGAGTCCGGATAGTATGAATGGTTTCAATAGTAGGAATAGTGCTAGGACAGGAACAGGAGCCAGGCTGAAGTGAAACCCGTGATGCAATCCTGATGCGCAGGGCAATCACTATGACAACTATTGAGACTACTCAGACTATTTAAACTACTGGTTCTCCAGTTCCGTATAGCTTTCCACTTCGTATTCCCGGCCCGCTTCGTCGGCGACGAACAGGTGTCCCGTGGCGAAGTCCACGTGCCTGGCCGTCACGGGGATGATCCCGCCGTCGCGCTTCATGAGCCAGCGCTGGCCGCTGCTGCGGTCCAGGCGCTGCCAGTCGGGCTCGAGTGCGCGGATCGCGGAATCGTCCACGGCACTGAAACCCTGCAGGATGCCGTTGAAGACCAGCCGTCCGTACAGCCTCAGCGCGATCCCGCTGAACAGGGCTTCGCGGTCCAGCCGCATCCCGCAGCAGTCGCGCACCGTACTCAGCCGCCCGGCAAGCTCCGGGCCGAAGTCCGCCGCGGTGCTGTTCACATTGATCCCGATCCCGATCACGAGCAGGCCCGGCAGATGCTCCACGAGGATCCCGCCGCACTTGCGGTACTGCAGCTCGCCGTCCGCTCCCGGCTGGGCCAGCAGCAGGTCGTTGGGCCATTTGACCGCACAGATCCGCTCCGCCAGGCCGTCGCGGGCCTGGTTGATGGCCTGCACCACGCTCTCGCCGCTGCCCGCTTCCGCACTGCCGCTGCCGGCATCCTCCCGCGGATAGAGCCGCGCGCTGCGCCATTGCTCGGTGATCAGGTTCGCGAGTGACTGGGCCAGCAGCACGGAGAGGGCCAGCGGCAGGCGCGGACTGGGCAGCAGCTCGGGGCCAAGCGGCAGGCCGAGGCTCAGCGCGATGTCCTGCCCCGGCTGCATCAGCCAGCTGCGGCCCCGGGTCCCCCGCCCCTCCGGCTGGGCATCCGTGCAGACCAGCACAGGCTGGCTCAGTTCGCGGACGGTGTACAGCTCCCGGACCTGCTCGCTCGTGCTGTCGCAGCTTTCCACGTAATGCAGCAGCAGACGGCCATCCAGCCGGGCAGCAAGGGAGGTGGTGGCATCGAGGAGCTTATTCACATTTCATCAATAGAACTTTGACTGGTGGGGCTCGTCTCTCTATAATAGGGTATTCCGCAGAAGGAATGACCTCGCAGGGAGAACCGATGCGCAGTTCACTTAGCACATTGCTGGCACTGGCGCTGCTGCTTTGCGGCAGCGGGATCGCGCGCGCCGCTGAACTGACGGCGACCGATGCCAAGGTCAGTGACAAGAAGATCACACTGAGCTTCAGCGTCAGTGAGATGGCGGAGATCGACAAGGTATTCGACTACGGCGCGAACATCGTCAAGATCAAGGTCCCAGGGCTGGATTTCTCCTCGGCGCAGGCCAGGGGTGACAAGCTCAAGGTCAAGGACGAGCACGGCGAAAGCTTCTACCGCTTCACGCGCTTCGCGAAGATCGAGGGCGGCGGGATGATCGCGATCTACCTCGGCAAGCTCTGCAGCCCCGCCGATGCGCTGGTCGTGCCCCGCGACGGGCGGATCGAGGTGGAGATCATCAAGCCGCTGTGGAAGCTGGACAGCGCCCCCGCGGACAACCCGCCGGCCCAGGATCCCCCGGCGCAGGACCCGCCCGCCCAGGATCCGCCCGTCAATGGCAATCCTGACAACGTGCCCACCACGCCCGCGACTGACAACGGCGAGAGCGGCACGCAGCCGGTCGGCAACCAGGGCAATGCCCAGGATGTGCCGGTGCGCCCGGCCTTCGACGGCAGCGGCTCCCAGAGCTACCGCAAGTTCGACCTGGACAAGGTGCCCGCCGCCAAGGTGGAGCTGAAGGGCGTGCCCTTCGATGAGGCGATCCTGCGCATCGTGGCTGACAGCGGCTTCAACGTCGCCGTGGGCAGCGGGATTGACGACACCGAGGTCAACCTGAACTTCACGCAGAAGGGCATCTCGCTCAAGGCCGCACTGGACATCCTCTGCATGGCCTACGACCTCAAGTACGACGTCACCGACGACGCGATCGTGATCAGCCACCGCTGAGCACGGCGCTGATCTGAACCGCGCCGCATGCGCAATAAACCGGAGGACCGCATGTCCCGACTGATCGTGATCCTGTTCGCCATCGCCGCCCTGTTCGCCACCGGCTCCTGCGTGCCCTCCGTGCACGGGATCGCCACCGAGTCGAACATCATCTACCGCCCGGAGCTGGTCGGCTCCTGGGTCAGTGATGACAACTCCGCGGCCTGGGTCTTCTCCAGTGTCGATGAGCTGCACTATATGCTGGAGCTCGTGACCCAGGACGGGACGGACGGCCTGTTCAACGTGGCGCTGGTGGAGCTGGAGGGCGAGCTGTTCCTCGACATGTTCCCGAGCGACCAGGACTTCAACTGGCCGCTGAAGAGCTACTACGGCCTGCACTTCATGCCGATGCATACCTTCATGCATGCCGAACTGAGCGAGGACGGCCTGGCACTGAGGATGATGGACCCGAGCTGGCTGGATGCCAAGCTCAGCCAGGAACCGGGCTTCACACCGGTGATCCACGAGAACATGACCGCGCTGACGGGCAGTACGGCGGAGCTGCAGGCGCTGCTGCCGCAGCTGCTGAGCGAAGCGCCGATCCCGGGCGGGGGCTTCATGGGCGGCGATGCCAGCCCCTTCACCGAGGCCGTGCCGCTGATCCGCGGCGAGCTGACGCCGATGGAGGGCATGGACCCGGCGGAGTTCATGGAATTTGAGGACATGGAGGAAATGGAGCCGGAGCAGGTGCAGGATGCCGCTCCGGTCACCGCACCCTGACAGAGGGAGGCTGCCACTGGATCTCGGGCGGGACAACCGGGAGATACGCGTCAGGATTGACGGCCAGCCCCTGCGCGGGCATTCCCTCGGAGCCGGCAATGAGGGCACTGCCTTGCCCGTGGACCCGCCGCCGCCTGAGGCACCGGGCGAGGGCTGGAGGAAGGATCAGCTCCCCGCTGCCGGCGAGATGGAGATCCTCGGGCTTGGATTGCTGGGCAGCTGGCTGCTGCTGTTGCTCTTCCCGCTGAGCCTGTTCCTGGACTGGCAGATCTCGCTCAGGTTGAAGACCCGGCAGGTGAAGCAGCTGCATTTCTGGCTGCTGCCCTGGGTCGTGATTCCGCTTGCTACGGCACTCAGCAGCATGCTGGGTTTCTTCTGTGGGACGGCTGAGCTCTGCTCCACGATGTATACGCCCGTGAGCGCGAGCACCGGTGATATCCACGGACTGACCCACTGCCGGGTCCGTGATTTCTCGATCTGCATGCCGCCACCGCTCTGCACCCTGCTGCGTGACATTCCTGCCAATCTGGTGCCCACGGCCCTGGCGGGCGGTTTCGGGCCGATGCGCGGACTGGTGCCGGGCCGCCTGCCAACGGAGGCGGAATGTGTTGCCCTGCTGGAAGCTGCCGCTGAGCAGCCGGATCTGGCAACGGCACTGGCGGCAGCGGGAGGCAGCGACTGGCAGCAGCCTGAGCCGGCGCTGCTGAGGGAGCTGAGCCACCACCAGGAGCTGAGGGTCCCGGTCCTGAACGAGTACAGGGTGGCCGAGGACAGCCCCGCCCGGGTGGTCGACTACGGTGCCGGGATGCTGCTCGTGGGCCAGCCGGTGCTGGACCAGCGCTACCAGGGTGAAGCGGAGGAAGGCAGGATGCTAGTCAGCCTGATCAATACCAGGCGGCGCAGTGCGATCACGAAGTTCCGTGCTTCCAGCACGGTCTGGGATGCCTGGCTGGCAACACGGCCCCTGCCTGTCGATCAGTTTGTGCAGCTCAAGCAGACGGAACAGCGCAGCTCCGGAAACCTTGCCCAGAAGATGCGGGAGCAGGGACTTGAACCAGTGCAGCGCGCCAGGCCCAGCGGGGTCCTGCCGGAAGCGGAAGTATGCCGGGAGCTGCTGCAGTCAGCCGCTGAATTCCCGGATGCCGCTGCGGCGCTGGACTGGGCCGAGAAGGAGCATGGGATGCATGAAGCACCGCTCTGGCCCACGGATGGGATGCTCTACCGCGTGGTGAACATGCCGGGCAAGCCCCCCGGCACCTACCGCCCCTGCGCTGAGGGGAACTGGCAGGCAGTGGCCTGGGAGGGCTGGCTGCTGCTGGCAGCACCGGTGGAATGCAGCGGTGACAGCGGCTTCAGTTACCAGGCGGTGGAGGGTGCATGGCTTGTGAGCGTGATGAATCTTGCGACGGCCAGGCAGGAGCGCTTGTATCTGCTGCCAGCGTTTGCCCACATAGTCAAGTAGCGACTGCATATTGGAAACATGTTTTCTAACACAATCACTAGTATTACTAGTTGCCAGAAAGTGCACTTCTATAAAATTCTATTGTGTTCTCGTACTTTTTTTCGGTTCCAAAATCAATATTATGTGGCAATAGAATTGTTTGAAAAATTCCTAATCGATTCTCCCATTCAAAATTCTTGATGTATGTAGGCGGACTTGAATCTATCATTCTCGGCCAGTTCAAGGTAACAAGTTTAGCTTTGCCGCCTCGTTTAAGTGGAACATCATATTCAAGAAAAACTTCATGAACAGAATTGTCCATCATATAAGAAGCATGGTCACTAAAGAACAGGCTAACATGCTTTCCTGCGTTTGGTGAAGCAACAACCCCAATCCAATCACATGATTCGTACCACTCGGCAGCATCTCGTACTGCTGGACCAATTATTGTAGATTGATAATCTGTAACAAACTCCCCAATCGAAAACGCTCCGCGAAACAAAATGCCCTTGAGGAGAGCATTAGTGAAAAATTTTCTACAAAAATTTCCAGCTACTTCACATGCAGCTAATTGTTTCTGTGGATGATCCTTCTTGAATCCTGTAATAGCAAATCCGATCGTATCACCGAAAGTAAATGCTTGAACTTTCACTCCCCCACTGATAGTGCCAATCCTTGCAAGTTCAGATTCGGGAACAAGTGTTCGGACTTTGGTTTTTTGTATGTGTCCGCCAGAGTTCTCTATCAATTCTTCTCTGGAATTGAGAAAATTAATACTGTCTTCAATGCTATAACCCCTGGCGCCAAGGGCATCGAACAATGCTATAGCACCCCATTTTTTATCAACTTCATTCATGATGTTGTCATCCTATTTCGATTGCGAAACAAATATATCATAAGGAACACTGATAATATACTAAGGACGATTATGACAACATTGAGGTATCAGATGTCCGCCAAGTTCCGTACAGAAAAGGATTCCCTCGGACCGCTGCAGGTCCCGGCCGATGCATACTACGGCGTGCAGGCCGCCCGCGCCGTCGCCAACTTCCCGATCAGCGGGATGCGGGCGCACCCCGCGCTGATCCTGGCCTACGTGCACATCAAGCGCGCCGCGGCGGTGACCAACTGCAAGCTCGGGATGCTGGACGAGCCGCGCCGGGATGCGATCGTCAAGGCCGCGGACCTCGTGCTGAAGGATGCCGCCAAGCTCCTGAAGAGCGACCCGCAGGCCGTGGAGCGTTCTGGCAACCTGCTGGACCAGTGGGTGATCGACGTCTACCAGGCGGGGGCCGGGACCAGCTTCAACATGAACACGAATGAGGTGCTTGCCAACCTCGCCAACGAGAAGTTCGCGCGCAAGGCCGCTGACAAGGTGCGTGGCAGCTACAGCTTCGTGCATCCGAATGACCACGTGAACATGGCCCAGAGCACGAATGACACGATGCCGACTGGGATCCGGCTCTCGAATCTGATGATCCTGCCGGATACGCTCAGGGCACTGGACCTGCTGGAAGGTGAGCTCAGGAAGAAGGGCCGGGAATTTGACAAGGTGATCACCACCGGGCGCACGCATCTGCAGGATGCCACCCCGGTCACGCTCGGCCAGGTCTTCACGGCCTTCGCGGACTGCCTGAAAAAGGCCCGCGGGCGGATCGTGGACGCTGCCAAGCAGCTGGCGATCCTCGGGCTCGGCGGCACCGCCGTCGGCACCGGGATGAACAGCCACCCGGACTACTCGCGCGAGGTGGCGATGCAGCTCGCGCTGCAGCTCGGGCAGTCGATCGGGATCCGGCTGGGCACGGCCGCCAACAAGGTGGAGATGCACAACTCACTGGCGGACCAGCTGCAGTTCAGCAGCGCCCTGCGCTCGCTCGCGGTGGACCTCGGACGGATTGCCAACGACCTGCGCCTGCTCTCCAGCGGGCCGACCAGCGGCATCGGCGAGATCAACCTGCCGCCGGTGCAGCCCGGCAGCTCGATCATGCCCGGCAAGGTCAACCCGGTGATGCTCGAGATGTTCAACATGGTCTGCTACAACGTGATCGGGCTGGACAGCGCGATCTGCGGCTGCGCCCAGGCCGGGCAGTACCAGCTCAACGTGATGATGCCGATCGTGGCCTGGGACCTGCTGCACATGCAGTCGATCCTGACAACGAGCATGACGGTGGTGGCCGAGCGCTGCGTGCGCGGGATCACCGCCAATGAGGAGCAGTGCCGGAGGTACTTCGAGGCCAGCATGGGACTGGCAACGGTGCTCAACCCGCTGATCGGCTACGCGGCGGCGGCGGAGATCGTCAAGCATGCCGTGAAGAGCGGCACGCCGATCATGGACGAGGTGCGCGCGGCGCGTAAGGCCGATGGCAGCCCGCTGCTGACGGAGGCGCAGATCAGGAAAGCCTTCGACCCGCAGAAGTTGACCCAGCCGGGCTTCCTGAAGCTGGAGGATGAAGCAAAACCGAAGGCCGCGCGTAAGTCCCCGGCGGCGAAGAAGCCTGCCGGTGCCAGTTCCGGAAAGCCCGCTACGGCAAGGAAGAAGTGAATTCGACTTGTTCCACTTGTAATGCACTTTGCGATTGAATTCGCCACCAGTTCAATGCAGAAGTAATGAAGAGTTCCGGGATGGATTGGAGTTTGCCCAATAGCTGATGTATCTGCATTGTCGTCGATAACAGGAACCCCACTAAGCTCAGCGACTTGAAAATACTTTATTCCCTTGGCCAGGCAAGCCACTTAAAATAGTTTGCACTTTATGTTCAGAGAATAGTTGGAGTTAAGTCGGGGGGTACAATTCAAAATGCTATACATTTGGAGGCTTGGACAAATGAAGGGATTAATGTTCATGATTTTAAGTCTTTTGGTATTGTCAGTGGTAACAGGGATTTTCTCGCCGGATGCTGCTATTCATACACAACTTCCTGGTCTGGTACGGACGGATATTTTCGAGATGGATGCGGCAGCAATCCGCTTTGCTATTACACCATGTGAAGGATGCACATATTATCAGCATCATTACGCGCCCTGTGCCGGTCCTCAACCAACTTCCAACTTATATCTGGAATGGGTGCCGGCTGACTGTTGCCCTCCGACCGTCACATTGAATTGTGCTTGTCCACCTGCACCGGAAGTGTACGTTGGCGGTGATTACCGGTACGTTTGCTATACAACTGAGTGTCCGTCGTAAGCGAGAGTATTTCATGGTCATACCCGGAAGGAAATCAGAATGAAAAAGTTGTCATTTTCTTCTAGCTGTTTTGTTACTAGGGGTCGCAGCGGTTTTCGGCCCCCTCAAGCGCTGCTGGGTTGGATCATTTCCTGCGTTGCTTGCAGAAACTCCGGAGTTTTCGCGGTGTGCCGGCATTCCGGCGGAAGTATTCCAGGTCCGTGCCCATGTCCAGCAGGATGTCCCTGAATGTTTCCCGCGCCAGCCGTTTGCGGTTCCTTGGAATGGCAATGTTCCGTTCGAATCCCGGAATCCTGAAAACTATGTGTCCTCCCCGGCTGCTGTCGTCTCTGGAAAACTCCATTCCCGAGAAGAAGGCTTCCACGAAGCGGCACATTTCCTCCGTGCCGGGTATGACCAGTTCGTCAGACACGGATGGACTCGGGCTGGCGCATGTCCCGAGCCGGGCTCCAGGTCACTTTCCGGATTGTGGGCGGACCGCTGAAGGGAGCAGCGAGTTCAAGGTCCTCATAGCTGAGCGGGCTGAACAGCACACTGTTCTGCAGAACGTAGCTGCACTCCGTCTCAGAAGTCTGGGTTGCATCACTGTAGCCACAGCCCAGCAGGTATTCCCGCAGCCTGCCCCGCTCCAGCATGCCTTCGAACAGGATCTCCATGGCCTCGAGGCTCATTGCCAGGGCTTCCTCAGGGCTTGCGCCATCACGCATGCAGCGCAGCTGCGGGGACCATGCATACCAGCAGTTCTCCTCCGCGCTGAATGCGGAGACAATCAGGAGCTCGATGCTCAGCTTAGCAGCGCTGTCCACGGTTTCATCCATCGCCTGTGAGTCCTTTCCTGTTGCTGACAGTGCATGATAACAGAGCTGCCGCTGGCCTGCAAACTGGGGTTGCTCCGGTAATCAGACAGGCGCAGCCAGGCTGGCAATTCTCTCAAGCGCCTCGCACACCGTGGCAATCCGCACCTGTTCACGATTGCCGTCGAACTGGAAGCACTGTGTGTGCAGTTCCTCCGGGCTGAGCCAGGCGATCCAGACCGTGCCCACGGGTTTCTCCTCCGTGCCGCCACCCGGTCCGGCGATCCC
The DNA here is from genome assembly GCA_041395205.1 of bacterium. Classification (GTDB taxonomy): domain Bacteria; phylum 4484-113; class 4484-113; order 4484-113; family JAFGCY01; genus JAHEFU01. The sequence continues at coordinate 1,312,407 of JAWLAZ010000001.1, forward strand.
GCTGACCGCCACGGCATAGTCGGAGTGGAAGCTGGCGCGGGCCCCCATTGCCATTTCGCGCACCGTCTGCTCACTGACCGCGCCGAATTCCGCGAGCGTATCCTGGCTGACGCCCAGCAGCTCCGTCTTGGCAAGGTTGGAATAGCTGACGATCCCGCCGGGGAAGACATCACTGCCGCCGGGCACGCTGGTCAGCGCCTGGGCGATCCAGCCCCCGGTGCAGCTCTCGGCGCATGCAATCGTCCGTCTGGCAACCGCCAGCCGGGCCACGAGTTTCGCGGCCAGCAGTTCCGCCGCCGCCTGGCTGTATTCCATGCCCTCGCTCATGCACTGCTCCCGGCCGCCGCCGCGAGGTAGCGCACGCTGCCCCAGGCGATGGCACTGGCGTTGTCAGCGGGGAAGATGATCTCAGGGCGCGGGGTGGTGCGCAGGCTGTGCATTGCCAGACGCTGCAGCGCCGCCGGCAGGAAATGCTCGCGCGCCCCGGCCAGCCCGCCGCCGATGTAGATCCGCTCAGGGTAGAAGATGTTGGTAAAACTTCCGAGCCCCGCCCCGAGGCATTCACCGTAGTGGAACCAGGCATCGCGCGCGGCCTGCTCACCGTTGCCGGCGGCGCTGGCAATCAGCTCCGGGCTGAGTGTGAGCCCGCCGCGCTCCTGGTAGTAGCGCTGGATCGCCGTGATGCAGCAGAGGCTCTCGAAGCTGCCGGGGATGCCTGTGTTGGCAGCCTCGCCATGCATGTCAAGCGTGATGTGCCCGCCCTCCGGGCTGGTGCCGCAGGCAGTGCCGAGCAGGCGGTCGCCGAGCCAGACCGCGGTGCCGAGCCCCGTGCCGAGCGTGAAGCCGCAGGCGATGCTGCCCGTTTCGGCCTCATCCTGCAGCACGCCGAGCAGGTAGGCGTCGGCATCATTGAGCACCTGCACCGGGCAGGCGAATTCCGTGCTGAGGAAGTCCGTGAGCGGGACCTCATCCCATTCGGTGTTGGGCGACATCAGGATCCGCCCGCGCTGCACCATCCCGCAGGTGCCGACGCCGATACAGGCCGGGCGTGAGTCCGAGGCGGGCAGGCATTCACGGATCAGCGCGGCGATGGCGCTGGCCACGGCCAGGCCGTCCCTGTCCTGCGGGACCGGCAGGCCATTGCGCCAGATCAGCGGGCGGCCGCCTTCCCAGCAGCCGATCTTCACGGAGGTCCCGCCGATGTCAACTCCCACGGAGAAGCTCATGTTCTGAGTATAGCCGAGCCATTCAGCTGAGGTTCAGCTCCAGCGAGGCATAGCCCTGGCTGCCGTCGTCACTGACAAGCCTCACGATCACGCTGTAGCGTCCGGCCTGGCTGAAGCTGTGCTCGTGGAAGGGTGTGGGCAGGGGTCCTGTGGTGCTGCTGAAGCCCTGCCCCTGGTCGTAGATCCTGAACTCGTAGGAAACGATGCTGCCATCCTCGATGGTGCTGCCCGAGGCATCGAAGCTGATCGTAAGCGGCACGCGACCGCTGAGCGTGCTGGCCTCGAGCAGGGCATCCGGGATATGCGCAATCACGCTGAAGTCCAGCGCAGCCAGATAGAGCTGTTCCGCGTCCGCGAACTCCAGCAGCTGCGTGCTGTCCAGGCCCTCCGTCGCGGCATCACTGATCAGCAGTGAACTGGCACCGCAGCCCAGGGCTTCCCAGGCACTCAGCTGCAGCAGACCCTGGCCGCTGTACCAGTTGCCCGTGCTGTAGTCGCGGAAGTCCAGCTCCCGCTCCGGCGTTTCGCGCAGTACTCCGGACAGCCAGACCTCGCCCGTGGAGGCTGCCGCCACGGAAGCCAGCCAGGCATCCTCATATGTTCCGGACGCATCATCCACCAGCAGACCGGCCTGCGGATAGTAGCCCACGAAGTGCAGCAGAAGCGGCATGCTGACATGGTGGTCCAGCCACTGCGGATCCGGCGGGAAGGGAATCGTTGCCAGGCTGCCGCAGACGAAGAACTCGCCGTCCGCCGCCGCCACATCCCAGGCGGTGAGGAGCGCAGCACCGCGGCCATAGACGCCGTTGGCAAACAGGAAGCCGGCCGGGCCGCTGAACCACAGCAGGATCAGTTCACGCTCCTGCTCGATCCCGGCCAGGTACTGCGGATGGTCAGCGGCCACGCAGAGCAGGCCGGAGCCGTCGACCGCCAGGCTGCGCGGAAAGACATCCTCCCCGGGTATGCTCCAGACCCGGCTTGCGAGCAGGCTGCCGTCCACGGCGGAATACCACAGCAGCAGCGGGGCCACGGCGGAGGCGCTGAGCGGGCCGCTGTAGTCCGCCAGCACGCAGATGGTGTTGCCATCCACGGCGATGTCCAGCCCGCTTTCGAAGGCCAGGTAGTCACTGCTCCAGCGCGAGGCCCAGAGCAGCTCACCCTCCGGGCTGAGTGCGCAGCTGAACACATACCCGCGCAACGGCAGGAAGCCCTCGGGGCCGGGCAGATCGTCATACTTCCAGGCCTGACCCGTGGCGTAGATCCTGCCGCTGCCATCAGTGGCCAGGGCCCGCAGGCGGATGCTGTAGTCCGCCCAGCTGATCTCACGCTGCCAGAGCGGGTTGCCTGAGCCTGAGAACCTGGCGACACTCGCGGCGAGCGGGGCGTAACTCCCGGGCGGCAGGAAGCCGTAGTCGGCGGTGATGATGCAGTCCGGGCCGCTGGCAGCGATGGCCTGCGGGTATACATCCGCCCCGCGGCCCCAGAGCCGGGCCCAGGGCTCCTGTGGATCGGCATGCACCACGAGCGCACGGCTGCCGCCGGCAGCATGCCGCAGCAGCTGCCAGACCGCACCGTCCCCGGCGGGGTCCAGCTCCGGCAGGGCGGCCCGTGCGGTTGACAACAGAGCCAGCAGCAGCACCACGGCACTCAGCAGCATGAGCTTCATGTCAGTTCTCCCAGACGGAATGCAGGCCACTGATGCGCCGCCGCGGAGCGCTGGCCAGTGAGGCGGGATTGGACCAGCCGCCCTCGTCCGCGCTGCCGTCGTAGGGCCAGAGCGCATAGTTGGCAAACTCCAGGCTGTCGAGACGGATCACGAAGCGCGGGCGGTCGGCATTGCGGTGCAGGTGCGTGGTGACGCCGGCATTGCCGATATGCGTCCATTCCCCGTCGAGACTGTCCGCGCCGTAGACGGCGTAGCCCACGAGTGTCCCGCCGAAGTTGCGGCCGATCTCCGTCACGTCGGCGATGTTGAGTTCGCCGTTGCCATCCCCGTCGGCACGCACGGCAGTGGGCCAGAGCGGGTCGCTGTCGCGCATGCCGTAGAGCTGGCCGAGCGGGGTCAGGTCGCTGATCGTCACCGAGCCGTTGAGGTCATAGTCCCCGCGGTTGCGGTAGCTCCAGCACAGCAGCCAGGGGCCGCTGCCGCTCAGGCGCAGGTCGCGCACGAGGTTGTGTTCGCCGTAGGGCGTGAAGCTGGCCGTACGGTTGTCAAGGCTGAACAGGGCCGGTCCGGGCAGCGAAGGTTCTGTTGCCGGCAACTCGATGCTGCGCTCCAGCTCCGCAAGCAGTTCCTGCCAGAGCTGCGGGTCAACACCCTCCGGCACGGCGAGCGCCTCGGCGTCCGGCGCTGCGGGTTCCAGCGTTGGCAACTGGTGGCTGAGTGACTGCTGCCCAGGTGGCCTGCCGGCCTCCGCTGCGGGTTCATCCACGGCCGGAGTGCAGGCACTGAGCAATACGAGCACGCACAATGAGGTAAGTCGCGCCTGCATTGCCATCTCCTAGAGGAAGCCTTCAGCATGTCATACCAGGGATGTGTGGCCGGAATCGCAGAAACAGAGTTAAATACAGATAAAACAGAGTGAATATATCCGCAATGCCTGTCTCCCCGGCATGCGCCGGCCTGCTCAGTTGCCGGAGGTGTAGCTCTGCAGGGTGTAGCTCATCTGCGGGTTGCTGAAGCGCACGATACGGTGCGGTTCGAGGCGTTCCACGGAGTACTGCCAGATCTCATCGCCGACATGCATCGTCAGTTCCCAGCAGCCGTAGTCAACAAGCTCGGCGCTCTTGACGGTGGAGCGCTGCGGCTGCTGGATCGAGAGCACGCGGTTGGCCCGCTTCTGCGGATCGTAGAGCACGGCCTCCAGCGGCCAGTCCGTGCTTTCGTAATCGAGGCAGCGCACGATCGTGCCGAGCTGGTTCAGGTCAAACGAAAAGGGCAGCATGCGCGCGCGTTCCATGCCCGTGATCCCGCCGACGTTCTGGCGAATGGTGATGCGGTCGAAGAGGTACTCCGCGCTGAGCGCTTCCTCGAGACCGAGCTCGAGCGCCTGCAGGCTGCGGCTTTCACCCTCGGGGAGGATCTGGGTCTGCAGCGGGCGCAGGGTATCAAGCTGCATCTGGATCTCCGTGCGCTGGCGCGGCTCATACTCCTGGACCTGCACCACGCTGATCACGCGCCCGGCCAGGGCCTGCTCCTCGATGCTCGTGTGCACCGTGAGGAAGCCGCGCACCTCACCGCCGCGGGTCTGGACGATGTAGCGGGAGAGGTCCGGGTAGCCGGCGGGCAGCAGATGGTCGCGGGGGTTGTAGCCGCTGTTCTCGATGCGTTCGTAGTCGAGCGGCAGCAGCGGATTGAGGAAGGGGTCATTGCGCGTGGCCTGGCGCTTGTAGGCGCGCTCCTCCTCATCCGTGTCGGGACGCAGCCGCGGCTTGATGCGGCGGTCCTCCTCGCTCTCGGGCTGCTCCAGCTCCAGCTGGCCGATGCCGCTGTCATCCTGCTGCGGGTCACCCTTCGCAGCGGGGTCATCCGCGGGGGGCGGGTCCTCCTCCTGGCGTGGCGGGGGGTCATCGGAATTCTGGCAATGCACGGCCGTGGCTCCCAGTCCGAGGCAGAACAGAACCAGGCAGCTCGCGAGCAGGCTGTGCAGCAGTCTTGGCATCAGGTTGTCAGTTCCTCACTGGCCGCCGTAGACGGCGAGGCGCAGCACGATCATGATTATCGCAGCGGCCAGCACCATCCCGCCGAATCCGGCGACGAAGCGTGCGCGCTGTTCGCCCTCCAGCAGTTTCAGCGAGCCCTCGTGCTGGCTGCAGAAGTCGAACAGCGCATGCCCCACGGCACCCGCGGCCTGCAGGCCGTCGCGTCCGGTCAGGGCAGCACTGAGAGCCTGACTGCGGCCGGGCCACCATTGTTCGGCCTGGCGTACGCGCTGGCGGAACTGCCGGCCCTCGGTGGTGAGGTTCTCGCCATGCGGGGCGGGCACATTCTCGCCGCGGGCCACGGCACTGCGGTATTCGGAGATGCGGTGCTCGTCGGCCTTGCGCCGCAGCCAGCTCATCTCCCGCGGCTTGAGCGCGGCCACCGGATCGCGGTGGATGTCGAGCTTGCTCACGCGGCGGGCGTCACTGAACTCCGCCGCGTCGGGGACGTACATCATGTAGGGGTTGGCGCGCGCCATGCGTTCCAGTTCCGCCCCGCCCATGTGCAGGGCCTCCGTCAGCCAGCGCTCCTCGCGCTGCTGCTGGCTGCGGGCCACGGCGGGCGGCAGGACCTCGGCCGGGACCTCGCTGGAGATCGCCAGCGCCTCAAAGGGCATTTCACAGCGGTCGTATAGTTCGGCAAGCAGCAGCTTGCAGCGGGCCTGCAGATGCTGATTGGCACTGCGGATGCTGCGCACGCTGCGCGTCAGGGCGCGGGCGGCCTCGCGGTACTGCTCGCGGCGGCTGAGCGCATAGGCGAGGATCAGCGCCTGGTCGAGGGCCACGGCGTCCTCCTCCTCGGGATGCGCGCCCTGCAGGGCCTTGATGGCGCGGTCGAGCTCGCCGCGCTGCACCAGCAGGTAGCCGCCCAGCAGGCGCAGTTCGTCGCGCATGCCGTGGCGGCTGATCAGGTCGCGCACGTCCTCGAGCGCAGCCCCGCTTTCACCGCAGGCCCAGCGGGCCACGGCCAGCATCAGGCCCGCGCCGTAGTCATTGGGATAGACCGGGATCAGCACCGTGGGCGTGATCCTAAGGAGGATGCGCAGGCCGGGGTACATCCGGCGGATGGCCTCACCGCAGTCGGTGTTCTCGCGCCCGAGTTGCTCTAGCGCATTGACGGCTTCCTGGGGACGGGCCATGGCCAGCGCGAAGGCTCCGGCCAGCAGATGGGTGTCGCCCTGCAGGGATCCGCCGGCGGAGGCGCGGGCCGCGATCGCGGCGGCGCTGCGGGAGTCCCCGGCGGCGAGCTGGTCCAGGCAGTACAGCACCTGCTTCTCGTCCCAGGGCATCAGCATCTCAACCAGCTTCGTGACGTGGTGCCGGGAGCGTGTCTCGCCCAGTCCCCGTCCCACATCCAGAGTGATATGTGCCAGCTCCGGATGGCTGAATAGCCAGTTGTCCCACATCCCTAGATTCTAACACCGCCGCTCCTGATCCGGGCTGCCACAGTGTTAAGCTTGCGTGGATGGCTGAGGACGCTCGCAGTACAGTGGAAGGGACAGCTGGGCCGGTGCGCGGCTGGCTGGAGGACTTCCGCCGGCGGCAGCAGAGCGCGGTCGACATAATGCTGCTCACGGCGCTGCTGGCCTTCGTGTTCCTCGGACTGTCGATGCATATTGTCTGGTTCCATTTCGAGGGACCGGACTGGTATTACGGGGTGAGCGGGCCGGAATTCTTCATGCTGATGCTCGGCGTGCCGCTGCTGTGGTACGGTGCGGCGCTGGCACTGCGCAGCCAGGCCCTGCGCCGGCTGCGGCCCTGGCTGGCAAGGGGCCTGGAGGAGCACAACCTGCTGGGCAGCGAGCTGGGCACGGAACTGCTGGCGGGGGGCGATGGCGGCAGTTTCCGGCGCAGCCTTCTGCGCCTGAGCCGCAGCCTGCCGGGCTTCGTGAAACGCAAAGGCCTGCACAGCGGCGGTCCCTGGGAGCGGCTGGGACTGCTGAGCCTGCTGGCAGTGGTGCTGCTCGGCGGCTGGATCATGCTGCTGCATCTGAACTTCGGGCGCTGGTTTGAATACCCCCTGCTCTGCATGCTGCTGCTCGGGATGCTGCTGCAGTACCGCCTGCGCCTGGACGGGGCGGTCCAGCGCCTGGCCCTGGCGGATTACCTGCTCAGTGGTCTGGGCAGCAGCGGGGATGTGGACAGTGCGCGCCCGGTCCCAGCGCCACCTCCGCCCAGGCCGCCGGCACCACGCCTGCCGGACTGAGCACCTGAATATGCCCGGGGCATGACTCGTCCGGGATACTGCTCCGCTGCGCTGGGTAGAATGATGTGCCCGCGGGAGGGATTGATGAGATATCTGCCGATCAGCCTGTTTGTACTGCTGTGCCTGTGCACGGCGGCCCTTGCACATCCGAACCATGAAAGCGCACCGGACTTCGACTACCCCGGCGCCGTGAAGCGCATGCTCAAGGTCGACCTGAGCCCCGCGCTGGAGCTCGTGGACTACGTCGGCCCCGGTGACAAGGGCAGCACGGACTATGAGAAGAAGTACCTGAAGGAGCTGGCAGCGGCGGATGGCCCGCTGAAGGCGGACTGGAAGCTCAGCGTTGGCGAGCGCCGCCGTGTCTCACTCTGGAAACTGCCCGGCGGGCACGGCGTTGTCAGCCTGACGCAGCTCCTGCGCGAGGTGGAGAACTACTGGGACAAGTGGGGCACGCTGCCCCACAGCGGGCCGGAGCTGTACTACGGCCTGATCAGCTGGGGCGGGCAGAAGAGCTGGCCGGAGCTGACACCGGAGGACGTGCTGCTGCGCTACTACCATGCGATCAACCCGGTGACCGGGAAGTTCTATGAGAACTTCAGCTCCGAGAAGTGGAGCCCCGGCGGGATCAGCATCAAGGTGGTGGATGACGACGAGGAAGTTGGCAGGTACTTCGCCGGCCAGAAGCTCAAGGGCAAGCCGGTGACGCGCTACATCCACGTGCGGATCTGGGGCGAGAAGCAGGGCACGCTGCTGTATGAGGAGCGGGTCCCGCGGACGTAGGGAGGTCCGGAGCAATCCGGACAAGGGAGGCCGGAATTTTTTCTGGCAACAGAGGGAGAGGAGCCCGCAGAGGGCTTGACCAAGGAGCCCGCAGATGGCTTAACCACAGAGATCACAGAGAGCACAGAGCATTCCAAGGGTTTACTGGAGCCTTTGCTGAGAGTTGTTCAGTGTGTGATCGCCGCAGTCCCGCGCTGCAGTTTCGTTGTCAGAATGGATCGTGGCAACAGAGGGAGAGGAGCCCGCAGAGGGCTTGACCCCAGAGAGCTCAGATTTGCGCTGCAGGTTTCCACGGATCTCTTGTATGGAAACAGAAAATTCTCCGTGCTCGCTGTGTGCTCTGTGGTTCAAAACTCAGTGCACTCCTCTTCCTCCAGGCCCGACTGAAGCCGGACCTCCCTATTCCACCAGCACCGCGTAATGCGCGGTCGCCGTCAGGTCGTCAACATAGGCCACGGCCGGGAAGCCGCCCACATCCGCCAGTGAGACCCAGCCGTCCTCGGTCGTCAGGTCCGTGATCTCCTGCACCGGCAGCCAGGTGGCGCCCGTGCCGTCCGTGCTGCGGCGGAACTTCAGCTTGCCGCTGTCCACGAACACATAGCAGACCCGCTCGCCAATCACTTTTACCGAGTACTCGGTGTGGCTGTCACCGGCCGTCGCCGACAGCTGCTCCTTGGTGGCGAAGCCGTTGTCACGCAGGTTTACGAGCCCGTTGGCGGTGTAGTCATGCAGCAGCAGCCACTGTCCGCCAGCCGGCAGGTCCAGCACGGCATCGCCGATCTCGATCTGCGTCGGGTTGTAGACCGGGAATGCCACATGCCAGACCACATTGCCACTGGCAATATGTGAATCCTTGTAGATCACCTGCTTGTTCTGGGCGTCCCAGTAGACGAGCGCCGGTGAGCTGCTGACAACACCGGCGCTGACATACCAGCCGAGGTTGGCACCGGAGTCGATCATCCCGGCCGTGCCCCAGTGCGAGCCTGTGGCGTCGTCACTGATGGCATACAGCAGCTCGCTGGCATCCCGGTCGAAGATCGCCACGGAGGGCCGGCCATCCGCCATCACGGCGGAGATATCGCGCAGGTTGTGGTTTGAAAGCGCAATGTTGTAGGGGGAGGTGAACTGCTGGTCCTCCACGTAGTTGTACTCCACGCGGCTTTCGGTGGGCTTCTTCTGCAGCGAGAGCACACCGGGCACGCCGCCCACGTCGAGGATCTCCACCTGCCCGGCGTTGCCACCCATCAGCTCGTTGATCCTGCGGAAGGCCAGCGGCTGGTTCCAGAGCGGGTCGTTGCCATAATTGAGGGCGACCACGCTCTCGCTCGTGCTCTGGTAGACGGATGCAATGTAGGGCCGGCCGTCGATCCCGGCCAGTGCAATGTCCTTGATGTCCATGACCGGCGCACCCGGCACGGCGATGTCGAGATCGGTGATCTGCCAGCCTGCATTGGCTGCCACGCTGAACTGCCTGGCGGCGAAACCGGTGGCGCCGTGCTCGTCACGCACATAGAGCGCGACGGACCAGTTGCCGGGGCCGACCTGCTGCGTGAGCGTCACATTGCCAGGGTCCGTCAGCTCTGCGGCGAAGATCCCGTCCACGATGTACCAGTAATACTCCAGCGCGCCGCCCTCCGGGTCGGAGCTGGCGGAGGCATCGGCCTTGAGCTGGAAGGGGTCGAGTCCGGCACTGGCCTCGAGCGTGAAGCTGGCGCTGGGTGCCTGGTTGCCAAGTCCGGAGAGATCGCTTGGGATGCCCTCCGCTGCACCCTCGGCGGGGCGCAGCCAGTAGGCAGCTGCGGCATCGGCGGCGGCGTCACTGTGCACTTCGTAGTAGAGCCGGCCCTGGGCGGGGGTGTTCAGGGCATCGGCGAGCACGGTGGTCTGCAGCACGGCGATTGTGGAGGGCTGGTCCGCCGCCCCCGGGTAGTCGGCGGGCTGGCCCTTGTAGAGGTTGAAGCCCTCCACGCGGCTGCCGAAGCCGATCCCGATCGGGGAGATGTCGGCGATGTTGATCTCGCCGTTGTCATCGCCGTCCACCACCGATTCCACGCTGGCGCGCGGGAAACCGCCGCTGGCGGTCTTACCAAAGTGCACGGCGATCGGGGTCAGGTCGGAGACATTGACCTCGCCGTTCTGGTCGTAGTCACCCTGGTTGGCATAGTACCAGTAGAAGAAGTTGCGGCTGGGATCGTAGTCCAGGTCGATGCGCGAGCCCGCGCTCAGCGGCGGAGCACTGCTAGTGCGGAGCTCATCAGCTTCCTCATCCGCGAAGCGCAGCCTTGCCAGCGTGGCCGGGCCACTGTGGCCGCCGGCGCTGTCCGGGTGCAGCATGCAGACACCGATGTCGAGCGTGTTGTCAGCAGAGGGGACAGCGATGCTCAGCGCATCTTCACCGGCCCATGAGCCAGGCGTGACAGTCGCGCTGCCAGTGGCAGTGCCGGGGACGGAGATACGCAGGTAGGCCGCGCGCAGGTTCACTGTGTCATTTGTGCTGATCGTAGCCAGGGGCTGGCCATCCTGCTCTGACCAGACGATGCTGAGTGATCCGGCATCAAGCGAGTCGAACAAACCGCCCGGCAGGATCTCGATGGCGGCAGTCTGCTTCCCGGCAGGGCTGAGTGCTGCCAGCCCGTCCGGTGCCGGACTGGAACTGCCATCGCCACTGCCTGAGCTGCAGGAGCAGCAGGCGATGATCAGCAGCAGGAATGCAAGGTATTGCCAGTGAATGCGCATCGGGATTGACCTCCGGGTCTCAACCGCGCATTATACCCAAGGGTCAAGTTTCGGGTTGCAGCTGGTTGCAGATGTTTACTGCCGATCCTTCCTGTTCCTGCAGCTGCCGCTCCATCTGCTCCAGCAGCATCTGCATTTCCGGGCTCAGTTCCTGCTCCTCATAATCCAGCTCAGTCCAGTGCCAACGGTCCAGGCGCTCGACCACGAACGCCAGTTCCTCCTGCTCGGCATCGCTGGACCAGTACGCCAAATGCGCAGCAGCACAGCGCTCGAAGAAGAAATGGCCCATGCCGCGCTCCACCATTGCCTGGCTGATGCTGCCCGGTTCAATCAGTTCAGTTGCCAGCATTTCCATCCAGCTGGAATTACCCGATGGTGCTTCGATGGGCAGCAAGGCTGTATACATCTCGTCCTCAATGAAATCATCCAGGGCCTTCCTGCCTTCCATCATCCTCGTGCGCGACTGCGTCATGCGCACATTGTGTCCATACAGAATGCTTCTCTGTTCCTCACTGAATCGCTCAGGGTACTGCACGAGGCACTGCCTGGCCAATGAGTTGGTGAATATTGCGGGAGCCTGCCTGCCTGAGAGGTCCCACCACAGGCAGTTTCCACAGGCCGTTACAGCCGATTCCAGCAGGTCAAGCCTGTCCATGTTGCCATTCTCAAGTTGCTTGGAGGCGTACCAGCCCAGTGTGCGCCGCCCGGCGAACATGTGCCACTGACCCGGGACATTTATGAAGTCGATCTGGAGCAGCATGCCGGTCAGCACAAGGCTGCCGGCGTACTTGCCCTGCTCAAGCAGCATGATCGTCGTTGACAGCGGAAATGGCAGCAGCATCCGGTCATCCGCAGCGGCACTGCAGGCCTGCATGTCTGCCAGCCCGGCATCCTCGTTGCCAATACTGATGTTCAGCAGGCCGCGCTGGAACCAGCCCCAGGGATGTTCCGGGTCGATGCGGATGAATTCATCCAGATAGCCCAGCAGTATCTGTTGCGTTTCCTCACTGTAGACCGGATACCAGCGCTTTTCTGCATATTCCTGCTTGCCGTATTCACTCTCTGCAGCAAGGCAATACAGAAGCTGAAGCAATGAAGGGCTGACAACACCGCGTTCGTATGCTTCGGCAAGAATCTCCCGAGGACGGTCATTCCCGCTGTCATCCCTTATGGCGGCTATGGCTGCGCAATAGGCCCGCAGTTCCCACCAGCGCGGGTCATCTCCCCAGCGATCCTCCCAGGAAAGCAGGACTTCATCCGGCAATGCCGCGGCTGCAATGTGGCTGCCTCTCGGTTCATAGATGAAGGCATCGGCGGCATTCGCATCCCAGACAGCCTGGGCGTACTGGTCGAACAGCAGGTCGAATGTAGGCTTTGGCCGTCCCCGCTCAATCCGGGCAAGCACATCCTCACGCTGCAGCAGTTCCTGCAGGCCGTTCGAATTGTCATCCTGCGCACTGGCAGGATGGGTGTGCAAAGTCAGCGCCAGCAGCAGGCTGGCAGCCATTAGCCAACTCAGTTTCATTGAGTGTCCTCCCCGACAATCGTAGGACATGGATATCGGGGGGCAGGTTTCGGGTTTCAGGGAAGTCAATCAGTCAAGAAGTCAACGAGTCAATGGCCTCAATGCTTCGAAGCATGGATGTGACTTATTGACTGATTGACTCATTGACTCCGGTCAAGATGATTATGGCGAGCTGAATGCTCGCGCTCCAACTTAACAAACGTCCACCATTCGCCGGGTATCATCCTACTGTGATGGAGTATCCCGAGCAGGTTCACCGCAAGCTGCGCCAGTTGCCGGATTCACCGGGCGTGTACCAGATGAAGGACGCGCGCGGCAAGATCCTGTACATCGGCAAGGCGCTGGTGCTCAAAAACCGCGTCTCGAGCTACTTCACCGCCGCCGCCGAGAGCGACCCGCGCATCGCCCAGCTCGTCACGGAGATCCGCGACCTGGACTGGATCGTGGTCCCGACCGAGATCGACGCGCTGATGCTGGAAAGCTCGCTGATCCGCACCTTCAAGCCGCGCTACAACACGATGCTCAAGGACGACAAGTCCTACCCCTACGTCAAGATCAGCATGAACGAGAAGTTCCCGCGCGTGATGCTGACGCGGCAGTACCTTGACGACGGCGCGCGCTACTGGGGGCCGATGACGAGCGTCGGCCAGGTCAGGAGCGCGATGAAATTCATCGCCGGGATGTTCCAGCTCAGGACCTGCAAGCTGGAGATTGACGACGAGCACAAGTACCACAAGCCCTGTCTGGACTTCCACCTGAAGCTGTGCAGCGCACCCTGCGTCGGCTACATCGACGAGAAGAAGTACGGCGCGCTGGTGCAGTACGCCGTGGACTTCTTCAATGGCAACTACGGCACCGTGATTGACGAGATGAAGAAGCGGATGTGGGAGGCGGCACAGAACCGCGACTATGAAAGCGCGGCGCGCTACCGCGACCTGATCGAGGCCGCCGAGAAGAGCTTCCAGCGCACGCGCATGATCGGGCGGCCGGGCGAGAACTACGACGTGCTCGGGCTGGCGCGCAGCCGGGACAAGGCCTGCGTGCTCGTGATGCCGGTGCGCGACGGGCGCCTGATCGGCGACCGCAAGTTCGTGCTGGACCACCGCCTGGAGGACAGCGCTGATAACGACGTGCTGGCCGGCTTCCTCAAGCTGCACTATGCCAACCCGCAGAACGTGCCGCCGGAGCTGGTGCTGCCGCATCAGCCGCAGGACGGCGAGGTGATCCGCCAGTGGCTCGGCCGCTTGCGCTTCCAGGCGCTGGAGCACCGCGGCGAGGCCGAGGAGGTGGCGCTGCTGGCCGGCAGCTTCGCCGAGAACGGCGAGGCGGGGGTGGTTCCGGAACTTGGCAACGCTGACGGCACGGGGATCGAGATCACGGACAGCGCCGGGATGCCGATCCGCCGCGTGCTGCTGACGACGCCGAAGCGCGGCAAGAAGCTGGAACTGCTGGGGATTGCCAACCGCAATGCCCAGGAGCGCCTGCATACCGTGCTGCTCGGTGGGGGCGGGGACTACGTCGTCACGCCGGGGCAGAAGGCGCTGAAGGAGCACCTCTCGCTGGCGGACTACCCGCGCCGCATCGAGGGCTACGACATTGCCAACCTGCACGGCCAGCAGGCCACCGGCGCGATGGTGGTCTTCACCGGCGGGCGCAAGGATGCCCCGGAGTACCGCCTGTTCAACATCCGCCTGAAGCAGACCCCGGACGACTACGCGATGCTGATGGAGACCCTGCACCGGCGGCTGAAGCGCCTGCTGACCGACCCGAAGTGGAGGAAGCAGGTGGACCTCGTGATGATCGACGGCGGCAAGGGGCAGCTCAACAGCGTGCGCCGCGTGTTCGACCAGATGATGGACGACCCGGACCTGTCAACGGAGCAGCGCGAGGTGCTGGAGGGGATCAAGCTCTGCAGCCTCGCCAAGCAGGAGGAGCTGGTCTACCACTACAACGACATCGACCAGCTGGAGGAGATCCGCCTGCCGCATACCGACCCCGGCCTGCGGCTGCTGGTGGAGCTGCGCAATGAGGCGCACCGCTTTGGCAACACCCAGCATTCGAAGATGAAGGAGAAGGCGATGCGCATCTCCGTCCTGGACACCGTGCCGGGGCTGGGGGAGACGCGCAAGCGGGAGCTTTTGCGGCATTTCGGCAGCGTCAAGCGCCTGCGGGAGGCCACGGTGGATGAGCTGCTGGAGGTGAAGGGCATCGGCCGGGCCTTCGCCGAGCATATCCGCAAGTACCTCGAGCGTGACAACGAGCTGGAGGGGGCCAAGGTCGAGAAGAAGCGCGAGATGCGCATCCGCCGCATCCGCCGCGAGGGTGACCCGGATCGGCCGGGCTAGTGGCCGGGAGCAGGCCACAACCGCATCCCGGATGGAATTGCCGTGAAGATCCGGGGAAATCCCGCCCCACGCTAAATCAATCGCCCGTGCGAACGATTATCTATTCAGGGAGTCCTAACTGACATGAGCACGCAGCGGTCGACAATCGGACTGGTGGTGGCGCTATCGGCGCTGCTGATCGTGCTCGCCCTGATCACCCGCGAAGTGCTGGAGATCGGCACCGGCGAACGCCCCGTGCGTGCGCGGATCAGCGTCGGCGGGATGGAGCAGCCGGGGGATGCCGCTTCCGAAGCCGGCCAGCAATAGCGCCGGGGATCCTGTATCGCGCGCAGTCTGGCAATCCTCATGAATCAGGGCTTGAAGCTCCGCTGAGCACTGTTTCCAATAGCGGTTCCGTCCGGATACATCTCATCGAGCATTGCCAGCAACAGCTCGTGGCGGCGGTTGGTGAACTGCTTCGGGTCATTGGTCAGGATGATGTTCACGAGCAGCAGGGGTAGTGCAGAGAGCGGCATGATCGTAATCAGCACACCGCTTGCAAGGGCAGTGCCGCGCAGAATCGCGAGCACACGTTCCGACATCAGTCGGCGGCGGATGGCGTTGCCGCCGAGACCGAGGAACAGTTCCAGGTTGTCAGCCAGCATCCTGGCGCTCAGCAGTTCGCTATCCGCCGGCTGGCCCCTGGCCAGGGCGGGCAGGCGGACAAGCTCATACTCGGACACCGGGCTGCCGATCACGCCGGAAACCAGCTCCATGATGTCGAGCTCTCGCAGTCTGGCACTGAGTTGCCGGCGCTGATGGGATGCCAGGTATGTGCCAAGCATGCAGCCGATGCTCGTGGTGGCGATGAGCACGAGGGCAATGAACTTGGATACCGTCCAGCCGGTGTCTACGGGAAACAGGACGCTGATGCTTCCGACCCGCATGAACAGCAGCTGCAGGCCCATTGCCATCAGCAGTACCGCCAAGCCCTGCAGGAAGCGGCTGCCGGCAGCAGTCAGCAGATGAGCAGCCCCCAGCCTGCGACTTGCCAGATACCAGTCCAGCACTTCCAGAAGCTGCCAGTCGTCCGGCTCGTCCTCGCTGGTGACGACGGGCGACCAGAGTTCCCAGAGGATGCGGCGCAGCTGCTTTGGAATGCGCCTGCCCTCATGGAAGCGTTCCTTGTTGGTCATACCGCCGAGCTGCTGGCGTGTGATGTCTCCGCCTGATTCCTGCTGGTCCATGCAGACTGCTGTTTCTCCTGAACCCAGTATAGATCAGGGTGGAGCGGGAGGGCTGGAGAGAAGTCAGACTAATTTACAAGGAAATTTGTAAAATCGCTTGCTTTCTACAAAAAATTTTGTATAATCACAGTATCACCTTCGAGGAGCGAGCGAAACGGTGAAGAAGGAACAGGTAGTCGGCAGCCTCGGTGAGGCCAGGGTGCTGCTCAAGCCGCTGCGCATGGACATCATGCACCTGCTGGCTGAGCCGCGCTCCTGCACCGAGATTGCGGGCAACCTGGGGCTGACGCCGCAGAAGGTGCACTACCACGTCAAGGTGCTGGAGAAGGCCGGCTTCGTGGAGCAGGTGGATGAGCGGCAGGCCCGCGGCCTGAAGGAGGCGATCTACCGCGTGACGGCGGAAAGCGTGTCCTTCGCACCGGCGCTCGTGGCAGCCCTCGGAGGCAGGGAGAAGCTCGGGGATAACCTGAGCATCGGATACATGATGGGTCTCGCGGATGAACTGGCACGTGATTCGAACCGCCTGGCGCTGATGCGGGACGAGACCCCGACGCTCAACCTGAGTGCACAGATCGAGCTGTCTGACCCGGCCAGGCGGGCCGAGTTCATGGATGAACTGCAGCAGCTGATCCAGTTCCTCGCGGAGAAGTACGGCGCTGACGACGGACTGCCGCGCGGCAGCGAGAGCATCTTCAAGCTGGTGCTGGCCTGCTACCGCAATCCGGACAGCAGCGACGAGGGCGGGCCCTCGCGCAACTAAGCGGCCCGCAACCCGAGCCTGCCATGCAGCTGCGGCTGCCGCTGGTGCGCGGCTACAGGAAAGCGTATAGTTGCTGCAGGGGCGGCAAAGTGAAGAACGCCGGGAACACCGGCGGGCGATACTGACAACATACGGGAGACGACATGAGTGCTACGGAACAGGAACGATTCGAGCTCCGGCTGGCAATCGACATCCAGACCGGCCAGGAAAAGGTCTGGCAATCATTGACGGACTGGCAGCAGCTCAACGGCTGGCTCAGCGACAAGGCGGATGTGGACCTGGCGGCTGGCCGCTTCCAGATGTGCGGCAAGCGGCTGCCGGACAGCCCCTGCGACGGGACCGACCGCTTCAGCTTCGCCGGCTATGAGGATGGCAACAGGCTGGAACTCAGCTGGCAGTTCCGTGCTGACAACACCGGCCTGTCCTTCCAGCTCAGTGGCGAGGGAGATGCCTGCCGCGTCGAGCTGGCTCATACCAATGTACCGCGCCGGGGCGAGACGGAAGTGACGATGATCGAATACTGGCAATGGGTGCTGCTGGCCCTGCGCGGCTACTGCGAGAGCGGGGAGCGGCCGAGCATATTCGAGTTCGGGGCCGAGCAGCAGACGGGGCAGCTGGAGGTCGGGATTGACATCGCGGCGGAGCGCGAGACCGTCTACAACATCCTCGCCAGCAGCGATGGGCTGAAGGGCATCTTCGGCGGCGAGGGTGCTGAGGCTGAGCTCAGGGAAGGCGGGAAGTACAGCTACGGCTGGGGGCCAAACGAAGGTCCGACCAAGCTGATCAGCTTCGTGCCCAATGAGCAGCTGCACACAGACTGGTACCACGGCAATGACCCCGAGACCTTCATCACCTGGAAGCTCACGGGCAGCGGTGGACGCACGCGTCTGACACTCGTGCACAGCGGCTTTGACAACGAAGCGCGCAAGCACGACTACGAGGCCGGCTGGTTCCACTTCCTCGTGGCACTGCGCGAGATCGCCGAAGGCAACAGCGGGCGCCGGGTGGAAGTGCTTGCCAGGCCGGATGGCTGGGCCATCTGAATCAAGCGGCAACTGATGCGGGGGAAGCAAGTCTGACAAGGGAGACGGAAATGAGCAAGACAATCAATACGAGCCTGACGATCCGGCGGCCGGCGGCGGAGATCTTCCGGCTGCTGACAACTGCGGCGGAACTGGAACAGTGGTTCGCCGAACATGCCGAGGTGGATCTGGCGGGCGGGAGCTACCGCTTCTGGGGGATCCACACTCCGGATGTGCCGGCGGAGGGCAGGCAGCGGCTGCTCGCATACGAGCAGGGCCGGAGCCTGTCCTACGTCTGGCCCGTGAATGGCAACGACACCGAGGTGCACTTCACTCTGGAAGAGGAGGAGGGTGTCACACTGGTGAAACTGACGACCGTCGGCAACCGCGAATGGGAGCAGGGTCATGGTTCGATGACGGACTTCTGGGTTGCCAGCCTCGAGAACCTGCGCCTGCATGCGCTGGGGCACACTGCGCTGCTTAAGTGCGACTACCGCCGCGAACAGGGCCGCGTCGAACTCAATCTGGAGATCGCAGAGGATCCCGCGCGCGTCTGGCAGGGGCTGACCGATCCGGCGGAGCTGGACCGATTCTTCGCCTCCGGAGCCCGGGTCGAGCTGCAGCCGGGCGGGGTATTCAGCTACGGCTGGCAGGCCGGCGGGCCGCAGCAGGTCGTCAGTGTGGAGCCCGCTCAGTCGCTGGAGGTGAGCTGGCAGTGGGGCGGCGAGCCGGAGACGCGGGTGCGCTGGGAGCTGAACGGCAGTACCGGCCGGACCCGTCTGAACCTCGTGCACAGCGGCTTCGGGGAGCGCAAGAGCCAGGACTACTACGCCGGCTGGACGAGCTTCCTCGTCACGCTGAAGGCCATGCTGGAACTCGGTGATGCGTGGACGAAGATCGAGACCGACGGCTACGTGCCGGAGGGTGCGACGGCCTAGGTCATAATTGCAGTCAGCGCTATGGACCAGGAAACGAAATCTTGCCTGTTCGGATACCCCTACACCTGGTTGAGATGCCTGGGCATCTTGCTGGCCTTCATAATCTGTGGTCTGGCAACCAGATATGGATGGTGGCCGAAGGAAGACAGCAGCTATTCAAGCCATTACCTGGCGATGTATGAACGTGAACTGCGGGATTGGCAGGGCTGCTTCGAGATCGACATGGAGAAAACCCATGTGGAACTGGATGCCTTCCCGAGGCAGAACATTGTCATCCGGGATCTGGATCATCCGGCCGGTAGCCAGATGCATGGCTGGGGTTACATGGTTGATGATGGCAGGGCGGAGTATGAATGGATTGTCAGCAATCTGGAAAAGGATGGTTACATCCCGCTGTATCGGGAGGAGATGATTGCCATTCCTGAAATCGAGACGGGACTGGCGCGCATTCAGGCTTACAACAGCTCCCGTTCCTGCCTTGTGGTTGTCATGATTCGATGCCGGGAACCTTCTGAGATATACAACTTGTATACTCTGCAGAATACACAACTGAACCTGACAGGTTCAGATTTGCAGGACAGACTGTTCCCGGAATACAGTGAACTGTGTCCAGCAGAAGAGTAAGCTGACCAGGATCAGCACTTTAAAGAAATTATGGAGGCGGAAATGGCAGATGCAGGCGGCGGGATGCCCGCTACACCGCGCGGCAGCGGACGTTCACAGGTGGCCTGGCTTGAGATCCGGGCCAATGATCTGGACAAGGCGGCCGCGTTCTACGGCAGCGTATTCGGCTGGGAGCTGCAGGAGTTCGGGCCCAGCTACCGGATGTACTGGCAGCAGGGCACGCTCGGGATGGGCTTCAGCAGCGGCCTGAAGCCGGAGGTCGGCAATGCCCTGTTCTATGTCAACGTGGCGGACATCAACGCCAGTCTGGCCCGCGCGGTGGAACTGGGCGCTGAGCTGCTGGAACCGAAGCAGCCGATCGCCGAGAACATGCCGAACATGGGCATCTTCCGTACGCCGGCCGGGGTCACGGTTGGGATGATCGACAGCCCGCCCGCTGAGCTGCCCTATATCCCCGCACCCTGGACAGCCCCTGAGCCCCCGCAGCCGGGCAGCATCTGCAGCATCGAGATCCACGGCGGCAGCGAGCTGGAGGAGACCCAGCGCTTCTACGGCGACATGTTCGAATGGGGTCTGGCGGAATCCAGCGGGCCCTACCGGATGTTCGATCCGGGGGGCAGCATCGGCGGCGTGTTCCAGGGACATACGCCCCAGGCCCCGCTGATGGTCTACATCTATGTCAGCGATGTGCTGGCAACGCTGGCCAAGGTGAAGGCAGCCGGCGGCGAGCAGGCCGGAGATCCGGCGGCGATGCCCGGGATGGGCATGTTCGGTTACTTCAGGGATCCCAACGGAATCTTCATGGGCCTGATCGGACCTGAGAAAGCCTGATATCATTCCCTCTCCGCGAAGAATCCGCGGGATGGCAACATTTGTAGGAGTAATCAATCATGCACAAGCTTGGAATCGGGCTCATGGCGGTGGTGATCGCCGCATTCACCCTCAACGGCAGCGCCGAGGCGCGAGGCTTCGGTGACAATGACAACTCCGGCTATTACGGCCAGGGTGGTCAGATGGACAAGTGCGGCGGTGCAATGGATATGGGAATGGAGATGACACGCGGCACGGCGCAGATGGCCGTAGGCACCGGTGAGCACTGGATCAGCTGGCTGGAGTTCAACACTGGGGACATTCCGGCCACTTCCGAATTCCTGCACACGGTCTTCGGCTGGGACGTGATGCCCTATATGGACAACTACGTGATGTGGATGCCCAGCATGGAGAAGGGCGAGCTGGGCTGCGGGATTGCCAGCAATGCGGAGATCCCCCAGCAGTCCGCGTTCTACATCTACACCCCGAACATCGACGCCAAGCTCGCCGAGGTGGAGGCCCGGGGCGGCTCCGTCTTCGTGCCGAAGATGCCGATCGCCGAGGGCATGCCGAACATCGCGATGTTCACCGACCCGAGCGGCGTGATCGTCGGGCTCGTGGATGCGGCGCTGCCGGCTGAGCCGGTTGCCAACCCCGTCGGCCCCGGTGCGAGCGGTGTGCCCGGAATGTTCTGCGCGCTGGAGGTCTACAATGCCAGCACCTCCGGCCCGGACAGCTTCTACCGCGATTTGTTCGGCTGGGCCAGCAAGCCCACGATGGAAAGCTACATGGACTTCAATCCCGGTAGCGGCATCGCCGGTGTGTTCCAGAGCCACACGGCAGAGGCGAAGGTGATGGCCTACATCTGGAGTGACGACGTGCAGGCCACGCTGGATGCCGTTGAGGCTGCGGGCGGCACGACTTTCGGGGAGGCGATGTCCATGGAGAACATCGCCACCTTCGGCTACTTCACCGCTCCCGGGGGGCTGATGCTCGGCCTGATGGGTCCGGCCAGCTAGTCCCGGCGCTTCTCCAGTTCAGAGAGAATCATTTCCGCCAGGTCAGTGTTGCCAAGTGCAGCCTGCCTGGCGGCTGCATTTCCGGCCTCGGAGACCGTGCGGTTCTGGTTGAGCTTGAGCTTGCCGTCCAGTCTGTCAACACGCATGCTGAAGGCCACGATGCCCCTCAGCAGTCCGCGGTATTTCTCCTCGCTGAGCTGCTCCGTGCGCCAGCCGGATTCGCCGGGTTCCATCGCCGCCACCAGGCGCCGGATCGCCAGTTCGCTCTCCGCCCCCTCGGCACATTTCAGCGGACGGCCAGCTGCATGCACGGCCACGTAGTTCCAGGTGGGTACCATGTCCTCACTCTGATAGTCCGAGGGCGAAACATAGCCATGCGGCCCGCTGAAGACCACCAGCGCTTCGCGCTCCCCGTCAAAGGATTCATGCAGGGGGTTGGCCCGCGCCAGGTGCGCCACCAGTTCGATGGAGCCATCGGGCAGTTCGTCGATCAGGAAGGGCAGGTGCACGCCCTGCATCAGGCCATGGCGGTCGCTCATGCTGAGTACGGCGAAGGGGAATGCGCGCATCAGTTCAATGATGCGCTGCCTGTCATCCAGCCTGAAATATGGGGGCGACCACACACCCGGATCCTAGTTGATCGCCCAGATGTCCGGGAGCTGGCGCCACTTCTGCTCGAAGTCCAGGCCGTAGCCCACCACGAACTTGTCGGGGATCGCGAAGCCGGTGTAGTCGATCTTCAGCGCGGCCTTGCGGTTGTGCGGGCGGTCCAGGAATGCGCAGACATGCACGCTGGCCGGCTTGCGGTTCTGCAGCTGCTCGAGGATGTAGTTGAGCGTCAGGCCGCTGTCGATGATGTCCTCAACCACGATCACATGCTCACTCTCGATGCTTTCGTCGAGGTCCTTGATCAGACGTACGACGCCGGTGCTGGAGGTGCCGGAATAGCTCGAGACCGCGAGGAAGTCGTAACTCAGCGGGACTTCGATGCGGCGCACCAGGTCCGAGAGGAAGATGTTGGCACCGCGCAGCACACCGACGAGGTGCACCTTGCGGCCATCGAAGTCCTCGGTGATCTGTGCGGCGATTTCATCGACGCGGCGGTCGATTTCAGCGGCCGTGTACAGCCGCGTGAAGTAGCTGGGGATCTCGAGCATAGCGCTCTAGCATAACACAGCAGATAAATAAGGTCACCGGTGCCGGAACCAGCTCATTCGCGGGAAAGTCTGAAAGCCGCGTAACCGCAGCGCGCGGTTGACGTCCTGATAGATGACCGGGACCAAATTGGGCGGCATTTCCCGCCCGGCATGGAATTGACGCCCGGATGGGTACAATGTAACATTGCCTGTTGAATGCAAGGATGGACAATATGATCAACAACTGGGGCAGGAAATCTGAGGCGCAGTCGGGATTCTCGCTGATCGAGCTTCTCGTGGTGCTGCTCATTTTCGCAATCCTGATCGCGATCACCGTGCCGAGCTTCATGTCCACGAGGCCCGAGCGCAACCTGGCCAGTGCGGTGGATGTCTTCGCCACCGACTTCGGCTATGCCCGGGCCAAGGCCCAGCAGACCGGCAGCCGGGTGTTCATCGCCTTCGACATGCAGCCTGACGCACGCCAGTGCGAAGGCTGGTGGGACGCCGTGGCGGATGCGCCGAGCAATGCCGCCCCCAGTGGCACCTCCAGCGGCAGCTACATCAACCCGAACAACCCCGGCATCAACCGCAGCTCGCGCAAGTACTACATCGTGGAGGAACGCCCGCGCTGGATCGAGATTGATGCCAACGGCAACCGTCCCTATGACCCGGCCTTCAACCCGAGTCTGGTGACAGGCCAGGCCCCCTTCACGTATCTTGACTGGCTCAACCAGTTCGATGCCTGGAGTGCCGGAACCGCAGAGTATCCGGTCGAGCCGCTCTATCCCTATGATGCCGCCGAGACCTTCAGCCCGCTGGGCCCGGAGGACGGGGCATTCAACGATGCCAGCACTCCGCTGATCTTCTATCCGCAGAACCTCGGCACCGGCGGCAGTGACACCCAGGACTATGTTGACCGCTGGATCGACGGTCCGACCGCTCCCACCTGGGATGCCGGCGACCGCGATGACCAGGCGATGAAGATCTTCTGCACGGCGGACGAGCTGGAGATCCTCAACTTCGACCGCACGGTCGACTTCGATGTCAACGGTGACCGGATCTACACACACGGCTCTGACAGCCAGCGCATGAAGGACCAGATCCTCGACTACATCATCCTGAAGACGGTTGAACTGCCTGATGAAGTGTTCTTCATGAATCCCTGGAAGAACACCTATCCCGCCGGCTGGGAGGATGTGGACAACAACGGCGTGATTGACGAATACAAGTACGCTGACATGCAATTCCTGCAGTTCCTGATCACCTTCAGCCCGGACGGTGAGGTTTACAAGTCGGAGTGGACCTTCGACCCCGAGCCCTATCCGGACGGCAATTACTACGGCCAGTGCCACGGCCGGATCCAGGACCGCCTGGAATCCAGCAGCGTGCACGCCGTGTTCATGGTGATCGCCGAGACGCTTGACTTCGGCAGCCCCAACCCGATCGCCAAGGCGATGGTGCAGGACAACAAGAAGGCCAACAGCCAGAGTGCCGGCAGAGCCTTCACCTACTGGACCAACAGCGGCAAGTACTTCGTGGACGACTACACCCCCAACGACAAGGCGCACTCCATCGACCGCGATGACCCGCGTCTCGACCTGGGCAATGTCAGCCCGCAGGTGGCCCGTGAATTCGTCTACCGCCAGGACTTCCTCTCGAAGACCTGATCACTGTAAGTCAATAGATCCTGATGGGTAAGATAAGGTATGCGACAGGTGGATGAACTTAGGAACAGCATGCGGATCAAGTGCCGAAGCAGACGGGGATTCTCGCTGCTGGAGCTGATGATCGCTCTCACGATCCTCGCGATCGCCCTGGTTCCGGTGGCCTACTTCTACAGCAAGTCACTGCAGATGGTGGAGCAGTCCTCGGTGCGCACCCGCGCCCTGATGCTCGCCCAGGAGCGTCTGGCGGAACTGCGCCAGATGCCCTACGACCAGATCTTCTCCAATGTCACCCCAAGCCCCACCCAGGTGCGGGTCTATACGGCGGAATCTGCGATCGATCCCACCACCGCCGACTGGTTCGGGTATGACTATGAAACCGCCGGCGACTGGCAGGCGATGTGGCATTACCCCCTGCCGCTGGATTACAACCCGTATGATCCGGCCACCCAGGGCTACAACAATGCCGTTGGTGTGAACCGCAATACCCCCAGCAATCCCCTTGGCGGTGTGTTCAGTTCGCATGTGAACTTCAATACGCCCAACAGCTTCGATTACGAGTATGAGCCGATCGGCTTCTACAACTTCAGGATCAACCGCCAGAATGCTTTGCTGGAGGCGGCCGGTCCCGGGGTTGACCAGATCGCGGTTCCCGACATCGCCGATGTGCGCATGATCGACCGCCGCAGCCTGCCGCAGGTCGAGCAGCGCCTGGACAACCTCAACAACATGGACAACTTCCGCACCGGTTACGGACAGCTGGTGGAGCAGTACGGTGAGTTCGGCAGGCGCACGATCATCCTTGACGTGGTCCCGAATGTCGGCGGTGAGAACAACCCGCTGGACACCGACGGCGACAACTTCGATCCGAACGATGACCGGGACGGCGGTGCCACGGCGCTCGATCCGTATCCGATCCAGAAGGGTCCGGACAACAAGTTCCAGGTGCTGACCCGCGGCGGCGGTCCCGGTAAGCTGATCATCGTGCAGGTGTTCTGGCTGCCCCGCAATCCGCCCGATGGCTACATTCCGTTCAGCGACCTGAATGTGATTGACCTGCGCACCTTCGTGAGTCCCACCAATGAGTGGACCACGCTCGGCGAAGGCAGCGGTCCGCTGACCAACAACCAGAGCCTGATCATCACCCCGACCAACTGAGCTGGCCGCGGAACATGGCGGTCTGCGGCGGGTCCAATGCACGGATCCGTTGCGCTGAATACAGGGAGAACAGGGTGGAAGAAGCGACTCCAGGTGAGAATTCCGGATGCCTGCACAGGCACTGTTCCTGCTGCAGGCAGTCCCACAGCGGCCTGCGCCTGATCCAGGACCTCCCGGGGCTTTTGGGTCGGGGAAGTAACCTGTTCTATAATAAAACGTCTACATACGTGACGCTACACCTAGCACTGAGGCGTATCTCGTGGTGAAAACTATGCACAGAGACAGAAAGGCTTTTACCCTGGTTGAACTGCTGGTGGTGATTGGCATCATCCTGATCCTGGTGTCCATCGCACTGCCGGCAACCAATACCGCGCGGTCAAAGGCCAAGGACATGGAAGTCAAGAAGGGCTGCAATGACATCCAGGCCGCACTGGAAAAGTACGGCGTGGCGCGCGGGGGTTATCCCGGCGTGCACTGGGAGCAGGACAGCAACGGTGACTTCTACGCCGGTCCAGGCCTGATCGGCGGCCTGCCGAGCTACAGCGGCGGCGAACCCCAGAAGGACTTCTATGTCGCGAAGGATGCCAGTGATGCCCGCGGTCCGGGCAACCAGGCACCCTATTTCGCGGACCAGACACCGAACCCCTCGGTACTGGATGCCCTGATCGTCAGCGGTGAGCTGACGGATTACCCTGCCAATCCCTTCGTGCGGACAAACGGCGGCCTCAAGGCCCAGATGTCCAATCTGTTCCTGTTCAGCCCGCAGGGTTTGGACGGAGCGACCCAGCCGGACCTGACCGAGCCGGGCACGATCAACTGGAACCGCTATCTGCCGGCTACGCAGTCCATGCGTGCCAATTACCAGGACTTCGGCCGCGGGCATTTCAGCTACATCCCGCTCAATCCGCAGAACCTGAGCGGCACGGATTTCGCCGGCAACTGGGCAGCGCTCAGCGGCCTCGAGCGCAGTGAGTACTACTCCAAGTGCAAGGGCTACATCCTGATCGGCTGGGGCGGGAGCCGCGCCGATGACAGCCAGGCCAAGGGTCTGTCCGAGAAGTACTGGAGCAACACCGCCGGGGCCTTCGACTTTGACAACAGCCTGACATCCGACCCGCTGGAGCAGGTGCTCACGAATGTCACCGCAGCGGGCATCCTGCGCGGCGACGTGACGGACAGCGACGGCGGCATCGGCACCTTCGGCCAGACGCTGCCCGGCGGCGGTCCCGACATTGACAACGCCTTCTACGGCGCTACCTTCATCAAGATTACCGGGAGCTGATTGATGCACAGCAGAAACATCAAGCCGGACTGGAGCGCGGACATGCGGGGCTTCACCCTGATCGAGCTGCTGGTCGTGATCGTGGTGATTGCCATCCTCGTGGCCATCGCCCTTCCCAATCTCAGGGCTGTCAAGCGCAAGCAGATGGAGGCCCAGACCGCGACCCAGGTCAATGAGATCCAGAAGGCGCTGGAAGCCTTCGGTACCGACCACAACGGCCAGTACCCCTTCCGCGTGACCTGGTTTGACGCGGCCACGGCCAATAATCCGAACTTCGATCCCTACAAGGCCCGTGATACGGGAAGCGGCCTGACCACCGACCCCGAGAACCGTTTCTCGATGGGGATCTGGGGCGGTGCCGAGCGTGTGACGCGTGAGGGCCTCAACATCGCGGACGTGCAGGACATCCAGCGTCCCGACCTGCTGCCGCAGCCCTTCTCCAGCACCTGGACCTACAACAACTTCTACAACCGCTTCAATCAGTACAGCGACCCGCTGGTGGCCATGGGCTATCTCGGCGAGTACCCCCCGAACCCGTTCATGAAGCGGCAGATGGGCAACGTGCTGTGGTATTACGGCGATGCCAACTGGAAGAACGGCGGCCCGCAGCGCCTGGATCCCGCGATCCCCGGCGAGGCCGTGGTTCCCAGTCCCGGCGACTTCACCTACACGCACTTCTACGGCGTGGATGATGCCAACAACTTCATCTACCCCAAGGGCGTGGTGGCCAGCAAGGCGGGTTACAACGTCACGCTGCCAAACGGCGACCAGGTTGACGGCAAGTACTACATCGACGTCGTTGACAGCTACCAGATCTGGGGTTACGGCGACATGCGCCTCAACGGCAGCTGGTACGTCAACTACCCGAACAACGACCTGGGCCTGTCCGTGCGTGGCAACGAATCCGCCGGCAAGGACTGGAACGGCAACGGTACGAAGGACATGTTCGAGCGTGGTCTCGTGACCTACGCCAAGCGCAGCGGTCAGGGCTCCACCGGGGCCGTTGACAACAGCGGCAACAAGGTTGAATTCTAATCGCAATGGCAACGGCAATGACAGGAGCAGAAACGATGCGCAGTCGCAGGGGTTTTACACTGGTTGAGATGCTGGTCGTGATCGGCATCATCGGACTGCTGGTGGTGACGCTCGTCCCACTGGTCAAGGGTGCCCAGGTCAAGGCCAAGGAAGCGGCCATCAAGGCCCAGATGTCCGGCATTGAGACGGGGCTTGCCAACTATGCCCAGAACCACAACGGCAACTATCCCGGCGTGGCACTGGATGCAATGGCAACCTACCAGGACCATGCGCTGGGTGACCCGGCGTTCTACTCCGCGGGCGGTGCCGGTTCGCTGGCTCCCGGGGCGGGCCAGATGGTCAACGGCATCCTCGGCGGACCGGGCCATTACAACGGCAGCAGTGCCGGGGTCTTCGAGCAGATCAAGCAGGTCAAGGACACGCCCTTCAGTGGCAACCAGGATCTGGCCCGCCTGTTCGACACCCTGATCCTGACGGACTCCATGCCGGAGTATCCCGCCAACCCCTTCGTCACGAATGTCAACACCGCGCAGCGTGACCGCATGCGCAACGTGTTCCGCTTCAACATCAACATCGGCGCTGGCTTCACGCCTTCCGAGGATTTCGAACCCAGTGTTCCGAGCCCGGTCGGCTACAACGTCTCGCTGTACTGCTCCGTGAAGGGCGATGCCGGGGTTCCTGGCGTGAGCACCGCCACGGATCCCTTTGACAGCGCACGCACGCTGGTGTCCCAGCAGCCTCCGGCCCTGCCGGTGGCGAGCTTCCAGCCCCAGAGCTACATCTTCGGTCCCACCGAGGACAAGTTCTTCGCCCCCGGTGACTTCGCCTACGTGCCGGTGCTGAGTTCCAGCACTGCGCCCTTCGGCGATTCCGCCGCGACGATCGAGAATGAGACCTGGAAGTGGGGTACCAATGTCAGCGGCTACATGCTGTTTGCCTTCGGCGACGCCGGGCATGAGACCCGTGAGTATGAGGACGAGCAGCGCGAGTTCCTGGACACCGGCCTGCCGGGTTACGGCAATCCCGGTGTGGATACCCTCTATGAGTGGTATGTGCTGCAGCTCTTTGAGGGCGCGATCTACTACAGCAAGAAGGTCTGATGAGCCGGCGGCCGCCTGGCCGGCCGCGGATCTGGCGGATTTCCCGCGCCGGGCTTTTGATACAGGCCCCGGCTGGGAATAACAGGTATAGGCACCCGGACTGCCATGGGGCAGGGGTAGCTGGCGGGCGGTGCGCGACAGACCGCCCCAGGTGAGCGGATGATCAGAAACAGATACAGACGCAACGGTTTCACACTCATCGAGGTGCTGGTGGTCGTGCTCATTGCAGCCATCGTCTTCTCGGTGATGTTCACCGTGCTTGGAACCTCCTTCGAGGTGCTGCGGGTCGGCGAGAGCCGGGCCCAGCTCAACAACAACACGCGCTCCGCCCTGGACTACATCGTCGATGACATCTCAACCGCGACGATGATCCCGCTGGAGTACGACCGCGACCTCAACGGTTATCCCGATGACCAGCCCTATCCCGCAGGCGGGCAGGGCTATGATGAGGATGCGGTCTGGCGTGTGGCCTGGCGGGTCAACAACCAGCCGGTGATCAGTGCGGGCTATTTCCTGAGCTGTGCCTGGAGTGACCGCCTGCGCCTGACGCATCAGTCGCTGGTGGCCCAGACCCCCGGCGGCAGCAACCAGACCTTCGCCGTGCCCAAGGCCATCCGCCGCGACGGCGCGCGGGAACTTGTCTATTACGACAGCCTGCAGCGTCTCGTGCTGCCGGCCAGTGCTGACATGCCCTACTACCTCTCCGGGGAATGGGACCGCAACGGCGACAGTGTGTTTGACGCCACTGACCAGCAGAATTCCGGTCCCGGCACCGGCTTCGGTGTGATCGAGGGATATCCGGACCTCGTGGTTTCCGGTGCTCAGAAGGAAACGGCTGTCCTGGTACAGGATCTGTTCTATGCCTTTGCGGACAGCCCGGACGTCGTGCGCCGTGAGCGCCAGATCCCGATCAGCGGCAACATCACGCGCATCAAGTACGAATATCTGCATGAAGTGCCCGTCTACCTGTCGCGGGTGAATGGTAGCAATGTCGAGATCTGCTACCAGAGCCTGCTCGACGGCAGCATCAACTGGATCGCTGCCAATGATGAGCGCAGCAATGAGATGGTAGGCATGGAGCCGATGGTCGACCACTGGGAAATGCGCCAGATCGACGTGGCCTTCAACGGCACAAATGGCTTCTTCGTGGATGGCCAGACCGGTGCGCAGTACGGTGGTTTCAGCTGGAAGCTGCAGGATACATACCCCGAGGGACATGATCCGCTCAAGCTGACCGGTGACCACGTGGCACCTCCGACCGGTGTGGGTCTGGGCCAGGTCACGGGCGGTGCCCTGACCAGCGGCTGGAACTGCGCCGTGTTCGACAACATTGATTCCAACGGCGACGGTGTCAATGACAACTCGCCGATTGACCGCCTGGCCTATGTCACGACCAGTGTCAGCGGCGGCGAGGTGATCGACGGCGGTATCGCGGAGCTGCGTCCTGACATGGAGCGCCTGCACGGTACCGGCTACTATCAGCTGAGCCTCAGCCCCAGTGGCGTGGGCGATCTCGGTGATGCCGACGGCATTCCCGACGGAGATGGTATTCCCGATGACCCGGTACCCGGCTGGTGGCTGCCCTACATGCGCGCCGTGCGCGTAACGGTCGTGGCGACCCCGCGTGAGGTGATCGAGGAACGGCGTTCCAAGAGCGGCAAGGTCGGCAAGTCCGGCAGCACCGTGTACTACCGTCTGGACAGCCCCGTGCCCTTCTCTGACCAGGGCCGGACCCAGCCGCTGTACAACCAGACCGCGGATTTCATCGGCGTCAACAAGGATCTCGTGATGACCCGCACGGTGCCGATCAACAGCCCGCTCGTGGAAAGCGGTGCCTATCCCTACTACCTGGAGCTGATGAGCAGCCCGCGTGACAGCCGGATCCAGGAGCGCCGCGTCGACCAGAACGTCTTCGATGCCGTGCGGATCCTCTTCCGTGACCCGCTGGATCCGAGCGCGACGATCCGGGCCAGCACTCCCTCGGAGAAGCTGCAGGAAAAGAACCCGGTATCGAACTGAGTTGAACCGAAGAAATGGCCCGGCACTGTCCGGGCCATTTTTGCTTTTACTGCACGGATGTAGAGGCTCAATTTTCTATATATATGGTGTAGATTCCCTGCTCTTGGGAATAATAAACTGCGAGGCTTATGCGCAATTACACAAATCTCGTTGGCGGGTGTCATGGGAACGGAAGCGAGTCCCCAGTCCAGCGCACCCCGGGAACTGATATGACTGAAATATCCAATGGCGGAAACAGGCTCCAGCATCGCGTGCCCGCGCACGGGCGCGGACGCTTGCTGAGGCGCAGGCCCAGGGGCGTCGTGCTGCTGGCCGTGATCATCTTCGTGGCGCTGCTGCTGCCCCTCGTGACGCTGGTCCTGACCAGCCTCAACACGGAGGCGGTGAGCACGGCCGAGGCGATCAAGGGCCACAAGCTCGACCTGGCCAGCCAGAAGGCGCTCAACGATGCGATCTCCCTGGTTGTCCAGCAGAAGAACCTGCCTGACTACTACAACTCCGCGACGCAGCCGGCCACGGCCGTGGTCGTGCTGGATCCGGTCACGGGCTTCCGCCGCGACCAGGTGCCTGACAGCGGAGTGGTCGGTGCCTCCGGTCTCGACGACGTGCTGGGCACGGGCGATGACTACTGGACCAGCCCGCGCGGCGACCGCAGCGTGCTGCCCACGGACGTCTACGACCACGTGCGCAACTACGACTTCGACTTCAGCTTCAACCAGATGCACTCCCCGACCTACCTCGGTCAGCCCTCGCTGCTGGCGGCCTCCAACCGCTACAACGGCGTGAGCCCGAACACCGGCGAGACGATCTGGCTGTTCAACCCCTACCTGGCGGTGGCGGTTGACGACGATGCCGACGGCGTTGACGACGGCTATGATCCCGCCGATGCCGGTGGTGATCCCTTCGACGGCAAGGAGGCAATCCTGTATGGGACGGGTGCCTTCCCGAATGCTGACGAGCCGCGCCTGGGTGGGCCCGGAAGCCCCGTCGAGCGTGATCTTGACAATGGCAACAACATCCGCGAGTACATGCTCAACTCACGCATCGCCATCTACGAGAGCGTCTTCACCGACCTTGACCGCGGTCCGGTGCCGACGGACCTGCTGAAGAGCTACGCGGACGTGACGGATGAGGCCGGACGCCTCAACCTCAACATCTTCTGCAAGAAGATCCGCGTGCTGATGCCCGAATCCGCCGACCTCGACTACAACCTCGAGGGACTGGCAACCAACGACTTCAACTACAACGAGGAGCTCGGAGAGATCGGCTTCAAGTGGGTTGACAACCCGCTGTTCCCCGACCGCCTGACCGTTGACCGCTGGAATTACAACATCCCCGGTGGTACGGTTTCCTCCCCCGGGCAGATCGACTACGGCACGCTCAATCCGCTGACCGGCGTGCCGGACCCGACCCCGGACGGCTACTCCTGGCCGGACCTCGGCGAGAGCGTCCAGCACTACTACGAGGGTGACACGGACGGCGACGGGATTTCCGAGGGCAACGAGGCCGCGCGTCGCAGTGTCGAGATGTTGATGACCCTGCCGGGTGTCGACCTTGAGCTGGCGCTCAACATCATGGAGTTCCTCAACCCCAGCCAGGATGCGCTGAACGCGATTGACACCGGTTATGCCGACGGCAGCGTCGAGCCGAACATCGACCCGACGACCGGCCCCGCCGGCTACCGCTGGGACGCCGCCAACGTCACCCCGCCGCTGAGTGCGCTCGGGATCAACCTCGCCGGCGGCACGATCGGCGACATCTACTGGGACTTCACCGCCAGCGATGTTGACGACATGCCCCTGCCGCAGCCCTTCGCGCTCTCCAGCCTGGACCAGCTCCTGAACGTGCCCGGCATGACCCGCGCCAAGTTCAACCGCCTGAAGGAGCACCTGACGATCCACAGCTATGACACGAACGTGATCGGCACCTACATCACCGATGTCGGTCCCGACGCCGATCTTGTCAACGCCTATGAGGCCGGCGACCCGTTCTTCTTCGGGCAGCAGCGCCGCGATGTGCCGGATGAGCTGCGCGATCTTGACAACGTGAATGACCTGCGCTGGGACATCACCGCCACCGCCAGCGGCTTCTCGCTGGAGGACTACCGCGACCGTGCCGAGGAGATGTACGCCTACATCCGCGAGCACCTGCCCAGCACCAACTTCCGCAAGATCACCCTGCCGGTCGTCGACCGTGACGGCCGCAGCGGCGCTTCCGACCACATGACCCCCAATGACGACCCGCGCTACGATCCGACCGCGGGCGGCCTGCTGGTTCCGCACCGCGATGCGGAGGCCAACCCCTATAACGTCGGCGCCTTCGGCCACCAGTTCCCGACGAGTGATGAGGCCTTCACGAACCACACCGGCTACCCGGCCCTGAACCCCGAGTTCAGTCTGGACAGCTGCCTCTCGATCGTGCTCTACCGCAACGGCACGCCCTTCATCGCCGACGACTACACCTACGACTGGAACGGGCTCGATCCGAACACCCACCCCGCCAGCCCGGGCATCGGCAACCTGTTCGCCGGCGGCGCGTTCTTCTTCATTGAGCGCATCTTCGGCGCCTTCGGCGGCGGCTTCAGCTTCGAGCCCAACAACAACCCGCCGGACGGCTTCGACTTCGTGACGCTTGCCAACACGAACAACGTCAACCCGCTGGTCACGCCCCACGGCCCCGGCGTGTTCACCGCTGCCAACCTGTTCAATCCCGGTACCTTCGACAGTGCCGCGGACCTGCTGCAGGTGCCGCTCTACGAGTTCAGCAGCATGAGCGTGAGCCTGATGGCGGATCCGCCCTCGGACTTCCGTGATCCCGCCGTCAACCCCAACGGCATCGTCAGCTACTACGCGACCTTCAGCGACGTGGTGCCGGTGAGCTGGTACCTTGACAACGTCACCGGGCCCGACGGCAACCTTGGCACGGCTGACGACCCGGCCCAGGACGTGGTGCTGTACATGCTGTACTTCAACCATGCCAACCGCCCGGGCGTCTTCCCCAGCGCCGGCGGCCCCTACGACGCCGGCACGCTCAGCCCCGACACCGTGCAGATCCCGCTCACGGCGCAGCAGATCCGCTCAGTCAGCCCGGTCTTCCCCGGCATGACCGGCAACGTCACGATCCAGGCCTATGACAACTTCAACAACCTGGACGTGCTCGGTCCCGACTTCACGAATGCCCCGGCCTTCGCCTCCACGCTCGGACCGCTGGGCGCGGTGGGCAGCCTCGGCCGCAACTACACCTTCAACAACGTGCCCTTCCCGATCGGCGGGGCCGTGAATGACACGGATGGCAACTGGCGTCCCAACGAGAACACGGCCTGGAACACCGGTGCCGCGCCCGCGGAATGGCCGGGCTGGGCCTGGACCGGCGAGGGTGACCCCTACGCCACCGGCCGCATCCTCGCCTACCGCTGGGATGACAATGCCAACGAACCCTACGCCCCCGAGCTGCGCGCTGACGACGTGACCAAGGTCTTCCTGCAGCACAACACCGAGGCCGCGATCCCCTTCGCGGTGAACATCCTCCCGGTGCGCACCGGCGGCGATACATATGACATCTACTCCAGCTTCGGCGGCGCGGACACCACCGGCGGCGGCAGCTACCTGCTGTTCGACTGGGAGTACCGCGACACGCTGGGACCGGATGACGACCCGGATGACTTCGACGGCACCTGGCCCGTGGAGCAGCCCGGCCAGCTGATCAACAACCCGATCCAGATCCGCGTCAACCCGGAGGGCAACGTCGTCACGCTGCACATGTACGACCTGCGTGACTTCGTCGATTCCAGCGGCCCGCTGCCGATCGCGAGCGGCACGCCTGCGCTGCCCGGCAACGTCTTCGCCGGCGGCCGCGTGCAGACCACGCCGCTGGATGGCGGAACCTTCCCCGTGGACTACGGCGGCGGCTACCCGCCGGTGCCGACCACCGGCTATGCCACAGACAGCGCCGTGATCAGCCCGATCGAGACCGCCGCCGGCTTCCAGGCGCAGGTCGCCAGCCACGAGGTCTCGGTGTTTGACAATGACACCAGTGTCGAGGTCGAGATGTCCGCTGCGGGCGGCGACCTCAACTACAACTGGGAGCTGCGTGTGCTGGACGCCACGCTTGGCAACGGTGCCGGCGGCCCCTACCAGGGTCCCGACGGAGCCGGTGCGATCGCCGGCTTCCCGGGCCTCGGCTTCCCGCCGCGTCCCTCACGCGTGACCGCCCCCGGTGTGGACTACGCCGCGGGTGAGCTCGCAGCCGGCACGCTGCTCACCGTGGGTGGCAGCAGCAGCAGCCCCGAATGGAATGCCTTCTTCGATCCGAGCGGCCTGCCGAACAACACCGAGTACTGGCTGCGCCTCGTCGTCACCGAGAACGGCGGCGCGACGGACGTGGTGTTCAGCAAGCTCGTCAAGGATGACGAGGCCTCGAGCAGCACCGGCACCGCGATCCCGCCGGAGATGAACGCCAGCATCACCCTGCGCGAGCTGGGCGAGAGCCGCCTCGGCTTCACCGCCAGCGCCAGCGTGGACGGCGGCCGGGACGGCTATGGCTACTACTGGGTCGTGACCCGGCCCCGCTTCGAAGGTTCCGGCAACCACGTGCTTGACCTCGTGACCCCGGTCCAGACCGTCGATGCCGCGGCCCCGATCGTCAACCTCGACAGCCTGACCACCGGTGGCAGCGCAGTCAGCGCCACCGTGCAGATGCGCTCCAACGAGGCCAGCCCGAGCTTCGAGTTCAGCCAGCTGGACAACTATGACAACGAAACCGGCGCGGCCGGGCCGGACGGCATCCCCGATGCCCAGGGTGTGTACTTCATCCACTGCTTCGTGCTCGACCGCAACAACCTGCTGCCCGCCGCCGGGCAGTCCTTCATCGCCCATGACGTGGCGCAGATCGTGCTGAGCAATCTCGGCACGGGCGGCAGCGGCCTGCCTGACACCAGCGGCATCGCCCGCACGCCGATGGCGGTGCTGGCGGCCATCCCGCCGGGCAACAGCAGCACCCCGCTCGCCGTGAACAACACCGCGGCCGGCGGCGCTGACCCGCCCTACATCGGCAGCGTGACCCTGGCCCCGGCCATCGAAC
The DNA here is from genome assembly GCA_041395205.1 of bacterium. Lineage (GTDB taxonomy): Bacteria > 4484-113 > 4484-113 > 4484-113 > JAFGCY01 > JAHEFU01. The sequence continues at coordinate 1,347,799 of JAWLAZ010000001.1, forward strand.
CCGACATCGCCGCCAACGGCCAGGCGATCGTGATCCGCGGCTTTAACATGGACCCGGTTGCCAGCAACAACACCGTGCACTTCGCCGGCGGCGTGAGTGCGGCCGGTGCGGGAATCACCCCGCCCAGCGGCATTGATGTCCTGAACATCGGCGGCACGCCCTACGGCCAGCAGGAACTGACGGTGCGTGTCCCCGACGGCGCCCGCACGGGCTTCATCACCATTGAAACCCCGGGCGGCACCAGTGACCGCCGCTACATCTTCCAGACCGGCTTCAACGTGACCTTCGACCTGATCGGCAGCCTGTCGCTGAATGACGCCGCCTACCTGCAGTACGATCTGGACTTCCAGGGCGACGGCGACATTGACTACAGCTTCAGCACGCTGAGCAACCCCTCGGCCGGCCGCCAGCTGATCGGCACCAGCCAGGGTATCACCCATGACTATGCCGCCGACGGCATCGGCAACTACAACGCGACCCTCACGGTCAAGGACCTCATCAGCGGGCGCGTGGCCGTCAGCCACCAGCTCGTGATGATCCACGACCGCGCCAATGTCAGCGGCAGCAACCTCGTGCTGGCCGGCGGCATCATCAACGCCGTCAACCTGGCGGGTACGCCGAGCTTCACGGATCCGGGTGCGAACTTCGTGTCCTCCGGCGTGCTGCCGGGCGACCTGGTGACCAACCTGACGAGCGGTTCCACCACGGCGGTCGTGAGCGTGGTTTCCCAGACGGAACTGGCCTGCGGCAATCTCAGCAGCGGCTGGACCCCCGGCGATGCCTACAGCGTCAGCCGTTTCGTCGACACCAACGGTGCCTATGGCATCCTTGCCAACATCTGGCCCGATGTCGACACCCGCACCGCCAGCTTCAACCCGCAGCCCGGCAGCGGTCTCGGTTTCCGCAGCGCGATCGGCGGCATCAACACCGCTCTGGCGCGCCGCAAGTGGCAGATCGACCTGAACGGCACGAACGGCAGCCGCGGCGGTGAGCAGGTCACGGCCGGCAACGCCAGCAGCAACCAGCCCTCGGGCACGGTGCTGATCGACAGCGGCAACAACTTCGCCCAGGCCGGCAGCGGCGGCGTCAGCAACGGCGATCTCGTGATCAACGTCACCGACGGTTCCTCCGCCAATGTGCGCGACGTCGTGAGCGGTACCGAGCTGGCGCTCAGCAACCCCGCTGACCCGAGCTTCAGCACCGGTCTGACCGGCGGCGTGGGCGTGACCCGCGTCGGCAATGCCACCGCGGCCGATGCCACGGGAGTGACGCTCACCGATGCCGGCTACGACTTCGTCGGTGCCACCAACGGACCGGCGCAGGGCGGCATCATGCCCGGCGACACCATCGAGAACCTGCGCACCGGTGCCACCGGCACGGTGCTCACCATCGCCGTCGGCACCCTGACCAGCACCCCGCTGGCGGGTGGCGCACCTGACAACGAGTGGCAGATCGGCGACGCCTGGCGCGTGGTGATCCCCGCCAACCAGTTCCGCGTCGGCTACGAGTATGAGATCTTCAGTGAGAACGGCTTCAACGGCCGGGCCTGGGCGGACGCGACCTACGCGGACTTCAATGCCCCCGTGGAGTTCCACATCAACATGAACTATCCCTTCGACCTCTCCAGCGCGGCCGCCGCGGCGAGCTTCGTGGAATTCGACTGGGACAACAACGGCAGCGTTGACCAGACCGTCTTCGTGGCGGACACCACCCGTGGTGACGGCACGCAGAACGGCCTCGAGGTCGAGAACCTGATCGTGACCCGTGCCTTCACGGCCGGTCCCGAGCTGAATGCCAATGGCTACACCGTTGGCCGCTACTGGGTCAACTCCTTCGCGGCGGGTCAGACGGCCGTCGAGCGCTACGGCGGCGGCGCGGGCTTCGTGCTGCCGGTGGTGCGTGTGGGCCGTGACGACTACGACACGGATCTGAGCACCCTCAACGTGGCCAGCTGGGACAACAGCCGCGAGCACCGCGTGACCTTCACGGCGCTCTATCAGACCTTCGCCAGCCTGACTGACAACCCGCTGCCGGGCAGCACCAACAATGCGACCCGCCAGTACGAGGCCGTTGACCAGCTCTACGTGCCGCGTGGCGATGCACAGTTCGCGACCAGCCTCACGAGCTGGGTCAGCTACAGCGCGCCCTTCGTCACGAGCAACATCCCCGGCATCACGACCATGCGCCACCAGTCGGTGCACGGTGAGGGCAACAGCTTCAACTGGCTGTCCGATGCCAATGCCAACACGCAGTGGAACAATGACGGTTCCGAGAGCCCGCAGGACGGCAACCCGAGCACGACCTACGAGTACAGCGTCGCCAACGGCTTCAACAACTGGAATGATGTCCCGCTCAACGTGCGCGGTGCCAGCTTCCCGCAGGCCGCCCCGAACGTGGGCCGCCCGCAGCCCAACGGCGTGTTCGACTACTACACCGCCCGCCGCGGCGTGTACAACGGCTGGGCCTGGAACAGCGACGTGCTGCCCTCCGCCCAGCGCAGCTTCAGCTTCGACAGCCAGGCCGTGTTCGTCGGCGACCGCAACGGCTCCTCGAGCCCAGAGCGCCGCGCCCTCGGTGTCGACATCTACGTTGACTCCATCGTCGCCAGCAACTCCGACTCGGTGCGCTTCACGGCCTTCCCGGCCGGCGGTGCCAACGAGTTCAACGCCTACACCTACCGCTGGTTCGTCGAGTATGACAACGGCGGCGGCTTCCAGCCCGTGGATCTTGACAACAACGGCGGCACCACGCCTCCGCTCTCGGCCTCGGTCTCCAGCCCGATCCTGCTGCCCTACGAGGACATCCAGGATGAGGCCTTCTGGGTGCCGGGTGACAGCGGTGCGGGTGCCTGGCGCGTCTGGGTCGAGCTCAGCGACGGCAGCGGTGTGGTGCAGTCGGCCCTGAAGACCTTCACGGTCGTTGAGCCGCCGCACACCGTGCACGTGATGGCCACCCCGCCGAGCGGCAGCACCGGTGAGTTCATCGAGTTCTGGGTCGCGGCCGACGGCGGCAGCCCGGGCTACGACCTCGAGATCGACTACGACGGCGACACCGTCTTCGATGACCTGGTGACTGTCGGCGACGGCAGCGTCCAGATCTTCGGCAACGTCTACAGCCAGCCCGGCACCTACACGGTGGCGGTCCGCTCCACGGATGCCTCGGGCAATGTCGCCAACGACACCACCACGGTGACCGTCGCCGACGACATCCCGCTCTGGGGTGACCTGCTGGTCAACCCGCCGAGCGGAGTGGCTCCGTTCATCGTGGACGTGCACTACGCCGTCAGCGGCGGCCGCAGGCTGGCTGATGACGGTTACAACATCAACATCTCCCTGCTCGACGGCAGTGGTGCCAGCCAGGGCAGCGTCAGCCGCTCCGCAGCGGACAGCTTCGGCGGCGACGGTCCGGATGACCCGCGCCTGCCGGGTGGCAATGACGAACCCGCGACCTTCGTGGTGCCCTCCGCCGGAACCTACACGGTGCAGATGACCGTCAGTGACAACGCCGGTGGCGTGGTCACGGTCAACGACAGCGTGTTCGCCGACGGCTACATGACCCCGATCGAATACGGCAACACCGCCCCGCGTGTCGTCACCGACCGCGAGGGCCGGCCGATGCACGCGGTGCGCATCTGGACCGATCCGCACCTGACACTCAGCGACGACACCACGCAGGCCTTCCTGAACAAGCCTGATGCCGAGGGCCGCGGCGGCCGCCTGCTGGAGGCCGACCTGCAGGTCTTCGGTGACATCGTCGGCGCTGACCCGAACCAGTCCTTCCGCTCAATCGGCATGCATGCCGCGAAGGATCCGCTGGATGCCCCGCAGTGGGAAGCCAGCTACGGCGGCAACTTCCTCGCCGACCCGACGCTGACCGACTACTACGACACCTACACCGAGGGCCGCGTGAACATCAACACGGCCTCCGAGGAGGTGCTGACCGCGCTGTTCCGCAAGATCATCACCAACCGTGCATATCGCTTCGACGTGACGGATGACCTTGACGGCAACGGCATCATCGAGAACTACAACTTCATCCGCAACCCCGGCGCTGACTCGTACATGACTGAAGCAGCCGCCCGCAGCCTGGCACGCAAGGTGATCCGTTACCGGACCCTCTACTACGACCAGAACAAGCCGACCCCGGCTGACGCTGACGGCAACTTCGGCTACACCCAGAGTGCCAATGCAGCTGCGCCGGCGCTCAACCTGGGCAACTTCCGCGTGGACCACCTGCCGGTGATCGGACCCTTCGACGGGACCAACCCGCACGAGTACGGCATCGGTAATCGCGACGGAGCGCTCGGGCAGGCCAACTCCCAGATGCTCAACACCTGGGACAACATGGCGGCCAGCTACTACAACCTCGACAGCGGAGATGCCGCCAACATGTTCTATGCACCGAGTGACATCGCCGTGGTGCGTGATCCGCTCTCGATCAGCTTCAACATCGACATCGATGGTGACGGCGTGCCCGAGCCGGGCTTCAACTTCAGCGTCGATGAAAGTGCTGAGAACTACGCCAAGTACCTCAATGACGTGGTGACCAACAGCAACTGGGAAAACGGCCGCTACGCCGGTGGCGGCGGATTCAGCGCCTGGGCCGCCAGCGGCCAGTACCCGAGCGACAATGCCGGGAACAACTACTCCCGCTGGTCCTTCGACGCCCGCCACTACTTCACCTACAGCAGTGGTGACCAGGGCCTGACGGTCGGTACGGATGGCAGCTTCGCACTCGGTGCGCTGACCGGTGTCGAGGACGTGGTGGACGGCCGCAACGATGTGGCGGTCTTCCAGTCCAATGGCGTGACGGCCGGGACCTTCATCCCGAACCCGCCCTTCCAGAACATCTTCGACCTCTTCAAGGTGATCGATGACTCCGCCGGCAATCAGAGCTTCCAGCTTGTGGGCAATACGGATGCCACGGTTTCCTACGGCGGCCCCAGCCTGCCGGCTGACGTAAGCACCAGCATCCGCCGCTTCTCCGGCCCCTCCGCCTTCCGCTATGAGGAGCGCTGGGACAGCGGTGCCGGAGAGTTCGTGGTCCGCACCAACTGGCTGGATGACATCGCTCCGTACATCACGTGCCGCAGCTACGTCTACCGGGTGGACTCCAGCGCGGCGATCACCGCCAGCGGTGGAACCTCCAGCGCGCTGCTGGATACCTCGACCCTGGCCCGTGACCGGACGAAGACCGTGGTGCTGGACAGCGGCCCGCTGGCCAACAACCGCGGCATCGACCAGATCTCCCAGCTGGATGCCTCGCGCGGCCTGCTGAGCCCCTCGCGCAGTGCCAGCTACCAGATCCTCTGGTTCTCGGATAACTCCGAGTAATGAGAATCCCGGATCGCAGCCGGGCGCGCAATTGAGACGAAATCTGGACCCCCGGAGTAAATCCGGGGGTTCTTATTTTCCGAATAACTTAGAAGATAGGTACTCAGGTTCATTGACAAGTGAATTCCCGTAGCATAAAATAACCAAATTGCACTGTAGCCCCGTGCTACTGTTAGCGCTGCACAGTTGGATACTGCCCTGTTGGTATGGGCAGGAAATTACACGGATTGTTAATCTGTCCGTGAGGAGCGATTGGATGAACAGGGGAACTCTAGCTTTATTGAGCGTACTCTTGGTTCTGTTCTTCGCCGTGCCCGGTTGGGGAACCGAGCCCGGCAGCATGTCGTTTCTGGATCTGCCGGATCGCGACGTAGTCGTCATCGACACGGGCGATCAGGCACTGCAGAGCGGCATGATAGTCAACAAACTGAGTCCCAGCAGGCTTGAAGTCCTCTATCGTTACGATGGACAGATTCCTGCTGTACCGCAGACGAGCGGTGATCTCGTGACTTCCGTGGACATCAGTCCGCGCAAGGAAGGGTTCATGCTCGTGCTGACGCTCTCCGATGCCGTGCCCACCTCAGGTGAGGCCGCCTACCGGGAAACCCCGCTGGGCAACGGCCGGACCGCGATCGAGGTCTTCAGTACGGGCAGCACCCGTACCGCCTTCGATCTCGGCTGGCTCGACTCTTCATCCCCGCGAGTCCCGCTTGCCACGCCTGCAGCAGCGCCGGCCGGCAATTCCGGGTTCAGCGGTGCCGACTACGATGCCGGCTCCAGCACGCTGAAGATCAGCGGCGTTGGGACCAGTGGCTACGAGGTCAAGGAGCATGACGTGGTGGGACGTGTGGATGTCCTGCTCGCCAATGCCGACCCTGCTGCCGCCAGCACCGGCATGGTCCACAAGAGCAACGACGGCGAAGTGACCTTCGTCGACGTTGTGGAGTCCAAGGTTTCCGAGGGTCTCGTGATCCGCGCCCGCATGGGTACGGATGTCGGTCTCGTCAAGCAGGAAGTGCGCGGCGAGGACCTCTATCTGACCTTCGGCAGCAAGGCCACCGCTCTTGCCAGCTTTGAGGACAGCGCGCCGGCTCCCCTTGCAATGGGCAGCCAGACCCAGCCGCTGACCCAGCCCAAGGCGCCTGCTCCTGTGGGCGGTCCGGGACTGAGCGGTTCGCTCAGTGCCTCCGTCGGCGCCCTGGACACTTCGAGCCTCGGCAAGGTCGAGGGCATCAATGGCCAGCGTCAGGAGGTCCCCTCTGTTGATCAGATCCTGCAGATGGCCAAGGAGGATGCCTACCGCTACGGCAAGGACGGCTCCAGCAAGTCAGATACCTATGGCGAATACCAGCTGCCCGGCTTCGCCGGTGACGAGGACCTCCTCAGCGAGGTGCGCGTCAACCTGAATGCAGCAGGTGGCTTCAGCCTCTACCAGTTCCTGATGTTCATGTCGGATATCAGCGGCATCTCCATCGTGATCGATCCCTACTGGCTGGATGACCCCACCGGTTCGGACGAGGATCGCGACCCGCAGGATCCGGGCCAGCTGCCTGGCGGCGGTGAGGGTGGCCCTGGCTTCCGCAGCGCGGACATCTTCTTCCCGCAGCTTGGCGGGACCGGCTCCATCGTCGGTAACCTGGTCAACGTCCCCTTTGACCAGGCCCTCGACCTGGTGCTCAGCACGCACAACCTGAAGAAAGTGGTCTACAAGGATCCCTCCGATCCCTACAGCCGCCCGGTGATCCTGATCACCAGCAAGGAGCGTCTGGAGCAGGAGCTGGAAGGTACCAACGAGATTGCGCTCTACCAGCTGCACTATGCGGATCCGGATGAGCTCTTCAACATCCTTGACGACCTCAACCTGCTGCCTGGCGTGAACAGCGGCTGGTATGTCTATGATGGCGGCGGCAACACCAACGGTGGCGGCGGCGGCGGCGGCTTCGGCGGCGGCGGCGGCAACGGCGGTGGTGGTGGCGGCCGTGGCGGTGGCGGTGGCGGCGGTGGCCGGCGCAATGATGCCGACCTCGGTGCTGCCATCAACATGGGTGAGGCTTCCCGCAGCAACTACTTCGACGTCCAGCAGACCGGACCGATGCAGGCCATCGGCGGCGGTGGTGCCGGCGGCGGTGGTGGTGGCGGTAACGGCGGCGGCGGCGGCAACGGCGGCGGCGGTGGTAACGGCGGCGGCGGCAACGGCGGTAACTTCGGTGTTGGCCTGCCGACTGCGAAGTCCGGCCTGGTCGTGATGCGTGGTACGCCCGAGACCCTCACCGCGATCCAGAGTCTGATCGCCCGCATCGATCGTCCGCCCAAACAGGTCGCGATCAACGTCAAGGTCTACCAGGTTTCCGAGGACCCCGAGAAGGTCTGGGGCCTGCTGAGGGCCACCGGCCAGAACGACCGCATCACGGCTCCCTATGAGAGTGGTTCGCTGACCGTGAACATCTTGCCCAAGGGTGGGGTGCTGCTGGACGAGAACTACAGCGCAGCCTTTGACTTCCTCCAGACGGAGCGCAAGGCCAAGCTGGTCACCGAGCAGGAGATCATGGTGATCGACGGCTTCAACGCCACGATGACCAACACCCGGACCCGCGGTCAGCTGTCGGGCACCCTGGTGGTCACTCCTGACGGACAGGTCATCAACCAGCCGCAGTTCAACTCGGTCACCGTCGGTACCTCGCTGAACTTCACTCCGCAGATCGACGACCGCGGCCGCGTCACCATGACGCTCACGGTCAACCTGTCGAACTTCGACGGTCCGCAGCAGGAAGCCTCGGCCAACGGCCAGCAGGTGACCTTCCAGCCGACCATCAACACGAACCTGACCACCGTCCTGCGCATCGTCGATGGCCAGACGGTCCTGATCGGCGGTCTGTCCACGACCGAGGATTCCCGTACATTCTCCGGGATTCCGTTCATCAGCAAGCTGCCCATCATCGGCCAGTTCTTCGGTCACACCCGTGAAGTGAAGAATGAGAGCCACATCTACATCACGATTGAGGGCAACATCGTTGATGACAAGTAGAACCTGAACCCACGGGGTCGGGCCGGAACTTCAGAATTCTGAACTCCGGCCTGACCCCGCGGAACATTCAAAGGGGCGCCCGTGTCTCTAGTTACGGGTTTCTTCGGTGGAGGTTAGAATGGCTCAAGGAGCTGCAAAGAAATACGATGTAGGCCTTGATCTGACGTCGAACGAGCTGCGTTGCACCGCCATCTCCCGCAAGGGCAAGGAAATGATCCTCGAGCGTTTTGCCGTAGGTGACATTCCTTCCTCGGTCTTTGCTGCGGGACGTGTTGCGGAGCCTGGACAGCTGGGCGCCAGAATCAAGGAAATCCTCAAGGAGAACGGAATCGTGGCGCGCCGCGCCATCATCTCCCTCTCCGGCAAGGCCGCCATCACCCGCATCATTGAACTTCCCAAGATGGGTGCCGCGCAGACGCGGCAGGCCATTTCCCTGCAGATCAACCAGTATGTGCCCTTCCCGCCGGGCGACACCGTCTATGACTACAAGGTGCTGCCGACCCGCGAAGGCGCCAATCCGGCGATGCAGGAAGTGCTGCTGGTGGCCACCCGTGCCACGACGGTGGATTCCCTGATCGCGACCATGCGCGGCGCAGGCATTGAATGCGAAGGCATCAAGATCACCTCGCTGGCAGCCTGGAACCTGATCGAGAGCAGCATGGAGGGTTACACCTCCGCGGTGGGTCTGATCGACATGCGTGATACGGTGACCGACCTGTCCTTCTTCCTGAAGGGCCAGTTCCGCCTCTCACGTCCCGTCGAGCTGGGCTACAACAACATCCTCGCCAAGGTCGGCCAGCTGCTGGGTGTGAGTGCCCAGGAAGCTGAGGAATACCTCAAGGCTGACCCGGTTGATCTCACGATCCCCGAGGATGAGATTGACCCGACCGAGGATAACCGCCTGCGTGAGGCCCTGCTTTCCGTATTCAGCGGCTTTGTTTCGGAGCTGATCCGTTCCATCCGTTATTACGAAAGCCAGGCGCAGCGCACGGAGCGCGTCGGCAAGATGCTGCTGTTCGGCAGTGGTGCGATCTTCCCGAACCTCGCCAAGTACCTGGAGGATCAGACGGGGCTTGAGGTCACTGACCTCAGTCTCAGCTCGATGCTGCAGTACCGCCAGGGCACCTACAGCCTGGAGCACCTGAACAAGGAATCCTCCAAGCTGCCGGTGGCCGCAGGTCTCTGCCTGGAGCATTTCAAGAAGAAGAAGATCCTCAACCTGATGCCGCCTTCCTACTACACGAAGGCCATCAACAAGCAGATCGCCGTGATCGGCGCCGTGATCCTGGCCTGCATCGGCTTCTGGTATTACAGTGTCGACAAGGATCTCAACTCCAAGATCGGAAATCTCAACGGCGAAGTCAGCCAGAAGGAGGGTGAGGCCGCGCGTCTCAAGCCCGCCGCTGATGACTTTGATGCCAACAAGAGCGACATCGTCGCCCAGCGTCCGAAGTTCAATCAGATCTTCGCCCTGTTCAAGCAGCAGCGGATCTGGCCTGAAATCATGGACGAAGTCGGCAACCGTATCAACGACCGGGTCTGGCTGGATCAGATCGACTTCGAGTCCAGCACCAACACCGTCAGCATGGAAGGTGTGGCGGTGGACCGTGTGGATCTCTACCAGTTCCTGATCAACCTGGACCGCAGCCCCTACTTCACCAACACCGGCGTATCAGAGAATGCTGATACCGGCGGCGGCGGCGGCGGTGGCGGCGGTGGCGGTGGCGGTGGTGGAACCGGCGGCCCGATCGGCCGTGGTGCCGCCAGCAGCCCGGGTCCGGGCAGCTCCATGGGACCTGGCACCACTTCGGTGGCGGCTCCCGCCGGTGCGCGGACCCAGCCCCTGCAGGACTACAAGCTGCCCCGCGGTTCATTCCAGCCGGGTGCTTCCATTGAGGATTTCTTCCAGCGCGATTTCCAGCTGGCGGAGTCCATTGTCTGGAAGTTCGAGGTCACGACGGATCTGCAGAACGAGATCGTCAACCAGGACACTGCAGTGCAGGACATTATCCAGATTGAAGAGGTGATTGAAGATGTCGTCAGCACCTAGACGAGGCGCGGCCCCTCCGCAGGAGCAGAATGCTCCCAAGCAGCCGCTGCTCACACCGCAGGTACTTGGCGTGGTCTTCCTGATCCTGATCATCGTTGCCGCGGCTTATGTGATCAGTCACAAGAACAAGCTCAACAATGAGATCGCCTCACTGGAGAGCAAGAAGAACACGCTGCAGACCCAGATTGACACCTATCGCAAGAAAGGCAACAAGCTGGAAACCGCCAAGCAGGTCAAGCACGCCCTCAATGAGAAGCTCGGGACTCTGGATTACCTGTTCCTGCAGACCCAGGATGACATGATCCCCTTCTGGGAGGACACCTTTGCCCCGCTGGTGCTGCAGTCCGGCTACCTGACCCTGACCGGCGAAAGCAAGATCACGGTGGACAACTTCGAGTACAACATCAACATGGCGATGACACCCTTCGAAACGATTCCGGCGGGTGGCATTCCGATCGAGGACAAGCCGGATCGCTTCCCGCTGATCTACATCCCGGAAAGCAATGGCAACCCCGTCACGGAGGTCCTGAAGACCGGCCAGCCGGCCTTCCTCACTCCGTACAACATCACGCTTGAGAAGTTTGGTGGCACATATGAGGACGTGATGCGCTTCGCGCGCAGCATCCAGCAGGGTACGAGCCGCAAGATGACCGATAAGCTGTTCACCGTCCACTGCATCAAGACGGACGGCGACCCCAGCAATGCGAGCATCATCCGCCGGACCCAGACCTGGACGATCCGCATGACCGTCTACTTCATCAACCCCGAGAAGGCGGCCACAGGGGACACACCGCCGGATCCGCCGGGAGCTTACTCCTGCTAACAGGAATCTGAGATGAACTACTTGTACAAGACAATGTGTGCGACGCTGGTGACCGGCCTGCTGCTGCTGGCCGGCTCCTGCAACAACGGTGGTCCGGACCCCGCGGAGCAGATGGCTCAGCAGTACTCCGGCCGCAGCAGTACCGCGTCTCCCGCTGACAGTGCTGAGACCGGTGCAGGCACCGCTGGTTCTGAATCCGCGGACGGTATGGCCGGTGGTGAAGCCGCCGCTGAGGGCAATCCCTGTGGAGAATCCGAAGCGGCTGCGAATCCCTGCGGCGAAACCGCTGCTGAGGAAGCCAATCCCTGTGGCGCTGAAGCTGCTGAGGGTGAGGCTGAGAACCCCTGTGCCGCCGAAGAAGCTGCCGAGGGTGAGGCGGAGAATCCCTGCGCCGCCGACGAGGCTGCCGAGGATGAGGCTGAGAATCCCTGCGCCGCTGACGAGGCTGCCGAGGATGAGGCTGAGAACCCCTGCGCCATGGATGAGGATGGCGAGGAAGCAGCCGATGATGCTCCGCTGCTGGATGAGGAAGTCGAGGATTCCGCTGAGAAGGATCCGATCCAGGCTTTCATGGAGCTTGATCCGCGTGACATCCTGCGTGCCAAGCAGCAGGATCTGGAAGGCCGTCTGACCAGCCCCTGGGACGAGGAGAATCCGGACGAGTTCATTCCCGAGACGGGTCGTGTGGATCCCCTCACGCTCGTGGATTCGGCCATCCCGGACCAGCTGAAGCCTCCCAGGAGCGGCAGCACCGATGAGAATGAGATCGAGCTGTATCTGGCGACCGTGTTCGCCACGCAGACCGTGGACCAGGTGGCCCGCGCCCTGCAGTGCCACAGCGTGATCCAGATCGGTGTGGTCTCCACCGCCTACTTCAGCCTCGGCCTGGGCGATGACGCCCCGCGCTTCTCCATGACGGAGGGCAGCTCCTCGGGCATCGGCGGTGCTCAGGTGACCTGCACCGGTGTGAGTGACACCAAGGTCAGTGTCACGATCTCCGTGCCGATCCCCGGAAATGTCATCAGCCGCAGCAAGGTCTACATCCCGCGTTCGCTCAACTGAACCGGTAACTGAAGCCAGAATCAATGAAGCGGAGGGCACTGCCCTCCGCTTTATGCTATATATAGTGTCCGCATGGATCCCGTCTCTGCCTTTCTGCTGGACAAGCTCTACATCATCTGGGGCCGGTTATCCTATCTGGCCGGTGTGCCCGTGCAGCAGTTCGGCGAGTGGGCCTGGCGCAATACCTCCTACTACCTGCTCTCCCCCGAAATCTCACTGCTGATCGGTCTCGGCATCATCTGCCTGATCGAGATCTTCAGCAGCAAGCGTGACAACTTCCTGATCGTCTGCTGGATCGCCATCCTGTCGCTGCTTGGCAATCTGATGATGACGATCCACATGATGTATTACACCAGCCGCTATTTCGGATACGGGCTGGGTACATGGTGGGGCGGGCTGGAAACGATTGACCCCTACGCCCTGATGTTCAAGCAGCTGATGGACTGGGGCGACATCATGATCATCCTCGCGTTGATCGGCTACAAGCCGCTCAGGAAATACCGCGTGGAGTTCATCATCCTCATGCTGGCCGGCACCATCGCCTACGACCTGATGGTCGGATCCTCCGACCTGCTGGCGGTCTACGTAATGACCGAATTCGGCGGGATCACCGGCTACATCATGGCGGCCTTCCACAAGAAGAACCTGCGCAGCCTGGAAGCGGGCCTCAAGTACTTCATCACCGGCGCTGCCGCCAGCAGTGCCCTGCTGTTCGCAATGAGCATCCTGTACGGTGCCACCAACGAAACGAATCTCTACTACATCCAGAAGTATCTGGCGAGCAACCCCTCCGCAGCCTACATGCCGATGGTTGTCTTCTCCATCGTGCTGCTGCTCGTGGCGATCGGTTACAAGCTCGGTATTGCCCCGTTCCACCTCTGGGTGGCAGACGTCTACGAGGGTTCGCCGACACCGGTCACCGCCTTCATTTCGGTCTTCCCCAAGACCGCCGGCTATGCGGTACTGATGCGTCTGCTGTTCATCTCCTTCATCGGTCTCAAGCAGATCTGGATCCCGATCCTGGCCGTGATGTCCATCGCATCGATGGTGATCGGCAACGTGATGGCGCTCAGGCAGACCAGCTTCAAGCGCATGATGGCCTATTCCGGCATCAGCCACATGGGCTACATCATGATCGGCGTGATTGCCGCCGCCCATGCCAGTTCCGAAATGGAGCAGACGGAAGGCTTCTATGCCGCGCTGTACTACGTGCTGGTCTACTTCTTCATGAACCTCGGGATCTTCATCGCCGCCATGGCGGTGGAAAGCGCAGGCGGCACGGACCACATGGACAGCTACAACGGACTCGTGCGCCGCAATCCGCTGCTGACCGTGATTTTCAGCATCCTGATCATTGCGCTCGTGGGACTGCCGCCCACCGTCGGATTCTGGGCCAAGTTCTTCGTCTTCAAGAGCATGGTGACCTATGCCGTGGTCAACCGCCTGCTGATGGCGCTGCTGATCTTCGCCCTGCTGACCACGGCGATGAGCGCCTACTACTACATGCGCCTGCTCTACCGGATGTGGGTGCTGCCGCCGGCTCTCGAACAGAACCGGCGCTTTGAGCCGATCCTCTTCACACGCCTGGCGATCCTCGTGCCGGCGCTGTTCATCCTCCTGCTGGGTGTGATGTTCGTGAATGTGCCGTTTGACTACGTCAAGGAAGCCTACTTCCTCGTCTACTGGCAGAAGGATTACCAGATCTGATGCCAGAAGAGCGCAGTGCGAGCGGAGGCTCAGGGGGACGGGTGGAAATCGCCGTCAGTCTGGGGCTAGTCGGCCTGGCCGTGCTGCCCCTGCTGGGAGGAGGTTTCAGCGGCTGGGGATTCCTGATAGCCCACCTGCTGCTGCCGCTCTCGGCTGCCCTGTGCCTGATTCTGCGACCGCGGGATGCCCGCCCGCTCTGGCCCCTGATGGCCAGCCTGCTGGCCAGCCTGCTGCTGATTCTGCTGCCGGCGGTCTATCAGGGCCAGGTGCTGTCACTCTATCTCCTGAGTTTCCCCTGCGGCTGGATCATTGCCGATACGGCACTACGCCACGCACCGGCTCGCAGCAGCTGGCTGCTGCCGCTGCTGGCAGGCTCCGCTGTGCTTACGGCGGTGCTGGGACTGCTGGAATGGATCCGCAGCGGCAGTCCGGACCACCAGATCGCTTCGGTCTTCGGCCTGCATAATGCCTACGCCGGATTCCTGCTGCTGTGCTGGCCGCTGGGCCTGCTCATCGCCGGCAGTTTGAAAACCAGGCCACAGCAGATTCTCGGTGCTGTCGCCAGCCTGTTATTGCTGCTGACACTGGTGCTGACCTACTCACGGGCGGCCTGGCTCTGCCTGCTGCTGCAGCTGCTGCTGATCGCGGGTGGGATGCTGCTGGCCGGACGGGCCCGCTACGGCCGGGCGATCGGCATCGGGGCCCTCAGCCTGCTTGGGCTGCTGGCTGCGCTGCTGGCCATGCCTCCAGTACGCAGTGTGCTGGCGCGGGTCACGGACTTCGCCGGCTATTCCTTCCAGGGCCGCCTGCGCTTCTGGGAGGCCGCCTGGCAGATCTTCATGGATCATCCGCTCAGCGGGGTGGGGCTGGGTAACTTCGCCTACGTCTACCCGCAGTACCAGAAGGACTACATCTACTACAGCGTTGACCCCCACAGCTGGCCCCTGCAGCTCTGCTGCGAGCTGGGGATCGCTGGCCTGCTGGCCATGCTGCTGCTGCTCGGCGGATTCTGCATCTGGGCTCTGCGGGTGATGCGCAGTGCTGCGGCACTGCCCTGGCGGCTGGGGCTCGTGGCAGCCGTACTGGGCAGCATGCTGCATGCCGCAGTGGATTTCGACTACACCTTCAGTGCGACGAATGCCTTCCTCGGTGCCATGCTGGCGCTTGGCGGACCTGCCCTGCTGCAATCGGTCAGGCGGCGTGGCGACGGTGCGGCAACCGCTGAACAGTCTGCGGGCTGGCGGCCGGATCCACTGGGACTGGGTTGTGCCCTGCTGCTGCTGCTGAGCCTGCTCAAGGCACCGGCCCTGACCTTCGAGCGCTTCACCCTTGATCAGCTGCGCGGCATGCAGGTCACGAACCCCGAACAGGCCCGGGTGAAGTTCGACCTGCTGAATATGGCGATCAGTTACAACCCACGCAATCACAGCACGCTCTACCAGCGGGCCTCGCTGCGCATCAATGCCGCTGCCGACCCGCGCCAGCTGCCGGCTGCGGAACTGGAAGCGGCCCGTGCTGATCTGGACCAGGCACTGCAGGCAAACCCGCGTTCCGCGAACTGCATGTTCCTGCGCGCGACGCTCAATCCCTCGCGCACAGCCGGCAGCCGGGAAGTGGAGGAAGCGCTGAAGCTGGACCCCTACAACTATCCGGACCACTACTATGGCTGGGCCGTGCTGGCGGATGACCCGGCGGAGCAGCTGCGGCGTCTGGAACTCGGGCTGGAGCGCATCCCGATCCTGGAACCGATTACGCCGAGCCATGTGCGGCCGACCTTCTATCCGCTGAATGGGATGTTCGCACAGTGGTATGAGCGCATGATGGAGCTCACGGAAGATCCTCAGCTCAAGGCCGAATACCGCAGCCGCGCGGCGGCATTCCGCACTTACTATGAAAACAATCAGTTCCGCCCGCTGGAGCTTGATCCCAATGTCTGACACGTTCGACAGCTGGCGATCGCAACCGGAGCCCCGCTTCAGACGTCTCAAAGGCATGCTGCATACGAGATTCAGCTTCACCACGGCAGTGCTGCTCATGTTGCTGGTACTGTCCGGCCTGGTGCAGCCTGCGCTGGCGCAGAATGATGTGCCGGAGCTGCCGCTGCCGCAGGAGAGCATCGCCTCCGAGCAGCCCGCGCCAAGTGCTCATCTGTTCCTGCGTGAACTGGCCAAGCGCCAGCAGGAGTGGCGCGACAGCAAGGGCCGCTTCACGATGCTCGCCAACCTCTTCCCCGCCGTACTCGAACAGGAAGGGGTGGTCTACAACATGGAGGCCAACGGCGAATGGCTGCTGCAGAACGGCCTGCTGGTGTTCCAGGTGCTGGATGACTACCGCCGCGACTACGATGTGCTGGCCTGGGAGCAGGACCGGGTCTGGAGTGTGAACTCCAGTGAGGAAATCGGCAGCCGCGCCCGCCTGGAAATGGATGAGATCGCCCGCGAGATCCTCGGGATGGTCAGCGAGAGCGAGGACAATGCCTACGGCCAGGCCCGGACTTACCTCTCGCTGGCGGAACTGACCCGCTACAATGCCCTGCCGGCGGAGGAATTCCGCCCGGTCTATACAAGCCTCGGCTACCAGGTGGCACGTCCGGCACCCGGTGTGCTGCTGCTGCACCGCGCCGGCACGGAATCCAGTGCCCAGCGCAACACCTGGTACGGTGCCGTGGCCTTCGGCGGGAGCTGTGCCTGGGTGCAGCAGTCCGGTGGGCGGATGCGGATCATGCCTTACATGAACTCCGGGTCTGAGGGAGTGGACGGCATCCTGCGCAATACGCTCAATTCGTTTGTGGCATCGCAGAACCGCTACAAGGGTGCTTATCAGCATTTCGCGGAACTGAAGGACCTGAGCGGACTGTACTTCGAACGCCTGGATCTGGAGGCCCGCCAGCCGCGCACGGCTTCGGGGGTCAGCCTGGAGTTCCGCCTGGCGGAGGACAAGCTGTCCTACACCCTGCTGGCCGAGCTTTCCGGCGTGCGGCTGATGACTGATCATTACGGCGAGATAAGCGCTTTTACACCATTCGAAGGCGGCGAGAATTTCCTGCCCCTGCCCGGCGGGCAGCTGGCCGAGAATGGCTTTGTCCCGGATGAGGATGAGACCGCTGCACCCGCCGAGGGACTGGACAGTGCACTGACGAAGGCCCGCCTGGAATTGCTGAGCACCGTCCTGAAGCATGCCCACAGTGCCGAGGAGGCTTATCTGATCAGGCATGGCAGCTACGGCAACCTGCGCCAGCTGCATGATGACGGCCTGCTGGTGCTGGATGAAGTGGAGTCCGATCGGAGCGGCAGCAAGGACAGCGTGCATCTGCGGATGGAGCTCGCGGATGACGCCGAAACCTACAAGCTGAGTGCCCAGGCGGGGGACATCCTGCGGGTGATGGACCATTCCGGAGAGATCCGCGATCCGGCAGCACCTGCGGTTGAGGAACCTGAGTCCTGATTTCGGGTCCGATAAAGTGTGCCGGGGTGTAACCGATTCATCCCACGGGCGTCTTCTATGGCACGGGGCAGTCCAGATGCTGGACAGCCTTCAGTGAGTCCCCATGTTTATGGAATCAACGGAACGGTGTAATATATCTTGGTTGCAAGGACGTACATTCAGTTCGGCCACAGAGGGGTTGCGATGATGAACACGAAGCAGGGCTTTACACTGGTGGAGCTGCTGGTCGTTATCGGCATCGTCAGTGTGCTTGTCATCATCCTCGCGCCCACCGTGCGGCAGGCTTCACTCACCGCCAAGGAGAATGCGGTGCGCGGCAACTGCGCGAACATTGAAGTCGCGCTGGCCCAGTACGCCCAGAACCATGAAGGCAACTACCCGGGCGTGGCGATCGACATCATGGCCCCCTGGGAATGGCATGCGCTGGGTGACGGCGAGCTCTACACCCAGGGCGGGCTGGACTTCCCGCAGCAGTGGGATGTGGCCAATGGCGTGCTTGGCGGGTATGGCCACCGCAACCCGAGCTCCGTTCCCGTGGCTGAGCAGATCAAGATCGCCCGCAGCGTGCAGCTCACTGCCGGAAACACCGACTTCCCCCGTTACTTCGACTCCCTGCTGATTGATGATGCCCTGTCCGAGTATCCGGCGAACGTATTCAGCGGAGCCGCCGGTGTCGGCACACGCCGCATGCAGAACGTCTTCGGCTTCACGGTTTCCCCGGATCTGATCAACCTTGAGGACACGGTTGATCTCAATGATGTTTCACTGCTTGACCCCTTCCTCGTGGCAACGCTGGAGGGTCAGACCGGCGGAGCGGCAGGCACGATCAACGTCAGCGATGACACCATCAGTGGCGGCAAGTTCGTGCGCCACGACAGCGAAGGGCTGCCGCTTGCCGCAATCACTCCTGCTGTGTTCAGCCAGAACAGCCGCTGGGGCGTGGATCGCAATGACTACTTCAGTCCCGGTGATTTCGCCTACGTGCCGATCATCACCGCCTCGGCCTTCCCGGATGTGGACAACCTCGTGACCCTGCGCAACGAGTTCTACCAGTGGGGTACGAACGTGACGGGTTACATGATCTTCGGCTTCGGCAGCCAGGAGAGCCCGCAGTCCGACCGTTATTCCACGGAGCGCCAGGAGTTCATCCAGAGCGGCATCCCCGATATGGGTGAAGCCGGCGTCGACACACGCTATGAGCTGTACGTGCTGCAGCTCTTCGAGGGCGCGGTCTACTTCAACAAGACCTTCTGATTCACCGTGTCCGGCACGGTGATTGATCCGCGCACCGGTGAGGAACGCCGCGTGATCCCGGCCGGGATCCGCATCTCCATCCTGCTTGGCATGGCAATTGTGGCCGGCTGGCTGCTCTACATCAAGGTCTTCGGCAGTTCCGGATATGCGCTGCTGCGCGACACGGCCTATATGCACACCGGCTTCATCAAGTATGCGCAGGAGGATTTCCACGCCAGCCACGGACGTTATGCCACGCTGGCGGAATTGCGAGACAGGGGCCTGATCGATTACGAAATCGTCAATGATGAAGCACTGATCGGGGATGGGATCACGGCCCGCTGTGAACTGCCGCTGGACCGCCAGAACTACAAGCTGACCTTGCGTTTCCTGCGGGGCAGCTACATGACGACTGCGGATGATGTCCACGCCTTCAGTGACGTACCACGCCAACGCTGAGCAGCCGCTCGCGGAACGAAGTGGGTTAGAATATCGGCGAGGTACAACTCCCCATGAACATGAAGAAGATGCTGAAGGAGGCCCAGCGCCTCCAGCAGAAGATGCAGGAAGACATGGACCGCGCCAGCGAGCAGCTGGAGGGCGAGCGCATTGAGGGTTCCAGCGGTGGCGGCCTGGTGACGGTGGTCGTGAACGGCCACAAGCAGATCGTGAGCGTGCAGATCAAGAAGGAAGCGGTGGATCCCGAGGATGTGGAAACACTGGAGGATCTGGTGTTCGCCGCGGCGCAGAGTGCGCTCAGCGCGGCCGAGGCCCGCAACAATGAGGTGATGGAAGCCGTGCAGTCCGCCAGCATGCCCACGGGCATCGGCGGCATGTTCGGGATGTAATGGCCTACCTGCCTGAAGCACTGACGGAGCTGATCCACAGACTCTCGCGCCTGCCGGGCATCGGTCCGCGCGCAGCGGAACGCCTGGCGCTGGCACTGATCGAGCGCGATCCATCGGAAGTATCCGCGCTGGCGCTGGCGCTCACGGATGCCGTGGCCCGCGTCGGACACTGCCCGCAGTGTGGCTGCCTGAGCCAGGACGGGGCGGACTGCCGGGTCTGCGCCGACGCGACCCGCGAGCGGGGGCTGATCTGCGTGGTGGAAAGCCCGCTGGACAGCGTGGCCCTGGAGAAGGGCGGGGGCTTCCACGGCCTGTACCATGTGCTGGGCGGGGCGATCTCGCCGCTGGCGGGCGTGCTGCCGGAGGACCTGAGCATAGCGGCCCTGCTTGAGCGTGTTGCCGGAGGCGAGGTGCGCGAGCTGATTCTGGCAACGAATGCCAGCCCAGAGGGCGAGGCCACCGCGCTCTACATCCGCCAGGAACTGGACGAACTGCGTGAACGCCGCCTGGCAAGGGGAGCGGAGGCAATCACGCTGCGGGTGACGCGCCTGGCGCGCGGCCTGCCCTCCGGCAGCCAGCTGGACTACGCCGATGCGGCCACACTGCAGAGCGCACTGGACAACCGTACGGAGCTGTAGCAATGCTTGAAAGAATCAGCAGTCTGAGGGCCATGGGTGGAAGCAGGCTGATTGGAACAGGCTGGCAATTGCCAATCCACTGATGAGGAATCTGTGTCATACGTTGCCAGTATGACTGACAACTAATCTACCGGAGCTACAGCTCGCGCAGGCGTTCCATCAGCTCCTCGGCGGAGCGGAAACTGTGACCGACGCTGAGGTCGGCACCGTTGTCAAGATCCCGCTGGACCTCCGCCACGGCCAGGCTGACGGCCTGGATGAATGCCTTGCGCACCCCGGTGCCCTCGCTGGCAACGCTCTCCTCGATCCAGGGCCGCGGGCGGTCGTCCACGAACATCTCATCCAGTTCCATTCGCGGCAGGGCATCCTCGATGTCACGCTTGTTCATCTGCAGCAGCACCGGCACCGGGCGTCCGCCGTTCTGCAGGAACTCCAGCGAGCGCAGGTAGTAGTCGCGGGATTCCTGCACGTGCTCGCGGGTGGAATCGACCACGAAGATCACGCTGTCAGCCATCGCCAGCAGGAATTCGCGGCGTTCATTGAGCTGGGTCTGGCCCGGCACGCTGAGCGTCAGGACCTCCAGCGGCTCACCGTTGAAGCTCCCGGCATCGTAGATCAGCCAGTCGAAGTACAGTGTGCGGCCGCCGCGCACGGGGGTCTGGACCCGGCGCTTGAGCTCGTCGCTGAGTGAATACATGGTTGCGGTCTTGCCGGCCCGCGGCGGCCCGTCGTAGACCACGGTGAGCTGCAGTTTGCCGGTTTCGGGGCTGATGTATGCCATTGCCTGCCTATCTTACCGCGCTGTGCGCCGCTCTGGTACCGCCCAGGGGATATGAAAATGCGGGCATGGACCGGCGCTGTAAAGCTGATGCCGGAACCATGCCCGCGGCCTCCGCCGGGCGGCGGAGGCGGACCGTTGAAATGACTAGATCTCGACCTTGCGCTCGATCTGGCTCAGCTTGACGCGGGCCAGGGCCAGGTTGGACTTCTCGCGGTCCAGCACGAGGTAGATGAAGAGGTCCAGACCCTCCTGGGTCACGGGACGGATCAGGTGGTACTGCTTGCCGAGCGTGATCAGGATGTCCTCGATGTCATCCTTGAGATTGAGCTTCTCCATGACCTTGCGCTTGCTGCGCACGACCTCGGTGTTGCCGGCTGCCGCGACCTCAAGGTTGATCACCCCGTTGCCGATCTCGCCGAGCATCATGCCGCTCGAGCAGTCGACGATCGAGGCGGCCATGAAGCCGTCGATGCTCATCAGCTCATTCATGCTGCTTTCGATGTTGGACATTTCCCGTTCTCCTGTGTTGTCAGAATTCCAAATCTCAGGCACATGCCCCGTTTGCTGCGACCCTCTCCCGGAGGTCAGGCCTGCAGCAACGCCTGTGCCTGGCTGAGCTTGACCCGGGTCAGGGCGAGATTGGCATCCTCCCTGTCCAGTACGAGGTACAGCGTCAGCGACTGGTCCCGGCCCTGGATCGAGCGGACCACATTGTATGAGTCGTCAAGTGTGAACACCGTGTCCTCATTCACCTCACGGAAGGGACTGTGCTCCATCAGGGCCTGGCGCGCACGCAGGCTCTGCAGGTAGGCGAAGACGCGCTCGACGAGGGCATCGCTCACGTCGCCGATCTCGCCGATGATGCTCTGGCCGTTGGCATCCACCACGAAGGCTGCACTGAAGGAGGGAATCTCCGTCAGGCGGATCAGAGCATCCTTCACATTGCGCTCCGGTGGCAGGCTGGAGCGGGGCGGCACTGCGGCGGTCTCCGTTTCCGGAAGTTCCGCGGGAAGTTCAGCTTCAGTGCGGCTGTGCAGGGCGTCGGCGGCACTGCGGAAATCACGCAGCTCCTCCTCGGTACCGAGCAGCAGCAGGTTCCAGTCGATCTCGCGGTAGCTGCCCGTCAGCAGGGGCTGCATGGCAGCCAGCGAGCCCGCGAAGTCCTGCTCATGCAGACGGCTGAGCCAGGTGTCAGCCTGGGCCTGCAGTGATTCACGCACATTGCCAAGCTGCTGCATGATGCAGTGCTCCAGACCGGCGAGACAGCCCGTCAGGCCCAGCGATTCCAGGCGCTCCAGCAGCTGCAGGATCGCGGATGCCTCCGGAGCACCATCAGCGGCAGCAGTTTCTGAAGCCGTTGCCACCGGCAGGGCGGGCTCAGCAGGCTGCAGGCTGGCAAGCTGGAAGGCCAGGGATTCGGACAGCAGCAGCGGTTCAGCGGCACTGGCCCGGCGGGCCAGGTCCAGCTCCGCCAGACTGCGACCGGCATGACCTGCGAGCATGAACAGGCGGGAGAGCATCAGCCGGGCCTGCAGCAGGACCGGGAGCAGCTCCTCCGCGACTGCAGAGCTTGACAGGCTGCCCGAGATATTCAGGAGGATTGCCGGTTCCAGGCGCGTACCGGCACCGGCCAGCAGCTCCAGCAGGCGGATCCAGTCCGCGGGCCGCGCGGCCAGGGGCAGCAGCGGCATGAGCGGCAGCTGAGCTGCCAGATTGTCATTTTCCGGGTCGGCGTCCAGGATGCCGGCAAGTTCATCCAGCACCTGCTGTGCCGCAGCGGCATTGGGAACCTGCAGTTCGCGCACCCGCAGTGCACAGGCACCGTGCTGATTCTCCCGCCATTCAAGCCGGGCCAGCATCAGGCGCGGGGCCGGATCAGGCGTGCCGGAAGCGATGATCTCCAGTTCACTGCGCAGGGCAGCACTGGCCCGGCCATCCGCCAGCAGCCAGCCCAGCACTCGCAGAGCCTGGCCGGTGTCGGCCTGGCGGCGCAGGGCGGCAGCCAGCTCCAGCAGCAGGCTGCTGTCGATCCCGGAGGGTGCCAGGCGCAGCAGCTCAAACATGTGCAGCAGCAGGCTGGCCAGTTCCGGACGACTGCGCAGCGCGGCTGCAGCGGCTCCGGCGCCTCTGGCGGCGAAGTTTGAATGGCTTGCCAGGGCAAAGCCGGCCAGCCGGCCGAACTCACTGTCGACCGCCGGTCCGATGTATTCATTGATGCGATTGGTCAGCAGCTGCCCCAGGCGCGGGCGTCCGAAGGCGCGCACCGCGGCAATGGCCTCACAGAGCACGGCCAGCATCTCCGGCATGCCATGCCCGGAGTCGCCCAGCAGCGCCAGGCAATGCCCGCAGACGATTGCGGGATGGCTGCTGCCGCTGCCTGCCAGTTCATTGAGGAGCAGAGCGGCTTCCTCGCCGGCATTCATCAGCAGCAGGGATTCCAGCGCTTCAGCAGCTTCCTCGGTGCGGCCGGCCCGCAGCAGCACCTGGCCGCGGATCAGCATGGCCTGGGGCTGGTCCACGAGGTCCGCGAGCGGTCGCATGTAGCCGATCGCCCAGTCCATGTTGCCGGCAGCCAGAGCCACGTATCCGGCAAGCAGCACCCGCAGGTTGGGATTGCCGGCAAGCTGCATGCCGTCAAGGTTCTCGACATCGGCTGCCAGGGAGCTGAGATCACTGCCCTGCTCGCGCAGTTTGCCGACGATGGTGTGGAAACTGCGGAATCCTTCACTGTCACCCCGCAGCAACGCGCTGCAGAAATCGGACACGAGGCCTGGCGGCGGGGGTGCGCTTGCGCTGCGCCCAGAGTTGATAGCCCGGGTAACGATGATGCCACCTTCCTCAAAGATAGTGGTGCAGAACAGAAGCTGCCCGCACAGATGGCATCTCTGCTGAGACGGTCGGCCAGCCATGGCCGATTACACATCTGACGAAAAAAGTATCGCGTATTCGAAAAACGCGACTTCTGTTGCCTGCGCTCGGATTCTAACACATCATGAAATGTAGATCAACACCAATATTTGCTTGCCAATTGTTAAATTGATTGCTCATAAATTGTTCAATTCCGATTAAACAGTCAGGCCCCAATCGCTGCTGAGCCAAGTCTGGATGAGGACTGATCCGGAATGCAAAGGTTAAATCCCGTTAATTACACTCAAAGCAATTCGCAATTGAGAATATGAAGAAAGTGTGACAAAGGTATACCAATACCCATAAATGCCTGGTGTTGCAAGTCCAGGTATCCAGTCAAATTGAGCCGTAATGCCGCAGCAGGCCCGGAGTTGGCAAGCCAGTCGGAGCGGAGGCGGGTGCGGTGAGAGTAGCTGCATTGCGTATACTTCAATGTATCTGGTTATCTGGAGTTGCTGATGTCTGGTTTGAGATTGCTGCCCGCCGCTTTGCTGCTGACTCTGTGGCTGGCATCCTGTGCTGGAAATGCAGCTCAGGGTTCGGGCAGGACCCGGCCCGCGGAACCCGGGACGAATCTCCCGGCCGCTCAGCTGCCCGGCTTCCCCGGCGACGGCATGGGTAGCCTGCGGGAAAGCAGTGCCGGTCTCAACGTCAGCCTGGCCGGGGGATCCTGGGAGGATTCCACGGAAGAGCGGAACATGGACAGCTTCGTGACGATGACGGCTCCGGCGCAGGAAACGCGCTGGAGCTACTGGCGCTTCACGGGCCTGGCTCAGGATGCACAGATCTCATCCCTCTCGGCCTTCCTGTCGCACTTCTCCGGCGGACCGATCTATTCCCTGCTGGCCGATTTTGACAATCAGCGCTGGGTCGTCACTGAACTCGATCTGGAGGCCGGCAGCCAGGTCGTGGAACTCCACAGCGGATCGGCCGCCGGGCTGGTCTCTCCGGCCGGCAACCTGTACGTGGGCCTGCTGGTCTTCGACGGACGCAGCACGGTGGTTGACAGCCTGACCATGCTTGGCAATACTGAACTGCTGCCGCCCGCAGCCTGCACGGCATCCGATGCGGAATTTGATGACAAGGTGCTGATCAGCTGGGACCCGGTCCCCGCGGCCACGGGATACAGGATCTACTACAAGCTCGCCGGCGAGCCGGACAGTGCCTATGGCCTGCTCACGGAGATTCCCGACGGGGCTGTCACGCAGTTTGAGCATAGCCTGACGGATCCACCGGCGCGCCCCTGCGTCTACGCACAGCATTATGTGTACCGCCTGCAGAGCACAGCCACGGGTGAGGAATCCGTGGAATTCAGCCCTGCCGATGAGGGCCACCGCCAGCTTCCGGCCGTTGACGACTTCTACGTGAGTGACCGCGTGCATGAGGACCATGTCCGCGTCATCGGCTTCTACTTCGGCAACGCGGATCAGGTGAATGTGCTTCGCGACGGAGTGCAGATCGGCACCCTCGCCATACTTGACAACACCTTCCTGCTGCAGGATGATCCCGGGGACACGGCTTCCCATGACTATCGCATCTACGCCGTGGGTGCGGAGGGACTCTCCGAGGATGGACCGGTCAAGAGCGGCTGCCGCGTGGAATGGGACTGGCTGTCAGTTGCACTGCATGATCTGACCGCTGACACGCATGCCATGGCAACGGTGGTGGCCGGGCGGCCGGCGATCATCTACTGGCAGCTGCAATTGCAGCGCGTCCACTATGCATATGCGGATTCCACCCAGCCCACGAACTGGACTGACATCACGCTGCCGGAGGACGTTGTCGTGGACTCCCGGATGGCGCTGCTGGAGGTGAACGGACGGCCCTGGCTGCTCTACAGCCGCACGAAGCTGGACAGCGTCCTCGATCCGGCGCTGGTGATCATGCGCAGCAATGTGGGCCTGCCGACCTCCGCGACGGACTTCAGTGGCTATGAACTCTACGGCGCGCAGTGTGATGCTGATGCGGTGCTGCTGCGCGAGGTCAAGGGCGGGCTGGCGGCTCTCTTCAGCGATGAGGATCGCGCGGAGGGCAAGCTCGTCTATGCCTACAGTGACAAGCTGGAACCTGAACAGGCAGACTGGCAGTTTGCAAGTGTGGGCGATCCGCTGCAGCCGGTCTGGGATTACGGCATGGCGGATTTCGATGGCCGGGCCGGCATCCTGCTGCAGAGCAACAAGGAACTGTACTGGCGCCTCGCTGCGGATGCCGCGCCGCAGGATGCGGGCGACTGGGCCGGGCACCAGGTGCTGGATCTGACCGGCCAGATCTTCGGGAATGCCGCCGGGGTCGATCTGCATGAGCGCAATGGCCAGCCCGCGGCTGCCGTCGCCTGGGGCAATCTGGAGTCCCCGGGGGCCGTGATCTACATCCTGGGGAACAGTGAGCAGTTGCCGGCAGCGGAGCAGGACTGGACCGGCGGTACTGTAACGCTGCTGAATGATCAGGAGCCGCGCAACATCAGCATGGCCTACATCGATGAGATCCCCTTCATCTGCTGGAGTGATGACAATCATCCGAATGCCTGGCTCGGCAGTGGTGTCAATCCCGTACCGGGATATCTGAATGGCCTGTGGGAAGGAACCAGCCTGCCGGGGCCAGCCGGGGCCGACCGGGCGCGCCAGACCGTGAGTCTGATCGTGACCGAGGATGGGCTGGGGGCCTTCTGGTCCACCCAGAATCCGGCATTTGAGCCGGACAGATTGCAGACGGTGTACAGCTGGTGGAAGCCCAAGCCCTAGCCGGGATTCAGTCCTGCAGTGCCACGTTCATGTCCGGCCAGCCATTGACCCAGTGCAGCTCGGCATGCAGCTCCGCGGGATCACCCTCGAATGTGCCGGCATCGTAGTATGATTCCCAGAGGCAGGCCTGGGCGGGTTCCAGCTCGATGGTCGTAACGACGAGGAACTTGCTGATGATCTTGTCAACGCCGTAGCCGAAGGCCCAGTACTTCACGGATTCCCCGCTGGCATCCCTGATCCACAGATCAGGAAATGGTGCGCCCGTGAACAGCACCGATGCCGGCTCATCCGAGTTGTTGACAAATCCGAACTGGATCCGGTAGCGGCCGTCGCCGACGGGCGTGGAGGCCATGGAGACCTGCAGCCCATCGGTCGAGGCTCGTCCTGTAGCTTTTCAATCGCGGTGATGATTCTCCTGCGGATTTCCGGATCAAGTTTGCGCAGGAACCGGGCAGCTTGTCGCTCCAGAAGTAACTCATGTGGCATTCCGGATCCTAAAGGTCGGAGATTCTGACAGGCTTGCCGGGATTCCTGAGTCGATCAAGAGTCAGGCTGAGCTCGTCATACTCGTCCTGGCTGTCCTCGTCGAGCTTTTCCCAGTCCCAGGTCCCGTGCTGACTGATGCAGCCTGCTTCGATCTCACGGATGCGGGCCAGCAGCGCTGCGCACTGCTGCATGCCGTCCGGCCAGGCCTGCGGGTCCGTCACGCTCGCCGCCACCAGCAGGTCGATGTAGTCCTCGCGGCTGACGGCAAGCTCCTCCTGCCCGTTGCCATTCGGCAGGCTGCGTGGAGTGCGGTACTGCTTCACATCACTGTCCATCACTGCCATTCTACCGCCGCATGGCTTCCCGCGCCTACAATAGGCCCGTGATCCCCGCCCTTGAGGAATGCCGCACGGATGCCGTGTTCTCGCCCTGCGAGCGCTATCGCTACACGCTGGAGCGCATCTGGGATGCAGAGAAGCCCTTTGCCAACTTCATCTGCCTCAACCCCTCGACGGCCACGGCCCTGAAGGATGACCCGACCAACCGCCGCTGCCGTGGCTTCGCCTGGGACTGGGACATGGGCGGGATGATCACCACGAATGTGTTCGGCTGGCGCTCGACGGACCCGAAGGGCCTGAAGGACCCGCAGGATCCGGTCGGCACTGACAATGACCGCTGGATCCTGGAGATCGCCGGGCGCGCCGGAGTGGTGGTCGTGGCCTGGGGCAACCATGCCCGGCTCGGCGCACGCAGCCAGGCAGTTGCCAGACTGCTGCTTGGTGGCGGGATTGCCGCGCATGCCCTGGCCGTGAATGCCAACGGCGAGCCGAAGCATCCGCTCTACCTGCGCAGCGAGCTGCGCCCGCAGGCCTTTGATCTGGAACGCCTGGCACACATATAATCCTTGAGGAGGACACAGGCATGAAACTCTGCGAACGGCTCATGAACGAGGGTGTGGAACTCAACATCACCGGCAACGATGGTGTGCACTACAACGGCGTGAAGATCACCGAGGTGTACGACGACTTCATCGCCGTCGAGCCCAGCAATGCCGCGATGCGCCAGGCCGGCCAGTTCCGCGGCGGGCATACCTATGTGAACATCGCAACCATCACCCGGCTCGAGCATGCCGGCCAGACGGACCGCGTGCAGGACAGCATCCGTCGCAGTCTGGGCCGCTGAACGGGACGGAGACCTGTATAATCAGTCCGTGAGGAAGGCCATCGGGATAGCGGGGCTCGCTGCCTGCATGTTTCTTGCGTGCACGGAGGCGCAGGCCGACTCAACGCGCGATGGCATCGTCAACCAGGGCAATGCAAAGCAGCTCGGCGCCGTCGAGCGTGATACCGCTCCCGATCCCCAGCCGCGTGAGGCATCCGACTCAACCGAAGTCAGCCTGGACGAGGACAGCTCCGGCTCTGAATCCGCCTGCGGATGCCCTGACTGCGGCTGCGAGACGCAGAGCAGCTGCGGCTGTGATTCCTGCGGGGACTGCGGCTGCCGGGAGCTGGAGTTCTTCGGACCGATGGGGATCATCAACATGCATCCCTCCAATGCGATCTTCCTCACGCCCACGGCCGAGCGCGCCCTGAGCCTGGCGGAGGGCCGGCGCAGCTTCAGCTTCAAGATCGACATGGCCAACAGCATGATCCGTGAACTGGATAGCGGGATCATTGCCGCCTATGACTTCGAGGAGTACCAGTTCAGCGCGGAGTACCGCGAGGGCCTGGGCGGTGGCGAGGCAGTGATCGTCGTGCCGCTGCGTTATCGCACCGCAGGCTGGATGGACGGCCTGATCACCGACTGGCACAAGATCTTCGGCCTGCCGCGCGGACTGCGGGATGACTACCCGAACCAGCTGTATGAATACGTGATCGTCAGCCGAGACGGTCCCGTCTTCAACGACGAGGGCGACAGTTTCGGGATCGGCGATGTCCGGCTCGGCTACAAGCACAGCCTGAGTGAGAGCGCGGACGGCAGCGAAGCCTTCGCCCTGCGCGGGATGCTGAAGCTGCCCACGGGCAGCAGCGATTCCGCTCTCGGCAGCGGCGGGATGGACATCTCCATCGGTGCGCTGTACCAGACTGAGCTCAGCCCGCACATGCGGGCCTATCTGAATGCGGACTACATCTTCATCGGCGAGCCGGACTGGCAGAACGTCGAGCACCGTGATGCCCACAGCTACAGTGCGGCCCTGGAATATGCGTTGAACCACCGCAGCACGCTCGTCGGCCAGTACCGTGTGCAGAGCAATCCGCTCAGGATCGGCAGCTTCGAGGCTGACAAGGACAGCCAGGAAGTGCAGTTCGGGATCAATACGCGGCTCAGTGACCGGACCTTCCTGAGCTTCGGCTTCAGTGAGGACGCCAACCCCGAGACGGCTCCGGACTTCGGCCTGAGCAGTTACCTGACCTGGGAATTCTGAGTTCCGGACAGGCGGATGCGCATAAACGGACATTATTTGTTTACGCCGTTTGACCTAATGGACGGTCAACCCCGATTTTCTACTGCGAGGCCATGCCAGCCCCCGCAGAATTATGAACATTTGCAGATGGACCAAACGTCTGGCTGGCATGGAGATGACATTCGACAGAGGAGCAGCATTGAGTCGGGATACCCAGGGCGCTGACGCTTTTGTGCTCACCGACGAAGTGGACCTCGTACTGAGGGCTACCGAGGGAGACGAACGCGCTTACGGGAAGCTTGTCGGGATGTACCAGGCAAGACTCTACAACTTCGTGCGCTCGATGGTCCGCAACGACGAAATCGCTGAGGACATCACCCAGGAGTCATTTGTCAAGGCGTTCTTCAGCCTCCGCAAGCTGCAGAATCCCGCCAGCTTCAAGAGCTGGCTCTTCAGGATCGCCAACAACAACACGCTGGACTACCTGCGCAAGAAGCGCATCCAGACCGTGGACGTTGATGAGTCGGTCCGTGAAAGCTACGTTGATGAAGCAAGCCCGGAAAAGGGCGCGGTATCCAGTTCGCGCACCAAGCATATCCGGGAAGCCCTGGACAAGCTCAAGCCGGACCAGCGCAACATCCTCGTGATGTGCGACCTGCAGGGCTTCAGCTACCAGGAGATCGCCGAAGCGCTGGACATTCCCTTCGGCACCGTTCAGAGCCGCATCTTCTACGCGAGGAAGAAGTTGAAGGAATTTCTCGATAAGGATATAGTTTTCGGAGGAGAAAACTGATGTCACCCAAGGGGCACAATACGGATCTTGCAAGACTGCTCGACGGCGAGCTGCATGACATGCATGAAGTCGAGCAGATCAACGCCGCCATCCAGGCGGACCCGGAGCTCAGGAGCGAGTTTGACGAGCAGCGCAGCATCAAGAGCCTGCTCGGTGAACTTGACGAATACAGCGCGCCGGACTTCATGGCCACCAGGGTGATGGGCGAGATCAGCGCGCGGCGCAATGCCAGCCGCCGTGTGGCTGGCTGGAGGCAGGCCCTGAGCCTGGTCGGCGCGCTGGGCGTGGTGGCCATCCTGGCCGTGTCGCTCAACAACCGCAATCTGCCGGCCGGCAGCGCCGAGGGCCAGAGCATGGCCCGGGGCACTGTTGTCGATCCCGGCAAGGAATACTCCGACGCCTACTGGACCAACCCGGACTTCGAGAGCACCATCGAGGATGAGCGGCTGCGCAACCTGCTGCAGTTCGCCAGTGATGCGCACCGCCACAGCGAGATGGAGCATCTGGCCGGCAGTGACACCACCAATATTGACAACCTGGTGATCATGGTCGGTGAGCAAGGCGGTTCACACTGAACCTGAGGTGGCCCTCCCCTTGGTGAGACTATCTGCGATCACAATCCTGACAATGCTGCTGCTCAGTGCGGCGGCTTCCGCTGCCAAGCGTCCCACCGTGGACGAGCTTGTGCGGCGTGCCATCGCCTCCCTGGAGAACACCAGCTACGAGGCGCGCATGCGCTATTCCGATCCCTATGGCAACGGGCAGGAGAAGCTGGTTGAGATCATCTTCCTCTCCCCCAGCAGCTTCCGTGTGCAGCCGCTGCTCACCGAGAAGCAGAAGGCCGGCTACTACTACATCGAGAATGCCGAGCATCTGGTCAAGGTCTATGCGGATGGCAACAATGTCGTGGAGATGCCGGAGCGGCAGTTCATCATAGACAACCTGATGCGCCGCAAGCTGCTTGAGACCCTGGCCGGACGCAGGAGCGTGAACCTGCTCAACGGGGTCTTCAATGGAACTCCTGTCTGGATTCTGAGGGATGACGGAGGTGATTCCGGCAGCTTCTCAATCACGATCCATCTCAGTGAGGAGAACGACTTTCCGCTTTCGCTCGAAATGACGGCGCAGGACGGCCGCCGTGTGCAGTTCTATGAAATGGAGGAGATCAGCTTCATTGATGCTGACGACATACCGGCTGAGACTTTCCTGATTCCCGAAGGCAACATGGCGCAGCGTGGATCGAATGCCGCTCCACCCCGCGCGGATGTGAACCTTCCGGAGCAGTCCGGCGGCAGCGGGCAGTCGCTGGAGTACATGCCCCGCACCGCCAAGCGTCCGGCGGGCTCCCTGGATGACGGTTCCGCGGAGGAGCAGCGAAGCAGTGACATCATGCATGTCCCCCTGCCGATGCTGCCGGGCTGGCTGCCGGAGGGCTTCCGCCTCAATGAGATTTCACCGCTGGACTACAACGAGTCCGATGAGCCGATGCTCGTCTACCAGCTTGAGCTCTACAACCCCTTCAATGAAAACGTGATCAACATCTTCGAGACCCGTAGCACGGAGCTCGAGGAACTGTTTACTGCAGGGCGCAGTGTGGGCGGTGAAGGCTACTTCGTCGGCAGCCGGGATGAGGGCTGGCTGGTCGCGGTGTTCGGCAGCATTTCCAAGAGCCAGTTCGAGCAGATCCTCAGTTCCCTCAGACAGGATGATGAGCAGGCTCTCGAAGTGATGTCCCGTACGCTGACCCGCGAGGAACTGCGGGAGTGGGCCGAGGATGTCTGCACTCCCGAGACCCATAAGGTTCCCTAGCCAGCGGGGGGACGGCGGCGCAGCTCGCCCTCCGGCGTTGCCGGAAATCGCAGGCTGAAGGCCCTCTCGATCACCTGCCAGAACTTCGAACCCGGAAAATGCACGCTGCTCATCGGCTCCACGAGCGCTGTCCAGATCCCCAGGCGGTTGGCAATCGCCACGTCGGTAACCGCACTGTCCCCGACCATCAGCACGTTCAGCGGATCGAGACCCATTTCACGCAGACCGCGCCGGAAACCGGTTGGCAGGGGTTTGAGCGGCCGGCCGGCGATGTGCGTCAGGCCGGTCTGGGCCTCGACGCGGCGGACCTTGCGATCCAGTCCGTTGGAAATGAAGCGGATCTGCTGGCCCGCATCGCGCATGGCATGCAGCCAGCCAAGCTCGGAGTCGGGCACATGCTCCTCCTCCCAGCGCGTGATCGTGTTGTCAATGTCCAGCAGCAGTCCCCGGATCCCCATGCAGGCCAGCCAGCCGAGGCTGATCTGGGTGATGGAATCCAGAGTGTAGTCGGGACGGGGGCCACGGGACTTGACGACCCGCTCAGTCGTCAACCCTCTTGTGGAATCCTGATCGCTTGCTGGTTGGTTCTGGTTCACTGCTTACGGGCTGCGGCTGTCTGGTCTGGGCGTCCTTTATGCGTTCCCGGCGGCGCTTGATCACGAAGTCACGTACGTCGGGGTCATTGAATGTCGCCACATCAAGCTGGCCGGAGTTGATGAATTCCCAGATAACTGTATCACTTAACTGGGACTCCTCCGAAAGCTGGGGAATGGTCAGCATCTTGCCGTGGCTGGCATAGTCACGCAGGATCGACTTGAGGTGGCGCAGCTTGTCCTTGGGGCTCGCGAGCACGGGAGGCTCATTGCGGCATTTGGGACAGATGTGCTTTCCGGACTCGTCCAGCGGAAAGAAGACACTGCATTCCGTGCATTTAACAAACTGAGCAGGCATCTGCTTCTCCTGTCATGCGTAGATTCTAACGCGCCTGACTGTGCCGACTATAATCTGAAGGTGAACTCTGACTTAAACGCGCCAGGCCCGGAGGCCCGCGGTTACATGGAACTGGCGCTGGAGCAGGCCCGGCTGGCGCTGGAGTGCGGCGAGGTACCGGTCGGGGCCGTGGTTGTGCACCGCGGGGCCGTGATCGGCCGTGGTCATAACCGCACGCGGATGGATGCCTCGGTCACGGCTCATGCGGAGCTGGTGGCCATGCGGGAGGCGGCGGCGCACATCGGTGACTTCCGCCTCGACCCGGCCGAGATCTACATCACACTGGAGCCCTGCCTGATGTGTCTGGGAGCAATCCACCAGGCCCGGATCAACTGGATAATTTTCGGGGCCAGCGAACCGAAGTTCGGGGCGCTTGGCAGCGTCTTTGAAATGCAGGATCACCCCGCACTGAAGAGGATTGAGTTCGAAGGTGGACTGCTTGCGGAGGAATCACGAGAGCTGATGAGGACTTTCTTCAGCAGACTGCGAGAGGGTGGATGCAGCACCTGAATAGACTTGCCTGCCTGCTGGCGGGCTGCCTGCTGCTGCATGCACTGCCCGCGGAGGCGGCCGCCAGCGTTCCCTATGCCCGGGTTGCCTGGCAGCAGTACCCGGAAGTGCCGCTGACTGCGGAGCAGGTTGAGCCGCAGCGCTTTCCTGACTGGGATGAGGACCAGCTTGTATCACTTGGCTACCGGGAGCAGCAGACCTATTATCACGGCTCCCGCGGGCTTGTGACGGCTCGCGTCAAGCGCAATGCCTGGGTGATGATCCTGCACTACAGCGGCGACGGCTACTGTTACATCGCCCAGCATGCCGCACGCATCACGCCTCGGCAACAGCTCAGCCTGAGCGTTGTCCTGCCTGAGGGACAGGAAGGGATCACCCGGGTGCTTTTCTGGAATGGCCCGCCAGAGCAGGCACTGGCGGAGGCGCTGGGAGCACAGCTTGACACGCAGTTGCCGCTCAGCGGACTGCTGTATGAAGCCTGGTTTCCACGCAGCAACCGCCATGAAAGCGGGCAGCCCTATGAACCTGAGCAGTTCCGCGTCTATGAGAATCCGCCGAGCTTTGCCCTGACGGACATCCCCGCCGCACGGGCCCAGCTGAGCACGGACTACCTGACCTATGCCAAGGACTGCTGCGTATTGTTCGACGGCCGGACCGCCGTGGGCAGTGACGACTGGGGAACACGCGGTGAGTGGGTGCTGAGCTGGGGAGATGAAATGCAGCTGGAGCTGTACCTGCCGTCCCAGCTCCTGTACACTGATGCGGTGCTGCGGCTGTATGTCACGCAGTCAGGCCAGAACGGCCAGCCGGTGGGCGAGAATATCCAGCTCCGGGTCAATGACCGTGACATATTCGGGGCGACGGCGGTTGATTCAATTTCCGTTCACCCAAAACATGTGGACTATGAACTGGGTCAATACATATACCCGGGGCTGAATGTGATAGAACTGAAGGTGGATGCATTCAGCACGAGTGACTGGCTGCTGCAGACGGCCGAGTTATGGCTGCGATAGCGGCCCAGAGGTGAGACATGAACAGCCTGCGCGTTTTAAGCCTGCTGCTGCCGGGCCTGCTGGTTCTGGCAGTGCCCGCCCTTGCGGAAGTCGAGGACGGCGTGATCTTCGACTCGGACAACATCTCCCTTGTACGTGAGCACAACATGGAGAGCCTGGCGATCCGCGCTGATGCCTACAGTGAGTTCAGCCTGGATGAGGAGAAGGCCAGCGCGAGCTTCGTGGTCAGCGGGCCGCTGCTTGGCATCGGTTCCGAGCGCATCATGGGCAAGGGCCTGCGCCGCATCAGCTGGGAACCGGCGGAGGGTGGCACACGCTTCAACCTGCAGTTTGCCAACCTGCCGGAGTACCATGTACTCAATGCAATGGGTGGTACCCAGCTGCATCCCAACGTGCCCCAGGTGCTGGCGAGCTTCAGTTTCGATCCCGAGAAGTTCCGCAAGCGCACCCTGATGGGTGTACGGCGCGAGCGCAGTGACGAGGAGATCGCCCGCGATTCCCAGTACGGCGACTACGACCTGCCGGGCTTCCCGGATACGGAGTATTCCGATGCCCGCGTGACGCTGAAGGTCGTCAACGGGGATTTCCGGGAGATCCTCTGGTACATGAGCGAGATCGGCAATGTCTCGATCATGCTCGATCCCTACTGGGGTGACGAACCGACGGGTTCCAAGCGTCCGCCGGGTGGCGGCGTGGATCCGGGGACGGACCCCGGGGATGGCTTCACTCCCGGGCTGATCCGCAACGGCGTGGGCCAGCTGACTCTGAACTTTGACAATGTACCCTTTTCCGAGGCGCTGGACCTGATCCTGATGTCCGTCGGACTGGTCAAGGTCGACGTCTACTGATCATTTCCATATAGAACAGATGCGGACGCATTGCGTCTATAATCTGCGCAGCCATGAAACCGAACATCCACTCCATTCTGACAGCAACGATGCTGATGATCTGCCTGTGCAGCTCCTGCAACCGTCCAGGCGAGGACGGGGAGAAACAGCAGACTGCCGCAGGGGACCAGCCCGGCAAATCCGTGGCAATTGAACCCGCGCCGCAGCAGCAGGCTGTCCCGGATGCGGAGCAGTTCAGTGTGGATGAAGATCAGAAGGATGCCCGGGGTCTGGGACAGGAGCTCCCCGCCGGCTGGCCAGGGGATTTACCGGTGCCGGAAGGTGCCGAGATCAGCCAGGCCGCCAGCCGTGAGGGAACGGAACTGGTGGAATTCACCATCAGCCGGCCGCTGGAGGACATTGCATCCCTGCTTGACGGGGATGCGCAGACTGCCGGCTACGAACTGCTTGAGGCCTCACGCGACAAGTATTCCAGGGGCAGCAAGTACCGCCGTGAAGACAGGCTCTATGCCACGACCGTCACTCAGGTTGACGACAAGTGCTTTGCCAGACTCTCGATCTCGCAGTACTTTCCATCACAGAGCTTTTCAGGGTCGACACATTACTCCGGCGAGTTCGAGCTGCCCGCCGAGTGGCCTGTCGACATCCTGCCTGTCTATGCAGGCAGCGTACTGCGTGAGCTGTACGTTCCGCTGCCAGGACAGGCGGGACGCCTGATGCTGTCCGCCCAGAATTCGGCGGAAGAAGCAGCGGTGATCGGCTGGCTGGAGCAGGAGCTGCCGGCGCGTGGCTGGACAGCCGGGGAAAAGACCAGTCGCAACGGCTTCAGCATCCGCAAGTTCACGGGAAATGGCTATTCCCTGAGTGTCGCGGCCCGTGGCATCGACGGCCTGACCGACATCCAGTACGAAGCAAGCCCGATCTGAGCCCGATTCAACCGGGCCTTGACTCCGGCAGGGGGGCCGCCGGAGTAGAATCTGCGCAGATTGGCGGCATTCACATTCCGCGCCCATCATCCTCACACAGGCGTATTAGCATTTACCGTGCCTGGATTCGCGGAGGTGTTGCCAGAATCTGGCTGGTCCGGGAAATCCAGTGGAAATCGGCGGCGAGGATGAAACAGTTCGCGGCTGCGAGCAGTCTATAAAGGTGACGCGACAGTTGGACAGGGTGCCGGTGAGAGCCGGCCCGGAAATAATCTGATATTGGGGTTCGCCCGGAGACTATGGAGAGTATTGCAATGGGATGGAAGATTGAATCGGTGCAGATCGAGGGGGATGGTGGGGCAGTCAGGCCCTTCAACTACATCTACACTTTGCCGCAGGCCAGCAACACCCGGCCCGCCAGCTACCGCGGAGACGGACTGCTGCTGGGCAGTGGGACGGTGCGGCTCAACCGTGAGCAGCAGATCATGCACGCCGCGCAGCAGCACGGTGTGGATCCGCAGGAGCTGATCCGGGGCATCAGCGCACACGTTGCCAGCGAGCTGGACAACGGCCGCGAGGTAATGCGGGCCGTCTAGGCCACAACAACGAGGAAACCGGACTGCTGCCGGGTTTTCAGTCCCGCAGCAGTCCGTCAATCTCCTCCGGGGACAGAGCGAGAGCCGCCAGGCGGGAGCGGCGCAGGGGAGAGGACGGGACAGTCTCGAATTCCTGAAGATGCCTGAGCATGGCGCGCGCGTAGCTGTCGCGGCCGCAGGCGTCGGCAGCCGCCCTGTCCGCCCGCAATTCATCACGCCAGCGCAGCCAGCCCTGCAGGCGCAGCCAGGCCCAGGCGTACATTGCGGCACTGGCAAGGTAGTACAGCGGCTCGGCGGCGAGCAGCCAGCCGAGTGGCCAGGGCAACAGCCAGAGGAAGTCCCACCAGGCGAAGCTGCAACCCTGCTCCAGGTGCTCACCTTCATGCCGCATAAGGCAACTCAGCTCATCCACATTCAGCCGCGCGAGGCTATGGCTGGAGATCCAGATCGTCGGAGTCAGTCCACCCGCTGCCAGGAATGGCACCTTGCCGATTTCCACAAGTGAGACATTTGCACCTTCGTCAAACGGTTCCAGGGCAGCTGCCAGCTTCTGTGCCTGTGCGGCATCAGGCTGCACGATGCTTTTGGGTACGCTACTGAGCATGAAGCCCAGCCAGCCCGCCAGGCGCGAGATGCCGAGGAAGAGCACCACCCCGCCGAGCATCAGGCCCGTGCCGCGCCCAGGGATCAGCGGGTTGAAGTACCAGCCCAGCGTGAAGAACAGTGCCGTGAGGAGATATGCCGGGATGATGCTGGTCTGCAGCCTGTAGGCGGTGTAGAAGCGGCGCGTCTCGGGGGACATCATGGCTGGACTCAGGCGCTTTCCCAGGCCTCGATGAACAGGTCGACATCGCCAATCTGGTTCTCGTCCGGGGCTTCCACGATCAGCGTGCCGCGCACGTCGAAGGCCTTCAGGGCCTTCATCAGCTCGCGGTAGTTCAGGTCACTCTGGGGCAGGGGGATGTGCTTCTTCTCGCCGGCCGCACCGTATTCGATGCCGCTGACATGCATGTGCATGCGCTGCAGCACGTTCTTGTTGATCCCGTTGCCAAGCAGTTCCAGCAGCTGGCACCATTCGTCATAGCTGTTCCAGCCGCCGTTGTTGCGGGCGTGCATATGCGACCAGTCGATGCAGGGCAGGGCCATTTCCACGGCATTGCAGACCTCGACGAGTTCCCAGGGCGTGCCATGCTGGGTCGGCTTTCCGGTCAGTTCCGGACGCAGCCAGACCGCGATGCCCGCCTCCTGCATCTGCTGCTGGACATCACTGAGCTCGGCAATCACCTGGCCGGTCACTTCGGCGGGATCCATGCTGCCGTAGAACGCTGAATGAAATACGATGCTGTGACCACCGCACTGCTGGATGCGGCGCGCGCCCTGGATGATGCGGGCCTTGCTCTGGGCGATCTTTGCCGGCTCCTCGCTGGCCAGATTGATGAAGTAGGAGCCGTGGCAGGAGAGCGGGAAGGCCTTTTCCTCCCGCAGGGCGGCGACGTCCTGGGCTTCCCGCTCCTTTATATATATGTTGTTCGTGAAGCTCAGTTCCATCGTGGACCAGCCATGCTCGATGCAGCCTTCGATGGCACCGGTGGTGCGTCTGATCGGCGGACAGTCCACCGGGCGGCCGCTGGGGCCGATGTAGAGCTTCCCGAACTCCTGCGGATACTGCATCCTGCAATTATTGCAGCTGTGAAGGAGGCATGCCGGGTGGACAGCATGGGACATCGGGACCCATTTGCCGGATTTGGTACTGCCGGTCGGTGTTCTCGCCGCTATAATGACGCTTAACTGCTCTTTAATAAACTTAAATCCGCGGAAAGCATGACCTGGGATGTGACCGCTTAGAGGATTGATATGCGCAGGCATAGGCTCTACAGCACAAATCTATGGAGGCTGCTCCTCTTGGGCAGCACGTCATTCGTCGCGGGCTGCGCCTGCCTCGGCGGGGCCAGCAGCGACATCGGGCTTGATGGCAACCGTTCACCGAATGCGGTGCTGACGGCGCGGGCGGCGGCCCAGGCCCAGCTCAGCGGCGAGGTGCCCTTCGCGGTCAATCTCGACGGCAGCGGCAGTACGGATCCCGACGGCACGATCATTGACTACGCCTGGGACTTCGACGGTGACGGGACCTTCGATCAGAACGGCCCCTCGTCCAGCGTGAACCATACCTACGAGCAGGTCGGGACCTTCAACGTCACCCTGCGGGTCACGGACAACGACGGTGCGACCGATACCGACCTGGCCGTGATCACGGTCGGCAACCCCGAGATGCCGCCCACCGCCGCCGGTACCGGCACCGTGAACAACGAGAACCCGCTGCTGGTGCAGTTCGATGCCTCGGCAAGCACGGACCTCGACGGTACGATCGTCAGCTACGACTGGGACTTCGACAACGACGGAACCTTTGACCTGCTGGACGGCGGCGTGAGCCCCACGCACCTGTTCGACAGCTTCGGCAGCAAGACCGTCACCCTGCGTGTGACGGATGACAACGGCAACACCGACACCGTGCAGATCACGATCAACCTGGTGGCTCCGGCGAGCAGCGTGAGTGCGGCAGTGAATGCCAATCCGGCCAGCGGTGACGCCCCGCTGAGCGTGACCTTCGATGCCAGCGGCTCCACGGCCGTGAACAGCAGCATCACGACCTACGACTGGGACCTCGATGACAACGGCAGCTTCGAGGTCACGGACGGCGGCCCGACCCAGACCGCGCAGTACAACAACCTCTCGCAGTCCGCGTCCTTCAGGGGCACGAGCGCGCCGCAGGTCGGCGAGAACGGCGAGAGCATCTACACGATCACCGTGCGCGTGACCAACGACAAGGGTGACACGGACACCGCAGTGGCAACCGTGACCGTGAATGCGATCGTCGTGACCCCGACCAATGACCCGCCGGTGGCGGCCCTGAATGCCACCCCGGACAGCGGTGTCTCCCCGCTGGACGTGGCCTTCGATGCCGGTGACTCCACCGACACCGACGGCACGATCGAGTCCTTCGACTGGGACATGGACAACGACGGCACCTTCGAGATCACCAACGGCGGATCCACCCAGAATGCCCAGTTCACGGCGCTCGGTGACCACATCGTCACGGTGCGGGCCACGGATGATGACGGTGCGAGCAGCACCGCCAATGTGACGATCACGGTGCTTGACCCGCCGGTGGCCGCCCTGACCGCCAACCCGCTGGCCGGTGACGCCCCGCTGGACGTGGCCTTCGATGCCAGCGGCTCCACCGACAGTGACGGCACGATCGTCACGTACGACTGGGACTTTGACAACGACGGGACCTTCGACACGCTGGACGGCGGTGCGACCCTGAACCATATCTACAGCAGCGGCGGTGCGATCACGGCCACGGTGCGCGTGACCGACAACGACGGCCTGACGGACACGGCGAGCGTGAACCTGGACATCAACAACCCGCCGCTGGCGGACATCCAGGCCAACCCGGCCAGCGGCACTGGCAGCGCGCCGGAGTTCATGGTGACCTTCGATGCCAGCGGCTCCAGCGACAGCGACGGCACGATCGAGCAGTATGACTGGGATATGGACGACGACGGCACGTTCGAGATCATCGACGGCCTCGCCACCCAGGAGCAGTTCTACAACACCGGCGGGATCTACCCGGTGACGGTGCGTGTGACTGACAATGACGGCGCGACCGACACCGCCACGCTGAACTACGACGTCAATGAGCCGCCGAGCGGCGACATCGTGAATGACACCCCGACCGGTGCGATCCCGCAGTCAGGCAGCCTGGACATCCAGCTGGATGCCAGCGGCTCCACCGACAGCGACGGTACGGTGGTCCAGTACAACTGGGACCTCGACGGCGACTTCACCTTCGAGGTGATCGACGGCGGTGCGACCCAGACCGTGACGGTGACCGATGACGGCACCTACAACTTCTTCCTCGAGGTCATCGACAACGATGGCGCCACCGGGTTCGCGAACTCGCAGAGCGTGATTGTCACTCCGCCGACGGCGGTGCTTGACGCCTACATCTTCGAGTCCGAGGGCATCCGCTGGGATGGCTCGGGCAGCTTTGATGGCAATGGCACGATCGTGCGCTACGACTTCGACTACAACAACGACGGCGACTACGATGACCCGGAGGATCAGGTGGACCAGGGGCCGTTCTACGACGACTTCCAGTTCTTCGGGGAGCCCGGCGATACGAAGACCGTGACCCTGCGCGTCTTCGATAACGACGGTCTGACGGATGAGGTGGCCCACACCTACACCATTCCCTTCTTCCCGAATGCGATCATCGTGCGCAGTCCCGACCCGGATGACAACATCGAGGGCCTGGACTTGTACTTCGGCACGACCCGCCAGATCACGCTTGACGGCAGCACGAGCTTCGACACGGATGGCACGATCGTGCAGTACGACTGGGATCTGAATGGCGACTTCATCTTCGACATCATTGACGGTCCCGCAGTCCTGCCTGACCAGGTGTTCACCATCAGCGGCGGCGGCTTCGAGCAGTTCAACATCATCCTGCGCGTGATTGACAACGACGGGCTGGATGACTGGTTCTTCGACTCCTTCGCACTGGAGGAGCCGCCTGCCTAGGCGCAGACTTGGTTCCAGAATGGGCCGGGGAATTCTCCCCGGCCCTTTTGTTTTTCTCAGGAATGCTGTTTGGATCCGCCACCAGCGGGTAACAGATATGGTTCAGGCAGATGGACCCCAATCCATGTCCGTATCGGACCCATTGGAGAACGTAGTGTCAAGGAAGAATCATCTCGCGGCGCTGGCTGCGATTCTGGTAATGATGAGCGCTGCATCCTGCGGCGGCGGCAGCCAGGGCCTGCGGGACCTGCAGCAGCCTGAGGCTTCGTCCCTGCAGGATGCCGGCATGGAGCAGCTCAGGCTGCCGGCCCCCTCCGAGCTGGAGCGCAATGCCTCCGAAGTCTCCGCCCAGCGCGACCGGCGCGGCTCGGAATACATCCCGCAGCTCAGCAGCGGTGACAAC
Source organism: bacterium (assembly GCA_041395205.1). Taxonomy (GTDB): domain Bacteria; phylum 4484-113; class 4484-113; order 4484-113; family JAFGCY01; genus JAHEFU01. Next base: position 1,389,753 of record JAWLAZ010000001.1, read on the forward strand.
ATCACGCTGGAGGACAGCTCCTGCACGATTGATCCGATGTTCATGGGCACCTGGCGTCTGAGCTACGCCGGCTGGCGCTTCAACCTGCCGGACTACGGCAGTGATCAGGAGCTGCACATCAGGCTCAATCCGGAGAAGCCCGAGGACTGGAGCGACATCCACCTCGGCCTCAGCAACTGGGAGAGCAACCGCTGGGACTGGTACAGTGTGCCGGAAGGCGGTGAAGTGGAGCTGCCGGACCTGGCTGACTACATCAGTGATGATACAGAAGCCCTCTACGCGGTGCTGCTCACGGACCGTGAGACGGAGCTGAGCGTTGACCGCCTGCGCTTCGGCGGCCAGCAGCTGCCGATCGCGCGCCTCAGGGCGGACAAGTACTTCGTCGGCAGCGGCGTGCCGGTGAACCTCAGTGCCAAGTTGAGCGAGGCCTTCGAGGGCAGCTGGGCCAAGACCGAGATCGACCCCGAGGGCGATGGCAACTGGACCGACACCATGGGCAGCTCCTCGCTGATGCATGTCTATCCGGCGGAGGGCCTGTACATGGCCGGGCTGCGCATCACCGACAGCTTCGGCAACGAGGGCTACAGCGAGGTCGGGATCTATGTCAGCGACGGCGCCTTCTACGAATATGAGGACAATGACAGCCTCGAGCAGGCCAACCCCGTGGCCGGGACGGGATTCGGCGGGATGATCGGCAACCTCGGCAAGGGCGGAGCGCATGCCGACGGCGAGGACTGGTACAGCTTCAGCCTGGAATACAGCAGCCTGCTCGATATCGGCGTCGGCTTCGGTGGCACGAATGACTTCGTGTTCACTGATCTGCTGCGGGTCCGGGAAGGTGAGGAGCCGGAGCTGGTGAAACGTACGAGCAAGATCACCACTGCCGGCATCCATGAAGTCGTGCCTCCCGGTGATTATGCGATCCGGATCTGGGACTTCAAGGACACCGATACCATGGACAAGAGCTACGAACTGGAAATGGGCGTCACGCCTTCCGAGGCTCCGGTCGTGGTGATCGCCCCCTGGCAGACCCACATCGGCTACCAGGACCTGCTGGAAATCGATCTCGATGCGAGCTACGACCCCGATGGCAGCATTGTCAGATGGGAGCTCGATCTGTATGGCGATGGCTGGTATGAGCATTCCCAGCTCGTCAATGGCAGCTTCAGCCTGGCCTATGACAAGCGGCCCGGCACTTTCCAGGCCCGGGCGCGCGTCACTGACGACAAGGGACTGACCGCCGAGCGCTCGTTTGAAATCACGATCGAGGGCCAGCCGGAGTACAACTTCATGGAAGAGGAGATCAATGACTATGGCGGCGGCAAGTACATGCCTGACTTCGACTTCAGCAAGCTGCGCGGAGTGATCGGAGACGGGACGGACTACTACGACATCTTCTCCTTCGAGACTGAGGCTGCCGGTACGATCCAGTTCGATATTGACAATCTGAATGAGGAGAGTGCCCTGCTGGAGCTGCATGTGGATCAGCGGATCGCCGGAGAGTGGGTCAACCAGGACTTCATCAGTGGCGACGGCAGCCTCGTGCTTCCAGCGGCTCCCGCTGGTGAATACAGGGTATTCGTACACACCACCTACGGCAGCGCGATGTACGATCTCTCAGGCAGCTTCACGCCCTGAGCGAAAGTATTGATGAATCTAAAAAAGGCCGTCCCCGCGGGGGCGGCCTTTTTCTATGACTTTCCAGGGGAATCGCGAAATTATTCGCGGATCCTGTTTAGCATCTGCCGGAGCGGGTAACAGATATGGTTCAGGCAGATGGACCCCAATTCATGTCCGTAAGGGACCCATTGGAGAATGTAGTGTTCAGGATGAATTACATCGCGGCGGTGGCCGCGATTCTTGTTTTGATGACGGCCGTATCCTGCGGGGGCGGTCTGCAGCCGACGGAAATCGATGCCCGGCCCGCAACTGCAGGTGCCGGTGCGAACCAGCAGCTGGAAATGCTGCTGCCCCTGCCTTCCGGAATCGAGAAGGGCAGCAGCGAGGTCAGCGAGCAGCGCTGGCGCTTTGGCAATGAATACCTGCTGAGCTTCAACAGCGGTGAGAACGTACACGACAAGCTGGAGCAGCTGCTGATGCAGCCGCTCTACAACGACGTGCAGGGCGTGGCCTGGGCCGGCTACCGCTTCTGGCTGCCGGACTACGGCAACACGAACCATGTGCAGGTCGAGATCTCCGGCAGCGGTGAGCCGACCCCCGGCAGCCTGTACCTCGGGCTGGCGAACTGGGAGAGCGACCGCTGGGACTTCTACAATGTGCCTGAGGACGGCGATGTCGCGACCGCCCCGATGGCGGACTACATCCGTTACAGCGATGACCTGCTGTACGCCGTACTGCTCAGCGACGGCCAGGACGACGTGGCGGTCAGCAGCCTGCGGATCGGTGCCGAGCTGGAGCTGACGGCCAATCTGACGAGCGACATGGCGATCGGGATCGCGCCTACGGCGATCACGCTCAACGGCATCACGAGCAAGGCCTATGGCGGCGACGTGGTGAAGTACGAGTTCGACCCGCTGGGCGACGGCAACTGGATTGACAACGGAGCCGACCCCGACCTGGTGCAGTTCTACCTCACTCCGGGCTACTACATGGCCGGCCTGCGCGTCACCGACGATCTTGACAACGTTGCCTATGACGAGCTGCCGCTGATCATCTCCGACAACGCCGGTTATGACGAGGTTGAGGACAACGATGATGTGGAGCATGCCCAGCAGCTGCAGGCGGCGACCCTGCAGGGCTTCAGCGGCAACTGGGGCACCGCTGGCGTGCACGGCGACGACATGGACATCTTCAGCTTCGAGCTGGAGCAGTCCGCCAGCACGGACTTCGGCCTGACGCTCGACAACTTCGGAGCGCGGATGGTGCTGTACCGCTCGCTGGGCAACGGCCAGGACATCGAGCCGATCGTGGTGACGGACATCAAGGGCCTGTTCAAGGGCATCAACACCACGCTGGAGCCGGGCCGCTACTACATCGTGATCGACAGCCCCTTCGGCGGCGAGGGTTATGACATCGACTATGAACTGTTCCTGGACTTCGGGATCAGTGAAGCGCCGGTGGTGCTGCTCGATGACTACCAGCATGAGGTCGCCAGTGGCGCACCCCTGCTGATCAACATCAGCGACAGCTATGACCCCGACGGCAGCATCTCGGTCTACTCCGTCGACCTCAATGGCGACGGGCACTTCGAGGCCAACAGCGGCGTGAACGGCAGCTTCCTGTTCGATTCGGCCAAGCGCCCCGGCCACTACATGGGCGTGGCCCGCGTGGTTGACAACACCGGCATCGCCAGTGAGAAGCACTTCGAGATCACGGTCACCGGTGAGACGGACTCCAACCACACCGAAAGCGAACCGAATGATGACTACGGACAGATGGATGAACTGCCGCTGTTCAGCTTCAGCCACCTGCTCGGTGAACTCGGCGGTGACATCAACGGACCGGACGCGCAGGACTACTACAGCTTCAGCACGCAGGTCAGCGGCTCGATCGAGTTCGAGCTGGACATCATCGATGAGCTGTACGGGCAGGTCTCGCTGTACATTGCCCGCTGGGACGGTGTGGAGTGGGTCTATGTCGACCAGCTCAAGACCGGCAACGACGGTGTGCTGACGACCGGAGCCTTCACCCCCGCCGGTGACTACGCCCTGATCGTCGGTGCGATGCAGGGCAGCGCCCGCTACTACATCGCCGGCAGCTTCTCGCCGGACTTCTAGGCCGGCCAGCAGACGGATGCAGCAACTGAGGCCCGGGCAGGTCCCGGGCCTCACTGCGTTTCTGGCGCATATAATCGGGGCATGGCGCAGCCGGACGGTACTGCAGCTGAGTTCAGCGGGGGATTGCCTGAATGGGAGACGGCGCGCGGCCGCAGCTGGGCAGGCCGCTCCCGCAGACAGCTACTGCAGGCCTGGCTGCTGGCGGGCAGCGTCCTGCTGATCAACGGCCTGCTGCTCAGCCGGCCGCTGGGCAGCACGGGCAGCATGCTGGCCAACCCCATGGGGACACTGATCTACAGCGCAGTGACCGTGATCGGCATGCTGCTGCTGGCCGGTCTGCTGCTGCTCTGCCTCGTGCTGGCGATTTCGCGGATCGAATACTGCCTGCCCCGGCCTGAACTGCTGGGCGGCATGCCTGACTCCCGTTACAAATGGCTGCTGCAGCGCAGCAGCTTCCTCGGAGCCCTGCGCCTGCTGGCCATGCTCTATCTGCCGCCCGCCCTGCTGGCGCTGCTGGCCCGCAGTCTGGCAGCGACTGCGGATAAACCGCTTGCGCCTCTGCTCTTCAGTCTGCAGTGCTGCGGTGAGCTGCTCTACATCATCTGCGCGGCGGCGCTCTGCGCATTCATGGTGCTGCGCCTGCCCCGCCTGGCATTTGTCCACAAGGTGCTGCTGGCACTCGGAGCGCTTGTGCTGACAGCCTGGCTGAGCGTGCTGATCACCCTGCTGCTGGTGCTCGCTGCCGCACTGCCGGCCAGCACTCCGGACTACGATCTGCTGCTCCTGCAGGAACTCTGCCGCTTGTTCGCCAGGTTGCTGCTGCTGCTCGGCCTGCTGCTGGTGGCCATGCGCCAGCCGGCCGGGGAACTGATCGAGCAGCTCAGCGAGGCGGACAGTGCCTGAACATACCGGGCTTGCGGTCTGGTTCAGGAGGCGTGACCAGCAATGGTTGCTTGCCAATCAGGGAAGGATGCTGCTGCTGGCTGTCCTGCTTGTTCTGGTCTGCAGTGCCACGCTGTTCTCCACTTTCGGAATGTCCTGGATCTACAGGCAGGTCAGTGCAGCAGTCTGGTTGAGCTGGACAGGTATCTTCTCCTCTCTCAGCGCTTTGCAGCTTGTTTACGCCTTCTGCTTCATATATCTTGCCAGCAGCAGGCTTGAGTTCTGCAATCCTCCTGCGGAACTTATCGGCCCTATGACGGAAACTGAATTCACGCAACAGGCATTACGTTTTCACCTCACGACATCCGCACTGATGTCACTGGTTTTCATGTTCCCATTGATGCTGTCCCTGTTTGCAATGTCTGTGATTCCCGTCCTGCCCGCCGGGACTTTCCACCCTGTACTGGCTGTCTGCACCATTTTCGCTGCCAGTCTGTCGACGGTCATCGCGGGTCTGCTTCCTCCTATGCTTACACTGCGGATGGAGACATTGAAGTTGCCATTGCGTGCGGCGTTTGGGTCGCTGATCATTGCCCGTGCTGCGCTGCTCGTCGTCCGTGACTTCTCAGGTATGCTGCCATACTGCCGGACTTCCAGGCATTGCTTTCCACGGACGACGTCATGCTGCGTTCGGTCTGGAACTATGAATTGGCAAATGTAGTCGTGGATAGCCTGTTGCTTGCTGCGCTGCTCATGATTATTCTCCTGCCGCGCAGGAACTGAGATTACAGCATCCGGCCCAGCAGCAGCAGGTAGAGGCTGGCCAGGGCCAGTTGCGCTTGCGGACCGGTCATTCTGAAATCAATCCTGTCTGTGACATGGCAGCAGGCAGGATTCCAGCACTATCCAGGCCGTGATTGCGCTCCAGGTCCCGCGCTGATACCATGTAATTGTTATATTCCGGCCAGTTTCACGGTTTCACGGTTTCGAGAGTAGTTTCAATACAGTGGGGCAGTCCCCAATGAAGGACTGGGTTATGAGAGTCTGGACATTCAAGGGCATGCTTGGTGGCATGCTTGCAGCGGCGACACTGTTGATGTTCGCTGCCTGTGGCGGCGGCCAGCCGGGTGAGAGCGGCCTGCAGGCGGCGGTCACTCCGGAAGCGGAGGCTGGCCTGCCCTCCCTCGAAAGCCTGAACCGGGAACCGGCGGCAGTTGTCAACAACCAGCAGAACCTGCTCAGCGGCAGCGACTACTGCGATCATCTGCCGCACCGCAACATCAGCGAGATTCCGGAGCAGAATGCGATCCTGCTGGAACCCGGCTCTGAAAGCCCGGGGCCTTCCTTCGCACTGTTTCAGATGTTCCGTGAGCGCAGCTATGGTGAGAGCCCGGCCTATCAGCCGCTGGTACACATGAACCTGACGGAGATTTCCGGCAACGGGCCGCTGTTCTTCCTGATCGTGGACTACAGCCAGAACCGCTGGCAGGTGATCCCGCTGGAGCTGGACAGCGAGAGCGGCCTCTACGATGCGGACTTCGGAACATGGGACTTCCGCGACAATGAATACCAGGTGATGACCTTCGGCATCCTTGCCGCGGGCAACATCAGCGCGCAGCTCAACGGCCTGCGCTTCGGTGATGGCTTCCGGCCTGCTCTGGAAACACAGATGCTGCTCACCAGCCAGCAGGGTGCGACGGCGGACCTGCAGGCGAACTCCATTGTCTACCCGGACAGTGATCCGCAGTATGGTGGCATCGCCAGCATGGAACTGGATTTCAACAATGACGGGGTGATTGACAACTTGGCGGAGAAGCTGGGGGGCAACATGTTCAAGGCCACGGAAACATACCTCGTTCCGGAGCCGGGGGTGCATACCCCGCGCATCGTCGTCACCTCCGAAAGCGGTGCGATTTACGAATTCCTCGACAGTGTCTGGCTCGGCGTGGAAGGCAGCACGGCGGCCCAGGCCTCGCTGACTGCATCCGGCGGGCCTGTCCATGCTCCCGGAGATGTGATCACGTTTGATGCCTCGGCTTCAGTGCCGGGCGACAGCGCCATCACCGGCTATACCTGGCGTATTGGCAACCGCTGGCTGGCACACACTGAGGTGCCTGTGCTCGAGTATGCCTTCGAAACCGCAGGCAGATTCCACGTGAGTGTCTTTGTTGAGGATGCCAGCTTCAATCGTGCCCATGCCTTCCTGGAGATCAATGTCAATGAGGATGAACGCAGCTGGCAGTCCGCGGTCAGTTATGAGACTTCATTGCTGGGATTCCAGGACCACAGCCGGATCGCTGTGATTGCCGGCCATCCGGCCATGGCCACAACCGGGCCGGAAGTGGGCTCGGTGCAGTACGTGCGTGCCGGTGATGCACAGGGTGCTTCCTGGCCGGCGGCTGCCAGCACCGCCGCGAGTGTCCAGTCCGGGACCTATGCCAACCGAACGGTCGGCCTGCTGGAGATCGGCGGTCTGCCAACAGTGTTCTTCGTGCGGAGCTACGACGATGATTCTGACGACGAACTGTACATGATCCAGGGCGCCAACGCCGCCGGTGACAGCTGGGGCAGCGAGCAGCTCTGCTTCAGCGAGGCGGAATTCAATATTGACGGAATCAGCCGCGAGGTGCAGGTGCAGTTGATCGGCGGCATCCCGGCGGTGCTGTACTCGCTCGGCGGTGAAGACAGTGCCTTCCGCTACCGCTCCGCGGTGGATGCGGCTGCCACGGGCTGGAACACTGCCACGGAGCTGAGCCAGATTGACTCGCCGCTAGAGAAGCGTGTGCACCTGGCAGACTGGGATGGCGGCCCGTGCCTGGCCTGGGGTGAGCAGTCGCTCAGCAACACTGACGACTTCTATTTCATGTCGGCATCCACATCGGATGGTTCAGCATGGAACGGAGAGCTACTGGTGCATTCGGAGGATTCCAGCTCTGGCGCTGATATCCTTGACCTGGCGATTGTCAACGGACTGCCCGCGATCGCATACTTTGTCAGCTACCAGCCCGACTGCGTGGAAATGAGCAATCGCTGTGGCTACCAGACCTGCACGGATCAATCCGCAACGGTCTGGCTGGAGCCGAAGTTCTTCTCGCGCCTGATCCAGCCTCAGCTGGGCAGGCTGATGGAACTGGATGGCAAGCCTGCGCTAGTGACCATCGGCGATCCCTATCCCTCCGGAGACCTGCGGCTGGCCATGAACCTGGCGGAGAACGCCGCAGGAACAAGCTGGAAGGCGCCGGTGCAGATGTCGCAGTACGGCGTGGACGGCTACTACTATTTCCCGGTAATCCATCCGACGGAGATCTGTGTTGACAACGCCGGAGTGCCGACGGCAGTGATGCTCAGTGATGGCGGGGCAGTGGTGACCGCCAGATTCGAATAGGAGCTGATTATGCAAGGCCTGGGGATGACATTGCCTTGTCCCGGGCCCTGCATTCCTGATGCCGGAGTGCTCCCCCGGCCCCTGGTCAGGGGCTCTTGCGCTTGCCGCAAAGTATGCTGCGTGCTGCAGCAGCACTCAGAGCGACGGTAGGGGAACGCAGGCGCTAGGCCCCGCCCAGCACTTCGCTGAGAGTCGCCTCGAGGTCCTGGATCGCGCTGAATTTCGCATCCGGGAGGATCTCGGCGATGCGGTCGCGGCGGGTGTCGCGCGGACCGTCCATGTAGATGATCGGGATGTCCTTGGTGGCGCGGTTGGTGCCGATGAAGCGCCCGACCTCACGCCCGCCGCTGACGTACTTGCGAAGGCTGATCACCACGCAGTCCGGCATGAGCTCATTCACGCGGCGGCAGGCATCGGCCTGCTGGCCGCTTTCGGGAATGACGTTGTAGCCCCACTTGCTGATCTGCGCGGCGAACTGCTCGCATTCCTCGGGCTCCCAGTGGATGAAGAAGACATTTTTCACGGAGATATTCTAGCTGCCGCAGAGACCATGCCGGATTGTGGCAGCTGGGTCCCGCAGGTACAATCCTGTGAACTGTAGCTTGAGCTTTTTGCCATGAGTTTCCGGGGGAATGAATGACCAACGGGATAAACAGAAATCATCTGGCTGGCGGACTGGCCCTGTTGTTGTTGCTGCTGGCGGTTTCCTGTGCCGGCTCCAATGCCGACAGCCTGACGGGCCAGGACCTGCTGCAGCCCGCTGCTGCTCCAGGGGCCAATCAGCTTCCAGCTCCGGCGGAACTTGAGCGCCAGCTGTCCCAAATAGAGATCGACATGCCCGCCTATCTTACCGGGGATGCCTATTGTGAATTCCTGCCGAGCAGCGGTGCCGCGAAAGGACTGGATCACAGTCTGTTGCTGAGCCCTGACGCCCAGGCAAGCGGGACGGCCTTTGCAATGTATGCAACGGCCTTTGACAACCTGTTCGGGAATGAGCCCGCGCTGGAGCCGCGCCTGCTGGTCAAGGCCGGCCAGGCTCAGCCGGATGATGCGCTCTACCTCATGCTGCCGGACTATTCCAGCGGCCGCTGGGAGCTGCATCCGCTGCAGTTTGATGAAGCCAGCGGCCTGCATCAGGCGGACTTCGGCGACTGGGAAGGCCTTTATCACTGGCGCGATGTGATCGTATTTGCGGTGCTGGCCAGCGGCGGCACTGAGCGCAGCATCCAGTCGCTGCGCTTCGGGAGTGGGTTCGCGCCTGCCGTCGCGATCACTGCCCAGCAGGATTCCCGCCAGGCGACGGGAGCCGGGCTGACGGCGCTGATCAGCCTGAAACAGGATGCAGATCCGCAGTTCGGCGGAATCAGCAAGGTGGAAGTCGATTTTGACAACGACGGCACGCTTGATGCGGAGGCCGTGCAGGTGCCCGGCGGGGTAACCTGGCAACGCTACGAAGCGGCGGGGCATGTGATCCCGGGGCCGGGCATCCATGAAATGCGCGTCGTCATCCGCTCGGGCAGCGGTGCCAGCTTCGAAGCCACGGAACGCTACATCCACGGCACGGAAGGCACCTCCGAGCCGGTGGCCGACCTTGTCAGCAGCGGCGGGCTGAGTGGCGGCATCGGCGGGCAGTTCATCCTCGATGCCAGCGGCAGCACCGCCGGTGAGGGTCCGATTGTCAGGTATTTCTGGACCATCGATGGCCACGCTGTGGCGGAAAGCACGAGCCCGTTCTTCAGCCATGCCTTCAGCCAGCTGGGGAGCTACAGGATCCGGCTGACCGTGATGGATGAGCTGTACAACACGGACCAGGCGACACTGGAGCTATCCGTCAGTGCTGATGGCGCCGGCTGGACGCATCTGCGCCCGGCCAATGCCGCTGAATTCAGTGAGCTGTTCAATTCTGACTACGGCTTCGCCGCCATTTCGGGACGGCCGGCTCTGGCATTCCGCGATCCCTTGAGCGGCATCCGCTATATCCGGGCACAGGACAGCCGGGGCAGCAGTTGGCCGGCTGAGTTCAGCACGGCCCTGCCTGATCCGCTGGCGGAAGCCGGGCAGATCTGCGGACTGCTGGAAGTCGGGGGCCTTCCGGCGATCTTCTATGTCAACCATGACAACAGCGATGCTGAAACGCCGTACAGTCTGCGCCGGATCATGGCCCATGATGCCAGTGGAACAGCCTGGGGTCCGGTGCATGTCTGCTTCAAATCCGCCGTGGAGCCCTCCTGCCGCCAGTTCCTGACAATCGGCGGCAGGCCCTGCATCCTTGACAATCATCCGGGTGCCTCCGGGCTGGCGCTGCTGCTTGCCGGTGATACGGCCGGGGACGTCTGGGAGCCAGCTCAGCAGCTGCCGGACCACTTCGGGAATGCTGAGGACATACCGCTCCTGGCGGACTGGGAAGGACTGCCCTGCGCCGCCTACCTGGACACGACTGACAATGTGATCCGATTCAGTGCAGCGCAGCAGCCTGAGGCCGCTTCGTGGACGCAGCCCTTTGACGTGCTGGAGGGAGGCAGTGATTTCCTGCAGCTGGTTGACCTGGCAATCATCAACGGGCAGCCCGTGATTGCCGCATTTGGCAACAGGCCCGGATGCCCGGAACTGCTCCGGGAGATGGCCTACAGCCGCTGCATCCACGCGCTGGGAGCAGCCTGGTCCGAGCCGGTCTACTTCTATGGCCATACCTACGAGGGGCATGGCGAATTGCTGGACTACAACGGTGTGCCGGCGCTGGCCACGGTCGGAACTCTGTTTGAAGGCAACCCGCAGCTGAACCTGGCAGTCGCCCGCGATCCTTCCGGCAGCAGCTGGAATTCACCTGTGGCCATGCATGACTACATCGATGGTGGATTCTATTCAGGTGCCAGTGCCCCGGCGCTGTACGCTTACGAAGATGTTGCCATCATGTGCAGCGGGCGGCCGCTGGCCTTCGTGCGGACCGGTCTGGCAAGCTTCGCCTGGTATGAGTAGGTGCAGACAAACCTGACCTCCCAGCCGTAGGCAGCCAAGCGAACGTTGTGCACAGGGCTGCCGTCTTGAGAAACAAGTAAATGGCGCAGCAATTGCCGCGGGGGAAAGATGTCAACAGCACATGGATTACCGGGCCAGTCTGAACTGCCACGGACGGATGCCGGAAGCAGGCGCAGGGAACATGCTGCCAGGCCCGCACTGGATGTCTGGTTCAGGCTGCGTGCCCGTTCCGCAGCAAGCAGTCTGAGGCACCTGCTGGCTGCCTGTGTGGCTATACCTCTCCTGGGACTGGTGTCCCAGACTCTGATGGTCAGTACGTTCCCGAATCTGAATAGCCTGGGTTTCCATTTCCCTGTCAGTTACCGGGATGACCTGTATGCTTTCACCAATTGCGCATTGTCAGCTTTCGTCCTCGTAGCTTCCATTTTCCTCGTCCAGTTCGTGCAGAAACTGCGTCCGGGTCCTGAGCTGATTGCTGCCAGCAGCGATCATGATTTCCATCGGGGCACTGTTCGGGGACTGCTCACGAATGCCACACGCGCCGGCTTGCCGCTGCTCTTTTCGCTCCATTTCATGTTCCTTGCAAGCTCGCTTGTGATCTGGTACGCGGGCCTGCATTTCAATTGGCAACGAGATGCGCATTTCCTTGTCATGCTCACGCTGGAATTCAGCGTGATGCCGCTCATGGCCTGCATGCTCATTCTGCGAGCACCCAGGTTGCCATATTTCCACAGAATCCTGGCAACCAGTGGCGCATGCCTCGCTGCAGTCATTGCCGCAGGGACGCTCTCGTCATGGATCAGGAACCTCGCGGATGCCTTTCCCGCTTCAATCCTGAGATTCAGACTGCTGGGCTTCCTTACCGCCGAGCTGATGCTTGTGGCAATCCTGGCCCTGCTATTGATGTTAATCCTGAGAAAGCCTCGAAGATTCGTTGAACAGCTGGATGCTGAAGGACTGGATGGCTGAGGCCGGAGCCACTCACTCCCGGCCGCGGCGGTCCTGCATCTGCTCGAGGTAGTGGTCCACGATCCGGCACTGGCGCAGAATCAGCACAATGGCATGCTCCAGCAGCTGTTCGAGGCTGTAGTCCGTGCCCCAGGGTGCGCTGATCTGGATCGTGCCCAGCTCAGCCTCGTCGAGATCCCAGTGCTCGGCCAGCGCGCCTTCGGTACAGGCCAGCATCGCATTGAGCGACATCGCCGCCAGCTCCGGGGTTTCGGCGCGCATCCCGTGGGTGAATTCCTGCATCCCGAAGCGGCGGCGGATCAGGTTGGCGATCTGGAAGCCGCGGTCGATCACCTGCAGCACGGCGATGCGGATGCTCCCCAGCCCGCGCAGCTGCACACCCTCCGCCAGCAGCTCGGTGTAGCTGGACAGCGGCAGTAGGGCGATGCGTTCCTTGAGCTCAGTGGCGCTGCGTTCGTATTCGTCCATCAGTGCGCCCAGTGCCCCGCTGCGGCGCAGCGCCTGATGGGGCTCCATGTGGAAGGGTGACTTGCTCAAGACGGAATATGATACCCCGGCCGCAGCGGGCGGGCGGTTATATTTGAGCGGTGCTGCTGCGCTTCCTGCTGACCGTGCTCCTCCAGTTCCTGCTGAGCTGCGCGTTCGTGAGCCTGCTGCTGCCCCCGCTGGGACGCCTGCTGGGCCAGACCTGGCTCGGGCTGCGGCGCAGCCTGCAGTGCGGCCTGGGCTTCGCGAGCTTCCAGCTGATCAGTGTGCTGCTGTTCGCGCTGGCGATCACTGTCATGGGTCAGCCGCTCGACGCCCCGCCCATGCTGCGGCTGGGACTGGTCTGGGTCAGCCTGCCGCTCTTGCTGATCAGTCCGTTGCTGTTCAGCCTCAGTACGGGCTGGCGGCGCGGCCCGGGGATTGCAGCGGGCCTGCTTCTGAGCCTCGGCTGGATCCTCCTGCAGTATGCCCTGGGCACCTACCTGCTGCGCGGCGCATGAGCCCGCATGCGCTACACTGCGCCGGTGTCCAATGAAGTCCTGCTGCAGTGGCTGCTGGCCAGTCTGTCGAGCGTGATCCCGATGACGCTCGCCACACTGCTGCAGGTGCGCCAGTTCCGGCTGCGGCGCGAGGCGGGCTTCATCCGGCTGCTGGTGATCACCCAGACTGCGGTCTGTGCCATTGCCCTGTTCGGGGTGTTCATCGTCTGGGAAGGGATGGAGCTGGCGAGCATGCCCGTCGGCCGCTATGAGGCGGTGGCATTGCTGATCCTCGGCCAGGCCCTGTTCATGAGCGTGGCCACACCGACGCTGCTGGCGCGCATGCTGCATACCAGGCTGTGGGTGAACATGGGCTGCGGTTCAATCGCCACGCTCTGTCAGGTGCTGTGGCTGGCCCTGCTGGTCGTCATCGGGCGTCCAGGCGGCTGAAGACGCGCAGGGTGCTGGCCGGGCCGCCGTCGTGGCGGGTCAGCAGCTCCTCATGCACCTGGCGGAAGCCCAGCGCAGTGAAGATCTTCAGGTAGTTGCGCGGGAAATCCCACTGCGAGCGGCTGCGCTCATCCTCCACCAGCACCATGCCCCGGCTGCAGATGCGGGCCAGTTCCTCGAAGACCCACTCGCTCCTGGGGTGCAGATGACTGAGTACATTCACGCTGCAGAGCACATCGAATTCCGCATCCCCGAACAGGCCCATCACATCCTCGATCGAAAGGTTGTAGATCCGCGCCGTGTCAAACAGGTTGGGATAGTTGCGCTGCAGGCGGTTCACGGCTTCAGGATTGATCTCGATGCCGCTCAGCCGGGTCAGCCCGCTCTGCTGCAGGTGGCTCAGGTTGTGCCCGGCGGCGCAGCCCAGTTCCAGCACATAAGGGTCCTCGACACCGAGCAGGCGGATCATGCGCTCCAGCAGTTCCGCGCGGCAATGCCAGGGGTCGCGGTCCGCCGTGCTTTCATGGCGGTTCTCGATCCAGTAGCGGTGGAGCTGCTCCAGGCTGGGCGAATTCTTCCGCGCTGTTTGTGTGCTGGCCAGATGATCCATGTCGAATGCCTCCGCCACAGGTATCGGCAGCTCGGCACTCAGGCTTGAGCTGTTCCTGTGACAGCCGATGCGTGGATTTCGCTGGATAGGCTTGACAGAGCTGCTGTAAGAATGTATAACAGTATTGTTATATAACAAGAATGTTATATGAGTAATGACCAGCTCAGCAGGACCTTCTCAGCACTGGCGGATCCCACCCGCCGGGCGATCCTTGCCAGGCTGAGCCGGGGTGAAGCCTCCGTCAAGGAGCTGGCGAAGCCCTTCCGGATCAGCCAGCCGGCGGTCTCTCGGCATCTGAAGGTACTGGAGGATGCCGGCCTGATCGAACGGAGCCGCAATGCCCAGTGGCGGCCCTGCCGGATCAGCGCGGAGCCCCTGCGTGAGGTGGCGGACTGGGTCGGCGAATACCGGCGCTTCTGGGAGCAGAGCTTCGACCGTCTGGATGCATATCTCAAGGAACTGCAGAAGCAGCGGCTGGATCAGCCGGAGGATGAGGGAGAGAAGCAGCATGACTGATCGCAGCGAGGTGCTGGAAATCGTACGGGAGTTCGATGCACCGCCGGCGGAGCTGTTTGCGCTGTTCGCCAGCGAGGAACATCTGCGCCAGTGGTGGACTCCGCGTGAGGATGGCCACTTCTTCACGACGCCGCACTGCCAGGTGGATTTCCGCGAGGGCGGCCGCTGGCGGATGTGCCTGCTTTCGCCTGCCGGCGTGGAATACTGGCAGGGTGGAGCCTATTCGCTCGTGGAGCCGCCCCGGCGGCTGGAGTTCAGCTTCCGCTGGGATCCGCTGGAGGGTCAGCCTGACAACGAGATGCATGTCAGCATCCACCTGACCGAGCTGCCGGGCGGGCGCACACGGATGGACTTCCGCCAGTCACCCTTCCCGAGCATGCTGCAGCGTGAAGGCCACCGCGGTGGCTGGACGGCGGTGTTTGACCATCTTGCGCTGTACCTGCGGGACGCGGGCCGGAACTGACAACTACGGGAAACCGGAAGGAGACGGGATATGGACATGGATCTGCAGGCGGAGGGCCATCCGCCGGTCGTCAGCAGGCAGCAGTGGCTGGCAATGCGCCGCGAACTGCTGGGTGAGGAGAAGGCGGTCACCCGGCTCAGGGATGCCGTCAACGCGAAGCGCCGCCGCCTGCCGATGGTGAAGCTGGACAAGCCGTACAGCTTCCAGGGCGCGGATGGTGAGCGCAGCCTGCTGGAACTGTTTGACAACAAGCGCCAGCTCGTGGTCTACCACTTCATGTTCGACCCGGCCTGGGACAAGGGCTGTCCGGGCTGCACGGGACTGGTGGATGAGATCGGCGACATCTCGATGCTTGCGGAACGCAATACGCGCTTCCTGCTGATCTCGCGCGCTCCCTATGAGAAGCTCGCGGCGTATCAGGCGGAAAAGGGCTGGACGATTCCCTGGTACAGCTCCCATGGCTCGGACTTCAACTACGACTTCCACGCCAGCATTGATGAAGAGCGCGCGCCTTTCCTGCGCAACTTCCGCAGCCGGCAGGAGCTGGAGGAACTGGGCAGCAGGGTGCCGGAGTCGGGAGAGATTCCCGGAGCCAGCGTGTTCTTCCGCATCGGCGATGAGGTCTACCACAGCTATTCCGCCTGGGCGCGCGGGGTGGAGTCGCTGACCGACAGCTATGCGATCCTCGACATCACGCCCTGGGGCCGCCAGGAGGACTTCGAGGATTCACCCGCGGGTTACCCGCAGAAGCCGACCTACGGATAGGTCGCATGGATCAGGAATCTTGGCAACCGTAATCTCACAATAAACACAAGGAGCAGGAAATGAGTGACAACGCAAATGGACAGGGAGCACCTGAGTGCGGGACGGTGGAAGTGCTCGAGCAGCACAGGTGGCTGGCGCGCTTCGCCGGTGAGTGGAGGATCAGCGGCCGCTCGCAGATGCCCGATGGCAGCGAACATGAGATGTCAGGTTCGGAAAGCGTGCGGATGCTCGGCGGTATCTGGTTCGTGGCTGATGGCAAGGGCATGATGCCGGACGAGTCGGACGCGGAGATGCACATGATCGTCGGCTACGACCAGGCAAGCGGGCATTACGTCGGCAGCTGGATCGGCAGCATGATGAACCTGATGTGGGTCTACAGGGGGCATATGAGCGAGGATGGCAACAGCCTGCATCTCGAGGCGGAAGGCCCGGACTTCAGCGGCGGCCCCGGCACGAAGCTGTACCGCGACACGATTGAATATGTCAGTGACGACCATCGCCGTCTGCGCTCCGCCATGCAGGGCGATGACGGCAGCTGGAATGAGTTCATGGTGGCTGAGTACCACCGCGTGAAGTAGCTCACGACGGGTTTCAGCATCGTACCCTGGAGGCGGAAATGACAACTGACGACATGCGGTCGGCCGCTGAGGACTTCGTGGTCGAACGCGACTTTGATGCTGCACCGGAACTGGTCTGGAAGGCCAACACGGAACTGGAGCACCTGCAGCAGTGGTGGGGACCGGCGGGCTTCAGCTGGATCGGGGGCTCGCTGGATCTGCGGCCGGGTGGGATGTTCCACTACGGGATGCGCAATCCGGGCGGCCATGAGATGTGGGGGCGCTTCGTGTACCGCACGATCGAGCCGATCACGCGCCTTCTATACGTGGTGTCCTTCTCCGATGCGGAGGGCGGGATCACACGCGCACCGATGAGTGGAAGCTGGCCGCTGGAGGTGCTCAGTGACAACACGTTCACGCCGCTGGGCAGCGGCACCCGGCTGACGATGCGCGGGCGGCCGCTCAATGCCAGTCCGGAGGAGGAAGCCGCCTATGCGGCCTTCCATGACAACATGCGCAGGGGCTTCGCGGGTACCCTGGATGCGCTTGACAACTATCTTGCACGACTGAAACGGGAGCAATAGCAATGCAGATGGCGGAAATGATCGCGGCGCAGGCCGCGCAGCAGCGCAGGCTGGCGCGCACGGGTGAGCGGGAGCTGAGCTTCAGCCGTGTGTTCGCCGCGCCGCGGGAACTGGTCTGGCAGGCCTTGACCGAGCCGGAGCACGTGATCCACTGGTGGGGGCCGGACGGCTTCACGAACACGGTGCACCTGCATGAGCTGAGGACCGGCGGACGCTGGAACCTGACGATGCACGGCCCGGATGGCACGGACTACCCGAACTACATCATCTTCGACGAGATAATTGACAACTCCCGGCTGGCCTTCCACCACGTGCAGGGCGAAGGCAGCGAACAGGTGCACCATACATCCCTGTTCGAGGTGGCGGACACGCAGGGCGGTACGCTCGTCACGATGAAGCTCACGATGCCTTCCGCGGCGGCACTGGATGAGCTGATCGGGAAGTACGGCGTGCTCGAGGGCGGGCTGCAGTGCATCCGGCGCTGGGGTGAATTCGTGATGGCGCGCGAGGCGGATCGCCAGGGCGGCTTCCTGCTGGCAACGCCCTCGGATACGGAGATCCTCGTGCTGCGCACCTTCAAGGCAGCGCCTGCGCTGCTCTTTGAGGCCTGCACCCGTCCGGAGCACCTGCGCAACTGGTGGGGCGGCTGTGGGCAGCTGACAACGAAGCTCTGCGAGGCCGAGCCCGTGGTCGGCGGCAGGTGGCGGATCGTGCTCAGTGCTCCCGATGGCACTGAACATGGCTTCCATGGGGAGTACCTCGAGCTTGTGCCCGGTGTGCGCTGCGTGCAGAGCTTCGTCTATGAGCAGGTGGAAGGCGCGGAGTCCCTGGAAACGGCTGAGTTCCAGCCCGTGGAGGGTGGAACGCGCCTGCTGATCACGATCCGCCACCGCTCGCGGGAAGCGCGGGATGCGCATCTGCACAGCGGCATGGAGGGCGGGATGCGCCAGAGCCATGAGGCCCTGGACCGCCTGCTGGAGAAACTGCAGTCCGCCGGTGCGGTCTGACAACGGTCTGACAAAGAAGGAGAATGACAATGGAAAGCATCCACCCCTGCCTGTGGTTTGACACTCAGGCTGAGGAGGCCGCGGAGTTCTACACCGGGATCTTCCCCGATTCACGCATCCTGGCGGTCACACACTACACGCAGGGCATGCCGATGCCCGCCGGCACCGTGCTGACGGTTGACATCGAACTGCGCGGCGCGCGGATCATGCTGCTCAACGGCGGACCGCTGTTCCAGTTCAATGAATCCATTTCGCTGGTCTGCCCCTGCGCAAGCCAGGCGGAGCTTGACGACTACTGGGAGAAGCTGCTCAGCGGCGGCGGGCAGGCGGTGCAGTGCGGCTGGCTGAAGGACCGCTTCGGGGTTTCCTGGCAGGTTTCGCCGGCCGGCTTCGGGGAGATGTTCGCGAATGGCACGGAGGAGCAGCGTGAACGCTGGATGGCGGCGATGATGCCGATGGTCAAGCTGGACATCGCGGTACTCGAAGCCGCCTGGCGGGGCTGACCCGCAGGCGGGCAGTCCGTGCTATCGTCACCTGATCTGTCTTGGGAGGTTTGGACATGCAACAACTCTGCAGCAAATGGCAATCCTGGACACCGTGGTTCCTGAGCATCCTGCGGATCATCGCCGCCTTCACCTTCTTCCCGAGCGGCTCGGTCAAGCTCATGGGCTGGCCCTTTCCCATGCCGGAGGGGAATGCCGCTCCCTTCATGTCACAGATCTGGATCGGCGGGGTGCTGGAACTGGTCGGCGGCCTGCTGCTGCTCCTCGGGCTGGGAACCCGGCCCGTGGCCTTCATCCTCTCCGGGATGATGGCCGTTGCCTATTTCCAGTTCCATGCCCCGGGCGGCTTCTGGCCCTCAGCGAACGGGGGACTGCCGGCCGTGCTGTTCTGCTTCATCTTCCTGTACATCTCGGCGGCCGGTGCCGGACCGCTGAGCATTGACCGTCTGATCGGCAGGCAGCGCAGCCCGCAGGGCTGATCAGCCCTGGGAGCGGTGTTCCGCAGCCTGCTGTGAGCACCACTGCATCAGCGTGGTCGTGCCCCGCACCTGCTCATCGTGTCCCTTGATGCGGTGTGTGCCCTCGGGGGCATCGTTCATGAGCTGCATCATTGCCTCGTAGTACTGCATGTGCGGGCGCGGGAAGAGCTTGCTGGCAACGCTCAGCACACCGCGCGGGAGCTTGATCATGTTGGCGCGGTTGTGCACGTTCAGCAGGTAGGTGCCCATGGCGCGGTCAAAGGTGTAGGGTTCGGGGCCCTTGGGGTAGAGCACCTGGTTGCGGTCGAACTCGGCATTGTGGGCGCGCACCACGACCTGTGCATAATCCCGGCTGGCGATCCAGTGGTGCTGCTGGCCCATCTCTCCGAACTTGATTCCGACCCCGAACTGGTTGAACTCGCGCAGGTACTCCATGGGCTGGGCCAGGCGCAGCACCATCCAGGGCGCATCGTTGTCAATGTAGGCCTGCTCGGCCTCGAGCTTGCTGCGCACGATGAAGTTGTCGCGGAACTCCTCGTTGACAAATGAGCAGGAGGTGTAGGTCACGAGGTCCAGCCCGCGGCCCTGCACGGCCTCCGAGACGGCCTGGGCGGTGCGGTTCTCCAGCGCCAGCAGGTTGTCAGCGCCGTCATTGACCTTCACGCTGACGTGCAGTCCGCTGCAGCCTGTCAGAGCCGCGCCGACATCCAGCGCGCGGCGGCAGTCGCCCTCCATGATCTCGAGCGCATCCATGCCCATCTCGCCCTGGCTGCCGATGATCGTGCCGCCGAGATGCATGCGGGTGTTGAAGGGCTCGCGGGTCAGCAGGCGCACGGTGAAACCGCTGTCCAGCAGCTGGCGCACGACCGGCCGCCCGAGGGCTCCGGTACCTCCGAGAATCAGGATGCGCTTTGTCAGCTGATCCAGCATGCAGGATTACATTACCAAATCTCCGGCATGAATCATCCTGATTTGACCATCCCAAACTGTGGCATGCAGCGCTGTGAGGTGTCACCGGGACAGTTGTGCCCAGTGCTGATCAATACTCAGCCAGGCGAGGGCCCGGTCAGCAATCTCTCAAATTCCCGTTAAACCCGTCGCCAAATCAGCGATCCGGCCTACTGGCAGGCTTCGCAGTCCGGATCGAGGATGCTGCAAACCTTCGGCACCGCACTGACCTCAACAGTGACCACCGCCGCCGGGGCGGCGGGCTTGGCACCCTCCTGCTTGCTGACCGTGGCCTTCTCGATGTTGCTGGCCCCGAGCGTGCGCAGGTAGTAGGTGGTCTTCAGGCCCTTCGCCCAGGCGCGGCGGTACATGTGCGAGAGGGTCTTCATGTCCGGCTCACCGAGGAACAGGTTCAGGCTCTGGCTCTGGTCAATCCACTTCTGGCGGCGCGCTCCGGCATCCACGAGGAACTCATAGGGAATGTCGAAGGCCGTGCGGTACTTCTCGCGGATGTGCTGCGGGATCTCCGGGATGTCATTCAGGTCCCCGTCGAAGTACTTCAGGTTGTCACGCATCGCGGCATTCCACAGCCCGGCGGCCTTCAGGTCGCGCACCAGGTACTGGTTGAGCACGATGAAGTCACCGGAGAGGTTGCTCTTGACGTAGAGGTTCTTGTAGGTGGGCTCGATGCAGGGGCTGGAGCCCATGATGTTGGCAATCGTCGCAGTGGGGGCGATCGCGATCACGTTGCTGTTGCGCATGCCCTGGCGGGCGATCCGCTCGCGCAGCGGCTGCCAGTCGAGCCTGCCGCCGCGCGGGATCTCGATCGGCTCCCCGCGCTCCTGCTCCAGCAGGTCCACCGTGTCCTGAGGCAGGATCCCGCGGTCCCACTTGCTGCCGCTGTAGCTGGAGTAGCTGCCCTTCTCGGCGGCCAGGTCGCTGGAGGCCTCATAGGCGTAGTAGGCGATGGCCTCCATGATCTCGTCGTTGAAGTCCACGGCCTGCTCGCTGCCGAAGGGGATGTCCAGCTTGTAGAGCGCATTCTGCAGGCCCATCACGCCCAGTCCCACCGGGCGGTGGCGCATGTTGGCATTCTCCGCCGGCTGGGTCGGGTAGAAGTTGATGTCGATCACGTTGTCAAGCGCGCGCACCGCGATGCGCACGGTCTCGCGCAGGCGGGCATGGTCGATCCGTCCGTCGTCAGTGATGTGCTGTTCAAGCACCACGCTGCCGAGGTTGCAGACCGCCGTTTCGTCCGGGCCGGTGTTGAGCGTGATCTCCGTGCAGAGGTTGCTGGAGTGGATCACGCCGCAGTGGTCCTGCGGGGAGCGCACGTTGCAGGCGTCCTTGAAGGTGATCCAGGGATGGCCCGTCTCGAAGATCATGCGCAGCATGCGCTTCCAGACCTCGATCGCCGGCTCGCTGCGCCCGAAGATCTCGCCGCGCGCCGCCATCGCCTCATACTCCTCGTAGCGCCTGTCGAACTCGCTGCCATACAGGTGGTGCAGGTCCTTCACCTCGTTGGAGCGGAAGAAGGTCCAGTTCCCGCGGGCCTCCATGCGCTTCATGAACAGGTCAGGGATCCAGTTGGCGGTGTTCATGTCATGCGTGCGGCGGCGGTCGTCACCGGTGTTGCGCCGCAGTTCGAGGAAGTCGCTCAGGTCATTGTGCCAGGTCTCGAGGTAGGCGCAGCCGGCGCCCTTGCGCTTGCCGCCCTGGTTGACCGCCACGAGCTGGTCATTGTGCAGCTTCAGGAAGGGAATCACACCCTGGCTCTCACCGTTGGTGCCGTTGATGTGGGCACCGGTGCCGCGCACGCTGGTCCAGGAGCCGCCCAGCCCGCCGGCCCACTTGGAGAGGAAGGCATTCTCGGTGATGCCGCGCATCATGATGCCCTCGATGCTGTCGTCAACCCAGTAGAGGTAGCAGGATGACAGCTGGCTGTGCATCGTGCCGGAGTTGAACAGGGTCGGGGTTGAGGAGCAGAAGCGGCGCGTGCGGTAGAGGTTGTAGAGCTCGATCACCTGCTCCTCGGGCTTCTCATAGGCGATGAACAGGCCCATCGCGACGCGCATCCAGAACAGCTGCGGGGTTTCGATGCGGCGGTGCTCGCGCCCGGTCTTGTCAACGATCAGGTAGCGGTCGTAGAGCGTCTGCACGCCGAGGTAGTCGAAGGCCCAGTCGCTGGAGGGGTCGATCGCATCCGCCAGCCTGCCGAGGTCGTAGTCCAGCAGGTGCGGATTGAGCCGGCCGATGTCAACGCCGCGGCGCAGGCTCTCGGTGAAGGCCTCGCGGTGGGCATTGCGCAGCGCGCCGAGCCCGTCCATGATGCTCCAGGGCAGGACCTCCTCGTAGATGTAGCTCAGCAGGATCCGCCCGGCGAAGACGTTCATGCCGCTGTCCAGCTCCATCATCGCCTTGGCATTGAGGATCACCGTGCGGTTCAGGTCGCGGCGCGAGATCCCGTCGAACAGGCTGCGGTGCAGCTCACGCTCGATCTCCTCCGAACTGAGGCTGATCTCCGGCAGGTCCAGCAGGCCGAACTCGATGCGGCGGCGCAGGTCCTCGCCGTCCCATTCAGTGCTGCGCCCGTTTTCCTCGACGACGCGCAGCGTTGCCAGCGAGGGCTCCTCGACCTGCTCCTGGCGGGCCTCCTCCAGCTCACGCAGCATGTCGCGGCGCGCGCGGTAGAGGATGTAGGCCTCGGCGGCCTTGTACAGCCCGCCCTCCATCAGGGTCTGCTGCACCATGTCCTGCACTTCCTCGATGTGCACGAAGGCCTTCGAGCCGTCGGCGAGCTTCTGCTCGACGGCGCGGGCCACATCGACGGCGGGGGTGCTGTCCAGCTTGAGATGCAGGAAGGCCTTGCGCACCGCGACCTCGATCTTCGAGGTGTTCCAGGGCACGATCTGCCCGTTGCGGCGGATCAGGCGGACCTTCTCGTCGAGCTGGATCTTCTCGAGGCTGCGCTGGATCACGAGGATCTTGGCGATCTCGTATTCCTTCAGGTAGAGCAGGGTCTTCTCGACGATCGAGAGCAGGCGCTGGTCGCTGAGCGGTCGGTCGGGCAGGCTGCGGAACTTGTCGAGCACGTGGTCGACGATGCGCCGCACCATCTGCTGGTCCTCTTCCTCGAAGAACAGCAGGTGGCCGTCGGCGAGGCGGTAGTCCTCGTAGGCCAGGCCCACCAGCCTGGCAACGTCCGCCGGCCGCACGGTGATCCCGCTTTCCAGCGTGACCTGCGGACTTTCCTGGCCCTCGTAGAGCTGGCCCCAGGGCTGGGCCTGGCTCTCCGTGCGGGAACGGTTGACGATCTCCTTGATCGCCTGGTCGCGCTGCAGCACCTCGGTAAACGCCATCTCGCTCACTCCCTGCCGCCGTGGCGGCGTTGTCAGATTCAGTATCTCCTGGCTTCAGCCGGAAGCCCCCGCATGGATCCCCGCGCCCCCGCGCGGCCTAGAGTTCGTCGTCCTCCACGCTGCGCAGCGAGGAGGCCTTCTGGTACTCGGTCACGCGGCCCTCGAAGAAGTTCTGCTCCTTCTTGATGTCCATCATCTCCGCCAGCCAGGGGAAGGGGTTCGGCGCATCCACGCTCAGCGGTGCGAGGTTGACACCCTCGAGGCGGCGGTTGGCGATGTATTCGATGTAGAGGTGGAAGTCCTCCTTGGATAGCCCCAGCGCACTGACCGGCAAGCAGTCCGAGATGAACTCCTTCTCCAGCTCGACGGCGGTTGCCATCAGCTGGCGGCATTCCTCGCGGAACTGCTCGGTCCAGACATCGGGGTTCTCCTGCACGAGCGTGTTGAACAGCTGGCGCAGCAGCTCGATGTGATTGCTCTCGTCGCGCAGGGTGTAGCGGAACATCTGCCCGATGCCCGGGAACTTGTTCTGGCGGTAGAGCGAAAGCACCATCCCGAACAGGCCGTAGAACTGCGTGCCTTCCATGCACTGCCCGAACACGAACATGTTCTTGGCGAACTTCTGCTTGCTCGCGGTCTCACTCAGGTCAATGTCGCGGCGCATGCCCTGGGTCACGCTCTCCACGAACTCGTTCTTGCGGCGGATCGTGGCGATGTCCTCGAACATCGCCTCGCATTCATGCGGGTTGAGGCCGAGGCTCGAGACCATGTAGAGCAGGCTGTCGGCGTGGATGTTCTCCTCATGCGCATGGCGGCCGAGCACGAGCTTCAGCTCGGAGGCCGTGACTTTCTCACGGATCACATGCAGGATGTTGTCACCGACGATGCCCTCGGCGGCGGAGAAGTAGCCCACGCCCATGCGGATGATCCAGCGGTCGATGTCCGTGATGCTGCCGTCGGCGGAGCGCCACTGCTCGATGTCGCGGCCCATCGGGATGTCCTCGGGCTCCCAGTGGTTGGCCTTCATGTTGCGGTACAGCTCGTAGGCCCAGGGGTACTTGAGCGGCAGGATGTTGAAGTGCGGGGTCTGGCGCCCGTTGATGATCGCCTTGCCGTGGATCGCCTCATCGGCCTTGGCGCTGTCAAGCATGAAGCGCCGTTCGCCGATCCTGATTTCAATATCTGCCGCCATCAGTTCTCCCAGTCTCACTATTCGCGGCGACGCACAGGCATGGATCAGTAAATGAGGGTTGCATGCGTGTCGCACCTAAACGCCTGTATAGACAAGCGCGAGTTATCAACATTCTAAATCCTGCGATTCGGTTTTTCTACTTCACGGATGTAGATATCGGGGTAAATCGCTGGAGATAGTACCCGGGAAAGGGCTTAACCAATGTGAAGATCGGGCGGGAACTGGGTCCGTTTTTGGTGGACAGCGTGAAACCGTGTACAAGTATAGGCCATGCCTGCTGCGGGAGCGGGCATCCAGTGCCGCTTCAGCCTGTCAAGCAGCTGTGCACACTGTACACGCGGGCAGGCCTGATGTGCACTGCTCTGCGGAGCTGTGCATATTTCCAGGCCGGGAATATCCGGAAATTTCCGGGAATTCCACGCCCCGGCCTGTTTGGCGCGGCGGCTGGCTGTGTATACCAAGCGGTTTGAAACATCCACAAGGACATGGCAATGGCAGGAACTCAGGCGACAATTGAACGCATGGACACACAGCAGGATTTCCAGGACTGGGAATGCGTCTGCGGTTATGTCAACGAGGGCATCGATTCCGGCTGCCTGCGCTGCAGCCGTGAGCGCGCTGCAGGCATCGCCGAACTGAATGCCCGGAAGGAAGCGGAGCTGATCGCCGCCCAGAGGGTCAGGCTCGAGGAGGAGCAGCGCCTGCAGGCTGCCGCGCTCGAGCGCGAGCAGGCCCAGGAGCACCGCGTTGCCAGACTGGCCGGGCTGAGGTTCCATGGCCGGCCTGCGGAGTTTCTCGGGCCCTTCCTGCTGATCTCGCTGTTCAGCACGCTGAGCTTCGGGATCTACTCCTTCTGGGGAGCCGCGCGGATCATGCAGTGGACCGTTGCCAACTGCAGCCTGCAGGGCCGCAGCCTGCGCTTCACCGGCAATGGCGTGGATGTGCTGCTGCTCTGGCTGAGCCAGGGCCTGCTGACCTCCCTGAGCTTCGGGATCTACACCCCCTGGGCGATTGCCAACAGCGTTCAGTGGTTCAGCGAGCGCCTGGAGTACGCGGACCAGGGGCGGAGCTGCTAGCTCCTGAGTCTCTCCTCACCGCTGCGGTACTGGATCGCCTCCGCCAGGTGCGGGACCTCGATCGCTTCGCAGCCGTCGAGGTCGGCAATCGTTCTGGCAACGCGGCGGATGCGGTCGTAGGCCCGCGCGCTCAGGCCCAGGCGTTCCACGGCGCGGGTGAGCAGCGAGCGCCCGGCCTCATCCAGGCGGCAGTGCTGCTTCATCATCCGGCTGGACATCGCCGCATTCGTGCAGCTGCGGGCCTGGCTGCCGCTCAGGCCCTGCACCGCCTGCTGCGAGGCCCGGGCACTGCGCTCAAGGCTGGCCGCCGAACTGCGCGGCGGCCCCGCTGAGAGCCTGCCGCTGCTGCTGCCGCCGCTGAGCAGCGCTGCCAGTTCCGCCGTTGTCATTTCCGCGAGCTCCTCCTCCCCGGCACTGCCCGGGCTGCCATCCGCCACTGCCTGCTCCTCGGCCCGGCGCTGCAGTTCCGCAGTGTCCAGCGCCGCCGTGGCCGCCGTGCGGGCCTCGCTCTGCTCCAGCAGGTTGCGCTGCTGCTGGATGCGCCGCGCTGCCATCACGCGCTCCTTGACCAGCGCACTGGCTTCCCCGCGCACTTCCTCGTCATCGCGCGTGAGCTTCTCCACCGGCAGGCGCGCCACCTCGATCGTCATGTCGATCCGGTCCAGCAGCGGGCCGGAGATACGCTGGCGGTAGCGCAGGATCTCCCCCATGTTGCAGGAGCATTTGTGCACGCTGTCGCCGTAGAAACCGCAGGGGCAGGGGTTCATTGCCGCCACGAGCATGAATCGGCTGGGGAAGGTCAGCGCCAGGTTGGCGCGGCTGATCGTGACCTGGCCGTCCTCCAGCGGCTGCCTGAGCGTCTCCAGCAGGGTGCGCGACATCTCCGGCATTTCATCGAGGAACAGCACGCCGTTGTGCGCGAGGCTGATTTCACCGGGGCGCGGGATGCTGCCGCCGCCGATCACACCCGGGATGCTCGCGGTATGGTGCGGGGCGCGGAAGGGCCGCGTTGTCACGAGCCCCAGCGACTGGTCCAGGAGGCCGGCCACGGAGTAGATGCGCGTCACCTCCAGCGCTTCCTCCTCGGAGAGATCCGGCAGGATCCCCGGCACGCGCTTGGCGATCATCGTCTTGCCACTGCCAGGTGGACCGAGCATCAGCAGGTTGTGCCCGCCGGCCGCCGCCACCTCCAGCGCACGCTTGGCATGCTCCTGGCCACGCACCTCTGCGAAGTCCGCCAGCCCGCCCTCGTTGACAAGCAGCTCTGTGATGTTGCGCAGCGGCTCCGGCGCGATCTCCGTGAAGCCGCGGGCCCAGCTCACGAGCTGCGAGAGGTGCTCGGCACCGATCACCTCCACGCCGTCCACCACTGCCGCTTCGGCCGCATTCTCGCGGGGTACGATCACGCCCTTCATCCCCAGCGCGCGGGCCTTGAGCGCCATCGGCAGCACGCCCGCTACCGGCCTGAGCGCGCCGTCCAGTGACAACTCGCCGATGATCAGGTAGTCCCGCAGGCGCTTCGTGTCGCACTGGCCGTTGCAGCAGATCACCGCGAGTGCGATCGGCAGGTCGAAGCCCGTGCCCTCCTTGCGCAGGTCGGCGGGGGCGAGGTTGATCACGATCTTGGCCAGCGGCCATTCCAGGTCGCTGTTGCGCACGGCGCTTTCCACGCGCTCCTGGCTTTCCTTGAGCGAGGCGTCCGGCAGGCCCACGATCACCAGTTTCGGCAGGGCGGAGCGCATGTCCGCCTCCACATCCACCACGAAGGCATCCAGCCCGACGATACTGACAGCCCTGACGATTGCTAACATATGTTCAGTATAACATAAGACACCCGAAAGTCAAGGAAAGTAATCTGATGTTTCCTCTGGCTGATCACTAATTTTATGGTTAAATAATGATTAAATTCAGATCAGATCTTGAATTGTGTGTGTGTGTTACCTTCCAAACATCTAAGGATGATGTTCACGAACCATACAGGGAGATAAATGATGAAATTGATGACTGCATTGGTAGTTGGCTGTGTCCTTCTGGGTATCAGCTTTCCCTTTCAAACCGCAATACCCGCCGAGTGTGACCAGATGGTTCACAGTACTGACACAGATGGAGGTGATGACGGCTGTTGGATGAGATGCAGTGGAGGTTCAATGCTCTTCTGCGAAGAAGGAGTATGGACATTGACATCGCATCGCTTTACCTGCCTTGATGTTAATGAATACTGCCCAAATGCATGCAACATCTCAACAGGTGTGAACCGGGACATCTGGACATGCGTCGCCAACTGCATACTGCATTGTCCAACCGGCGAGGATGAACTTGAAACATACACGGAGAATTTTGGAACCACTTACTGTTTTGTTTGCGGTCCAGGTGGCCCACATTAAATAGTAGTTGCCAATTATCTGTTAACATCTAACTATTCGATGAGGTGAACATAATGGGAAGACTGTTTTTTACAGCACTGTTACTGCTTTGCTTTGCAAGTGCAGCACTTGCGCACCCGACTGATGGGGCAACTCCAAATGAGCCTCATGATAATTATGGAACCGAGGCATTCGGTCTAAGGCCGGAATGCAATGTGAACGACCTAACATTCACGGTGCCGTTTCCCGATCCTGCAAGTCTGTCTAATCCTGAGCTGTACATCATTGCGGGAGCAACTGACCCTGCAACAGGCAAGCAGTTTGAGCCCTGGTTCAAGGACATATACAGACTGGTTTCAGCCTTGAATGGCAACAACGGAAGCATTCCGGGTCAGCTTGACGAATCTTTGGTGCGAAGCGCCGCTGGCAATCCTGGGAGTGTTTCCCAGCAATGGGTTGACAAATTCAGGAGTCCTCTGACAGGTGAGTTTCCTCGGCTGGATGCCACAAGTTTTTCACCTGGTGATGTTTACATCCGACCGCTTACCAGCTATGAGATGGATCACATTTCCGCCAAGCACAGCGAGTATGACAAGATCTGGAACCAAAACGTACGCACGCAGCCCGGAACTGGGCAAACCATGCAATCAGAGCTGATTGGCGACGTGTACTACATTCGTGTCTATGGCTGGAATGATGTGCTGATAGAAATGATCTGCTTTGCATCCACGTCATAGGAGTTTGACGAAGCTATTCCGATCAAATCCACAAGAGAGTAGATTCAACAAACTCGACTGATCATGCTCATAGTTGCCGGATTAACATACGCGCAAGATCGGTCAATTGCCTCCTGCTGTATTCAGCTATCATCCAGGCATGCTGCCGCCGCGCAAGGAAGAGACCCTGAAGGACTACAAGCTGCGGGTGCTGCGCGTGCTGGACTGGCTCGATGCGCATCCGGACGCCAGCCCAAGCCTGGCTGAGTTGGCCAGCGTGGCGGCCTTCAGTCCATTCCACTTCCACCATGTGTTCCGCGGCCTGAGCGGCGTGGCCCCGATGGAACACCTGCGCCGCCTGCGCCTGGAGCGTGCCTGGCAACGCCTGCAGGACGGCGGGGCCAGTGTTGCCAATGTGGCGCTGGACAGCGGTTACGGCTCGGAGGAGGGCTTCATCCGTGCCTTCCGCAAAGTGTTCGGAATCACGCCCGGGGCAGCGCGAGGCCTGGAACCGAAGCTCCTTGACCCTGCGGAGCTGAAGCTCCGGGTGCTCAACTTCTCGTTCAGGCTGGGTGAGTCATTGCCGCATGGCGTGGATGAGATGGCTGCCTTCGAGGTGATCGGCATGGGGGTCGACTGCCCGGACTTTGACAACAGCGGCATCGGCCCGCTCTGGTGGCGCTTCATCGAGCGCCTGGATGAGCTTGGCAGCACCGGCCGCATCGTCGGCATCAGCTATCCGCGTGAGAATGGCTACTACTACGTGGCCGGTGCCGAAGTGCCTGCCGGGACTGAGCTGCCCGATGGTCTGCAGCATGCACATGTGCCGGGTGGCAACTACTTCCGCAGCCAGTACCACGATCTGGCAACGCGGATGGGGACGGCCTTCTCGCCGATCTTCAGCGAACTGCTGCCGGCGGCCGGACTGACACCCGCGACGGAACCGATCTGCATCGAGGACTATCCCCCGGACTTCCATGATGAAGATGCCGGCACCTTCCGGCTGGATCTGTATGTGCAGCTGGACGAGTAAACCGCCACAGCCTGTCCTGCACAATCTGACAACCCTGCGTCAACATTGATCATCCGGCCGAGCCGCTGGCAGCGAAAGCGCGAGCGCCGGCCCCGACCGTCGAGTCCCGCCAAGGGGATGATCGCACGGGGCAGCAGATCAACCATATCGCGCAATCAGACCGGAACTGGTTTCGGGCTGGATTGCAGACCGGCGAGTGCTCGCACGAGTCGGCAGATGAATCAGGCCTGCAGGCCGTCGACTCCCGCAGCGCTCAGCACGCTGTCCATTGCCAGGGGCCAGGGACTGTAGAAGGCCTGGGCATATTTGCCGCGGGCCTGGCGGGCCCAGCGCATCGCATGTGCGCCGAAGAAATCACGGATCCCCGGGTTCTGCTCCGGGCGGCCGAACTGGCTTTCATGGGCATAGATGCTGGCCAGCCACTCCTCATGGTACGGCGTCACATCGACCACGAAGCTCGGCATCATCTCCGGCGGCAGGAAGTAGAAGTAGACCGCGCTCGGATGCCAGGTCTCGTAGCCCAGATCCATCTTCTTCAGGTGGGCGTAGTTTGCGCCGTGCGCCACGATCAACCCGCCCTTGATGTGGTCATTGTGCCCGAGCCCGCGTCCCGGCGGCAGGTCGTAATAAGTGCCGAGCACCACGTCGGGGCGGTACTTGGCAATCAGCTTCGCCACCGCACGGCGGTTCTCGAGGATGTCCTCCACCCCGCAGTCCGGCAGGTTCATGTTCTCGCGGATGCTGAGCTTGAGAATCTTCGCGGCCTCGATGCTTTCCTGCTCACGGATCGCCACATTTCCGCCGCTGCCCATCTCGCCGCGGGTCAGGTCCACGATGCCGGTCTTCCTGCCCTGGGCAGCCAGCTTCAGCAGCAGGCCGCCGGTGCCGATCTCGGCGTCGTCGGGATGCGGCCCGAAGACCAGCACGTCAAGCTTGGGGGCGGAGGGGTCTCCGTAGATCAGGTCAGACATGAGGGGATATTATCCGGCGAAGCGCTGATTTAGTTCAAAGGCCGGTGATCCGCTCACTCGCCCTTGAGCTTCGTGCCGGCTTCCTTGCGCGCCTCATACGTGCCGCCGTTGCCCTTCACATGTTCGAGAACTGTACGGTCAGAGATGCGCCGGGTGGCGTAGCGGCCGAGCTCCGCCTGGGTGCTCTGGCAGGCCAGCTCGCCGAGCAACACGTCGTCCGCGATGCGCATCGCCGCCGCGCGCTGCACGTCGCCATCCGTGGATGACAGCGCCACTGCCAGCAGCTGATGCCCGTCCGCCAGCTCCTTGACAGCCTGCAGCTGCACCGCCGGGTCCAGGCAGTCCCGCGCGATCTCCGCCAGCAGCTGCGGGTCGCGCACGCATTCACAGGCCGCCATGCGTACCTCATTGTGCGCGTCCGTCATGCAGATCCGTTTCAGCAGCGCATCATCCTCCAGCAGCCAGACCGCGGCTTCACGCACGGTTTCGCGGCTGTCCTCCTGCGCCACCTTTGCGAGCACCGCCTGGTCGCTGAGCTTCATCACAGCCGCCATCCGCACATCGCTGATGCGGTCCGTGCGCGCGATGGAGGCCAGCAGGGTCTGGTCCTCGATGCGCTGCACGGCGGCAATGCGCACGTCGTCGCTCTTGTCGCTCTTCGCCGCATTGCCGTAGGCATCCGTGGACTGCACCCGGCGGACAGCGGCCAGGCGGATCTCGCGGCTGGGGTCTTCGCGCAGCAGCTCCTCGAGGATGGCCTGCTCCTCCACCCGTTCAATCGCCGCGCAGCGTACGCTCAGGTCGGAATCATTGCGGGCGATGTCCCCGAGGATGAACTGGTCCGACAGGCGCTGCGTGGCCCGCAGGCGTGTGGTGGCGGTCTTCTCGGTCTTGGCGATATCGATCAGCAGGTCCTCGTCCGTGAGGTTGCCAACCGCTTCCTGGCGCACTTCCCAGTCAGTACTCTGCTCGAACAGCCGGGCCAGCAGGGCCGGGTCGCTCAGGCGCTGGGCAGCGGCCTTGCGCAGCGGCATGTCCGGATCCGAGGTGGCGATCGTGAACAGCAGCTGCTGGTCAGTGCACTGCTCGAGGGCGGCCTGGCGCACCATCCGCTCCGGGTCAGTACGCACGACGGTGGCGATCCGCTCCTGGTCAGTCAGACGGCTGACGGCGCGGCTGCGCACCAGCGGGTCGGAAGCGCTGTCCACCACCTGTCTGACCGCTGCCGGATCAGTCAGGCGGTCCAGGCTGGCCAGGCGTACACGCTGTTCGGAGTCCTTCGCCGCGAGGCGGGCCAGTGTAGCCTCGTCATCGAGCTGCGCGATGGCTTCGAGGCGCACCTGCCAGTCGCTGTGCTGCCATTTAGGCCTGAATTTATCAAGCAGTCCCATGCTTTCCTCTGATTCGCCCGACGCAGTTCGCCTGATGCGCCATATCAATAATGATAGGGTCTGGCGGATTTTCACCCGGCAGTCACCGATTCAACTCTTACTACGTCATTATGTACATGTAACTGAACCGCTTCAGGAAGCGGTGGCGGCAGGTCTGACGATTCTTCGGCGGATGGATGTTCCATATATCGGCAGCCTGCGGTGATGATATGCAGCTTGAACAGTTCTTCAGTTCTGCCCTGGACTGGCTCAGTGCCCCGTTGGGAACCGGGCTGGCGGTCTTCCTGCTCATCTTCGGCGGGCTATCCCTCTGGGCCTTCTCCAATGTGGCGATCTGGGAGGATGCCGAGGACAACATCGGCAATGAGGCCTTCTGGGTATCGCTCGTGATTTTGGTGCCCATCGTGGGTATCCCGCTCTATGCCCTGGTGCGCCTGCTGCTGATGCTGCATATTGCGGTCACCGACTGGTGCGACCAGGGCTACCGCCGCTTCATCGGCGGCAACAAGCTCGTACGCTTCAGCCCGGTCGGCACTCCGATGAAGCAGCAGCTACGCTACACGATCCATCGCCAGGCCGGCGGCGGGCAGGATGCACGCCAGCGTCCGGATCTGCGCAGGGGACCGCGCACACTCGGCTCGCAGCGGCCGGCGGCGGACCACAGGCCATATGCGGCTGTGATCGCTGGAGAGAAGGGCGAGCTGCTGCGGGAGACCGCTGAACGCTCGCGCAGGGGAGAACCCGTGCAGATCGCGGTGCTCAACAGCAACTTCCTGCCCAAGGGTGAAAGCAAGGTCAGCCTGAGTCCGCAGGAGCGCTCCGCGAGCCCGTTCGAGGTCACGCGCAGGGAGCATCAGAAGATGTCCTGGCGGGCCCAGATGCGGGAGCTGCGCAGTGAACGGCTGCAGGCCCGTGAGCGGAAGCCGGACTGAGCCGGCCGCTGCCCTGCATAGGCTATGCTGGACGAATCTGACACCGGAGGTCTCCCGTGAGGAAGGCAGCACCGTTCGTTATTACACTGCTGGCAGTGGCCCTGGCCGCATTTCCATCCCTGGCTCAGCAGCCGCCGGCATCCGAGGATCCGCAGGCCAACCTTGAGCAGGCAAGCTATCTGAGCATCCAGGATGTGCAGGCCGAGCTGCCGCATGGCGACCTGCACATCGAGCAGGGTGTGGTGGGGATCTTCCCCAACCTGCCTCGCAGAATGGGCGGGTTGTTCATCGGCGATGCGCGGATGGAACTGGACGGCCTGGACGATGGGCCTGCCGCGCTCAACCTCTTCAATGAGATCACGCCCAACCGACGCGTGCGCCGCATCCAGATCGAGAAGGCCTACCTGAGCTCCGCGCTCACCGCGGATGCGCGGATCATCCCCTCGGGACTGACCACGCAGATCCGCACCTGGCAGGATCTGGACAGGAAGGAGCAGGAGCAGTTCCGGGAGATCTACCTGCAGAGCATGAGTGATGCCTGGGTTGACAACGCCGGGACGGGCGGCGGGATGGGCCATTTCGCCGGGGCCGGTGGTGGCGAAGGGCTGACGATGCGCTATCCGAAGGCCCGTGAATTCTTCATGGCAATCTGGGATGACGCGGATACGCGATGGGATTACCGCGTGGATGCCACCGGCACCGAGGCCACGATCACTGACTACACGCGAGGCATCGACTTCTACCGCGTGCCCTGGGCCCCGGAGGAAGCGGAGCTTGATGACAACGTTGATTTCCACAGCATCGGCTACACCTACTTCTTCAGTGAGGGCAGGGCGGAGCAGCCGGGCCGGGTCCAGGTTGCCGTGGACGCCCGCCTGAGCGTGGCCGCGGATGCCAGGGTCCTCAACCTGGTGAGCTATCCCTGGCTGGAGATCAGCTCGGTGAAGGATGGCAACGGCAGGGAATACGGATTCCGGCGCGGCGGTATTGGCATCTCAGACTGGCAGCTGCGCGTGGAAGGCGAATTCCAGGCCGGGCAGGAGTACCAGCTGCTGCTGTTCGCGGACTGCGACGTGCCGCAGAGCTTCAGCGGAATCGGCTACGGCGGAGCCTACCGCTTCGATACCGCCGCACTCTGGCCCGGTGAGGACAGCCCGACCGACATCACGATCAGCGTGCAGACCTCCGATCCCGCACTCCGGGTCGTGGCGGCCAGCGATGGCTCCACGGAACGGCCGGCTGGCGACGGCGTGCTGCATGCCTGGAAGGCCAGCACGCGCAGCCAGATGCTGGTGGCGACGGCCTTCCCGAGCACCGTGATGGCAACGGGCTGGGGCAGCGTCGAGGTCTTCGCACCCGAGAGCCTGATCGGCGGGGTCGAGGAACTCGGCTACGTCGCCTCGCTGCCGGACATGATCGCCTACTTCACGGAACTCTGGGGTCCGCTCGGCCCGGCCGATGCCGATGGCAGCCACCGCCTGCGGGTGTTCCTGCTGCCGGATGAGGAGGGCGTGCAGGCCTTCGAGGATGCCGGTTTCGTGTTCATCCTCGGCAGCCGCAGCGGAATTCCGCTGGTCACGCATGAAGTGGCGCACATCTGGTGGGGCCAGGGCTTCTCCGGGCCGCGCTGGTTCCAGGAGGGCATGGCCAACTACGCCGCTGCCAGGTTCCTTGAGCAGTACGGTGCTGACTACGGCGAGGACCCGCTGAGCTACCGCCGCTACCTGATCAACTTCGGGCTGGCGCATGAACTGCCGCTGCCGCTGCCGCGCCGGGATGAACTGGATGACAGTGCGGCGATCTACCACAACAGCGCAGGCTTCCTGCTGACACTTGACAACCGTCTGCCCGGCGGGCTGGACCCGGTGCTGAAGAGCATGTATGCCGGGCACGCCTTCGGCAATGCCGTGGATGACGACGCCGTGCTGGGCGGGATGCTCAGCGCAGGCAACGCGGATGCGGCAGCGCTGTTCGAGCGCTACGTGATGCAGGGTGTCTATGATGAAGCGCCGGCTGATGACGAAAGCTACCGCGAGATGGTGCGCACGCCCTCACGTGACAACTACGCGCGGCTGCTGGACTGGCTCAACCCGACCTACCGCAAGATGGGCATGGGGGATTACGAAGGCGCTCTCTACTGCGCCCGGCGCGCGCTGGAATACCGCAGTGAGCCGAAGGACCTTTACCTCGTGGCCGATCTGACCCTGCGCAGCGGAAATGTCGTGGAAGCCGAGAAGCAGGCCTGGGAACTGCTGGAAAGCAGCGACGAAGCCACTTCGGTCAAGGCCTACTGGCTGCTGTCGCGCATCCACCGTGAACAGGGCCATGAGCAGGAGGAGCGCAATGCCCTGCAGCAGGTGCTCGAGCGCGGTCCGGCTCTCGGGCTGATGCGCGAGGTGCAGCAGGCCACGGCCCGCCTGGAGGAGCTGGACGGCGCGGGCTGATGACTGACGATCGGGAGCGGCGGGACTTGGAACTGCGGGCTGATCCTGAAGGACGCCTGGATGTGCCGGAAGCCGTCGTACACTGCCTGCTGAAGCAGCAGTTTCCGCAATGGGCGGAATTGCCGATCCGCTGTGTGGATCCACCGGGCTGGGACAACCGCAGCTTCCGGCTGGGAGAGGAACTGCTGCTGCGCCTGCCCAGTGCCGAGCGCTATGTGGCCCAGGTCGCCAAGGAGATGCAATGGTTGCCATTCCTGGCGGACAGGCTCAGTGTCAGCGTGCCCGTTGTGCTGGAATCCGGGCGCGCGGGCTGTGGTTACCCCTGGCCCTGGTCAATCAGGCGCTGGATCGCAGGCGAAGCAGCTCTCCCCGGAATCAGCAATGACCGGAATGCCCTGGCGAGCCAGCTCGCGGAGTTCTGCGTTGAGCTGTGGTCATTGAGCACTGCCGGCGTCCCCGGGCCAGGGCAGCACAACTTCCACAGGGGTGGGTCCCTGGCGGAGTACGATGGCGAGGTCCGGGCTGCGCTCGAGGCACTCGGTGGAAGCATGGATGTTCCTGCGGCTGAGCAGCTCTGGCAGGCGGCACTGGCATCCCGAGCCGAAGGTGCCGCACGCTGGGTGCACGGTGATCTCTACCCCGGCAACATCCTGCTGCATGATGGCCGGCTCACGGCGGTGATCGACTGGGGCGGCCTGGCTGCGGGGGATCCGGCCTGTGACATGAGCATTGCCTGGACTCTCCTGGACCCGCCTGTCCGCCGCCGTTTCAGGATTGAATGCGGGGCTGATGCCGGACTGTGGCTGCGCGGTGCGGCCTGGACGCTCTGGAAGGCCCTGATCACCCTGGCGGATCCTGCTGCTTTGCCAGATGCACGGGACAGGTCGCGGGCACTGATCGGGACGATCCTGCGGGAAGCGGACTGAGCGCAGTCCCGGACGGGCCGGAACTGGCCTGCTGCCACCCCTGCGCCACGGGACACGCCTGGGACATCCGTGGGACATGAGGGGACAGAACGGCACTTCCGGCCTTTACTGATCTGAAATGACGGGTATTCTATCCGCGTCGGCAGCGGGAGACCGTTGCCAACTGGCAAATCCAAAGCTCTACGGGTGATTCAAATGCAGAGGTATTACTGCGCTGTACCGGCGGCGATGCTGCTCGTGCAGATTCTTGTATCGTGTGGCGGGAATGGCATCGACCTTGACAACGGGCCGGCCGTTCCCGCCCCGGCAGCTGCCGGAGCAGTTGCCGACTTCAGTGCACTGCCGGATATCAGCGCGCTTGACGGGATCGAGCGCGGGATTTCCCGCAGCGGGGGCGGCTGGCATGAACTGCCGGTCACCGGCCCCGGCCTGGTAGACATCTCCAGCTCGGCCACACCTGGCAACGATGGCCTGCAGCTCGTGGCCGGCGACGGCCCGGCCTGGTTCGCCTGGGGCGTCAGCGGGATCAGCGATGGTCTCCACATTGACGCCGTGCAGCTCGACATGCAGGATGACGCGACGGAATACTACATCGCCGCGAGTGACTTCGGCAGCGGCCGCTGGTCCAGTTTCGGCCCCTTCCGCGGTGGCGAGGAGGTCGTCTATCCCGAAACACTGGATGGCGTCTCAGACAGCGGCCGGCATTACTTCGCCGTGATCCTGCCGGAGGGCAGCCTGACGGTGGAAGCCTGCTCCTTCCGGGTGGCGGGAGACGACGGTGACGCTCCCTTCCCGGTCAACATGGTCCCGGATACCAGCGGCCAGGACATCTTCCTGTCCTGGTGGCAGAGCCCGAGCTATGCGGACCTGGACTTCGCCGGCTACCGCGTCGCCCGCTCCGATTACATCGGTGACAACTATGTGTTCCTCAACGATGTGCCCTTCCTGGAGACCCAGTATGTTGACGATACGGCGGAGGACGGGGTGCTGTACCGCTACATCGTGTACGCCTGCGACACCGCCGGTCGCCAGACTCCCGGTAGCGTCGTGGTGGACTACACGAACCCCGCCGCTGACAACCCGCCGGTGATCGTGGTCAGCCATACTCCCGGTCCGCTGAGCTTCCCGGCCACGGTGCGGATCGACCTGTCCGGATCCTACGACCCGGATGGCGACCCCATCGAGGAATATTCCGTCAGTGTAGGCAGCAATTACATCAACATCACGCAGACGGACCCGGTCTTCAACCTTGACCTGCCGATCGGCGGCTACCGCGTGGATGTCCGCGCCTACAACAACAAGTCCTCCTTCAGCTGGTTCCCGATGACGATCCTGCCTGCCTGGGAGGAGGATTCCCGGGTGCTGATTGAGAGCAACCACCTGCGCCGGCATGCCTTCACGCCCCGCCTGGCAACCGACCCGCAGACGGGCGAGCCGGTGGCGCTGTACTTTGACGGGATGCGCAGTGCGCTGATCGCCTGCCATGTGAGCGGG
The DNA here is from genome assembly GCA_041395205.1 of bacterium. Lineage (GTDB taxonomy): Bacteria > 4484-113 > 4484-113 > 4484-113 > JAFGCY01 > JAHEFU01. The sequence continues at coordinate 1,427,446 of JAWLAZ010000001.1, forward strand.
CAGGGCCTCGAGGAATTCGGCAGCTGGCCGTTCTATGGCCAGACCGAAGTCAACGATACGGGTGAGTACCGCTTCATCAGCGAACCGGTGGAATTCAACGGCAGGCTGCTGCTGCAGGCGCGCTGGGGCAACCAGCGTGCGGGCCTGGAACTCGGCCCGGACGGATTCAGGCTGGCAAGCTACTTCGCCAGCGGCAGCAACGAGGAAGTGCAGTCCGACCTCGTCACCGATGGCAACGGCCGGCTCTGGTCTTTCCTGCAGCAGGGCTTCGGCAATGACATCGTTGCCTACGAATCAGGGGGCTTCACCTACGCCACGATCCATGAGGGCGTCGTCAACCCCCGCCTGCTGGATGCCGAGTACAACCCCGCCAGCGGCATGTTTGAGGTGGTCTACACACATGACGGCCAGCTGATGTGGGCGGTGGTGGACCCTCAGGACGGCGCTTCCAGTACCACCGCGATTCTCACATCCGAGCTGGAGGCGCTCGACCTGGAATACAACGCATATACACAGCGAATGGAGCTTGCGGTCGGCTATGTGCTCGGTCTGTTCCACACCTCCCGCGATGCCCTGTCCCCGGTCTGGAACAGCTTCAACCAGTCCGGACCGAACGGACAGCTGACAACGGACCTGGATCTCGTGATCGACGCCGCTGGCAGCTACATCTTCGCCGGCGCTCCGGGCAGCAAATCGAGGATCCACTACAACACGGGCAATGGCTGGGTTACCGGCCAGGAGGCAGCGTGGAGCAATGGCGGATATGAGGTCAGCGCCCTGCGCATCCCGGGTACGGGCCAGACCCTCGTGATGGACCGTGCCGCCTTCAGCATGCATGTCGCGCAGCTTGGCGAGCAGGCCGGACAGCAGGAGCTGGCCCTGATTGAGGGTACGGACTTCCTCGGTCTCGGACTGACGGTGGAGGACAACGCGGACGGCATCTACCTTGCGACCCGCCGGGGCACGGGCATGGCGGTCTACGGCAGCCTCAACGGCGACATCTGGAATCTCTACGAGGACGGCATCGGCACCGAGCCCACGGGCATCCGCCTCAGTACTGACCGGGAGGGCGGACCCTACCTGGCCTACCGGCACAACGCCGCCATCCTCCAGAAGCAGTGGAGCGGCTCGGGCTTCATCGACCTCAACGCCTGGGTTGCCAACGATGGCTCCCAGCCGATCGTGGGCGGAAGCTACGACAGCCTGTTCATGCTCAACCAGTCGGATCAGCTTGGCAATGGTGCCGTCGTCTACCAGATTGATGGCAACACCCTGGACAGGACCTACGTCAACGGTCCGATCCGTGACGGCGTGATCGATGGCTACTCCTCAACCAGCTTTGACGGAGTGGTGATCTACGGCGGGAACGCCGGCTACAACGGTTCGATCGGTTTCATCAACCGGCTGCGCAATGATGTGCACTTCATCTCGGAGTGGGGCAACATGCCCTACGCGGACCCGCTCATCATCGGCCGCACGATCGACTCCGCCTACGGCTACTACCCCGGCATGCCTTCCAGCGGCGGCATCTTCTACGCCGCTGCGGGTGGCAACGGGCAGCCCCTGCGCATCACCCGCAACAGTACGAGTTTCCATGCCGAGACAATTCCCGTCGGTCTGACGGATCGCAGCCAGGGTGAGATGCGCCGCATCGTCAGTGCGGACAACACCCCGATGTTCAGTGGCGTGGCCCTGATCTCGACCCTGCAGGGTGAAGTCGAACTGTTCGAGATGAGCACCCAGTCCGGCTTCCTGCCACTGGAGTTCCCTGACATCGAGCATGGCCACCTTTATGAAGTGGTGGCGGACCAGCTTGGCCGCTGGCATATCATCTACCGGGACATGCTGACGGACGATCTGATGATCCGCAGCACCGTACCCGGAGCAGCATAGCTGTCCATCTACCCGTAGAGCTGCCGGTTCCGGGCATGCTGCCATGTCCGGAACCGGTTCCTGCGGAATGACAGTTCCATCCGCAACCCCGCCGGCGTCCATCACGTCGGGCGGGGTTATACATATAAGGTGCTGGCCACAGGCTAGAATGTCCGCCTCAGGCAGCTTATCAATTACCCGTAGAGCGGCCGGTCCCGGACTGCATGCAGCCTGGGGCCGGCTTTGAGCTTTGTCTGAGGCTGAACCGGAAATCTCATTCTGTGGTAAATTGTGCGCGCCGGTAAAGTCCCGGCGCGTGTTCCAGTGGCGGGCTGCATCGTCAGGCTGCGACCATCACCAAGCCCGGCAGCCTGCTGCAGCCCGGGTCGCCTTGCAGCAGCAACATCTTGATTAAGGTACGCAACCATGAGAAATCTGCTTCTTGGCGCCTCGTTGCTGCTGCTTACGGCACTTGCTTCCTGCGGTGGATCAGCTGATCCTGCCAACGGCAGGTCCCCTGAAGCGCAGGCAGATGGCAACTTCCAGCCTGCAGCTGCACTGCCTGCCCCGGCAGCCCTGCGGATCGATGCGGATCGTGACCTGAGCATTGCCGGTCCCGGCTGGTATGACTTCGACCTGCACTACCGCAACTTCGCCGGGATCGAGTCCGGTGTCACCGAGAATGCCGGCGCGCTGGACATCGCGGGTGCCGGCGGCAACGGATTCTGCGTCTTCGGCGTACAGGGCTTCGACGGTGACAACTTCCCGACCAGCCTGCATGCGGAGGTCAGCGGGGTCACGGGCCAGTTCTACCTCGCCTACACCAACTACGCCGACGGTCGCTGGATCACCGCAGGTCCCTTCAGCGAGAGCACCACCCATGAATACCCGGAGGTTTCTGACTACTCCGACACCGCCTTGCACGTCTCGCCACGCAGCGACCACTTCGCCGCCGTGCTCGTGCCGGATGGCAGCGCACTGACGCTCCTGTCCCTTGCCGTCGGCGTGGACGGTGGAGATGAAGGTCCCAGTCCCGTCCTGCTGTTCGGCAGCAACAGCAATGCGGACGTTGTCAATCTGTTCTGGGATCATTCGGGCAGTTTCCACAGCCCGGACTTCGCCGGCTATTCCATCGAGCGCAGCCCATTCCTGGGCGGGGGGAGCGTGCAGCTGACAACTGAGCACATCTTCAGCGGCAGCTATGTGGATGCCACGGCCGAGGCCGGCCAGATCTATCTCTACCGCCTGCTCACCTGGGACACGTCCGGGAACAGCGCGGCAAGCTACAGCCTGCCTGCATTCAGGCAGCCCGGCGGGACATCCCGCCCCATCTGCGAAGTGCAGATGCCGAAGGGTCCGCTCAAGGGGCCGGTCGATGTGACCTTCGACCTCTCCGCTTCATATGACAATGACGGTGATGCCATCACGCAGTATGACTTCGACTTCGGCCCGGGCCTCGGCCTGATCAGCCAGCCGGATCCCGTGCTGAGCGTGACCCTGCAGCCTGGCTGCTACGACCTGAGCTTCACCGCCTGGGCCGGTCAGAATTCCAGTCCCCGCCGGATGCAGCTCAAGGTCTATCCGCAGTGGGAACAGGACAGCCACCTGATAGACGAGGGCACGATCATCGAACTCAGCGCAGTCGGTCCGCGCGGGTTCCACGATCCGCAGTCGGACAAGGTCGTGTTCATCTACTTTGATCCCAGCGTGCCCTCGATTGTCAGCCTTACTGTTGACCATGATGGCAATATTGACCGTTCGGACATGCTGACCCCATTCAATGACATTGCAATGCTATGCAGTGAGCCGCAGCTGATCAACGGCACCTGGCACTTCGTCCTCGGGACATTTGACCGCTTCCAGCTCTGCACCTGGACTGACAACCGCTGCGAAATGATAACGGGTGCCACTTCCGACATGGCGCACTTCTACACCAGTCTCGTTGACGATCCGGAGGGCAGCTCCTACATCATCCATGAAGTCCCCGGGGCCGGTGCCGACTTCGACCTGATGCTGCTGGACCTTGGCAACTTCAGCAGTACGCCGCTCGTGACCGGCAAGACCAAGCACAAGTGGCTGGATGCGGCATGGAACCCGGCTGCCGGGGCGATTGATGTGGTCTATTCGGGCGACGGCACGACACAGTGGCTGCGCTGGTCCCCCGAGTCCGGGCCGCTCGGCGGCGACACCATCAGTGCCACCGACAGCGACTTCGTCGACATCGAGCTCGACCCGGCCACCGGCCGTCCCGCGGTACTGCTCTCAAACGGCACGGACTTCCGCTACACGGAACTCCAGGATGACGACTCCAGCTGGACCGCGCCCGCGCTGGTGGACCTGACTGACCCCAACTGGTTCAATACGAAGCTTGTATTCCGGGACGGGACAGCCTGGTGTTATATCGGCCACGCTGCCCCGGGGAGCCCCCGCCTGTTCCGCCGGGACGGCGCCAGCTGGACCAATGTCAATGATGCCGGGTTCAGCGGAGGTGGACTATACAGCACCCTGACCTACTTTCCTTCCGAGCCGGGATTCCTGGTGATGGACGTGGGTGAGGACTTCAGGAACCGCATTACCATAATGCAGGATAATGGCGACGAGGAGCAGATCTACATCAACGACGGCCTTGCGTTCAGCAGCCGTGACCTGAGTGCCGCCAGCTCCGGCAGCGGGATTCACCTGCTGCGCAGTCCCCAGTTTGAATACCTCCACTGGTTCAGTCCGGACGGGGTCACCTGGAATGAGATCTCCGCTGCGGAACCGGGCTCAGCAGGCCGAATTGTTGCCGATCAGAATGGCGAGATCTATTCCAGCATTGTGAAGTCAGGGACGGCCTATCTGAGGCACTGGGTCGACCCGGACTGGGTGGTGGTGGAGGACAACCCCATCAGCCCCGACACGATTCCGCTGGTCTACGGCCAGGGCAATGCCCTGGTTTTTGGCAACTTCGACGGGACTGGCTTTCCTGAGTTCCATTACAAGCTGGACCTTGATCCGTCGATAGTCTTCCAGACCGAGGCATCGGATATCTGGGAAGGTGCGATCGCCGGGTTCGATTCAGGCTCAAGCTCGATGATCGTCCGCTACGGCGGCACCGAATTCGCTGGGGGCAGTGTCGGCGTCCTGAACATAACCGGGGACATTGACAAGCTGTTCACCCCCGAATCCGCAAACTTCGGCGATTTCTGGACAGCCGGTCGGCATCTTGAAGGTGCCTCATTCACGAATGAGGGCAATTCGCACCGCGAAGTCTTCTACGTGAGCTTCGGGGCCAGCTCGGGGTTCTGCCGGATCTGGCGCAATGAATCCGGGGAGATGGTCTTCAAGGACTACCCCACGCCGGATCCGCAATTCGATGCCAGCTTCTACCGGCGCACCGTCACCGCAACCACTGCCTGGGGCAACACCGCCGTGGGCATGGGTGCCGGCCTTGCCGGACAGCTGGGCTTCTTCGAGTGGTCGAACTTCGGCGACTTCGAAAACCTGCCCGTCCCCTCGGGCCTGGAGCATGGCAGCCTGCAGGAGCTGGTGGTCGGCCCGGACGGCCGCTGGCACATCATCTACCGCGACTATGTGAACGACGACCTGCGCATCATCAGCACGCTTGAATAGGAGCGCGCTTCAGCATTCCTGCACCTGTGCCGGATTCCGGGGTGCAGCCTTGCCACCCGGCAATGTGCTGTAATACGCCCGGCCGCGGCATGTCGAGGTGTCCATGGCCATGTTCCGGAAGCTGCATTGGAGCAAGGAACTGCGGGGCTATGGTAAATTTCGCTCTACGGAGCCGCTTCTGGCGGTTTCCTGGCCTCGTGTTTCACCTGCCGCAGGGCAGGGTAGTACAGATGGTTGCCGCGACCCTCGGTCGTGCGCCAGCATACTCAAGGGTCATAACTGATGAATAAAATGTATCTTGCCTGTCTGGCGCTGCTGGCGCTTGTCTGCGTTTCCTGCGGGGGAGGCTCCGCTGCGCTGGACAACTCCCGGCAGCCCATTCCGGCGCAGCCGATAAACGCTGATCAGCTTCCATCCGGCCTGCCGACCTTTGAGGACCTGGCCGGTGATTCCAGCCGAGATCTGAGCATCGCCGGTCCCGGCTGGTACACGCTGGATCTGGAGTACCGCAACTTCGGCGGTGCCGAGCAGGGCGTCAGTGAGGACCTGCCGGCGATCGACATCGCAGGCAGCGGGAGCAGTGGATTCTGCGTCTTCGGCGTGCATGGCTTTGATGGTGATGGCTATCCCACCAGCCTGCGGGCGGACGTAAGTGATGTCGTGGGCGAATACTACCTGCTGCACACGAACTATGTGGACGGCCGCTGGATCAGCGCGGGCCCCTTCACGGAAAGCGTGACTCATGAATACCCTGAAGTCAGCGAGTATACCGACCCGGAGATCCTCGCCTCCGCCCGCCACAACCACTACGTGGCGATCCTCGTCCCGGATGGCAGCAGCCTGCAGCTGGACATGCTGCAGCTCGGCGTCGCCGGCGGCAGTGAGGTTCCGTTCCCGGTGCTGGGGATCGCGGAGAACAGCAATGAGGCGATCATCTCGATCCAGTGGCTGCACAGCCCGAACTTCAATGAGCCGGATTTTGCCGGCTACTCGGTTGAGCGTGCCCCCTTCCCGGCCGGTGAATTCGTCACAGTCAGCGATGAAAACTTCTTTGAGTCAGTATTTGACGATCCCGAGCCAGGCCTGAATGAACCGTACATGTACCGTGTACGCAGCTGGGACCTGGCCGGGAACAGCGCGGTATCGATGACAATCGTCGCCATGCGCATACTGGGGGATCTGGCCCTGCCCGTCTGCGTGGTGGACATGCCGCGCGGCCCGCTGTACGGGCCGGTTGAGGTGACTTTCGACCTGTCCGGGTCCTATGACAGGGACGGCGATGTCCTCACGGACTACTACTTTGACTTCGGCTCCGGTCTCGGTGAGATCAGCCAGCCCAGCCCGGTGCTGACTACCACCCTGCAGCCCGGCTGCTACATGATCAACTTCGCGGCCAAGGGCGGCGGCCAGACAGGCAGCACCCTGCGCATGCTCAAGATCTACCCGCAGTGGGAGGCAGCCAGCCAGCTGATCGACGCCGGCACGCCGCTGGCACCGCGCTACTGGCAGCCGCGCGCCTTCTACGATCCCGGCTCGGAAAAGGAAGTGTTCCTGTTCTCCGATGCCTCCGTTCCCTCGCTCGTCAGCCTGACGGTGGACAGGGATGGCAATGTGGACCGCCATGACTCCCCGCTGATCCTGGACGGACCGAGCGTGACCCTGAGCGAACCGGTGTTCGTGGACGGGCAGTGGCTGTTCACGATTGCCAGTCCGCAGACGGCGCTGGTCTGCAGCTGGCAGGACAACCGGATTGAGACCAATCACCTCACGAGCATCAATGTTGATTCGGACAGGACTGCCATGGTCACTGATGGCAATGGCAATGCCTGGGTCATCTACCGGGTCGGCATCGCTCCCTATGAGATCAAGATCCTGAGTGTCACCAATCCCGGCAGCAACCTGCTGGTCACGGGTCTGGTGGGCAACGGCAGCCTGGATGCGGAATGGAACGAGAATGCCCAGGCAATCGACCTGGTCTACTGCGGCAACCTCAAGACCGAGTGGCTGCGCTGGTCGCCGGTGACCGGGCCCGTTGCCAGCTTCGTGCTCAGTGGTGCGGACAGCGAGTTCATCGACGTCGAGCAGGATCCCGCCACGGGCCGGCCGACCGCCTTGTTCTCCGACGGTCCGAGCGTGCGCTTCGCGGACCTCAACCCTGACGATACAACCTGGACCGCCCCGCTGCCGGTGGATCCGATCGATCCCGACTGGCCGCAAACGAAGCTGCTGTTCCGCGATGGCAACTCCTTCTGCTACATCGGTGACAATCCCGGTGGCTCCAAGCTCTACCGCCGCAACGGTGCGGCCTGGGACGTTGTCAACACGGCCGGCTTCGCGGACGGCGGATTCTTCGCCTGCATGACCTACAACCCGGAACTGCCGGGCTTCAGCGTGATCGACACCTCACTGGATCTTGCCAACCGCATCACCCGCATGCAGGAGGACGACAGTGAGGAGCAGCTGTATCTCGCACAGGGATGGGACCGTTACGGACTGGACATGAGTGCGATCAGCTCCAGCACGGAGATCCACCTGCTCCACAAGCCCTTCCTCAACTACATCCACTGGACCAGCCCGGACGGTGACAGCTGGACGCAGGCCTCGGATGCCGGTGCGGGTGAAGGCGGCAAGATCGTGGTTGACGAAAACGGCGAGATCTACGCCGGGATGGCCAATCTCGGAACTTCGGTGCTCAATCACTGGGTGGACCCGGCCTGGGTGCCGGAGGACATGCAGGCAATCAGCCCCGATGCGGTGCCACTGGTCTACGGCCAGGGTGACGTGATGCTGTTTGGCAGCTATGACGATGTGGCGGTGCCGGCGGAATTCAGTTACAAGGTCAACCTGCTTGCCAGCCAGACCGCCTTCCCGACCTCCACACATCTCCTGGGCGGTGCCTTCGCCGGCGCCAGCGGCTCGAACTTCAGGATCATGGTGCTGTTCGGCAGCGCTGACATCACCGATTCCGATGTCGGGATCCTCAACACGGCCACCGGTGTGGTTGACGAGATCTTCGATCCGGGCTTCAACAGGTTTGACGACCCATGGACGGCTGGCCGCAACTATGAGGGAGCCAACTACCGCAATGCATTTGCCAATACCAGGGAGGTGTTCTTCTTCTCCTACGGGCCGACCAATACCTACGCCAGGATGGAGCGTGACCTGTTCGGAGAATGGCAGGTATACGGGCGCGACATCGTCTTCCTGCCGGAGCAGCTGCTGAAGAGCCGCAACTGCGTCAGTGCCATGACCGCCTGGGGCAATACCGCCGTCGGCATCGGCTCCGGTGTGCTGGGCGATGTCGGCTTCTTCGAATGGTCCGACTTCGGCAACTGGGAGGAGCTGCCCGTGCCCTCCGGCATGGACAACGGCAGCCTGCATGAACTGGTGGTCGGGCCGGATGGCCGCTGGCACATCATCTACCGCGATTATGTCAACGATGATCTGCGGATCATCAGCACCATTGAATAGACGGCCCGGCGTCACGCTTCCGGATTGACCTGAGAGGTAAGACAGATGAAGAAAATGCTTGTTGCCTGCCTGCTGCTGCTTGCGGCAATCCTGGCTTCCTGTGGCGGATCGGGCGGGGTGGATTCCACACTTGAGTCCCGGCCCGCCGCTGAGGACAGCTCCCTCGGTTCCGGCCTGCCTGCCTTCGCCGACCTGGCTGCCGGTACCACGCGCGATCTGAGCATCGCCGGCCCCGGCTGGTATACGCTCGACCTGGAGTACCGCAACTTCGGCCGCGCGGAACAGGGTGTGACCGAGGACCTGCCGGCCCTCGACATCGCCGGGGCGGGCAGCCCGGGCTTCTGCGTGTTCGGTGTCAACGGTTTCGAGGGTGACGCCTTCCCGACCGGTCTGCGCGCGGACGTCAGCGATGTCAGCGGGGAGTATTACCTGCTCTACACGAGCTATGTCGACGGCCGCTGGATCACCGCCGGTCCCTTCACGGAAAGCGCCGCCTACGAATATCCCGAGGTGGACGGCTTCACGGATCCCCAGGCGCTGGCCTCGGCCCGCAGCAACCACTTCGTTGCAATACTCGTCCCGGACGGCAGCAGCCTGCAGCTGGACATGCTGCAGCTCGGCGTGCACGGCGGCTCGGAAGGACCCGAGGAGGTCTGGTATGTCGAACCCGCCTCCAGTGAGGACACGCTGACCATAGTCTGGGAGCAGAGCGCCAGCCATGCCGATCCCGACTTCGCGGGCTATACCGTGGAGCGCCGTCCCTGGCCCGGCGGCAGCTTCACCAGCCTGTTCAGCGATCCGATGCAGGAGACGCATTACTCGGATCCCACGGCGGAGCAGGGCAAGGTCTATCTCTACCGGATCGTGACCTGGGATACATCCGGCAACAGTGCACCGTCCTACAATTCCCTGGCCTCGCGCCAGGCCGGGCAGCTCAGCCCCCCGGTGCCGGTTGTCAGCATGCCACGCGGCCCGCTCTACGGGCCGGTGGAGGTGACTTTCGACCTCTCCGCTTCCTTTGACAACGACGGAGATGCGATCACGGACTACGGCTTTGACCTCGGCTTCGGCATCCCGCCCGTGAACCAGCCCACCCCGCAGTTCACGACCCTGCTCCAGCCGGGCTGCTACACCTGCGCCTTCACGGTCACATCCGGCGCGGACACGCGCGAGACCCATGGGCAGCTCAAGGTCTACCCGCAGTGGCAGGAGAGCAGCCAGCTTGTCACGGAGGGCACGGAGCTCATCTACCGCAGCTTCGCGCCCCGCAGTTTCCATGACCCGATCAGCGACAAGGATGTGTTCATCTACATGGATGCCGCCGTTCCCTCGCTGGTCAGCCTGACCGTGGATGCAGCCGGGAACGTGGATCGTCATGACAATCTCTTCCCAAGTGAGGGTGGCCTGGTGGTCTGCAGTGAGCCGGTCTTCAGCAACGGCGTCTGGAGCTTCCTCGCGGTCACCGAACAGCCCGGGTCTCCCGGCGAGTTCAACATGTACATGGCAACCTGGCAGGACAATGCCATCGAGGTCCAGCTGGCAACCGGCAACTCCGTCAGGGGGATCGGGAGTGCGCTGGTCGATGACGGCAATGACAACCTCTACGGAATCTACTTCGACTTCAACATCGGCTATGACATCCGCATCGTCAACTTCAACAACTTCTCCAGCGCTGCCGTGATCACCGGCCTGATTGAGAACAGGATCTTCGACGCGGTCTGGAATGCCGATGCCGAGGCCATCGACCTCGTCTTCTCGGGCAGCGGAAACGTGGAATGGCTGCGCTGGTCGCCGGTGATCGGGCCGCTGGCCAGCGCCACGCTGATGGGGGTTGACTCGCAGTACATCGAGCTTGAGAACGACCCGGACACGGGCCGCCCGGCCGTGCTGTTCCATGACGGCAGTGCCATCCAGTTCGCGGAACTCAATCCTGACAACGCCACCTGGACCGTTCCCGCCAAGGTTGACCCGGCTGACAATGATCTGCCGCAGTGCCGCCTGCTCTTCCGTGACGGCCGGAGCTTCTGCACCTACGGCGATTCGGTGGCAGGCACGCGACTCTACCGCCGCAACGGTGCGGTCTGGGATGTCGTCAACACGGCGAGCCATCCCATCGGAGGCGGTTACATCACGATGGAGTACCTCCCCTCCGTCCCCGGTTTCCACGTGCTGGATGTCGCGTCTGACTACCGCGCGCGGCTGGTGCTGATGCAGGAGGATGACAGCGAGCAGCAGCTCTGGGAAGGCCCGGGCTGGAAGCGCAACGGTCTGGAGCTGAGCAGTGCAGCCTCCGCAACGGAACTCCACATCCTGCACAAGCCAGGCAGCAACTACCTGCATTTCACGAGCCCCGATGCCCAGGTCTGGACCGAGACCACTGATGCCGGGAACGGTACTGGCGGGCGGATCGCGGCGGATGAGAACGGCGAGGTCTATGCCACGCTTGTCAACGGCGGCAATGCCTACCTGCGCCACTGGGTCGACCCGGCCTGGGTGGATGTGCACACCAATCCGGTCAGCCCGGACTGCCTGCCCTTCATCTTCGGCCAGGGCCAGACCCTGTTCTACGGTTCATTTGACGGCACTGCCGCTCCGGTGGAGTTCCACTACAAGCGCGGCGGCAACCCCGCAGACCTGATCCTGCCCCAGACCACAGTGATCTGGGACGGAGCGCTGGCCGGCAGGGATGTCCTGAGCGGGCGGATTCTCGTGCGATACGGCGGGATGGAATTCGGCGACGGCTCGATCGGGTTCCTCGACGGCTCCGGCGAGATCTCACCGCTGTTCGGCTGTGATCTCAGCCTGTTTGACAACGACTGGACGCTCGGCCGGCACATGGAGGGAGCGCTGTTCACTGACAAATTCCATGACAGGCGCGAGGTGTTCTACGTCGCATACGGCCCGGAGGGCTACCTCGTGCGCCTCAGCAGCAACAGTGACGTGCCCTGGCAGATCGACCTGATCCCGGGAGCGGTGGCTGAGTACCAGTATGAGAAGTACGTGCGCAGTGTGAGTGCGACAACTGCCTGGGGCACAACCTCGCTCGGGCTGGGCACCGGCCTGCTCGGTGAGGTGTTCTTCTTCGAGTGGGACGATTTCGGCGCGTTCGAGAGCCTGCCCTGGCCCGCCGGACTTGACAATACAAGCCTGCACGAGCTGGTTGTCGGGCCGGATGGCCGCTGGCACATCATCTACAGGGACAACGTAACGGAGGACCTGCGCGTCATCAGCACGATCTGAACGGTTGCGGTAAGTCCCGGCTGGCCGGATCGGCTGTACTAGTTTCACTGCGTACGGAGCCGCTTCGGTGAATTCGATGAGCTGCCCCTGCCGCAGGTTGCCAGCATGCCCGGCCGGAACTGCTGATCGGGCCCGACGGGCGCTGGCACATCAGCTGCGGCGAGTATCTCGCTGGCGACCTGTTGATGTTCAGTACGAAATGAGTGTGAAATCCCGGTTGACGGAAATCCCGTCGCGAATGCCGGGTTAGGATGGAAGGATGCGTATAAGCGGATACATCGTATTGATTGGCTGTGTGCTGCTGATGCAGTCCTGCGGAAGCCGCAGCAGCTCAGTGGAGCCCGGGCAGCCGGCGCTTGCGGGAACGGCTCTGCTGCCTGCCCCGGAGGATCTGGCCGGCATTGAGCATGTTGCCAGTGTGGCCGGTCCCGGCTGGCACAGCCTGTCGCTCATGCCGGACGGCACTCCTTCATTGCAGCATGCAGTCAGTGAAGGAGAGCAGGGCCTGCTGTTCGACGGGCCTGAGAACGCCTGGCGGATCTGGCCGGTGGGCGGATTCAGCGGGGATGTGCTGCCGACCTCGATCCGCGCCGGCGTGGCACAGGACTCCGGTGAGTACAGCCTCGGCTGGGTTGACTACGACAGCGGGCGCTGGCACTTCAGCGGTCCGTTCAGCGGAGATGCGCTGGTCGAGTACCCGCTCCCGGCTGATCCGGTCAGCCGTTACGGCCGGCATTTCATCGTGATGCTGGCAGCGGCCGGCAGCTCCGTGGAACTGACCTCCATCGAGCTCGGTGTCGACGGCGGGGACGATGCCCCGGCGGCGGTGGAGTACATCTTTGACAACAGCAGCCAGACGGAGGTGGCCTTCTCCTGGACGCACAGCCTGAGCCATCTGGAGCCTGATTTCGCAGGCTACCACATCGAGCGGGCAGCGGTCGGCAGCAGCGCCTGGCTCCGTCTGACAACGGAGCCGCAGCATGCGACCTCATACATTGACCCTGACGGGCAGGACGGGCTGGAGCGCCGCTACCGCATCCTCAGTGCGGACACCTCCGGCAATGTCTCCTACAGCGTGGTCAGGCAGTTCGGGCTGAGCAATGCGGATGCGGCTCCCGTGGCCCGGATCGAGGTGCTCCCGGACAGCCTCTTCGGTCCGACCACGGTCAGCCTTGACATGAGCGCCAGCTATGATCCTGACGGTGACATCATCGAGGGCTACCACTTCCAGGTCGGTGATGACGCGGAAGTGATTGATTCGGCCCAGCCGGTGCTTGAGCTGCTGATGCAGCCCGGTTGCTACCGCATCACGGCCTGGCTGACCGCCAACGGCGAGACCGGTTACACCTCGGCCTATCTCAAGGTCTATCCCCGCTGGCAGGATCCCGTGCTGATCGATGCCGGTGAGAACAATACGGTGACAACCTACGATGCCTGCGGCATCACGGATCCCCGGGATGGCAGTGAGCTGTTTCTCTATGCCGACCTGAGCGCGGCCGGGATCGCCGCTGTCTGCGTGCGGCCGGATGGCAGCATCGACCGGGACTTCCTGCCGGTCTACGGCACGCTGTATCCCCAGATCTGCCAGCCCGTGATCCACGGTGGGCGGCCGCTTGCCGGAGCCGTCTTCGATGGTTACCTGCACCTGATTGAATGGACCGGTGATTCACTCGAGTATTCGCAGTACCGCGCCCGTGCGGTGGACAGCATCTACTGCGCGCTGGCCTCCGACGGCGCGGACCGCCTCTGGCTGCTGCACTATGTTGACGACGATGGTGACTACAGCGCGACCCTCACCGAACTGTTCAGCGGCCGCAGCATCTCGCCGGCGACAGGCATCGCCGACGCCAGGATTCCCGCCTGTGTCTACAATCCCGCTGTCGATGCCGTGGAATGCATCTACCAGACGGATTCCCTTGAGTGGGTGAGGATCGCTGACAACTCCGTGCTGGCTGAGGCCCAGGTGAATGATGAATGGGTACTGCACCTCGACATCATCGTCCGGGAGTCCGACGGCCGCCCCGTGCTGACTCATTCCGGCATCGGAAACGTTAGCTATCGCGAGCTCAATGCCGATGCCACCGCCTGGAGCGCTCCGGTCAGCGTCGGCGGCGAAACACCGCTGGCAACGCAGCACGAGCTGCTGGAGCGCAACGGCAGCATCTACTGCAGCGTGATCAAGACGAACAGCAAGTTGCTGAATATCTTCACGGGTGGTGCCGGAGGATTCACCGAACATGCATCCTTCAACCATGACATGGCCTCCAACCACGCCCTGGTTGCCGATCCGCAGGATGGCAGGTTCGCGCTGCTGGACCTGGGTTCCGACGGCCGCCGCCACTGCTACCGCGGGGATGGCAGCGACCAGTTCACACTGCTGCTGGAGGAGGATGCCGCTGATCGCCAGGGCAGATCACTGATGGCGACGAACGGCTATAACGGCATCAACCTCTTTGCGGGCCTGATTTCCGGTGCCCGCCATTATGTCAGCGGGGACGCCGTCAACTGGCAGCTGCGGCCCGAGATTGCCGATGTGCAGGAGATGGCGGTCGGGAGCAATCCGGAAGGCCAGGTCCTGCTGGCCGAGACTGATGGCAACAGCGTCACCTTCCATATCTGGGCGCCGGGTGACACCGCCACCACCGGTTTCGACGACCTGCAGGATGACGTGGTTCCGACGGTATCCGACCAGGGCACGCTCACGATGCTCTATCAGCAGGATGCCGTAAACTCCATTCATGCCATCTATGGCGGCTTCCCGGAATTCAGGGCCTGGAACGACGGCATCCTCTGGCAGGCTGCGGTGTATTTTGATCCCCAGGGCAGCTTCCATGGCTACGGTTACAGCGGCGGGGCTGGCATCACGGGATCCAGCATCGGCAGGATCAGCCTCAATGACGATCATCTGCTCGACCCGCGCGAGGCGGACATCCCCCTGCCGCGGGCGATGCTCAGCAGCGGGCGCTGGCTGGATGGCTGCAGCTACCTGGATGTGCACCGCGAGGAGCTGCTGCCGGTCTTCATGCTGGCCTATGGAAATGGCAACAATCCGCAGCGCATCATCATCGATGGCAATGAGCGGATCCATGACTATTCCTTCAGCGATGAATCAGGCGGCAAGCCGGATCCTTCCGCCCTGGAGCGGACCGTCAGCATGGACCTGGCCCGCGGCTACACCGCAGCCGGGATCGTGGCCGGCAGTGCCGGTGACCGGGGCTACATGGAATGGAGCAACTTCGGCGAGTGGGAGGAACTGCCCCTGCCGGAGATTCCGTTCATGAGCATGCCGGAGCTGGTGGTCGGCAGCGACGGCCGCTGGCACATCATCTACCACGATCTGATCACGGACGACCTGATGGTGGTCAGCACCCCCTAGTTCCCGCTCAGCCGTCCACGCCGTGCAGCATCTATATTGTTAGCGCCATACAACAGCAGTCCCCGGACTGCCACGGGTTGGCTCTCTGGTGTCCGGCCATCGCCGGTGGGAGTTTGCTTGTGCACGCAGTCATCCCTGGGATCCGCAGCCTGCGGATCGCCGTGTCAATCGGTTTCGTCCTCCTGCTGTTCACGCTCGCAGCCTGCGGCGGTGGCAACCCGGACTCTGTTGCGCAGCCTGCTGCTGAGGATCTGCCGGGCAGCATGCTGCCGGCCCTGGACGCCCTGCCGCAGCTCCTACCCGGCGAGTCCGGACTCGTGCGCGGCACATCCCTGAGTGGTCCGGGCTGGCAGGAAATCGCACTGGACCAGCCAAACTTCTCCACCCAGTCCACCCAGGCGGTGGCCAATGCGGGCGGCTGGAAGCTGGAGGCAGCCAGCGGGATGGCCTGGAAGATCTGGGCGCTTGGCAACTGGCCGGCGGATGCCGCACCGACGGGACTGAACTGTCTCGTCAGTGATGTCAGTGGTGAATACTACATGGCATTTGCTGATTACTACGGCGGACGCTGGCGGATGCTCGGACCCTTCAGCTCCAGCCGGATGGCGCAGTACGACCCGGAGGACGGCTTTGCCACGCCGGGGCGCTATGTCTCACCGCGCGGGCTGCACTACGTGGCCCTGCTCGTGCCGGAGGGAGGCAGCCTGCAGCTGAATGCGCTGGAGATCGGCGTGCACGGCGGCGGCAGTGCGCCGGAGATGACAATGATCGGGCTCAGTGACGGCAGTTCGGAGCAGAAGGTGATCATCCACTGGCCCAACAGCCCGGACTATGCGGATGCCGACTTCATGGGCTATGCCGTGGAGCGCCGTCCGGCCAGCGGTGGCAACTGGCAACGGATCAGCGGGGCACCCTTCCGTTCCACGGTATACATCGACGAGGAGACTCAGCCGGGCCTGTACAACCGCTACCGCGTCAGTGCCACGGACAGCAGTGGCAACACCGCCTACAGCTTCTCACTGCTGGCGGCGGCCCTGCCCGGCAATGATGCCGCCCCGATCGTCGTGCCGGTCGTGCCGCAGGGGCCGCTCCATGGTCCGGTGCAGGTCAGCCTGGACCTCAGCGGCAGCTATGACCCGGACGGCACCGCCATCAGCGGCTACAGCTTCCTGCTGAACGGCAGCGACGGGCCCATCAATACCCCGGATCCGGTGCTGGATGTGACGCTGCAGCCCGGCTGCTACAGCCTGTTCTTCATCGCCACGAGCAACGGCAAGAGCAGCTCCACCAATGCCCAGCTGAAGGTCTATCCGCGCTGGGAGGAGCAGCCGCATACGGTGACCAGCGGACCGCACCAGATCCCGCGTGCCCAGAGTTTCCAGCCGGTTGCCAATCCTGATGGCAGCAGCACCCTGCTGTTCTATGACGTGCTGCAGCCCGGTCTCAGTGCGCTTACACAGCACCCGGACGGTACCCAGGAATGGGATTTCCTGCCGCTGCCCGGCAGTGGCAACGGCATCCTGAGTGAAGCGGTGGAAACGGACGGCGGCTACAGCGTGATGGTCTACCAGCCCAGCCGGGAAACCCTCTGCTACTGGGACGGTGAGGAACTGTCCTTCTTGGATTCCGTGCCCGGCTTCTCGGATTCCGAGTTCATCGGACTTGCGGCCACCAACATCGGGCAGCTCTTCTACCTCTACTTCAATGACACGGGAGTGGACTTCGACCTGATGCTGACCCGGATCAAGAGCGGGACGACGGAAGTGCTGCTGCCGGGATTCGCAGCGGCAGGCTCCGCGGACATCGAATTCGATCCCGCCAGCGGCGGGATGGACATCGTCGCCAGCGGCGGCAGTGCGGAGTGGATCCGCCGCCTGCCCGACGGCAGCTTCAACTCCGCCGTCGTCAGTCCGGCTCCGACCAGCTTCGTTGATCTGGAGCATGATCCCTCCACCAACCGCCCGGCCGTGATCCTGCTGCAGGGCGGCCAGTACTTCTACAGTGCCCTGAATGCGGACCTGCAGACCTGGTCCGCGCTGCAGATCATTGACCCCTCCGGGACCCAGACCATCGGCGGAGACCTGATCGCCGCGGACGGCA
Source organism: bacterium (assembly GCA_041395205.1). GTDB lineage: Bacteria > 4484-113 > 4484-113 > 4484-113 > JAFGCY01 > JAHEFU01. Next base: position 1,445,117 of record JAWLAZ010000001.1, read on the forward strand.
GGCTGTATTGCCAGCTCACGGATTCCGTCAGCGGAGTCTGCCGGCTCTTCGCCCTGGAAAGTGGCAACTGGAGTCTTGTCAACGAGGATGACGACTTCCCCTGCCTCGGACTGCAGCACCTGCTGCGCCTGCCGGGCCAGAGCGGCTTCCGCAGCTACACCATGCTCTCCAGCTGGAATCTCGCCATCAAGGACATCACCACGCTGGACAGCCAGACGGCGCTGCCGGGCATCCCGGCCGCCGCCGGCAACGGCCTGCACATGGCGGCCGCCGCCAGCGAGAATGAGCTGCACGTCGTCGAGGAACGCTTCGGCAAGCTCTGGCACTTCCACAGCAGCGATGGCGAGAACTGGACCGAAAGTGCGTTCAATCCCGCCGGGCGCTTCCCGCGGCTCTGCCGCGACACGGCGAAGCACCTGTTCCTCTCCTTCCATGATGGTGTCGACGCCCAGCTGCAGGAATGGAACGGGGCGGCCTTTGCCGGGCTCGCGACACTGGGAGCTTCCAACGACGTGATCCCGCTCATGAGCGGAGAGCGCAACTACCTGATTCAGGTTGACGACCGTGGCAATGTGCCGGCCTTCCTGCGCTCCCAGCGCCAGGGCCAGCTGCCACTCGATACCCTGCTCACGAACCTGCCGGTCTGGGATGGCCAGCCTGTGGTGGCTGGCAGTACGGCGCAGAGCCTCGTGAACTACGGCGGGAGCAGTCCTGATACCGGCCAGCTGGGGATCGTCGGTTACGGGCTGTCGAGTGTCGTGCATCTTGCCGATGTGCCGCTGAGCTTCACGGATGACTACTTCGTTGAGAGCCGCTGGATTGACGGCGGAGTGCAGCTTGGCCTGCCGTTTTTCCAGGACCGGCCGGTCTGGTACGTCGCCTATGGTCCCGAGCTGCGGCCGGTACGGGTGCGGATGTCACTGCTGAGTGAACCCTACATTGAGGATCTGCCGCTCAGCATCCAGCTCTTCACCCAGGGCGATCTGCGGCGCACGGTGAGCGTGATGAACACCAACGGCATGAGCCTCGTGGCCTTTGTCAGTGACAACAGCGGCCAGGAACGCCTGCTGGAGTGGGAGGCCTTCGGCGAATACGAAACCTTGCCGCTCCCCGAGGGCCGGATCTACTCCCAGGGTCAGCTTGCCACGGGTCCCGACGGTCGCTGGCATCTTTTCTACCGCGACCTGGCAACTGATGAACTAAAGGTGCTGAGCACGATCTGAACCAGGACCGGCGCAATGGCGGTGCCTTAGGTGGCGATTACAGTGGGATCAATTCTCAGGTTGAGGAAACCCAGGCCTGGGGTGAAACTTCTGCAACCCAGCCAGTGTATATTTGTACAGGGTGTAAATGCCCTGACTGGGACAGATCACTGTGTTGGGAGCTGGTGAATGAAATCACGTATGACTGCGTTGTGTGCTTTGTTCACTGCATTGCTGGTTCTGGGGGCCTGTGCCGGTGGCAGTGGATCCCCAAAGCTTGTTCCGCAGGCCAGTGAGCTGTCCCTGGCTGGCGGGACTATGGACTCCGGATTGCCGGCACTTGCCGGACTGGATGACCCCGGCCGCGAATCCAGCGTGATCGGCCCCGGCTGGCATGTGGTGGACATCGCCGCCGACATGCTGCCCGGCGGTAGCGGAGGCACTCCCGTGGGGGACCATCTCTACATGGATGCTTCCTCCGCCGTGGCATACGCCATCTGGGGAGCCGGCAGCTTCACTGAGTCACAGCATCCCAACAGCCTGCTGATAGACGTGGCTGAGGGCGGCAGCGAATACTACCTGGCCTACTCCGACTACGGAAGTGCTCGCTGGGTGAGCATAGGCCCCTTCAGCGGTGACCAGCAGCTTGAATATCCGGCAGGCCCGGAAATCAAGTCTCCGCTGGGCTGGCACTACATGGCGCTGATCGTCCCTGCGGGCAGTAGCCTGCAGCTCAACTCCGTTCTGCTCGGCGTTGACGACAGCGAGCTCGGGATCGTCCCGGTCAGCAACCTCAGCCAGAGCGGCGGCAATGCCAGCATCCAGTTCCAGTGGGCGGACATCCCGAGCCTGGCGGAGCCCTTCTTCGCGGGCTACATCGTGCAGCGCTCACCCGTGGACGGCAGTGACTGGCAGGACCTGACACTGCAGCCGCAGATTGACAACTACTTCATCGATCTGGATGTGACTACTGATACGCCTTACCTCTACCGCGTGAACTGCCTTGATGCGGCAGGCACTGTGGTTTTCGGTGCCCAGCATGAATTCAGCACCATGCCCGGGGACTACGGCCCCGTGGCTGTCCTGCAGGGACCGGGTGCCAGCTTTGACGGACCATACACCGCGAGCTTCGACATGTCAGCCTCGTTTCATCCGGACGGGGATCCGATCGTGCAGTACCGCTTCGAGTTCGGCAGCGGCATTGATCCGGTGGAGCAGAGCAGCCCGGTGCTGGAAATCGAACTGCAGCCGGGCAACTACATCGTGCGCGGAACCTGCTGGTCGGACAGCGACGGCAATGACAGCCCGGATCAGATGAGTGCCCCGGATTTCACACCGATCACGATCCTGCCGGTCTGGCAGGAGAACTCCAGGCTGCTCTATGCGCGCGAAGGCAAAGTTCGCCGCACCATCAACCTGCATACTGTTGCCAATCCTGCGGATGACTCAGTGACAACATTTGGCTGGGAAGGTTATGTCGGAGGTGTCTTCGCCATGACCACCAGGAAAACCGGCGAAATCAGCTATGACTTCATCTCCAATTCCCGTCAAACACATGCCTGGCTCAGTGAACCTGCCCCATATGATGGAGGCTGGGCCTTCATTGGTGCAATGACTGCCCCCGGCTATGCTGGCCGCCGCTATCGCATCATCACCTTCAGCAACGGCAAACTGAATTACATGCCGGACTTTGAGATGGACGTCTTCCGTATCGAGCGACCGATGCTGGTAACGGACGGCAGTGGCAATCTCAACCTGTTCTACTGGGATGCAACGAGTACCAATAACAACCGCATCAGGCGCCTGGATTTCGGCACCGGCAACACGACCGACGTTCTGCAGCAGATCGGTCCCGGATATTCATACGATGTTGAGTTCAACAATGCGCTTGACCTGTTCGAAATCACCTACTACGACGAGGGCCTGCACTGGGCAAGATATGATGGCAGCAGCATTGTCGACACTGCCTTCATTGCGGATGTAAACCCGTTTAACAGCCTGATTGACATGGAAGTCAATCCCGCGACAGACCGGCCGGAAATTGTCTATCACAAGGGCGGACAGTTCTGGACGGCCCTTAATGCTGACAACGACACATGGAAGCCTGTAGAGAACCTCTACAACGATTTCCAGGCAGAGAACCTGTCCATCGGCTTCAGGGATGGCAGGACCTTTGTCGGCATCGTTGCCTTCACAGGTGAAACGTGGATCGTGCAACGAGACAATGATGCCTGGGAAACCTGGAGCACAATGGAAGAGAAGGTTTATCCGCATGATTTCAGGCTGCTGGAGTATCCCGGCGAGGATGGGCTTCTCTGCATCGGACGGGACTATGACGGCAGGACCTTTGTCACCCAGCTGTTTGAGGATGACACCCAGTTGCGCTGGGGCTACATGCCAGGCACATGGGGACCGGGCAATTCGCTGCAGACGGCTTCCGCCAGTGACGGACTGCATGTGATGCAGGTCACCGCCGTTCCGGGTCCGCAGTACCTGCACCTTGTCAGTACCGATTCAGTCACGTGGAACGAAGCTGAAGTGGTTGCCACTTTCCCCGAGAAGGTTGATCTGGGCACGGACAGCGCAGGTGACCTGTATATTACGTGGCAGGCTCTCGACTGCAAGCTGATGAAGTGGAATGGCAGCGGATATGACTTCGTTGACAATGTTGCCGTTGACAGCTCAGGCTTCTCCTACATCAGTGATGAAGGCCCGCTGCGCGTCGGCGGAACAATCACCTCAGGTGACCAGTACGGCGTCTATACTGAAAGCGGTGGCAGCCAGATCCTCACGGTTGCCAGGCAGCCGGTGCTGGAAGGCTCCATCGCCGCCCCGGGTGAACTGATTCGTGCCCTTGTCTATTACGAACACGGCAGTCCCACCCAGACGAGCCTCGGCTACCTGGATCCTGCCAACGGCTCCATCCAGCACGTCTCCGACCTGCTGCGCAATGACCTCGACAGCTCGACTGAAGGCAGGCTGGTGGACGGCACCACATTCACTGAGCCTGGCACGATGGCAACCTCCAGCGCATGGCATGTGACGAATGGCCCCGCTGAGTTCCCGCTGCGAGTCGTGCTGAAGTCCGACGGCAGCATCAGCACCCACGAGCTGGCCTTCAACTACCCGGCCAACGCTCCGGAGGACAGCGTGTTCGTCAGTTCCGCCTGTCAGGCATGGGGCAGTACCTTCGTCGGCCTGACCGCTGACAACCTCGGGCGGATCCAGCATCTTGAATGGAACAAGGGCAATGGATTCGCCAGGCTGCAGGTCCCTGAGGTTGAGGGGCCGTTGTCGCGGCCGGAACTGCTGATCGGCCAGGACGGCCGCTGGCACATCATCTACCGCGATTACCTTGCTGATGAACTGAGGATTATCAGCACGATCTGATGATCCGGGACATTCACTGGAATCATTGACCGTGACAGCGCAGACGGGCGGCCAGAGTGTCGCCCGTTTCGTTTTCTGTAGCCTGGATATGCTGTTTCAATGTGCATTCCCGCGGCTTTCCCGATTTTGCGGCTGATTTCCTGCAGGCCGCCGTATTTTTCTGTAAGGTTAAATACAGGTAAAATGCCTGATGTATTCAGAGGCAGCAAATGCCGGGGGAGAGATTGCATGATTTGTCGTTTGCTGATGGGCAGCGGATTGTCCATCGTGTTGGCAATGGGAATCACCGCCTGCGGAGGCGGCAGGGACATGGGACTGACGGGGCTGGAATCTGCTCAGCCTGCTGCAGTCCAGGATTCCGCATCTGACGGCCAGCCACCGCAGCTGGCAGAAGTGACGGAACGCAGCATTGCCTCGGGCACCCCGCCCGTGGCGGTACTTGACATGGACGAAGGGGACTTCACCGGTCCCTACCTGGCGACTATCGACCTTTCAGGGTCCTTCCATCCGGATGACGACCCGATAGTGGAGTACAGCTTCGATCTGGGCTACGGCATCGGCACCGTCACCCAGACTGATCCCGTGCTGGAGATCCTCCTCCAGCCCGGCAACTACATCGTCAACGGCACTTGCGGTTCGGATTCTGACAACGACGGGATCGCGGACTGCTTCAGTGCGCCGGACACTGGCAAGCTCAGCGTCAGCCCGGTATGGGAAAGCACAGCGACGCCGGTGCATGACAGGCCGGCGGGATTCGTACGCGCCGGACTGATCCAGATGGTCGGAGAGGAAGATGGCAGCAGCACGAGCTTCTACTACGATTCGCTGGTGCGCGGAATTTCAGCGATGCATGTTGATCCCTCCGGGGTGGTGAGCTATGACTACGTGTCCACCGGCACACCAGGTCTGGACCTGATCACCGAACCCGTACCGGATGGTGACGGCTGGGCCTTCGCCGTATCCAGCGGCGGATTCTTCGACATTCCGCTCCTGACCCGCATTTTCACCTGGGACGGTGAGAAGCTCGACATCCTCAAGAATTTCCAGCTTGAGGACAACAATGTCTTCAACCCCCAGCTCGAGCGCGATGGCAACGGTGACCTGCTCCTGTTCTACTGGGACATCTCCTCCTTCCCCGGTCCGCGGATCGTCAAGGTGGATGTCAAGACAGGTGCGGAAGAGACCGTCCTGCCAAATCTCGCCGCCGGGGGGATCTACGATGTGGAGTACAACCCCGGCCTGGACGTGTTCGACATCGTCTACTGGAGCGGTGCCCTGAAGTGGGCCCGCTATGACGGCAGCACCGTGATTGACGGCGCGGACATCACGCCCGTGTTTCCCCAGGGCCAGGAGGTGGATGCCGCGGTTGACCCCGCCACGGACAGGCCGCGCATGATCTACTGGCATCAGGGCACTGTGCAGTACAGTGAGCTGAACGCCGACAACGACACCTGGACCGCGGTCCAGCCTGTCACGCCCGGGGACTTCAACGGCCAGCGGCTGCGCATGATCTGTGCGGACGGCACGACCTACGTCGGGATCATCAGCTTCAGCACGGCGCTGTGCACGGTCTACGAAGGCGGCAGTGCGGGCTGGCAGGCCTTCAACACGCTTGACAACCTCCTTGGCAACGTGGAGATGGCGATCTGCAAGGTCCCCGGCGACACCGGGATCCGCAGCATGACGCAGTACCAGGACTGGAGCTCGCGCGTGCATGAGCTGGCTGCCGATGACAGCGAGCTGCTGCTGGCCCAGCTGGATGGTACCTGGGGCTCGGGCTTCAAGATGCAGGCGGCCTCAGCCACGGACGGCCTGCACCTGCTGCAGGTCCGGATCGCTCCAGGCGAGGTCCAGCTGCACCTGCGCAGTGCGGATGGCGTGAACTGGAATGAGGTGACCGCTCCCAACAACAGCATCGATCATCTGGAGGTCGGGGCCACGGATGCCGGCGAGCTGTACGTGACCTACAACCGCGGCGGGCGCTTCAGGCTGGCCCGCTGGACCGGCAGCTCCTTCAGTGAGCAGCAGAATGGCAACGTGGTTACCGGCGGGCTGGGCATGGTTTCGGATGCCGGACCGCTGCGGTTCTCGTTCGGCGAGGGCTCGCAGCAGTTCTTCAATGTCTACACCCCTGCCACGGGCATGCAGTTCTTCCCGATCACCGCGGACAGGATCTTCGGGGGTTCGCCCACCGGCTTCGCAGGAGACTTCGGTGCACTGGTGTTCTATGGTGATGGCAACATCTCAGTGAGCGACCTGGGCTTCGTGACAGTTGCCAATGGAGCGGCGAGTCTTGAACCGGTTTCCGGGATCGGGCGCAACTACCTCGGCACGGGCATCACGGAAGGCAGCACGGTGGATGGTGCCGACTACATTGAACCCGGCAACGGCGGCGGGATCGCCACGGCCTGGCATGTCAACACCGGACCGGACAGTTCGCCGATGCGCGTCGTACGCCACTCGGACGGCAGCTTCACTACCAAGGCGCTGCAGTTCAACTATCCCGGCAGCGTGGTCCCGGATTCCCTGTTCGTCAGCTCAGCCGTTCAGGCCTGGGGCAATACCTTCGTCGGGCTCAGTGCCGACAACATCGGGTTGCGACAACACATGGAGTGGAACAAGGGCAACGGCTTCGCCCTGCTGGCCGTGCCGGATGTCGGAATTCCACTGTCCCTGCCGGAGCTGCTGGTCGGGCAGGACGGCCGCTGGCACATCATCTTCCGCGACTATGTGAATGACGAGCTGCTGATGGTCAGTACCGTCGAATAGCGGTTGCAGCGGTAATCGAAGAGCATTCATCCATCCGGGTCCGGAAGGCAAAACGCTTTCCGGATCCGGATGCCGGCGGCTCGAACAGCACACACTCTTCGCGCATCCTGAATGCAGCTGCCCGGAAGCTTCCTTCCGGATTGCTATAATCGCGATTCAGATGCCCCGATTCCTCATTGTGATGCTGTTGCTGCCCGCGCTCTGCGCCCTCTTCAGCACACCATTGCGGGCCCAGGACACGATCCGCATCGAAACCGTGCTTTCCGCCACTCCCAACGGCAAGCCCGCCGTGGCACTCGTGGTCAATGGTCAGACCGTGGTCCGGCTCGCCAAGAACCAGCGCAACCGCAGCCCCCTGCGCAATCTCTCACTTGCCAGCGTGCAGCTCAGTTCGGCCTATCGCCGGGGTCGCACGGCCCTGCATGTGGAGGAGGATGGCAGTGAGGGACGGCAGTGGCAGCTCCTGCTGGATGGCGAACTGCTGCTGCTGGCAACCGACATGGAGGGCAAGGCCTGGGGAGCTACTCCCGAGGAACTCTGCCTGAGCTGGATGAACAACATCAATGAGGCCCTGGACCAGGCTTCCGCACCCGCGCAGAGCAGCCGTCCGGCACCTGCCTCACAGGGAGTGGTGCTGCCGGCCACCGGCGATCCGGGTGGGCAGGGCATCTCCGGCCGGCCCCAGGGCAGCCGCGCCGAAGGGGACAGTGGCACCGCCGGTCTGATCAAGTCCGGAGGCCACCGCGTCTTTGATCCCCCGGCCCCCGGATCAGCTCCCAGCAGCCATACCGGAGCTCCGGACCGGGTGGTGGTCACGGGCGACACTGCCGGGATCGAGATCATCCGCGAAGCCGTTGACAACCTGATCCGCAATCGCCACGGCCTGTCCCCGGACAGCCGCCTGGTCTGGCACAGCGACGGCCTCAAGCTGGCTCCGGGCCGTGAGCGCCAGCTCAGCCTGGACTGGATCAGCAGCCAGCCGGGCGGGGGAGGTTCCCAGGGCAGCGAGCAGTTCACGCTGGAGAACCGGCGCATGCACCTGCCCCGCGAAAGCCTGACCTTCTTCTCCAACCGCCCGGAGAGAGTCAGCCGCGCCCAGCTGCTGTACTTCGCCAGGCTGCGCGCCCAGCAGGCCGGGCGCCTGGTCTTCCACCATCAGAACCAGAGCGGCTCCGACATGGACATGGTCTGTCGCCTGCTCAACACCGGCAGCAGCCCCGCCAGCGTGCATGTCACGCCCGGCCTGGCGCGTCCGGATGTGAATACCTTCTATGTCGGCTACCGCTCGGCTGAGAACTTCTGGACCAACCTGAATGGCGGAAACGGCTATGTGCTGGAGATCCCGGCCGGAGGCCAGGCATTTCTAGTGCAGCAGCGCATGCCGCACGGGACAACGGCCAGTGGCTACATGACCGTTTCCAACCTGAGCGGGGCGGAACTGCGGCTGGAGACCCTGAGTGTGGCCCACGGCAGCAGCGTGCCGCCCTGGCCGCTGGAAAGCAGCGGCGAAGCCAGCTACTGCGTCTTCGGTGAGCCCTTCGTGAATGCCGACCTGCAGTACAGCACGGGCGACAACTGGCTCTACATGCGGCTCGGCAGCCAGCTGCCCGCCAGCCAGAGTGACAGCTCCGTGCTGCAGGGCTGCTACGGCATGACCCATAGCTACAGCGTGGAGCTGCGCAACCAGAATGACTATCCGGCCCTGCTGTTCGTGGTGCTGCGGGCCAGTGCCGGCGAGGTCAAGGGCCAGTTCTTCATAGACGATGAATATCTCGGCACATCACTCGTGGCCAGCGGGGAGGAGCAGCTCCTGAAGGACATCCCGCTGCGGCCCGGGGAAACCAAGCTGCTGCGCATCCGCGCCATCCCCCTCAACGGCGGCTTCTATCCGGCGAGCATCATCATCCGGGAACAGCGTTACCCCTAGCTGGTCTGTTGCATTGTCCCCCAGGGGACATTATCTAATGTATGCAGCAGGCGAACAGTCGGGGTGGATCAGCAGATATCAACAATCGATAAACCGGAATTTACTCTACGTTTGTGAGGGTGAATCCGGGTAATCGGGGCTGCTGCTTTCAGATTACCGCTCAAATTCCAATTTCGGGGCTGTTCAGGACGGGCATACTAATATATACTTTCTCGAAGCAATCCGCCCGGATCGGAGCTTTGCGCTGTGCCGGTCCGTCACTGCCTTTGGGCAGGGGCGCTTGCTTAGGACGGGGCGAGCTGATAATATGGGTGCTTGTCTGCAGCGTAAATCTGAGATGAGGCGATGATATGCGCTTTCTAGTTACAGGGTTGATGATGACTATTCTGGCATTGGGCACGGCCTTCGCGTCCGATGGCGGAAAGAGCGAGGTCACGGGACTCCCGCTCTACGAGGGGCCGATGTACCGCAGTCTTGACAGCAAGACTGAGGATATTGCGATCGACCCGCAGTTCCATGCCTTCCACCACCGCGGCGTCGATGAGGTGGGCTTCAGCCCGCTGACGCTTGAGGACTTCCGCCTGCCGGTCCCCGGACGCGTGCAGAAGGAGTTCAACTGGGAGCGCATGACCTATCCCGACAACAGCAAGGTCGTCTGGCATGACGACTGCAACAAGTACACTGTCAGCGCGTTCTTCTTCACGCGTGACATGGTGCGCGACCACATCCAGACCCTGATTGACGCGTATTACGTCTGCGACCCGCTGATCGTTCAGCAGATGATCGACTACTACGCCGAAGTCACCCCGCAGAGCGGTGAGGCCATCAGCTGGGTCTGGTTCGCCATTGATGAGGACAACCACGACATCACCGATCTCGGCGGCAACCGCTACTTCGAGCGTTACCTGTCCAACTTCAAGGACAAGTTCTACCTCGAGTTCGGCCTGCCCAAGGCTCAGGCGATCGTCGACAACAACGTGCATGACTTCCTCTACAACTACCAGCGCCGCGGCAAGTTCGTCTGCGGGCCGGAGCTGCACTACCGCGCCTGCGGCGACGACAAGTGCGACGGCAGCTGCGCGAAGTGCACGGCCACCTGCAAGGAGAAGACCTGCAATGTCTGCCGTGAGAAGAAGGTGGGCAGGGGCGACGAGGCTCTCTACTGCCAGGACTACAAGTACCACGGCTTCAGCCTGGACCTGAACGAGAATTACGTCTACTACCCGCGCAAGGTCGTGATCGAGGACATCACCTACGATCACGTGGCCCGCGCCTACCGCTGGAAGTTCGCCTGGCGCTTCAACGACTGCGAAATCAACTTCCTGCGTGAGATGTGCCACTACGGTGAGGCCTTCGACATCAGCCTGGTGCTGAGCGACCCGACCTGGTTTGCCCATGCCAAGGTGGATGCCCGTCTCAAGCGCAACATCCTTGCCAGCATGGATCCGACCGCCTGGGGCAATGTCTGGCCCGCCAGCAACCTGCCGGTGGACATGACCTGCTGCCCCTGCGGCCTGCCGACCTGCGATGGCAACTGCACCGAGCGTGAGCTGGTGGACTGGGACTTCAGCCGTCCGGCTGAGCCCAATGTCCCCGTGACGCCGAGCAACAACACCCCGCCGACGAAGTACGAGCCTCCGCAGAAGGACAAGGAGACCGACGTCGTTCCCGGCAAGGGTTAGACCCGGACCTCATTCAGATAAACAGAGGGCCCCGCTTGAGGCGGGGCCCTTTTTTGTTTCTGCGTGTGCTCCGGCGCTGAGCGTGACATGCATTCGCGCTGCGATCAACTCAACGCGTCTGGCCACCCCAGCGCGTGTCCAGCACGCCCTTCCTGCCGAATACGGTCAGGCGGTAACCACTGCTGTCGCCGGACTCCAGCCGCTCATAATGCACCATGCCGGTACAGGACTCCGCGCTGAAGGCGGCGGTACCGCAGTCGCTGATCGGCTGGCTGGCATAGGGCTCAAGCAGAGGCTGGCCATCCAGCAGCAGGTACTGTGACACATCGGCAAGGCTTTCCGGATAGTCCATTTCCTCACTGTAGTACTGCTGGATCGCTCGCTCGATACGATTGGCCTGGATCCGCATCGCGCGGTCCCTGGGGTAGGCCTGGCCGCTGATCAGCACGGCCAGGATCACGAATGCAACGCTCGCCAGTCCGTATCTGATCACCAGGCTGGCGCTGCGCTGTTCCCGCTCTAGCTCATGGAGCTCATGGTGGGATCCGCGCATGTGGTTCTGGGACCTGGGGTCCTGTTTATCGTACATACATCACTCCTTGCAGAACATGGAATGATCTTCGCCGGCCCGCATCCATACGGGGCCATGAGTGGGTTTCAGCCGGTTCCCATCATCATTCGCAGTATCACTTCCTGCTAGATTAAACCTGAATTGCAGAACAATTCAATCCCCGCTGTGAAGATTCGGCGAGATTCAATCGTGATTATTTAGGCGAATTTTCTGATGTGCATGGTACAATGTAACTGGAATTAGTGTAAAACATACACTAATTAACAGATTGAAAGGTGAAGAGATGTCCGTAGAGACAATCAAGTGGACCAAGCTGCCCTATACGGAGGAGCAGATCGCGGATGAGACCGCCCGCCTGCACAGCCAGCTCAGCATCGTGGGCTGGTCGCCCGTGGAGTGCGCGCTGATCGCCCCCCTGACCTGGGAAATCAACAGGCTCAAGCGCGAGATGAACGCGGTGGTGCTGGCGCACAGCTACCAGACTCCCGACATCATCTACGGAATTGCCGACCATGTCGGTGACAGCCTGGGACTCTCCCAGGTGGCCGCCACTACCGACGCCGATGTCGTGGTGTTCTGCGGTGTGAAGTTCATGGCCGAGACCGCGAAGATCCTCTCCCCTGAGAAGACCGTGCTGCTGCCCGATGACCGGGCCGGCTGCTCACTGGCCGCCAGCATCACCGCCGAGGACGTGCGCGAGCTGAAGCGCCAGTATCCCGGCGTGCCGGTTGTCTGCTACGTCAATACCTATGCCGAGGTCAAGGCCGAATGCGACGCCTGCTGCACCAGCGCCAATGCCCTGGCGGTGGTCAACGACATGGAAGGGGATCGCGTGATCTTCCTGCCCGACACCCTGATGGCCCAGAACCTGCGGCCGCATACCGACAAGGAAATCATCGCCTGGAACGGCACCTGCGTGGTGCACGAGAACTTCGGCGCGGCTGAGCTCGAGGCCTTCCGCGGCCAGTATCCGGATGCCAGGGTGCTCGCGCACACGGAGTGTGTGCCGGAGGTGGTGGCCCAGGCCGACATGGCCGGCAGCACCAGCGGGATGGAGCGCTACATCGCCGAGCATGAGGAGGCGAAGACCTTCATGCTGGTCACGGAATGCGGCATGACGGACAAGCTCAAGGTGCAGTTCCCGGACCGCAACTTCATCGGGACCTGCGTACTCTGCCCCTTCATGAAGAAGATCGAGCTGCGCAATGTGCTGACGGCAATGAAGAACCCGGACAGCAGCCAGGTGATCGAGCTGGACAGCCAGGTGATCGCCGGCGCGCGCCGCTCGCTGGACCGCATGCTGCAGGTCGGCCGCGCCGAGCGCGTGAAGTAACTCTCCCTGACGGATCCTTCCGCTGCTGCTGCTTGCCGGCCATGGAGGCACACTCATTTGCCACATTGCCTCGCCGGAGGCTTCTACCTGCGTAGCGTACCGGGATGAAGCGAGCTGCGCACCGAACTGCACTCGAGCTTTCGGCTTGATGACAGAGAAACGAGGCAGGTACGCATCCATACAGGCTGCAGCCCCGAGACTGATCAAGTTGTAGTTGAGCTAAGCTGCTGATCTACCAGATCGGGGCGTCATCGGGCCAGATCCGCGAATGGCGGCTGGCACCGGCGATGTCCTTGACCTGCTTGTTCTCCGGAGAGAAGTCGCGCAGCCCCTCGCTGCTGAAGAAACCGTTGCAGATACTGCAGTTGCCCATGCTCACATCGAGCAGGGTCAGTTCGGCTTCACAGTGCGGGCAGGCCTTGCCGGACAGCACGCGGCTCTGCACCTTGCGCGTATCGCGCTCGGTCGAGACGGGGCCCCGGGACTCACTCGCAGGTCGCAGCCCGATTGCACACAGCGAGCATTTTTCGCCCGGTGCACCAACAGGCAGCGGCTTATTGCAGCTTACGCAATGCTTAGGATTGTTCATATAAGTACCAACGGTCCAGAAATCTAAGCAACATACAAGGTGTATGTCTAAGACTCTAACAGTCTAACAGAATTGCAAAGTTCAAATTGAGATTAATAATCGATAAACTTCAAATTTAACGAATTTTACTATTCATATATATAGCAGAAGGGGTCCCGGAGGACCCCTTCTATGTATCAATTGCGTGTTTGTGTTGAATCAGCCCTTGTCTGATGGGGCCGGAGCGAGGGGCTCAGACTCGAAGATCATGTCGATCAGGCCATATTCCTTGGCTTCCTGAGGCGTCATGAAGTGGTCGCGGTCGGTATCCACCTCAACCTTGCTGAGCTCCTGGCCACTGTGCTTGGCGAGGATCTCATTGAGGCGCTTCTTCGTATCCTGCATCTGCTTGGCGTGAATTGCGATATCCGAGGCCTGGCCCTGGAATCCGCCCCAGGGCTGGTGGATCATGACCTTGCTGTTGGGCAGGATGTAGCGCTTGCCCTTCGTGCCGCCGGCCAGCAGGATCGCGCCCATGCTGGCTGCCAGTCCCACGCAGATCGTGGAGACATTGGGCTTGATGAGCTGCATCGTGTCATAGATCGCCAGGCCGTCGATCACCGATCCGCCGGGGCTGTTGATGTAGATGTCGATGTCCTTGGTGCTGTCCTCCTTCTCCAGGAAGAGCAGCTGCGCGATCACGGCATTCGCGAGCTGGTCGCCGATCGGTGCCCCGATGAAGATGATGCGGTCCTTCAGCAGGCGGCTGTAGATGTCATAGGCGCGCTCGCCGAAATTGGACTGCTCAATTACTACCGGTACGTATGCCATGTGCTTGATCCTCCGCGCCGGTATGCTACCACGCGAGTCCGCTGAATGATTCAGCGGCCAGGTCAGCTCCGGCCAGTCTATTATGCGGGAAATCACTGCCAGAGTGTGCCGCATGGACACAAATTTGACTTTCGGCGCGGGATAGAATCACAGAGTGGAAATCAGGGACTTTCGCAGACTGAGACTCGGTGAGCCGCAGCGCCTGACCGGCGGGCTGACCGACCATGAACATCCGGCGGTTTCCCCGGACGGCACGATGCTGGCCTGCTACAGCGGGGACTACGGGCATATCTCGATCGTGCTCCTGAGCATCGAGGGCCGCTTCATCCGCCGCCTGAGCCGCGGTGACGGCAATAACACCCAGCCGGCCTGGCATCCCGCCGGCCGGCAGCTCGCCTGGCGGCAGCAGGACAGCAGTTCCAGCCCCTGGCGGATCGTCAGGAGCGAGATTCTACAGGAGCTGCAGCATGAAGTGCTGCTGGAGGATGCGCAGTTCAGCTACAAGCATCCCTGCTTCGATGCCGATGCCTCGCGGCTGGCCTACTTCTCCGATGAGGGCAGCCCGGAGACCTACCAGCTCTGGATCATGGAGCTGGCCAGCGGGGAGCGCCGCAAACTGACGGACGGGCCGGCCGGCCGCAACAACTGCCACCCGGTGTTCAGCCCTGATGGCCAGCGCCTGGTCTACCACGTCTATGAAGGGACGGGCGGGGCGGAGACCCCCGTTGTCAACCTGTATGAGATCGGCATCGAAAGCGGTGAGATCCGCCAGCTGACCGCTGATGAGCACCAGGACAAGCATCCCTTCTACATTGACGACGAAGTGATCAGCTTCCACCACCGTGACAATGAAAGCCGCATCCGCCACATCGAGCTGATGCACCTGCCGACTGGCGAGCGCCTGAAGCTCACGGACGGCCGCCACAATGACAAGCACCCCTTCCCGTATCGTGACGGCAAGGGCCAGCTGCAGCTTGCCTGGAGTTCCAAGAAGCTCGGCACGGAGCTGGCGGATGAGGAGAAAACCTACGACATCTTCACGGCCAGGCTAAGTGTGGAGGAGGATTGAGATAGGCAACAGAATTGCCCGGTCCGAGAGGTATCAATAAGAGCATGAAGAACATACTGAGCCATATGTGACCGACCTGCTGGCTGTTCCTCGGTCTGGGGATCTACTGGCTGGTGACGAAACTGCTGGGCCACTGAGGCGGGCGGGCGTAACACTTTGCGCGCTATGTCGCGAAACACGGCCTGAACACTATCGGGCTCAAGCGGGCTTCGTTTAACTACCTTATAATCTCTTGTGATCAACTACCGGTAGGGCCCTCATGCAACTGCGACTGACATCGATCTTCTCCGGCATTCTCTGCTGCCTGCTGCTGCTGGCAGCCTGCGGCGGGAACCACGACAATCTGGATCAGATCCAGGCTGGCAGTCCTGCGACGCCCGCGCCTGAACCGGCCGTGCCGGATGCGGTACTCGAGCGCTTTGCGCTGTACCTCAATCCGGGCAGCAGGTTCGGGGATGCCACAATTGATGGCCTCCGTCTGGAGCTGTCGGAGACGGAGTCTGCCAGCACGCTGCATGTGCTTGCTGACAACGTGGATGCGCTGCGGGCTCTGTACTTCTCAGTTGAATACGATGCCGGATCCTACAGCCCCGTCAGCGCCGATGCCTCCGGAGTGCTCTCCGCAGAGGCACTGGAACTGCCTCTGCTGGCGGACCCCGGCGAGCTGCACTACGGCCGCGTGCTGCTGGACCCGCTGGCCCAGGCTGGCTACAGTGGCAGCGGCGTGCTGGCCGAGCTGAAGTTTGCCAGGCACCCGTTTGATCCGGCTGACAACCTCCAGCCGCAAGCGAAGGCCGTGCGGGTTGCCCCGCCGGCCCAGAGCTTCGAGCTGATCAGCACGGATGAACCGGGCCAGAACTTCCGGGTGCTGATTCCCTATCAGCTGCCCGGAGACTACGACCAGAACAGCCAGGTCAACCTGGCCGACCTCACACCGCTTGCGGTGCATTTCGGCAAGAAAGCTCCCTTCGCGCTCGGCAGTGTGGAAACCGTGGTGGACGGTGATGCCAACGGTGAGATCAACATCGCCGACATCTCCGTGATCGGTGCCAACTTCCAGAACAGCTTCACTTCCGTGTCCGCACTGGTCGGTGACCAGGCCGCGCTCGACTCCGGCAGCGGTCTGCTGATCCGCGAGTTCGCCTTCGGCGATGCCGTAGGTGTCAGCAGTGCGGACCGCCTCTGGTTCAGCGCCGGCTTCGAGATTGACAGTGTCAGCCCGGCTCCACTTGTCTGGACGGAGTTCAGCGGCAGCAACGGGGCCAGCCCGGTTGTTGACAAGCCTTCCGCGCCGCTGGCCTTCGAGACGGAGGGCCAGCCCGTGATGTCCCTCAATGCACAGGCCTATCCGCTGCAGCCCGCTACCTCTGAGGAAGTCGGCTTCTTTGTCAATGCCCTGGATGCGGACAGTGTGATCAGCGAAGCACTGATCGATTTCGGTGACGGCACTGAGCCCCAGAGCCTGGCGCTCAGCCTGAGTGGCGATTACACCGTTGCCAGCACGACGCATGCCTATGCGGCGGCCGGTCAGTACATTGCCAGCCTGAGTTTCCGTAGCGCGCCGGAAGCCGCGCCGCGTGCAGCGAGTCTGG
Organism: bacterium; assembly: GCA_041395205.1. Classification (GTDB taxonomy): domain Bacteria; phylum 4484-113; class 4484-113; order 4484-113; family JAFGCY01; genus JAHEFU01. The sequence goes on from JAWLAZ010000001.1 coordinate 1,462,051, forward strand.
TGAAGGGCGTATTCAGCCGCAGCTTCACCGTCAGCGTGCATGATCCCTTCAGCAATCCGCCGGAACCCACGCTGGAACTGAGTCCGGCAATCAGTGGCAACCTCGGCACGCAGCTCACGCTCAGCGCGGGGCTGCTCAGTCCCGGTGGCGGCAGCGACATCACGAACTACGAGTGGGACTTCAATGGCGACGGTATCTTCGATGAGGAAGGCGCGGCCTCCGCTACGACTTTTGTTGCCACTGCGGCTGATGTGGATCTCGGGCATATCAGCCTGCGCGTGACCTCCGACAGCGGAGAGCAGGGCAGCGCGACCCTGGCCTACATCCACAATACCGCCACTGCAGCGGTGCCGCAGGTCGCAGTGGACTACGCCGGCGCACTGCAGTTCAGTGAGACGAGCGTGCAGCTCGGGGGACTGGGCGCGGTTGTCAACGGACTGGGGGACAGGATCGGCGGGCTGACGAGTGGCGGCGGCAACTTCCGCGGACAGTTCGTGGCCACGGACCCGGCGGGCATTTCCAGTACGTATGCCTATGACCCGGGCACGCCGCTGTCCATTGACATCACTGGGCCGGGGGAGCATTTCATCGAGTTCCAGCTGCTGTTCGCCGGTGCCGTGCTGGCCCGCGACGGCATCACGGTCACGCTCGGGGCCCGGGCCATCGGCCTCGACGTATTCCCCACTGAAACCACAATCCTCGCCCCGATCTCCTTCACGGCTGATCCCGAGTCCCCGGAGCTGATTGACCACTACATCTACGACTTCGGCGATGGCAACCAGCTCAATTCCACAGAGAGTACGGTCTGGCACGAGTATGGCGTCAAGCAGGACTATGACGCCACGGTCACCGCCTTCTGGACGGACGGCAAGCAGAACACCAGTATTGCCGTGACGGTCAGCTGCGGCTTCGAGCGCCAGGTCGACCTGCTGGTGGACACCAGCCCCGGTCTGGTCGGCGTCGAGCTGAACTTCACCGCCGACGTGGAGTTCCCTGAACTGGTGACGCAGTACATCTATGAATTCGGCGATGGCAATGCGGTGACAACCACGGACCTAAGCGTGCCGTATACCTATCAGGTGGTTGGCAACTACGAGCCCTTCCTGATCGCCACTTATTCCGACGGCCCGACCATCCTCTCCGACAAACTCAACCTCGATGTGCAGGATCCGGGCCAGCTCGTGACCGAGCCGCTGCTGGAGATCGTGGGCACGCAGAACGACTTCCCGCTGCTGGTGGAGTTCACCGCCCAGAACACCAAGTTCAAGGTCGGGACCAGCCTGCTGTCCTTCAGCATCAGCTTCGGTGACGGTACGAGTGTGCTGAACGTCACGGACATCAACCAGAGCGTCTACCATGCCTACTACACTCCGGGCAGCTATACCGCCACGCTCACCGTGCGCGACACCGACTTCGAGCAGAACACCGATGACATCCCGGTCAATGTCGTGGACCCGGGCGGCAAATTCCAGTATAGCGCGATCGGCTCGACCGCCAACACCTTTGAGGTGGCGAAGATCAGTGCGGTGAAGGGCAATGCGGGCCAGGTGGCCTGGGCCTCCCGCGCCGCCGGAGGCAGTGACGGTTTCGCCGTCAAGAATGGTGTCAACGACCTCTATCACGTGAACTTCGCCGCGACCTCCAACCCCGAGGGCACGGCCTGGAACACCCCGCTGAAGATCGCCGAGGCCAAGGGCGTGCAGGAGCACCTCAGTGCCGCCAGCATGTCGGGTGTGCCTGCGGTGGCCTACTACCTCTACAACGCCGTTGACAACCCCTTCCCGGATGATGGCGACCTCATGTACTGCACCAGCACTGCGCTTGACGGCTCGACCTGGAATACGCCGGTCGTCGTCAGCACGGCAGGTGACATCGGCCGTCATCCCTCGCTGCTTTCCGTGAATGGCCGCCCAGCGATTGCCAGCCGGCTGAGCACCAGTGCCACGGACGGCAGCGGCCAGTACATCCGTGCCACGGCCGGTGATGGCAGCACATGGGGAACTTTCCAGGATCTGGGACCGGCCATCAATGAGGACCACTTCTCGCTGCTGCTGACCTTCAACGGTGTTGAAGTCGTACCGGCTGTGGGGATGCAGCTCAACAACGGTGGAACATTCCGGCTGGGCTTCCAGTCTGCGCAGGACCAGAACGGTGCCACCTGGGCCGGTGGCGACACAGTGCTGTTCAGCTCCAATGACCGCGGCTTCGGGGTTGATACCCTGGCGGCGGACGAACCCTGGGTCGCCTTCCAGGACACCTTCGGCGGACGGATCTACTTCACCAAGGGCACTGATGCCTCCGGCACCAGCTTCACCACGGAGTCCGTGGTGATCGATGCTCCGGACGGCAGCGCTCCGGCGTCATTCGCACTGGGATTGAGTGCCAACCGGCCGGCGGTGCTGGTCAGTGTCAAGGGCGGTACGGATGGCGCTCCTGAGCCGGTCTATGTGGTCACCGCCGCTGGCAACGATGGAGCGACCTGGGGCACGCCGGAGCTCGTGGGATGGACCTGGCAGCACCATGCTGTGGCCTTCACTGAGAACGGGGATGGCGAACAGCTGATCCTGTTCTACGACCACCTGAATGCGGTGGGAGGCACGGGCCTGATCCGCAGCGGCAGCCGCAACGTCCCCGCGCCCTAGCCGGCTGTTGCCAGCAGGCCTGATTGCTCAGGCTTCCAGCGGCACGGACTGCAGCCAGCCGAGGTCGGACTGGTAGAGGTCCTTGATCACGCGCACGCCGTAGTAGGCCATTGCCAGGCGCTCCACGCCGAGACCCCAGGCCAGCACGGGATGCTTCACGCCGAAGGGCTGCGTGACCTCCGGCCGGAAGATCCCGGCACCGCCCATCTCCATCCAGGTGTTGCCCCACTTGATGTGGACCTCCACCGAGGGTTCGGTGTAGGGGAAGAAGGCCGGCTTGAGCTTGATGTCGTGGATCCCGAGCCGCTCGTAGAACTTGCCGAGCGTGCCCATCAGTGATGCCAGGCTGGCATGCTCGTCGATGATGATCCCGTCCACCTGGTGGAACTCCGGCAGGTGCGTGTTGTCAACCGTCTCGCGGCGGAAGACGCGGCCGATGCTGAAGACCTTGCGCGGGGCCTGCGGACTGCGGCTGATGGCGCGGATTGAGGAGGCCGTCATGTGCGTGCGCAGCACCACCTGGGCCGCACGCTCCGCACTCCACGTGTAGCGCCAGCCGAGGCTGCCGGTGTCACCGCCGTCCTCATGCGTGCGGCGGATCCTGTCAACCAGTCCGCTGTCCTCCGGCAGTTCGTAGCTGCGCGGCTGCTTCAGGTAGAAGGTGTCCTGCATCTCGCGTGCCGGGTGGTCCTGCGGCTGGAACAGGCAGTCGAAATCCCAGAAGGCGGTCTCCGCCATTTCGCAGCCGGCCTCGCTGAAGCCCAGCTCAAGGTAGGCCAGGCGCACCTTCTCGATCACGCGCATCAGCGGATGGGTCTTGCCCGGATGCAGGGTGTCGGCGGCGAGACTGACGTCGTAGCGGCGGAACTCCACATTGCGCCAGATGCCGTCGCTGAGCATTTCCGGGCTCAGTTCATTCACCTCGACGAGTTCCGTGACAGCGCCGCTGGCAATGCCCTCCGCGAGCTTCCGGCCGCCTGGCGTGAGCTCGACCGAGCGGCGGCTGCGCTCCCGCACGTTGACAAGTTCCCTGCGGCCCTTGAGGAAATCCGCCCCGCGCTTGTGGCGTTCATCGGACGCGGCGTCCAGCGTCAGGCTGCCGCCCGCGATCTGGATCGCCACCATCAGGGCCTCGGCATCACTGGCGGGCGGTTCGTGTGCGCTGTACTCCGGCTTCATGCTGAGCTGGCCCTTCTCGAAATCCGCCCAGCCATGTTCCGCCAGCACACGCGCATACTTGCCCGGCACCACCCCGGCCTCCGCCAGGCGCGGATTGCCGCCCAGGTCCTTCATCGAGGCACTGCCCCCGAGGCTGACCAGCACCTCCGCGATCAGGCGCTCGGGCAGCACGGCCTCACCCTGCTGGATCGCCTGGCCCAGCTCCCCGAGGCTGACCTCGCGGTAGGGCTGCTCGTCGACACTGACATGGCCCTCGCGGGACAGCTCGACGGCGGCGGCACTGATGAGCGCCTGGTCGATCCCGGCGATCAGGGCCAGGTGCTCGATGCTGCAGTCGTTGGGCTCGGTACCGAGAGCCTTGATCAGCGCATACTGGTGTGGTGGCAGTTTCTGCATCGGGCAGATTATATCGGGCGGGAAGACGGAAGGGCTCCCCGCGGGGAGCCCTTCCTGCTGATGGCAGTCAGCATCTGAGTGATAGACGATCCTCGGCGGTGCTCAGGCAGTTCTGCCTGGCCCCGGCCAGGCTTACAGCCTGGTCTCCGGGATGATCGCTGTGCAGCTTTGGCTGTGCCTCCGCAACGCTGCTGTGCCACCTAGTCCGTCAGGTCAGCCGCACGCAGCACCGTGAAGTCGATCCCGCGCACTGATTCATCGCGCAGCACGACATCCACATCCGCCGGACGCACGATCAGGCGTTCGTTGCCACTCCCGGCATGCACGGTGTAGCTGCCGCTGTCGAGGTTGCGGAACACAAAGCGTCCCTCATCATCAGTCAGCACGCGGCTGCGGTCCGTGCCCGGCAGGCTGACGATGATCCCCGGCACCGGGCGGCCGTCCTCGGTCGCGGCATGTCCGCTGATGAACAGGCCGGCTTCGGTGTCGCGCTCGCCCCACCAGCCGCCGTCCACATTGCTGTGGCCGCTGCGGCCGGCCTCGTTGACGGCGAACACGGTGTAGAAGTAGCGCACTCCTGGCCGGGCGTTGTCATCGAGGAAATGCTCCTCATTGCTGCGGCCGATGGCCACGAAGCGCTGCTGCTCCAGCCGGTCATCGCCGGGGTTCTGATCCGGCTGCAGGCGGCGCATGATCACGTAGTAGTCCACCGTGCCGCGGCGCGGAGCATGCCAGCGCAGGCCGATGCCGTTGTCAACCGTACCGTCGGAGGCCTCCAGCCCCCAGGGCGCATGCGGACGGCGCGTGGGCCGCTGCTGGTCGGAGTCGAGAATCAGGCTCGCGCCCTGCATCATCGCACCCTTGGGATGGATCGCGAACACGAGGAAGTACACGTCGCCGGCGGGTGAGATGAAGCTCGGGTCACGCGGCAGGCGGACCTTTGCTTCGCCCTCATGCGGGCCGCTCACCATCCAGCTTCCGCTGGAGTAGTTGGCAACGGCCACGAAGTAGCCGCTGGCACCCTCCATCGGGTAGGCATTGACATCCAGGCCCAGCAGGTCGCAGTCGCCCGCGCCGATTCCGTAGAGGGCCCAGGCCAGGCCGAAGCCCGGCGGCTGCAGCAACAGGCCGTGCCCGGTCTCGAAGGCATTGCCGGCGTCGATGTAGTCAAAGGGGCCGACCGACGGAGCTTCGCCGTCAGTTGCGCTGCCGGAACGCAGGGCCTCCAGCCCGGAGGGGATGGCCGGCAGGCCCGTCACACCGGCGCTGCTGCCATCCAGGTTCTCGGCCGGACTCCCCGCCAGCGGGGTATCCCCCTGGGCATTCTCCAGCGCCAGCGTCTGTGTTGCACCGCCGCAACCCGCCAGCATCGCCAGCAGGCAGAGCAGCAGCAGGCTGATCAATCCGTATATGGTTTCCTTTCGCATGTCCGTCTCCTTTCAAGACCAGGTCCTGTGCTTGGTCACAGTGGGATGATAACCGTACTGAATTCGCAGGAACAGACACAAATGTGTCCTAACGTATGGGGCACAGGCCGTATTCATCGGCATTCATGGGACTGTGTTTCCCAGATCGTGTCCGAAGTGTGATCCTTGATACGTAGATGGATCTCAATTGGCCCATGTAACCGCGGCAGGCGGTCGGCGTCCTTGTTGTTGTAACGCAGCTATACAAGGCGGGAGGGACCTCCATCATCCCATCCCATCCCAACCCTCCCGCCATTTCATTCCCTTCCAGATAACTCCCAAAGGCTCTTCTGGCCAACGAACTCAAGGCTGTACAATGCGCTGCATATGCCTCCGTTGCCGGTAATCTCTGGCAGAAAAGCGCGCCGGGCCCTTGAGCGGGACGGATGGGAATTCGTGCGGCAGAAGGGCTCACACATGATTCTTGTGAAACAGGATTTCCGGATCACCCTGTCGGTGCCGGATCATGCAACTCTGGACAGGGGAATTCTGCGTGACCTGATCCGGGATGCCGGAATCAGCGTGGACAGGTTCATCGAGCTGCTGAAGAAGTGATCTCAGAGTGCGAGCTCAAGCTCCACGGTCTCCTCGAGATCCGGCCAGCCCAGTTCCCGGCGGGTTTCAATGCAGGCCGCAATCGCCTCGCGGATGTTGGCCAGCGCTTCCTCGCGGGTCGCGCCCTGGGAATGGCAACCAGGCAGCTGCGGACAGCTGGCAAGCACCATGCCGTCCTCGCCTTCCCTGATTACAACTGATATCTGCATCTCAGTCGTGATTATACCCGCGAGCTAGAATCAGCATGTCATGAGCATCTTCGTACGTGCGAGCCTCAGGCTGCTGGCCGGGTTCACGGTGCTCTACCTGCTGCTCTTCGTACTCACCGGCGATCCCCTCTGGCCCCAGGGCTGGGTCCTCTGGGGCCTGCTGGCAATCTTCATGCTTGGCAACATGCTCGTGCTGCGCCGCGACCCGGGCCTGCTGGAGGAGCGGATGCAGCCGATCCTGAGGCGTGGCCAGCCAGGCAGCGACCGCATCCTGCTGCTGCTGTTCGTTGCCAGCTATGGCGCCTGGTACCTGCTCATGCCGCTTGAGCACCGGCTGCATCCCGCACGCAGCTTCCCGCTCTGGCTGCAGGCTGGAGGGACCCTGCTGCTGATCGGCGGCTCTGCCCTGATCATGGCCTGCTTTGCCCAGAACAGCTATCTCTCCAGTGTGGTGCGCATCCAGTCCGAGCGCGGCCACCAGCTCGTTGACAGCGGGCTATACGCCGTGATCCGGCATCCGATGTACCTCGGTATCCTCTGCCTGATGTGCGGAGCCGGGCTGCTGCTTTCATCCCGCTGGGGCATTGTGACTGCAGTGCTGGGGGGACTGATTCTCTACCTGCGCGCGATCGAGGAGGAGAAGCTGCTGCAGGCACAGCTGCCCGGCTATGCCGGATACATGCAACGGGTGCGCCGCCGGATGTTTCCCTGGCTGCTGTGATCCCGGAAAGCAGCCTGGCCGGCAGCACTGTGTCCCCATATACATATTCAGTTATACTCAGTGTGATCCCCTGATTGGGACACAATTGGGCTCCTGATGCCCAGGTCCGCACGGGTATCCTACAGATGGAGCGGGAATTCCAGTGAACATCATCCTTGACCGCGACAGCCGGCTGCCGCTCTACAGGCAGATAATCGACACCATCACCAACTGGGTGAAGAGCGGGGAGCTGCCGCCCGGCGCATCCGTGCCAAGTGTGCGCCAGCTGGCCCGCGACCTCGGAGTGGGAATCAAGACCGTGAGACAGGCATACGACGAACTGGTGGCGAACGGCGTGCTGGACACCCGGCAGGGCAGCGGCACCTTCGTCTCCGACCGGCCGGCGGGGCTTGTCTTCAGCATGGACCGCGATGAACTGCGCGAGGGCATGGACGAACTGCCGCCGATGATCTGGCAGCCCTACAAGTTCGACACCCGCTTCGGGCAGTTCACGATCAAGCGCGAAGAGGGCGTGCAGGTGGAGCTTTCGCTGGCCCAGCCGGACCCCTCGCTCTTCCCCTTCGAGCGCATCAAGCAGGTTGCCACCAACATGCTCTGGTATCCGAAGGAGATGTTCTTCGACCGCAGCCATCCCCAGGGTTACCAGCCGCTGGTGGAGTATCTCGAGCGGGAGATGGCGCTGGCCGGTGTGGACATGCGCCCCGGTGTCAACGAGGTGATCATCTCCGGAGGCTTCCAGCGTGCGCTGTCGCTGATCCTGGACCTGCTGGCGGCCCGTGGTGAGATGGTCGCGGTGGAGATGCCGACCTATGCGAGCATCCTCAACCTGCTGATCGTCAAGGGCATCCAGTGCGTGGGCGTGCCGGTGGACGGTGCCGGGATGGACACGGAGTACCTCGCCGTGCTTTTGCGCAAGGAGCGCATCAAGGCCATCATCACGGTGCCGACCTACCACAATCCGACCGGCACGGTGCTTGCCAACGAGCGCCGCGCGCACCTGCTGCGCCTGGCGGCCCAGCATCGCGTGCCGGTCATCGAGGACGACTGGGGCCGGGCCCTGCGCTACGAAGGCAACGCCGTGCCGCCGCTCAAGGCGCTCGACACCGGCGGGTATGTGATCCACATCGGCAGCTTCTCGAAGACCTTCCTGCCGGGATTGCGCATCGGCTGGATCACCCTGCCCGGCGAGATCGCGGTGACGACGCTGCGCGCCAAGTTCGCCGCTGACAAGGGTGATTCCTGGTTCCTGCAGGTGATGCTGCATGAGTTCATTTCGCGCGGCTACTACGACAAGCACCTGCGCAAGACCCTCAAGGTCTACAACCAGCGGCGTCTGGCCCTGCTGGATGCCCTGCGCGAGCACATGCCGCCCGAGGTGAGCTGGATCCGCCCCGCCGGCGGCCTGTCGCTCTGGCTGCGCCTGCCACGCTCGATCATGTCGCTGCAGCTGCAGAAGGAATGCAGCAAGCGCGGCCTGGAGTTCGCCACGGCGAACTTCTTCAACATGGAACGTGAGGATTCAAGTGAACTGCGCCTGAGCTTCGGCCGGGCGAGCGAGGAGGAGCTCCGCGAAGGAGCGCGCATCCTCGCGGAGGAGATCCGCGGCCTGCTGGCCCAGCGTGCCGGCAGCGTGGAGAACAGCGCTGATTTCAGCGAGTGAACCCAAGGAGCGAGACATGCAAGATAGATGGCCCATCCTGGCAATTGCCATTCTGCTGAGCGGACTGCTCGCAGCCTGCGGGGGAGGCAGTCCCGACCCCGAACCCCAGCCACAGCAGCAGGGCAGCCTCGGCGGCAGCATCACGGTGGAGGGTGCGGCGCTTGCCGATCTCGGCAGCGGCCTCAACCCCGGTGCGCTGGATCCCGGCAAGATCGGCGTGCGTGTGATCGAACCGATCATCGACATCGATGCCATCGAGATCGAAACCTCCGGAGGCACGCTCAACATCACCGAGGTTCCGCCCGGCACTGCCAAGCTGCTGCAGCTGGAACTGCTGCCGGCGGAGGATCTGAGCGGTGGCAGTGCCGCGAGCACGCCGGTGCAGCTGAGCATCCCGCTGAGCTTCGAGGCCGGCGAGCTGACTAGCATCGTTGCCGAGGTCAGCTTCGAGCAGGAAGCCGCCAGCGCATCGCACGGCGTTTCCCAGGCGGGACGCGGCTGGTACGTGCGTCTGCGCTACACCATCTCCGGTCCCGGTGCGACGACCCGCAGCCTGCGCATCCGCTGGAATGACAGCACCGTGCAGTACGACAGCAACCTCGACATGCAGTTCAGCGACGAGGAGAGTTTCACTGACTCAGACCGCGACGGTCTCGGTGACGAACACCGCGAGCTGGTCAATGACCAGGCCAGCGACCGTGAAATCGTGGAGCGCAGCGGCCTGATCAGCGAGCTGCTGCCGGAGCAGCACAGAATCGTGCTGGACAGCGGGCTGCGGATCGGCATCAGTGAACTGACGCGGATCCGCTTTGACGGCGCAGCCGCCCGACCGGCCGCCCTGCATGTCGGTGATGCCTGCACCGTGCGCGGCTATCTGCATGATGCGGATGGAATTCGTGCGCTGGAGATTGACGTAACACCGCAATCTGACGTATCATCAAGGCGATAAAAGGCAAAAAACGGGGCTATGACCGTGCAAATCCATAGCGCGCAGGGGAGGGCTCCGGCCCTCCCCGTTTCTTTTCTGAGACGCGCTGAAGTCAGCACCGGCTCAGCTAGGTATAATGAACCGGTAGTCCCCACCGGGACCCCGCTTGATATTGACAGGACACACACCGGAGAGTTTGAGACCGTGAAGACCAGCCGACTGACGATCACCGCCTGCCTTGCAGCGCTGCTGCTGCTTGCTTTCGCACTGCCCGCCTCCGCTCAGGAAGAGGGTGGGGAAGCTACCGCTTCTCATGGCAGCGGCATCAACCGGGCCGTGAGCTACAGCCAGGCCCTGCTCTCCGACCGCTTCCTGCCCGGCCTGCCGGACTTCGACGGGGCCAGCGGCTACCAGACCCGCGCCCAGAAGATCGTCAGTGACATGTTCGCCGAGGGCGAGACGGATGTCAGTGATCTCGTGCAGGTGCTGGTTGCCAACAACCGCACGGTGCTCGACCACCTGATCGTCAACATCGCCACCCAGACCATCTACGAATGCAACATCAACGGTGAGGTGCTGAACTCCAGCCGAACCTCCACCGGCGCCAAGGGTTATGACACCCCGCTGGGCGAGTACAAGGTCGTCAACCAGGCCAGGAAGGCCTACTCCAAGAAGTACGAAAGCTGGATGCTGCACTGGATGGGCATCACGCCGGACGGCTCCTACGGCATGCACGGCCTGGAAGGCAGCAGCTACGAGCGCAAGCTGGGCAGCGTTGCCAGCCATGGCTGCGTGCGCCTCAGCCGCGAATATGCCAAGGACCTCTACAGCCGCATCAAGGTCGGCACTCCCGTCTACATCGTTGACGATCCGGAGCTGGAACTGCCGCCATTCCGCGAGATCAGCGAGGAGGCCGCGCTCAGCATCGTGCTCGACGTCGTCAATCCCTGCGATCCCTGGGACGTATTCTGATCAGTCTCGCCCGCCAGCGAAACTCAGCCGGCAACGCCTGACACGGCTGCCGGCGGGTCCTGGTTCGAGCAGCAGGAAGTAACCCTCGGCATCCGGCCAGCTCAGCAGTCTGCTGCCAGGCGGCATCCCGAACAGATGGTCGCGCCGCATGCTGAAGTCATGCACGAGCAGCCCGCCGCCGTTGCGCTGTGCAAGCCAATCCAGCGCAGGGTAGCTCCGGGCCAGATCGCGGACGAGCTGCATGATTGCAGTGCATTCATAGAGGTCAGCGCGCAGCAGGAGGCTTCTTCCGCCTGACCCGGCCCGCATCTCGAACGGACCAAGCGGGCGGCGCAGATCGCAGTATTCCTTGCCAATCCGCGGAGCCTGCGGATCCAGGAACAGGCGGTTCAGCCCATTGATTTCGCTGACCACCACGAGATTACCGGCGGGCAGCAGCTCCAGCTGGCGGACCAGCCGTCCGCCGCTGAGCAGTCCCACATCCCGTAGTTCATCCCCGTCCATGCTGAGCCGCTGGCCCTGATGATCGCTGGCGACGATGTAGGCAAGGGGAGCAGTGCTGATCCGCCTGTCACTGCCATCCTGCTCCATTGCCAGCCGGCCACTGCGTGCTTCCCAGATTTCCTGAACCTCGCCCTGCTGCAGCAGCGGGTGCAGTGCTTCCACCGGACCGCGTTGCCCCTCGTTGTCCGGACCGGGACATTTCCACAGCTCGCCTGCCTTGTCAGTGAAGTACAGGGCTCCATCGCTGCGCAGCAGCAGTGGACCGGCCAGGTCCATCTCGTCATGCACGAAGAATGATTCGGCAAGCGCAGCATTCGCAGTGTAGGCATGGCACTGTCCCCCACTGCAGAGCAGGTACATCCGGCCGTCATTGCCGGCCATGGGCAGGATCAGGAATGGTACTTCCTCCAGCCCAGCATCATCAATGAGATTTCGCTGCCAGACCTGCCTGCCGGATGGATCAATCAGGACCAGCTCCCCGGCCAGACTGGCCCCGAAGAAGCCATGGCCGGGCCAGGCAGCATAGTTCCAGTCATAGTTGCTGCCGGGCTCCCAGATCGAATGAGCACCATCATGGCTGGCAAAGCAGTGCAGCCGGAACTCACTATCAAGCAGGGCGGCACCGTTCCCGCAGTCCAGGCTGCTCATGATTGAATCCTCTCCGAAGGCACTCCCGATCGTTTCCAGGCGCTCGATGCGGGGCCGTGGTTCAAGCAGCAGGGCCAGGCCGCCCGCCAGCCAGATGCCAAACAACAGCAGGGCGCAGATCGAGATGCGCCTGCGCAGGACAGCTGGCGAGCTGGACGGGGGCATGCGGTTCAGGCGCGGGGGATGTCTATGGCAAAGCGGAAGATCAGGTAGCTGCCGACACTGATCACGAGCAGCAGCAGGCAGAAGAACAGCACCACCCGCCGCCCGGTCAGGCTGTCTGGTTCATGCGGCTGGGGAGCGTCCATGAGAGCGAGATTAGCACAGTGCCGGGCCAGCCTGCTGAAATCTGCAAAACACATCAAAGCATTGTCGGGATACCTAACATTGGTATAGGCTAATCCTGTTTGCACATGCTATAATGATGCTTCATAAATATAAGGTATGTAGAAGCGTGAAACAACCCTCCGCGCCTGAGAGTGGGCAGGCCGGCGGAGACCTTACCAGAACTGTAGGAACGGGCGGTTTGGCCCGTGTTTCACGTTTCTGTCGGAGAACAGGTCTTGACCAAGAAACGTAACGACAGGCTCGAATTCGACGAGAACATCAAGCCACGCCGCATCGTGGAGGAAATGGAGGACAGCTTCCTCGATTACTCCATGAGCGTGATCGTGGCCCGTGCCCTGCCGGATGCCCGTGACGGCCTCAAGCCGATCCACCGCCGCATCCTCTGGGCGATGCAGGATGCCGGCTACACCGCGGACAAGTCCACGAACAAGAGCGTGAAGATCGTCGGTGAGGTGATGGGTAACTACCACCCGCACGGTGACGGTGCTTTGTACGAGGGACTGGTACGCATGGGCCAGGACTGGAGCATGCGCTATCCGCTGATCACGCCGCAGGGCAACTTCGGCTCGATCGACGGCGACCCTCCTGCGGCGATGCGATACACCGAAGCCAAGATGAGCAACCTCGGCCAGTATCTGCTGAAGGACGTCAAGAAGGACACCGTGGACTGGGTCCCGACCTTCGATCCGCATCGGATTGAGCCCACCGTGCTGCCCGCCGGTGTCCCGAACCTGCTGATGAATGGCTCCGAGGGCATCGCGGTCGGTATGGCGACCCGCATTCCGCCGCACAACCTGCGGGAGCTGACCGCCGCGGTCAGGAAGCTCGTGGCCAATCCGGAGATCGACATCGAGGAGCTGATCGAGGAGGTGCAGGGTCCGGACTTCCCGACCGCCGGCCTGCTGCTCGGCAATGCCGGTGCCAAGGAGGCTTACCGCACGGGCCGCGGCAGCGTGACGATCCGTGGCCGGGCGGAGATCGAGGAGGATGACAAGGGGCGCAACAACATCGTCATCACCGAGATCCCCTTCCAGGTCAACAAGAGCACGCTGATCCAGAAGATCGCGCTGCTGGTGCATGACAAGAAGATCCAGAACGTGCGCGACATCCGTGACGAGTCTGACCGTACCGGGATCCGCATCGTGGTCGAGCTCGGCAAGGATGCCCAGGCCAATGTGATCCTCAACAACCTCTACAAGAACACCCAGCTGCAGACCACTTACAGCATGATCATGCTGGCGCTGCGCAACGGCGTGCCGCGCCTGCTGACCCTCAAGGACTTCCTGAGCGTGTTCGTCAAGCACCGCCAGGTCGTGATCATGCGCCGCAGTGAGCATGACCGCCTGAAGGCCCAGGAGCGCGCGCACATCCTTGAGGGTCTGAAGATCGCCATCGACAACATCGATGAGGTCGTGAAGATCATCCGCGAGAGCCGCGACCCCGAATTCGCCCGCACGGAACTGATGAACCGCTTCAAGCTCAGTGAGCCGCAGTCCCAGGCGATCCTCGACATGCGCCTGGCGCAGCTCACGAACCTCGAGGAGCACAAGATCATCGAGGAGCTGAAGAAGCTCTACGCCCTGATCGAGGAACTGACGCAGATCATCGAGAACCCCGCGCGCCTGGATGAGGTGCTGCTGGAGGAACTGGATGAGGCCACCCAGAAGTTCGGCGACGAGCGCCGCACCGTGGTGGGCCGCGTCTCCGAGGACGGCAGCTTCAACGAGGAGGACCTGATCCGCCGCGAGGACGTGGTGGTGACGATCACGCGCGGTGGCTACATCAAGCGCATCCCCGCGAGCACCTACCGGGCCCAGGGCCGCGGCGGGCGCGGGATGATCGGCGCGCGCACCAAGGAAGAGGATGTCGTGCGCAACATCATCCACACGAGCACGCATGACACCATGCTCTGCTTCACCAGCCGCGGTGCGGTGCACAGCCTCAAGGTCTTCCAGATCCCGGCCTTCGAACGCTACGCCAAGGGCATTCCCGTCGTCAACCTGATCAGCCTGCAGCCCGGCGAATGGGTCACGAGCCTGATCACGGTCACGGATTTCTCCAGGCCCTACCTGTTCATGTGCACGAAGAAGGGCACGGTCAAGCGCACCAAGCTCGAGGAATTCAGCAAGCTGCGCGTGACCGGCAAGCGCGCCATCGGCCTTGCTGACGACGACGAGCTGTACTTCGTGCGTGAGACCACCGGTGAGGACCAGCTGCTGATCTTCACGCGGCGCGGCTATGCCGTCAAGTTCGACGAGGAGCAGGTGCGCGTGATGGGCACCTCCGCCGTCGGCGTGCGCGGTGTCAACCTGCTTGACGACGACGACCACGTGGTCGGGATGGACGTTGCCAGCGATGAGGACGAGGTGCTCGTCGTCGGTGAGAACGGCCTCGGCAAGCGCAGCAAGGTCGAGCTGTTCCGCAAGACCAACCGCGGGGCCAAGGGCGTGATCGCGATGAAGGTCACGGACAAGACCGGCAGCGTCGTCGGCGCGGCCCGCGTGCTGAATGACGACGAGGTGATGCTGATCACCTCGAGCGGGATGATCATCCGCACCCGCGTCGCCGAGATCAGCTCGCTGGGACGCAGCACCCAGGGCGTGAAGGTCATCAACCTCAAGAATGACGACCTGCTGACCGCGATCGAGATCATCAGCGGCGAGGACGAGGACGGTGAGGGCGACCCCGGCCTGTTTGACAACCCGGACGGCGGGGATGCGGGCTCCACGGAGTAGCCGCCGCTGACAGGAGTGTGCAACATCGGACGGGAGGCCAGGCTGCCTCCCGTCCGCATTTCAGGGGCTGGACAGGCTAGAATGTTGGCGGACCGGAAAGCATGATGCAGATCAGGCTGAGCCAGAAGGAACGCAAGGAGCTGATTGCCCAGCTGCGCAACATGGCGCACCCCAACATCTCCTTCTATGCGCTGATGGTGCTGGCAACCCTGATCGCGGCCTTCGGGCTGCTTGCCAACAGCACGGCGGTGGTGATCGGCGCGATGCTCGTGGCCCCGCTGATGGGGCCGATCTTCGGGATGACGCTCTCGCTCGTGATCGGCGACCGCAAGCTGTTCTTCGACGCCCTGCTGGCGGAGGCCACGGGCGTGCTGCTGGCGATCCTGATCGGCGTGTTGATCGGCTCGCTGCCGATGGTGCCGAGCTACGGCTCCGAGATCTTCTCCCGCACCCAGCCCACGCTCTTCGATGCGATCATTGCCCTGGCCAGCGGGCTGGCCGGCGGCTACGTGCTTGTCAACCCGAAGCTCAATTCCGGGATCGCTGGAGTGGCAATTGCCACCGCACTGGTTCCGCCGCTGGCGGTCTGTGGCCTGGAGATCGCCGCCGCCCACTGGAGCGGGGCCGGCAGCGCCTTCATCCTGTTCATCACCAACTTCTTCGCGATCCTGCTCAGTGCCGCCGCGGTGTTCATGCTGGCCGGACTGGAGCGCGTGCACGAGGAAGGGCCCTCACGCTGGCTGCACCTCCTGCGGACCTTCGGCCCCGGTGCCGTGGCCCTGATCGGCCTGACCGTGCTGCTCTCGATCCGTCTGATCGAGATCGTCAGCCGCGACCAGCTCGAGAACCGCATCCGCGAGCGCCTGCGCGAGCAGATTGCCGAACTGGTGCGCGGTGCTGAGCTGGACAGCTGTGAGATTGACTTCCAGCCTGAGCGCATCAATGTGGAGAGTGTGGTGCTGTCCTGGGATGTCTTCGACGCCTACCGCGTGCAGGTCCTGCAGAATGCGCTGGAAAGTGCCTGCGAACGGCCGGTGCAGCTCATCGTGCGTACCTATTCCACCCATGACTACGATGTTGCCGGCAAGAAGTTCTGGGATCAGGATGAGGAACTGCGTGAACTGCAGCGCCAGCGCGCCGCACAGGACCGTGAGGAACTGGACGGGATCGAGACCGCACTGCGCCAGTACCTGCTGCAGTTGCCGGGGGCGGTGCTGAAGGAAGTCTACCGCGACCCGCCGAATGACAACGGCCACATCGCCTTCACCGCCGAAGTCGAAATCACCCGGGCGATCAGCCCGCGCGAGGTGGGTGAGATGCAGGTGATCGTCGAGCGGTTGCTGGCTGTGCGCCATCCCAGTGCTGATCCCGTCTATCTGCGCGTGCGGCAGGACAGTGTGCGTTACGCCGATGCCAACGGCTACATCTTCGAACCGCAGGCCGAGGAGCTGCCGGAGAGCTACAGCGACACCCGCGACCTGCTGTTCAATGCCCTCGCCGGACGGCTGCGGCTGCTGCAGCCCGGAGCCGTGCTTGACGACGTGCAGCACCGGCTCGGTCCGGATGCCCGCGTGCTGGAGCACGGTGGCAATGGGCCGCTGCAGGACGTGCGCATCGTGCAGGCCACGGTCTACTCCCCGCAGCTCTTCACCGCGGCACAGGTGGCGGCGCTGGAAGCCGAACTCAGCCAGCTGGCGGGCGAGCCGCTCTGGCTGCAGTTTGACAACTACCTGCGGGCCTTCATCGACGGGGCAGGGGTGCGCAGCGGATTCACCAGCGGCGGACTTTCCGAATAGGTCACTGGTGCGGGGCCGCCGCTGTGAGGGTATACTGGATCGAATGGGGATGTACGGGAAAGCCGTCCTGACGCGCGTGCTTGCTGCACTCACGCTGTTATCCGCATCCGCACTTGCCGGCTGTGGTGCTTCAGCGGGCAGCCAGGGCTGGCCCGGGATTGACGATCCCGCCCGAGTCAACTTCAGTGCAGCCTACAGCGCGGTCTACCGCTTCAATGAATACCGCCGCCAGGTCGGGGTGCAGACCGTGGACCTCGACTACGACCTCTCCCGCGGCTGCCAGCTGCATGCCGACTATCTGAGCCTGAGCGGCATCAGCCTGAATGTCGTGGGCCTCGCCGCCCACAGTGAGGACCCCGCCAATCCGCTGTACAGCGAGGACGGCGAGCGCGCCGCCCGCTCAAGCATCATCTATGAAGGGGTGGCTCCGGTGGAATCCGTGGATCGCTGGATGCGCACCTTCTACCACCGCCTCGGCCTGCTGGATCCCAACATGCATTACGTGGGCTACGGCAGCAGCGGCCGCTTCCAGGTGATGGACGTGCAGCAGGGGCGGATCCACGGCCGCTTCAGCGCGGAGGCGCTGGTGCTCTATCCCCAGCCCGGGGCCGCGGACATCCTCGGTGTCTTCGAGAATGAGATCCCCTGGCCGGTGCCTGGCGACACGCGGCTCGGAATCCCGATCACCGCCGAGTTCTTCGGGCCTGAGCAATACGAAATCACCGCGGTGGAGGGCTGGCTGCAGGATCTGTCCGACGGCTCAGTGGTCCCGACCCTGCTGCAGTATCCCGGCAAGCCCCTGCTCGAGGACTGGGACCTCCCGGACGTGATCGCCCTCGTGCCCACTGATCCCCTGCCCGGCAATCGCAGCTACCGCGTACACCTTTCGGCGATCGTGAACCGCCAGCCCTGGCGCGAAAGCTGGGATTTCAGCACCCGCTGACCCGGCGCAGCGCAGGCGGGATGCGGCTTTGGCCCCGTGCTATAGGCTAAAATTGCAGACTGGTGGCAAGGTCCCGCAAATCACAGGCCCAGAAGATCGTCAACATCGGTTGCGCCGTGGCAATCGTCGGCGTGCTGTCCGTGATCATCTATTTCGCCGTGGATCTCGTGCGCAATTTCGACAGCGGCGGGGCCAATGCGGATTCCCCGAAGGTGCCGGCCATCCTCGGCCTCAGTGCGGAGGAGGCGGAACAGCGCATCCGCGACGCCGGCTTCAAGCCCGACCAGCGCGAAAGCGTGGTCAGTGACTCGATGGAGCAGGGCCTCGTGCTCAAGCAGGACCCCGAGGCCGGCAACCGCCGCAAGCCGGGCAGCCGCGTCAGCTTCTACCTGAGCCTCGGCAATCCGCACTACGTCGTGCCGGACCTGGTCGGCCAGGACATCGCCTCCGCTGCCCGCCTGCTGGATGAGACCGGAATGAAGATCGGCCGCATCGAACGCGTTTACCGCCCCGCTTCCAGCGCCGGGACCGTGATCAGCCAGGATCCCGCCAAGGGCAAGGAATTCCCCGGGCCGATTTCCGTCGACCTGCGGGTGGCGGACAGCCGGGACCTGCCGGAAGTGGAGGTGCCGGACCTCTCCGGCAAGAGCCTGCGCAATGCCGAGGAACTGCTGGTGCAGGCCAACTTACATCTGCGTCAAGTCGATTACGTCGCGAATAATTCAGTGGCGGCAGGTACGGTCCTCAGTCAGAATGTCAGGGCCGGTGAGAAGGTCCAGCTCGGCAGCGAGCTCGGACTGAGCGTGGCGGCACCCGAGGATCTGATCTCAAGCTGGACACGCACGCTGACGGTGAGGGTCCCGGTCACCGGCGGACCGCGCATGCAGCATGTGAAGATCAAGGTATTCGACCAGATTGCACAGAACACCATCGTCTATGACGAGATGCACGAAAGCGGCAGTGTCGTGGAGAAGAAGATCCCGCTGGAGGGCAAGGCCACGGTGATGGTGTACATCGACGACATGGAGAATGCCTTCCGCGAGGAGCGGATTCCATTTACTGCGGCGGACAACTTATGAAGATCGCACCATCAGTACTTGCCAGTGACCTGGCGGACATCAGCTCCGGTCTGGAGCTGATGGAGCAGACCGGCTGTGACATGGTCCACTGGGACGTGATGGACGGGCATTTCGTGCCCAACCTGACCTTCGGTCCGGGCACCGTACGCTGGGGCCGCAACCATACGGACCTGCCCTTCGACGTGCACCTGATGGTCACCGATCCGATGATGTACCTGCCGCTCCTGACCGACATCGGCGTGGAGATGGTCAGCTTCCAGATCGAGGTCACGCACTTCGCCCCGCGCCTGATCAGCCTGATGCGCGAGCTGGGTTTCCGGCCGAGCGTGGCGATCAATCCGCAGACCTCGCTGGCGGCCCTCGAGGAGATCCTCGACCTCGTTGACAACGTGCTCGTGATGAGCGTGGATCCCGGCTACGGCGGGCAGGAGTTCATGAGCTCCACCTTCGCCAAGCTGGAGAAGCTGATCGAGTTCCGCGAGTCCCAGAGCCTGGTGTTCAGCCTCCAGGTGGACGGCGGTGTGAACCTGAACAATGCAAGTGAACTGGCGGCCACGGGGGTGGACATCGTCGTCACCGGAAGCTCGTTCTTCCGTGCCGATGACCCCTCGGCCTTCGTGAAGCGCATCCGCGGCCTCTAGGCCACGGGAGGAGTAGGAAATGGCGGAACACCTGTTTACCAGTGAGAGTGTGACGGAGGGGCATCCGGACAAGGTCTGTGACCGGATCAGTGATGCCGTGCTCGACGACATCCTCTCGCATGACCCCATGGCCCGCGTGGCCTGTGAGACCTGCACCAACACCGGGCTCGTGATGCTGATCGGCGAGATCAGCACCACGCACTGGTCCAATGTGCAGGAGATCGCGCGCCAGACGATCCGTGACATCGGCTACACCGAGGCCAGCGGCCTGAGTGCCGAGCAGTGCGCCATCCTTGTGAGCCTTGACGAGCAGAGCCCGGACATTGCCCAGGGCGTGAACTCCAGCATGGAGGCCCGCGCCGGCAGCAGCGACCCATATGACGCGGTCGGTGCCGGTGACCAGGGCATGATGTTCGGCTATGCCAGCACCGAGAGTGAGCGCTTCCAGCCCGGCAGCTTCATGCCGCTGCCGATCCAGATCGCGCATGCCCTGGCCCGCCGGCTGGCGGCGGTGCGCCATGCTGATCTTGCTGCCGGACTGCGTCCCGATGGCAAGACCCAGGTCAGTGCCCGCTACGTTGACGAGCAGTTCAGCGGGATCGAGACCATCGTCGTCAGCAGCCAGCACGACCCATGGCTGGAGCTCAGCGATCTCGAGCAGATCGTGCGCGAGCAGGTGCTGAACGAGGTCGTTCCCCGCGAGCTGTGCCGCAGCGGCATGAAGCTGCATGTCAACCCCACGGGGCGCTTCGTGACAGGCGGCCCGCATGGCGACAGCGGTCTGACCGGACGCAAGATCATCGTTGACACCTACGGCGGGACCGCGCGCCACGGCGGCGGGGCCTTCAGCGGCAAGGACCCCACCAAGGTGGACCGCAGCGCCAGCTACTTCGCGCGCTACGCCGCCAAGAATCTCGTGGCGGCCGGAGTGGCCGAACGCCTGGAACTGCAGGTCAGCTATGCGATCGGCATGGCCCGTCCGACCAGCCTCTATGTGGACTGCTTCGGCACGGAGAATGTCCCGCTGGAGCGCATCCAGGCCCTGCTGGATTCCTGCGAACTGTTCGACTTCCGCCCCAAGGCGATCATCGACAGCCTCAGCCTGCGCAGCACACGCTACCAGCCCGTTGCCAGCTACGGCCACTTCGGCCGCACCGACCTCGAGCTGAGCTGGGAGCGCCTGGACAGGGTTGATGCCGTGGCCCAGGCCCTGGGGACGACCGCCGTTACTGTATGACCGCCACCGAGCTGCCCTCGAAGTCCGAGGCCGCGCTGTGGCTGCCGTCGCTCCACTGTACGTCGAGAGCCGTATAGCTGCGGCCCGCGGGGATCGCGAAGTACTGCGGCCCGATGTAGCTGGAGAGGTAGCCCTGGCCGGCCTGCACGAGGCGGCGCAGCACGCTGCCGTCGTCAAGTGTCAGGCTGATCACCGCACCGCTGGCGAAGCGGTTGCCTGCCTTGCCCTGCAGCAGCACCTCCAGTGATGAGGCCGCAGCCCGGCTGCTCTCAAGGTGCTTGGCCTGGCCGTTGCTCACGCTGACCAGCAGCTCCTGCATTCCGTCGTGGTCGAGATCGCAGGCGATCACGCCGCGCGCATCCTCATGGATGTTGACACCGGACTGCAGCAGTTCCAGCGGCTGCCAGCTGCCATTGTCCTGCAGCAGCACGGTGGAGTAGCCGAGGTTCCAGCGGCCGGTCTCCGGCTGGGTGAATTTGTAGTTCTCCGCCAGCAGCAGGTCCTTGTCCCCGTCGCCATCGAAGTCCATGGCGACGATGCCGTAGACCGGGGAGAGCTGGGCCATCTCCGGCAGCTGCACGGCCGCGCTGAAGCTGCCACCGCCGCCGTTCATGAAGATCGAATTGTGCAGGTCCGCAGCCTCATACTTCTCCGGCAGGCTGGCCGGATCGCCGTAGACATCCTCAAAGCTGGCGTTGGCAAAATCCTCCCATTTCGGGAAGCGCTGCTGGATGCTCGGCATCGCGTAGCCGCTGCAGGAACGCCCGCGACCCGGCAGGTAACCGCCGTCGTTGGTGTTCTTGGCCTCGATCAGGTCGCGGTCGCCGTCACCCTCCATGTCGCCGGCGAACATCGTATAGGGCTTCTCGGCGCTCGGATGGTACTTGGTGTTCTGGCCCCAGTTGCCGGCCACGATGTCGATGTTGCCATCCTCGTTCAGATCGGCCAGGCAGAGCGACTGCCACATCCCACTGGCACTGACGGGCTGGCGCGGGCCGAAGCTGCCTCCGGTGTTGGCAAGCCAGCTCACAGTTCCGAACTCCTCGCAGGTCACCAGGTCCTGGTCGCCGTCGCCGTCCATGTCGGCGAACTGCGCATCACTGATGCAGCCCGTCAGCGGACTGCCGCCGGTGAAGTCGTGCACGCTCAGATTGCCCCTGCCGTCATTGCGCAGGAACACGCTCGCTACGGGCAGGCCGAAGCGGTGCGGCACCTGGCGGCCGGCCACGAACAGATCCTGGTCGCCGTCACCGTCGATGTCCGCGGCGCAGGCCGCGCCACTCGAGAAATTGGTGCCAGGCACGGTGGAGGAGACGAAGCCCTCCGCGGTGTTGAGCACGAGCACGTCGTCATACAGGTTGCTTTCCGGATAGGCCTCCATCGAACCATTCGAGATGTAGAGGTCCGGCCGCTCGTCACCGTTGGCATCGAACCACAGCACCGACATCTCCTCGCGGTCACGCAGGTTGATGTCCGCTGCGCTGCTGCTGCTTTCCAGTGTGCCGCTGCCGTCATTGAGCTTGAGCCGGCCGCTCTGGCCGGCCGCACCGGCGAAGTACACGTCAAGGTCACCGTCCAGGTCGGCATCCGCCACGCCGAGTCCGCCGCCGAGGTAGCTGCGCATGATCGGCAGCAGCATCTCCGCCCGGAACTCCTCCATGTCGGTGTCACGTTCGTCGCGGCTGAAGTCCAGCTCCGTCTGGGCGAACAGCGGGTCTTCCTGAGGAAGCGTGAACTTCGACAGGCCCTCGCGGCGGCGCACGTTCCACTGCAGGTTGGCAGCGAGATGCTCCTCGGTCTGCAGCATGCCGTCCGGCCAGCGGATCTCCAGCCGGTCCACCTGCGTATTGCCGCCGATGCCGAGGTGCACGCGCGGGCTGACACCGCTGCCGATCCCGCGGCCGATCACCACCGTGTCCGCGAAGACAGCATCCCCGCAGTAGGCCGTCACCCTGCTGCCGACGCCGAAGCTGTTGGCAGAATCCTGGCTGAGGGCGACAGTGATGAAGTTGCCGCAGTCCAGCTCGTTGCGCCAGACCTGCAGCTCGCCGTTCGTCTGGTTGGCAATGATGTCCAGGTCGCCGTCGCCGTCGATGTCGTCAATCACGGCTCCGGTGTCAATCGTCTTGCCGTTCAGGCCCCAGTTGCCGCTGGCCCGCTTGTAGTCCAGCGGGGTATCCGCGGTGAAGATCACATCCTCGGCGGGAGCGCTGCCCATCTCCTGCATGAACTGCTTGATGGCCTCGCGGCCCTGGCTCTCGCCGATCTCCCGGATCTGGTTCTGGTAGTCGACGTTCATGGCGGTCATCGTCAGGTAGCCGTTGGCAACGAACAGCTCGGGGATGCCGCTGTTGTCGAGGTCCGCGATCCGCGCTGACCAGGACCATTCGCTGGCCTTGACGCCGGCGAGCGAGGAGACGTCGGTCATCCAGCCGCTGCCGCGGTTGAGCTGCAGCATGTTGTGCATCATCTGCTGCGGGTTGCTGGTGATCAGCACCTCGCGGAAGTCGTACATGTCGCCGCTCATCAGCTTGCTGTCCTTGTAGCCGCTCGGGAGCATGTCCAGGCAGAACAGGTCGATGCGGCCGTCATTGTTGATGTCGCCGCTGTCGCAGCCCATCGAGAACCAGGGCGTGCGCCTGAGCATCGTGGCCGCATGGTCGGTGAAGGTTCCGTCGCCGTTGCTGATGTAGTAGCGGTCGTTCGTGCTGTAGTCACTGGAGACGAACAGGTCCATGTAGCCGTCGTCATTGTAGTCCGCCGGCATCGCCTGCCAGCTCCAGCTCAGGCCGTCGATGCCCGCGGCCTCCGTGCCGTCGCTGAACCTGCCGCTGCCGTCATTGATGTAGAGGATGTCGCGCTCCGGCACGATCGTGATGTGCTTGATGTCAACACCCTGGGCGACCATTGCGTCGTCAGCGGTCATGCGCGGGTCGAAGGCATGTGAGCAGACGTAGAGGTCGAGGTCGCCGTCCGGCTCGACATCGAAGGCCGCGATGCTCGAGGTGGCGACCGTGGCGGTGGTGCCGCGCTCGGCCGCCTCGTCGCTGAACCTGCCCTTGCCGTCATTGATGTACAGCCGGTCATCCGCGCCGCGCACGCCGAGATAGAGGTCCTGGTCGCCGTCACCGTCGATGTCAACGAACAGCGCGCCGAAGGTCTCGTGGCCGCTGACGGCCAGGTCGCTGCCGCTCTCTGCCGTCGCATCCCGGAAGCGGAAGCCACCCTCGCCGAGATAGAGCCGGTTGTCAGTCTCGATCCCGCAGAGGAACAGGTCCATGATCCCGTCGCCGTTGGCATCCCCGCAGGCCAGGCCCGCCTGGCTGGCGCGGTCCTCGGCGATGAAGTCGATGTCATCGGCCCGGTTGTCAAATTCGATGCCGGTCTGCGCGGCGTCAAGCCGCACGAACTGCCCGCTGCCGCCGCTGCGCTCCACTGGAGCACTGGAACTCAGGTAGTCGTCAACGGCAGTGCTCCCGGCGGGAACCCGCGCGGTGTGTCCGTTCTGCGTGTCGCTTCCGTTGTCACAGGAAGGGATCAGCCCGCAAGTCAGCAGCAGTAAAGTGGCCACTGCAGTAATGCTTCTGCTTGTCATGCTCCGCCTCTGCGATAGTGAATATTTCAGCAAGCTGATTATAGCCCGGCGGGCCGCAGCGGAAGTGAATCGGCGCGAATTGTGAAAACTTCCCATGCTACTGCGACTGCGAAATCATTCTTAGCAACCGCTCCAGTGCCTGCGGCAGGCCCGTTGACAACCAGTCGAGCCGGCTGCGCTCCTGTCCCGTGTGTGCTCCCAGGCCCCAGGGTCCGAGGTTCAGCACGGGGCAGGCCAGCTCCTGCAGCATCCCGATGTCCTCCGGCTGCTGTTCCAGCGGGCTGCAGCGCCGCAGTACGTCCGGGACCCCGCCCTGCCAGGCGAAGGCGCTCATGTCGGAGATGTAGGGGTAGATGTGCATGTGCGTCAGTCCCTGTTCGCGGCAGAGTTCGCGCAGCAGTTCCAGCCTGCCGCTGTCGTTCTCAATGCGGCAGGGGTACCAGGGATGCAGCAGCTGCGCCACCACCAGTGCCCGGCCCTGGGGCAGCATCTGCGCCAGCCGGTTGACAAGCTCGATCCCGCGCTGGCGTTCATCCTGCTCGCTGAGCTGCGCCCGGGTCTCCGCCAGCAATGCCTGCGCTTCCCGGCCGGTATGCTCACTGCAGCGCCTGAGCAGCGTGGCGAAGTCGATCAGCTCCGGACGGCGTGCATCCCGCGGCGGCTGCATGTCAGCACGCGCCGTGAAGCGGTTGTAGCGCTTGCGCATCTCGGAGTCGTAACGCTTCAGCAGGCGGCGTAGTTCCTGCAAGGTGTCGCGCCAGAGCCTTTCGCTGTCAGCGGAGATGTTGAAGACGTTGGCATACAGCGAAGCGCTCTCCACGGTCATCACGTCATAGCGCCGGCGCCGGTCCGCGAGGTGCAGCACCGTCGGCGGTGGCAGCCATTCACCGCGATGCCCCTGCAGGAAGCGCCGGTCATGCTCGAGGGCGTAAGCCAGATATCCCGCCAGCGCTGCGGCGTTGACACCGCCGAAGGGCGAGCCGGCATGCGTGGTCGTGCCGAGCACGGTCAGGCCCAGCGTGAACTTGCCGATCGTGCCGCTGTAGAGGAAACGCCGTTCGTCGCCATCGAACAGCGGGGACATGTAGTCCGCGTTGACAATCTGCACCAGTTCGAGATCGGCTTCCCGGCGCAGCCGCTGCAGTTCCGGCAGGGCGGCATACAGCCCGCGGCTCTGGCTTTCCTCATCAGGCGTGATCAGCAGGATCAGGTTCAGCGGCAGCTCCGCCTCGCTTGCCAGCGCCCGGAACAGCTCGATGATCACGGCGATGCCGCTCTTCATGTCCAGCCAGCCGCGGCCGAAGACCCAGTCCGGGTCCGCCGCAGCCGCCTTCAGGTCCGGATCGCTGCCCGCCGCATAGGCCCGGCGCAGCGCCTCGCTGTCCAGGGCCTGCTCCGCCAGGCTGCCGTAGGGTTCCAGGCCCACCACGTCGTAATGCCCCATCAGCACAGCCGTGCGCTTCGTGTCCGCGGGACTCTTCCAGAAGGCCAGCAGCGCGGGCGGGCGATGGCCGTAGTCCGTCTCGATCCGCTGCAGGCTGACGCCGGCAAGCGATCCGCATTCGCGCTGCAGCAGCTCGAACAGATGCTCGCCGAGCCACCGTTCACCCTCGGTTCCGACCACGGAATCGATGCGCACGAGCTCTTTTGTGAGCTCGATGATGCGTTTACTGGAGAATCCTGCCGCCACGGCTAAGAGGATATCAGGGGCAGTTCGGGCGAGTAATAGAATATGGCGCGAGGGAGAGCTGACATGAAACTCAGGACAATCGACTCACTGGATGTGACCGGCAGGCGAGTGCTGCTGCGTGTGGATTTCAACGTCCCGCTCAGGGACGGCCGCGTCACGGATGACACACGGATCCGCGCCGCACTGCCCACGCTCGTGGAGCTGCTGAAACGCGGTGCGCGGCTCGTGCTCTGTTCGCATCTCGGGCGGCCGGACGGCCAGACGGTGCCGGAGCTGAGCCTCGCGCCGCTCGTGCCCGTCCTGCGCGATGCCCTCAACTCGGCACTGGCCATTGAGCATCTCGCCCCGCTGGAGGTCTTCCTCAGCCCGGATGTGGCGGGGGAGGGGGCGCAGCGCACGCTCGAGGCCGCCGGCAACAACATCGTGTTGCTGGAGAACCTGCGCTTCGAACCCGGCGAGGAAGCCAACGACCAGCAGTTCTGCCAACGGCTTGCCGCGCTGGCCGACTGCTACGTCAGTGATGCCTTCGGCACCGTGCACCGCGCACATGCCTCAACCGAGGGCGTGGCCCGGCTGCTGCCCAGCGCCGCCGGCCGGTTGGTGGAGGCCGAGGTCAGCGCGCTCTCGAAGGTGATTGACAAGCCCGTGCGGCCGCTGGTGATCGTGATGGGTGGAGCCAAGATCTCCGGCAAGCTCGAGGTCCTCGAAAGCCTGATCCCGATCGCGGACAGCGTCTGCATCGGCGGGGCGATGGCCAACACCTTCCTCGCGGCCCAGGGCCACAACACCGGCAACAGCCTGGTGGAGGAGTCCATGTTCCCGGAGGCGCTGCGCATGCTGGAACTGGCGAAGGAAAGGAACACCGCGCTGCTCCTGCCGCTGGACTACCGCGTCGCTGAGCGTTTTGACAACCCGGAGACATGCGAGCTGCGCAGTGCCAATGGCCTGCAGGATGGCGACGTGGCCCTGGACATCGGTGATGCCACGCTGGAGCTCTACCACAATGTGATTTGGGAGGCCCGGACCGTGTTCTGGAACGGGCCGATGGGCGTGTTCGAGCAGGAGCGCTTCGCGGCCGGCACGCTCGGGATCGCCCGCACCCTGGCGGCGGTCAGCGACCGCGGGGCTGTGACGATCGTGGGCGGCGGGGAAAGCGTGGCGGCGGTCAACCGCGCCAATGTGGCGGCGGCCCTGACGCATGTCAGCACGGGCGGCGGTGCCTCACTGGAATTCGTGGCGGGCGATGAGCTGCCGGGCCTGAAGGTGCTGGAGGACTGACTGCAATTGCCCTGCCACAATCGTTGCGGCAATTGATGCAATTACAATCCAGACAAAACTGAACAATTTGTCCATGCAGGCGTCTTGACACAGTTGCTGAAGTTTGGCATAGTTTCATTGATATAATGATTCCATAGCTAGTCCACGGGATAGCACTTCTTGAAACAGGTGAAGGAAAATGAGAATCAGATTTTTACTATATATATATATATATATAGTAATTTCAATGGGGATGATATCTGAAGCATTTGCACAGGGATGTCCTGGTGGACCTGGAAATCCTGCGATTATCTGCAATTGCCTGAAAAACCCTGTGCGGGACTGTTGTCATGCTACAGGGTATGGTGAAAATGTAGGCCCTTGGTCTGGGACACTAGTCAACGAAGGCTGCTACGATTTTGCCGGACTTTTTGCGGCTATGCTCAATATAGAAGAATCGAGCCGACATGTAATGTTAGTTGGGGATACTGTCCCAACATGACGAACTGTAATTCTTGCTCGTATCCAATAAGTACTGTCACATATGTGCTGGTTTCGGATTGTTCCTCAGGATGTTCACATATATTATCCGCGACAGATCAAGGACAGAACACCAATTCGACCTGCCCATAGGAGAAATATATGAGATATCTGGCGAATCTTGTCGTAATGCTCATGGTTGTGTTCATATGCTCAGGCTATAACGCAAGGGCTGCAGAGCAATATCCTGAATGGCATCCTGATTATCCTGGCAATGGTCCTGGAGATTCTCATGTCTATATCGGGATGCAGTCAGTCAAACTTGGTGTGTTCTATTTCCGCAAGGTATATGAGCGCTGGCCGGAAAGCTGGCAGGAGGTTCGTGACAGCGGAATATTCCAGGCCGACATTCCCGGCTTTGATCTTGTACCGCTTAATCCCGACAATCCGGACCTGACTGATTACGGACAGGTTTACTACGAAGCCCCGGAAGGCCCTGGCTCCAACCCAGTTGTTCACACCGTTGACTACATGGGTGGATTCCACATTCTTCATGAACCGGCCAACGGCTACATGACAACTTACAGACTATCCTTCCAGGACTATGACAACAAACTCAATGAAAGTGTGGACACTGACTTCCGCTATTCCAGCTATCTTGAAAATGAAAGTCAGCTGAAGCAGTTCGCTATTCTCGGGATCATGACCCAGAACATTGGTCTGTTCAGGTCAGTCAATGGCAGGCTGCCGTATGACATGCAGGAATTCATGTCTTCCGGCTTCAGTCCAGTTGACTCGGAGAGCATCAATCCCGTGACTGGCCAGCCCTTCCGGTTTGATGGTTCAGTCGGTGATGCCCGCTATGAGATCATGCCCGATGGCAACTTCCGCCTCAGGCATGTGGAATCAGTTGATCCTGGTTTCGGCTTCACGTACTGATCAATGCCCTGCCGGGCCTGAAGGTGCTGGAGGATTCCGCAGGCTAGCCTGGAAACCGCATACAGGCTCTTGTTATACTGGTTTAACCAGTCCTTAACCGGAGAATTCTGATGCGCGACTTCCGTTTCCGGCCAGCGATGGCCCTGCTGCTGCTTCTGCTGACTGCTTCCTGCACCGGCTCCACAGCCCTGCGTGAGCCCGGCCAGTCTCCGGCTGATGGCCCGGAGATCACGCAGATCGCCGCCGGCCTGCCGGAGAACGGCTTCCCGGACAGCCTGCCCGCGGATGGCCAGCAGCCCTGGGAAAACCTGGACATTAATGGCTTCGTAGCAGTGCAGGACAGGACAGCCGCATCGATCAATCCCCAGACTGAATTCACGCCGGGGGTGGAGCGCTTCCTGGCCGGCGGGGATGTGGCGGACAATGCCGAGGCTTCGCGCATCAACGGCACTGACGCTTCCGCGGCTTCATATGCCATGTACCGCGTCAGCCTCGGCGGCAGCCAGCCTGGCATCGTCAGCATCGATGCCAACCTGCTCAGTGGCAGTGGCTACTACGTCGGCTTCTCCAACTACGGCACGGGCCGCTGGGACTGGCGGGGCCCCTTCACTGACAACCATATCCGCCTGCAGGCAGCTCTCAAAGGATCTGACAACCTGCTCAGTGCGCTGGGCAATACCTTCGTCTCCGTGCTCTGTCCCTCCGGCAGCAGCGCTGACCTGATCGGCGTCGGCGTGAACAGCCTCGAGCTGGCGGATGCCGTGGCCCCGGCGCAGGTCACGGGCCTGAGCCTGACTCCCGTGGCCGGCGGAATCGAGCTGGCCTGGGCCCCGCTGCTGGAGCCTGATCTGGCCGGCTATCTCGTGCTTTACAGCACTGCCGCCTTCACTGACCCGGATGCCGCCGCTGTGCGGCGTCTGCCCTATCTGGAGGGCAGCACCCGCCAGCTGCTCAGCGATCTCAGCACTGAAACCTTCGTGGCCGTCAGCGCCCTGGACTTCGCCGGCAACTTCGGCCAGCTCAGCGAACTGCAGTCCGCCACACCGCTGGTTGGCACGGCTCCCGCCCTGCAGCTCACTGCGGATGCGGTTTCCGCCCCGCTGAATGATGCGATCACCCTCAATGCCAACGGCGCTGCCAGCTACGACTGGGATCTCGACGGCGACGGCGTGTTTGAAGTGCTGGCGGATGGCAGCGGCAAGCAGCAGGCCGACACATCCTCCGCCGGGCTGCTTCGCCCCCGCGTGCGCGGCACGGACGGCGAGGCCACCGCGCTCGGCGGTGTCTCCCTGATCGTCACCGGCAATACGCGGCCCGTAGCCAGCGCCACGGCTGTTCCGCAGAGCGGGACCGCCCCGCTCAACGTGACGTTCAGCGCTGAGGCGGATGACCTGGAGGACGGCCCCGGCCAGCTCAGCTACGCCTGGGACTTCGACGGCGACGGCATCTATGAACCGGACACGGACAGCCTCAGCCCCGATCCCGTTGACTACGTGGATCCCGGCCTCTACAACGCCAAGTTCCGCGTGACGGACTCTGAGGGTGCCTGGGATGTGGATACCCTGGCCGTGCAGGTCAGCCCCGCCGATGTTGTCAACCTGCCGCCGGTGGTGGCCTTCAGCTTCGACTCACAGCATGGTGACAGCGAGGGTGGCATCCGCAAGTTCTACATGCCGCAGGATGACGACGTAGAACTCTTCCTGGATGCCACGGGCAGCCTGGACCCGGAGGGCGGCAGTCTGACCTACCACTTCGATGCACTCGGCTATGGCGAGTTCGAAAGCCAGTCCGGTGCCTTCTATACCGCGACCTACACCGAACCCGGCATCTACAAACCGACACTAATGGTGGAGGATCCGGATGGCAACACCGCCGAGGCCTCCTTCCTGATCCGGATCTACCGCTTCAGCTCGCAGGAGCTGACCCCGCATGGCACCAACGTCCAGGCGACGAGCATGGCCGTGATCGGCGGCCTGCCGGCGATCATCTACCGCGACAGCGGTGAAGCCTGGTACACCCACGCCCTGGATGTGCGGGGCGAGAACTGGTCAGAGCCGGTGCTGGCTGCCAGCACTGACCAGGGTACCTCGGAGCTGTCACTGCTGGAAGTGGACGGCCTGCCGGCCTTTGCCCAGGCGCTTGCCAACAACATCGTGTTCGTGCGCGCCCTGGTGGCTGATGGCAGCAGCTGGAGCGCTCCCGTGACCGTGGAGGACCATGCCACGGACAGCCTGCTCTATCCCAACATGGCAATCGTCGGCGGGCGTCCGGCGATCTCCTACTACCAGAACACCACTGAGAAGGTCCGCTATGCGCGGGCCGGAGACGCCAGCGGAACGACATGGTCACTGCTGACCGATGTTGACACTGACGTGGGCACGCAGACCACCTTCACCCGCCTGGCGGTCGTGGCCGGCCGGCCGGCGATCCTCTACTGGCACAGCGACGATAGCGATCTCTTCTTCCTGCGCGCAGAGGACAGCACCGGTACGGACTGGGACAGCAACAACCGGGCGCTGGTCCATGACAATTCCGGGAACTATTTCGATCTGAAGGTGGCCGCTGGAATTCCTGTCGTGGCCTTTGACAATTTCGATCCATACTTCTGCGCCGCCACCAACACCACCGGCTCAAGCTGGAATACCCCGGTGCGTGTTGACCCCTTCAACGGTGGCAACAATCATGGTGATTACATCCGCCTGCTGGTGACGGATGACCACATGGCGATCTTCAACTATGACCTCGCCGATGACGACATCCGCATGTCCTACTCGGCAAGTCTATCGGGGGACAGCTGGCCGAGCTTCGACATCCTCGTCGACGGCCTGGGAGATGCCGGGCGTAACCTTGGAGCAGCCGTGCTGGATGGCCGCCCGGCGGTCTGCTATGAAGGCAATGATGAGGGTGTGCTGCGCTTCGCCTGGCCGCAGCTTAACTGAGCGGATGCGTCCCGGGCTTCAGCCCGCCAGTTCGCGGATGCTTTCCACCAGGTGGCGGCGCACTGCATGCCAGTCGCGGCGGATGATCGAGTAGTAGAAGGTCGAGCGGTAACTGCCGTCGGTGCGTTTGCGGTTCTCGCGGATGATGCCCTCGAAGGTGGCACCGATCCCTTCCAGCGCATTGCGGCTTGGCATGTTGTCCGCATCGCCCATGAACTCCACGCGGTTCACCCCGAGTTCGCCGAAGGCATGGTCCAGCAGCAAGAGCTTGCTGGCCCGGTTGCGCCCGGTACGCTGCCACTGCGGCCCGAACCAGGTGTAGCCGATCTCCAGGCTGTCATCGTGCGCCTGCACATTCATGTAGCTCGTGCCACCGATGGCCCGGTCGCTGGCCACATCGATCACGGCGAAGGCCACGCGGCTGGTGTCCTCGCACATCTTCAGGCTGTGCTCGATGTAGCCCTGCATGTCGCCCTCAAGGAAGCGGTAGAAGGACCACTGCCAGGTGCCGGGCTCGAAGGCCTCCTCGAGGTCCGCGAGGTGCTCCATGGTGAGCGGTTCGAGCCTGACGATGGGCCCTTCAAGTCTGATCGGCTGCGGGATCTGCATAAGGAAATGATACGGCAAGCCGGACCGGGATGTCGCTGCAGGGCAGGCTGAATCGCTGCGCGGACCTATGGAACTGCTCGGTGCTGTGAGGGGGCATGCTAGCATCATGCATCGTCCCGGAGGCCGGCCATGTTCCGCTATGCTTCATTTTCGTGCAGCCTGCTGCTGCTCCTGATTGCCTGTTCCTGTTCCCAGGGAAACCCGGGAGGCGCGCTCGAAGCGGCAAGTTCCCAGCAATCAGTACCGGCTGTCCAGAGTACGCCTGATCTGAAGCCGGAACAGTTCCCCTCCGCTCTGCCGGCTGACGGCGTGCAGCCCTGGGAAGGCCAGGATACCGATGGATTCGTGGTTCCGGCGGACCGTGCTGCCTCATCAATCAATGTGAATACGGACTTCACCCCAGGCGTGGAGCGCTTCCTCGACAGTGGTGACGCCGCTGACAACCTGGAAGCCACACGCCTGAACGGGAATGACGGCAATGCCACATCCTACGCAATGTACCGTGTCAGCATGGGGACACAGCAGCCCGGCATCGTCAGTGTGGATGCCAACCTGCTCAGTGGCAAGGGCTACTACGTCGGGCTCTCCAACTACGGCACGGGCCGCTGGGACTGGCAGGGCCCCTTCATTGACAACCATGTGCGCCTGCAGGCCGTGACTGACTCCTCCGGCGATCTGACCAGTGCGCTTGGCAACACCTTCGTCTCCGTACTCTGCCCGGCGGGCAGCAGTGCCGACGTGGTCGGCATCGGAGTGAACCAGTATGACCCGGTATCCGTCACAGCCCCCGCGACTCCGCTGGGTCTGACGGACACTCCGGTCCCCGGCGGACTGGAACTGAACTGGTCCCCCGTGCTGGACCCGGATCTCGCCGGCTATGCGATCTACCATTCAGCGAAGAGCTTCAGCAATCCGCAGGCAGTTGGCGTACAGCGCGTGGCCTATCTCGAAGGCAGTGCCCGGCACCTGCTGACGGGCCTCACCGGCAACACCTTTGTCGCCATTGCCAGTGTGGATTTCTCCGGCAATGAAAGCCTGCCAACCCCACCGGTGCAGGCTGCTCCCCTGCCGGGCAGCAGCCCGCTGCAGCTCATGAGCAGTGCCCCCTCCGGCTTGCTCAATGACACGATCAGCCTCAGTGCGAGTGGTGCCGCCAGCTACGACTGGGATCTGGATGGCGACGGCGTATTCGAGATCCAGAATGACAACTCCGGCAGCCAGGCGGCACTCACCACTGCCACGGGCATCATCCGTCCGCGTGTCGTCGGCAGGGACAGCGCTGGCAATCACACTGCACTCGGCGGCATTTCCCTGATCATCTCCGGCAACAGCCGGCCCGTGGCCAGCGCCAATGCGATTCCGGCAACGGGCGATGTGCCCCTGGACCTCACCCTGACTGGCATCGCCGAGGATGCCGAGGACAGTCCCGCACAGCTCAGCTATGCCTGGGATCTCGATGCCGATGGTATCTACGATGATGATACCGATCTTACCGAGATCCCCCTGACCTATACCGTCCCCGGGCTGTACAACGTCAAGTTCCGCGTGACGGACAGCCAGGGTGCCTGGGATGTGGACACGATCTCGGTGCTGGCAACCGGTGACGACCCCGGCAACATCACGCCGGCAGCCACTTTCAGTTATGAGATGATCAACACGGTCGCGCCCTTCAACGTGTACTTCGATGCCTCAGCCAGCAGTGATGAGGACGGTGAAATCGTCCTGTATGAATGGGACTGGAATTCCGACGGCATCTACGAGGATGTCGGAGAGCTTCCGGGGGTGGTGCACACATTCCCGGTCAGGGGCCAGCACTTCATCAACATGCGTGTGACGGACAACCAGGGTGGCCGGACAAATGCGATCACGAAGGCCCTCAATCTGCCCGGCCCCTGGCCATCGCAGTATGGTGACCTCGGAAACAACGGTCTCAGCCCCTTCGACGGGCCGCTGGATGACAACTCGCGCTGGAGCGTAACACTTGGCTCGGCCTGTGGCACGGGCACGGCCATCACGCCAAACGGCACGATCTACATCGGCACGAATGATGGCAAGCTGCATGCACTCCGGCCGGAAGACGGCTCAGAGAAGTGGTTCCACGATTCCGGGGAATCGGGAGTGCCCGGCTCTCCGGTGCTGACCGCCAGTGGCAACATCATCTTCTGCAACGGCGCGGGGAACATCGAACTGATCTCACCGCAGGGAGACCTGCTGAAGAGCAGGGCCGAGCCGGGCTTCCTGCTCATTGCCCAGGTGCTGCCGGATGAAAGCATCCTTGCGGCATCAACCAACGGGATTCTCTTCCACCTGAATCAGGATCTGGACACGATCTGGACGGCCACCGTTCCCGGCTCAATCACCAAACTGCCGGCGGTTGCCAAGTCCGGGAGGATCTTCGTGACGGATATCAGCGGAGCGCTGACCGCAATCGATCCTGATGGCAGCCAGGCCTGGCAACAGCAGCGTGCTGCGCAGTTTTTCAGCTCTCCGACCCTGACGGACAACGGTGTCCTGCTCGTCGGCGGGGACAGCGCTTCGGTGACGGCGCTCAATCAGGCCGGCGATGAGCTCTGGTCATATGCAACGGAAGGCCAGTTCATTGACAGCCTGATTGCCAGCTACTTCGGGGTTGCAGTGGCCTTCACTGACGATCTGGGCTATCTCTACCTGCTTGACGCCCAGAACGGTGCCGAGATCCGCAAGGTCCGGCCTTCCACGATCAACACTATCATCGGGCCGGTGTTTGCGCCGGATGGCAATATGTACTTTGCCAACCAGGACAATGAGCTGTTCTGCGTCAATGTCCAGGGCCTGACCCTCTGGTCCGCCGATCTGCCGGGGACGAGCCTCAGCTCCCCCGCAATCGGAGCCGACGGTACGCTCTATGCAGGTGACACTACCGGAGACTTCCATGCATTCGGAACTCCCCTGCCGTAGTCAGATGTCCTGCCACATCTAAACAAACGTACCGTATGACGGGTATAATGCCCCGTTATGCCCAAGGCGAAGAAGTGGAAGGTGAATGAGGACGAGCTGCACCGCCTGCTTGTTGGCAACCAGCCAGGTGCCATGCGCAGGGACCTGCCTGTCGGCAGGCACGTCCGGCTTATGAAGCATGGGAATATGCCTTCTGGACTGTCTTGTCATTGCGTGCTAGCATTTGTGATCATGATCAGGAGGCCAGCCATGATCAGAGCTGCCGCAATGCTTGTCGCCATACTGGGAATCAGCTTGATTTCCTGTTCTTCAGAGACTGCCCGCCGGCAGGATCTTGGCTCGCAGCAGAGCAGTGAGACTGCGCTGCAGGACGGCAGTGGGCAGTTTCCAACCAGCCTGCCGCAGGACGGCGTGCAGCCCTGGGAAAGCCTGGATGCTGATGGATTCGTGGTCCTGGCAGAACGTGCTGCCTCCTCCATCAACATCAACACGGAATTCACTCCCGGTGTGGAGCGCTTCCTCGACAGTGGCGATGCCGCCGATAATCTTGAAGCGGTGCGCCTCAATGGCAATGATGGTAACTCCCTCTCCCAGGCAATGTACCGGATCAGCATGGCTGCCAGCCAACCCGGCATCGTCAGTGTGGATGCCAACCTGCTCTCAGGTAAGGGATACTACGTCGGGCTTTCCAACTACGGCACGGGCCGCTGGGACTGGCAGGGCCCCTTCACCGACAACCACGTGCGCCTGCAAGCGGTGACTGATTCCAGCGTTGACCTGACCAGTGCCCTTGGCAACACCTTCATCTCCGTGCTCTGTCCGGCGGGGACGAGTGCCGACGTGGTGGGTATCGGAGTGAATCAATATGACCCCTCTTCAGTCACCCCACCGCCGACACCGATCGCCCTGACTGCCAACCCGGTGCCCGGCGGCATTGAGCTGAGCTGGTTCCCCGTACTGGACCCTGACCTGGCGGGCTACGCCATCTACTTTTCAGACAGTGACTTCACCGATACTTCCGCAGCCGGCGTTGAACGTCTGAACTACCTGGAAGGCAGCACCCGCCATCTCCTTGCAGGCCTGAGCGGGCAGACATTCGCCGCGGTAACCGCCGTTGATTTCGCGGGCAATGAAAGCAGCCCGAGCACCGTAGCATTCGCCACACCGCTGGCTGCTGCCCCCGTACCACTGCAGCTCACCGCGGATGCACCATCCACCGGAATCAACGGTGCTGTCCAGCTTTCGGCAACAGGCGCGGACTCATATGACTGGGACCTCGATGGTGATGGAGTGTTCGAGATTGAGGATGACAGCACCGGATCCCGGAATGCGAATACGAGTGCGACGGGCCTGATCCGCCCGCGTGTGCGAGGCCGGGATGCCGGCGGAGAACACGTAGCGCTTGGTGGCCTGTCACTGATTGTCACGGCAAACTCCCGCCCCGTTGCCAGCGCTGGTGCCAGCCCGCAATCCGGCACGGCTCCGCTGGATGTGACATTCATAGGATTGGCCGAAGACCAGGAGGATATAGTTGAGGATCTCAGCATCGCCTGGGACTTCGATGGCGACGGCATCTACGAACCGGACGCCGACACATTGAATCCGGCTCCGCAGAACTACGGCACTCCGGGCCTGTACAACGCCAGGCTGCGTGTGACGGATACTGACGGAGCCTGGGACGTCGACACCGTCAGTGTCCTGGCCCAGCCGGAGGCGGCAAATCTGCCGCCGGTTGCGGCACTCGGCGTGTTCCGTGATGATGAGGGAGACCTGCCATTTACAGCCGCATTCGATGCCGGCAACAGCATGGATCTCGACGGCACGATCGTCTCCTTTGAATGGGACTGGGAAAGTGATGGAATCTATGATGAGGATACAGGCACGGATTTCCAGGTGGAGCATGTGTTCACGAAAGCCGGAGTCCACAGAGTCTCCGTGCGCGTGACGGATGACGACGGCGCCAGTTCGCTGGCGAGCAGGTCCGTCCTGGCACGCGGCTGGCGCTCGGACACAGTGGATTCAACATCGGACACCGGGCGTTACACCTCCATGAAACTCGTTGACGGCTTGCCGGCGATCAGCTACAGCGGTGCCAACGGACTTTACTTCGTCCGCGCCCTGGATGAACTGGGCCGCAACTGGGGGACTCCGGTTGCGGTGGACACGAGCGGAAACCTCAACTCATATGGCTCGATGGAAATCGTGGCGGGCAACCCCGCCATCAGCTACACGATCACCGGCAGCGACACCCTGAGGTATGTCCGTGCGACGGACTCCCTGGGAAGCAGCTGGGGCACTCCCGTTGACATCGAGAGCGGGACCTACTCCTCACTCGAGGTGGTGGTTGGCAACCCGGCAATCTGCTACATCGGCGGAGGAAACCTGAAGTATGTCCGCGCGACAAACGCCCAGGGTACGGCCTGGGGATCGCCTGTGGCGGTTGACAACTCCGCCGCGAACCAGAGCTATACGACCCTGCTTGTGGTTGCAGGCAACCCCGCGGTTGGCTACAGAGGCGACGCGAGCGTGCTGTTCGTGCGTTCCTCTGACAGCCAGGGCACAACCTGGGGAGCCCCCGTGATCGCTGATGCCGACGGCAACACGGGTATCAACTGCTCCATGGCGATTGTCAACGGCAGGCCGGCGATGTGCTACTACGAATTCGATTCCACTGACCTGCGCTATGTCCGTGCCGCAAACAACACGGGTACAGGCTGGGGCGGTTACGTGACTGCAGCGGGAACGGGCAATACGGGGTCATTCTGCTCCCTCGCCGTGATTGATGGTTTCCCTGCAGCCAGTTACCTCCACAACACCGCTACAAGTACTCAACTGCGCTACGTGCGGGCCACGGATGCCACCGGCACTGCCTGGGGAACGGAGGAAGTCGCGGACTCAACCGCAGGAGTCGGTGAGGATACATCATTGATTTTCATCAACGGTTCACCGGCAATCAGCTACCGCGATGTCAGCAACGGCCAGCTGAAGTTCGCCTATCTCTACCAGTAGGGCTGGTCCGGCTGAATTGCCGGAAGTTTCAGGGTGCTGCAGGAAGGGTCCGGCCTGGTCCGTCTGCCTGGCGGGACTGTGCTAGCATCTGACATCAGGATCAGGAGGCCAGCCATGATCAGAGCTGCCGCAATGCTTGTCGCCATATTGGGAATCAGCTTGATTTCCTGTTCTTCAGAGACTGCCCGCCGGCAGGATCTAGGCTCGCAGCAGAGCAGTGAGACTGCGCTGCAGGACGGCAGTGGGCAGTTTCCAACCA
Source organism: bacterium (assembly GCA_041395205.1). Lineage (GTDB taxonomy): Bacteria > 4484-113 > 4484-113 > 4484-113 > JAFGCY01 > JAHEFU01. The sequence goes on from JAWLAZ010000001.1 coordinate 1,500,424, forward strand.
GCCTGCCGCAGGACGGTGTGCAGCCCTGGGAAGAGTTGGACAGTGATGGATTAGTGATCCCTGCGGTGCGCAGTGCTTCCTCCATCAACCTGAATACCGACTTCACTCCCGGCGTGGAGCGCTTCCTCGACAGTGGTGACGCCGCTGACAACCTGGAAGCCACACGCCTGAACGGTATCAGCCCCACCGGCACTTCCTCTGCGATGTACCGCGTGACGATGGGCGCACAGCAGCCCGGCATCGTCAGCGTGGATGCCAACCTGCTCTCAGGTAAGGGATACTACGTCGGGCTCTCCAACTACGGCACGGGCCGCTGGGACTGGCAGGGCCCCTTCACCGACAATCACGTGCGCCTGCAGGCGGTGACTGATTCCAGCGCTGATCTGACCAGTGCGCTTGGCAACACCTTCATCTCCGTGCTCTGCCCGGCGGGCACGAGTGCCGACGTGGTGGGCATCGGCGTGAACCAGTATGACCCGGCTTCCGCCACAGCCCCCGCGACTCCGCTGGGGCTGACGGCTAGCCCCATCCCCGGTGGACTGGAACTGAACTGGTCCCCCGTGCTGGATCCGGATCTCGCCGGCTATGCGATCTATCATGCGAACCGCAGCTTCATCAATCCGCATTCCGCCGGTGTGCAGCGCGTGGCCTACCTCGAAGGCAGCACCAGGCACCTGCTGGGGGGCCTCACTGACATCACGTATCTGCGGATTGCCAGTGTGGACTTCTCCGGCAACGAAAGTGCAGTGAGCCCGCTGGTGCAGGCTGTCCCGCTGCCCGGCAACAGTCCGCTGCAGCTCGTGAGCACCGCCCCTTCCGGCATGCTCAACGACGTGATCAGCCTGACTGCCACGGGTGCAGCCAGCTTTGACTGGGATCTGGATGGCGACGGCGTGTTCGAGATCCAGAATGACAACTCCGGCAGTCAGAGCGCCATCACCTCCTCACTCGGAATCATCCGTCCGCGGGTCGTCGGCCGTGACGCTGAGGGTCAACTCACCGCACTCGGCGGTGTCTCGCTGGTGATCACTGGCAACACCCGTCCGGTGGCCAGCGCGATTGCCACTCCGCAGTCCGGGATCGTACCGCTGGATGTGACATTCACGGGCAGCGCTGATGACAATGAGGATGCACCTGAGGCACTGACATTCGCCTGGGACTTCGATGGCGACGGGATCTATGAAGCGGACACGGACAGCCTGAATCCTGCCCAGCAGAACTATTCCAGCCCCGGCCTCTACAATGCGAAGTTCCGCGTGACTGACAGCGGCGGGGCCTGGGACGTTGACACGGTGGCGCTCAGCGCCACAGCAGCCCCGCTCAACCTGCCTCCCCATGCTGCCTTCAGCGTCGAGGGCGGCAAGCGCCAGCCCGCACCCTTCATTGCGGAATTCGACCTCTCGGGCTGCAGTGATCCGGATGGCAGCATAGTGCTCTATGAATGGGACTGGGACAATGACGGCAGCTTCGACTTTTCGACTGGCGCTGCGGCGGGGGCCAGCCACCTCTATCCGGAGATCGGGGAGTACACGGTCCGGCTGCGCGTCACGGATGACGGCGGCGCAGGTTCCGAGGCTGTGATCAGACTGGTGGCCCAGGGCTGGAAACGGGTCACGATTGATACCGGCAACACCGCCGGGCAGAATCTGACATTCTCCGTCATCGGCGAACATCCGGCGATCGTCTATTACAACTCGGCAAGTGACAGCATGGAGTATGTGCGCAGCAGCACCCCCACCGGGGAGGATCCGGCTGACTGGAGCGGCATAGTGGACCTCGACGGCGCCAGCGGGGCCGGGGTGTTCGGGATGTCCCTGGCTGAGGTGCAGGGCACTCCCGCGGTGGCCTATCAGCGCGCCTCCACATCCGACCTCTACTACATCCGGAGCCAGACGGCCACGGGCTCCCTGGCGGGAGACTGGGGCACGCCGGTCCTGGTTGAGTCCGGCCCCGCACGTGGCTATTACGCTGAGATGCTGGTTGTCGCCGGCCGTCCGGCGATCTGCTACTACGACCTGGCCCAGAGCAGCCTGCGCTATGTGCGCAGCACCTCGGACACGGGTGCCGCCGCCGGCGACTGGCTGGGTGACATCACCATTGACAACTCCGCGGACGTGGGCACCAACCCCTCGATGGCGATCATCGACGGCAATCCGGCGATCAGCCATTTTGATGACACCTCCAACCGGCTGCTGTACATCCGCAGCACCAGCGCCAGCGGGACACTGGCGGGCGACTGGTCCCAGCAGGTGATCCTCACCGGTGGCAGCGGTCGCGGCTACTACTCGAAGCTGGTTGAACTGGATGGCAGGCCCGCGGTCTGCTACAACGATCCCGTCAGCAATAGCCTGGCCTTCCGCAGCAGCACGACGCCCAGCGGCTCACTGGCAGCGGACTGGCTGCCTGCCTTCGACATTGACAGCTTCGGTTCGGCGGGGGACTATGCGGGCATGGTCGTGCACAACGGCAGGCCCGCCTGCTGCTCCAAAGCGGGTTCGAACAGCAGCCTGCGTTTCGTCGAGGCCTCGGGCCTGGGCAGCCAGCCGCTGGACTGGTTGCCGGCCCAGACCGTGGACGAGCTCGGAGACTCTGGCAACTTCGCCGCGATAATCGAGGTCCAGGGCAAGCTTGCCGTCGCCTATATCGACAACGACATAGGACGGCCGAAGTACGCGATCCGCTACGAGTAGGCCGGGCTGCCCGGGAAGGTTCATGGCGAGGCGAAACCGAAGCAGCTGCCACATCTAAACAAACGTACCGTATAACGGGTATAATGCCCCGTTATGCCAAAGGCGAAGAAGTGGAAGGTGAATGAGGACGAGCTGCACCGCCTGCCCGGTGACGATCCCGTCAACGAGGAAGTGTTCGGTCCAGCCGCGGTCGAGGCTGATTTCTGGCAGCGCGAGGGTGAGTTCAGGCTGGCCTCGGACTACCAGCCCGGCGGTGACCAGCCCACGGCGATCGCCTCGCTGGTGGACGGCGTCGGCCGCGAGCTGAAGCACCAGGTGCTGCTCGGCGCGACCGGCACCGGCAAGACCTTCACGATGGCCAATGTGATCCAGGCCACGCAGAAGCCCACGCTCGTGATCTGCCACAACAAGACGCTGGCGGCCCAGCTCTGCGCGGAGTTCCGCCAGTTCTTTCCCGAGAACCACGTGGAGTACTTCGTCTCCTACTACGACTACTACCAGCCCGAGGCCTACATCCCGAAGACCGACACCTACATCGAGAAGGACAGCCAGATCAACGAGGAGATCGACCGCCTGCGCCACAGTGCCACCGAGGCGCTGCTCACCCGGCGCGACGTGATCGTCGTTGCCAGCGTGTCCTGCATCTTCGGCCTCGGCTCCCCCGAGGACTACGAGAAGCTGTCGCTCAGGCTGTTCCCCGGCTTCGAGGTACGACGCGAGCACCTGATCCGCCGCCTCGTGGACATGCAGTACATGCGCAACTCCTACGAACTCGTGCGCGGCAGCTTCCGCGTGCAGGGCGACGTGTTCGAGATCTTCTCCGCCGACAAGGAGGAGATCCTCCGCCTGGAGTTCTTCGGCGACGAGCTGGAGCGCATCGCGCGCGTCGACCCGGTCTCGATGCACGAGCTGGAGCAGCTCGAGAAGGCCTACGTCTTCCCCGCCACGCACTACGTGCTGATCCCGGAGAAGCAGGAGCTCGCCATCAAGAGCATCCGCCGCGAGTCCCGTGAGCAGCTGGCGAAGTTCGAGAAGGAGGGCAAGCTGCTGGAGTACCAGCGCCTCAAGGAGCGTGTGCACTTCGACATCGAGATGATCGAGAACGTCGGCTACTGCAACGGCATCGAGAACTACTCGCGGCACTTCGACGGCCGCATGCCGGGCGAGACGCCGTCAAACCTGATCGAGTACTTCCCTGACGACTTCCTGATGATCATTGACGAGAGCCATGTGACGATCCCGCAGCTGCACGGCATGTACAACGGCGACCGCTCACGCAAGCAGACGCTCGTCGACTTCGGCTTCAGGTTGCCAAGCGCGCTTGACAACCGCCCGCTGCGCTTCGATGAGTGGGAGAAGTATGTCAACCAGGTGATCTACACCACCGCCACGCCCGGGCCCTACGAGCTGGAGGTGACGCAGAACACCGCCGAGCAGATCATCCGCCCGACGGGGCTCGTGGACCCGCAGATCGTGATCGAGCCCACGAAGCACCAGATTGACGACCTGCTGGAGCGGGTGCGCGAACGCAATGAGCGCGGCGAGCGCACACTGGTGACGACGCTCACGAAGCGCATGGCGGAGAAGCTCAGTGACTACCTCTCCGACAGCGGCGTGAAGACGCAGTACCTGCATGCCGACGTTGACACAGTGGAGCGCATCCGCATCCTGAAGGACCTGCGCATCGGCACATACGACGTGGTGGTGGGCATCAACCTGCTGCGCGAGGGCCTCGACCTGCCGGAGGTCTCGCTGATCTGCATCCTCGATGCCGACAAGGAGGGTTTCCTGCGCTCGGACCGCTCGCTGATCCAGATCATCGGCCGCGCGGCGCGCAACGTGAACGGCGAGGTGATCCTCTACGCTGACAAGATCACGCCCAGCATGCAGCGCGCGATAGACGAGACGAACCGCCGCCGTGACATCCAGCTGGCCTACAATGAGGAGCACGGGATCACGCCGAAGACGATCATCAAGAAGATCCAGGACATCACGGAAGGGCTGGAGGAAAGCGGCCTGCGCGTGATCAAGGTCGCCCAGGCCAGCATCCCGGACGAGCACGACGCAATGGGCATCGGCGAACTGACGATGCTGATCGCCGAGCTGGAGGCGCAGATGCACAAGTGGGCCGAACTGCTGGAGTTCGAAAAAGCCGCACTTGTGCGCGACCAGGTGGACGCGCTGACTAAGAAGATGGCACGGAAGATGAAGAGCGAGGGAGCCAACCGGGGGAAGGTGGGGTAGGGAGCTCCGGCTTCAGCCGGGGATATGGAGGCCAAGCTGTAAGCTTGGCTGGGAGGCCTGATGTCAGTCAGGCAATGTAGGCCAGACACCAGTCTGCCATTGCAAGTCGGCGAATCCGCACTGCTGGATGTCTGGCGCAAGCCAGGCGTGGTGGCCCAGCGCCAGCTGGGTGCGGAGGCCAGATGTCAGTCTGGCAAACTCATCCCGCATCCCGCCGCCTGCCTGTTTGCCATTCCCACCCGCGGGACGCCCATGGCGTCCCTCGCCCTTGATGTCCGGCGCTTGAGCCCGTCCCTTCGCAAGGCCGGAGGCCGCGCAGCATCCCGCTGAAAGCGGGATGGGGGTTCAACATTCGAATAGGCGGATGGATGACGGGCGGGCTGAATGCCCGCGCTCCTGCGAGCTGAATGCTCGCGCTCCGGTTTTCCTTCGCGGCTCAGCGGCTTAGCGTTAAACAGAACCGCCTCATAGACCGCGTTGCCAATCGAGCAGGGCGAGCCTGCGCAGCTGCGGCTGCGCCTCCGCTACGCGCTCCGTTCCCTGCGCCCCTGCGTTGAAGAACTGCCACTTTCTTCTCGTTGCCAGTCGAGCAGAGCGTTCCAATCATTGTGCGGCAGCAAGTGCCGCAGCTCCTCCTAGTGCGCTGTAAGATCACTATGTTTTGCATTCCCGGATCTCCACTCCAGGATGTCCGGCGGCTGGGCTACAATGCAAGGGATGGGTCAGTCCATGTCAATTGTTCTGCTGCTCCAGCGCATCGCCGGGGATGGCAGCGAGCGCTGGCAGTGGTGGTTCTGGGGAGTGTTCGTCGTGATTGCCATTGTGGGGATGACGATATACACGGTCATGCGCTGGAAGATGGACCGGGGAGAATAGCCGCCGGCTGGATTGCCATACCCAGATCAGGGTTCAGGGAACCGGGAGCAGGGAACGGACTGTGTGGTCACGCTACGCGTGTGTGATCAAGGCCGGTGACAGCCAGGCCGTCTGCTTCCGACCAAACCCGCAACCCGCAACCTGTAACCAGTAATCTGCAAGCTCGCCATCCCCGCCCGGGATGTCCGGCGGCTTGTGGAAACGGAGTGTGGCTCTTAAGAGCCACATGGCCCTGTCGGTCTTAGAACCGACGCACCGTCACACATGCAGGACCGCTGTGCAGTGAGCAATTCCTCCTGCAAGGCCGGAGGCCGCGCAGCATCCCGATGAAGGCGGGATGGGGGTTCAACATTCGATGTGGCGGATGGATGGCGTGCGGGCTGAATGCCCGCGCTCCTGCGAGCTGAATGCTCGCGCTCCGTTCCCTGCGCCTCTGCGTTGAAGAAAGCCGCCACGCATTTCACTTTGCCAGTCGAGTAACATTCAGTTGCGCAGACGCGCGGGATACATCGAGATTGCCAGACTGGTTTTATTGGCGCAGAGGCGCAGAGGAAAATGAGGCGCAGAGAGTTTGTCATTCCAAGTCTCCGTGGAACTCGGTGGATCTCTGTGGCTGAAAGAACCCTTCGCCTGATAGCGTTGCCAGTCGAGCGGAGCGAGGCATGGCATTGCGTGCAGGCAAGCTGCACGCCTCCGCAACGCGCTCATTGATCTCCGTGCTCTCTGTGTGCTCTGTGGTGAAAATCTCTGTGTTCTCCGTTGTCAGAATGAATTCTGACCTCCGTCGTGCGGCTTGCCCCGCACCTCCGCTACAGCCAGAGTTCCAGCAGCCACATCGCGGCCATACCGCCGAGGATCGTTGCCAGCATGTTGCGCGTGCGCCAGGCGATGCCGATTGCCAGGATGCCCGCCAGCAGGTGCGCCGGTTGGCGCGGAGCCCAGCCCAGCGGGTCGCTGCGGTAGAGCGCGGGCAGCACGAGTGCGGTGAGGATCGCCGGCGGCAGGAACTTCAGCGCATCCAGCAGGCGCTCCGGCAGGTGGATGCGCCCATGCAGGGCCAGCATCGAGAAGCGCAGCAGGAAGGTCCCGAGCCCGGTCAGGAGGATTGCCAGCCAGACTTCAGCGGCACTCAGCGGCTCAGCCAGGTTCTGCGGATCAGGCATCGCCGCCCTCCTTCCCGTCAGTCTTGCCGCTGGCCAGGACCCCGGCGAGGATCCCGCCCAGCGCGCCGAGCAGCAGTGAGAGTTTCCAGGGCAGGCCGCCCAGCAGAATGGCAATGCTTCCGCCCGTGACCGCCGCGAGCAGCGAGGGCCGGTCCTTCACCGCGGGCACGAGGATTGCGATGAAGCAGAGCGGCACCGCGAATTCCAGGCCCCACTCCTTTGGTACCCCGCTGCCCAGCAACACTCCGGCCAGCGTGGCACTGAGCCAGGTTGCCAGCAGCGGCAGCGCCGCCCCGAAGTAGTAGGCCTGCGCATGCGGCAGCTCCGGGTGTTGGCTCCAGCGCCGGTAGCCGAAGACATAGGCCTGGTCCGTCATGATGTGCGCCGCCGCCGCGCGCAGCCGCAGGGGCAGGGCGGAGAACATCGGCGCGAGCGCGGTGGAGTAGAGCAGGAAGCGCAGGTTGACCGTCAGCGCGGCGAGCACCACGAGCAGCACCGGTGCCGCATTGCCGATCAGTTCATAGGCCACCAGCTGCGAGGCCCCCGCGAAGATGCACAGCGAACCAGCCATGGCCTGCAGCGGGCTCAGCCCGGCTTGCAGCGCGGCGATCCCCGCCACCATCCCGAAGGGGATGATCCCCGGGATCAGCACGGCGATCTCGCGCGCTCCCTCGAGGAAGGCGCTGCGGGCTGTGGGGCTGTCCGGGGCAGGCATCGCCGCAATGTAGCACACGCGGGACGGCTCTATAATCTCCTGCATGTCCCAATGGCTGAAGATATTCCTGATCGTGTTCATTGTCGTCAATCTGCTGGCCCTCGTGGCCGGCATTCCCAACCCGATCTCGCTGTTCATCGAGGGTTTCGGCAGTTCCCAGCGCGGTACCCGTACCCTGGATGGTGGACTGGCGGGCCTGAGCATCATCATGGGGATTGCCATGCTGCTTGGCTGGGGTGTTGTGGCCCTCGTGATGTGGCTGACGATGGGACGCAAGGCCGCCTGATGCACTGACGCGTAGCCGGCTGTCTGCAGCTGCGGAAGCATCGCTATAATCAGGGCATGAGCGCGCGGGACAGCAGGGAAGAGCGGGCCTGGCTGCAGCCGCTGCCGGACCCTCTCACTCATCCCGATCCGCGCGTGGCCCGCGCCTTCTCCCTGACGGTCAATGCCGCCGAACGTCGCTGGATTCTGGCAATGCTGGTCTGGCTGGTGCTGCCCGTGCTTGGCAACTGGTTCCTGATGGGCTATCTGCTGATGCGCGGCCAGCGCTTCCTCGCCGGAAGCTCCGGCGATCTGCAGCACTGGCTCAGCAGCGAGGGCATGGACGAACTGCTGTTGCACGCCTGCGTCGTCATTGCAGTCTTCCACAGCGTGTTCTTCCTGAGCGGCCTGGTGCAGCGCGTTCTCAAGGAACTGTGGCGCGAACGCATCCGCCTGCGCGTGATTGACAGCCGGCCCCGGCCCCGTTCCGTGCTGGAGATCCTCGCTGCGGCGGATTTCCTCGCCTCGCCTGAACTGACGCAGTTCCTCGAGGAGCATCCCGAATCCCGGCTGGACTTCCCGCCGGATGCCGACGAACTGACGCAGCGCGAACGCCTGCTCTACGGCGTAAGCTCAGCCCTGCCGGATTTCCCCACCCCGGCTTCGACGCCCTTCGTGCTGCGGCCCGCCGCCGTCAATCTGGCAATCCTGCTGGCAACGCTGGCCACTGCCTGGCTGGGAGCCCGGCTCTACACCGCCGGCCTGGATTACGCCCGCGTGCCGTTGATCCTCTGGCTGGCATGCCTGATCACGCCGCTGCTGGTGGCGCGCCTGCATGCGCTCGATCTATCCCGGCACCTGCGGCTCGTGACCCAGCAGGGTCTGGGCCTGCTCTTCGATCCGCAGCTCAAGGAGGACTACCGCCGCCGCCTGCGTCCGCTGGGCCTGCTGCCGGAAGTGTCCCCGGCATCGGCCAGTCCGGTCCCTGCTGCTTCACAGGGCACGCAGCTGCTCGGCTCCTCCAAGCAGCAGCCCCTGTCGGAGGAAGTGGCGATCGAACCTGACGACGGTTATCGTGAGCTGCAGGACGTGATCCGCATGCAGCTGAAGACCGTCAGCGCACCACCGGCGAACCTGCCGGCCTGGATGTGGGCGCTTGGCCTGATTGCGCTCGTCAGCGGCATCCGGATGTTCCCAGCACTGGATAGCTGGTACTACGAAATGATGTATTTCGATGCCGCGGAGCTGCGTGACTTCGCCGGCCACTGCCAGTACTGGGACCATCCCCCGGCCATGCTGCTGCATCCGTTCATGCTGGGCTTTTACGCCGCCCTGCTCAGCATCCCGCTGCGCTGGCTGGGCAACAGCCAGGAACGCTACTGGCGGCGCTACGTGGCCGTTTCCCCGGAGCTAGATCTGCTGCTCGACCCCAATCCCTGGCGCAGTGTGGCCCTGCGCGACTTCATTGCCGAGGAGAGCAGCCTGCAGTACATCCCGCCGCGCGAAAGCCCGGCCTATCCCGGCTGGCTCAGGAACCTGCGGCTGGCCGTGGCCCGGCGCATGGACCATTTCCCTGATGAGCAGGCCCATCCCGCCTGGGCCGGACGCGGCTTCTACCGGCTCGCGGCCCTGCTGATCTACATCGGTATGCTGCTGCTGTTCTGCTGGTTCTATGTGCTGCTGCACTGGCCCGGGATCCACTGGCTGTTCATCCTCCCGGCGCTGCCGGTCGGGGCCGGCGTGCTGCATTACTGGTTCCGGCGGCTGGAGCTGCAGCGCATCTGGCTGCTGTCCTGCCGGCTGGACCAGCCCCTGCTGCAGAGTCTCGAAGCCCGTCGCGAGCGCTGAGTCGGCCAGCTGCGGATCGACTTCGTCTGACTTCTGCTTGCAGCTCCCTGCCCGCCTTTGCAGCTCCCAGCTGTTACCATTTCCCTCGTGAAACCGGTGTTCATCAAGACCTTCGGCTGCAAGGTCAACTATTCCGAGAGCGTGGCCTTCGCCGACGTGCTGAAGAAGTACGGCTACCAGCCGCTGGAGCTGACGGGCAGCGAGCTGCCGAGCACGGACGAGCTGGAGCGGCCGGTTGTGTTCGTCAACTCCTGCTGCGTCACCAAGGAGGCCGAGCGCAAGGCTGCCCAGTTCGTGCGCCGCATCAAGCGCGAGCATCCGCAGAGCAGCGTGCTGTTCACCGGCTGCGCGGCCCGCAACCACACCGTCTCCGACCAGTACCGCGATGCCGGGGCCGAGGTCTTCGACTTCTACCCGCAGGCCTTCGCCTACCTCGACGAGGTGCTCGAAGGCAATGCCCGCCGCACGGATGCAATGGCGAGTGAGACACGATACGAAAGCAGCCAGGCGATTGACACTGCGGCAGTTGACAACACCGGCATCGTCGGGCTGGGGCGCAGCCGCGCCTTCATCAAGGTGCAGGACGGCTGCCACAACATGTGTACCTTCTGCATCATCCCCTTCGTGCGGCCCTATGCCTCACTGCCATTCGACGAGATCATCGCGCAGGTGGATGGCAACATCGCCGGCGGCGTGCGCGAGATCGTGCTCACCGGCGTGAACATCGGGCATTACGGCATGACCCCCGTTGACACCATCGAGAACATCGCCAGTGACAAGCACTGGCGGATGGGCAAGCTCTACGAGCGCACCCCCGGGCACCCGGACCTGTCCGACCTGATCGACGCCATCCTCAGCCGCCTGCCGCAGGGCACGCGGCTGCGGATCTCCTCCATCGAACCCGAGGACATTGACGATCGCTTCTACGCACAGCTCCGGCACCCGCGCATGGCCCCGCATGTGCACCTGCCGCTGCAGAGCGGCAGCGACGGCGTGCTGACGGAGATGCGCCGCCTCTACGACACCGCTACCTACCGGGAAGTGGCAACGCGCATCCGTGAGGCGATCCCGCATGGTGCGCTGACAACGGACATCCTCGTCGGCTTCCCGACTGAGACGGATGAGCAGTTCGCCGAAACCCTCGACTTCTGCACGGAAATGCGCTTCGAGCGCATTCACGGTTTCCCGTACTCCCCGCGCCCCGGCACCCGCGCCGGCCGCCTGCCGCAGCTGCCCCGCGATGTGGTGCAGGAACGCAACCGCCGCCTGATCGCACACTGCGGAATGCTCGGCGAGCAGCAGTGGCAACGCTTCGTTGGCAGAGTTTCGCAGGTGCTGCTCGAGGAGGAGCGCAGTGGCATGCTGACCGGCCATGGCGAGGCCTACCAGGTGGTGCAGCTGGCAGTGCAGGAGGGCATAGAAGCCGGCAGCATCGTCGAGCTGAAGCTGACGGACCATCGCGACGGGGTGTTCAGTGCTGAGCCGGTGAGAGAGAAGAGGGCGCAGAGCGTTTAACCACAGAGAGCACCGAGGACACAGAGCTCTTTCTGGATTTGATTATTCGAAACGAGCGTTGAAGAGCTTTCCCTGTGATTCACGATTAATCTGATTGAATTCTCCGTGCTCCCTGTGCCCTCTGTGGTTATGCTCTCAGTGAGCACCTCCCCCTCTTTATCCCTTCCATGTAACCGATTGACTCCTCCAACGTCTTCATCGTCAAGGCAACCCGGGTAGCAGACGCCCGACTTGCCAACGCTGTAGACATCTTTGCGGGAATACTGGGAACTCTTCCATTCCCCCCGTTTCCATGCGCTCCCGCGAAGGGGGAAGTATGTTTGATGGGAATCGCCCTGGCGGTTACCGCTCTGTTCGACACGGGATCGGCGACCGGGTTGCCGCCTCCCTGATCTCCATACTGAGCCTGGAAGGCATCATCAACATGCTGGTGGCGCTGGCAATCTTCCTGGCCCTGCTCAACTACATCGTGATCCCGCAGTACCGCAGGCTGGCTGACAATGTGCATGGCCCGCCGGCGGGGATCGCGCTCCAGCCTCCAGGGGAAGTCAGCGGGGACAAGGCTGCCGACTGAGGCAGCAGCTCAGGGGACAGGGAACAAAACCGCAACGGGACTCAGCCGGCAGGGGCCGGAGCCGCAGCCTGCAGCTCAGTGCTGTCCGGCAGGTTGGCAATGTACTCCCGCCAGGCCGCGGGCGTACAGCGTCGCAGCTGCAGCGTGCTCCATTCGCTGTCACCGGCGAACAGCAGCACCGTCACGTTGCCATCCGCATCCTGCAGCACCCGGCAGCTGGTCGGATTTCCGTCGGGATCCAGCCCCTCGCTGAGCTGCGCAGTGAGCGGATCGGCTGCCAGCGGCAGGAGTCCGTTGTCGGCATCCAGTTGCGCACTGAGCCAGGCGTGGTACAGCTCCTGTTCGGCATGGCTCACGCTGAAGCTGTCCCAGCTCTGTTCTATTGAACTCAGACCGTTCTCATCCCCCAGCAGTGTGCACCAGCCGCCCAGCGCGGCCTGCTCCAGCCACCACTGCTCCCCCGGATCCTGGCCGAGTTCCGCGGCGGACATCCCGAGCCGCAGCTGCGTGAGCGGGTCGGAGAAGCGCGGCTTCTGCGCGACCGCTGCCACAATTGCGCTGTCCGGTGCGATATGCGTCAGCGAGAAGATCGCGTCCCAGCTGGCCTGGCTATGCTGCATCAGACTGGCCGAGCACTGCAGTCCCCTGTCCCAGTCGTAGACCAGTTCCGTGACATTGCCATTTCCATCCTGCCAGGCATGCCGGAAGCGGATGTATTCCGCCGATGGCATTGCCAGTACGGACTGTTGCCAGACCTGCAGGAAGGGCGTTGTCAGTGTCTTCATTGACGCATCAGCGCTGATCCGGTCCAGCTGTTCACGGTAGAAGCGATAGGCCAGCGGGCTGGCATCACCGCAGTGCACATCCAGCCGGCTGTCCAGCACCAGTTCGCCGCTGCTGATCACGCTCAGGGCCAGCGGGCCGGTTTCACTGATGTACTGCAGGCAGGCAGCATGCCCGCCGATGTCACCGGATTCCAGCACGAGGCCAGCCTGTTCGGCCCAGCTCTGATCCAGAGTGCTGCCTGGCACGGGGGCACTCATCTCAATCCTGAACATCTCACTGGCCAGGGAATCAAGGTAGCGCTGTTCGTGTTGCAGCAGTGTTGCCATTGCCTGCTGCGGACCGGCCCAGCCCCGCATCATTCCAGCGCTGAACCAGCCAGCCTGCATCTGGTTCTCCAGCACCCGATCCCGGCTGTCGCCGAGAAATGCCAGGATGCCACCGCTGCCGATGAAGCTTTCGTAGCGGTCGAAGCCCTCGTAGGAGAAGTACTCCGGATACATCCAGCCGCGCGGGGTGTTCTCCGCGAGCAGGCGCTCGCGCAGTTCCGCATAAAGTGGCTGATCCGCTGCTGCATTGCCGCTGCGGCTGAACCAGCTATGGACATGCACGGCGAGCTCTCCCTGCAGCAGCACGAGATCCCGCTCGCCGGGCAGCTCACGGATCATGCTGAAGCCCAGCAAGTGGCTGTCCGCCGCCTGCTCCTCAGCGGTGATCAGGCGCAGGCCCAGCTCCAGCAGTTCGGCCCGGCTCATGCCGATGCTCAGGCCGCTCAGTGAAATGTAGGCTTCATCGGCCGCTGCCGCCAGCTGGGACAGCAGGGCAAGGCACAGCAGAATCGTAGTAATCAGACGCATGGCACACTCCCCGGAATCTTTCCCTGCATATCGGCAGCACTGCGCCGGACTTTAGCGCTGATTTCAAACCCGGCCGCCCGGCCCCGCGTCCCAGATGCGGTGACTGATAACATTGTGGGCGTGAGGCGATGGATCCACGGGGCATGGCGCTGGTCCGGTACGGTCGTGCTGGCCTGCGCGCTGTATTCCCTGGCCGCCGCCGCGCCATCCAGCAGCGTCGGCTATCCGCTGCATCCCGTCGAGCGCTTCGTCTCGCGCTATCCCGAGAAGCAGGGCAACTTCGAGGTCCCGCCCACGCTCGAGGAACTCAACAAGCCGAGCTTCTACGAATGGGATCCGGCGCTCGGCAAGCATCTCGACGGCTTCACTCTCTGGGCGCTGGACGACTTCGGCCAGCCCAGTACGCTGCTCAATGACAACATCGTGCTCACCGGCCGCGACATGGTCGACGGCGATTACCACCTGGTCGTGACCCTGATCGACGCCCCGGAGATCTACGACCTGCTGGTCTACGTGCGCTATCACCAGGAGCGCTGGGACCCCGAGCGGGTCGAACCCGGCAGCCTGTTCGGAAAGGAGGGCGACCGGCTCTGGTACGAGCGCCAGGACCTGCCGGGCGTGGTGGCCGCCGGGATGACGCGCATCCGCCCCGATGTCAACGGCGGGATCAGGTTCAGCGAGGGCGTGTTCGCCGAGTTCTGGTTCAATGAGCGGCCCGCCGACCAGAAGCCGCACTGGCTGGACAATGCCCCGAGCGGCACCCACAACATCATCGAGGACTTCAGTGTCTACGAGGACCCGGACTGCGGCTGCCTGATGCTCTGGTGGGAGGAGCGCAACACCGGCGATCTCAACAACGACGGCGAGGTCAATCTCGCCGACATGGTCCCGGTCGGACGGCGCTACGGCTATGTCAGCACGGATGGCCGTGAGGATGACTGGGACTGGCACCCCGACGGCAACCACGACGGTGAGGTGAACTACAAGGACATCTGGCTGATGGACCAGAACTACGGCCACCTGCTCAGCGGCTACCGGATCTACCGCCGCCGGGCGGAGGACCCGCGCCACACCGAGGTGCTGCTGCCGCACCGCAGCTACCCGATCATGCCGATGAGCATCCACCGCCCGAAGGAGTGGGATCCGATCCGCCGCATGGAGTACCGCTACCTCGATGACGGCGTGGCCCGCACGGGCCGTCCGCAGCGCTGGACCTACCGCATCGTGCCCTACAACGCCCGCGATGACCGTGAAGGTGAGAAAAGTGCGCTGGAATTCACAGTGAGTGTGGATGCGCAGAGCATTAAAATTGAAAAGTAAATCACTGAATGAGTATGACTCTTAAAGAAATCAAAGATTGGTTTTCGAAATATTAAGAAAGTTATTGCATAAACTGAAAATCTGATGTAATATGCTCCATAGGGGGAGTCGCGAGGCTGTACGCAGCTTCAGCAATACAGGAGCAAGCAATGGATATTGAAGCCATATTCGGAATCCTGGCGGGAACGCTGATGGTGCTCAGCATTCCCGGCACGATGATCTACCTGCGCCAGCTCGCCCGCACGGAGCGTCGCGAATCCCGGGAGATGTATGAGCGGATCGTGCGTGACCGCCTGTTCGTGATCCAGACGGCGCTGGAGGCCGGCTTCGATGACCGCGAGCTCGCCCGCCTCGACCGCCGCCTCTCAGGCCTGATCGGCCAGCAGGAAATGCAGAAACTTGCGGGTGTTCAGATCCGCAAGGTGCCGGAAGCACCCGAGGACCGGGAGCTCGACATCCTCGAGGATGAGGTGGAGGAGATCATCGAGCGCCGCAAACGGAAACAGGAACGCGAACTCAAGCGTCAGATCAGGGACGCGGGAATGTGAACCCGCAGTCATGGGTATGGGAGAACTGCGCCATGCATGAAAGTGAAGCACTGATGTTCATCGTCCTGATGATCACCTCCGCCATAACGATCTACAAGGTCTATTACCGCAACAGCGAGCTGGCGATGAAGAAAGCAGATCGCGAAAGCCGCGAACGCATTGTTCTCGAGAAACTGGAGATCCTCAGAAGCGCCATCGACGCCGGCTATCAGGAGCAGGATCTTGGCAGGCTGGATGCCCGGCTGATGCGCCTGATCGGGCGGGAAAGCCTCTCGGGAATGGAAGGAACGCTTGAAGAACAGGGCGACCTGGCGTACGATCTGGAGCGGGTGATCCGCCGCCACCGGCGCCGGGACGCTGAAGTCTAAGCCGGTTCGCGGCCGCAATACAAAGGTACAGGTTCAGGGTAATGCTGGAGATACTGCGCCAGGACTCCTGGCTGATCATTCCGGTGCTGGCACTGATGATCCCGATCATCGCCATCATCACAGCGCACATCAGCGGCCACTTCGAGCGTATGGAACGCATGAACGCGCGGCAGATGTACGAGAATCTCGTGCGCGAGAAGCTTGATGTGATGCGCACCGCCGTGGCCATGGGCCGCGATGAGGATGAAATCTCGCTGCTGGATGAACGGCTGGAACGCCTGATCGGCACGAAGGAAATGGGCAAGCTGCTCGGCAGGAAGAAAGCCGGCGTCCCGGAAATCAGCCACGAGCTGGAGGCCAGCGAATTCGATGCGGAGCGCGAGCGGCTGCGCAGCAGACCTCGCAAGCGCCGGCAGGATGCGTGATAATCTCTGGTTGTGCCTGAATCACTGCCATTCCTGCAGAGCGTGTTCACCAGCTTCTGGGGCGTGGTCTGCGTGCTTGGCGTATTCTTCGGGGCAGCCGACCTGCTGAAGCATCTTGGCAACCGCATGGACAAGCGCCGGGCGATGGAGATCTTCCGCGAACTCATGAAGGACCGCATCGGACTCATGAACAATGCCGTGCAGTTCGGCGCGGATGAGAAGGTGCTGGCGGAGCTGGGGCGCCTGATGGACAAGCACACCGACCTGCACCAGCTGACCGAACTGACGGAGATCCGCGTCTCGGAGGAGGCGGAACAGGCCAGGGTCAGCATCAGCACTGAGTCGCAGCCGCAGGCGGAGATCCAGGCCCGTGACATCACGGATGCACAGTCCGGCAGCAGCCGGCAGACAGGGAAGGAAGCGAACTGAAATGACAATGCAGCAGACGGACAGGGGGCGGGGACATGCCTGAGCTGATCCAGATCGGTATGATGGTTGCCATCATCATCCTTGCGGCCGGAGCCTCCAAGGCGATCTTCGGCGACGGAAACTCTCCCGGGCGCAGGCGGCATGCGCGGCGCATGGCCAACCTCAGCCGTGCCGAGCGCGACAAGGCGCTCGAGATCTACCGCGATCTGGCCCGCGAGAAGATGGATGTGATGAAGACCGCCGTGACCATGGGCTACAGCGAGAATGAACTCGACAAGCTGGACCGCCGCCTGGAGAAGCTGATCGGGCGCGAGAAGCTTGAGGAGATCATCGACGGCGGGCTGCCCGAGGCCGATCTCGACATGCGCGACCGTGATCTGCTGCGCGAGCTGAAGCGCCTGCGCGATCCCGACGGCGACTGATGCCCCGCGGCTATACTGCTGCGCATGCGAATCGTATCCTGGAATGTCAACGGCCTGCGCAGTGCGCTGGACAAGGGCCTGCTCGACAAGCTCTCCGAGATCAATGCCGACATGCTCTGCCTGCAGGAGATCAAGGCCATGCCCGAGCAGGTGCCGGACGTGGACTGGGGCGGCTACGAACTGTGCTGGAACCCCGCTCAGAAGAAGGGCTACAGCGGTACGCTGATCATGACCCGCGAGCAGCCGCAAAACGTTGTCAACGGCATGGGGGATCCCAGGCACGATGACGAGGGCCGCGTGATCAGCGCGGAGTTCCCGGACTTCTGGCTGGTGACGGTCTACACCCCCAATGTCAAGAATGACCTGAGCCGGCTGCCCTACAGGCATAAGGAATGGGATCCGCATTTCCTCGCCCACGTGCGCAAGCTCGAGGAGCAGAAGCCGGTGGTGTTCTGCGGCGACCTGAACGTGGCCCATCAGGAGATCGACCTCGCGCGTCCGAAGCAGAATGTTGGCAGCGCCGGCTTCACGGATGAGGAACGCGCGGGGATGGACAACATTGTCAACGCCGGTTTCGTCGACAGCTTCCGCCACTTCAACCAGGAGGGCGGCCATTATTCATGGTGGAGCTTCCGCGCCGGAGCACGTGAGCGCAATGTCGGCTGGCGGATTGACTACGTCTGTGTCAGCCAGTCGATGGGTAAGAACCTGAAGAGCGCCTTCATCATGCCGGAGATATATGGCAGCGACCACTGCCCGGTGGGAATTGAGCTGAAATAGCGGATTTTCCGCAAAACCATTGTTAACCAATCGGTTAAGTGTTATACTCCGGTCATGGATGCAACACAGACACAGGACCTGAAGCAGCAGCTTCAGGACAAATGGAATCAGCGCAATGCGCTCAACATGGAAATGGCCGCGATCGAGAAGCAGCTCGGCGGCCAGGCCATGCAGGACTACAGCCTGACCCGCCACGACGGCAGCACGGTCAGGCTCAGCGAGATGTTCGGCGAGCACAGCCAGATGGTGCTCGTGCACAACATGGGCTTCGCCTGCAGCTACTGCTCACTCTGGGCGGACGGCTTCAATGGCTACTACCACCATCTGGAGAGCGGGGCCTATGGCCAGCGTGCGAAGTTCCTGCTCGTCAGCAATGACCGCCCGGACCAGCAGCAGGCCGGCGCCAGCCAGCGCGGCTGGAAGTTCGACATGCTCAGCTGCCGCGACACTTCGTTGTCAATGGACTGGGGTTATGCACGCACGGATGGCGACAAGGTGCATTACTCCCCGGGTATGATGATCATTGAGAAGAACAGCGACGGCACGCTGCGTTGCCATCAGCAGACGGGGATCTGCCCCGGTGACAGCCTGATGGGTCTGTTCCACATCTTCGTGCGCCTGCCGGATACGGATGGCAAGGCCTTCGAATAAGTTATGCAAACGAAGCCAGCCCGCCTGCCCCTTGGAAGGGCGGCGGGTCTGGCAACCCGGCCGGCAATGCCGCTGCCGGTGAAGTTCCTGTGTATTATGGGAATGGTGGAGCAGCGGCCCCCTCATTCCTTGTCCTAGAAGCGCGCGAGCATTTCAGGACGGAACTGGACGATGAGGAAGAGCACGCTGCTGACAACCAGCACGGCCAGCAGGGGGATGTTCCGGCGGAAGTCGAAACTGTCACCCTCCTCCAGCACGAGCTGCCTCTCGATCGCTCTGATTGCTCTCATGTCCTGCATGACTTTATAGACCTTCCTTTGCACTTGTTTGTTGCGTTGGGGTCCAAAGCCCTGGCTTCAAACCGTTCTGTATACCCGGCCATGGCAGGGGCTAAACGGTCCTTCACCGGAATCATGAGAATTGTCTGGTCAGTCCGGTAACCGGCGGCTGCCGGACTGCTGCGTGTCACTGCGTCAGGGGAAAGGACTACCAGCTGGCGATGTAGAACAGCTGGGCCAGCGGGCTGACGATGGAAACCACCATCAGCACGGCTGCGAATCCCAGCAGTCCGATCGTCGCCGCGTTCTCGCGGATGTCCATCCCGATTCCCTGTTCCCAGATCAAGCGCTTTTCAGTAACCGTAAGTCTGTTGCGCACCATCATGCTGAAATGATGCCGCTCCAGCTGAGAGCCGGATCAAACATCCGGTGTAATGAGAGTGAAGTGCCGCTGAACTATATGGCAACAGATATTCCATTGGAGAGCCCACCAATATTCCTTCGGGAGATTCCGAACTTGCTGCTGCCCGGTCTCAGTTGCCGGGTCGCTCAGGCCGCATGGAATCAGTGCAGGCGGCATCCCCGGTGCCTGCCGGAATATCGGGTGGATTCATTGCCCCATATTGATTGCCAATAATATCGGTGGACACAATGGGCGGACCAATGATATTGGCAATGCAGCTTCATGCAGCGCGCTGCAGCAGCAGGCGCAGGCCGAGCATCCCGAGCACGGTCCCGCCGATGCGTTTCAGCCACAGCCGGCTGCGCTGTCCGGTGGCCAGCCTGCGGCTGGAATGCACCGTTGCCAGAGCCACGATCAAGAGCACCAGCGTCCCGTTCACACTGAAGATCAGCCCCAGCAGTCCGAGCTGCAGGCCGATCCGGCCACGCGCCGGATCACAGAACTGCGGCAGCAGGGCCAGGAAGAACAGCGCCACCTTGGGATTTAGCATGTTCGTGAGCATGCCCGAGAGGAACATCGCCCGCAGGCTGGCCGTTGATCCCTGCCGCGCCGGCTGCGCTTCCTGCGCGGCATTGCGCCACATCCCAACTCCGAGCCAGACCAGATACAGCGCACCGCAGAGGCGAACGACCTCATATGCCAGCGGCACAGCCTGCAGCAGTCCGGCCAGGCCGCAGCCGACAGCCGCCACATGGAACAGCGAACCGCAGCCGATCGCCAGCGCACTCAAGAGGGCGCGGCGCAGTTCGCCGGAGCTGGACTGCACGATCACATACAGCATGTCCTGGCCGGGGATGATGTTCAGGAGCAGCCCGGCACTGATGAAGGCCAGCAGCTGCGGGGTATCAGGCAGCAGCGTACTCATTTCCCGCTGTACTTCAGCAGCATCACCTGGCTGCGGCCCTCCTGTTCCAGCGTCAGGAATACATCCGCATGCACGGCATGCCGCCTGAGCAGACCGGCCTGCTCACAGACGGGCAGGGCGGCCAGGGCCACGAGCGGGCTGAGCCCCGCGCTGGCTGCGACTTCCTCGATGCTGAAGACCTCCCCCAGGCCCTGCTGCTTCTCGAGCTGGTGCAGGGCCAGCACCAGCGCCGCCGATTCCGGGCCGATCGCCATGCCCAGATCCCGGCTCAGCGCTCCGGCCAGCTGTTCCCTGAGGTCCACGCTGCCATTGTAGCCGCCTGCGGCCCAGCCCTCCATATATACTCAGTCTGATGCCGCTGCCCGCCGGATCCTTCCTCGTCGATGCCCACCAGGACCTTGCCATGCACTGCCAGATGCATGGCCGTGACCTCGTCGATCCGGGCGATGTAAGCTGCATGATCACGCTCGGCTGGCTGCAGCAGGCAGGCACGCGCCTGATCTGCGCCACGCTTTTCGTGGAGCATGAGCATCCGCGTGATCAGCGTCTGCACCTCCTCAATGAGCAGTACGGGATCTACCGCGACTGGCTGAAGCTCTATCCGGAGGAACTGCGGCTGATCACCAGCCGCCGTGAACTGGCGGAGCTTGCCACTGCCCCTGATGTAGCAGGACGTGATGGTGGCACGGTGGCCCCGATCGGCATCGTGCTGCTGATGGAGGGCCTTGATCTGCTGGACAGCCCTGCCGAACTCGCGCTGTGGCATGCCCGGGGGCTGCGCATGGCGGGCCTGACCTGGAACGGCCGCAACCGCTATGCGAGCGGTACCTTCAGCGACCAGGGGGGGCTGAGCCAGGCCGGCCGCCAGCTGCTTTCCGAATTCGAACAGCTGGGAATGATCCTCGATCTGGCGCATCTCAATGACCGCGGGATCACTGAGGTGCTCGGCAACTTCCGCGCGCCGGTCTGCTCCACCCACGCCAATGCCCGTGCTCTGGCCGGGAGCGAGCGCAACCTGCAGGACTGGCAGATCCGCGAGATCGCGGCCCGGCGCGGAGTGATCGGGCATGTGCTGCTGGCCCCCTTCCTTGTCCAGCCCTGGAATACCGGGGATCCGCAACCGGCGCTGCACTACTCACTGGACCATATCGAGTATGTCGCGCAGCTCGCCGGTCCGGATTGCATCGGAATCGGCAGTGATCTCGACGGCGGACTGACGGTGGAGAACACGCCGCAGGGGATCAACGACGTGCGCGACCTGCGCCTGCTGCGCGAAGGCCTGGCCGCGCGGGGCTGGGACGCAGAGCGGCTCGATGCCTTCTATGGCGGCAACTGGTGGAACTTCCTCGAACGCAGCCTGCCGCTCTGACGTCCGGGCCTGTGCGGCCCGGCGCACACCGGCTTCCGGCGCTATACTGATAGGTCTCTCAAACCAATGGATACCGGCACCATGACTCACAGATTCCTTACGACACTGATCGCCGCACTCAGCCTGCTGATGCTTGCGGCCTGTCCCGGCCAGCAGGGCGGCGGAAATGCGCAGGGCGACTACCATCCGTCCAATGCAAACGTACCACCCAGCAAGGCGCTCTACCCCCACTACCTTGACAGGCCATATACGGACATCCATGCGGATGCGCGCCAGGCCTGGTTCCTTGTCGAGGTGTCCTACCTCGTCGTCAAGGACAAGTACGACCGGGCTCAGCAGCTCAAGGAAAGTGCGGATGCGGCGGAGCGCGCCGAAGGCCAGCGGCTCTACAACGAGGTGGTGGGCGAAGTCCAGACCGTGATCTTCGGTACCAATGCCACGGTCGAGCAGCTCTTCCAGAGCGCTATCGCCGCTGAGCCGGATAATCCGCTCAACTATGCCAGTTATGCGGTTTATCTCAAGCCCCGCAAGCGCTACTCCAGTGATACGCAGTATGTCGATACCGAGAAGGAAGCAGTCGAGAACATCGAAAAGGCCATCGAGCTCTGGCCGGATGAGCCCCGCTTCTACTACATGAAGATCTATACGCTCTCCGAGCCGCATCAGGCCCATGAATGGATCCGCAGCCAGGGCATGGAAGCCGACGCGATCCGCACCCGGGTCAAGGAAATCAGCGATATCTATGATGAGCTGGAGAAGCGCGACCCCGAGAATTCCTACGTGAACTACAGCCGGGCCCTGTTCCTGGCGCGGATCTATACCCCGGAATTCGGTGATGAGCCGATCCGCGAAATCATCCGCGAACTGCGCAAGGGCAATGCCAAACCCGAGGGCTGGTTCTATTTCCCGCCGCCGCTGGCGCCCAGGACCCATGATGCCAGCCACCCGATGGTCTACGCAAACCAGGAAGGTCCGGTCTATGTGGATCACTGGCTGCACTGGGGCAACCTCGACCCCTTCGCCGTCAACCAGCTCGTCCGGCTCGTGGATGGCACCAGCAGCTGGCCGCAGGACAAGAAGGACATTGGCGAGGTGATGTACATGCTCTATGCACTTGGCCGCCTGCAGCCCTTTGACCGCACCTTCTTCAATCTGCAGCTGAAGTGCCTGCACAAGCAGCAGGAAGCTCAGAACCCGCAGTCCGAGGAGGCTACCAAGCTGGCTGCCGCCACGCGCTTCCTCAATGAGCAGTATCTCGACATCAGCAATCAGCTCTACAAGGACAAGCTGGTCAAGGACGAGACGCGCTTCGGGGTGCTCGCCATTGAGGACCTGGAGACCAGCAGCCTCAGCGGCCAGAAGTACATGTACAAGTACATGCAGGGTCCCCAGGCCGCCTATCTCAAGCGTGCCGGTGAGATCCTCGGGCTGGAATTCCCCCTGCCTGAGGATCCGACGAAATGGTAGGCAACAGTCCTCCGGCCGAGGGCGGGACGCCCGCCCGCCCGCGCCTGCTGGACCTCAGCATGGAACGGCTCGCCGAGGAGTTCACGGCGCTCGGGGAGCCTGGCTTCCGCGCGAAGCAGGTCTACGACTGGCTGCACGTCAAGAACGTGCATGAACCGGCGCAGATGACGAACCTGCCGGCCACGCTGCGTGACAAGCTTGCCAAAAAGTTCGACCATGCGCCGCTCAGGCAGGTCGTCCGGCTCAACAGCCAGGATGGCAGCATCAAGTACGCCTTCCTGACCCGTGGCAACGACCCGATTGAATCCGTCGTGATGCCCAGCAGGTACGGCTGCACGCTGTGCATCAGCTCCCAGAGCGGCTGCCCGATGGCCTGCAAGTTCTGCGAGACCGGGCACATGGGCCTGCGCAGCTGGTTGTCAGCGGGCGAGATCCTCCAGCAGCTCTACCTCGCCGAGCAGGACAGCGGCCAGACCGTGGACCGCATCGTGTTCATGGGAATGGGTGAGCCGCTGCTGAACCTGCGCGCGCTGCGCCGCGTGGTGGAGATCCTCTGCGGCGAGCAGGGCCGCAACTGGAGCCCGCGCCGCATCACGGTGTCCACCGTTGGCATCGTGCAGCCGATGCTCAAGCTGGCCGACACCTTTCCGCGTGTCAACCTCGCCCTGTCACTGCACTTCACCACGGAGGGCAAGCGCCGCGAGCAGATGCCCGAGGCCACGCATGACATCACGGAGCTGATGGCGGCGCTCTACTACTACCGCCGTGTCAACGGCGGCAAGGTCAGCATCGAGTACACCCTGATCAGCGGCAGCAATGACAGCGATGACGACGCGCGGCGGCTGGTGGACTTCGCCCGTTTCAAGGGCCTGCCGCAGGACCACCCGGTGGTGCTGGATGCCGAGATGCAGGAGAAGCCGGCGCGGATGCAGCCGCTGCCGGTGCATGTCAACCTGATCAGCTACAACCCGATTCCCTCCGCCGGATTCCGTGGCACGAGCGAGGAGCGCATTGACCACTTTGCCCAGCACCTGGCCTCCAAGGGCGTGCCGGTCACGGTGCGCCGCTCCCGCGGCCAGGATGTCGGCGCGGCCTGTGGCCAGCTCGGCGGCAAGTTCGCTGACAACTAGGCTGCCGGCTCAGGCCCCGGCATTGCGCGGAGCACGCAGCATTCTGTCAATCGACTCATAGTCGAACAGGCTCGCATCGTACTGGTCCGGCTCATTGTCACGTTCCCACTCCACGGTGCGCAGGGCGGCGGTCTGCGGGTCGACGATCTCGCTATAGCCCAGCTCCGTGCGGATGCGCTCACTCGAGACATCCAGGTGGTGCTTCGTATGCGCCTCGCACTTCAGGTGCTGCTCCCAGTGCTCGCGCGGCACACTCAGCACCTGGCCGTCCCAGCCCTGGGCCCGGCCGATGCGCTCGATCCACTGCTGCTCGGTGCCGACCGGCTCGCAGAGGTTGTAGAGCCGTCCCGCTGAAGCGGGGTTCTCGATTGCCAGCGTGATGCCATGCGCGATGTTCTCCACATAGCCGCGCGCACAGCGCCACTTGAGCGCGTCGGAGTCCAGCGCGATGTAGGGGCGGTCGTCCAGCATCTGCCTGAGGTAGGGGAACATCCGGCGTTGCCAGTCACGCGGGCCGTAGACCATCGGCAGCCTGACAACACAGCCGGGCAGGGTGCGGTGCGAGAGCACTACCTGCTCAGCCGGGATCTTGTCATAGTCATCCATCACACGGCGCGGGTCGTCAGCCGGGCGCGGCTCCTTTCCGCGGTAGGGGAAGAGCTGCTCCCTGAGCGGGCTGTCCTCCGTGATCGGACCATCCAGCGGCTCACCGGGCTCGGTGCCGAGGATCCGGCCGAACACGCGGTAGACATCCATGCTGCTGACCATCACGCTACGTTCGGCGATCCCGTCGAAGACCTCGCACAGGAGCTTCGCATCCACCTCGCGGATCACCATGTTGTGGTAGACCACGTCCGGCCGCGCCTCCACGAACTGCTGGCGGTAGTCCGCCAGTTCGTTCATGTCGCCGAGGATCTCATCCACCTCATGCCCGGGCCAGCGGGCCTCCGTGTTGCCACGGTGGAACACCGTCACGTGGTGCCCCTTGTCAAGCAGTCGCTGCACGGTATGCCAGCCGATGAAGCGGCTGCCGCCGATGACCAGTACTCTCATTTCCGTCTCTCCGATGTGTGTGTCTGCCAGGTCGCTGCCTGCCAGTATCCTGACGCCCGATCCCTGCCGAGGGTTTCGCCCCGCTCACTCCTCCCCGCCGCGCAGGGCTTCGAGCAGCACCGAGCGCACCGCATCACACTCCAGGCTGTCCAGCGCGAGGCCCAGCACATAGACACTGCCCAGTACCAGAAGCAGGCTGACGCTGTGCAGCAGCACCGCCGCCAGCGGCACGAGTACGATCAGCGCGAGGTAGAGCAGGTGCAGGCGCTGCAGCAGGCGGGGCAGGGGCGGATGCCCCATGCGGTGGATCACCACAGACCAGTTGCTGACGATCCACTCCAGCCGCCCGCCCATGCTGCTGTTCTCGCGCACGCCCGCCGTGTTCAGCAGGCCGCGCCGGCTCTGGCCGGGCAGTTCATGCAGCGGGCTGTCAATCAGCTGCGTGAGCAGCATCCCGTCAAGCAGCAGGCCCTGCACATGCCGGATAGCGTCCGGTAGTGCCGTGTTCTGCAGCAGCATCCCGAGCGCCATCCCGCAGGCTGAGCCGATCAGGAAGCCCAGGAACTGCAGGCTGACGCTGTCCAGGTTCAGCACAGCGGGCAGCCCGCCGCCCATGGCGTTGCCAAGTCCCAGCACGCACAGCCCGCCGCCGATGGCGAAGTACAGACGCATGCTGCGCTGCGAGAAATGCAGGCGCTGCTCCATGCGCTCGAGGATCTGCCGGGCGGCGATGTCCATCATTCCATGTTAGCAGCGCGGGGTCCGCAAATCGACCGGCGGGCGGGGCAGCGCACTGCTCAGTCGCGCGGCGGCTGTCGCTCTTGCGGTTTGAGGTAGGCCCTGAGCAGCCAGCGCGCCCAGATCATGAGGATGATCAAGCCCAGGCTGAAGTAGCCCATGAAGCGTTCATAGGAGCTGTCGCTCTGAATGCTCTCAGGTGGGAACAATGTCCACGCCAGTCCGCCGATGACAACGAAGATCCCGAACATGGCCAGTATCTGCTGCCAGCCCGGACGCCGGGGTGCCAGACGGATTTCCTCGCTGAGCCACGCATCGCGCCGGATCTCCCGGCTGCTGCGCTCGCGGATTTGCTGCGGCGCCAGACCCTCCGGGTGGATCCCGGCGGCGCGGGGCGGATCGGCCGGCTGCGGTTCATCCTCAGCCATGAGCTGCTGCAGACGCTGACGGTAGGCCGGCACGGCCTTGCTCTTGCCTGCCTTGTCCCTGCTGTCCTCCCTGTCCGTCATTGCAGCTCAAGCATAGCAGGGCTGCCTGTCTCAGTAACGGCCGCTGGACAGCAGCTCGTCAATGATGCCGCACAGCCGGCGGTTGTAGGGGTTGTCGAGGTTCTCGCTGGCCAGCAGCGTGTCGTCCCTCCACTTGTACTTCCCGCTGCGCCGCCGGTCCACCGTCCAGTCGTATCCATGCCGTTCACAGATGACGGGATAGTTGGCAAGCAGGAAGCGGATCCGTGCTTCTTCATCATCCAGGCTGCGCTTGCTGCAGATCAGTTCTCGTGTGAGGACCGACTCATTTCTCGGCAGCAGCAGCTCGTGCGTGTCGCCCGCCTCCAGCGTCCGTCGCAGCAGGCCGCGCTCCACCAGGTTGAAGTATGCGCGCTGCTCAAAAACGGCCATTGGATCAGGATGTGCACTGCCACGCTTCTCCAGCAGCTGGGTGACAACAGCCAGCAGGACCACGATCAGCAAGGCTGCAATCGAAACCGGATTGAGCAGGAAGCCGAAGTTGAATCGTTCAGCGGGATCCTGCCGGGCAACCTGGATTGCCATCACTGCCAGTGCCAGCAGAAGCCATATCCAGTCAGCCCCCTTTTTCCGTCCGGCTGCCCGGTCGCGCAGATCCTGTGTAATCGGGCTGGTTCGTCGTTCGGACGGCCTGCCAACACCGGGCTCGCTGAGATAAGACGGGCGCTCCCCGGCTTGCCGCTGCCTGGCATACTCCTCCGCGGACAGGGGCTTCAGCCGCTGGCTGTACTCCTGTCTGTCCTTGCCGCTGTCCGTCATTGCAGAAAAAGCATAGCAGGCTGGCGTGCTTCAGCAGCGTCCGCTGCGCAGCTCGTCCGCCACCAGCCCGAACAGCATTTTGCGCACGCGGGAGAACTCGGAGCGCGAGGAGCGCCGCAGTTCGTCAATCAGCAGCTTGTCGCGCGCCGGCAGCGCACCATGCACCGCCAGCCCGCGCTGCTCGCAGATCTCGAAGTAGTTGTCGGCGAGGAACTCGATGCGCGACAGTTCCGTTGGCAGGCGGCGATTTGGCGTCTGACGGATTTCGCCCTCAGGCGGCAGCAGGCTGTGGCTGTCCCCGGCATCCAGAGCGTCCCTCAGCAGCCCGCGGTCCCGCAGGTTGCCAATCGCCTGCTCGCGCATCAGCTTGTCTGGGTCCGGGGCTGAATCCCGCCGGCCCATCCTGACGAGCGCCACCACTATGCCGACAAAAACCGCAAACACGATTGCCGGCCATCCCTGCCTGATTATATCCATCCAGCGATCCGGACCTATCCTGGCCCATAGATAGGAAAATCAGAAGATGGATAGCAGTACTGAAAGGATCAGCAGCTTGAAGGTCACATTGCTGACCCCGCCGGCCGCCATGCTGTCAAGATCCGCCAGCAGCTGCGCGCGTTCAGCAGACAGCACTGCATCGCTGCCGCCATCGCCTTGCCCGCGCTTTTCCCTGTCCTGGCTCACTTCATCTTCTCCACGCCACCATTATCACCCGTTCCATCGACCCGCCCCTCGAGGATGTCAATCAGGGCCTGGATCACGATTGCATCGTACTGGCAGAATGCTGTACTTCCGGGGTTGCGGCCGCTCGGATTCTGTTCAAACTTGAAATGGCTGTGCTCGAAGTTGAGCTTGCGGTTGTAGCATATCTGGGCATATTGGTTGGCAAGGAAGAGGAAACGGTTGGCTGTGGTCCTGAACGGGGCAGCTCTCAGGTCGCTGAACATTGGTGTTTTCCCTCTCATTGCCGGGTCAAGCAGTTCCGCGCTGTTCGCAGCCTCGAGGGTGTCAACGATCAGGTTGTTCTCCGTCAAATTGCGGATCGCCAGGCTGCGCACAAGTTTCGCGGTCTTCTGATCAGGCACTGGATCACCAATCCGCATGATGGCAATTGTGATTCCAAGAAGCAGCACCGAGAGAATGATTCGTTGCGGAATTGAATCCTCCAGCGGAATTCTCGTATTGAGCCAGACCCCTGCTGTGGCTAACAGAAATACGGATGTAAACCAGTAGCGAGCCCGAAGATTGCGCTTGGGGATGCCCTGCATGAGCTGATGAAGTGCAGCAATGACTTCCTGCTTCTGGGGAAGATTGTCAGTCATCCGGTTCCCCGCTGTTCCTCTGCTCGTCCTGTGCGTCGAAGATCTCCGCCAGTGTTTCCAGCAGGCTGATCCGCAAGCGCATGGCATGCTTGTCGCCGGTTCTGGCAGCCTCCAGCTTCCTGAGCCAGCGGTGGCCGGCCTGCCAGGCGGGGCCGCTGACCGGCCAGTCGCGCCGCAGGCAGATCGCCTCGTAGTTGTCAACGAGGAAGCTGATCCGCCGCTGCATGTCCGTGAAGGCGGCCTGGCCGGCACCTGAGCCTGTCAGCAGCCGCGCGAGGGCCGGGCCGGTCACCAGCTCCCGCGGATCGCGGCTGTCAATCAGATCAATCAGCAGGCCCTTGTCAAGCAGGTTGTGGAAGGCATGGAACTTCATCGACTTGCGCTCCGCTCCATCCCGGTTTCCCTGTTTCCAGCTCGCATGGATCAACCACAGCATAGGCGGCATCGTCAGGAACATCGGCCAGTAGAGCGTGCCGAGCAGGCCGGTCAGCAGTAACACGATGAAGCTGGAGATGATCAGCTCACTGCCGCTATGCCGGTCATAGCTGCGGCGCGCCTGCCGCAGCAGGACCGCGATCTGTCGCTGCAGCTTACCGTTCACCGGCAGGCTGAGAATCTCTGCACCCGTCAGCCGTGCCGCCTGCTCATGCTGCTGCCTGGTCCGCTGCTGTTCAGGCATCCCTGCCTCCATCCTGCCTGGCACGGTTGTCAACACCACCCTCCAGCAGTTCGATCAGCAGTTCCAGCAGTTCACGGCGGTGCTGGTCATCCAGCGCCAGGCCCTCCGCGCCATGCTCCCCCGGCTGCAGCGGGGTGAGCGGGTCGGCGAAGGCCGGCCAGCCACGGGATTCGCAGAGCAGGGCATAGCTCTCCAGCAGGAACTCGATGCGCTCGCGCATGTCGCGGAAGCGCTTCGGCAGCAGTGCGCGGATATGCCCGTGGTTGTCAGCTTCCTGTTCCAGCAGTTCATGTGCGCTGCCGGCGCAGATCAGCTCCGCCAGCAGTCCGCGGCTGATCAGATTCTCACCCGCCAGCTGCCTGAAGCCCTGCAGGCCCCGGCTGCGCGGCCGGGAGGGCTTGTCAGCGATGAACACCAGCACCGCTGCCGGGATCAGGAAGTACAGCAGCAGCGGATTGACCCAGTACAGCACGCAGCCCAGCACGGCGAGCACGATCCCCTTGAAGATGTTCAGCCCGAGGCGGTCGCCACTGTCCATCGCCCCACGCATCCGCCGCAGTTCCGCAAGCAGCGCGCTGTCCTCCACTGCGATGCTGTCCGCCGCCGTGCTCCCTGTGGCCTGCCTGCCCATGTCCCTGTATCATAGCGAAATCAGCGGAGCTTCCGCCACTGCCTCTGCCTTCTGCCTCTTGCCTGTATTTCCTCACCCCCGCACCGCATCCCCTCCCCACTCCTTTGCTATACTGCCTGCTCCCCGACCAGGGGCAGGAGCCTGCCTTCACGATCAGTGCAGAACTACAGTCCGCCATCATCGGTGCCGCCGCCGGCGGTGTCTTCTACATCACGGCCCTGCTGCTCAGGACCTGGCTGTCCAACCGCAGCGACCACAACGCCGCCCGCCATGAATCCCGGGTGCGCTTCCTGCAGGAGCAGATCTCCTCACTCTACGGCCCGCTCTCGGGCTACCTCCACGAAACCACCACCTACTACGAGATGCTGCGCAGCATCACCCAGCGCCTGCGTGCCGACAGCGCCGCCGGCGGGGAGGATCCGCAGCTCTGCGAGGAGCGCATCCGCATTGTCAGCGAGCGCTTCGACAGCGAGTACTTCACGCGCATCAACCGCCAGATCGCCGCGCTGATGCGCTCCAAGCGGCACCTGATCGCCGAGGAGCACTTCCCGCAGTACCTGCGCGACTACCTCGCGCATGCCGCGGACTGGGATGCCACGCGGCTCGTGGTGCGGGAGCTGGGGCGCGGGCATGACTACGCCGGGATCAGCGGGCAGCAGTGGCCGGACGGGATCGTTGCCAGTGTGGATGCGATTCTCTACGAGCTGCGCCGGGACTACCGCCGCCACCTGCGGAAGCTCGGGCGGATGGGCTAGGAGGTGCGGCGCGAGTCGCACAATGACGGATTAACCACAAAGGGCACAATGATCACAAAGTTGGCTTGCGGACCGCAAAGCAATTCTTCGTGTACTAATGAAACTTGGTGTACTTCGTGGCTTCGTGGTGAAAACTGGCCAGGATGTGCTGCACAGCTACGCCATCGTAAGTGCCGTGCTAGTCGCACAATGACGGATTAACCACAAAGAACGCAATGATCACAAAGTTGGCTTGCGGATCACAAAGCAATCCTTCGTGAACTAATCAAACTTCGTGTACTTCGTGGCTTCGTGGTGAAAACTGGCCAGGATGTGCGCTGATACAGGACAGACTCATGCCTGATTTCTGCTGCTTCTCATTCTGGTTCTGTTTCTGCTTCTCATTCTGCTTCTCCCTCAAGCCTGCTCCGCACAACCGGCCAGTCCGCTGCAGCAATGCTGAAGCGATTGTTGTCACCGACGCGCCCGTCGCGGTACAGCCTGTCGCCGACGCTCACTCCGTCAAAGCGGGCCCCGATGCCCTCCAGCGCACGGCGGCTCAGTTCATTCTCGGCGGCGGCCTTGAAGCGGATCTGCTGCAGGCCCAGCACCTCGAAGGCATGCCTCAGCATCAGCAGCTTGCATTCGCGGTTGGCACCCGTTCCCCTGAGCTCCCGCCAGAGCCAGGTGTAGCCGATGCTGAGCACCCCGTTGTCAGGTTCATGGGCGTAGAAACTGCTCGTGCCCACCGCCCGCCCGCTGTCCAGCGCGATCAGCGCATGCGGCCAGCGCTTGCCCCGCTCACGCTGCTCGATTGCCATTTCGACATAGACCCGCACGTCACTGCCATAGATGCCGGCATCCGGTGCATGCTTCCAGCAGTCCGGGCTCCAGGCCGCCTGCAGGTCTGCAATGTGCTCCAGCTTCAGCGGTGTGATCGCCATCCTGCCGCCGCGCAGCTCGACATCGAATTGCATTGTCAGACTGCCTACTGCCTACTGCTCACTGCCAACTGCCGCTACAGCTCGCTAGTGCAGTGGCCGCAGCGCGTGGCCGCGATCGGGATCTCCATCATGCACCTGGAGCAGGACTTCGTGGTCGGCTCCGCCGGCGGGGCGGCTTCCTCGCGCTTGAGGCGGTTCATGACCTTGATCACGATGAACACCGCCCAGCTCACGAGCAGGAAGGTGATGATCACGTTGATGAAGGAACCGTAGTTGATCGTCACCGCGCCGGCTTCCTTGGCGGCCTCCAGCGTGGCATAGCCCGTCGCACCGTCGGCCCCGGCCTTCAGCATCAGGAACTTGTCGGCGAAGCGGATCCCGCCGGTCATAAGCCCCAGCGGAGGCATGATCAGATCATTGACCAGGGACTGCACGATCGGGGTGAAGACCCCGCCGATCACGATGCCGACCGCCATGTCGATCACGTTGCCCTTCATGGCGAACTCGCGGAATTCCTTCAACATGTCCATGCTCCTGCGCTGTGTCACCGGGCTCGCTCCGGCAGTGCATCCAGATTAGCACAAAAGCAGTGGTCAGTGGTCAGTGGTCAGTTACGAACCAGAATCAGCTTGCAGAAACAGAATCAGCAGAAATTGGTTGTCAGCTGAAAGTCCGCACACCTGCTCCTCATTCTGCTTCTCATTCTGATTCTGCTTACTGCCCACTGCCAACTGCCCACTGACAACTCCCTTCCGGTTCGCCTCCACCAGTCTGGCAATGATCCAGCCCAGCACGCCGAGCCCGGCCACGAAGCTCACGAGGAACATCACGAGCGGGCCGATCTGCATCTTCAGCGGGTCGCTGGCGATGTCGAGATAGGGCGCAAGCTGCTGGTTCTGCATCAGCTGCCGCGAAACGGCCTGCAGGCCCAGCGCGAGGAACTGCGCGATCAGGGCCCAGAGCCCCGCAGCAGGGGCATTGCGGCCCAGCCAGAGGATCAGGAGCGGCAGGCCCGGGCCCAGCGCCGTCAGCAGGTTGAGCGGCAGCAGGCTGCCACTGCTCATGTACTCCCGCAGCCCCGGCTCCCAGCCCGCGGCATACAGCAGGCCACCAGCGGCATAGACCAGCACGGCGAAGGTGTGGAACTTCGGCGCGAAGCCGCGCGTCCAGCTGCGGTACTCGCTGCTTTCACGCCCCGCCAGCACGGCCCCGTCGAAGGCCACGTAGGCCGCGGTCGTCGTCATTGCCAGGCCGAGGAAGAACAGCATCCGCGTCCAGAGCGCGGCGTTGCCAAGTGCATGCGCGGTGCCGTACACGGCCGCGGCGCGTCCGCTCTGCGCGGCCAGCGCCGGCCAGCTGCCGGGCTCCGCCATCGTCAGCATCGCCGAGTGGAAGATCACGGCAATCACGATGAACAGCAGCGCACTGAGCCAGCCGCTGGCGCGTTGCCAGCGGGCCAGCGCGTCCATGCCGACCGTGCGCAGGCCCACGGCGTAGATGTAGACGCCGTAGTAGGCCAGGCACAGCAGTGCGATCACGCTCAGCCACTGCCAGGCCATCAGGATCGTCGCGCTGTAGAACACGCGATAGCCCATCACCTGCAGGAACAGCAGCGGCACGATCCCGAGGTTGACACCGAAGGCGATGATGAAGGGCATCTGCGACATCAGCCGGGCGCTGAAGCGCCGTGCCTCGGGGACGCGGGACAGGCCGAGCAGCATCGCGGTCAGCGTGCCGGCGTACCAGAGGTTCATCGGCAGCAGGTGCAGCGTGAAGCCCAGCACCCTGAAGAAGATCAGGAACCAGAAGGGCGCGGGATAGCCCAGTTCATTGACGGGAGCGATCAGGCCGTTGGCATCCATCAGCGCACCTCCTCACCAGTGTTGTCATTTCCGGGCAGCAGGCTGAGCGGCCGGCCCGGGCCCTCGCCGAAGTCCATCCCCGGCGGCAGCTCCGGGCGCAGCTGCATCAGGTAGTCCGTCAGCAGCTCGGCCTCGGCCTCCGTGCCGCTCCAGGGCGGCATGAAGTACTTGAGCTGCTCCGGGTGGCGCACGGATGTCGCCACCATTTCGCGGTTCCAGCCAGTCAGCAGGTGCGCCATGGCATTCACGCCGTTCTCAGCGGCATGGCAGTCGTTGCAGTGATACATGAACAGCACCTCACCGATATCCACGCGTTCCTCCGCCGGCAGGCCGAGCAGGGCCTGCTCGTCAATCCGCAGCCGGCCCTCGCCGTCACGCTCAGTCAGCTGCGGATGCCTTGCCGCCAGCCAGGCCGAGGGCCAGGTCGTGCCCTCGATGAATCCATCACTGCGCAGCCGCGGCACGTCCTCCACCAGCACCTGGTTGCCAAGTACGAGGTTGTAGACGATGTAGGGCTTGCGCACCGCCTCGCGGATGTATTCGCCGGTGGCGGTTGCCGCCAGTCCGAAGCCGAGGAACATGATCGCGAAGCCGGGGCTGAGCCAGCCGGGGTTCCTGTAGGGGCCGAGGTAGAGCAGGGCGAAGACCACGATCGTCAGCGTGAACATGATCACCATCAGCACGTTGATCACCGCCGCGCCCTGCAGCGCCGCCTTGCTGCTCTCGGGCAGCATCAGGAACCACCACAGCCCGCCCACCGCCACGAGGATGCTGCCGAGCATCGCCGGGCGGCTGCTGCGCCGCTCGATGTAGCGCAGATGCTCGCGGTCCCGGCAGCGGAACGAGGCATGGAAGTAGACGTAGAGTGAAGCCAGCAGGAAGGCACCGCCCGTGCGGGCCAGCACCTGCGGCAGGAACTGCGGGTTGAAGAAGCCGTCCCAGAAGTTGTGGGTCTCGGGCCAGCGCCCGGGGTCCAGCATGAAGGCCGTGATCCCGGTGATCAGCACGAGGCTGATCCAGGCCGCGATCGCGTAGATCCAGCCCATCGCCACATGCGTCTTCGGGTCAAGCCTGCCCCAGAAGTAATAGAATGCAAAGCCAGCCGTGAGTTCAATCACGAAAAACACCCATTCCGTGGCCCAGCCGAATACGAAGGTCTGGATCAGGAAATGCGTGGCCAGCGGGCTGGCAAGCCCGATGATCCACCAGATCCCCACCCCGGTGATGGCCCCGAAGACCACGGTCAGCAGCACGAAGAACCAGGCGTGCTGCTTCAGGTACGCCAGGTAGCGCTCATCCCTGTGGCGGTAGGCGTGGCTTGTTTCCACGGCCAGGAACAGCCCGCCGCCCACGGCGTAATGTGAAACCAGCACGTGCACCGTGGCGATCAGCGCGATCAGCATCGGCGCCGTCAGGAATGGCACGTGCCACCAGGGATAGCTCATGGTCAGACTCCCTTGCTCTGCTCCGGAATTGCTCCGGTGATGATGTCTTTGCTTACCTGATTCGTGAACCGATTCACGTAAAATCAGCAAAATCATATACAGGTGAGGGCTGGCGACGCGCTGCGGCTCGCTAGAATCAGCTGTCATGCCGCCATTTCTCTACATACCCATCGGCCTCGGCATCGTGGTCTTCGGCTATATCGCATATATGCGCGGGAAACGCCCGGCCGGGCCGGATGCCGCGGCGATCGCGGCCCAGCCCTTCAGCTCGGCGCGCGACGTGCTGCGCTACATGCAGCAGCAGCGCATCGGCTACATCGCCGTGGAGGGCGGCGGCAAGTGGGAGGCCAAGGACCTGCGCCAGCAGGGAATCGTCAACCTGCTGCGGGCGCGCTACTTCGAACTGCATGATGCCGAGCAGCGGCAGTACTTCAGCGAGCTCTCGGAGAACAACGTGGAGCAGGCCCGGGCGCTGCTGGCCCGGCGGCCCGTTGCCAACCTGCGCGGCTACCGCCAGCAGCTCCTGAAGCTCATGATCTATGTGAAGGACCCGGATTGCCAGCGGGAGATCCAGGCCGAGCTGGCGGCGATCAGCAGCGCGGTCGAGGAGGAGCAGGTACGGGCGGCACTGGCCAGTCCGCCTGCGGAGGTCGATGTGGAGTACCTTGCCCTGCTGGAGAACCAGCTCGAGGCCGACCCGCAGTTCAGCCTGGCCCGCGAACTGCGCGCGGAGATCGCCCGC
Organism: bacterium; assembly: GCA_041395205.1. GTDB lineage: Bacteria > 4484-113 > 4484-113 > 4484-113 > JAFGCY01 > JAHEFU01. The sequence continues at coordinate 1,535,904 of JAWLAZ010000001.1, forward strand.
GTGAAGCAGCTATTGGGAGGTCATCCGTAAGGATGACAATGGAGGCGCTGCACAGCTGCGCCATCGGAGGCCTGACGCCAGTCAGGCTCGGAGTGCCGGCGCAAGCCGGATGCGGACAGTGAACAGTGAACAGATGTGGCGCGCATGCGCGCGGGGGCAACGAGCATGTGCGGAGGGTTTTGACAACGCAGAGACGCAGGGATCGCAGAGGGGAATGAAAACCAACATGCGGGTTTGACAACGCAGAGGCGCAGGGTTCGCAGAGGGATTGATCAAACACAGAGGCACAGAGGGCACAGAGTTCTTCAGGGCGAATTCATTCTTTTATCGATGAAGGACCGGCGCGGCCCCGCCGCGATTGAGAGGCAATGCAGCGAAGCAATGAGCAATGTTGAAAGCGCAGTGAGCCCATACACCATTGATTTCCTCTGCGAACTCTGTGTCTCGGTGTTTGAACAGAACCGCTTCATCCTTGCCTCGTTGCCACCCGAGCGTAGCGAGCACGCTAATCGCGAGAAGCGTTGTGCTCGCATGAAAGGTAATATCGGAGCAGAGATCGCAGGGGGATGGATCAAACACAGGGGATTGATCACAGAGGGCACAGAGTTATTTTTAGAATTGCCAAGCCTGGCTGCAGTGGCAACTGCGCTGCATCTCGGGCGCAGTGCCCTCCCAGGCGCAGTGGGACTGCGCCGCTACCTGTGCGACTCGATCCAGGCTGGCAATAATCCCTTACTCGCGTGATGTATTACGCACGAAGCTTCCCCTCGCGTGCTGGCGTCGCCAGGCGCCGCCGGTACTTTGTCGATGTATGAATAGACTCGCCCTGAATCTCTGCGTCACTGCATCTCTGCGCCGGCAAAACCGCTACATACGAGCACCTTGCCACACCGGCGACGATCCGCAGCGCCTGCTCGTTGTCAGAATGAGTTCTGATCGCCGTCCTGTCCCGGGGCCACATTCAGGCCGAGTGCCTCGCTGCGGTCCGCGAAGCCATAGCCCGCGATCAGGGTCTGGATCTCCGCATTCTCCGCGAGGCCCGTGAGCAGCGCCATCACGGAGGGGTCGTCCTCCAGCCCGCTGGCCGCTGCCGCCTGGTAGACGAAGTCCGTGTGCAGCTCGCTGTCGAGCAGCAGCACGACGCGCAGATCCTCGCGGCCGAGGATCCGCGAACGCGGCACGATCGCCAGCTGGGCCTGGCCCTCCAGCAATTCGGCAATGATCGCCTCCGCACTGGGCGGGCGGCTGAGGCGCTCCTCGACGCGGGGCATCACGCCGTCACTGACCAGCGCCTGGGCCGCATAGTGGCCGGTTGCGGTCTCCTCCGCGCCGATTGCCAGCCACTTGAAGCGCAGGCGGTAGATGTCGAACAGGCTCGGTGCCCGCCAGCTTTCATCCGGCTTGCTGATCAGCGCGAGGCGGTCCCCGGCGAAGCTGCGCAGCGTGGGTTCGCTCACCAGCCCGGCTGTCACGAGGGCGGCGCTGCACTCCGCATCCGCGGTCAGGAAGGCATCCACACCCTCGAAGCGCTCACCGGCACTGATCCGCTCCAGCAGCGCACCACGCTCCACGGCCTCCAGCTCATAGCCCTTCAGACCTGGGCCGAGCTGCGGCTCAAGCTGCTCAAGCAGGCTGACGAGCAGCGGGTCGCAGACGAGCTTCAGGCTGCGCGGGGCGGATGCGGGCCGGGCCGGGTTGGTGCCTGCCGGGTTGCCAGTGCTGCCGGCGGGTTGCTGCGGGCAGGCACTGAGCAGGGCGAGTGCGAGAGTGGCAATGATGCCAAGGAAGCTGCGGATTCCCATCACCTAAGTGTATTACCCAGCGCTGCCCAGGCTCTCACCCGAGGCGCAGCCAGTTGTAGAGCGCCAGCTCATAGGCGAAGCGCGAGTTGTAGTGCCCGCCGATCAGGAACACCGGCAGCAGCAGCGGCAGCAGAGTCAGGCCGCTGCCCGCCCCGATGCTGATCCCGAAACCGGGCAGCATGATCCAGATCATCGCGGCACTGGCCAGCCAGCTCAGTGCGGTCTTCGGATGCATCAGGCTCAGGAGGCCCATGCGGTCGCCCTCGTGCAGGTTGCTCGGCAGGTTGCGGTAGTACTCGCTGACGCGCAGGCGCAGCGAGGGCGTGGCACTGCGGCGGATCACCTGGTCCAGGGCCTGGCGCGTGGGCCCGAGTGCGCTGGACTGGAAGCTGGCCTGCAGCGCGACCTGTTCCGGCTCGAGCCAGGGGTCGATGAAGATCACGCGGCGCGTGGTCTCACTCATGGCGGAGCTGAAGTCCACGAGCTTGTTGCGGTAGTCATTCTGCAGCAGGAAGTAGATCAGCGGCAGGAGGATCGCGGCCACGAGGATGTGCAGCAGGGCCGGCACGCTCGGGGTGTACTGCTGCCAGGGGAAGAGCGCCTCCAGCAGGGCCACGAAGATCCCCGCGCCGATCAGCAGGCGGTTCACGAATTCGCGACGGCGGGTGAGGCTGGCCTCCTGATCGATCAGCCAGTCCGAATAGCGCCGCCTGTGCAGGTCAGTTCCCAAGCCCCTCTATTCTAGACGGCTCTGCCCGCTGCGGGGCCGCGGTTCCGCTAGAATAGGCGCGTGGCCCTCCATGCCATCCTGATCGCCGGGGGACAGCTGCCCGAGACACTGCGGCAGTTCAGCCCGCATGCCACCAAGGCCCTGCTGCCCGTGCAGGGCCGCAGCCTGCTGCAGACCGCGGTGGACGCGGCGGCGGACTGCGAGCTGTTCGAGCGGATCGTGGTCAGCGGCAACCACGAGGTGGCGGACAACCTGCCTGAGGCGGCGGAGTATGTGCAGATCGGCGCGGATGTGGTGGACAACATCATGAATGCCTTCGAGCACCTCGGCGGGCCGGGCCATGACTACCTGATCCTCAGCCCGGACCTGCCACGCATCAATGCGGAAGTGCTCGGCAACTTCGTGCGGCGCGCGCGCGACATGGGCGAGCTGTGCATGCCGGTGGTTTCGCGGGAGGATTTCCTCGCGAAGTTCCCCGGGGCCACGAACCGCTTCGAGAAGCTGGACGGCGGGCAGTACACGCTGGGCAGCGTGTTCTACATCACGGGCAATGTGCTGCGCCAGAACATGCCGCTGGCCCGCGACCTGTTCCGCAACCGCAAGCAGGTGCACAAGATGGCGATCTTCTTCGGCCTGCCGGTGGTGTTCGGGATGCTCACCGGCCGCCTGACGCTGGCGCAGCTGGAGCGGCGTGCCGAACATCTGACCGGGGCGCGCGTACGCGGTGTGCATGTGCGGGACGCCGGGATCGCCTACGACATTGATGACCTGGAGAACTACAGGTATATCAATGGGGGAACTTAGATGTTAGGGAGCAAAAACCAAGCTGACTTCCCCGTTGCTGTCGGTGAGCTGCACCGATTGTCTCCCTTGCTGATTTACTGTCATTATTGCAAAATCATTTGGACTTCCATCAATCCTGAATTGCATATTCGTCAGAGGATTGATTGACTTACTGTCGATCGGTGACCAAGCAGATTCGTAAAAATCGCTCCATTCAGGCCATGCACCATGGATCATTTGATCGTACATCATCATACGGTTGCAGTAACGCCGGATAGCAGCAAGTTTTCTCCAATCGACATTATTGATTAAGCCAACGTAATGTTCGGCATCATCAGGACTTAAACCGGCAACAACTTCCTGGAAGGTGTTGTTCTCTACATATGGCTGCAGAGAGGTGCTTGGCCCTCCCTTATCAATTAGTGTCACGTTCTTGGGAGGATCGTAATAATCATTGGATGGAACATATACGACATCCCACGTGAAATCAATGTTGCCATCATCCGGATTGATGGACTGTCCTTCCGGACTGACCAGATCAACCTGGCAGAAGCCGGCATCGACTACGTCGGCCCAGCTGGCAGGCCACTCGCCCATGGCATAGTGGTACGCGTATACGCCTTCCTGGACAAGCAGCAGGGCGATATTCATGCCAAGGACTTCCTGTCCATCTCGATTTACATAGTTACCTGGATAGCCTGCCGGTGGCTCCTTGGCAAAGGCAGGTAATGCTATCGAGAAAAAACAAATGATCAAGAATAAAATGTTGAAAATCGAACGCATATCGAATCTCCTACTTTATACGAACTCAGCTACCGCCACCACCAGGACTGCCGCCACAGCAACACCACCAATAGTCACCGTCACTATAAGCAGTTGCACGATTAAGTGCCGTCCAGTAATCACAAGGACACATTAGATAGAATGAGACAGGGAAAACACAGGCGTCCTCACTTGGGTGACCTGGTGATCCAATTTGACTGCATTTATACGTGTAATTTAGACAATATGTTGGGTTGAACGCACACTCAATAATCATAAGATCACAAGTCATAAGCGTCGGATTCTGCGTATGTTCCGGATCATCCCAACATGTGATATCAAGATCATAGATAACATACCTATTCTCCCCACCCGGGAGCAAGTGAAACTCGCATGCATCAATTTTGCAGTCTCCTTCTTCTTCACATCCAGCATACGCGGTATTGAAACAAACACAGCATATGACAGTCATTACAAGACTGCAGACGATTGATAGCTTGATTTTGTTTACTTGCATTCCCAAAGTATATATATATGTATCCTGTCAAGTGGATTTAATGCAAATCAGCTCGAAAGTGTCACGCTTCCCGCGACCTGTTCCGCAACCGCAAGCAGGTGCACAAGATGGCGATCTTCTTCGGCCTGCCGGTGGTGTTCGGGATGCTCACCGGCCGCCTGACGCTGGCGCAGCTGGAGCGCCGTGCCGAACATCTGACCGGGGCGCGCGTACGCGGTGTGCATGTGCGGGATGCGGGGATCGCCTACGACATTGATGACCTGGAGAACTACAGGTACATCAATGGGGGCGGCGGCTAGGGAATCAGTTCCCGGACGATCTCAGCGTCAGCAGGGATATGTCTGAAGCGCAGCTGTCCTTCCTTCGTAGTACTGACAGAAAGATCATGGGCACTGCCATCGAAGCGGAACCTGCGCCCTGTAAGCGGATTGACTGAAGCCGTGGAAACCGGGCTCCACTCCGAATTGAGAAAATCCACAGCGCTGGCCTGGCCGGAAAGCCGTTGCTGCCAGCGGGCGAGATTGTTGCAGCAGCGCTTGATCGCCTCCAGCCTGCGCCATTCCCGGTCAGCGATCAGCGGTGCATAGTATTCCTCTGACTCGCCTGACATGTTGGCGAGCGTCTGCTGCAGGGAGATCGTGGCATTGAGTGCCTGTTCCACAATCTCCGGCTCGCGGCCATCGCGCTTTTCCCAGATCAGCAAACGCGGAGCCTTGCCGTCTGCCACGGGCATGAACTGGATGTCCCAGTGGAAATCAAGCGAGCCGTCGTCAGGATCGATCACGCGGCCGTCGGGGCTGAACAGTTCCTTCTGGCAGATTCCGGAGTCGCGGACGTCCTGCCAGCTGCGCGGCCAGGCATCGTAGGCGTAGTGGAAGGCCGAGATGCATTCCCGGGCCACCCAGCTGCTGACGCTGGCGGCGAGCCGCGGATTGCCGTCGGGATCTGCCACGAGGCCGGGGTAATCCGCAGGGATATCGGATGTCTCAGCCGCCGCCGCAGGCAGGCAGAGCAGCAGCATCGCGCAAAGCAGAAGCGTCAACCTGAGTAGTAATCCAATCCCCATGTCCGTCTCCTTCAGGGTTCGTTATCTACTAATCAGGGATCAGTGGCGCGGGGCCAAAACGCGGATGGAAGATCCGCCAGAAAAGGCCACAGGTGCACCCTGAGATGCACCTGCAGACGTTGACTGTTAGATCGGTTAGAGGATTGTACGTCTAGATTCCGATGGTGAAGGAGCGCTGCTGCTCCCCACCCTGCTCCTGCTGGAGCTTCATGCCACAGCTCAGGCAGCGGCCCATCTTGGCCTCCGGCTTGCTGAGCTTGCTGTCGCAGCTCGGGCAGCACTCCAGGTCGACGAGGAGGCTGGCGGCCGGCGCGGCGGCTGGCGTGATTTCCGGCTTGAACTCGATCTGCCTGACCGGCTCGAAGCTCACGGAAAGAGTATTGATGTCACTGCGACCCATGCGTGTACCTTCCTTGCACAACTTGGTGTTCCGGGAGAACACCTCACCCGATCAGATAGACCAGCGGTATGAAACTTGGTTCCCGCCAATTGAGAAATCTCCGGGAAGTGGTCAGTGGTCGGTGGTCAGTGGACAGTGGACAGAAGTCAGTGGTCAGTGGTCAGTGGTCAGAAGCGGCGGCTTCAAGCCGCCGGACAGCAATGAGCAATGATGAATGAGCAATGAGCCTCAAACTGTTCATGACTACCTCGACGCTGCACGGGCTCACTCTTCATTGCAATTGCGGTAGCCGGGCGTTTACGCCTGGGTGACTTCCCGCCGTGAACGGCGGACTACCGAAACAGAAAGGCCCCGCCGGAGCGGGGCCTCTGATTGCCATGGGTAGCCGGGCGTTTACGCCCGGTTGGCTTCCCGCCGTGGACGGCGGGCTACCGTCTGGTCAGACTTCTGACCACTGACCACTGACTACTGACCACTGATGTCCGGCGGCATGATGCCGCCGCTACCGTTGTCCGGATTGCTCCGGACCTCCTAGGAAATCACCGGGCCGCCGTCGTTGTCACCATTGCTGTGCGACTTGACCGGTTGGCTGCCGCTGTTGCCGTTGTACTTGCCGCTGGCCAGATCGGGCAGGCGCTCGATCAGCTGCTGCAGGTCCACGCCGCTCAGGGCCTTGACCACCGGGGGCAGCTCGGCCAGCACCTGGCCGATGTCCTGGGTGATCTTCGAGGCACCCGTGCCGCGGGATCCGTCGCCGCCGCCGACCACCACGATGCGCTCGATCTTGCTCATCGGGGCGCTGATCGCACTTGCGATCTCCGGCAGGCGCTCGATCAGCAGCTGGGCGATCGCGGCCTCGTTGTACTCCTGCCAGGCCTTGGCCTTCTCCTGCGCGGCCAGCGCTTCGGCCAGACCCTTCTGCTTCAGACCCTCGGCCTCGGCGAGCTGCGTCTGCAGCACGATCTCGGCTTCCGCCAGACCCTTCTGGCGCTTGACCTCGGCCTCGGCGAGACCACGGTTGCGGGTCGCCGCACCGTCCGCCTCACCCTGGGCCTTGACCACGTCGGCCTCCGCCAGACCGGTGAGACGCTTGGAGCGGCTTTCACCCTCCGCCACGTTCTCGAGGCGGAAGCGCTCGGCCTCAGCCACACGTTCGATCTCGTACTTCTTGGCGTCCGCCGGACGCTGCACGGTGGCCTCGAGCTCCTTCTGCTTGCGCTCGATCTCGAGGTTCTCGAGCTCAATGCGCTTGTGCTTCTCGGTGATCTCGACGTTCACCTGCTCCTCACGGACGGCGCGCATCGACTTGTTCTTCTGCAGTTCGTAGGCCAGGTCGGCCTCCGCCTTCTCGCGGTTCACGTCCTTGGCGTAGTTGGCAACCTCGATCTCGTAGTCACGGTTCGAGGAGGCGATCTTCGTCTCGGCGGCGAACTTGGCGGTCTCACCCTGCTGGCGGAACTCCGCGGCCTTGATCGTGGCGTCACGGTTCGCCTGGCTTTCACCGATGGCGGCGTCACGCTTGACCTCGGCGGTACGGGTCTTGCCCAGTGCATCGAGGTAGCCCTCGTTGTCCTTCACGTCGCGGATCGTGAAGCTCACGATCTGCAGGCCCATGTTGGCAAGGTCCGCCGCGGCGAACTCCTGCACCTTCTGGGCGAAGCTGTCGCGGTTGCGGTAGATCTCCTCAACCGTCATGGTGCCCATGATGGCGCGCAGGTGGCCTTCCAGCGTCTGCTGGGCGATCCTGGCAATCTCCTCATTGGGCTTGCTCAGGAACTGCTCGACCGCGGTGGCGATGCTCACGTCGTCAGAACGGATCTTGATCTGCGAGACGCCGTCCACGAGGATCGGCACACCCTGCTGGGTGTAGACCTCGGGCGTGCGCACGTCGATCGTCATCAGCTCGAGAGAGAGCATGTCGACACGCTCCAGCACCGGGACGACGAAGGTACCGCCGCCCTTGATGATGCGGAAGCCGATGCGGTCGCCATGGCCCTCGGCACCGCGCAGGCGCTGGCCCATGCCACCCGAGACGACCATCACCTTGTTCGGCGGAACCTTGGTGTAGCGGCTGGCGAAGATCGCCAGGACCACGAACAGGATCGCCCCTATGCCGATCACCCCGTACATCAGGTTCGGCGGAGGTCCCTGCATCAGTATCATTGCTAACATTTCCCCGCTCCTTGCCCGGCCATGCCGGGCCTGCCTTCCTGCACACATTGTGCAGGCCGATTATAGTTCACTGCGCCAGTACTGTCCCCTGCCGCAGGCTCATTCAAGCAGCTTGCGCGGCTTGTCCACATAGAACGTGTTGTCCTTCTTCAGGCGGATGCGCACCTTCTCATTGCGGCCGGCCTCGCCCTCGGAGCTGAGCCGGGCCGGCGAGGTGAAGCGGGAGCCGCGCAGGTTGTAGGCGATCTCCCCCGTGCGGTCATGCGCCAGCGGCGTGATGACCTCGGCCTCGAGCCCGATCATGTCGGCCTCGCGCGCCTGGCTGGTGCCCTGCAGGCTGAACAGCCACTTGCCGACGATCAGCCAGAACAGGAAGGCCATCAGGGCCCCCAGAGCCACAGCAGCCAGCAGGCTGATTGCCATCCCGGCGCCGTTCCAGGCGGCGAGGATTCCGCCGCCGCCGAAGGCCGCCAGGAAGGAGCTGATGCTCACGAGGCTGAAGGGGTTGAAGTTCGCCAGATCCGGCGAATGGCCCACACCGCCGGCGAGATTCTCGCCGTAGGAGTGATCCTTCACCCCATGCCCGGCCTCATGCTCCGCCTCGGATTCGAATTCCAGCTCATGATCAGCCTCAAGCTCCACGCCGCCGGTATCCAGCGTATGGGCGTCGAAGCCGATATCGTGGGATTCAAGCTCGATTGAGTGTCCGGCATCGAAGTCGTGCCCGTCCAGGCCGACATCACCGCCATCGGTATCGAACCCGCCGATCAGGCCGGTCAGACCCGCGAACACGACGTAGCCCGTGCCCAGCACGAAACTCAGCCAGTAGATGTAGTTGAGCACATCCATTGCCGTGACCTCTGTCATCCGCTCCAGTGCGGGCAGCCACTGCGGCCCGCATCCGCTTCCTGATCCATTATATGGACCAGCTGTCCAGGAATGCCTGGACCACCATGCCAAACCTGGTCCTACATATCCATGACCTCCTGTTGGTTAAATCCTAACATATCTAAAACTTGACTTCAATATATTTCATGAATTACCCTCGGATAATTCATATATGGAAACTGAAACTCATATATTGTGAAACCGTGATCAGAATTATCCAGCTGAGGATCCCGGATTTCCCCCGTGGCACCTGCTGTCACGCAGCGCTCAGGAAATCTCGCAGGTCAAATCAGGCCTGATCGCGTATCATCTAAATGCCGGGACCGCGGCCATGGCAGCGCGCAGCCCACGCGTTCTCCGGCTATGTCAAAACCCGAGGTCCTGACATGCATAAGCCGCTGATTCCGGCGCTGGCCGCAGTCCTGTCCGCCCTGCTCCTGTCCTGTGCGGGAGGAAACACCGGTAGCGTCGAGCCCCTGCAGGCTGCGCCCACCGGCTCCACCACCGGGGCCGGACTGCCTTCCATCCTCGAACTGGCCGCCGGTGAGCGGGCCGGCAGCATCGCCGGGCCGGGCTGGCACCGGATCGACCCCTATGTGAATGGCGGGCTGGCGGCCCAGTCCAATGCCGGCGGAACGGCGGATTTCGTGCAGCTGGACGGCAATACAGGCCTGTCTTATGCGGTCTATCCGCTGAAGGGCTTCGGCACAGACAGCTTCCCGACCAGCCTCAGGCTGGGGCTGGGGGACATTGTCGATTCTCCCTACTTCGTCTGCGCCAGCGACTTCTCCAGCGGCCGCTGGACGATGATCGGCCCCTTCAGCGGAGCTGCGACGGTTGAATTCCCGGGCCTGACGGAGGAGGGAATGCAGCGCCGCTACGTTTCCCCGAGCGGATCCAGCTTCATCGGCCTTCTGGCAACGGAGGGCATGATTGATTTCGCGAGCATTGAAGTCGGCGTGCACGGAGGCAGCAGCGGGCCGCGTCCGCCGAGCTACCTCTCGACCGAAGGCAATGCCACGATGATCTCCCTGACCTGGACCGGCAGCCCGGACCAGGCTGACCCGGATTTCGCCGGCTACCTGCTGGAACGGGCCCCGCAGCTCTTCGGCGACTACGCCCAGATCGGCAATGGGCTGCTGCAGGGCAACACCTACATCGATGCGGAGATCACGCCGCTCAGTGCCTACCGCTACCGCGTGGCGGCCGTTGACACCAGTGGCAACCGCAGCAGCTGGCTGCTCTACAACGGAGTGAGCTCGGACCTCACGAAGCTCAACCCGTTGATCGTGCTGCATGCGCCCAATGGTCCGTTGTATGGACCGGTCAGCGTCGAGTTCGACTTCGGCACCGACAGCTATGACCCGGAAGACGGGGTGATCACCGGCTACTTCATCTCCAGTCCGGAGTTCGGTGTGATCTCGGCAGCGGATGGCAAGGCCAATGTGCAGCTCTATCCCGGCTGCCACATGCTGCAGTTCACGATCCAGACACTTGACGGCAGGACAGGCGGCCTGTTCCACACGCTGCGCATCCTGCCGCAGTGGGAGGCGGAGCCGCTGCCCGTCCTGCCGACGCCGACGGCCACGAGCAGCCCGCGCATGCTCTACCCCAGTGCCCTGTTCGGCTTGCAGGGCAAGCCGGTGCTCTGCGGCTATGACCAGTCCAGCCGCAGTGTCGTGCTCTGGAACCAGGAGTTCGACTCTGACAACGCCTTCCTGGAGAGCCTGCCGGCCTACTGGCCGGTCAGCCACCTGAGCCGGGCGCAGTATCTCAGCTTCGGAATCGCCGCGGCGGCGATCATGAACGGGCAGATCTGGCTGGCGACCTTCAGCAATGAGGGGCACCACTGGGTGCCGGGCCCGCCGACGCCGAGCATCCAGGCCGCGGACATCGCCGGCCTGGGCTTCGGCCGCGACTGGCTGCTGCACAGCTTCAGCGGCAGTGTCAACGAGGACCTGGTCGCCACCAACCTTGACAACCTGTATGCACATACGGTGATCGCGGCGGACGTCGGCGACATCCTCACCATCTCCACGGCGGTTGACGAGGCCAGCCAGACGGCCCACGTCTTCGTGCAGACGACGACGCAGCTGCTCTGGTACCACCTGGATGGCAACATGAACCTGCTGGACTCCAAGCCGGTCGGGGCCTTCCTTGACAACCAGGTGCAGGCCTGCATCGAACCGCTGAGCGGCCGGCCGCTGGTGATGAGCTACGACACCTTCTTCCGCTGGTCGCTGCAGGACGAACTCGGCAACTGGCCGGCGATGCAGAACATTGACGGTTCGTTCATCAACCGTTCCGGCGGAGCGCTGGGGGCGGCGGACCAGGCATTCGCCAGCTTCGCCTACTCGAGCGGGCAGGCCCGCGTCTACGCATTCAACGGCACGGGCTGGGACGTGCGCAACACCCTGGAGCACAGCATGGATTCCGGCTGGGGCATGGCGCTGACGGATGCGCAGGTGGACGGCCAGATGCTGGACCTGTATGACACCACCGCCGACGGCGAGCTGCGCGCCCTGCGCGTGCGCGGTGACGGCACGAGCGAAGTCACCTCGGTGCTGCCGCGGGGCACGGGCCAGGGCAATGCCATGCATGCCATCAACAGTCTCAGCGAGATCCACATGAACTGGTATGCCCAGCAGGAGGACACAGACAAGCTGATCTACTCGACGGATGAAGGTGCGAGCTGGAGCATGCCGCTCAACCTGGCCGACAGCTACTACAAAAGCGGAACCAATACCCAGGGGCAGATCTACTACAGCGGGCGAAACGGGGTGCTGGACACGCTGAACTACTGGAACGGAACGATGTTCGTGGAGCAGTGGAACGGGCTGAGCGGTGGCAACATCTACGATGCGATCCTCACGAAGCGCAGCTATGACGAGATCTACTGGTTCAGGTACGACAAGTCAGTGCCGGAGTACCGCGTGCTGATGGGATACCGCGACAGCGGCGTGCCTCCGGCTGACTATGCCGAAAGCACGTTCCCCGCGGCACTCAAGGTCTGGGACGGTGTTGCCAACAACCTGGGCAGCGCTGAGAAGCTGCTGGTGATGGCCGGTGGCAACAACCGCAACGAGGCCGGCCTGGCGATCAGCGAGGGCCGCGGCAATGCCTATGACACGCTGGTGCCGCAGCTGTTCGTGACCCCGATGAACCTGTTCGACCAGCAGATCGTGCGCGGGCGCAGCATGGCGACCTGCTCCTACCTGGGAGACCAGCTCTACCTGCAGGACCAGGCATTCTTCGCGACCTACTCCGCGGATGAGCATGCCCTGCGGCATGAGATCAGGTATTCCGGTGCTGCGCGGACCACGCTGCTTGATATGCCGTATGAGCCATTCACGTATGATGCGCGGCGCACGGTCAGTGCCGACACCGCACCCTCGTACACCGGCGTGATGATCATGTCCGATGTGGCCGGGCGGGATGTCCAGCTCGCCTGGAGCAACTTCGGCGAATGGGAGCCGCTGCCGGTGCCTGAGCAGCTGCAGGGCATGGGCATGCATGAGCTGGTCATCGGTCAGGACAACATCTGGCGGGTGTTCTACCGCGACCCGTACACGGATGCGGTCTGGATGCTGAGTACGACCAGGCCATAGCGCGGCACCGGCATCGGCGCCTGCCGCAGGCTGGTTTCCCTGCCTGCCTGCCCTGATATCCGCCTGCCGCTTCCCCGGCCGGCCAGTGCCGCGGATTGCGCAGTACAATTGGCCTGCTCAAGGAGTCACCATGTCTGGTACGGGAATGCGCATCATGCTCACGACACTCATCGCAGTTGGCAACCTCTCACTGGCCTACGGCCAGGGCAGCGGTCCGGTGGACGGCAAGTCCAACGGCGTGCCCACCCAGCCGCTCACCAACACCCAGGCGATCGCCGAACTGGAGCATGCCCAGGAGCTGTTCAGGATGGACAACCGCGAGAAGGATGCGCTGGATGCGGTGCTGCCGCTGGAGCAGGTCTTCCGGGATGCAAACGACTTCGACCACCTCGTGGACTGCGTGTTCCTGCTCGGCGACTGCTATTACTTCTTTCAGGACTATGAGAAGGCCATCACCTACATGCGTGAGGCGGCGGAGCTCGGTTACCGCTACTTCCCGGATCAGATGAGCCCCTACCCGCTGAAGGTGATCGGTGAGAGCCAGTATGAGCTGGGGCGCTACGAGGAATCGCTGGCAACCTTCAAGGAGCGGGTCAGCAAGGTGCGGCGCGACCTGCCGGATGAGCTGCACGGTGCGCTGTTCGACCAGGCGGCGCTGATGATCAACACCGGTGACTACCAGGGCGCACTCGCGGTGCTGGGCGAATCGCTGCAGGAGAACAAGAAGCTCAGCGCGCGGCTGGCGGCTGACCCGGACAGCAGCCCCGGCGAGCGCGTGGGGGCGAGCATGGATGCCGCCGAGATCATCTACCATGCGGGTGTTGCCAACTTCCATCTCGAGAAGCTGACGGAGGCCAAGGCCTTCATCCGCGAGGCGCTGGCGATCTTCGATTCGGTGGACGGCAAGGATGAGGTGGACGTGCGCGACCGGCGCGTGACCCTGCTTGACGAGCTGGTGCGGATCAGCGAGGCACTGGGCGAGACTGATGACGCGGAGCAGTACCGCGCCAGAAGGGACGAGCTGAATCAGTAGGGACCTGGGACCGGGGACCTGGGACCAGCGTGAACCGTAATCAGTTTTCAGTAGCGGTGGCTTAAAGCTGTCGCCTCAGTGGGCAGAGGGAGCGCGAGCATTCAGCTCGCCGGAGCGGCGGCATTCAGCCGCCGGGTAGGCCAGACCTCAGTCTGGCAACAAGCAGGAGGCACTGTGGAAAAGCGCCAAGCTTGATTGCGCGGAAACAGAATGAGAATGGGTAGCGGCGCGGCCTGGCCGCGAATTGGAGAGGGCGTGCCGACAGGACGGAGTGTCGGTCTCAGGACCGACATGGCCCTGTGGCTCTCAGGAGCCACACACCGATCCCTGGTGCGCTGAATGCTCGCGCTCCGATCTCCATCTCATTCTCATTCTCTTTCTGATTCTCCTCCTGCCTTCTGCCTTCTGTCTATTGCCGGACTGACATCCGGCCTCCTTTCCCTGATCCCCGCTCCCCGGTCCCTGATCCATGGCTTTAGCGCTAAAATAATCAGTTCAATGTCAGACAAGCCAAATCTTGCGGAGGCGCTGGCGCGGATCATGGATCTGACCTATCCGCCCCGCACGCTCTCCATCAGAAGTTCCAAGGCCCTGGGCTACCGCCTGGCCAAGCCCGTGATCGCCCGCGGCAACCAGCCCTCGCGCCCCCTCTCGCTCGTGGATGGCCTGGCCATCATGTCGCGCGACCTCAAGGCCACGAGCTGGCTCAAGGAGCATGCCGCCGAATCCGGCCAGGCGCTGCCCGATGAGCCGGATGATGAGCCCGAGGAGCTGATCGAGGCCGAGGAGGAGGAGATCGTCGAGGATGCGATCCCCGTCGACGCCGCGATCGACATGTCGATGATCGGCCGCGATGAGAAGGTCAAGCGCAAGTCCGCCGCCGCTGAGTCCGAGGAGGACGAGGAGGAGGAGGAAAGCTTCGAGGCGCTGCAGATCAACGCGGCCGAGGCCGAGTTCGAGGATGACTATGCCGAGAGCGGCCCCGCCGAGGAACGGCGTGAGGAGCGCTACAGCGATGTGGAGGTCCCGCCGGCCGAGTTCTCCCTGCGCCGCCCGCCGCAGAGCAACCGCAAGGATGAGGCGCTGCGCAGCGGCCAGGCGATCCCGATCAGCATCGGCCAGGAAGTGCCGCGTGGCGCGGACATGGTCTACCCCGTGGACGACCTCGTGCCGCTGCCCGGTGAATACGAATTCGATTACAAGGAACCGCCCAAGCCCGAGCCTGACCGCCGCCGCCGCAGGCGCCGCGATGAGCCCGAGCCGGAGGATGCCGCCCCCGTGGAGGAGCCGCCCCGCGACTGGGAGCTCGTCAACCGCTACCAGAGCGGCAAGGTGGAACTGCCGCGCAGTTTCGAGAAGCCGCCGCGGCACCTGCTGCCGATCGGCTCCTGGGCCCGCAACAAGGAGGCGATGATTCCGGAGAAGGCCGTGCTCGGCCCGCTGGATCTCGCGATGCTGAAGGCCCTGCGCGTGGAGGAGGTGGAGGTCTTCCGCAAGCCCGTGGTGGGCTTTGCCAGCCTCGGTCTGCCCTTCCCGGTGGCCGGACGCGCCGGCGGGCAGGAGCGGCGCGACGAGGAATGCCCGATCGCCACGGCCTGCTACCACCTCTCGCAGAGTGCGCAGGTGGCCTCGCTCTTGATGGGCTACGCGCCGGACAACTTCCGTGAGCTGCGCAATGCGATGAAGATCTGGACGAACCAGGTGGACGTGCTGTACATCGTCGGCGGATCGCACCACCGGCACCGCTCGCTGGCGCATGACGTGATCGCCTCGCTGGGCACGATCCACATGGCGGGAATCGACGTTGAACCCTGCCGCCACATCACGGCGGGCAAGGTCAATGGCCGGCCGGTGATTTCCATGCCGGGCTCGCTGCCGGAGGCGATCAGCGCCTTCCTGGCCTTCGTGCGTCCGCTGTCGCACAAGTACCTGCGCCCGCGCAACTTCCAGAGCACGGAGATCGTGGTGCTGGAGCACGGCTCGCGCATCCGCAGCGAGCGGGACTGCCTGCGGGCGATCCGCTACCGCCGCGACCGCGACAGCGGCCGGCTGGCGACGCGCTTCAGCGGCCAGGAGGGCGACCCCTGGCTGGACTACATCCACGGCCAGGCGCTGCTGCCGATCGAGGGTGGACGCGTCTACAGTGACGGCGAGGAAGTCGAGGTGCTGATCTACTAGCGCAGCCGTGCTGCGCGAGGACATCGGAGCTCGGGTGTAGGGTGTAGCGGGAAGTTGTCAGTGATTAGTGATTAGTTCTTAGTGAAGGGAATCAGAGTGTAAGTAGTCAGACTAAGAACTAACTCACTAACAACCAGGAACTCGTCCCGCCGTCGTCAACCTGACGGTTGAGCTCCACGCCCGGCTTGCGCCGGACCTCCAATTGCCAGACTGAAGTCTGAAGTTGTTAGTTCTGAGTTCTTAGTGGCAGGGATCAGAGTGTAAGTAGTCAGACTAAGAACTAACGTACTAACAACTAATAACTCGTCCCGCCGTTGTCAGCCTGACGGTTGAGCTCCCTGTCAGGCGCACGCCTGACCTCCAAGCCGAGCTGGCGATCGACCTCCGCGCCCGGCTTGCGCCAGACCTCCTATTTGCGGCCCTCGCGCAGGCTGCCATGGCGATGCTTTGCCGAGCGGTCCCAGTCCGCGGCGATCGCCGTCACTTCCTCGAACACGTAGTCCCAGCGCTTCAGCTCGCCGCCGACTTCCTTCTGCGCCGCCACCGCTGCATCCTTCTCGCGGAAGCCGTAGATATGCGGGGCCTGGCTGAGTGTCTCATCACCCTCGGCGTCATACAGGAACCAGGCCTTCTCAACGTCCACCATCCGCCGGTTCTCATCATTGCGGGTGGGGTAGTCCACGATGTAGATCGTAACCGGCTGTTCGAGGTAGGTCTCCATCTTCTCGGCGAAGGCGATCGGTCCGGCCACGGCGAAGCTCCAGAGGTGGCGGCCGTTGTCGAAATCGGCGCGGATCCCGTTGGGGCAGTCCTCCAGCACGAGCTGGGTGATGTTGCAGCGCTCCTTGTGGCGGATGTCGGCATGCCCGGTGCCGGGCAGGCAAGCGAGCACGGCAATGCAGAGTCCGGCGGCGATCCAGCCGGCGGGGCGCGGGAGCTTTACTGTGGTGCGGTTGTGTGTCATTGTTGTGCTTCCGGGAGATTCCCGCTTACATGCTACCAGACCCGTGCCGGAGGGCCCGTGTTCCGTGCCTGGGTCTGTTATAATCCGAGCCCGCAAAACCGGTGGTGAACATGGAAGAAAGAGAGATCGAGATCGTACTGGAGGGCAGTCCCGAGCCGCACAAGCTGCTCGAGGGCCTTGCGCACCATCTGGAGCTGCCGCTCCGAAGCCTCGGGATGAGCACCACCTACGACCGGATGGTGGACACCCCGGACATGGCGCTTTTGGCGATTGACCACAGCCTGCGTGCCCGCCAGAAGCTCGGCAATGTCTACAGCGGCAATGAGATCCGTCTGACCTACAAGCGCCCGCTGCAGGAGCACGACGTGCTCTTCATCCGCGATGAATTCAAGCTGAAGCTCACCGAGCCGGACTACGGCAGCGTGCTGCAGTTCCTCGGCAGCCTGACGGAGAGCCTCGTCAACCAGCGCATGGAGACGATCCTCGAGATCAGCGAGCTGGCGCGCGAGGCCTACCTCGGCAGTGAGCAGAACCTGCTGAATGTCTCGATTGACGAGTGCAGCTACTCCCGTCCGGATGCCGAGGGCCAGGCCGGCGAGTTCGTGCTGGAGCTGGAGAGCCACGGCGTGAGCGATGAGCTGCTGCTGAGCGCGGCGGACTGGGTGCTGCAGCACTACGAGGGTCGCGTGGCCGCCGAGGGCAAGTACGCCCGCGGCCTGCGCCTGCTGGGCCAGCTGTAGCGGAGGTCCGGCGCGAGCCGGGCGCGGAGGTCGAGCGCCAGCTCGGCCCGGAGGCCAGACGCAAGTCTGGCAACGGAGGTCCGGCGCAAGCCGGGCGAGGAGGTCGAGCGCCAGCTCGGCCCGGAGGCCAGACGCAAGTCTGGCAGGATCAAGCGTCAGGCAGAAGGCAGTTCAACTCGCTGTGCTCGGGTGACCAGGCAGGAGTGCGAGCGGTGTTGATCAACGCAGAGCCGCAGTGAACGCAGAGGGTTTTCTGTGACGTATAGATGGGGTGACACTGCATCCCGGTGGCGGTTTCACCGCCACAAAGTTTCGCGGACTATTCCTGCAATTCAGACTGCTTGCCACGAGGAGCGCCTGCGATGCTTGGTTGTCAGACTTTCGTCTGACCTCCACTTGCCAGGCTGACAGCCTGGCATCCGGCGAGCTGAAAGCTCGCGCTCCCTCTGACCACTGCCCACTGACTACTGATTACTCTTCTTCCTCTTCCCGCCCCTTCCGTTTCGCCATCACGCCCATGGAGTCCAGCACGTCGCTGAGGATCACGTACTGCTCGAGCGAGACATCCTGGGCGCGCATCAGCGGGTCCAGCCCGGCCCCCGTGATCGCCTGCTGCACCTGCTCCGCCGAGAGATGACCGAAGGCGAAGTTCAGCGAATTGCTGATCTGCTTGCGGCGCTGGCGGAAGATGTTCTCCACGAGGTGGAAGTAGATCTCGCGGTTGACGGGCTTCGGCTTCTCGCTGTCCTCCAGCGGGCGGATGCGGATCACCGCGCTCTTCACCTTCGGCGGCGGCATGAAGCTGTATTCCGGCACGTCGCAGACCATCCGTGACGAAAGCCAGGTCTGCAGGTAGATCGAGAAGGAATTGTAGCCGGGGTCGCCGGGCCGCGCCGTGACGCGCTGGGCGACCTCCTTCTGCAGCATCACGACACTGAGTTCAATGTCCTCGGCGTAGTCCACGAGCGTATGCAGGAAGGCCGCGCTGATCTGGTAGGGCAGGTTCGTGACGATCTTCAGCGGGGCTCCGTCAGCCCTGGCGCGCTCGATGACCTTCTCCAGCACGTACTTGTTGAAGGCGATGTCATCAAGCTCGATGTTCGGGTTGTCGTGCAGCACCCAGTTGCGCAGGTAGCGCGCGAGCCCCTCGTCCAGCTCGAAGGCGAAGACCTTCCTCACGCGGCGTGCGAGTGAGGTGGTCAAGGTTCCGAGCCCCGGGCCGATCTCTACTATGTAGTCGTCCTGCGACAGCTCGGCTGCGCGCAGGATCTCGGCCAGCACGCGGTCGTCGATGAGGAAATGCTGGCCGCGGGCCCGGCTGGGGCGGATTCTCGCCCTCTCAAGGGCCTGCTGTACGAACTGATCGAGCATGGCGGGATTATAATTGCAGGCCATCAGGCACGAGGCAAACAGGAGCAGCAGCAATGAGCAAGCACAACGGGCATGAATTCGAGGGGTTCGCCACCCGCAGCATCCACGGCGGCTTCGAGGGAGATGAGTGGGGTTCGGTGATCCCGCCGATCGTGCAGTCCTCGACCTACAGCTTCCGCGACGTGGACCACGGGGCGGCCTGCTTCAAGGACCACAGCCAGGGCTACATCTACACCCGGCTGGCCAACCCGACGATCGACATCCTCGAGGCCAACATCGCGGGGCTGGAGGGCGGCTGTGCCGCGCTGGCCTGCTCCACCGGGATCGGCGCGGTGAACACGCTGTTCTTCGCGCTGCTCAATGCCGGTGACCACATCGTGATGAGCGAGAGCATCTACGCCCCGACGCGCATCAACATCGAGAAGCACTGGAGCCGCTTCGGGGTGGAGTTCAGCTTCGTTGACAGCACCGACGCTGCCAACATCGAGGCCGCGATGCGCCCCAATACGCGCCTGGTGTTCACCGAGACCCCCGCCAACCCGGCGATCGCGGTGACGGACATCGCCGCCGCCGCGGAGATCGCGCATGCCCACGGCTGCCTGCTGGCCGTTGACAACACGGTGCTCAGCCCGGTGCTGCAGCGCCCGCTGGAGCATGGCGCGGACATCGTGGTGCACAGCATCACGAAGGCCCTGAACGGCCACTCGGACGTGGTGGGCGGGATCATCGTGTTCGCGCATGCGGAGCATTACAAGGCGGTGCACCATGCCTGGTACCACCTCGGGGCCACGATGGACCCGCACCAGGCCTGGCTCGTGATCCGCGGCCTGAAGACGCTGGAGCTGCGCGTGAAGCAGATGCAGAAGAGCGCGAAGAAGATTGCCAAATGGCTGGAGCAGCATCCGAAGGTGGAGCGCGTGCACTACCTCGGGCTGAAGTCGCATCCGCAGCGCGAGCTGAATGCGAAGCAGGCCAGCGGGCCGGGCAGCCTGATGAGCTTCGAGCTGAAGGGCGGGCTGGAGGCTGGCAAGGCCATGATGAACGCCGTGCGGCTCTGCTCGCTGGCGGTCAGCCTCGGCGGCGTGGACACCCTGATCCAGCATCCGGCGAGCATGACGCATGTGGGCATGACCCCGGAGGAGCGCAAGGAGGCGGGGATCCCCGACGGGCTGGTGCGCTTCAGCATCGGCTGCGAGACCACGGCGGACATCATCGCGGATCTGGAGCAGGCCCTGGCGAGGGTGTAGGAGCTGGGGTGTAGGGTGTAGCGGAGGCCAGATGTAAGTCTGGCAACGGAGGCGCGGAGTGAGCCGGGCGCGGAGGCCAGATGTAAGTCTGGCAACGGAGGTCCGGCGCAAGCCGGGCGCGGAGGCCAGATGTAAGTCTGGCAACGGAGGCGCAGCGCGAGTCGCACAGGCTACTCGCTATGGTCGGGCGGCAAACAGGCAAACCCGTGTGGTTCTGACAACGCAGAGCCGCAGAAACGCAGAGGGGTAAGGACGGAGACCGGAGGCCAGATGTAAGTCTGGCAACGGAGGCGCGGCGCGAGTCGCACAAGCTGCTCGCTGCGCTCGGGTGGCAACGAGGCAGGCCCGTGCGGTTATGTCAAACGCAGAGCCGCAGAAACGCAGAGGGGTACGGACGGAGACCGGAGGCCAGATGTAAGTCTGGCAATGGAAAGCGGAGCGCAGAAGGCGCAATCGTGATGGAGGTGTGGCACTAGTTGCCACACAATATTCCCGCGAGCAGAAAGTTGTGCGACATCAAGTGTCGCAGCTCCCTGGCTATTGACAACTTCTTCAACTATTCGGACTATCAGTACTACCCTTACTATTGCTTCCGTCCCGTTGTCAGAATGAATTCCGGCCTCCCCAATCGCCGGACTGACATCCGGCCTCCGGCGAGCTGAATGCTCGCGCTCCTACTGCCTACTGCCTACTGCCTACTGCCTACTGCCCACTGCCTACTGCTTACTTCCCACTGCCTACTGCCCACTGCCTGCTTCTTCCACTTCCTCGACGCGGATCAGCTTGATCGTGTTGCCAAGCACCTTGAGCGCCGTCAGGCGCAGGCCCGGCAGTTCCAGCACGTCGCCGGCCACCACCGCCCGGTCCAGCTTCTCCATCATCAGCCCGCCCACGCTGTTGCTGTCCAGCTCGCTCGCGTCCACCCCGTCCAGCATCTCGATCGAGTCGATGCGGGCGCGGCCGGTGATCAGCATGAAGCCCTCGCCCACGCGCACGATGTCGGCGTGGTGCTCGCTGTCCGTCTCGTCGCGGATGTCGCCGATCAGCTCCTCGATGATGTCCTCCAGCGTGGCGATCCCGTCCGTGCCGCCGTGCTCGTCGACGACGACCACCAGGTGCACGCGGTTGCGGTTCATCTCGCTCATGGTCTCGAGGATGCCCTTGGTGCCGGGGAAGTGCAGCACCTCGCGGCGGTACTTGACCGCGGGCTCGGCGGCCCACTGGTCGCCGCTGTCGCGGCCCTGCTCCGCGGCCTGCAGGCTGACGTGCACGAGGTCCTTCAGGATCAGCACGCCGGTGATGTTGTCAACGCTTTCCTCATAGAGCGGCAGGCGCGAGTGGCCGGTGGCGTCCATCAGGTGCATGGCCTCGCCGACCGTGGCCGTGGCCGGCAGCGCGGCGATCTCCACGCGCGGGGTCATCACGTCCTCCAGGTCGCGGTGCGACATCTGGATCGCCTCACGCGCGATCGCCACGTCCTGCTTGTTGATGTGCCCGCCGGCCATCGCCGCGGTGAGCACCGCACGCAGCTCGTCCGCGCCGATGCGCTGCTCCACGCTCGTGCGCCCGCCGGTCAGCCAGCGGATCAGCGGTGAGAGCAGGGCCTCGAGCAGCCAGTTGGCGGGCAGCAGCAGCAGGTCCAGCAGGTAGAGCGGCGGCGTCACCAGCTTGGCAACACGTACCCCGCGCACGGCGGCGAAGGTCTTCGGGACCAGCTCTCCGAAGATCGTCACGAGCACGATCATCGCCACGGTGCTGAGCAGCGTGGCATGCTCGCCGATGCCCTGCAACGGCGCAAGGTGCTTCTGTGCGGTGAGCGTGGCGAAGGTCGGCGCGATGATGTTGACGACGTTGTTGCCGATCAGGATCGTGCCCAGCGTGCGCTGCGGACGGCGGCGCATCGCGAGCTGCAGGGCGGCGATGCGGTCCCCGCTGCGGGCCCGGTCCTCCAGCGCCACGAGATCCAGCGACATCAGCGCCAGCTCGCCGCCGCTGAAGAAGGCGCTGAGCATGATCAGCACGGCGATGATCAGGATGGAGATCAGGATATCCAAGCCCTGCGCGTCAGTGCGCGCTCACCCCCCCGGGGCCGGGCCTGGCGGACTCGCCGTCGGATGCGTCCATGGGCTGATTATAGACCAGATGTCACCGTGCTGCCTGCCGGGGCTACTTCTTGAAGAAGAGCATGAAGGAGGTCACGAACATCAGGATCGCGAAGCTCTTGCGCACGACGCCCGGATCAAGCGTGTTGGCGAGCTTGCCGCCGAAGTGCGCCCCGAGCGCGAAGAACAGCGCGATGATCCCCGCGGCCACGAGGTCGATCTTCGTCTCCGGGTTCTTCATGTACTGCATGAAGCCCAGCAGGCCGATCGGCGGCAGCAGGATCGCAAGACTCGTGCCCTGGGCCTTGATCTGCGAATAGCCGGCCAGGAATACGAGCGCGGGGACGATGATGATGCCGCCGCCCACGCCGACGAATCCGCCGAGCATGCCGGCTGCTATCCCGATCAGGGCGTAGAGCAGGTAGAACATCCGTCCATTCTACGCCGCGGCGGATCAGACTCCGGTGAGGAAGGGATGGCGGAATCGGACAGGCGGAGCAATTGTCGGAAGTGAACCGGCGACGGGGGTGTCGCGAAGGAACCGGCGGCAGGAGTGTCGCCGCTACTTTCCTTTCAGGGCGCGGTCGCGCATCAGGAAAAAGACCACGAGCCAGAGGATCACCCAGCCGAAGATCAGCAGGCCGACCAGCACACCATAGAAGCCGGTGCCGAGCTCCACCTGGCGGCGGTTCAGCTCACCCTCGCCGGCGAAGGGGTCGAAGGGGCCGAGGAAGTGGTTGAGGCCTATGATCAGCAGGTGGGCTGCCGCGAAGATCAGGAAGAAGGTTCGGAGCCATCCGGCCATGGCGTGATTGTACATGAATGCAAGGTGGGGTGATGGATCGCGTCAATTGCCACCCCATGGCCGGACGGCTCCGGAAGGGACGGGACCGGGCGAAATCGCCAGGAGGCTAATCCGAACGGCTGCTTTGCAGCCCGGCTTGCCCGTACCGCTCCTGCGAACCTGTCACAGGTGTGTATGCACCATCTAAGACGTGCTGAGCGGGAAGGCGTTACAGATTGCCAGGCAAAATGCCGCTGAAATTCCAGGCTGCCATCCAGGGCTCAGTCGCCCTGCAAACCGTCATCCGCATGCGGGATGTCATCCGCTGCTTCCGGCAGTTCCAGCCAGCGCTGCTGCAGCACCACGAGCGCGGCCTGCTGGGTGCGATCCGCCGCGATCCAGTACCCATCTTCGCGCTTCTCAAAGGCGATGCCGCGCTGTTCAATGAAGGCCTCCAGCTCCGGGCGGCTGCTGAACTGCATGCTGCGCACCTCAGTCAGCAGGCGGTCACTGGCCGGGTCAGGAATGCTGCTGCTTTCCTGCTCAGCCCTGATGCGCTGGAAGCGCTCAATCTCACGGGACTCCCTGAGCGTCGGAAGGATGTTCCAGCCCACATAGAGCAGCGGAGCGAGGAACAGCGCCAGGCAGCAGGGGGCGCAGGTCGGGCAGGAGCGGTTGACGTAGCAGGAGCTGGCCCGGGCGCGCTGGCTGTAGTGTGCACCTGAGGCCTGCGGGCCGTCGAGCACCACCGGCTCGCGGATCACGATCACTTCCGGCTCAGCGGGCTCAGCCTGCTCGGAGTCAGCACTGTCCAGCCCGCTGCGCAACAGCTCGCGCAGATCCGGATGCTCATCCTCGGCAGCCTGGGCCAGCTCGCGGGTGATGCGATCCTCGGGCTCCAGCTCGCGCCCGAGTGGCGTGGACGCCCCGCAGCCAGCGCAGCGCAGTGCAGCAGGCGCAAGCGGGGCATGGCAGTGCAGACAGCTGTTCAGTGATTCAGGCAGGGCACAATCTTATCCGAGCGCAGGCCTCAGCGCTGATCCTCGCCCGCCGGCTCGCCGCGCAGCACCACGCCGTCGCGGATGTAGTAGATCGTGCGGCTGCCGTCCGTGAAAGTGACAACGACGCTGTAGGCCGGGCCGTCCTCCAGCTCCGGCTCGCGCACGAAGCCCCAGCTCTGCGGTTCACGCCGTTCGCCCTGTTCGCGCATGTAGGCAGTGACGAGCGGGACCTCGCCCGTACGCGGGAGAATCTCCGGCAGCTCGCCGCGCAGGTTCTGCTCCTGCTGCTCCCCGAGCTGACGCTCGATCGCGCTGCGCAGGCGCTCGCGCAGATCCTCATCCTGCACGTTGTCCAGCATGGCCCTGAGCCTGTCAATGTAGAGTCCGAGGTTCTCGCCGGGCTGGCTGTCCAGCAGGCGGCCGGCCTCCTCCTCCAGCCAGGTGCGGTCCAGCTCCGAGAGCGCTTCCGTCGCACTGCGGACTGTTTCGCTGTCCGCCAGCAGGGCGAACTGCTGCTTCAGTTCATCCAGATGCGGCTGGATCTCCTCCGGCGTGCGGGCCAGCAGTTCGCGGATGTAGTCGCGGCTGTCCTCAGCCTGCTGCTGCAGCCCGGCCAGGCGCTCCTCACCGGCCAGTTCATCGAAGCGCTCGCGCAGGCGGTCCACCAGGGCCTGCTTCCAGGGGGGATCGGCCTTCCACTCGCCCTCCTCACGCTTGACCTTGATGTCATGCTCGGCAAGGTACTGCTCCACCTGCTCCGTGCTGCTCAGTTCCTGGGTATCGAGCCTGCCCGCCAGCCGCAGGGAACTGAGGTAATCACCCCAGATCAGCAGTCCGACGGCCAGCAGCCCGACGACGAGCAGCCAGCCGCAGCAGCGGCAGCCGCGTGTGCGCCGGGCTTCAGAGCGCAGAATGTCCTGGTCCATGCCGCAGTACCTCCCATTCATCTGACTGGCCGGAACGCCGCAGAGTTTCAGCTGCGGAGCCTGTCCGGCTTGACAGCGGCCCGGCGGCAGGTAAGTATATTTACACTGGGCTTAACCACCGGCTTTTCCTGGGGGAATCTATGGCTGAAACGGCTACTGCGTACGGGCATACTGCAACGGCTGCGCGCCTGCTGCATTTTCTTCAACTGTGCATGCTCATGGTCCTGCTGGCCGGCTGCGGCGGGAGGAGTGACGCGGGACTGGAAAGCGGCAACTCCGCGACGGGGGTCCAGACGCTACATGGAAGCGGCTTGCCGCAGGAACAGCCAGGCAGTGGCGTAGCTGAGCAGACGGCAGAGCCGCTCAGCATGGAAGCCCTTGAGAGCTTTCTGCAGGCTGAGCTTGCGCGGCTGGAGATGCAGCGCAGCGCGAGTGCGGCTCCCGGGGCAGACAGTGCGGTGTTCAGCCTGAGTGCCGTGCGCATTTCAGAGCCCAGCGAGCAGCAGAACCGCGTGGAACTGCGCTGGACCAAGCACCTGCCGGGTGACTATGATGGCAACGGCGAGGTCAACGCGGCGGATCTCGTGCCGCTCGGGCAGCGCTGGGGCCGGCAGGTCTCCTACCTGCCTGAGGCTGAGAGCGGGATCGCCCACTACCCGGCCGGGGACCGGCATGACGGTGCGCTCGGGCAGCAGAACTGGCTGGGCAGCTATGTGGATGGCAACCACGACGGCGTGGTGGGGATCGCCGACGTGACGGTGATCGCCCAGCACTGGCGGCAGCGCTACACCGGCTACCGGATCTACCGCCGCAATCTGGAACTTGGCAACGGCGTGCTGCTGCCGATGCCGGACGTGGAGGACAGCCCGATCAGCGTCAGCCGCCAGGCGGACGACCCGCTGCTGCGGGAGTATGTCTACGTGGACATGCTCGACATCCCCGGCAGCTATGAGTACTCGGTGCGCGCCTGGGATGAATACACCGACACTGAAGCGCCGGACAGCAACATTGCCCCATACCTCGTCAACATGCTGCCGCTCGCGGAGTTCGACTACGAGATCCTCGTGGCGGACGAGCCATATACGCTGGCCTTCAGCGCCGCTGGCAGCACGGACCCCGACGGCTCGATTGTCAGTTACGCATGGGACCTTGATGGCGACGGTGAGTTCGCCGATGCGGCGGACTCGGCTGAGATCGAAGCCGTGCTGCCGGCGGGCTTCCCGCATGTGCAGCTGCGCGTGACCGATGACCAGGGCGGGCAGAGCACCGTGGGCGAGAACATCCTGCTGCCGGCGCTGCTGAACCTGCAGCTGCAGGTGGACGAGTCCGAGGCCATCGCGCCGCATACCTTCACCGTCACGCCGCTGCTCAGTGGCAGCATGCCGGCTGTGCAGTATGAATGGTATGAAGGCGCGGACGAGACGCCGGTGGCCCTGGCATTCACGCCTGAGCCGCAGCAGTTCACCGTCAGTTCCCCGGGGACGACAAGCGCGCGCCTGAAGGTCAAGGGTGAGGACGGGATCTACCGCGAGGCCAGCCTGCCGCTGCAGTGCCATGCCGCGCTTGGTGTGAGTGCTTCAGTGGATTCAGACCATGGAATTGCCCCGGCGGAATTCAGGGTCAACGTCAGCGGCTTCACGGGTGCCGATCCCCGGTTCCGCCTGCTGGTTGACAGCGTGCCGCAGGACGAATACAGCGAGCGGATCAAGTGGCAGCACGCCATTGAGGAGCGGGGCAGCGCGGAGCTGCAGGTTCAGGCGATTGACAAGTTCGGCAATACCGCACTGAGTGATGCCTTCACCGTCAGTGCCCAGGCGCTGCCAGTTGTCACATTCGGCTACGGGCCCAGCTTCGGCACGGCCCCCTTCGATGTCAACTGGGGCATTTCCGCGATTGAAGATCCTGACAACCTGCTGCAGCAGATCCTCGTGAAGCTGCCGCAGGGTGGCACGGTTGGGGATACCGGAGTTTCCCTGAAGAATGGCACCTACAGCACCGGCGCAGGCTACGGCGAATACTCCCGGGAGTACTTCAAGCTGACGCTGGAGATGCTCAACTACCCGGACCTGAGCGAGGAATTCCTGCTGGAGATCGGCTTTCTCCAGGCGGACTTCAGCATCACGCCCGGCTCATACATGGGCAATGGTGTGCGGGCTGAAGTTGACATCACCGATTACAGCGGATACCCCCAGATCAACATTCATGAATGGTTCGTGGACGGTGGCGGCGGCTCCAACTGGAATGAATTCTCCTTTACCACGGACTGGCTGGAACCCGGCATCCATGAGGTCAGGCTGGACGCGACGAACTCCCTCGATGCCGTGCGCAGCTTCAGCCACACGATGCAGGTCTGGCCGGTGGAGACGGACGTCGCCATCATCCGCAATGACGGCGGGACATACAGCACGAACCTGGACGCAATCAAGGACGACCTTGATTCGCTGGCCCTGAGCTGGCAGGAATTCCCCTATACGGACAACATCGCCACAGAGCTGCTCAGCCATGGCAACTTCGTCGTGCTGTGGTACCGCGGCGGACCGGGTGACGATCTCGAACCGCGCCAGGAGACGATGTGGACCACGGCGGAGATTGACAACTACATCGCCATCCTGGAGCAGGGCCGCCCGCTGCTGATGATGAGCCAGAACAATTCCAAGCTGACTGACTTCTCCAACCCGGCTGCTTTCGGGGGATGGGAACATCACTACGGTGCTGAGATCCTCGACTACACCCTGCCAGGCAGTGAATACAGGCACCCCTGGGCCTCAGCCCTCAGAACTGACGATGGAACCGGCATCGGCTTCGGATTCTTCTTCCAGTCCTCTCCCACGAGTTTCAATGCGGACCTTGACTACCTGAGGCCATCCACATCCTGGAACGGACGTGGTGAGAACTACATTGCCGTCGGATCCAGTGCGGCCCGTCCATTGCAGCTGAGTGTGGGCAACGGCTGCCAGTTCATGGGGATCGGCTGGTATGACGGTTCCCCGGCATCGAGTCCTGTGCCTGAACTGGGGCTTGCACCGAATGAAACCGGCGAGGGCCTGACGCTGGGCCACCTCAGCTGGGGCACGGAGTCTGCTCCTTACAGGAACGTCGGCTTCTTTCCCGGCTACAACGGCAACGACCACGGCAACACGCGGCACTGGGTGGTGGGCTACCCCTGGGCCGCAGTCGACATCACTCAGTCGGAACCTGCGGGCATGACCCGCGCCGACATGCTGCAGAACATCATCGCCTGGCTGAAGGTGGACTATGACCCGCAGTTCTGATGCCGCTGCCAGCTCGCACGCTTACTCACTGATCTGACGCTGCGACCCAAGCGGGATGGTCCGTTCGCCTGCAGTCATCCAGTCCGGGATTGTTGTCAGTCTGGATCGAGCCGCGGGGGCAGCGGCGCAGTCCCGCTTCACCTGGGAGGGCATGCTGCGAAGCATTGAGCAATGAGCGATGCGCAATGCGGGAAGGATAAAGCCTGAAGCGTGAACAGTAGTGGCGCGGTCCCACTGCAACTGGGAGGGCATGCAGCGAAGTTGCCACTGCTTTCCGGGCTTGGCAATCCGCATAACATCCTCTGTGCGCTCTGTGCCTCTGTGTTTGATCCATCCTCTCTGCGTCCCTGCGCCAATAGATCCTGCGATGCAAGTACTCTGCATCTCGCGAATAGCGATTCTCGCTATGCTCGGGTGGCAACGAGGCAGGGATGAAGCGGTTCTGTTCAAACACCGAGGCACAGAGTTCACAGAGGAAATCAATGGTGTATAGGCTCATTGCTCAATCATCATTGCTCATTGCTTCGCAGCGTTGCCACTCAATCGCGGCGGGGCAGCGCCGGTACTATCGTTTATCGATGCATCCCGAACTCTAGTACCGGCGGCGCCCCGCGACGCCAGCACGCGAGGGGCAACTTCGTGCGCACTGCATCACGCGAGTGAGGTGAGCTTGCCGATGCTGGCGATCCATGAGCAATGCGGGAAGAGCAATGCGGAAGCGTGAAGCGAGAAGCGTAGCGGCGTGGTCCCACTTCACCTGGGAAGGCATGCAGCGAAGTTGCCACTGCAACCAGGCATGGCAATCCCAAGAAAACTCTGTGCTCTCTGTGCCTCTGTGTTTGATCAATCCCCCTCTGCGATCCCTGCGCCTCTGCGTTGTCAAACCCGCCCGCTGATTTTCATTTCCCCTCTGCGGTTCCTGCGTCTCTGCGTTGTCAAAACCGCCCGCACATTCTCCCTGCCCCCGCGCGGATGCGCGCCACATCTGCTTACTGTTTACTGTTCACTGCCTGCACCCGGCTTGCGCCGGCATACCAAGCCTGGCTTGCGCCAGACCTCCGCTTACCAGTCGTTGTCATTCCATTCCAGCTGCGCCTCGTCATAGCTGCCCTCCGGCAGTTTCGTGAGGAAGCGGCTCGGGCGGTTGATGATGCGCTGGAAGTCATGCGTCTCGCTGATCATCGGGTAGCTCATGAACAGCAGCTGCTCGGCGCGCGTGACCGCGACATAGAACAGCCGGCGCTCCTCGTCCTCGCCCTCCGGGTCCGTGCGGCTCATGCGGTGCGGGATCACGTCGTCCTGCACATGCACGAGGAACACCGAGTGCCACTCCAGCCCCTTGGCCTGGTGGATCGTTGACAACGTCACCGCGCCTTCCTCCGGGTCATCCGCGCCCTCGACCTCCTGGCCCTGCAGCTCACTGCCCGAGAAGCTGCCGTTCAGCCCGATCTCGGCGAGGAAGGCCGTCACGGTGTCGAACTGGTTGGCAAAGATCTCCAGCTGCTCCAGGTCGTCCAGGCGCTGGCGCCAGTTCTCCCACTTCATCTGCAGGTAGTCGCTGTAGCGCTCGTCGATCACGCGGCGGATCAGCGCGGAGGGCGGCATCGTCAGCGCCTCCGGCTCCAGCTGCTCGAGGAAGCGCTTCAGTTCCCCGAGCGTCTCCTTCGCCTTGCCGCGCACGCTTTCCACCACGCCGTTGTAGATGAACTTCTGCAGCGGGTTCTGCACGCGCAGCTTGCCGACGACGCCGGCCACCGTCTTCGGGCCGACACGCTCGCACATCTCGAGCATGCGTTGCCAGGCCAGCTCGTCATGCGAGTTGGCAAGCACCAGGAGGTAGCTCAGCACGTCCTTCAGGTGCGCCTGTTCGAAGAAGCGCAGCCCGCCGCGCACCACGAAGGGGATGCCGCGCCGCGTGAACTCCAGCTCGACCTCGAGGCGGTTGGCATGCGCGCGGTAGAGCACGGCGATCTGCTTGTAGTCCAGCTGGTGCTCCTCGCGCAGGGCGAGGATCTGTTCGCAGACGAACTCCGCCTGCTCCTCGCGCGAATTGCAGGCCACGAGCAGCGGGCGGTCCTCGGAGTCGGGCTTGACGCTCACGAGCTGCTTCCTGAACTCCGCCGGCCCCTCGCCGAGGATCGCGTTGGCAAGTTCCAGCACCTGCGGCGTGGAGCGGTAGTTCGTCTCCAGTTTGCAGATCCGCGCATCCGGGAAGCTCTTCGGGAAGTCGAGGATGTTGCGGTAGTCGGCACCGCGGAAGGAGAAGATGCTCTGGGCGTCGTCACCGACCACGAACAGGCTGCGCCCCTGGGGAGCCTCCGGGCTGTCCTCGACCGGCTCCTCCAGGTCGTCATTCGGCTCCGGCACTTCAGTGCGCATGGTCGCCGCCATGATGTCAATCTGCTGGCCGCTGAAGCGCGCCGCATTGAAGGGGTCATTCTGGAGGCCCGATGTCAGTCGGGCGGGTTCCTGGAGGCCCGATGTCAGTCGGGCATTGTCAGAATCAGAATCAGAATCAGAATCAGAATCAGGATCTATGCTTGGCAGCGGGGCGGGAAGCTCGGACTCCTCATCGCTGACGGGTACCGCTGGTCTGGCCTCACCGCGCGGGTCGCCGAAGGTCTCCGCGCGCTCGCGCATCATCTTCTCCGTGACCGGGAAGTTCATCCACTTCACGATCTCCGCCTGGATGTGGTTGACATCCTGGTACTCGTCGACCAGCAGCTGCGTGAAGCGCCCGCAGAGCCGGCGGCGCACCCCGGGGTGCTCGCGCAGCAGTTTCAGCCAGTTGATCAGCAGGTCGTCAAAATCCATCTGGTTGCTCTGGAACTTGCGCTCGGTGTAGAGGATCAGCACGCGCTGGATCTCGGCGTACTGGTCGTAGAGGTGCGGGTAGCGCGATGACAGCAGGCTTTCGAGGTCGGTGTCGGTGTTGACCATCGCGCTTCCGATGTCAACCAGCACACGGTCGCTCGGGAAGCTCTTGCCGCTGCCCTCGATGCCGGCCTCCGTGCGGCAGAGCTTCATCACCTGGCGCTGGTCGGCTGAGTCGAGGATCGTGAAGCTGGAGTTGAAGCCGATGTGGCGCGAGTAGCGGCGCAGCACGAGGTTGGCAATCGAGTGGAAGGTCCCGCCGGTGATCTCGCGCGCCGGGCGGCCGATCAGGGCCTCGGCGCGGTCCAGCATGCTCTTCGCGGCCTTGTTGGTGAAGGTCGTCATCATGATCCGGCGCGGGTTGATGCGCAGCTCACCGATCAGGTACGCGATGCGGTAGACGATCACGCGGGTCTTGCCGGAACCGGCCCCGGCCAGCACCAGCGTGGCGCCGAGCGGAGCGGTGACCGCGGCATGCTGCTGCTCATTGAGCTCGGCGCGCCAGTCGATGTTGAAGGGGGAGTGACGCTCCTCAGCCGTGCGGCTGAGCCTGATCCTCCTGATGTCGCGGTTCTCCGTCACATATCCATTTTACAGGCAGGAAACGGGTGTATAGGGGATTGTTCCGGCAATCTGGCAATATCCGCCATGTTAAGATTCATGCATGAACAGAATGGGGGGCATTCTGCTGCTTGTGGTGCTGCTGACCGGGCTTGGCCTGGCAGGCTTCTGGCACTTCAGCTCGGTCAGGGCCGATGCCGGGCTGGCCGGAATCAGTACGATCAACAGAAGCGATCTTCCACAGGACTGGCAGGGGCTCAGTGATGCTGACTTGCTTGGCGAAGTTGACGAGATGCTTGCCAGCGGATTGGGGGATGGGGGCAAGTGGTGGGGTGGCCCGTTCGATGAGGATCAGTCCAGGCAGTTCAGGATGGCTGCCCTGATTCTGGAGGACAGGCAGCTCGGGGTGCGCAGCCTCTGCTGGCTGGCACACAGGCTGCAGTATGACAGCAAACAGGTACTTGCCATTGAGTATCTCGATGTTGCCATCGAGGAGGCGCAGCAGGCCGGATTGACAGGCGAACTGGCCCGCTGCCATTACCAGCGGGGCAACTGTCTTGAATGGCTGGGATTGTACGAAAGCGCCCTGCAGGGCTATGCGAAGGCCCTTGAGGTCTCCCGGCAAGCCGGGGACCCGGAACAGGAGTCCTACTACCTGGTCCAGCTGGCAACATTGAATGACAACCGGCTTGGACGCTGTGAAACCGCCATTGAACTGTACGCGCAGCTGCCTTCATATGCGGAGGAGGGAGTTGAACCGCGCAGCATGGTTCCAAAATACAATTTATGGGGGCTCTCCCTGCAGAGCGCCGGCAGATATGAGGATTCCCTGGAGCCTTTCAATCTGGCTCTGGCTGCCGCAGAGGAGTCCGGTGAAGTTGACAAAGTTCAATCCACCCTGCAGCTGCTGGCGCAAAGCCAGTTGGCATTGAACCATTATGCTGAGGCCGGGGAACTGCTGCAGCGGGCCATCGAACTGGAAGGGCCGGACGTTCTCATCACGGACCGGCTTGCTCCGCAGCGCACTCTGGCCGGCCTGTACATGCTGACAGATCGCAATACGGAAGCCCTGTCGCTGCTGCAGGATGCGATCGGGGGGATTGAGGAGATAGAGACATCAGCGCTGGGGGAGGAACTCAAAGCATATTCACTGGACGAAATGCGCACACAGAAGGTACTGACACTGGCCATGCAGGCGGACATGCTGATCCAGATGGGAAACCCGCAGCAGGCCCTCGAGTATCTTCTGCAGACGGATGTCCTGAACAAGGGGGTCAAGTGGCTGCTGCCGTATGAGGACATGACGCTGCCATTGGCACAAGCGTATCTGGAGCTTGGCAGATGGCAGGACGCCGAGGCCCGCCTGGAAATGAATACTGACAATGAAGCACTGGAATTGCTGCCTGATCTGGGACAGAACAACCCGGACCTTCTGAGGCTCCGGGGCGAGATCGAGCTGGCGCGGGGAAACCTTCAGCAGGCCGGGGATTATCTGCAGTCGGCACTGGAGGCCTGCTCGCCGGTCAGCAACGAGTTGCCGCTGATGCCGAAGGCCGCAATCCTGCGGGACATGGGCCGTCTGGCCGAACTCAGTGGCGATTTGACCGGCGCGGAGGAGAAATACAGGCTGGCAATGGATGAACTGCTTGCAATTGCCAGCGCAGTCCCGTGGAACACACTTCTGACGGGCGGACTTGCGGAGGAGATTTACGACGCCGGCCAGTCTCTGATTGAGCTGTACGAATCGCAAGGCAGGACGCAGGAGGCTGACGAAGTCAGGAACACTCTTGATCAGGTCAAGACTGCTGCACAGTTCATCCGCAACTACTCATCAATCAGCAACGATGATGCGGACGCGGCATTCAGGCAGTATCGGACGATCAACACGCATCTGGAAACGCTGCGCTACAAGCTCCACTATGATCTCGGCGCAGGAGTGGACAATTTCGACCAGAAGTACGAGCAGCTGCAGGATGCACAGGGCCTGCCCCGGAAGTATCGCAAGGAACAGCTGGAGCAGATCAGTACTCTGCGCCAGGAACTTGAGGAGAAGGTTATCGGACTGGAACAGGAAGCCGCCGCAAAGTTGGCAGAGCTGAGAGAGCTTGACCCTGAGGCGGCGGCAATCATTGAGTTGAAATAGACCAAGTTGTTGGCTGCAAATGGGTGTACAGGGGAAGCTATTGTTGGATATTTGCTGAACAAATGTTTACTCAGCTCGTCTGACATGGTATAACCCATGTGTCAAAGGTAGGAGGCAATCGGCATGTCCAAGCAAAGCAGCTCGTTCTCAGCATCTCTGATAGAGCTCGCCACATATATCGCAAACAGGTTTGAAGGAGACTCCCGTTTTGGTCTGCTGAAGTTGGCTAAAATTATCTTCTTCTGCGATCAGGAGTATTTCAGGAGGCATGGGGAAACCTTCACTGACTATCACTTCTATGCTTGGAAAAATGGCCCATTCAACGCCAGCCTATACAAGCTGGATCAAGTGGATCACTTGACATGGGACGAAGGACCGAGTTCTCAACAGAGAATCCTTGTTTCGACCAGGGCATTTGACGACACGGTCATTCCCATCGAGGTCAGGGATATTGCAGATTCATTCATTGAGTCATTTATGCCAATGACGTTTGATGAAGTAAGCAACTATTCCCACGGAGTAGCCTGGCAGATTTCGAGAGGGGAAACGGATTCCAACAGTGGACCGGAGATTCCTTTTTCTCTTTATTACCTTGGAGAACCGGAACAGTTGCCAAGAGAGCTGGAAGAGCTGCTGATGTCGTCAATCCGGGAAGCTGGCAATGATCCCGCATAGGCCGGGGTTTCGTCTTTGGCAGGAAGCTAAGGAAGCCTACGATAACTTCAGTGAAGAAGAAGACAGGGCTTTTGAGGCAATTTGCGATGCAATTGAAATGAATCCATTTAGCGGCAAACGATATGACGAGGATGCGGATGGAGAAATTCTGGCTCACTATTCGGTGTTTTACATCAAAGGGCAACCTTGGCATCTCTTGGTTGGATACTCATTGAGAAAAAACAGTAATGTAGTTGATCTTCGAGTAGTCAAGTCCATCAGGAAGAAAAGTTAATTACAGCCCAAACCCACCGCTCAGGGTGAGCACCGAGCCCGTGGTCTGGCGCGCGGTTTCGCCCGTCAGGTACCAGATCGCACCCGCCACCTCGCGCTGGCTGACCAGCACGCCGGAAGGCACATGCTCCGCGCTGAACTGCGGCACGCCCTCGGCCGCCAGCTCCGTGATCCCGAGCGCGATGCAGTTCACCGTCACCTGGTCCGGGGCCAGCTCGCGCGCCAGGCTGCGGCTGTAGCTCGCGAGCGCCGTCTTGGCAGCGCCGTAGACCGCCACCGCCTTGTAGCTGCGGATGCTGTCATTGCCGGTGCTGAGGAAATTGACAATGCTCCCGCCGCCGATGCGCAGGTAGCGGTTGCAGGCGCGCACGGCATTGTGCACGGCCAGCACGTTGTCATCGAACACGCGGCTGAGCGTGGCGGAGTCTGTGCCGCAGATCGTGCCGTCGGCGGCTGAGCCCGAGGCGTTGATGAGGATGTCGATCCCGCCTTCCTCGACGGCGACCTGCTCGGCGAATTTGCACATCGCGTCGTAGTCCAGCGCATCACAGCGGTGGGTGTGGAGCTTATAACCGGCGGCCTGCATTTCATCGGCGAAGGCCGCCGCGCTCTCGCCGTCACTCCTGAACACGGCATGCACATGCTGGCCTTCCACCAGCAGCGCTTCGCTCACCCAGCGGCCGACGCGGCGCGTGCCACCGACCACGATGGCCGTGCGGGGCCTGCCCGGCACGCTGAGCTAGTGTCCCCCCGCGGACTGCCAGCCGCGGATCTTCGCCTCGCAGCGCTCATCGCAGAGCTCGGCGATCTCCGCGAGGGAACCGACCGCGCTTTCCGGGCTGGGAAAATCGCCAATCGGGCCGAGCGTGGCCTGGAAGCAGGGCAGCTGGTCCACGTTGCCGGGGTCGGCGAGCGAGGGGTAGGCCACGAGCAGGCGCAGCATGCCGTCCACGTCCTCGAAGAGCGTCACCACGCGGCGGTGGCCGGGAATGCGGCCCGGCTCGAACTCCTGTTCGGCGATGCGCCGCATCTCACCGAAGTTGAGCGGATGCACCGGCGTGAAATAGAGCTTCTCAGCGATCATGATGGATAGATTCTACAGCAGGCGGGGGGAGGAGGCCCGATGTAAGTCGGGCAAAAGAGGGAGAGGAAATCACGGAGAATGCTCAACCACAGAGCGCACAGTGAGCACGGAGGGAATGAATGGCTCAGGGGAGCTGCACACCTGGGCAGTAGTGGCTCGCTCTGCTCGGGAGGTATCGAGGTCGGTGCTGCGGTTTTTCTAAACGCAGAGCCGCCGAGCCGCAGAGAGATTCAAGGAGGGGAAACATCTATATTGAGATTCGTACCGGCGCTGCCTGGCAGCGATTTGGAGGGGCCCAGGTGAGGTAAGCGTAAACCGTGAACCGTGAAGCGTGAACAGTGGCAACGTCTGGGAGTGGATAGGGAAGTCATCTCCATATCCTGGCTTGGCAATGCCATATGAAACTCTGTGCGCTCTGATCCTCTGTGTTTTTATTTTCCCTGCCTCCGTTGTCAGAATGAATTCTGACCTCCGTGGAGCTGGGGGTGTTTCCCCTCATGCATCCCCTCCCAATCGCGGCTGGACCGCGCCGCTACGCTTCACGATTTACTGTTCACTGATTCGACGGCGGGGCCGCGCCGGTCCTGATGCTTTCCCTGGGAGACCATTTGGAATCCTCTGTGTCCCCTGTGATCTCTGTGGTTGAAATCTCTGAGGGCTCCTCTATCTCCTGGTCCGGATTGCTCCGGACCTCCGCTTACCGCTGAAGCGGGTAGCTCCGTCATCCGAAGATCCTTCCCAGCAGCTCCCCATGCTGCCTCTCGCATTCCTCGCCGCAGCCCCGGAACAGTTCCTTCAGGTCAATCCAGTCGTCAAGTTCCTCGTCACTCGCCACATGCGCGATGAACCACTCCGCTGCAGTTGCCTTGTCATGCCGCCGCTGGATCAGCACGCCGAACAGGTAGTCCCCCGCCGGGTTGCGCATCACGAGCATGCGGCGCATGAGCTCCGGGTGCAGCGTGCAGTCCTCGGCGAACTGCTGGTAGACCAGTTCCGTTGTCAGCTCGAAATCCGGGCGGTGCTCGAAGCGCAGCGCGAACTCAGGCATCGCCATCCTCGCGGCGCACGCGCAGCTCACCGGCGGCGGGTTGCACGCGCAGCACTTCACCGGGGGCCACGCTGGCGGCATCACGCACGAGGCTGCCATCCTCCCGCCAGACCAGCGAGAATCCCAGCCCCAGCGGTGCGCGCGGGTCCAGCGCCTTCAGGTGCTTCTCCATGTTGCCAACGCGCTGCCGGGCATCATCGCTGGCATTGCGCATCAGCCTGAGGAAGTCGGCCGAGAGGCGCGGCAGGCGGTAGGCATCCTCCTCCATGCGGCGCATGGTCAGCGTTGCCATCCGGTCCATGAGCTCGCCATGTCGGCCCTCGCTGCCGAGCCCGCTGTATTCCACGGCCAGCTCCGCCAGCTCATTGCCAAGTTCATCGAGGCGCTGGCTGCGCTCTTCCACGCTGCCCGCCACATCCCGCAGCAGGCGGTGGTCGAACAGGCGCTTCAGGCGCTCACCGGCATTGCCGAGATTGTTGCGCAGCTCACGCACCAGCCGGCCGGTGCGGTCGCCGATGGCCCCGCGCAGCTCACTGACATCGGGGCTCACGACCTCGGCCGCGGCACTGGGGGTCGGGGCGCGGAAGTCGGCGACGAAGTCCACGATCGTGAAGTCGATCTCATGCCCGACGCCGGTGATCACGGGTGTCCGGATCTCCGCCAGCACGCGCGCCAGCTTCTCGTCATTGAAGCACCAGAGGTCCTCGAGGCTGCCGCCTCCGCGCACGAGCAGGATGCTGTCCAGCCCGGGGAAGCGGTCGGCGGCCTGCAGTGCGGCGATGATCTCGGGCGCGGCCCTGTCACCCTGCACGCTGCAGGGGAAGAGCACGACCTCCATGTAGGGTGCGCGGCGCCGAAGCACGTTGAGCACATCCTGCAGGGCGGCGGTGGCGATCCCGGTCACGATCCCGATCCGCCCGGCCACGGCCGGTGGGCGCAGCTTGCGCTCCGGGGAGAACAGGCCCTCGGAGTCGAGCCTGCGCTTCAGCTCCTCGAACTGCGCGGCGAGGTCGCCCTGGCCGCTTTTGATGATGTCGTCACAGATGATCTGGTAGTTGCCACCCTTGGGGTAGACGCGCACGTCGCCATGCACGAGGACCGCGTCGCCGTCGGCGGGCGGGCGGGCCTTGCGGCGGCCGAAGCCGAACCAGGCGCAGGTGATCTGGCTTTCGGCGTCCTTGAGCGTGAAGTACAGATGGCCGCTGCCGGCGAGCCGCACATTGCTGGCCTCGCCCTTGACCCAGATCCCGCGCAGCTCGGAGTCGGTCTCGAGCAGCTGCTTGATGTGCGCGGTCAGGCGCGAGACCGTGACTTCGGAATGGGCGGCTTCTTTGTCCACCGGAGCATTATAGGGCGGGACAGTGGGGGAGGGGTCAGTAGTCAGTGGTCCGTAGTCAGTGGTCGGTGGGAGGTGCGCAGCTTGCCTGCGCACAATGGAACGGTGGAACAGCGGAACAGTCTGAATAGTTCAGATAGTGCGAATAGTGGAAGAAGTGGAGAAGTAGCGGCGACACTCCTGTCGCCGGACATTCAGACGTGTACAGTACCGGCTCGGCCCCGCCGCGCTTGGGAGGGGATGGGGGGAGTCATCTCC
The DNA here is from genome assembly GCA_041395205.1 of bacterium. Classification (GTDB taxonomy): domain Bacteria; phylum 4484-113; class 4484-113; order 4484-113; family JAFGCY01; genus JAHEFU01. The sequence continues at coordinate 1,574,502 of JAWLAZ010000001.1, forward strand.
ATATCCCGGATTGGCAATGCCATATGGAACTCTGTGCGCTCTGTGCCTCTGTGTTTGATCAGATCCACCCGGCATCACCTCGCTGCATCCCGAGCGCATGCGAGCTGCTCTGTCTACCGCTGAAGCGGGTAGCTCCATTGCGCGCAGGCGAGGCGGTGCGCAGGCGCGCGGGCGGGACCGTGATCGCCAGTCTGGTTCTCCTGGCGCAGAGCTGCAGAGGAAAATGAGGCGCTGAGCAGATGACAATGTTGCCAGATCTTCTGCAACAGATACTTCCAGGCATCCCCTCTCAATCGCGGCGGGGCCGCGCCGGTACATGGTCTTTTCGGATGCATCACACTGATGAAGTACCGGCGGCGCCTGGCGACGCCTGAGAGGGAACTTGGGAAGTCATCTCCATATCCCGGATTGGCAATGCCATATGGAACTCCGTGCTCACTGTGTACTCTGTGGTTGATCTTCCTGGCTTCCGTTGTCAGAATGAATTCTGACCTCCCTCCCCCTACTGCGGATCCACCTCGATCAGCACGTCGCCAACCGCCACCGTGTCCCCCGGCTTGCAGTTCACCTTGCGCACCGTGCCCTCGCAGACGCTGCCGATCTCGTTCTCCATCTTCATCGCCTCGAGCACCAGCACGATCTGCCCCAGCTCGACCTTCTCCCCCGGCTTGCACATCACGCCGAGCACCTTGCCCGGCATCGGCGCCGTGACATCCGTCTCAGCGCTGCCGCCGCCCATCCCGGCCCCCATCGCCTCCAGCAGCTTGCCGAGCTGGTCCTCCTGCGGGTTCTTCATGTCACTCCTGAAGCTGCGGTTGGCATGGATCACCTCCAGCAGCCGGCCCTTCTCCTTGCGGAACTCGTAGAAGCCCACGTGCCCGTCGATGGACAGCGTCAGCGAGGTGGGCTTGTGCTCGATGATCCGCATCCGCACCTTGCGGCCGTTCACCGTTGCCAGGAAGCCCTCCTCCGTGGCGGTGTCGACATGGATGTCGATGTCGAAGTTCTCGTCGTTGATGCTCGTGATGATCTTCATGCGTCCGCCTAGTTCGGGATGTAGCTCGTGCTGGCCATGCGGTTCACGAGCGCCCAGCGGCGCCCGGCCTCACGGTCGTCGGCCTGGTTGCTGAGGATCACCTCGCTGCGGTCCAGGTAGAACTTGAGCGCTGCCGCCAGTGCGATCTGCTCGCTGCTGATGCCTTCCTGCGGGCCGCTGATGAGCTTCTTCACCTGCTCCTCGCTGAAGTGGTTCTCAACGAAGCCGGTGGTGAAGTCGCCGCTGCGGAACACGGGATGGCTGAACACGAAGTCGTGGAAGGGGATCGTCGTACGCACGCCGGTCACGATGAACTCGTGCAGGGCGCGCAGCATGCGGATCGCCGCCGTCTCGCGGTCCGGTCCGTAGGTGATCAGCTTGGCAACCATGCTGTCGTACTGCGAAGGGATGTCGAAGCCCTCATAGGCGCAGGAGTCCAGCCTGACTCCGGGGCCCTGCGGCGGGATGTAGCGGTTCAGCAGGCCGAGCGCCGGCATGAAGCCGCGGAAGGGATCCTCGGCGTTGATGCGCGCCTCGAAGGCCCAGCCGCGGATCTGCACGTCCTCCTGCGCGAACTCCAGCTTCTCGCCCGCGGCGATGCGGATCTGCTGGCGCACGAGGTCGATCCCGGTGATCATCTCCGTCACCGGGTGCTCCACCTGCAGGCGGGTGTTCATCTCCATGAAGTAGAAGTCGCCCTTGCTGTCCAGCAGGTACTCCACGGTGCCGGCGTTGGCATAGCCCGCTTCCTTCGCGAGCGCCACGCTGGCCGCGCCCATCCGCTCGCGCAGCTCAGGCGTGAGCGCGGGGGAAGGGGCCTCCTCGATCAGCTTCTGGTGGCGGCGCTGCACGGAGCAGTCGCGCTCGCCGAGGTGCACCACGTTGCCATGTTCGTCGGCGATGATCTGGAATTCGATGTGCTTGGGGTTCTCGATGTAGCGCTCGATGAAGATCGAGTCGTCACCGAAGGCGCCGCGTGCCTCATTCTGGCAGGAGCTGAAGGCCTTCTCCATCTCCTCCATCCTCTTCACGACGCGGATCCCTCGCCCGCCACCGCCGGCGGCGGCCTTCAGCATCAGCGGGAAGCCGGCCTTCCCGGCGAAGGCCATGGCCTCGGTCACGCCGCTCACCGCGCCTTCCGTGCCGGGGCTGATCGGCGTACCGGCCTTCTGCGCCAGCTCCTTGGCCTTGACCTTGTTGCCGAGGTCGCGGATCGCCTGGGCGGAGGGCCCGATGAACTTCACCCCCGCACTGGCGCAGGCCTCGGCCAGCAGCGGATTCTCAGAGAGGAAGCCGTAGCCGGGATGCAGGGCATCCACCTTGTACTTGCGGCAGATGCCGATGATCCTGTCGATGTTGAGATAGGTTTCGGCGGGGGAGCTGCCCGGCAGGTTCTCCGCATAGTCCGCCAGCACGATGTGCAGGGCATTCGCGTCGGCATCGCTGAACAGCGCCACGCTCTCGATTCCCATCTCACGGCAGGTCCGGATGATCCGCACCGCGATCTCGCCGCGGTTCGCTACCAGGATGCGCTTGAACATAGATCCTGATAATAGCATTTAGCGCTCCGCCGGGATTCCGTGCGGCTGCCTGCCGGATCCAGGCGCTGCCCCGCGGGCTGGCCTATAATTACCCGGCGAAAGCGGAAGGGCGGCGGTTTTATCTGCAGCGGCGGGCGACCGATTAACTTCCAGTTGAAAGGCGGGAACCCGATTCCCGGTTCAGGCGCATGATCCCGCGGGTATCATGTGCGGTCTGGAACATGGCGATGAGAATCAACTGGTACTGCAAACTGATCATCCTTTCGGGCATGCTGCTCGTGGCTTCCGCGGCGCAGGCCCAGTCCAACCGCCGTACGACCGAGAAGGACTACTCCTTCAAGGCCCGGGAGATCGTCAGCGGCAAGATGATGGAGCTGAGCGAACTCACCGCCGACAAGCCGCTCGTGCTGCATGTCTGGGCTCCGGACTGCCCGCACTGCCAGCGCCACATGCCCTACCTCGCCAGCCTCTACAAGAAGCTTGACCTCGAGAAGGTCAACTTCCTCACCTACAGCGTCACCGGCCAGATCCACGACGCGAAGAGCTTCCTCGAGAAGCGCAACCTGGACTTCCCCACGATCTGCCTCAGCAACGGCAGCTTCTCAAAGGACCTCAAGGACGGCGGCTGGCCGAACACGATGGTGATCGGCCTCGACGGCAAGCTCGTCGGCTCCTGCGACATCAATGGCCCGACCTACGTCGAGACCATGGAGAAGCTCGTGGAGAAGGCGCTGGAGGACTACGCCGAGATCCAGAGTGAGGACGAAGGCGAGGATGAGGGCGAGAACACGGGCGGCTCCAGCTGGTTCGAGGACTGAGCTCCAGCCCTTCCCTCCAAACGCCGGATTCTCCCTCGCAGAGCTTCACATCTCCTTTGATCCCAGGATAAAGCGATCGCAATCTCAACTAATTTTCATACTGCGAATATTTCCAATCAAGCGATATTTCGGTAATTCTCGAAAAATAACATGATTCTCTCCGGCCTGATCAGCACTGGCCATTTCCCATATCGCCTGCATGGATCCACCCTGAGTGCTCAGCCCAGGCTGGAACAAGGTTCTAGCTCCGCCAGTCTAAGGTCACATATTGGTGTAGTTCGGAATTTCAATATCGCAAGCCAGAAAGTCTGAAGTTAGTGTTTCGGGCAGTCAACTGCCGGGTAACACATCTGGTTTGGGAAAAGGAAGGAAGAACGAAATGAGAACCGGGAACTACAAAATGCTGATGCTGGGCCTGATGGCCCTCTGTCTGGTGCTGGGCTTCGGGCACAGCCGCGCCGAAGCCGCCCGCGGCTCCGACTACTCCTTCTCCGCGACTGAGCTGTTCAGCGGGGAGAGCATGAACCTCGAGGAGCTCACGGCGGACGCCCCGCTGGTGTTCCACATCTTCAGCCCGGAATGCCCGCACTGCCAGCGCCACATGCCCTACGTCAAGAACCTCTACGGCAAGCTCGATGGCAAGGCCGTGAACTTCCTGATGTACTCGGTGGACAGCAGCCAGCGCGAGACCGAGCGCTTCATGGACAGCCGCAGCCTGAGCATGCCGGTCGTGATCGACGGCCAGGGCCAGTTCAGCGAGCGCTTCAAGCAGGAGGGCTGGCCGACCACGGTCGTGCTCGGCAAGGGCGGCAAGCTGATCGGCACCTGCGACTCCAATGGCCCGGGCTACGTGGATGAGGTCGTGGACCTGATCGCGAAGGCTCAGCAGGATTACTTCAACTAGGGAACCAAGCGCCTGCCTGGGGAGGCGGCGGAGGCCAGATATAAGTCTGGCAACGGAGACCCGGAGCAATCCGGGCAAGGGCTTGACCACGAAGCCACGAAGCGCACGAAGTTTCTACCGGTTCACGAAGCACTCCTGGTGATCCGAATGACACTTCGTGCCCTTCGTGGTGAATACTGGCAACGGAGGCCCGGCGCAATCCGGCAATGAGGACATGGGAGCTGGTTTGCAGGGTGTGGCTGAAGGGATCACGAGCGATCCGGGCAATGGAGCTACCCGCTTTAGCGGTAGCTGGAGGCCTGATGTCAGTCAGGCAATGGAGGTCAGAATTCATTCTGACAACGCAGGCATTAGCAGACAAGAGTCAGAAGGCGGAAACAGGGGTAGCGGCGGCGCCCCGCGACGCCAGCAAGCGAGCGGCTGCTTCGTGCGCAATGCATTGCGTGTGACAGGGCATGTTTCCAGCCTTGGTCTGCTCAGCGCCTCCGGATTCTCTGCGCCTCTGCGCCAATAAAACCGCCGCGGCTTAGCCTCGTTGCCACCCGAGCGCATGCGAGTTGTGCGTCTGTATGAATGCTTATTGTCAACACAGAGTCACAGAGCACACCGAGTATTCTGATCATCTACGCCCCGGCATTTCCGTGAATCCGCAGCATTCCCTTTCAGCCGTCGCTAGGCGCCGCCGCTACTGTTCACCGTTCACTGACTCGGCGGCTGGGCCGCGCTGGTCCTGCTTGAATTGTAGAAAGCTCTGTGTACTCTGAGTCTCTGTGTTCGATCCAGATCCGCCGAGACTTAGCCCATCAATTCACGGGCGTAAACGCCCGGCTACCGGTGGAAGGCCGTTCACGGCCGCTTCGGTCCGGCACGAATCCGGAGGCCTGATGTCAGTCAGGCAGCACATAGGACCGGCGGCGCCCCGCGACGCCTGGGAGGAAAGGCCGCGAAGCAATGAGTTATGGTGTGTTGGTCTCAAGACCAACAGGGCCCTGTGGCTCTCAGGAGCCACACTCCGCCGCAGGCGCGCAGCCGCGCGGGCAGATCCGAGATCGCCAGTCTGGTTATGTTGACGCAGAGCCGCAGAGCATGAAGAAAGGCGCTGAGAAGAAAGGGAAATCATGATGTGATTGGGTAGCGGCGGCGCCCCGCGACGCCAGCACGCGAGCGGCTGCTCCGTGCGCAATCCGTAACGCGAGGCAGGGCATGTTGCCAAGCTTGTTCTTCTCAGCGCCTCCGGATTCTCTGCGTCTCTGCGCCTCTGCGTTGATATAACCATTGAAGCTCACCTCGTTGCCACCCGAGCGCATGCGAGCCGCGCAGGCAGAATGGTGTCCAAGTGCCCATCGAGGTGAGTTATTGGCAATGAATTGACCACTAAGCCACACGGCGCACGAAGGTTTCCTCCGGCTCACATAACAATTCTTCGTGACCATCCAAACCTTCGTGACCTTCGCGGCTTCGTGGTTGATCCTCCTCTTTGGAGCCAGGCAAACTGCCTGGCCTGCATCGGAGTCCTGCGCTATTCCCCGACGATGGTCACCAGTTTGTTCCCGGCGACGAAACTCAGCACTCCCTCAGCGCTGAGGGATAACGGTGACTCCACAATCCCGGCATCATCCAGTGTCCATAACTCGGAGCCATCCGGATTGAGCGCATAGATGTCAGTGGTGTTCGAACCGAAATAGACGGTTCCCCCGGAGTCAACCAGCGGTGTGCTCAGGATCGGGAAAATCGCGTCATAGCTCCAGGCCATGCTGCCATCCGGGTTTACTGCATACATGTCACCCCTGAGGTTGCCAATGTAGACCGTGCCGTCCGGGGCGATTGCCGGAGAGCCCTGGATGAAGTCACCGGTATCAAAGGTCCACTGCTCGCTGCCGTCAGGATTGACCGCATGCAGGGCCATGGAATTGCTGCCGACATAGATGGTGCCATCCGCACCGATCGAAGGTGAACCATAGATCGCCTCCCCGGTATCGTAGGACCACCTGAACGCGCCGCTCTGATCCAATGCGTACAGCTTTCCGTCCAGGCTCGTGATATAGATGGTGCCATCGCGTGCAATTGCCGGTGAGGACAGCGTGATGACAGCTGTCGTGAAAGTCCAGCGGACATAGCCGGACGGGTCCACGCAGCTCAGGCCACCCCCGCCGACGAAGATGCTGCCGTCCGGCCCGATCTTCGGTGAGGACTCCAGCGGGATGACATCCACCCTCCACAGCTCCTCCCCCTGCAGGTTGCAGGCCACCAGCCCCTTGTCGCAGCCGAAGTACAGTGTGCCATCCGTTCCCAGCGCAGCGGTGGAATTGATGTAGTAGTCATCCGTGTCCAGGTTCCACAACAGGTTGCCATCCGGGTCAAAGGCATTCAGTCCCGCGTGGTTCGTGCCAATGTACATGTTGCCAAGGTGGTCGAACACCGGTGCACCCACCACATCTCCCGAGAAGAAATACAGGTCAATGCTGCCGGTCTGCGGCCCGCGGTAGCTGCTGCGGTTCGTGTTGAACTGGTCGACGCCGTACATCGGCCATGCGCTGGGCAGGGTCAGCGCCAGACTGTCAACACCGGTGTTGCCGCCGTCGTCAGTCACGCGCAGCAGCGGGTTGAAAGTACCCCTTGTGGTGTAGTGGTGTGAGGCCGAGGGCATTGAACTGGAGGAATCGAAGCTGCCGTCCCCGTCGAAATCCCACTCGTACAGCAGGATCTCGCCATCAGGGTCAGAGCTGCCGGAGGCGTCGAACTGGAGGATGTACGGGCCAGGACCGTCCCTGCGGTCCACACTGGCAACCGCCTGCGGCGGCAGGGCGGACTGCGGAAAGACATTGATCTGCTTCGCCGTCTCGCCGAAGCCATCCTCGTTGTCAATCACCCTGAGTTTGACGGGCCAGGCTCCCGCCTTGTCAAAGACATGCTGGACCACCGGCGAGTAGGACACCTGATCGAAGAGTCCGTCCCCCTCCCAGTCCCAGGCAAAGGCTGTCACGGACCCGTCGGCATCGCTGGAGGCTGCTGCATCGAAGATGACGGTGAATGGTGCGCTGCCGCTTGTTCCGGATGCATTCAGGACGGCGATCGGCTGGTCATTGGAACTGCTGGAGGAGTTGACCAGCACCGAGACTGTGTCAACATCCCACAGGCCGCCGCTGTCAGTCACGCGGAAGCGCACGTTGAAGATCCCTGATTCCCCATATACCTGTCCAGCTGGATTAAGCCGGTCGGTGTCCTCCTCATAGATGCCGTCGCCATCGAAATCCCAGGCGTAGCTCAGGTCTGATGCGCCGTCCTCAAGGTCCTCGGCCAGTCCCTTGAAGATGACCAGCAGCGGAGCCGGACCGCTCTGAGGATCGGCGATTGCACTGGCAACTGGGCGTGAATTGCCGTTCACGAACAGGCTGACGCTGCCCAGTGCCACGGCCATACCCTCGGCATCACTGGCCCGCACCAGCGGCCGGATGATGCCGGGTTTCGTGGTATCGATGCTGAACTCGCCGTTGACAGAGTCCGTGATCTCGAAAACGCCGTCGCCGTCGGCATCGAAGCTGTACAGCTCCGCTCCACTGGCGAGCAGCTGGACCGCTTCACCCAGCTTCACGCCGGTTTCCCCGATCGAGACGGACAGCGCGGGCGCGCTGCCGCTGAGCGGGACCGCCGAGGCAATCGCGGACGGCGCGCTTTCATTGCCGTTGAAGTCAACAGCAGTCACCCGCACGTAAGTGCGTCGGTTCAGGCCATGCAGGATCGCGCGGGTGCCACCTTCCATGTAACCGGCATGCTGCACTCCCGCACTGAGCGGATTGATGAAACTGCGGGTGGAATGATAGACACGATAGCCCGCGAGATCGCCGGCCAGCACATCATTCCACTGCAGCTCGATTCCGCCGGACACCGCATTGAGGCTCAACCCGGTCGGAGCGTCCGGTGCATCTTCATCGCCGGAGCTGCGCATGTCCAGCCCCAGCCCCATCACGTCAATCCGGCCACCGTCGGCAACCATCGCCACGGCCAGCAGGCTGCCGGCGCTGCTCAGTCCGAGCTGCTCCGGCAACACGATGTGCAGGTGGCTCTCGCTGAATGGCCCCTGCCATTGCCAGCGGCCGCTGCCGTAGTCTGCCAGTGCGATGTAGTACGCGGATGTAGTGCCGGTGCCCGCATCCGGCAGGAGGTTGGCATCAATGCTGAGCACGCCGGGCTGCTCACCGGCGCAGGGAATACGGTAGATCACATATGCAGTCTGTCCCGCCTCGCTCTCGAGCCGGCTTGCCTCCCCGTTCTCACTGACACCGGCTGGACCTGCGAGGAAACTCTCACGCCCGCTGACGAAGTACTCCTCAGTCAGCGCGTTTGCAGTACCACGTTCCCAGGGCTGTACCGCATCAGCCGGCAGTCCGGCAGCAAACGCAATCTGAGACTGGACTTCCCCGGATCCGGAATTCCCGGGCTGGCTGTCCAGGGCATTGCCACTGCCGGAACATGCGGCGCATAGAAGTAATGTGGAAAGGAGGATCGTCAGGAAACCGGAATGTCTGATCGAAAGCATGCCTACACCTTGATTACGATTACGACTGGCAATGATCTTAGCAAGTCATCCAGCCTGCGGCAAAGCAGGAAGTGAGGCATTCATTGACACTGGATAACGTGATCAATCATGCCAGACTACACGGAAAGTCGTTAAACCTCCACGAGTCCCGAAAAAAACATTCCCAATACTTGTATAAAACTGTCAATATGTTATAATACCTAACATCAGTAAGGTTTATTCATTCGGAGGGAACGGTATGGACCTGTGCAAGCAACTGCATGATGACCCCTGTGTACGTGCGCTTTTGTGGTGCCTGATCAGCGCGGGCGAACTGGACCAGGCCGGGCTGAAGGCCGCCGGCTTCGTGGATACGGAGGTGCACGCCATCCTCAAGGACCAGCACAACCTGCTGCGCCGCATGAGGCAGCACCACCAGCTGGCGCAGCGCATGGGCGTGAAGGAACTGGCGACACTGATCCGCCACAAGCTGACTGAGCAGCTTGGCAATGTGCAGAAGGCCGCCGAACTCTCGAGCATCCTGCGCTGCCTGAAGGGCCTGCCGGCCTGGCTGTTCCCGGAATGGGAGAAGGCGGAACTGGCGAATCTCGCAGATTCCGGGATCGCGGGCCTGAACGGACTGGCGCGGGGCATCTCGGTGCAACCGGCCGGGAGCTGATACCCGTGCGCGAGGGCAGATCCGAGATCGCCAGTCTGGTTCTGTTGGCGCAGAGCCGCAGAGGCGCTGAGAGGATTGGCAATTCACGGGCGTAAACGCCCGGCTACCGGTAGCAGGCCGTTCACAGCCGCTTCGGTCCGGCACGAATCCGGAGGCCTGATGTCAGTCAGGCAGCACATAGGACCGGCGGCGCCTGGCGACGCCAGCACGCGAGCGGCTGCTTCGTGCGCAATCAGTAACGTGAGGCAGGGCATGTTGCCAATCCCAATTCCGGTTTTCTCTGTGCCTCCGTATTCGCTCTGCGCCTCTGCGCCAATAAAACCGCCCCGGCATGGCCTCGTTGCCAGCCGAGCGCATGCGAGCCGCACGTCTGTATGAATGTTTATTGTCAACGCAGAGGCACAGAGCGCACAGAGCATTCTGATCATCTACGCCGCGGCATATATTTGAATTCGCAGCACTCCCTCCCAATCGCGGCTGGGCCGCGCCGGTCCTGTTCACTCTTCACGGTTCACGGTTCACTGATACGGCGGCTGGGCCGCGCCGGTTCTTGCCAATGCAGGCCGTATGTCGGCCCCTGTAAATCTCTGTGGATCTCCGTGCTCTCTGGGGCCTCTGTGGTAAGTCTTCAAAACCGCCCCGCTATGGCCTCTTTGTCACCCGAGCGCATGCGAGCTACTACCGCTGAAGCGCGTAGCTCCAATCTGCTCCCTATTCCACCCTGATCCCGTAGCGCAGCTTGTTGCGGCCCTGGTCGATGTAGGCGATCACCGGCACGCCGCGCACCTCCGCCATCGCGGGACGCGTGCCGGTCGCCAGCGCATCGTCAATCAGCTCCGGCTCAGCCCAGGCCGTGCCGGCTGCGTCCGTGGCCCGCATGTAGTAGAGCTCCGCTTCCAGCACGTCGTACCAGGCCACGGCCGGGCGTCCCGCGTGGATCGCCGTGCTGTACTCCGTCGGCAGCGCGCCCGCCGGTGTGATCTGTTCCGGGGCTTCCCAGCCGCTGGCCTGCGGGTCAATTGCCCGCATGATGTACAGCGCGGCCTGCGCCGGGATGCTGAAGATCACCGCCGGCCGCCCGTCGTCAAGGATCAGCAGTCCGTCCTGCACATTGCAGCTCGTCAGCACGCTGAGCGTGAGCCCGTTGTCATACACCGGAATCTGCAGGTTCATCACCGATCTGTGGATGCGCAGGCGGTTGCTGCTGGGCCCGGCCCAGTAGACGAAGGCCGGTGCACCGCCGATCTCCGCGAGGCTGATCGGCGAGGACGGTGCCCCCGTGATGCCGATGGAAACGGGCCCGATCCAGTTCTGGGCGCTGTCGTCAAGCGCAAAGGCCGTGCGCACCTCGCCCGTGGCATTGTTGCGGTAGATCACCATTGCCTGATCATTGATCTCCTGCAGGTCCACGCCGCTCAGCCCACCACCGGGGGTCTCAAACACTTGCTGGTTGTACAGCTCCGGCTCGCCCGGTTCGATCTGCCCGGCATAGACCGCCTCGCCGCCGCTCGGGCGCATGAAGGTGGTGGCCACCGCGGCCCGGCCATTGACCTCCGCCACGGCCACCTCACTGCCTGTCACGTTGCTCTGGGCATGCACGATGTTGCCGACATCCCAGTTCGAAGCGCTGAACAGCTGGTTGGACCAGGTGAAGTAGCACTGCTGTCCGCCCTGGACTTCAAAGCTGTAGGCGATCGTGGGGCGGCCCGCCGCCTCGCAGATGTCAACATCCGCGAACTTCTGGAAGTTGCCGTGGTACCCGTCCAGATCCGTGTCGAGGAGCTGCCAGCCGGGATTTTCCGTGACGATGATGCTCTCACTGAGGAAGCTCACCGCACCGCGGCTGTCCCGCACGAACAGGCCGAGGAAGTAGTTGCCGGCAAGCGCATCCTCAGCGAACGTCGGGCCCTGGTTCTCGAAGGTCAGCAGGCTGCCTGAGAGGAAGATCGTCAGCTCGTCGCCGAACAGCCAGGAGTAGCTGAGCTCGTCGCCGTCCGCATCCGTTGACAGCGAGGCATCCGCCTGCAGCGTGAACGGGGTGACACCGACGGGGCTGTTGAGGTTCAGGACGACCTCGGGAGCCTTGTTGCCGAAGCCCACGGCATTGCTGGCGATGCCTTCGCTTGTCCCGCTCACCGGCCGGACCCAGGCACCGCTGGAGGCGGGCAGTGCGAACTGCAGGCCGAAGCTGAAGCTCAGGCGCTGTCCGGCGGGAGAGCCGCTCGCCATGTCCAGGGTGATGCTCTCGATTGCCGGAATGCCCGAGAGTTCACCAGGCGTCTGCGGATAATCGCCCGTCCCGCCGACATGCACGTCATACTGCGTGACGGAATTGCCGTAGTTTGCGCCGATGGGGGAGATGTCCGAGATGTTGATCTCGCCGTTGCCATCACCGTCCACGACGGACTGGATGCTGCCCTGGCTGAACGCCGCACCGTTGGCATTCTCGCCGAAGTGCACCGCCAGCGGGGTGAGGTCGGAGATGTTCACCTCGCCGTTCTGGTCGTAGTCGCCGGGGTTCCTGTATAGCCAGTACATGGAAAAGAACTCGGAGAAGGAACTCAGCTCCGTGCGGGCCGCCTCACTGAGCGGGGCCTGGCTGCTGCCGCGATCCGGTCCAGCCGCGTTGTCAAAATGCACGGTTGCCAGCAGGCCGCTGCCGCTGAAGCCCGGCGTGTTGTCAGGATCAAGGAGCACGATCCCGGCCTCGCTGTGCCCGCTGGCCGGCGTGAGCGCCAGCTCCAGGCTGTTGCCGGCCGCCCAGTCCCCGGCCTCGATGACCGTGGCCTGCAGCCCCGCCCTGTGCTCAAGTGAGAAGTACAGCGCCCGCAGATTCCGCACGTCCTCCGCATGGATCATGGCCAGCGGCCGTCCCCCGTCCTCCGACCACTCCACGCTGATGCCGCGCGAGGCCGCAGTGTCCAGCAGACTGCCATCCAGCAGTTCCAGGCCATCGAGCTGCAGCGTGGCTTCAGCTCCGTGCTGCGGCGGCAGGCTGGCCTGTTCAGTCCCGCCGGAGCAGGCGGCCAGGCCCAGCAATGCGCAGAGCAGCGCTGCGATCATCAGTCTGCGGTCAATCATGTCAGCTCCCCGGATCGCGGAGCGATCCCTGCGTTATACCCGGCTGCGGATTGCCCTAACAGCGCGCCCGGCTCAGAGGTTCTGCCCGAAGCAGATCGAATAGCCGTCCGGATCGCGCATCACGAATTCCAGCATGCCGTAGGGCGCTTCGGAGGGCGGCCGCAGGATCTCCACGCCATTGCCTGCGATGAAGTCGTGGTAGGCCCGGGCATCGCGCACGAGGATGTGCGCATCCCAGACGTAGCCGTCGTTGACAAGTGCAGCCGTGCGTTCGACGGCCCGTTGCGGCTGCGAAAGCATCAGCACCGCAGTCCCGAGACAGGCATTGCACCAGCAGACGGGGTCGCCATAGCTGTCGTCAACATTGAAGCCCATCCGCCTGCCGTAGAAGTCCAGGCTGCGCTGCATGTCGCTGACGAAGAACACCGGGCTGGAACGGACGCCCGTATTGGCCAGGTCAGGGTTCGGATTGTCGGCAGGTCTGCTGCTGTCCATGCCCTGATTCTAACGCGCGGTCTATTCCTCGGCGGGATTATCCGCCAGCCGCCACTCCGTGGTGAGTGAGGAGTCCAGCAGTTCCAGCGGCAGCATCCACTTCAGCTGTGCCCCGAGATGCCCGAGCACGCTGCGCTGTTCCAGGCAGATCATCACGCAGTTGCTCATGGACACGAAGAAGTGCGTCGGTACCGGCCAGCCGCACCAGCGCTTGAACAGCTGGTAGAGCGTGCCGCCATGCGCAACGATCAGGATGCTTTCGGGTTCGCTGTGCCGCTGCTGGATGTGTTCGATGAACTGCAGGATGCGAACGTTGACTTCCGCGTAACTTTCCCCGCCATAGTTGCTGAAGTCCGCGCCCTCCGGCAGCCTGCGCTCGGCGTAGGCCGGGAACTTCTCCACGCACTGCTCATGCGTCAGACCCTCCAACTCGCCGCCGTGGATCTCGCGCAGCAGCTCATGCGTCTGGATTTCGCCATTGCCGGTCTGTTCCCCCAGGATGCGCGCGGTTTCATGGGCGCGGCTGAGCGGTGAGCTGTAGACGGCATCGAAGCGCATCTCCCGCTCCGCCAGCCACCTGCCGACGGACTGCGCCTGCTCGCGCCCCAGATCCGTGAGCGGATAGTCCAGGCTGCCCTGGAAGATGCGCCGGAGGTTGCCCTCACTCTGGCCGTGACGGATCAGGATGACGGGCATGCTGCGCCTGCTTAATTGCCGAGATTGATGCGGGCGTAGTCGGAGCTGATGAAGAACAGCGAATCCAGCGCGAAGCTTTCGCTCTGGCTCGCGCCTTTCGCGGAGCTGGAGCCGCTGGCCGGCGCGAAGGTGATCGTCGCCAGCACGCCGCTGCCGTCCTTGCCGCCGCCGCCCTGCCTGCGGGTGATCGCCACGGGCACGAAGTCCGCCTGGTTGGCCAGCCCGAGGAAGAGGGTCTCGCCCGCGGGACCGAGGAAGTCACCGGCCTCCACACTGACGGGGCTGTAGGCCTCGCCGTAGTTCACGCGGAAGGCCGCCCCGAACAGGTCGGAGATGCCGTTGGCACTGACCGTGACCACGCGCTGGCCGTTGGCGGCGCTGTTCACGGCAAGCGTCACGGGGCTGGCACCGAAGGTCACGTCGAGGCTGCGCGTGGCATCCTCGACCTTGAGGGTCACGGTGGCACTGCCCGCGCTTTCCGGCACGACCCAGTAGACGGTGGGCCCGGTGGTGGCCACGGAGGTCTCGGAGGTGCTCTTCGCCGTCTCACGCAGCACGAGGCTGAAGTCCGGCGGGTTGATCATCAGGCTGCCGGCGCTGACGGACCAGCTCTTGAGCAGCACCTGGCCATTGCCGCCGCTGAGCGTCGCACTCAGGGGCACCACGCTGCCGGCACTGATCTGCCCGCCGCCGGTGTTGATGGATGTGATGCTCACGGGGGTACCGCCGCCACCGCCGCCGCAGGACGCGGCTGCGCACAGCAGCAGGATGCCGGTGATGGCCGTCAGGATAAGTCGCTTGATCATTCAGTCTCCGCCTTGCGTAACTGGCTAATGAGATTTTACCCAATGGAAAGTCGGATGCTCGTAAAGATTCATTTTAAGGCACCCTCATACTGATTACTGACTGGTCGGACCTTACTTTCGTTTTGTCAGTAGTCAGTGGTCTGTGGTCAGAAAAGACAGAAAACAATTGACACATGGCAAACAATATGATACTATTCATTTGTAATGGTAAAAGCATCGCATCGAAACCTGATCGTATGGCAGAAGGCCGTTGAACTGGTAGAGGCTGTCTATGCATTGACGCAGAGCTTCCCGCATCAGGAAGTGTATGGGCTCAGTTCGCAGATCAGGCGCGCTGCAGTATCAATTCCCGCAAACATTGCGGAAGGCAATGCCAGGTCAACCGCGCGAGATTATGCCCATTTCCTGTCAATGGCGCTGGGTTCTGCAAGAGAGCTGGACACCTTGCTGTTTATCTCACAGAAGCTTGGATATGTCGACAAGCAGAATCTGGAATGTGCATACAGACTGCTGGACGAGACCTGCCGCTTGCTGTATTCAATCAGGAATAGGGTATCCGCGTCAATGTCAGCGAAGAAAAATCGCTGGCAGTTGGCAGGGCAATCTGACCACTGACCACAGACCACTGATTACTTGCCGAAGCTGGCAATCGGCAATTCTGCAATTAAGCAAAGGGGCTGGCAGTTGGCAGGGCAATCTGACCACTGACCACTGACCACAGACCACTGACCACTGACCACTACTGCAGCGGTAGAAACTCCAGATTGTCAAACCCCACCTCGACGCCCCCCGCCGCATACAGCCCGAAGTCGCCCATGTGCGGCATCGGATCCGTGTGCTTGTAGACCTCCACGCCGTTCACGAAGAAGCTCAGCCGCCCGTCCTCGGCCAGGACCCTGAGGCGGTTGACCCCGCTCGTGCGCACCGCGCTGTGCTGCGTCCACTGCGAGAGCGCCAGCGGGCGGTCCTCCATGCTCTGCTCGATCGCGAACCAGCCGTCGGCCACGAGGAAGCGGAACTGGTTGAAGCCCCCGCCCCCGGTTTCCCAGTCGCGGATGTAGATCCCGTAGCCCCCCTGGGGCTGGCCCTGCAGCAGCTCCACATCCACGCTCAGGTCGAAGTTCATCGCCTGCTCGGGGAAGGGCGAAAGCCCGATGTACTGCGTATCCAGCGTGTTGATGAAGTAGCGCCCGTCGCGGTAGTAATACTCCACCTCGCCGTAGCTGCCGCGGTAGAAGCTGTCCTCCGTGGAGAAGTCGTCCTTGAAGACCTTCGGGGTCGGGCGGTCGGCGAAGACCTTGAAGTCGTCGAACTGCACGCGGCTGCGCCTGGTGGCGAACATCCCGAAGCCGCCGCGCGCGAGCTGCGTCTCCCTGAGCGAATGCACTTCCACACCGTTGATGTAGAAGGTCAGCGCACCGCGGATGTTGTCAACGCCGAGCTGCACGCTCTCCCCCTCGCGCACGAGGTCCGTCAGCTGCGGCGGCGTGACGACGCTCGTGCGGTCGTCCTTGTAGCGCAGCACCGCGAAGGCCCCGCGGTTGTAGATCAGGAACAGCATGAAGTCCGAGCCGCCCTGGCGCTCGTTGTAGTTGAAGCTGATCCCGAAGCCGCCGCCGTCCGCATCGCTGGATTCCAGCAGCCGCGCACTGACCTCCACGCTGTATTCGTCGAGGTCCTCGAGCAGCACGCTCTGGCCGTAGGCATCGCTCTGCGTGGTGTCGATGCCGTAGACGCCGTTGCCATAACCGAAGCTGCGCTGGTCAAGCTGGCCGCTGTAGAAGTAGGTCCCGCTTTCCTCGCTGAAGTCGTCAATGAAGTACAGGTTGCCGGGCGCGGCCTGAGCCGCATGCGGCCCGGCCAGCCAGCCGGCCGTCAGGCAGAGGATGAGGAGGCCCGTCCGCAGCAGTGCACGCATCTCAGTTGCCGCCCGCGGCCGGACGCTTGCCTTCCTTCTTCGAGCTGAGTTCGAGGTTCTGGAACTCGCGGTCGCCCATGTTGATCTTCGCCGGCACCTCGCGTCCGTCCTGCATCACGCTCCAGAGGGTGTAGGGGCTCTGCTGGATGCGGAAGCTGAACTTGTGCCCGCTGTAAGTCTTGCCCTGCACGTTGACCGGCTCGATGCCCTCGTCATTGACGGTCACGGTCAGCGGCAGCAGGTTCAGGCTGTCAAACACGGAGATCTTCACCGCTGAGCCGTCCTTGAAATCCAGGAGCGGCACGAGCCACATCAGCTCCTCATAGTCATAGGTGCCCCTGGCCTGCGGGAACTGGCGCTCCATCGGCTGCATTTCATCGCGCTTCTCACGCACGAGGATCTGCTCACCCTGGTAGGCCACGTCGGAGTAGTAGGTCTGGTTGTTGTAGACCACCTTGCGGGTCGAGCGGATCGGCTGCAGGTTGTCGATGTCCACCACGCATTCGCTGCTTTCGGAGGAGCCGGCGTTGCGCCCGACGTACTTGAAGCGCCAGACCTTGCGGCCCTCGGTCTCCTCCTTGAGGATCCGGTAGTAGGCGGTGGCGGGCGTGTGCCGCTCTTGTCGAAGATCCCGAATTCGAAGGTGGAGTCATGCACGAAGCCGGGCTTGTGCAGGGGCGGGTTCTCCTGCGCATCCTCGCCGAATGTGAAGGTCTGGGCGAATGAGCTGGCAGGCAACAGAAGCAGAAGCAGCAGAAGGGAGGTCCGGAGCAATCCGGACAAGGGGGAGGTCCGGAGCAATCCGGACAAGGGGAGGTCCGGAGCAATCCGGACAAGGAGGAGGTCCGGAGCAATCCGGACAAGGAGGAGGTCCGGAGCAATCCGGACAAGGGGTTTTTCAACCACTGAGCACAGGGAGAGCACGGAGCATTCTTCAAGGGATGGCCGGAAGAATCGACCCGAGCCCCGGCTCCGGTGGCAATGGTTCTCCGGTGCGATCCTGGCAATGAGGTGGTCCGGCGCAAGTCGCAATGATTGAATGGAAGCGGAGCGCGAGCATTCAGCTCGCCGGTGCGCGGGCCTTCAGCCCGCAGCAGGCCATTCATCCAGGCACGGGATCTCAGCAGGGCAGGGGCATGCTGCATGGGCTCATTGCTCATTGCTGATTGCTCCTTGCTCGCCTGAGTCCAGTCCAGTGCTGGACTGCTGCGGCCTGCTGCGGCTGGTTCTGCATCGGACAGTAATTGTATCGCTTGCGGGGAGCTACCTGCTTCAGCGGTAGGGAGGTCGAAGCTTGCTTCGGCAAAAAGCCGGTTCGCCGGACGTGCACTTGCATTGGGATAGGGACTGCGATTGGGCGGGGTGGGTTCAGGTTGAGGGTTGAATCAATCAACTGCCAAACGGGATACAATACGGATACAAAAACAGCGAGCTTTACCATTTGTCAACCGCCGTTAAACTCCAATTGCTGACAAGGGAACAGAGGTTTTGGATTGAGAATTCAGGAATTTAGAGTATTTTGCTTGCTGCTTGTATTCCTGTCTGGAGTTGCTGGCTGTAACAGTGCAGGCGGCAAGCCCGATTATAACCTTCTCCGATCTGTTGCACTGCTCCAGGCAGAGTTCGACCCTCGGGATGGATCTCAACGCGTTGCCCTCAAGGCGCCATCAGGCAAAGCAACCACGTTTCGATCACTGCAAGACTGATTCCAATCCTCCGACGCCATTCCGGCTGACACTGTCAAACTCGCCTGGACGGATGCGGGTGACTACGACGCCAATGGCATCGTCAACATTTCTGATCTTACGCCTTTCCGTCGCGGCTCGGTCAGCAACTCGCTATGCGACCTGCCGGTCACTCCGGCCTTCAATCTGGCCACGGGCGATCCGGAGACAGACCCGGATGGCAACTGGAAACGCGCACGCGTGATGGTGATAATCACTGATCACGACTGCGGAATCACGCCCATTGCCCAGCACTGGAATGAAACGCTGAGCGCTACCGTATCTATCCTGTCCGAACCGCAATCAACACGCCCTCTAATGACGCCACCTCACTACACGATTGGCCGCGCTCGCCAACCCTGCAGGTGTACCGTTACAGCTTCACTGACTCACCCTCCACGCGGGACCTTTGACTACAGGGTTGGCTGACGCAGGTGGTAACGGCCAGTTGAACTCAGCTCGAACATCGCTACTGCCAGCCTTGACGACCTCTGAACCCGCCGCCGGTCGACGCACGGTCGGAATCACTGACGCTCCAACCGGATGCACGGTGACGGTCAGTTTCGGCACAGCCAGATGTTGCCCCGGTTGAGTTGAACCCAGCGAGCCGGTGGGCTACACGATTGGAGCCGGGAGACAGGCCTGTGCCGCTGGACTTCGGGGCGCGAGCTACAGGCATCACAGCGGCTGGGCCAGCCCCGCAACCGTTGAGGCAACTACTACTTTGCTGCGTGCAAGTTAATCAGCCCGCCTTTATTAATCAACGGCGAACGCCGCATTTACAGGAATCATAGACTGACGTGCCGTGGATGAGACAATCCAACAGTCGGAATCGATTGAAGCATTTCCGTGCTGGATGCAACACATTCTCTACGCATGCCGAAGCCTTTGATCTACTCACCTCATTATGACCTCTATTACATTGACCGGATGACTTGCCAGCAGGTGAGAAATTAATACCTACTGGATTTCAAAGACAATCCATCCCCTAGCGAAAGTCTGAGGACATGCCCAAGACGAATTTTGAATGGCCCAATCGTCAAAGGTGGAGTTTGTAATTGAAAGGGACAGTGCGGGTGCACCAAATGCTGAGGAAAATGCGAGGTTGAACTGCTCGGAAACCTAAAATCACAAAGATTGATCCACCGCCCGGCCTGGAGGATATTGAAATCCAACTATCAGAGCTCAATTCTCACCGGCAAATCACCGTTACTTCATTGTTTACGGTGTACGCGAACTGGAGAAGTCTGCGCTGTGTTCCTTGATGCGGATACGGGGGAATGGACGCTCGATGAAACTTTCACAGCCCCACACCGGGTATGAATTTCGTCGAGGCTGGTCTTGCCTTTAATTCCAGCAGGGAACTGTGGCTAAATGCTGCGGATGGTGGAAGATTTTACAAGGCCAGATGGATGGCAACTGGGAGCTTGGGAACCGGGTTGGCAAATCCTGGTTGATCGAGTATAACTTTGACCACAATGGCAATCCAATTGTCTTATATACCGAAACAAGCAGTCTGCAACGTCGAAGTTCTTATGAGTGGTATGACGAAGAATCGCTCAGTGGATCGAACTGCTTCTGACCCCGGAGGCTGGTCGAAGACATGCTGCGGCGATGGCGTGTTGCTATAGTGGGGACGGACAGCAAGGGGCCGGGGATGACACGCCAGGGGCGTTACTGGAACGCAGCGTGGATGGCGTCTGGATACGTCCGGCTTCGGATCAATTGGACTTGAGAACTATCCATATCAACCGGATGGGCCTGGGAGCTGGCCGCTGGCATGAGCATAAATAACAAACGAACTATTGGTTGCCAACTTGAAGTTACGAAATCTTCCAAGACAGATTTGGTGAATCAACTATCTTGCTGTCAAAGCATGTACCTGCTGGAGATAAATATCTGCCTATCTTCTTATATATTGAATAATGAAGCGTATGTGCATCAAACAATAGTCACAAGCGATTACTCAGCATATTATTTAGTTATAATCGCATTCTGGCGTAGATAAATTTCGTCAAGGAAATTTGGAGGACCATTCTAATTAATCCTGATGATGGATTTTTCTTTGATCAGATCATTGGAATATTGAACCGGAGAGTATGGTGTTCCTATATTCCACTGGCACTACACATCTACGGAGGCACCATAGGCAGACGCCTTAGCAGGTTCCGGGACAAGGGCTGTTGGAGAATCTGCATACTATTTTGCGGAGGACATGGTAATGGGAAAATCGATTACAGGATGGATTTCCATCCTGCAGTAGTAATGCTGTTAGCAGGCTGTGACAAACAAATGCTCCCCACCTGATTGAACTTGCCGGATTCCGCAGCTGATTGAACCTGGCGCGCTGGACACGCCCTTCCAAACGCCACCTCAACAACTTGGGCAGGTGCCGCCTCTACCAGCTAACTCATAAAAACTTCTTCCACTATTCCTACTATCCAACTATCCGAACTATCCAGACTGTCCCAGAGCCGCATTGTGCGCAGGCGAGCTGCGCACCCCCGATCTTCCTCCTGCCTTCTGCCCTTTGCCTTTTGCCCGACTGACATCGGGCCTCCCGGCTGCTGGAAGCAGCCGCTACCAAGAACTAACTCACTAACAACTTCTTCCACTTCCCCCACCGGCGGCAGGAGTGCCGCCGCTACAAGTCCCCTGGTACCAGGTCCCCGGTCCCTGATTTCCGTGTTATAATCCCCCTTCGCCCGATCTCCGGGCTTGTATTATCCGTCCCCCGCGGCAACTGACCGTCGGGGTGAAACACTCTCTTGCTAAAGGGGTAACCATGGCGGAAGTCATCAAGGAGTATGAACTCTGCGCGCTGTTCCGCCCGGACCTTGAGCCCTCTGCGCTCGACTCTGAAGTCGAGACGATCCAGAAGCTCATCGGTGACCGGGGTGGAGAGATCGCGCGCGTGGATCGCTGGAACCGCCGTTTCCTGGCATATCCGATCAAGGAATACCGGGAAGGCTTCTATGTGATCTACCGCTGGTTCAGCACGACCGAACTGCTGCAGGATCTGCAGTACCACCTCCGTTACGACGATAACCTCCTGCGCTATCTGGTGCTGGACTACACGGAGAAGGAGCGCAAGAGGAGGAAGCGTCTTGGCAAAGTTCAAGCCTCATAGGTTCAGACAGCGCAAGGTCTGCGCTTTCACCGTCGATCCCGAGCTGCCAATCGACTACAAGGCGGTGGCACTGCTCAGGAAGTTCATCAGCGAGCGTGGCAAGATCCTGCCCCGCCGCCGCACCGGCACCAGCGCCAAGTACCAGCGTCCGCTCGCCCGCGCGATCAAGCACGCCCGCTACATGGCGCTCCTGCCGTACTACAGGCGATAAGGAGGCACCGGCATGAAGGTTGTTCTGTTGGACGATGTCGTCAATGTCGGCGTCGCCGGAGACATAGTTGAAGTCAAGAACGGCTACGCGCGCAACTGGCTGATCCCCAAGCGCTATGCGGAGCTGGCCACGAAGGACGCGGTCAACCGCATCAGGCTGATCAAGCGCGCCGCCGAAAGCAAGCGCGCCCGCCGCATGAAGGAAGCCAGCGACAAGTTCAGCTTCCTCGCCGAGAAGCAGATCGTGATCGCCATGAAGAGCGGTACCGAGAACCGGCTGTTCGGCGCGGTGACCAGCGCGATGATCGCCGATGAGATCAAGATCCAGCTCGAGGTGGATGTCGAGCGTCGCCACATCGTGCTCGAGGAGCCGATCAAGCAGCTCGGTGAGTACGAGGTCGAGCTGCGCGCCGGGGCCGACGTGACCGGCAAGGTCAGGGTTGTGGTCGAGCCGCTGCGCAAGTCCACCGACTTCGAGCAGGAACTGCTGGACAAGATCCGTGAGGAGCAGGAAGCCCGCGACCAGGCCGAGCGCGATGAGCGCCGCAAGGCCCGCAAGCGTGAGGTGGACTACGGCGACGGCGAGTACGTCGAGGGCAGCGAGGCCCCTGCGGATGACGACGGCGATGTCGTGGTCAGGGCCGAGGTCGATGGTGCGGCCCAGGCCGAGGAAGTCCAGGAGAAGTACGAGGATCACGAAGAGGAATAGAATCGGAGCCGCCTAGCGAAGCTGCGCTGGCTCAGTGAATAGCTTGCGAAGCTGCGCTTTGCAGCTTCCTCTGAATCTGGTCAACATGCGCCCCGCTTCGGCGGGGCGTTTTGTTTTCAGGGACCTGGGATCAGGGACCGGGGACCAGGGACCGGGGACCAGACCGGGGACCAGTTGGAGGTCAGGCTGTAAGCCTGGCACAGCATGAACTCAGCTGGAAACCCGCTTTTTGATCGATCCCCGATCCCCGAACCCTGAAACCCGACGCCGGCTCCCGGTCCCCGATCCCCGGTCCTTGGTCCCCGATCCCTTTTCCAGATCCCCGATCCCTGTTCCCCGAACCCCGAATCCCGACGCCGGTCCCAGGTCCCTGCTATAATTGCCATTTTGATGGCCAGTTCCCCGCACAACACCCCCGTCCCCGCCTTCCTGATGCTCGCCGATGGCTACATCGCGCGCGGCCGCCTGATCGGCCGGCCCGGCACCACGCTCGGCAAGCTCGTCTTCAACACCTCGATGATGGGCTACCAGGAAATCCTCACGGATCCCTCCTATGCCGGAGAGATCATCACCTTCACCTTCCCGCTGATCGGGATCTACGGCGTGGCCGAGGGCGACCACCAGAGCCGCCAGGTCTTCGCGCGCGGGGTGGTGGTCAGCGAGCTGAGCGCGAGCGCCGACAACTGGCGCGCCGACCGCACGCTGAACGACATGCTGATGCACCAGGGCCTGACCGGGATCAGCGGGATCGACACCCGCCGTCTGACCCGCCACCTGCGCGAGCAGGGCGAAATGGCCGGGATCATCACCTGCGAACTCTCCGAGGATGAGGCGCGCGCGCGGCTGGGCAGCGCTCCGGACTTCGGCAGCGTGGACTTCGTGAGCGAGGTCAGCACGCCCGAGCCCTACGTGATCCAGGCCTGCGCCCCGGATGCGACGCGCTTCGGTGCGGTTGACAACCCGCGCAGCGACATCACGATGCACAGCGGCGGGAGCTTCACGGTGGCGGCCTACGACTTCGGCATCAAGCGCGGGATTCTCGACTGCCTGGCGCAGCGCGGCTGCACGGTGCATGTCTTCCCGAGCTCGGCCACGGCGGATGAGCTGCTGGCGGTCAGCCCCGACGGCGTGTTCCTTGCCAACGGCCCCGGCGACCCGGAGCGCATGGATGCGGTGCTGCCGCATATCCAGCGCCTGGTGGAGGAGCTGCCCGTGTTCGGGATCTGCCTCGGGCACCAGCTGATCGCGCGTGCGATGGGCATCCCGACCTACAAGCTGAAGTTCGGCAACCGCGGTGGCAACCACCCGGTACTGGACCTGCAGGACGGGCGCGTGCACATCTCCGCGCAGAACCACAGCTATGCCGTGGAGCTCGACGGCTCGGCGGCCGGCCGGCCGGCGGCTGCGGCGGACGGGCGCGAGCGCGCCCCGCTAGGAGACGACCGGCCGACGGGTCCGGTGGCGCATCCGCTCAACCCGCGCGTGCTGGTGACGCACCTGAATGTCAACGACGGCAGCTGCGAGGGCCTGCGCCTGGCGGACCGCCCGGTGTTCTCGGTGCAGTACCACCCGGAGGGCTGCCCGGGCCCGCGTGACAACACCTATCTCTTCGATGAATTCTGCCGCAACATGGCGGCGGCCCAGGCTGCAGCGGTCCGGGCTTAGGGGAGGCCCGATGTCAGTCGGGCAAGGGTTGTTCACCACCAAGTTCGCAAAGATCACGAAGCTGGCCCAGGCTCACAAAGATAAACTTTGTGGACGTCAGCACACTTCGTGCTCCTGGTGATCTTTGTGGTAAGTTGACAACGGCTGGGATTCACCACAAAGTTCGCAAAGATCACGAAGTGGACTAATGCTTATAAAGAAGATCTTTGCGTACATGAAAACACTTTGCGTTCTTGGTGATCTTCGTGGTAAGTTGACAATGGTGGCTGGGATTCACCACGAAGGCCACGAAGCTGACGCACGAACACTGCTTCCCCTGTGCCTCAAGCATAGCGGCAGCTGGCAGCCTGGTGTTGATTGCGGTCGATGCACTCAGTCCGCGGCCTTCACTTTCTAGATGATCATCGATGTGCTGGCGAGCTGGGTGTAAGGCTAATCTGGCACTTCTCGATGTTGGCTACTCGAGACTGAATCTGCGAGTGAACTTTCGCAGTCTGTTCCAGGGAAGTTCCTCTTCTCTGCAGAGCCTGCCGGCAACGATTCCCTCATGAATGCCCAGACGGCGAGCAATATCATGGATTTCGTCATCCGTGGGATAGTCGCTGTTCCAGCTGATGGCTCGATATTCAGCATGACTGATCAGGCTGGACATTGCCAATTCATCAGCCTCCTTCTCCATCTGCTCCGTGGCGGCGCGGTCACTGATGTTGTCGAGGTCAATGAAGACACGCTTCTGGCCATGCCTGACAATGTGGCTCAGTTCATGCAACAGGCTGAACCAGAATCGGTCCTCAGTCTTTCCATGATCAGAAACGACCACAACCGGATGCCTGCCTCTGAACCAGAATGCCGCTCCACACATTCCACATCCCGGCAGGGACTGCTGGAGGACTAGCTGAACCCCGGCCTGCCGCAGGTCCGCTTCAATCGCGTCCATCACTTCCGGCAGCGGGTGAATCGAATGCCGACGCAATGTCTGCATTTTTCCTACCAGTGTCTTCTGGTCATACTCAGGAATGAAAGTATCCTGCAATATGGTTTCAACCGTGATCTCAGCAGCTCTGAGCCAGCTGGCCAGTGCCAGGGTGGAATTCCTTTCACGCTGGACTTCAGTCAGTCGGAATGCCGGGCTGTAGCTTCGCTCCACATTGGCAATTTCAGTGACTGCGAAGAATTCACGCAGCTGCATGACCTTTTCACTGGCTTTCCTCGTTGACTTGACCAGGCCACGCCTGGCAAGAAACGGGTAGAACCTGAATCCTGAAAGGATCTGCAGGTCTGCAGACAGGTCCTCCTCCTCATCCCTGATTCTCGCAAGAGCCAACCTGTAACCTGATTCGAGATTGTTCCAGATGTGCGCAGGTACGCCCAGCACCTGTTCGAGTTCTATGGCGGTATCGGCAGTAAGTGCCTTCCTGCCCGAGACGATCTCATTGATGGCCTGAGGCGGCCTGCCCATGCGTCGGGCAAGATCAGCCTGGCTCATACCCAGCTCCGCAAGCACATCCGCAAGGTACAAGCCCGGCGGAATTGCTGCATCACTGCTGATCGCGTAATCAGTCGTCATAATGATTGCTGACCTCTGTAATCCTGATGAGTTCCTGTCCATCAGCCTGAATCAATTCGAAGAGCAACCTCCACTTCTCATGTATGGTCATCGACCAGATTCCCCTCAGGTCGCCTTTCAGTTCATGTACCCGGAGTGCTGGCAATCTGCGGAGTTCCTCGAAGTTCACGGTCTGCTGGATGATCTGGATTCGCTGAATGTACCTGTCCGCAACCTGTCTGGGCCAGCGGGATCTTGCCTTGGCGTGAATCTCAAAGCATTGCTGGTCCTTCCTTTTGCGGAATTCGATCTTCATGGATAGTTGTATTCACCTTAAGGGTGAATAATACAAGTATAACGTTGTGTCACTGCATAGTAAAGAGCATAACCTGTTGCCGGAGTTTCTGAGCCAGACAGCTAGCAGTTCCGCCTACTGCCCTCCCCGGGGCCGGCGGAAGATGAATTCCCAGGCGTTGTAGGCCGAGCTGTAGCCCGTGCGGAAGTTCCATTCCGGCGTTGCCACAATGGCGAGGTCGCCATCCGGCTGGCGCCGCAGGCGGTCGATCTGCATCCCCTGGGGCAGGCGGGCCCGCCACTGGCGCTCTCCCATGGTGTCATAGCAGTCCACGTAGCTGCGCCCCGAGATGTGCAGGGCCGTGCGCAGTTCATCGAGGATCCAGTTCTCACCGGGCAGCTCCTCGCTCGTGCAGCGCACGTAGACGAATTCGCCGTCGCCGGTCTGATTGTATTCGTCCAGCGGCCCGAGCTGCAGGCGCAGGCGCTCGGTGCCGTCGTCAGCGATGCCCAGCAGCAGGTTGTCAAGCGTGCGCAGCAGGGTCAGGCCGCCGCTGGAGCTGACATTGCGCGCGAAGCTGCCGCTGCCGCGCAGTTCATGCCGCCACAGTTCGTTCCCGCTCCAGTCACAGGCGCTGATCGCGCGGCCCGATTCATGCAGCACGATCCGCCGCTCATCGCTGCTGACGATTTCCGTCGCACTGCGGCACTCCACATGCCAGAGCTCGCGCCATTCGCTGTCAACGCAGCGCACCACATCCGCGCCGGACTTGAACAGGCGCTGGCCCCCGGGCCCGGCTGCGAACAGCTCCTGCGCCGTGACATCCCCGGGGTAGCCGAAGTAGGGGTAGCCCTGGCCCTGCCAGAGCCGTGCGCCCTGCGGGGAGAGCACTACCCAGTCGCTGCTGTTGAAGAACAGTCCGGTGAAGCCGTCCAGGTCCTGGCCGTGGTAGTCGCTCACACGCTGGCCGTAGCCGTCATAGGCCGTTGCCACCGACTCCGGCAGGCGTTCCTGCCAGAGCAGGCTGCCGTCGGCGGCCAGGCAGTGCAGCCGTCCGCGCTGGTCACGGGCCACGATGCGCGGGCCTGCCCCCGCTGCGTACTCAATCACGCTGTCCTCCGGGCGGTAGTCCCAGGCCGGGCTGAAATCCGGGTTCCAGCAGCGCAGCAGACCGTTGTCAACCAGGTAGCGCCGCCCGTCGGGCAGCTGCTCTGCCGTGCGCAGCTCGGCCCCGCTCATGAAGCGGCTGATCCGCAGGCCGTCCGCGCTGATCCGCGCACAGCTCCCGCCGCTGCCGCAGATCGCCAGCGTGCCGGAAGCGTCCACCGTTGCCAGACTGTCCACGGGGGCCTGCAGCGGCAGCTGCCAGAGCAGTGTGCCGTCCGGGCTGACTGCCGAGACCGTGCATTCCCCGCTCTGTTCATCGATGCTCAGGGCCCGGATCGCCTGCGAGCCGCCCCAGGGCAGGGCCAGGCGCGTCAGGCCGGGCAGGGCCAGTTCCCAGGCCACGGAGCCGTCCTCCCTGAGCTGCACCAGACCCCGGCCCATGATCCTGAGCCGGCCCGGCTCGACGGGCGGAGGCGACGCTGCGCCAAAGGGACTGTAGAAACTGGAATAGCCGACCTGGTAGCCGGCCTCGGGCATTGCCAGGCGCATTTCGGCGGGCAGCAGCACGGGCACGCCGCTGAGCAGGTGGCGGTTCATGTACCACAGCGGCAGGCCGACCGCCGCCCAGCCCAGCACGAGCAGCAGCAGGCAGAGTCCGGCCGCGCGCAGGAAGCGCCGTCTGGCCAGCATCTCGCCCGCGGGTTCAGCTCTGCCGCCTGCTTTCACCATGCGAGTATAACTGAGCCGCGGGCCTCAGGACAGCTGCGGGCCGGATCAGACGCGGCTCAGGCTGTAGCGGAACTCCATCCCGTCGATCTCGGTCTCGAGGGCCGCACTGCCCGGCTCGCCGCGCTCAAGGCTGTCCGCCAGCGTCTCGCGCATCACGTATTCGCTGTGCGCACTGAGCGCTGCGGCCACTTCATCACTGCTCTGGAAGACCACGCGGATCCGGTCCTGGTAGTCCAGGTCGAGCGACTTCCTCTGGCCCTGCAGCCGGTTGACAACCTCGCGCGCCAGGCCCTCCTTGCGCAGCTCGGTGCTGATCTGCGTGTCGAGCACCAAGAGCAGGTTGCCATCGCGCTCGCAGACCGTGTCCGGCTTCTGCTCGAGGTGCACCTCGAAGCAGCTTTCGTCGATCACGAGCTGCTGCCCGTCCAGTGCGAACTCAACCCAGTTGAGCAGGCTGCCGCCGCGGTCCAGCGCTTCACGCGGGAAGTCGCGGTGCTCCTCGAG
The DNA here is from genome assembly GCA_041395205.1 of bacterium. Classification (GTDB taxonomy): domain Bacteria; phylum 4484-113; class 4484-113; order 4484-113; family JAFGCY01; genus JAHEFU01. The sequence goes on from JAWLAZ010000001.1 coordinate 1,602,611, forward strand.
CTGGCGCGTGATCTCCGGGGCGTTGGCGGTGATCCACTCCGCGACATGGCGCGCGTCCTTGCCGAACAGCGGCCCGAGCTGGCGGAAGGCCGGCTTGTAGCTGTAGGAGACGTACTCCGTCTCGTCCTCGGCCCATTCCAGCTGCTTGATGTTCAGTTCCTCGTGCATGATCCCGAGGTAGCGCTCGATCGCCGGCTTGAGGCTCTCGTCATGCGTGATCAGCGTGGCCCGGCTCAGCGGCTGGCGCACGCGCACCCCGCTGGCCTTGCGCGCCGCATGCCCGAGGCTGACAGCGCGGCGCACCTGGTCCATGCTGAACTCCAGCTCGTCGTCAGCCAGCTCCAGGTCGGCGACGGGATAGCTCTCGAGGTGCACGCTCTCGCGGGCCACACCGCCGAAGGGCAGGACCAGCTTCCGGTGCAGCTCCTCCGCGAGGAAGGGCGTGAAGGGCGCGATCGCGCGGCTGAGCGTTGCCAGCAGGTTGTAGAGCGTCTGGTAGGCCGCCCACTTCTCCGTGTCCTTCTCCGACTGCCAGAAGCGGCGGCGGCTGCGGCGCACGTACCAGTTGGTAGTGGCCTCCACCAGTTCCTCGAACTGCGCGGCGGCCTGGGTCAGCTCCAGGTTGTCAAGATGGCGCGTGACGTTGTCAATGCAGCGGTTGAGCTTGATCGTGATCCAGCGGTCAAGGTCGGAGAGTTCCTCCCAGGGCACGCTGTGCTCCGTCGGGTCGTACTCGTCGATGTTGGCGTAGATCGTGAAGAAGCTGTAGACGTTCCAGAGCGGGATGATGAAGCGCTGCAGGCTCTCCACCACGCCCGCGTCGCTGAAGCGCGCCCCGCTGAACAGGTTGCCGCTGGAGTAGAAGTACCAGCGGAAGGCATCGGCACCGTGGCTGTTGATCACCTTCCAGGGATCGACCACGTTGCCAAGCCGCTTGCTCATCTTCTGGCCCTTCTCGTCGAGGATGTGCCCGAGCACCAGGCATGACTTGTAGCTCGGTTCGCCCTTGATGATCGTGGAGATCGCATGCAGGGTGTAGAACCAGCCGCGCGTCTGGTCGACGGCCTCGGAGATGAAGTCCGCCGGGAACTGGCGGTGCTGGCCGTCGCCATCGATCAGCTCGCGGTTCTCGAAGGGGTAGTGGATCTGCGCGAAGGGCATGCTGCCCGCGTCGAACCAGGGGTCGAGGATGTAGCGCTCGCGCTCCATCGTGCCCGCCCGGCAGGCACTGCACTCCCACTTGAAGTCGTCGATGTAGGGCCGGTGCGGGTTGAACTGCGCCTGGTCGTAGACATCAGTCACGTTGGCAAACTTCTCCGGGCAGCGCTCCTGCAGCTCGGCATAGCTGCCGAGGCATTCCTGTTGCCCGCAGGCGCTGCAGGTCCAGACCGGCAGCGGCGTGCCCCAGAAGCGGTCGCGTGAGAGCGACCAGTCCTTGACGTCCTCCAGCCAGTTGCCGAAGCGTCCGTCGCGGATGTGCTCCGGCTGCCATTTGATCTTCTGGTTATTGTCAATCAGCTCCTGCTGCAGCTCCGGCATGCGGATGAACCAGCTGTCCAGCGGGTAGCTCATCAGCGGCGCGTCGGTGCGGTAGCAGTGCGGGTAGTTGTGCTCGTACTTCTGGCTCTTGAACAGCAGGCCGCGGCGCTTGAGATCCGTGATCACGTCCGGGTCCACGTCCTTGAACCACTTGCCGGCGAAGGCCCCGGCTTCCGCGCGGACCTTGCCCTCGGAGTTGACGGCGATCAGGAGCGGCAGGTTGTGGGCCTGGCCCAGGCGGTAGTCATCCTCACCGAAGGCCGGGGCGATGTGCACGATCCCGGTGCCGGAGTCGAGGGTGACGTAGTTGTCAGCGATCACGCGGCGGTTGCCACGCAGGTAGCCGCTGCGCTCGGCGGCCAGCTCGCGGTAGTGGCTGCTGCGCATCTCGCGCAGGGCGGCCTGGCGTGCCTCCTCGCTGAGGGAGGCGAGCCCGCTCGTATCCATTACGGGGTCGGCACCGAAGCCGGCCGGGGCCTCGTCCGTGAACCCGAGCTGGTAGAGCGGCTCATAGGGCAGGTTCTGCAGTTCGTGGCCCTTGACGCGCGCCACCACGGGCTCGCTCTCCAGGCCGTTCTTCTCGAGCAGGCCCTCGGCCAGCACGAGGTGCTCCTGGCGCTCCTGGGCCTTGTTGTACATGCTGACAACGACGTAGTCGTGGTCGGGGTTCACGCAGAGCGCGACGTTTGACAGAAGCGTCCAGGGCGTGGTGGTCCAGAGCAGGAAGTAGGTGTTGTCACCGGCGGTGAACTCGCCGATGCGCGTCCCGGCCGGGACATGCGCGCGCACCGTGGCCGAGGGGTCCTTGACCATCTGGTAGTTCTGCGCCACCTCATGGCTGGAGAGCCCGGTGCCGACCAGCGTGGAGTACCACTGGATCTTGTAGCCCTTGTAGAGCAGGTCGCGTTCGTGGATCTGCTTCAGCAGGTACCAGACACTCTCGACGTATTTGTTGGTGAAGGTGAAGTAGGCGTTGTCATAATCCAGCCAGAAGCCGATGCGGTTGGAGAGCTTCACCCATTCCGCCTCGTAGCGGCGCACGCTCTCGAAGCAGCGGCGGTTGAACTTCTCCATGCCGTAGGCGAGGATCGCCTGCGGGCCGCTCTCGCTCATCTCGCCGGCGGCGATCAGCTCCTTCTCGACGGAGAGTTCCACCGGCAGGCCGTGCGTATCCCAGCCCGCCTGGCGGCGCACGTAGTAGCCCTGCATGGTGCGGAAGCGCGGCAGGCAGTCCTTGATCACGCGCGTCAGCACGTGCCCGGGGTGGGGCAGGGAGTTGGCCGTGGGCGGGCCCTCGTAGAACACGAAGCTGCCCTGCGGGGCATCCCTGTCGAGGCTCTTCTGGAAGATCGCGGCCCGTTCCCAGAAGGCCTGGATGCCTTCCTCCATCGCCGGGAAGTTGTAGCTCGTGTCAACCTTCTCGAATCTGCTCTGTCGCTTGCTGGACATCTTCTTTATGTCTCCGCGTCACGCATCCCGCGTGACCAAATGAAAAGGCCCCCCGGATATCCGAGGGGCCTGATGTTTCTGGTGTTGCGCTGCACAGTACATCAGCCCCCGACGGGGCGGATAATCGCGACCTGCTTGATGGTCAGCATGTGCATCGTCAAACTCACTCGTCCCCGGAAATGAACCTGCCGGGAACCGGACTCGAACCGGTACGGGTTACCCCGGGAGATTTTAAGTCTCCTGCGTCTGCCAATTCCGCCATCCCGGCGGCTGGGCTCATCGCCCTGGCTGCATCTCCGGAACGTCTGCCTGCCTAACGGCCGCGGCGCTTCTTCGCCTTCTTCTTGTCTCCGCCGTTGCGCTTGCGCTCGATGTTGCGCTTGTTGTCCAGCAGGTTCTCCTCGCTGGAACGCTTGAAGCGCTTGAACATCATGTCAAACTCCATGCCGCGCGTGTTGTCGTCATAGAAGTTGAACTGCGGCGGCTCACCGAGGTATTCCACGGCGGGAAGGTGATTATGCTCACGCTCCTGCTTGGGCGGGCGGGTGTACTCCTGGTTTTCGGCCTGCTTGAGGGAAAGCTCAATCCTGCCGTCTTCCTTTACGGATAACACCTTGATCTTGACCTTCTGGTTCGGCTTGACCAGATTGTGGATGTCCTTGACGTAGTCGTCGCTGATCTCACTGATGTGGATCAGGCCCTTGCGTCCGTCATCCAGCCAGACAAAGGCTCCGAAGTCCCGCACCTCTGCGATCCGACCCTGAATCACGTCATTGGCTGCGATACTCATGCTAATCACCTCCTCTGCGCGCTGATTGCCTGTGCTCACACGAATGGGAGTGCCCCGGTGCGGCGCAGTGCTGCGCGAGGGGGAAGTATACCATGAAAGGAGGATCCAGGATCTGGGTTGTAGGGTGTAGCAGACGAGGAGCTGGGAGCTGGGATGTAGGGTGTAGCAGACGAGGAGCTGGGTGCCAGGTTGTTGAGTGTAGTGGAAGGAGCGCGAGCATTCAGCTCGCAGGTGTGCAGGCGATTGGCTTGCCTCAAATATGAATTGTTTCAATTGAAACGTTACCTATGAATTGAGCCTGTACCGGCGTAGGGCAAGACCCACACCTCCATCTTTCATAAATGCTCCGGGTATGCTGCCGCCTAATGGCCAGAAGATGTTGTCGCTTTATCCTCGTTGGCCTGCTGATAATGAAATGGTGTTGACCACGGGCTTCTCCTGCTGAACTTCTGCACGCCCGCCATGTCAAAATCCTTCCGCGCGGTTGTCGTCATAGAAGGCTGTACTGACGGCAAATGCTCGCCGAGGTATTCCACGGCGCATCGGAGCTCACCTCTGCAAAATGTCCTGCCATATTTTTCAGCCTGGCTTGAAGTCGATCCTGCCAGTTTCCATGCGAGATGTACGACATTCTGGTTCGTGCCTTGAACCAGATTGTCATAGTGTCCTTCAGACGTAGATATCGCATTCTCAGGATGTCCAACAGGCATGCGTCCGGCATTGCCAGACAAAAGCTCAAGTCCACAACCTCTGCGCCGACCCTGTCACGGTCATTGGCTGCGATGCGCTCTAATCACCTCCTCTGCGCGCTGATTGCCTGTGAGTGCCCTCGGTGCACTGCTGGCTGGGGGAAGTAACCATCAGGAGGATCCAGGATCTGGGTTGTCCCGCGAGGGCCTGGATCAGGCTCGTCAGCTATGCATGAGCTGGGAGCCAGGTTGTCATAGTGGAAGGAGCGTGAAGATTGCCTGGAGCGCGATGGAGCCGAGAATGAAGCGCAGGTCTGCAGGCGTTTGGCCTCATTGACTAATGAAATGGTTCAATACGAAACTTACCCATGTATTGAGCTAATGCTGTAACATGTCCAAGCGCTTGTGTAACATATGACGCCGTTCCGGAGCGCACCTCTGCAACCGCTAGATGCCATTGAAGTCCTCATTGCCAGCAGGCTGAGGCAAACAATTCGTGCCACTTCGAAGACATATTCCGGATGCGGCACATGTCATGCTCGCCGGACCCCGGTCCTGCTGGATGACGCTCCATGGAGTTCCGCCTCCGCTACACCCTGGACAACCGAGCTCCTAGCCCTCACCCAGGCTGAATGCCCGGAGAAATCCGGCGAATCAGCCATGTCCTGCGATCCAGGCCTGGTGCTTGATAACACATGAGTAATGAAACACTTTCCCCTCACCCCGTTCCGCTACACCCTACAACCGAGCTCCACGTCCTCACCAGGCTGAATGCCTGGCATCCGGCGAGCTGAATGCTCGCGCTCCAATTGTTAGACTCACGCTCCGGTTGTGCAACTCGGCCAGCTCCTCCGCCTCTGCTACACCCTACAACCGAGCTCCTAAGTCCTCCCCTGATCCCCGGTCCCCGGTCCCTGTTCCCTGGATTTCACTGTGTCCCCAGTACCCGGGCACAATTGTGTCTTTTGGTCAGGTCACAGTTGGGAAACAATATAAGCGAACGGTGGCACACTGTGCTTTTCCCGCCGTGAGGCAGGGCTGCAGGATGTACATACCTCTTGCACTTATCACCCCCTGTGGCCTGCCTCCGGTCAGACCGGAGCGGCTGGAAGGGACACAGTTTACACCGCTTGCACGGACAGCAGGCGCAGCATGCACGGTCAGATGTCATCCCTGAAATCGGGCCGATTAATAGCTGGAGTGGACACGCACTGACCGCACAGGCAATTAGCGCGGCTGCGTCCTGTCCGTGGTATCCCCCAGCCGGGGGAATTGCCGGTGAAGACCGGCAGGATAGTTGGATCGGGCCGGCTGACGGCCCCCTGGCACCGGAGCGCGACACGCCCGGAGGAAGCGCAGGCTTCCCCATGCCGGAAACCGCCGCTTTGGGAAAGTGTGCCGGCAGCCAAGAGAACCGGTCGGATGGGCATCCGGCCGGTTTCTGTCTTTTCTAGGGGGGGGAAAACAGGGATCGGGGACCGGGGACCGGGGATCAGGGATGCGTAATCACGCCTTCGGCGTAACGCGCAATGGAGCTACCCGCTTCAGCGGTAGACGGAGGGGGCTCGCATGTGCTCGAGTGACGTCATGGAGTGAGTGACGGTTTTATTGGCGCAGAGGCGCAGAGGAATATGGAGGCGCAGAGAAATCCAATACTTTCCGGGCTCATTGCTCATTCTTCATTGCTTCGAAGCACTCCCTCTCAGGCGTCGCGGGGCGCCGCCGGTACTGACTTCAGTAGTCAGTGGTCAGTAGTCAGTTTGCCGTAGCGGCGCGGCCCAGCCGCGCATGGGAGGGAATGCTGCGAAGTTCAAATGGCAGGCGTTTGGCAACGCTGTCAATCCTCTCAGCACCTCACTTCATGCTCTGCGGCTCTGCGCCAACAGAACCAGACTGGCGAGCACGATTCTTCTCGCGCGCCTGCGCGCCGCAACACCTCGCATGCGCTCGGGTGGGGACGAGGCTATGCCGGGGCGGTTTTATTGGCGCAGAGGCGCAGAAGGAATCCGGAGACGCAGAGGAATACAATGCTTTCCGGGCTCATTGCTCATTGCTCAATCTTCATTGCTTCGAAGCACTCTCTCTCAGGCGTCGCCAAGCGCCGCCGCTACTTCATCTGGTTGTTGCATCCAGAAGGAATGTGTACCAGCGCGGCCCCGCCGCGAATGGGAGGCCCGGATAGCTCCAGGCCTCCGTGCTGGCAGGCTGAATGCCTGCATACCGGCGAGCTGAATGCTCGCGCTCCGTTCCGCATTGCCAGACTGGTCCCCGATCCCCGGTCCCCGGTCCCCGGTCCCTTAGCGCCAGGCCAAGGGCCTGGCATCCTAGCCAAACAGTCCCGCCTGGTTGTCAGGCACGTATTCCTTCACCTTCTTCAGGTTCTGCTCGAGCTTCTTCAGGTAGTACTTCACGTTGTAATCCGGGTTCGCCGGGTCGTACTGGCGGATCGGGCGCGCTTCCTCAAAGGCCTTCACCGTCGCCTTCTCGCCTGTTATGTAGTAGCGCACCTTGTCACCGGGGATCAGGTCGCGCGTGCTCTGCAATGCCACCTCATAGGCCGCTGCCTTGTTGCGCTTGCCGGCGGCGATCTTGCCGCGGTAGACATCCAGCGATTCAATGATTGTGTCCGTCTTGGCCAGCTCGCGGATGTCAATCCGCCGCTCGCTGATCTCGGCGCGCAGTTCCTCATAGCGGCGCTCGATCCCCGCCGGGTCGCCCTTCAGGAGCTCGGTGATCGCATTCTCGATGAAGCGGTGCAGAAATGGCTCCAGCCCGCGGCTCTTGAGGGCCGAGCCCTTGATCTGGATGTTGCCAGCGCTGTCAAGGAGCGCATAGTTCTTGATCTTGACGGAGAGCATCGCCGGGTAGCAGCCGCCGTATTCGACGACGATCCCCTCCCTGAGCTTCGCATTGAATCTGGCAACGAGCGCCTCGCCCTCCTCATCCGTGATCGCGCCCTGCTCGAAGCGGAAGTAGATGCCGTCCGTGTCGATCTCGATCACGTGCCCGCCCTCCTCCTCGACAAGCGTTGCCAGCTTCTGCACGATCTCCTGCCCGGTGGCGGTGATGTGCTCGGCGCTCGTGGGGTCGGCCCAGTGCATGCGGTTGGTGCCGAGGTAGCCGAAGAAGCTGTTGATGAAGATCTTGAAGGCGCTCTGGCGGGCATCGGCCTGCACGCGCACGCGTTCATCGGTGCTTTCACGCGCCAGGCGCTTGGCCGCGAGGCGCTGGCTGGTCAGTTCGCGCAGCAGCGGCTGGAACACGCCGACGGTGTCGGAGTAGGGTGCGATCTCCTCGGAGAGCATGATGCTCGGATACAGGCTGGCGATGTCGACGTTCAGCACATTGGCAATCAGTCCGCTCTCGCGCATCTCGGTGTAGCCGCCGGGGAAGGTCAGCGCGTCACTCGGCTCGGGGATCGACTCGCCGAGCCGCAGGTATTCGCGCATGATCAGGTTGTTGATCTTCACGCCGTTGCCACGCACCACGCTGTCCTGCAGCGAGAAGGGCAGCATCTGGCTCTGGGCGAAGTAGCTCGGCACGAGCGTGCGGTAGATCCGCCGCGTGGCCTCCAGCTCGTTCCTGAGATCCGCCTCCAGCGCTGCCTGGTCGCTGTCCCAGAGCGCGGCGTGGTCCCAGCTCTCGGCGAGCGGGCTGAGTGCGGCGCTGCGGTCGAGGTAGTTGGCAACGCTCACCGCGTCGAACTCCTCCAGCTCACGCTTGACGATGTCATAGAACATGCTCAGGAACCAGCTGTCCACGAGGTGCCGCCCGGCCACGTCGGCGCGCGGGTACTCCAGCTGCTTCTCGGCGGCCGGAGCACGGCTCTTGCGGACCTTGACGATGCTGCCGTCGCGCCCGAGGTCCAGCTTGACGCGGTGCTTCTTGCAGCGCAGGAAGAAGTAGCTGAAGCTCAGCTTGAACAGGTCATGCCCGACGATCACATCCGGGTCGATCTCCTTCAGGCGCTCCACGGCGAGTTGCAGCAGCTTCTTCTCATCAGCGTGCTGCAGGATCTCCGTCTCGCCCGTGGCCGTGTCATGGAGCAGCAGCATCACCACGCGGTCCTCGGCCACGTTCGGATCGGCGTAGTCGGCCCCGGCGGAGGGGTAGGCCCGCAGCCCGAAGTAGAGTGTGCGCACGTCATCGAGGTTCATGTCGGTGAAGTGCGTCAGGCCGGTGTCCAGCAGGTACATGTTGACCGGGTCGCTGAAGCGGATGTAGGGTTCATGCTCGTAACTGAGCCTGTCCTGCTTGTAGAGCGCATTCACATGGCTGTTGAGCGACTTCTGCTCCGCCCAGTTCTGCGAGCGCACCCGGCAGCGGTAGTAGTTGTCGCCGGCCAGTTCCTCGATCACGGGGCGCGGGGCCGCCTGGTCCATGAGCTCGGGATGCGAGCAGAGGAACATCGGCCGGTAGGCCACATGCTCGGTTTCCACTGCGCCATTGCGCCGCCACCAGAGCGTCATGCCCTCCGGGTTCTCGGCGCAGCCCACCAGGCCGGGGCGGCCGTCGCTGCCCCACAGCATCTCAAGTCTCTCGTCGCTCATGCTCGGATTCCGCCCGCAGATCAGGGATGCGACTGAGTTTACCCGACCGAGGAAATCTGCTTCCTCTTATGTATGGATAAGCAGCACAACTTGCTTTACTGCATTGAAAACCTAGCTGCCGGACATCTCACTTGAGAACTGGGTCGGCGCTTAATAGAAGCAAAAGCTTGGAGTGCTTTGATAAAATTGTGTACTTTTACGTGCATAATGGGATTGACTGTTGCTTTAACCGGTGATATTCTTGCAGAGGACTGATCTAATCAGAGTGTGCGGAGGCAATCGATTTCACCGATCTGCTTCTGGATTGCTGAGTCACACATGAGGGTAAATGATGCTATGCACTTGATATATGCAGATGAATCCAAAGATGTTTCCGAGAATGCAGGAACTTTTTGCTGGGTGGTAATTGAGGAAGGTGATTGGAAGGAAGCATTTGGCAAGATGAAGGAATTCAGGAGAATCTTGCGAACCAAGTTTGGCATCTTCTTGAATTCAAGTTGCAAGTGCAACGACCTGTTTGATGCCCAAGAATACCTCATCGGGGCATAGCCAGCCCAGACCCTTTCGCGGGCGGCTGTTCAGCCGCCTGGTGGCGTGTTCGAGTTCCGAGTGCCGGATCGTCAGGAAGTTGCGTGTCCGTGGAAAGTACTGCCTGATCAGTCCGTTGGCATTCTCGTTCGTGCCGCGCTGCCAGGAGCAGTAGGCATCGGCGAAGTACCATCTGCAATCCAGCAGTCCGGCGATCTCGGAATGAAGCACGAACTCCTTCCCATTGTCAGATGTGATGGTATGGACATGCTCGCGCCAGGGCATCAGCAGGGCCACGCTTGCATAGAGCACCTCTTCGGCGCTCCGGCTGCACAGCCTGGCCAGCAGCTGGAACCTGCTCCGGCGCTCGGTGATTGACAACAGCGCGCCACGGTGGCGGCTGCCGATGATCGTGTCAATCTCCCAGTCTCCGATGCGGCTGCGCTCCTCCACCACCGGCGGACGTTCATGGATCGTGACGCGGCCCGGAATCAGGCCCAGGCCGCTGCTGCTGCCATAGCGCCTGCGCCGGCGGCCCTGGTGGCGCAGCATCCGGTGGAGTCTGCCGCCGGCTCTGCGGTCTGCCGCCACGAACCGGTAGATCCATGTATGGCTGACGGGACGGGCCTTCTCCTGAGCAAGCCGGAGGCGGATCTGCTCCGGGCTGTGCTCCTCGCGCAGCAGGCGCTTCACCCGTTGCCAATCCTTCTTCGCTATCCGTGGGCGGCCCTTGCCGTGGCGGCGCAAAGTTGCGTTCCTGTGTGCGAGCAGGGGATGGTAACCCCGCCCGGGGCAGGGTTGCGCCGCAGTTCGCGGCTGATCGTGGACTTGTGGCGGCCCAGCTCCCGGCCGATATCCCTGAGGCTCCAGTCCTGCGCGCGCCGCCTGTCGATCTGGTATCGTTCTTCCTGGGTGAGCTGCGTGTAGCCCATCTGGCACTCCTTTTCCTGACAGTTCAGAAGTGCCGTGATACTACACCGGCTCGCCTTCCTCCGTCAGGGGAGTTGCACTTGCTTGTTTAATTCAGGCTTTACTAAAAAGGAGTTGCATGCCAGAACTTTTGCAACCGGAAGAGGAAACTACAGCAGACAGTTTATCAGTTTGGATGACAGAAAGAGGTTGTTTCGAGCATCATTGCAGTGGTTCGCAGACAATGTCCCGATGCGCATCATATTATGCCATTTTCAATTGAAAGGCGAGCTCAGGGTGTTTGAACGAACATTAAACAGGATCAATAGGACTATGGAGGCATGGGACAGTCATGCGCTCTTGATTTGGGATGAAGGTAAAGAAATAGACGGAATTATGCACTTGACGTACCCAGCATGTGTGGTAAAATATCTACATGTGCAAAGAACCTCAAACGCTCTTGCAGGCAGCAGCCCTCAGCGAAGATGAGGCCCGTGAGTACCTTGAAAGCATCCGTTGGCCCGGTGGCCCGGTTTGCCCTCATTGCGGAGATATCAACTGCAAGGCTCTGAAAGGTAAGTCTACCCGCCCCGGCGTCTATAAGTGCTACGCCTGCCGAAAGCCTTTCACGGTAACGGTTGGAACGGTCATGCACCGCAGTCATATCACGCTGAGGCAGTGGGTACTCGCCTTCTATTCCATCTGCTCCCATAAGAAAGGTGTTTCCGCCCTGCAACTTCAGCGTGATCTTGGCTTGGGCAGTTATAAGTCCGCTTGGCATCTGGCGCACCGTATCAGGGAAGCAATGAAGCAAAGCCCGATGCAGGAGCTTCTTAATGGCGTGGTTGAGGCGGATGAGACTTATGTTGGTGGCAAGTCTCGCAAGATGATGCCCGGTCGTGGTTCTGAGCGTAAAACACCAGTCATTGCAGTTATCGAGCGTGATGGTAAGGCGATCTCAAAGCCCGTTGACAAAGTTGACGGTAAGACTCTGAAGGGCAATCTTCAGGCGAATGTAGCCCCTTCGGCGATCATTCACACCGATACTTGGAGTGGATATCGCGGAACAGATAAGCTGTTCGCCGGCCACCTGACTGTTAACCACGGTCATGGCGAATATGCCCGTGACGGTGTCCATGTCAATCAGTGCGAATCCTACTTTGCACTGCTGAAGCGTGGGGTGCATGGCACGTTCCATCACATTAGCCGCAAGCACATGGCCCGCTACTGCAATGAGTTCAGCTTCCGTTGGAACAATCGTAAGATCACAGACGGTGAACGCACTAAGGATGCCCTGCTTGGATTTGCGGGGAAACAACTTCAGTATAATGACTTGATAGGAGACGAGTAATGCCAAAAGACAGCAAGAATCCCAGTGGCCAGCGAAAGCCCAGAAAAAGCAGTCCGAAGAAGCCTGAAGCAAGCACCGATCAGGGCGCAGCCGTGGCCAGCGGTTTGCCATATGCAACCCACAAAGGCACGCTCAAACTTGGAGAAACCGAGCTACAGGCATTCGTGCTCAGTGATGGTAGGCGCGTTTTGTCAGGCAGAACGATCACCAAGGCGATGGGACTTTCAGGACGCGGAAGCGGCATTCAGCGATTCCTAGACTCCAAGAGCTTGCAGCCATTCCTAAGCGCCAGGTTGATCGAACTGCTATCAAATCCTATTGAGTTCACTCTGCCTGGTGGTCTTGCTGCGCCCCAAGGCTTTGAAGCAGAGATCATTTCGGAGCTTTGCAATGCGGTGCAAGACGCGAATGATGCAAAGAAGCTCCCGGCCCAGCAGCAGCCGCTTGTCAGACAAGCCAAGATCATGGCCAGAGGCTTGCAGGGAGTGGGAATCATTGCGCTGGTCGATGAAGCGACCGGCTACCAGTATGATCGTGCGCGCACTGCCCTTCAGGAGATTCTTGAGGCATTTATTGCCAAGGAGCTGATGCCTTGGCAGAAGCGGTTCCCTGATGAGTTCTATCAGGAAATGTTCCGCTTGCGCAGGTGGACGCCGAATGCGGTTGCCAATCGGAGGCCTGCAATAGCGGGCAAGCTGACTAATAACGTGGTCTATGAACGCCTTGCGCCCGGTGTTCTTGATGAACTAAGGAGCAGGACGCCAAGGGACACGAAGGGCCGATTGAAAGAACATTTTCATAGGCGTCTAACGGGCGATATCGGGCATCCCGCGCTGAGGGCACATCTGGAAGTGGTAATTGCCTTGATGAAAATTTCCCCCGACTGGAAGACATTCATTAAGCATCTGGATAAGACAAAGCCTGTTCAGGTGGTAGCCCCGCTGTTTGAGGAGATCAAGCCAAAGACAGCAAGAGCAGATGATGAAATCACGTTGGCAATGCCGGGAGTTAAGCCGAAGGATGCACTGAAGGCATTCATGGAAGTTGATCCGGACAAGATCAAGAAGTAGTGCTAGTTCTTGTCTGGGAAAAAATGCTTAACGGCCACTACTACCACACCGACGACTTGCACAACAAATCCAATCCATGTCGACGAATAGAAAATCAACAATTGTTCCTTTTCTAAATCCTCTTGTCTGGCCAGTATCATGTCAATAAAGCATTTTTCATAATGAATCAGCCCAATGAATACCACGAAGATCACGATGGACCATGCCACTTTCCAAAAAGCAGTGAACCCCATCCAGAACACATCATACTTAGCCTCTAGGGTCTTTTTGTTTGCAAGCCGAACAGCATCAGGGTCGGTGGTTTCTGGAACATCCTCACTATCGGACGCCAGACCAGCATAAAAAGCAAGGCCGCGTTTATCGGATCTTCTCCGGCAGTCATTTGCCTTAAATAACCCCTTCTTTCTTGAGGCTCTCAATTCTATATGACATAGCACTTTCTGACACGATAAACATCGTCGCCAAGTCCGCGATACCCATTACTGAGTAGAACCGTCTTACCATATTGCTTGGCATCAGTAGACATGCCGCAAAATAATTGGCTTCTCTTTCTCTGTGATCCGGGTTGACCTCGCGCATGTTTTGACGGAACATAATTCCCAGATCGGGATCATTTTCTAAATCATGTTCATGTAGTTTGACGTGTCCAATCTCGTGGGCAATCGTGAACCGCTTGCGCGTAAAGCTATCTTCCGCGTTCAGGACAATTTCTTTGGTTCCCCAGTTAAGATACCCCTGTATCTCGTTGCTATGGGGCTGCGGCCAGCGAGCTTCTTTGATGTTCAGCCCCAAAAATCCCGCAATCTCATGCACCTTGACTGGCGGGGATGTGATGCGCTGGGAATCCAAGAGCGCCGCTGCGCGCTCTCTTGCCAATTCATAATTTGCCCTAATTACTGCCATGTGGATAACCCCTTAAGTATACCCAGACAGACGTTAAGTGTCTAGGTGGTGTTCATGGGTACGTCAAGTGCATAATTCCGGAAATAGAATATACAAAGTTATGCAGAAAAGCTGGCGTGTTCAACTACATTCAGAGTAAATTCGGAACATGGCCAGATGGCAAAACAGCAAAGAACATACCCACCACTAGAATATTGGATGATCCATTTTTTAAGGAATCCGGAAGCTCTTACTTTATTCAGATTGCTGACTTTTTCGCTTATGGGCTATTACCTAACAAGCATCCAAAACACTCGGTAAGACAGGTTGGCTTGAGTCAATGTCTTCCAGAATTAAAGGCTCCATTGACAATTCCGGAAATCTTTGGCAAGACTGGGAATGGCGTCATTACTGATGAATAAAAATGCGGGGCTCTACGGCGTCCTCGTATGGGTCGCTTTCAGTCCCGCTATGAGTAGTATACAATAATTCTTACCAGTGTGCAACACTTTCGTTAAGTGGTTTGTCAAGGTGCTTGGCAGCTTCGTAAGCAGCCTACTCCTGGGGGAAAAACATCCTAGTATGGTTCCTGACGGATGGGACAAAATCTACCTGGACGTGCTCATACTCTATAAGTATCCGCTTGACACCCACCAAAGTCTGCCTTATCCTTATAAGTTCCAATTAGTGGACAAGCGGAATAACGAGAGGTATACCCCCACATGGCTATCGAACTGACAGCGGAAAAGCGGACGGAGTTCGGCAAGGAGAAGTGCAAGAAGCTTCGTGCGCGCAACATCCTGCCGGGCAACCTGTACGGCGGCGACTTCAAGGAGCCCGTCGCGATCCAGCTTGAGCTCAACCACAATGAGCTTACGATCAAGCGCAACGGCAAGCGCGCCGAGTACGTGCTGAACTTCGAAGGGAAGACCATCCCGGTGCGGATCGAGGAGATCCGCTATGAGCCGGTGATGAAGGCCTTCAAGCACCTCGACTTCGTGGTCAAGAGCTGATGGACGAGGAAGGCCGGAGCCAAGTAATTGCCCAGATTGAGGAGAGCCGCGGCCATCTGCACCGCATTCACCGCCTGCTCGCCGACCTCAAGGGCCGCAACAGTCCCGCCGAGAGCATCGAGGAGGACCTGTTCCGCGTCCGTGAGGGCTACCACAACTTCCGGCTGGATGCCTTCGACCAGCCCGCATCCGAAGTCAATTTCAATCGCGATCCGGTTCCGCACAGCCTGAACCTGCGCTTCTTCTCGCGCACCCTGCAGCGCACGCAGCTCGTGGGCCACTTCCTCGTGAAGGGCCAGGAGGTGCCGGTGCACTACTCGATCACCGGCGCGATCGTGCTGCAGCGCGTGGACCGGCGCTTCAAGGTCTGGGGCACCCCGGCCCTGCGCTACAACGTGCTGCTGCCCTTCCGCTACGTGGAGAACCAGGGCCTGCTCGACAGCATCCGCAACGACAGCCTGATCCACCTCGTGGACAGCGAGGCGGACCGCGACGAGTACACCCAGATGCGCATCTCCGCCGTGCGCCGCTCACATGAGATCACGCGCCAGCTGCGCGGTGAGCTGCATGCGCAGTGGCGTGAGAAGGAAGGCCGCGACCTCACGCAGGTGATGGTCGCCGACGGCATGATCGAGGATCTGCCCAACGGCGAGCTGACGGACAACTTCATCGCCACGAGCCGCACGGTCTACGTGCCCTGGCAGAATTCCGAGCTCGTGGAATCGCAGCTCACGATCCCGGCCTACCGCCGCGGCGCGGTGATGAAGGTCACCGACACCACGGAGAGCGGGCCCAACACCAAGTACACATGGTTCACGCGGATGCGTGGCAAGAGCCAGGCCGGTCCTGAGTTCGGGCTGCTGCGCACCACGATCATCGCGGACAGCGAGCAGGACGCGCTCGAACGGGCCAATGCGTTCTCCTCATGCCTCGTTGCTGAGCGCCTGCCGGTGACCTACCCGGCGGACAACTGGGACAAGCTGATCTTCCCCCACAAGCTCTGCAACGACTTCCTCGAGAGCATGATCCCGACGCAGACGACGGTGAAATCATACTTTGCACGCATGTAACCGAGCTTAGGAGGCTATCCAGTGCAGAACGGCAGACCGGAATGCAAATTCCCTGACTTTGTGAACTTCGAGTTCGGCTCCATCGGCAAGTCGGCCAGTACGCGGGCCAACCCCAACACGGCGCAGTACTTCTACTTCTGGCTCGCCGCCGGGGCCACGACGCTCGAGCTCGGCAACATCGTCGCCGCGGTGACGGATGACGGGCATGCCACCTTCGGCACCGTCGTCGAGCTGTCCACCGTGATGGACATCGAGAACTTCCTCTCGGACTACATCTCCCACGACTTCGGCGATCCGAACGTCAGCCCCCCGAGCGACCTTGCCGAGATCATGATCGCCAAGGTCAACGTGATCCGCGCCACCCACGACCGCATCCGCCCGATCGGCCGCGGTTCGGTGTACTTCGCCACCCCCGCCGGTGTGGCCTGGGGTCTCGGCATGTCGGACTACGTCGAGGAGGGCCGCGGGATCCCGATCGGCGTGATGGAGAACGGCGACGGCTCGCTCGTGCCGATCTTCCTCGATGACGAATTCCTGATCGGCCCCGAGGGCTCCCACATGAACATGTCGGGAATCTCGGGTCTGGCAACCAAGACGAGCCTCGTGGAATTCCTGCTGAAGTCCATCCTCGAGAAGATGATCAAGACCGACAAGCGCAAGGTCGCCGCGGTGTTCTTCAACGTCAAGGGTAAGGACCTCCTGTACCTCGACAAGCCGAACCCGCAGTATGAGCGCAATGACGCCTACACCAACAAGTGCCGGCAGATGTACGACGTGCTGGGCATCGAGATGACGCCCTTCGAGAACGTCCGTGTGTTCGCACCCTACGACCGCAACAGCGACGGGCATACGAAGTCCTTCCGCCGCGACGGCAAGGTGGAGCACTTCATCTGGGATCTCAACGAGATCGTGGAGGACATCCCCTACCTGTTCGACCGCGACTCCTGGGATGAGTCCGTGGACGCCGTCTACGTTGACATCAAGGACCAGATCGAGCGCCAGCCGATCCGCTCCTACGATCAGCTGATCGCCTGGATCAACGAGGAGCGCCGCGTCGTCTCCCAGGGTCACGTCACCCACTGGCGCGGCCATGAGAAGGAGGACTTCTACAAGTGCGCGAAGAACCTCGACGCGCTCTCCGGCCTGTATGACGGCCTGATCTGCACCGGCGGTGTGGACCAGGTTGACGTGCCGCTGGAGGACCTCTACAACGGTTCGATCTTCGTGGTCGACATCCAGAGCCTCAATGACCGCGGCCAGGCGATGGTCTTCTCGAAGATCCTCAAGCGTGTCTACAAGGCGCTGATCGAGGACAACAAGGACGGCCACCGCGACTTCGACAGTGTCGTGTTCTTCATCGATGAGCTGAACAAGTTCGCCCCCGAGGATCCGCACACCAGCGCGCCGATCAAGCAGAGCGTGGTCGAGATCTGCGCCCGAGGCCGTTCGATCGGCGTCTCGCTGTTCGGCGTGGAGCAGTTCATGAGCCAGATCGAGCCGCAGGTCGTTGACAACTCCTCGACCCTGATCTACGGCCGGACCGGTCCGGCGGAGCTGATGACGAAGAACTACAGCTGGCTGGATGTCGATATGCGCAACCGGCTGACGACGGTGCCGAAGGGAACCTTCCTGCTGAAGCACGCGAAGTTCACCCAGCCGGTGTTCTGCAAGTTCCCCTTCCCGACCTGCGTGCCGGGCGACCAGTACGAGGAGGACCTGGAGGCGATCAAGGAGCGCGACCAGGTGTCCGCCTTCGCCTTCCGCCGCGACCTGGACGAATGAGTTGCCGCCTCGTGCGAGCACACGGCGGTCTGGCGCTGCGATTGCACATCAGTGCAATCGGGTCGCGCTGAAGGGAGGTGTGGTGAAGCCGCACCATGGGAGCCGCGATGCAGTCGCGGAACAATGCAACATCAAAGGCCAGCCCACGGGCTGGCCTTTTCTTTTGCCCTCTCGCGCAAGCGCTCGAGGGTCTGGCGCTGCGATTGCACATATGTGCAATCGGGTCGCGCTGAAGGGAGGTGCGGTGAAGCCGCACCATGGGAGCCGCGACGCAGTCGCGGAACGGAGGTGCAAGCTTGCTTGCACAATATGGTGGCCAGATGTAAGTCTGGCAATGGGAGGCCGGGCTGTTTGCCTGGCAACAATCGAAATGACAAGGCCGTCCTGCGGGGCGGCCTTTTGTTTTCAGTGGTCTGTTGTCAGTGGCGGCGCGGCTCGCATGTGCTCGGGTGGCAACGAGGTAATACCGTGGCGGTTATATTGGCGCAGAGGCGCAGAGGGAATATGGAGGCGCAGAGGAAGATGCAATCTGGCAACATGCCCTGCCACCTGCCATGCATTGCGCACGAAGCAGCCTCGCGCGTGCTGGCGTCGCAGGGCGCCGCCGGTACGGATCAGTGATGCGGGGAGAGTGAACCGTGATCAGTGAACCGGGAACAGTGAACCATGAACCATGAACAGTACCGGCGCGGCCCAACCGCGACCTGGACGAGTGAGTTGCCCTCTCGCGCTAGCGCTCGAGGGTCTGGCGCTACGGCGATAGCAAGTTTCGCCGAGTCGGGCTGGAAGACAGGCGTGTATCTCGGAGTGGAGATCGAGATGCGCTGATTGCCTGAGCAAAAATGCAAGAGCGACCACCGGGACCTTGTCTCACTTACAAATTTACTTGGTAAAGTCATCCCTCTGAATCTCGCTGCAGGCAAAGTTGTCTAACTTCTGATTTTGCAGGTAAACTCAAGATTTTCCATAAGAAACTTGACAAGATGGGGGGGGGGGGGTTAGACTGCTTGTTGATCAATCCATTTAGATAGGTACCAAATACATGAAACTCGTTACTATCGTGTTTACCTCTGTATTCATTGCTCTCATGAGCTTTCAGCTAGGGTGGGCAAGTTGGCCAACCTGTGAAAGGGTCGGATGTGGAACAGAACCCGATCCTCATCCTCTGGCAATCATTATCTACACGTATCCACCTTGCTGCTTGCCTTGCGTCAATACTCAAGGACCTTGGACGGTATATCAGGACCATACGAGTTTCTGCTGTGAGCCGGTGGATTGCCCATCTACTCCTGAAGGCCCATGTGTTGGCAAACAAGTGGCAGCAGGATATACAACCACGCCTAACTGTCCTCCATTATGCTATGGACCCTGTAATGGCAACACTGTCACGTATGATTCAGGCATGACATGTTACTTCTGCCCCTGAAACAACCGATAACATCACTGTCAAGTAAGGAGTACATCATGAATAGAGTAACGTTGTTTCTAATTGTCATTCTGTCCTTGTGGTCAAATGCAGCCTCGGCACACCCCGCGGAAGATTTTAATGCATTCGAGCTGCCGGCTTATGAAAGACTCATGGGTGATAGCAGCTGGAACAACGGGGAAATCAAGTTCTATGGTGCATCTGAGCGGGCACCTTATGCAAGTCTCAGCAATCTGGAGAAATACATGATTGCGGGAGCCGTTGATCCAGTCTCTGGAACTGCGTACACTCCATGGCAGCGACAGATTCTGACAACTGCCCTTGAGTATACCAGGAAGTTTGGAGAGGTGCCTGCCGAGCTGAATATCACCACACTTCAGGAGCTATCAGGGAATGATCAGATAGACCCCGCGATTATGGCAGTCATGAACAATCCACTGCAGGATCGTCCGGTTAGACTCGATGCCGTGGGGTTTTCATCCGGAGACCTTTTCGTCAAGGAACTGACTAAGGAAGAGATCATCTACCTTTCCTTCATCAGTCCCTACTACAAGAAGATCTTCGGTCTGAACATTGACGCAAATCCCGATATGGGAGGGCAACAGACGGAAATGCCTGAGATGTTTGGACCCGCACTCTACTATCGGCTATATGGAGAATCTGGAGTGCTGCTGTCCGGGGTGTTCTACCAGAGAATGGTGCAGTAAGCTGCGAAGAAATTGAGCAACCATAGGGCCAGCCTGCGGGCTGGCCTTTTTGTT
This sequence comes from bacterium, assembly GCA_041395205.1. Lineage (GTDB taxonomy): Bacteria > 4484-113 > 4484-113 > 4484-113 > JAFGCY01 > JAHEFU01. Next base: position 1,622,420 of record JAWLAZ010000001.1, read on the forward strand.
GGAGGTCAGAATTCATTCTGACAACACGATGGCATCACAGGGTCAGATCAAACACAGAGCCACAGAGGGCACAGAGCATTCCGGGCTCATTGCTCACTCCTTATTGCTCAATGCTTCGGGGCATTCCCTCCCAGGCGTCGCGGGGCGCCGCCGCTACCCCTCCTTCTGCCTTCTGCCTCTTGCCTTCTGCCCATGTTGTCAACCTGACGGTTGACCTCCTTGTCAGCTTCACAGCTGACCTCCCATGGCCCGGATTGCTCCGGGCCTCCGCTCTCTGTGGTTAAGTCTTCCCCGCACGTGCTCGCTTGCGGCCCTGAAGGCCGCCAGCACGTCCCTGTCAATTTCCTTCACGTCGCTCAGGCGGATGCGGTGGGTGTACTTGTCATTGCTGCCCTTGAAGGCCTCGAGTCTGCCAGTCTCCTTCGTGCCCGGCGGCATGGCCAGTTCCAGGTCCACCGCGGACTGCGTGCGCGGGTTGATGATCGCGAACTGGTGTTTGTTATGCAGTGAGCTGTAGGTCTTGCAGCAGACCTCCTTCACGTCCTTGCCGAGCTTCAGGCCCTCGGCCTTCAGTTTGTCATAGACCGGACGCAGGTGCTCCTTCCTGCCGCTGTACAGTTCGTCCATCAGCCTGCCGCCATCCTCGTAGGCCGTGATGCGGTCCGGATCCGTCACGCCCCAGCCGACCCACAGCGCCTGGTTGTGCTTCACGCCATGCTCGGACTTCATCCAGTCCACGATTTCCTTGTGCTTCGACAGTCCGGCCTTTTTTGCGGCCTTGACCCAGTGCTCCAGCGGCTTGCCGCTCTGTTCTTCCAGCATGCGGATCTGCGCCTTGATCATTTCTCCGGGGGATTCGGGCATCTGCCTGCTCCTCTAGCTTGATTCCTGTTCCCTTCAGTATAACCAGAGCCCGGAATGAAAGCGCCCATGCCTGCGGGTATATTCTGACGGGCCGTACATTCCGGCGCAGCCTGCGCCTGGAGGACCAGGATGAGAAATAGCGCACTGATCGCCGCCATGCTCGCGGCCACGACTGCACTGCTGGGCGGCTGCGGCGGCCAGGCCCTGCCGGCTGCGGCTGCACCGACGCTGGCCAGCGGCCTGCCTGAAGTCCCGGCCGAGCTGGAGCGCAGCGCGAGCTACGACTCAGCGTTCCTGCTCAGCTACGGGGATGAATACCGCGCCACGCTGCCCAGCAACCGTGTGACGGCCGCCGGGGACAGCCTGCTGTTCAGCCCCGACTGGGATCCGGGCAGCCAGGCGGCGGATGCAACGCAGCTGGCCTATGCCATGTACAGCTTCCCGCTGGCGGACTATCCGGGGCCGGACTACATCGACCTGCACTGGAACACGGAAACCCCGGCCGCGGACTACTGGGTGGGGATCGCCGACCCGCTGAGCCAGCGCTGGCAGTGGACAGCGGGAGCGGCCCGCATCGAACCCGCGGGTGGCTTCGAACCCTGGCTCTACCCCTCCGGTGAGCTGCTGCTGGCTGTGCTCCTGAGCGGCACGCAGGCCCGGACGCTCGACAGCCTGCAGGTCGGCACGCCGCTCGTGCAGGATGAACTGCCGGTGGATGAGATCACGGTGCCCGAGGGCTTCCGCGTCAGCCTGTTCGCCTATCCCGTTGCCAACGCGCGCGCGATCTGCCCGGGGCCGGACGACATCCTGTTCGTCGGCACGCGCAGCGGCGGGCAGAGCGGCCTGTTCGCACTGCAGGATCTTGACAACGACACCCTGATCAGCGACAGCGAGACGCATCCGATCTACAACGGCTACACCCAGCCCTGCGGTGTGGACTACCGCGACGGGCACCTCTACTGGTCGGACATCAGCCGCATCTGGCGTGCGCCGGTCACGGACCTGCTCGGGGCTCCGCCGGCTGCGCAACTCGTCAGCGATGCCTTTCCCACGGAGGAGCACCACGGCTGGAAGTTCATCCGCTTCGGCCCCGACGGCAAGCTCTACGTGCCGGTCGGTGCGCCGTGCAACATCTGCGACGAGGGCGACCCCTACAACACGATCATGCGCATGGACAGCGACGGCAGTAACCTGGAGATCGTCGCCCGCGGAATCCGCAACACGGTCGGCTTCGACTGGCATCCGCTCACGGGCGAGCTGTGGTTCACTGACAACGGCCGCGACAGCCTCGGCGACGGCATCCCGCCGGATGAGCTGAACCGCATCCCGGCGGACTTCGTGGGCACGCCGCACTTCGGCTATCCGCACTGGCACGGCTCGGACATCCCGGACCCGGTCTACGGTGGTGGGCACAGCGCGGCCGAGTTCGAGCTGCCGGCCCAGGAACTGGTGGCGCACTGCGCCGCACTCGGGATGCGCTTCTACGACGGGGAGATGTTCCCGCAGGAGTACCGCAACCAGATCTTCATCGCCGAGCACGGCGACTGGAACAACTTTTCTGACAACGTCGGCTGCCGCGTGACGCTCGTCAGGCTCAATGAGGCGGGCACCCAGGCCATCTCATACGAGCCCTTCGCCACGGGCTGGCAACGAGATGATGCACAGAAGAGCCGCTGGGACCGCCCGGCGGATGTGCATGTGCTGCCGGATGGCTCGATGCTCGTCAGTGGCGACCAGGCCGGGGCGATCTACCGGATCACGTATCATGGGAACTAGGAGGTCAGGCTCCATAGCCTGACCAGGGGAGGTCAATCCCGCCGCAGGCAGGATTGACGATCAGTACTTCGAAACACCTGTATCCTGCATTCGGCGGGATGCAGTTCCTTCGAAACACCTGCATCCTGCCTTCGGCGGGATGCAGTTCCCATGGTCAGTCCTGCTTCGCGGGACTGACCTCCTAGCGGAAGCTGTACAGGCTCTTTTCCATGTCCACATTGATCGCATAGTCCATGCTGCGCTCCGTGCCATTGAGCTGGGTCCAGCTCGTCTGCAGGCTGTACTCTCCGCCGGCGTTGACGGGGATTTCCATCTGGCCGTAGATGTTGGTCTTGAGATTCAGCGTGCCGTTGTCACCGACGAACTGCACATCGGCGAAGGGCACGGGCACGCCGAACTGTCCGATCAGGATCGCGATGATCCCGTTGGCGGAGCCGCCCGGCAGTTCCAGCAGCGGGGCACTGTTGAGGTCCGGCAGCAGCTCGTTCGGCATGTGCAGGGTAAAGGGATGGATCAGGCAGTTCATCTCGCCGGGGCGGAAGAAGGCTCCTCGCCAGACATTGTAATCCTGGCCGTCCACCACACCAAGCTGCGTCACGGGAGCATGGCCGTCGTTGCCACCGGAGATGTCCATGGGCTGCGCGAAGTAGATCCTGCCATCCTCGGTGATGTCGGGAAGCACGAAGTCCTGGCGGTAGAGCGTGCCGTCCTGGATGAAGTTGAACAGGCGGTCGCCCCAGGCGCATGTGCCCTCCGTGCCGTTGGCATAGGCATCCTCCACGCTCTGGTGGATCGTGCGCCATTCCCAGGCCTCCATGTCCATGATGATCCCGTTGTAACCGGCATTGCCGGGATGGCCGATCGCCACCAGCAGGTAGGCGCTGCCATTGGGCCAGATGTAGTCGCGGCCGTTGGTGAAGCCGAAGTCGAAGGCCTGGCTGAAGCCGTCGACATCCGTGCCGTCAATTTCGTAGTGCAGGGTCTCGGGGCCGATGCCGTTGGCAGCACGCCCCCCGAGCTCCCAGAAGCCGCTGCTGGCATTGGCCAGTGCGAAGAAGGATCGCGTACCGGCTGGGCTGAAGCTCAGGTCGCTGGCCAGCGAAACGAGGTGGTCACCCTGGGCGGCGGGGATTTCCCAGATCGCCCAGGCGATGATCCGGCGGAACTGTTCGCCCTCGGGGACATCCGTCACGAGCTTGCCGTCGACGGGGCTCAGGTTGTTGACGGCGATGTAGTCCAGGCTGTCCACGCTGCCATCCTGGTTGTAGTCACCGGCCAGCGAGGCGCCGCGCGTGCTGAGCGAAGCCAGCTCGGCGGTGCCGGGCACTCCGGCCGTGCCGAGGTCGCTGTCCGCCAGCTCCTCCACGGCATCCGGGAACTGCTGCTGGGGCTGGCCGTTGCCGCCGCCGCCGCCGCAGGCACTCGCCAGCAGGGCGAGCAGGATCAGGACTGCCGGCAGCAGGGCCGGACGGCGGGAACTGCTCCCGCGCAGGACGTATCCAATCATTACTAATCTCCTCTGACCTGTTCCGGTCATCGATGGTTTCCGGACATGCTGGGCATGCCCCCCATCCCTGTCGCACCGATCTGGGAGTCCCCGTCGCTGGATTAAGTTTCAGTTTAACAGAGAAAACTGACTGAGGGTCAGGAAAGGGGGAGGATGAGTTCACCACGAAGGGCACGAACAAGGAAGATTTCACCACAAAGGGCACGAAGATCACGAAGTTTTCTGATGCTCACAAAGGAGTGCAGATTGCCGAATTCCCTTCTTTGTGAACCTAAAAAATCTTTGTGCCCTTTGTGCCCTTCGTGCCTTTGTGGTGAATGTTTTCCAACAACTCCGGCAGTATGGCTTACTGCACGGCGGGCAGCAGCAGGCCGACATACTGCTCGCCGGACTTCTGCACCTGCAGCTCAAACTGCAGCAGCGGGTTGGCATCGTCGCCGACACCGAACGCGTAGCTGCCCGGAGCCAGGCCGTCGACCACGATCCGCCCGCGGCTGTCGGTCACTCCGACGATCGGGGTGTTGTCAAGATCAGTCTGCTGGAGCACGTAGGAGACATCCGGCATGGGGCCGAACAGGCCGATCAGGATCGCGATGATCCCGTTCGCCGTGCCGTTGCCGCTGATGTCCTGCAGCGGGGCACCGTTCACGAAGCGCACGCTGCCGTCCAGCAGCTGGGTGTAGGCATATTCATGGCTCGCGCCGTTCATGCTGTTGACATCGAAGAAGTGCACGCCGGGGTCGCTGTCATTTAGGTCGGTCCACTGGGCTGCCATGGCCAGCTGGTCCTCCATGTCGGTGCCGAGCGCGAGGCGTGCGCTGAAGGTCGGCGGCATGCCGATGTTGAACCCAAGCGTGTTGGAGGTGCCGTCCTTGATCAGCGAGAAGCTGTCCTCGCCCCACTGCATGCTGTAGTCCTCATCCGGGTAGCCAACCGAGGCAGTATCACGCAGGTAGGTCCACTCGACCTCGGTGTAGCCGAGCGTGATCCCGTTGAAGCCGCCGTTGCCGGGATGTCCGAACAGCACCGCCAGGTAGCTGTTGCCGGTGGGCAGGCAGTAGTCCTCTGACTGGCTGAAGTTGACAACGCCGCCGCTGTTGAGGATTCCACCGCCACCCTGGCTCAGGGGCAGGCGACCACCGATCTCCCAGCCGCCCAGGCCCTGGTTGGCCAGCGCAAAGAACACGCGTCCTGCGGAGCCCGCGCCGCCGTTGTCAAGCTGCATGCGGTACAGATGGTTGTCAGCACCGCCGGGGATCTCGAAGATCCCCCAGGCCAGCACACGGCCGGTTTCAGCTTCCGGGGCATCGACTTTCAGGCCGCCGCCCGGAGCTTCCGCCAGGTTGCGGCTGGCAAGCAGGCTGTCCCAGCCGAGGCTGAGGTTGAGCACGAGCTGCGTTTCATCCGGGAAGTCCAGCATCGCGGATGACTTCGAGCTGACGGATGCCAGACTGGAAATCTCCGGCAGGCCCGCGCTCGCGATGTCGCTGGAGCTGAGTTCCTCCACCGCATCCGGGTAGTTGGGGCCCGGGTCGGGCTGGCCCGTACCGCCGCCGCCACCGCAGGCTGCGAGCGAAAGGCTGAGCATGAACAGGCTGACTGCCGCCAGTCGCTGTGCTGTGGACAGGCCACTAGAAGTGAACATTGAAGATTGCATCGGATCCTCCTGGAACCATTTGATTGGTATGGAGGCCGGCTGGATTGCGTGCCCGCCGGTCCCGCTGTACCGGTATCAGAGTGCCCCGTTTCGGGCTGAGTTTCAGAAGCCGGGGGAAAACCCGCCGGAAGACCCGCTGGATCGTCCGCGGGAAGCATCACTCACCGATCGGCGGGCGGATCCAGAGATCGCTTTGCACGTATGAGCCAAGGCCATTTGGGGTGTCCCGCGAAGCGCTGATCTTGTAGTCACCCGGTTTTAGCCCGGAAAAGCTGAATTCACCATTGGCATCGGCCTGGGTCTCCGCCAGTACCTGCCCGTTTCGTTCCAGTCTGACCTGCGCGCCGAAAGCCGGCTGGCCGATGTAGGTCAGCAGGCCGCGGATGCCATTACGTACATCAGTGCCGCCATGCATTTCCAACAGGCGGATGCCTACATAGTTTGTGACATCAAGCTCATCCAGCCCCAGCCTGAAGCCATTACGGCTGAAATCCTGTTCACCTGGCCGAAACAGGCTGTAGTTGTAGTTCTGCCCGGTAAGAGGTTTCCAGGACTGGCTGTCTCCGATGATCAGTCCGATGTTGGCAAAGGTTTCATCAAAGTCCAGCGGGCAGGCCAGCATCAGCTCCAGTGATCCCAACCCGCCACCGCCCGGCGGACCATCGAAGGACAGCCGGTGAATGCCGGACTCGCCGTCGAAATCAACTGACTGGCGGCGGGTGAAGAACTCGGCACTGCCGTAGTCCGGATAGCTCCGTGCAATGCCGGCAGGCAGATACTGCCAGTCGATGTCGGCCATCCCGAAGGAGCCGGACTGGCCGTCCAGGCCGCCGGGATTGGCAATCACGATCAGCAGATAGCTGCTGCCATCGGGAAAGACGTAGTTGCGTGCGAGGCTGAACCTGCGCAGCCAGTCCTCGCGACGCAGGGACACGAGATAGCCCTGGAGCAGGTAGGAATCCGCCTGCAGGCCTGTTGCATTGAGCCGGCCGCCGATCTCCCAGCTGCGGCTGCTGGCGTTGCCAACGGCGTAGAAGATCCTGTCGGAATCCGCGATGTCGCTGAATTGGCTTTCCAGACTGCCGAGGAAGCTGCCCGGCTGGCCCTCGAAGCGGTACAGCAGCCAGCCGAGGATGCGGTTCTGCTTCTGAGCATCGGGCACAGCCAGTTGCCAGCCGGCGCTGCCGGCCAGGGGCTGCAGATTGCGGCTGGCCAGCGGTGCATCCCAGGCGAGCGTGCCGGACATGGGCAGGGTCTGCGAGACGCCTGCCGCAGCATCAGCGAAGCCGCCCAGGGTTTCCACGGCGGGGACTCCGGCGTTGTCGATGTCCGTTCGCTGCAGGGTCGACACCGGCAGGCTGAAGCCGGGGCGAGGCGTGGCCGTGCTTGCGCCGCAGCCGCCCAGGAGCAGGCCGGCAGACAGGGCCAGCCCGGTCAGGGTTGCACAGAAGGTATTGCGTCCGATCATCCTGGACCTCCGGTCGCCGCTGCCAGGTCCCCTGGGCAGCCTGCGACTCGCGTTGTTCATTGCCACATCTTACCGCAGGCGGGCAGGACGCGGGCAGCAGGCGACGGCGTGGCGGAGCGGGTAGGGGTCAGCTGATCCAGGACAGCTCGGCATGAACAGGGTAGTACTCACCATCCAGTTTCACCATGCTGATCCGGTAGCCCAGCCAGGTGAGGTCTATGTACAGATAGTACGGGATCTGCTCGCTGCCTGCGGGGTCCAGCTGCTCAAAGCCCAGGCCCAGGGCTGCACTGTCCAGTTCGTCTGCGCTCAATCCTGCCAGCTGCTCGGCATGGGATTCCGCGTAGCCGGAGCATAGGAGCTGCTCCCCCGGACGCAATGTGCGGTCCTGCCAGCGGAGCTCCCAGCGACTGAAGGCTGGGAAGCCGTGCAGCTGCTCCTCGTATGCCCTGCGCTGTTCCTCCGTTGCCAGGTTGATGCAATAGCCCGCTGGTCCGCGGGCAAATGCCACCGGACCACAGCCCTGGATGTCAAGGTAGACGGCACGCCAGGGATGGCCTGAGTCGTCTAGCTGCCAGGCATCAGCAAAGTAGCCGGAAGCATCCCTGTCGTCACAGAAGAGATTGAGCGCCCTGGCAACACCGCGCTCAACTGCACCCATCGCCGCCGCATCTGCATTGGGAGCGGGATCGATCCCATCCGGGATCCCGTCGCTATCCGTATCCGGATTGGCGGGGTCCGTGAGCAGCTTCGTTTCCAGCAGGTCAGCCAGTCCGTCGCCATCACTATCCAGTCGCAGCATGTCCATGTCCAGGACGCGCCGGATGTAGTACACGCCATGCCGTTGCCAGTCTTCCTGCGCATTGACCGGTTCCGGCTGCACATCGTCGCCATCCTGCTGGCCCAGGCTGTTGTGGAACAGCACAGGCTGGCCATCCGTGAACTCCAGTGCCAGTTCATGCCTGCTTCCCATATCAAAGGCACCGCCCGGGAAACTGAATCCCTCGTAGACATCGGCGTATGGAGTTGCCAGACTTTCCTCAAAGATGCCGTCGGAATTGGCATCCACCGCGATGTAGATGTCACGCTCCGTCACCAGGCCGCTGGCTGTATAGGCCAGCAGCCGGCTGCCATCCGGTGCCGTGCACTCTGACCAGCTGGTGTCGTTATGTTTCTGCTCACCGATATCTGCATAGAATCGCTGCTGGGCTTGCAGTGCAAATGCAGTGCCAGGCAACTCATGGGTACCGCTGTAGCCAATGGTGCTGTGTTCCTGCAACCAGGCCAGTGCCTGCTCTCCGCCGCAGATCGCCAGCAGTCCACGGATCCGCCCGTGCAGTGAGCCAAGCTCCGGCCTCCCCAGCCAGTTGATCAGCACCGGCGCAAGCTCCGGGCAAACCCGGCGCTCGAGCATGTCACACAACAGCTCCTGGGCGCTTCCCGTGATGTAGTTGGTGGCGCCGAACTCATCCGCATACTGAGCCGCTGCCAGCAGGGCATCCCAGTGCGCCTGGCTGCCAGCGGGGCAGGTTTCGGCCAGGGGCAGGAGGGCATGCCGGTCACCCCTGCGCAGCTGTTCCATGAACAGCTCGTCTGATGAGGGATCCTTGCTGGCAATGAATTCCACCAGCAGTTCCTCAAAGTCATCCGCCTGCCTGAGGACGATGTTCGCTCCCGGCACGGGCTGGCCATCAGCATCAAGCTCAAGCGCATTCAGGTACAGCATTTCTCCATTGCCAAGGATGTCCTGCTCATCTGAGTTGCGCAGGATGTACAGCCGCTGGCCGGATAGCACAGCCTCGCAGTAGAAGGAGAACAGGCCGCCCGGCAGGATTGTTGACTGCCAGGTTTCCAGGTCCAGGATGCGGTGGCTTGCTGCACTGCCCCTTCCACCGCCGGTGCTGAGCAGCATGCGCATATCACCGGCGGAAAGGATATGCGTCCAGTAATCAGGCCCCTGGGGCAGCAGGCCACGCAGGGTTCTGCCGTCACGGAGGTCCAGCGCCACATTCCGCCCATTACTGCTCAGGATCACCATTTCACCATGGATTCCGCCCTGGTTGGCCCAGGATGGGTTGCCGCGGTAATCCTCCAGTCGCCTGGTCCAGCCAGCTTCCGGGTCCGACAAGCTGAACCAGCTCATAATGGTATCGGTGTTCGCAGCTGTGCTGTCATCATAAGCTGCAACAATGATCCCTTGTTCGTTGCCATCAATTGCCGCAAACCAGCCAGGAGCATGGCGCGGGAAATCATAACTCGTGCCGTCCCGGCTGAAGGTAAGGATCCTGGTCCCGGTTGCCACTGCCACCGGTCCGGCGCGTGGAGTGCGGGATTCGGAGGCTCCATACAGATTGCCAATATTGTGCTCCTGCAGAATGCTGCCATCACTGGCATCGAGCAGCAGCAGGTCATGTGCACTCAGCATCGTGGTCGGGCTTTCAATTCCACCGCGGCGGGCGACCCATAGGGCATTGCCTTCCGGACGCAGCACCAGCATGCCGGGCATGCTCCACAGTTCCGAGCCATCCTCCAGTGACAGCACATGCAAGGCATCATCCCACCATGCTGCGAATCCATCTCCGATTGTCAGGCTCCATGTGCTGCGCCAGTCACGTGCTTCGTTCTCCCAGATCAGTTCACCTGTATCCGCTTCGATTGCCTGCATGGAATGATTGCTGCAGGTGAGCAGGATGCCGTCATGCAGCAGCAGTTTGTCGGCAAAGCTGTCCGGATCAATGAAGCGGCACCAGCCCGCATAGGGCAGTGGTCCGGTCTGGGGGATTGGCTCAGGTTGGACCGGGATGGGCCAGTCATTGCCTATCTCATCAGAGGGCATTTCATCGGAATACGCCTGGGCAGCAATCAAGCCGCCTGGAATTCCCAGAGTAACAACGCTGATCAACAGGCAGCCTGCGGCAATCGTGAGTAAGCGCTGCAGCATGGCAGGTCCCTCCTCTGTCTCTTCCCGGTTTGATTATCGCCCACGGTCCTGAATTGATAAGCAGCTGAGTCGAAACGGAGCATGCACAAGGGGTCCGCGTTACAATATCCCTCCTATGTCGAAGGGACGTGTGATGGTGGCGATGTCGGGCGGCGTGGATTCCTCAGTGGCCGCGCTGATGCTGACGCGCGCCGGTTACGAGTGCATCGGCATGACCGCCATCCTCTTCGGTGATGCGAGTGCGGCCGGGCCCTGCTGCGGCACCGAGGGGGCGAATTCCGCCGAATGCGTCTGCAACAAGCTCGGGATCGAGTTCCGCCACATTGACCTCTCCGAGCTGTTCGAGCAGCAGGTGATCGGGCGCTTCCTCGGTGAATATGACAGCGGACGCACGCCCAACCCCTGCAGTGACTGCAACCGCTTCATCAAGTTCGACACCTTCTTCCGGTACGCAGATGAATGGGGCTGCGACTACGTTGCCACCGGGCATTACGCGCGCATCATCGAGGATGGCAGCGCGCGCCTGCTGGGCACGGGAATTGACAACAACAAGGACCAGAGCTACTTCCTCGCCTGCATCCCGCCGGAAAGGCTGCAGCGCGTGCTGTTCCCGCTCGGCGGGATCGACAAGCCGGAGGTCCGGCGGCTGGCGCGTGAGGCCCTGCTGCCGACGGCGCACCGCACGGAGAGCCAGGATGTCTGCTTCATGCACAACGGCGCCGGGATCGACGAGCTGATGAGCTGGCACCTGGGGCGCGTGCCTGAACCCGGCGAGGTGGTGGACGAAGAGGGCCGCGTGTTGTCAACGCACAGGGGCTACCAGCGCTACACGGTCGGCCAGCGGCGCGGGATGCGGCTCGGTGGCGGCACCGAGGGCCTCGTGGTGCACCGCGTGGAACCGGAGACGAACCGCGTGGTGGTGGCAATGAAGGATGCGCACCCGCTGGACTATGTGGGGCTGCGCGAGTTCGTTGACATGGCACCGTGTCGCTGGCAACCGGGGGAGGACATCCAGGTGCGGATGCGCTACCGTCAGCCGCTGTTCCGGGCACGGGTGCTTACGCATGAGGGGCAGATCCGCGTGTACCCGCTGGAGCGGCAGTACGGCGCGGCGCTCGGACAGTGGTGCGTGGGCTACAGTGGCGACGTGGTGCTGTTCGGCGGCATCATTGATGATGTTTCCTACGAAACATAGGATGTAGGATCTGGGTTGTAGGGTGTAGCGGCGACACTCATGTCGCCGAATCCAGGATGTAGTTTTGGTTCGATGTAGCGGCGACACTCCTGACTGCTTGCGCACATGCGTGCAGTTACTTCTGCGATAAATGACAACGGTTTTCTTGGCGCAGAGGCGCTGAGGAAGATGAGGCGCAGAGAATACGTTTAGTCTGGCAATCAATGTCCAGCGCGCAGTCACGCAGTTTCCTGATTGGTTTGCCAAAGGTTTTCCTGGCGCAGAGCAGCAGAGGATGATGGGGCGTTGAGAATTCAAGTCAATTACGTCCTGCCGCTTTCCCTCGGTTAGCTTTTCAGGCAAGCGGTTTGTAGTTATTCACCAGCCTCTGGATTCCTTCACGAAGGAAGGGTACATGGAAATTGATCAACAGACCGCGCTGCTTGCCGGAGAGGCGCAGGTATGTCAGCAGTTGTGCCTTGTGCACAGGCTCAAGCTTATTTACAACCTTGAGTTCCAGCAGAAGATCATGTTCGACGATCATATCCACCCTGTAGGCCACTTCCAACAGGACTCCCCGATAAGTCAGGGGTAAGGGTGCTTCAACCTGAATTGCCAGGTTTCGGTGGATCAGTTCCTGGGCCAGACAGCTTTTGTACGTTGATTCCATCAAGCCGGGTCCAAGCGTCCGGTGAACCTCAATTGCCGCACCTATTACTTCGGCTGACAGGGGATCGTGTGCTTCAGTTTCATTCTGCATAACGTAAGTATAGCATTATAAATGTAAAGATGCAATCAACAATTGTAAATTCTCTGCGCCTCAGAAATCTCTGCGCCTCTGCGCCAAGAAAACCGCTTCGAGCCGAGTGAATCTATCCCGAGCGAATGCGAGTCTGATCCATGATCTAGGTTGTGGGGTGTAGGGCTGGTGTCACGCTGCGCGTGACCATTACTCCATGTCAATGCCTGCGGCATTGAATTCTGCTACACCCGACGACCCAGCTCCTACGTCCTCGGTATGCTACACCCGACAACCCAGCTCCTACGTCCTCGGCATGCTACACCCTAAAACCCAGCTCCTACGTCCTCGGTATGCTGCACCCGACAACCTAGCTCCTACGTCCTCGCATCAGCCACCAGCTCCAGATGTTGCCAACTACGATGGCCAGCACGCACCACACGAGGCCGGTCACAGCGCCCAGCGCCAGGCCGAGCAGCACGCGGGTGATCGTCAGTTCCAGCGGGGTGTGCAGGTGGCAGAAGGTGTTGAGGATGCTGATCTGGCCGAGCAGTGCGCCGATCCCGAGCATCACCGAGACGCGGGTGCGCCAGGCGATGGAGAGCAGGAACAGCATCAGCAGCGGATGGCCGAGCAGTTCCTTGGTGCGCGGGCGCACGCCGAAGCTCTGCTCCAGCACCTCGCGGAACAGGCTCTCGAAGGACAGCACGCCGAGCAGGGAGTCGTTGCCAGAGCGCAGCAGCACCACGCCGATGATCCCCATCGCGATCAGGATGAAGGCCACGTCGCCATAGCGGATCGGCGACTGCCAGAGTGTCGAGAAGCGTTGCCAGTAGCCGACGAGGCGGTTCTCGGCGGCCAGCCAGGCGTCGGCGAGCGTTTCCGCCTGCCAGGCCCAGGCCGCGAACAGCAGCACCGGCACGGCCATGGCGAGTGTCACGCCGCGGAATTCCGCGAGCTTGAGGATGCCCTCGCTGCCCGCCAGCGCGCCATGGATGATGATGCCGCCCGCCATGCTGAACAGGCTGGCAACTGCGAGACTGAGCATGGCGATGAAGATCCGCCGCGGACAGAAGCGCTTGCAGATCAGCCGCGTGGTCAGGTACATGTTGACATGCATGGCCAGCCAGAAACCCGCAACGGGGAAGGCGATTGCCAAACCAAGCAGCAGCAGGTCCTTGAGGAAGCCGGTTCCGGGAACGGACAGCAGGGCACCGAGAATTGCGGCGCTCAGCAGTGGAAGAAACCCGCTGACCGCATTTTTGCTGATCCGCGGAAAGGCCAGCAGAACCAGCAGCTGCAGGATGCCCAGGGCAGCCATGCCCAGCATGATGCCGGGCAGAACCGGTGCCGGCATGCTGCGTTTGGCAGCCTGCAGCATTTTCGGCTGCGCGCTGATGCTGAAACCGGAGTCAGCCAGCTCAGTAGCGAGCGTGTTGAAGTAGCGGCGGTTGAGTTCCACGAGGCGCTGCACATAGCCCGTATCACCGGCGCTGCCAGCATTGAGCTGCTTGCCGCGGATGAAGGGCCGCACGTAGAGCACGCGCATGCTGCGCTCATCCACCGCGCGCATGTACCTGGCAACGGCCCCGGCGATGTCGTAGTTGTCCATTTCCTCGGGCGGGATGCTGTGCAGGCGGGCCAGGTGGATCTGCCCGTCACTGTCCGTCATGCGCTGAGCGAGACCGCCGCCGCCGTCCTGCTCGTCAAATTCCACCCAGCAGAATGTCTGGCCATTGCGCCTGATCGCATCCGCGACTTCATCGAGGCGGCCGGGGTAGCCCAGTACTGTCGGTCCCTGGAACAGCACCAGCGGCTGATTGGCAATGAAGCCCATCGTTTCCTGCAGGCCATGGTCGCCGAGGAACTCGGAACCGCCGGGGCGCAGGATCAGACTGACATCGTGCAGAGCGGCAGCCTCACGCACGCTCTCGAACCAGGCCACCGGCAGCAGGCGCAGGTCCTCCTCCGGCATTGCCGGGAACTGCACGACGAGATTCTCGTAGCCGCTGGCGAAACGCGCCACACGGCGGTAGGGATAGCCATGCCTCGAGGCACCGCGTGCGATGTCCGCGCTGTAGCGCTCATCGGTCACTTCAAAAGTGGGAGCCCCCGTTGCCAGCTCAGCCGGTGCGAAGATCCCGCTGTCCAGCAGGCTGCCGACGGTTTCCTCACCGTAGCAGAGCTGGGCACCGGGCAGCGCCTTCAGCAGCTGCCAGGGCTGCTCGCTGTCCTCGGGATAGGAGATGGAGCCGCCGGAGGCATCCGGCAGGGATGCCAGCTCCTGCCAGTCCACGAGCACCGCCACTTCACGATAGCTGCGATCCGTGACAACACGCTGGTAGCACTGGTAGACGGCAAAGAGCAGGGGTACGACCAGGCTCAGGGTCGCGCTTGTCAGGCTCAGTGCGGGCCGCTGCATCAGCTTAGCGCTCACTTCCACTCCCCGCGCAGCAGCAGGGCGCAGTCGCTGGCGGGGCGGATGAAGACATCATGCCCACTGGCGTTGACATAGTGGTGCGCACTGACGAGCACGCTCTGCCCGAGGCGCTCTCCGAGGCTTAAGTCCAGCAGTTCGTCGCGCTGCAGGTCGAGGCCCTCGACCACCACCTGCCCGCTGCCGGGCTGGGCCAGCACCAGCTCCGCGCCGGTCCCGAGCCGGATGCTCGTGCCGCTGCGGAACTGCTGCAGCGTGAACATCCCGCGGTGCTGGACGTAGCTGACCGTTGCCAGCGGGTCCTCCTTGCTGCCCGGGTCGGCCCCGAGCACGCCATGCATCGCCAGCAGCAGCACTGCCGCGAAGAGCGTTGCCAGCAGCAGCCGCTGCCGTGTGCCGTTCACTCTCATGATTCCCACCTCAGGCTTCGCCACCCAGCGAATTCATGTCCTTCTCATCAGGCGTGCTGTCATCCGGGATGTAGTCCGGCTCCGGATCCTCGGAGGCCACGACATCACCCTCAGCGGCCTCCTGCCCGGCGCGCACGCGCTCCAGTTCGTCCAGCAGTTCCCGTTCCCGGCGCGCAAGCTCATCCCGGTCCTCCGCCTCATCCGCCAGATTCTCCAGCGAGGTGCTGCGCGCCCGCACCAGCAGGTAGCCGTCCTGCATCTCCAGTCTGTCAACCTCAATGGCGACGCGGAACTGTCCGAGGTCGACGATCGGCGTGAGTGCGCTGAAGGCGGCCTTGAGCTCCTTCATGCCGATGTCGGCACCGCCGAGCTGCAGTTCATCGACCTCCAGCCGCAGGCGCGTGCTGCCGTCGGCGACGATCCGCCCCCGGGCCCCGATCCGCACCTCGGCGAAGGCCATGTCGAAGATCCCATCGATGCTGACGCTGCCGTCCTCGAGCGTGATCTCCACGTCGCGCATGCCCTTCTTCGCCAGTTCACTGCCCCAGCGTTCGCGCAGCGCATCCTCACTGACCTTCAGCTCGAGGTCGCCGCTCTGCACGTCGCGCAGCCCGGCGTTGCCACTGAGCAGCACGGAGACGGGATCGAAGCTGATCCCGCGGGCGCGGAAGCGCAGGTCGGAGACGATCATGCCGTCCAGCTTGGCCTCGGGGCTGTCAACATAGAAGCTGTCAACCTGGCCCTCGAGCGTGTCGAGCAGGCTGCCGCGGCCGATGCGCACGGTGCTGCTCGGCGGCAGCAGGAACTCGCGGCGCACGCTGTCCGCCAGCTCGCCCTCGATGCGCGGCAGCAGCCACCAGTTGAGGGCCAGCACCGCCACGAGCGCGAGCACCACCAGCGCGAGCACGGTGTTGGCGAGTCTCTGGAAGCAGCCCATCCCTAGCTGACGCTGATCTGCCAGTTGTCGATGTCCGCCTCAGGAATGGTGAACACGTTGGTGTTGGCCTGGGGGTTGATCTGCTCGTCGGTGTAGAAGTCCACTTCGAGTTCCACCGCGATCGGGGTGAGGAGCTGGTCCAGCACCTCGCCGTCCTGGTTCACGTTGTCAATCAGGTTGATGCCGCGGTCGCAGGTGAAGAACTGCACGGTGAAGTTCTCCGGGCGCTGCTCCGCGAGGTCATAGAACACGTTGGGGTCGATCACGAGCTGGAACTGGTTGTTGGCAAAGCGCCCGTCCACGTACCAGGGGTAGACCTGGCTGAGGATGTCCGGGAGGGTGTCCGTCCAGTAGCGCTCGGCGGTGGTGTAGTTGTTCTTGCCGAGCCCGTAGAAGATCGAGATCGAGCTGCCGCCGTCCTCCAGTGAGGTGTGCGGCACGATCAGCTCCTCGCGGCTGAGGTCGTCGACAGCCGCGACCTCGATGCGCGTGGGCTGCAGGCCGGTGAGGTAGGTGATCGTGTCATTGACCCAGGCGAACTCCGTCACCACGCTGTCGGGGTCCGGGGCGATGCGCCCGCCCTCCTGGATGAACAGCGACTGGTCAAGGTTGTCAGGATCACCGGTCACGAGCACGATGTCGGTGTCGTTGTCATTGCCGGTCTCATGCGAGATGCAGTAGGTGGGCACGTTGCTGCCCGTGCCGAAGGCCACGGGGCTGTCCGGCAGCAGGCCGTCCACGTCCGTGACCCAGGCCCCCGCAGCCCCCGTGCCATCCGGGTTCTGCCAGCAGGCCAGCACGGCCTCGCGCGAGAGGTAGCCATTGCCGATGTCGGCGCTGAAGCAGCGCCCGGGCACGCTGAGCTGCGCCCGCTCCGTGAGGCTGCCGTCGGTGGCGACGTCCAGCACGCGCACCCCGCCGGTCGTGGCATCCAGCAGCTCCTCGGCCACGGCCAGGCTGTCCACGCCTGTCTCGAGCTGGCCGGCCTGCAGGCTGAGCGCCGTGTCGTCAACCGTGAAGGGCGCGTTGGCGGTGAAGGTTCCGTCGGCATTGCCGAGCAGCACCGTCACCTGGCGCACCCCGCCGCTCTCGCCGATCAGCGCGATGTCGGCGATGGCATCGTTGTTGAATTCGTCCATGATGCTGTCAATCAGCACGTCGATCCCGAGCGGCTGGTCCGTGAGCGCGGTGAACTCGGCGTTGCCATTGCCCTGCAGTACGCGCAGGAAGGGCGCGGTCGCGGTGTTGCCGGCATCCAGCACCACCACGTCGCGGTTGCCGTCGGTGTCGAAGTCGTAGTTGTGGCAGCGCCAGGGTCGCACGCCGGTGCTGATGTCGCGCACCGGCTCGAAGTAGACCGGCTCGAGCAGGTTGTCCTGCACGGCGATGCTCTGCACGATCTGCGTCACGCCCTCATCGGCGCAGGCCACCACGATGTCGCCGAAGTTGTTGCCATCGGCGTCGAAGGTCGTGGTGCAGACCGGGCCGTCGCCGGTGCCGATCACGGTCGGGCCCGCGGGCATCTGCTTCGTGAGCAGCTGCACGCCGCCGCTGTCGGGATGGAAGCCGACGTACAGCTCCCAGTTCAGGGCGCGCAACTCGTTGTTGAGCTCATCCAGCGGGCGGTCCACGGCATTCGTGCTGGGGGCCTTGCTGAAGTTGAAGACGGTGTAGTACCAGTAGTCCGGGCTGAACTGGTTGCCACGCACGCTCCAGATGATGCTCACCTCATCCGGGTAAGGCACAATGTCCAGCCCGGTGTTGGCATCATGGGCGCAGCCGCCGGCGCAGAGCGCGATGACGAGGGCCACGAGCGCGAGGCCGCGGGACAGCGGTGTTATGCAGATGCGGGGCATGCTGCGACTATTATAGTGATGGCCATACCTCATATATATGCAGAGAGTGCATCGGGCAGGTCTGTTCAATGTTAAACACGCAGCAGCCGGGGGATGGCGGGAGCCGGATGGGCTTTTTGGACTGGCTTACGCGGGTCTGCGGGCGCAGCCGGGCCACGGCCGAGGCCTATGCGCGGGATACGGCGGCCTACATGGACTGGGCTGCGGGCCAGGGGCTGACGGCAGCGCAGGCCCTGAACCGGGCGCAGCTCGGGCTGTATCTGATGGAGCGCATGCAGCCGAAGCGGCGCTGGGCCGGGGAGGAGCGGCAGCTCGGGGCCAGGAGCGCGGCGCGCGTGGTCTCGGCGCTGCGGATCTACCAGAGCTGGCTGCGCTTCAACGGCGAGCTGGACGGCGCGGACGGGTTCGATCCGGAGCCGCCGAAGTACAGCCGCCGGCTGCCGGACTACTACAACACGGATGAAATGCAGGCGCTGGTCTGCGCCTGGGAGGGGGAGCGCGGGCCGCTGGCGCTGCGCAACTCGGCGATGCTGCACCTGCTGTATGCGACGGGGATCCGCGCGAGTGAGCTGTGCGGGCTGAACCTCGGCGATGTGGAGCCTCGCGCGCGGCTCCTGCGGGTGCGGGGCAAGGGCAACCGCGAGCGGGTCGTGCCCTATGGCGCACGGGCAGCTGCGGCACTGGAGCGCTGGCTGGAGGTGCGAAACCTGCTTTCGCACAATGGGCCGGACAAGCTCGGGGATCGGGGATCGGGTTTCGGGGATCCGCAGACAAGTCCCGGGGATCGGGTATCGGGTTTCGGGGATCCGCAGGCAAGTCCCGGGGATCGGGGATCGGGTTTCGGGGATCCGCAGAGCTCTCAATCTGACTCGCGCCAGCGCACTTCCGAAACCGGAAACCGGAAACCCGACTACCGCGCCGCCGATGCCGGAAACCGGAATCCGGATACAGGAATGCGGAAACCCGAAACCGGAAACCGGAAACCTGAAAACGGGTCCCCGGTCCCCGGTCCCTCCGACAGGCCGGCGGATGCCCTGTTCCTCAACCACCGCGGCGGGCGGCTGACGCGCCGCGGCCTGCATGACGTGGTGGACCGCTCCGCGCTCAGGGCCGGGATCGTGAAGTCGGTCTCCACGCATAAGCTGCGCCATGCCTGCGCCACGCACCTGCTGGAGGGCGGGGCGGACGTGCGCCTCGTGCAGGAACTGCTGGGCCACCAGTCACTGGCCACCACCCAGGTCTATACGGCGGTCACCCGCACCCAGCTCCTCGACGCCTTCGACCGGGCACACCCAAGGGCGAAGAAGTAGGGGATTGACGAATATTTATGCATGATGTAAAAATCTTTCCATGCAAATGCAAATCGAATTGGATGCTGGACCTGTAAATCTTTCAAAGCTCTTTGGAAAACCCTCAGAATTCATTTCTCCCCTTTTCCAAAGAAGGTACGTATGGGCAAGCAAAGAAATTAGAGCACTTTGGGATGATATAGAAAAAATTAGAGACACGGAAGAAAGTAGCACATTCCTTGGGGCACTAGTTTTTGAGATCAAAAGTTCAGGAAAAGCGTTTAAGCCGGATGAAATTTGGATTATTGATGGACAGCAACGGCTTACGACATTGTATTGTTTTCTGCTTAGATTTGCTATAGAGTTGGATGTTAATAGTCAGTCGATTTATGCAAAAAACATGTATCAGAAGTATTTGTTCAACGATGTAGAAGATGGAGTATATGCGCCAAGATTGCATCCGACAATTCTTGATAATCACACTTTCAATACTCTATTCCAAGATTGTAAGACAATAAAGCCAAAGTTGAAGCATAGCTTTGGAGATTCTAACAATAGACTCGCCGCAGCTTACAAAGAAATTAGCAAAATTGTAAAATCTGCTTGTTCACCTGATGGAGATTTCAATTTCGAAGCCGCTGAGCAGTATGTAGAAATAATTCTAAACCAATTGAAATTTATTCAAATTTCATTAGGTGACAAGGAGCAGGCGCATCAAGTATTTGATAGTCTCAATTCTAAGGGAACCAAACTCGAGAATGGCGATCTGATTCGCAATATTGTCTTTGCCAAAGTATATAACAATCCTGAAGAAGCAAACAATATTTACAACTGGAAGTGGTTGCCATTAGAGAAAAAACTTGGACAGCACTTTGAGGATTACTTTTTCCCATTTACATTGATACACAAGCCTACTATTACTAAAACGCAAATGCTGTCGGAGCTCAGGAAGAAGTGGAAGGAGATGACTCCAGAGGAGATAGTTGACGATTTGGAAGAATATCTGGACGTATTTATGATGATCGTTCAGCCAACAAAAAACCTAGCGGACGAACTTAGTTTTTCGTCAAAAGTTCTCAAAAGCATTTATACACTTCATAGAATGAAGATTCTGTCGAGCGTTTACCCATACCTGATGAGAGTATTAAATCAATACAAGGTTGGCAACTTGAGTGAAAGCACAGTTGTTCAAATGAATTTACTACTTGAATCGTTTATGGTAAGAAGATCATTTGCCGGTTTTGAGCCGACCGGATTACACGCGCTGTTCAAGAACTTGTGGGAATACACGAAAGGTGATCCAAGAAAATTCATTGAAATCGTTGAACAGAACAAGACTGTGCAGTTTCCAAGTGATCTAGAATTTGTAAATGATATTAAATACAATTCTCTATATGGAAGAAAGCTAGCTTCATTTATTATACTTGAGTATGAGCGTTCAATCATTCAAGGCGATATCGTTGAAGTAGATAAGCCTTCAATTGATCATGTTGTACCAAAGGTATTAGATGAACAATGGGCAAAGGTATTTCCAAGTGAGGAGCACAAGGAAATCAAGGATACTTGGGCGAACTTGGTGCCGCTTAGCAGTAAAGCAAACTCTGAGAAGTCCAGAAAGAGCTGGAAAGATATTCAAGAGCTATATCGAACCGAAACAATCTATAAGACAACTAAGAAGCTTGCCGAAGATTATACAGACTGGAATTTGGAAGCACTAAACACAAGAGCAGAAGTGCTAAGTTCTTGGGCTGTAGCCAGGTGGCCTAAAGACAATCTCGGGGACTTACAATAAAGATTTCTTTAGTTTGTCCTTTACAAATCTCTCGTCGTCCTTAGAAAAACTAGATAAACCGTCCTTCATACTGTTAGGATCTATCGCTAGGAAATTACCTAGCTTCATCGCAACACTTGCCGGTGTGCGGTCAATTTCTTTTGCTACTTGAACGATCTCTGGATTTTTAGCAGTGAATTCATTTGATTCATGCTTTGTGTAGAGTTTCCACACGGCTTCTCGCTCTTTATCAGTCCATTTGCGTCCAGCTGCCATACGACTCCCTCGTGAATAAATATTCATGTGATTATCTCACAGATCCCAGGCTAAGCTGTTAGGCAGGACAGACTGCTGCTGCGCGTTGCCAAGCGGGGGCAGCGAGGAGGCCTATGGTGGAGAAGATTTACGAGTTGCGGCTGAAGGCCGTGGATGTGTACCAGTTGCTGGATGCACTGGATACGCGGGCGGAGTGCTACGAGAAGACGGCGCTGTATCTGGACGAAGGGGCGCTGGACGAGCCCTTCATCATCGAGGAAGTGACCGACGCCGAGGAGGCCCGGGGGATTGCCGGGCACTTCCGCGCTGTGCAGGCGGAGATTCAGCGGCAGATAGCGGGTAGTCAGTAGAACAGTGGTCAGTGGTCAGGCGACCGCAGGCCGCGGAGCGCAGGTTCCCGGCAGCCGGACATCCGGGGGGGGATCAGGCCGCAGGCCTGATCGCCACGGTGGGGATGTCGATTTGGGTCGCGCTGCCGCTTGGTGGGGGGAGAGGTAAGAACTGCAGGAAGATCAGGCGACAGCATGTCGCCGCTAAGTCCGTCATTGCCCGTGAGGCTTGCGCCAGACCGCTGAGGGCTTGCGCGAGGCGGAGGGGTGGCTGGAGTGTGGCTCTTGAGAGCCACAGGGCCTGTCGGTCTCAGACCGACACACCGTCGACGCGTCAGACCTCCGTTGTCATCCTGACGGATGACTCCTTGTCAGCTTTACAGCTGACCTCCGTTGCCACGCATTGCACCGGGCCTCCCCGCCAGACCGGCGAGGGCTCGCACGAGGCGGAAGGAGAATGGAGTGTGGCTCTTGAGAGCCACAGGGCCTTGTCGGTCTCAGACCGACACACCGTCACCGGGCCTCCCCGCCGGACCTCCGGCAGCCGGAAATTGCGTAAACGCAGCAAACAAGCCAAACAGGTGTATAATGGTGTCAGATGTCCGCCGTTCGCGGCCACCAAGCATGAATATGGCCTTTTGGCACTGCAAACTTGCAACTTGCCCAATCCCGAATCGCTGTACCCCAGGCTCCGTGCACATCAATATCTATTTTCGGAGATTCAGCGATGAATATCTACGCAGGTAACCTGTCCTATTCCACAACTGAAGCGGAACTCAACTCCGCCTTCGCCGCGCACGGCAGCGTGCAGAGCTGCCGCATCATCAGTGACCGCGACAGCGGCCGCTCCAAGGGCTTCGGCTTCGTCGAGATGAGCGACAGCGATGCGCAAGCCGCGATCGGGGCGCTCAACGGCAGCAGCCTCAACGGCAACACCATCAAGGTGAACGAAAGCCAGCCTCGTCCCCAGGATAACCGCGGCGCTGGCGGCGCTGGCCGTGGCCGCAGCGGTGGCGGCTGGTAGGCTGCCGCAGGCGTGGTTCGCCGCGCATGAATATTGCAGACAAGGGGGCGGAGGAAACTCCGCCCTTTTTCATGGGGGCCGGGCAGCGGACAGTGGATGCCGGAGCGGGAAATCGGAACCGGACGCGACGCTTAGCTTCGATTGACCGCCGAGGGCTTGCACGAGGCGGAAGGAGAACGGAGTGTGGCTCTTGAGAGCCACAGGGCCATGTCGGTCTCAGACCGACACACCGTCACCGGGCCTCCCCGCCGGACCTCCGTTGCCCGGTTTGCACCGGGCCTCCGTTGTCATCCTGACGGATGACCTCCTTGTCAGCTTTACAGCTGACCTCCGTTGCCCGGTTTGCACCGCGCCTCCGCGCCAGACCGCTGAGGGCTTGCGCGAGGCGGCAGGAGAACGGAGTGTGGCTCTTGAGAGCCACAGGGCCATGTCGGTCTCAGACCGACACACCGTTAGCGCGACCCGGATGCGCAGCCGCAGCGCCAGACCGCCGAGGGCTTGCGCGAGGCGGCAGGAGAACGGAGTGTGGCTCTTGAGAGCCACAGGGCCTTGTCGGTCTCAGACCGACACACCGTAGACGCGTCAGACCTCCGTTGTCATCCTGACGGATGACCTCCTTGTCAGCTTTACAGCTGACCTCCGATTGCCCGGTTGGCACCGGGCCTCCCCGCCAAACCTCCCGATACAGCGCGACCCGGATGCGCGGATGCGCAGCCGTAGCGCCAGACCGCCGAGGGCTTGCACGAGGCGGAAGGAGAACGGAGTGTGGCTCTTGAGAGCCACAGGGCCATGTCGGTCTCAGACCGACACACCGTCAACGGGCCAGACCTCCGTTGTCATCCTGACGGATGACCTCCTTGTCAGCTTTACAGCTGACCTCCGGTTTGCCCGGTTTGCACCGGGCCTCCCGCCAGACCTCCATTTCAGCGCGACCCGGATGCGCGAATGCGCAGCCGCCAGCGCCAGACCGCCGAGTGCTTGCACGAGGCGGAAGATCTACAAGCTCGCTTCGAAGGCAATCTGGGCCAGTTCGCGGTCGACATTGCCGGAGATGCGTTTGCGCAGGGTGGCGAGTTTGTTCATGTACTGCGGGTCGCCCCAGGGACCGATGCCCCTCGCCGGCTCATGCAAGTCCCGCCTTGCGGGACCGCTCGAGCGCTGCGGCGCGAATTCGTCGCGCCGGGTCGCGCCGTCCGATGTGCGGGATGACCGGGTGTCGGGTGTCCGGTTTCGGGTTTCGGCAGAGCGGGGATCAGATTGAGGCCTCTGCGGATCCCCGAGCCCCGAGCCCCGAGCCCCGTCCTCCCAGTCATCCATGTTGATGATGCCGTCCGCGGCAGCCGGCCGGTTTGACATGCCCGCGCCTGTGCGATTTTCCCGCTCACCCATTGGCTCGCGGGGCTGGCGCTGCGGCGCGAAATCATCGCGCCGGGTCGCGCCGTCGGCCACCCGGGATGTCCGGCTGCCGGAATCGTGCAGCTGATGCTGATCCCCGGTCCCCGGTCCCTGGTCCCCGGTCCCTGATCTTCGGTCCCCGGTCCCCGGTCCCTGGTCCCGCAGACCGGACGGCAGTCCGGTCTGCAGCAGCCACCAGCTACTGCGGTCGTAGGCGCTGATCAGGGCCTGGCGCAGCAGTTCATTCTGCCGCGCCTTCGGCAGCAGCTTCTCCAGCTCCGCCTCCTCCATGCCGTGGTCGGCCTGCTCCTTCTCCCAGAGCAGCGCATGCTCGTAGCCCGCCGCATCCGCCGCCGCCTCCGGCACGCCACTGCGCCGCAGGATGGCCTCGCCGAGATTGCTGAGCGCAGCCCGCCAGGCCTGGTTGCCACTGAGCGCCAGGCTGTCCACGAAGCGTCCGCCGCCCATGAGAGCTGCCTCGGCAGCCGCCGGTCCCTCCACCCCGCGCGCGCTGAGCGCCGCACTGAGTTCCGCCGTGGCAAGCGGCGAGAGCGTGATCTTCTGCCCGCGGCTGTGGATCGTGGGCAGCAGCAGCTCCGGGCGGTCCGTGGTCAGCAGAAATACGGTCTGGGCTGGGGCCTCCTCGAAGAGCTTCAGCAGGCGGTTGCCGCTTTCCTCATTGAGGTGGTGGGCATTGTCGATCAGGAAGATCCGGTGGCTGAGCAGGTTCGGCTTGTAGAGCGCGGTGGCCAGCCCGCCGTGGTCCTCGTCGAGCTGCTTGACTGAGATGTCCTGGCCGCGCGGGCGCACCGTGACATATTCCGGCTGCTCCCCGGCGGCGATCGTGCGGCAGGCGTAGCAGTCCCCGCAGAAGGCGAGGGCCTCGCTGCCGCGCTTCGCTCCGGTGCAGCACAGCGCACGCGCGATCAGCGTGGCGAGCGTGGTCTTGCCCAGCCCGCGCTGCCCGAGCAGCAGGAAGGTCCCGCTCAGCCGGCCACGCTCCACGTAGCGCGCGATCAGGGCGCGGGCGCGCTGCTGGCCGACGAACTCCGAGGCGGATGCGAGCATGGAGGGATTATAGGACTTAGGAGCTGGGGTGTAGGGTGTAGCAGGCGAGAAGTTAGGATCTGGGACATAGGGTGTAGCAGGCGAGAAGTTAGGATCTGGGACATAGGGTGTAGCAGACGAGGAGTTAGGATCTGGGACATAGGGTGTAGCAGAGGCCAGGCCCCTGGCCGAGCATAAGGACATAGGATCTCGGGTGTAGGGTGTAGCAGAAGATGGTGTAGGATCTCGGGTCAGAATTTTGCACTTTTCTGCGAAAATCGCGGTATAATGCCCTCAGATGTCGCCGTTCGCGGCCACAAGCATGAGACAAGCCATTTGGCATTGGAAGTTCACCGACTACCCTAGACCCGAATCGCTGACCCAGGCTCCGTGTACATCAATCCAAAATTAGTTTTATGGAGATTCAGCGATGAATATCTATGTTGGCAACCTCGACTTCAACACCAGCGAATCTGAGCTGCGTGAGACCTTCGCCGCCTACGGCAACGTGGACAGCTGCCGCATCATCACCGACAAGATGACCGGACGCCCCAAGGGCTTCGGCTTCGTCGAGATGGATGATGAGGGTGGTCGCGCCGCGATCGCCGCGCTTGACGGCAAGCAGCTGGGCAGCCGCACGATCAAGGTCAACGAAAGCCAGCCCCGCGAGGATCGCGGCGGTGGTGGCGGTGGTCGTGGACGCAGCGGCGGCGGCGGCTACGGCGGCGGCGGCGGTTATGGTGGTGGTGGCGGCGGCCGCTGGTAAACCGGCAGCCTGGCCGGCACATGCCGGACACAAGCAAGGAATCAACAGGGCGGGGGAAACCCCGCCCTTTTTCGTGTCTGGAGGTCAGGCTCCATAGCCTGACCAGGGGAGGTCAATCCCGCGAAGCAGGATTGACTGTCTCCTGACCTGGGCTCGAACCCGGGGAACATCCTCAGCGCTCAGGGAATTCGCATGTGCGAGCAGACTGCATCCTGCTTCGCGGGATGCAGTACCCATGGTCAGTCCTGCTGTGCGGGACTGACCTCCCCCTATAATCCTCGTATGCGCCTGCGCCACTGGGTCTGCGGACCGCTTGACAACAACATCTACCTGCTGGAGGACGAGGCCAGCGCGCGCTGCGTGCTGTTCGATCCCGGCATCGCGATCGAACCCGTGTTCCAGCACATTGACGACAACGGCCTCACGGTCGAGCGCATCCTGCTCACGCATGCGCACTTCGACCATATCTACGGACTGGCCGAGGCCAGGCGGCGCTATGCCTGCCCGATCCACATGCATCCGGATGACGAGGAGGTGCGCGCGCGCTTCCTGACGATCTGCGAGAACTGGGGCTTCCCCGGCGCGGACGCGCCCCCGGAGATTGACGAGCCGCTCAGCCACGGGCAGCGCCTGGAGCTGCTCGGCACGTCCTGCGAGGTGCGCCACACGCCGGGGCATGCCCCGGGCCAGGTGGCCTTCGTGTTTGACGGTTTCGCGATCGTCGGCGACACGCTGTTCCAGCGCAGCATCGGGCGCTATGACCTGCCCGGCAGTGACCCACAGGCCCTGCTGCGCTCAATCAGCGAGCAGCTCTACAGCCTGCCAGACGAGACGGTGGTCTATCCCGGGCACGGCGGCTTCACCACGATCGGTGAGGAACGGCGCTTCAACCCCTATGTCGGGGAGGGAGCACGCTTCCGCCTGCAGGCGGACTAGCCCGCCGCCCCGCCGGAGCCCTCCGCTTCACAGCGGCCGCCGAGCTGCTTCGCGAGGAAGCGGTCGGCGCGGTGGTACCAGTCGAGCCGGTTCTGGGGGCGCACGAAGCCGTGGCCCTCATCCTCGTAGCAGACGTACTCGACCTCCAGCCCGTTGCCACGCATGCGCTCCACCACCTGCTCGCTCTCGGCGCGCTTGACCCGCGGGTCGTTGGCACCCTGGGCGATCAAGAGCGGCACACGGATCCTGTCAACGTAGTTCAGCGGGCTGATGGAACGGATGAACTCGAGCTCGGCGCGGTCCTCCGCCGTGTAGTCGGCCTTGTCCTTGAGCGTGCCGTCCGCATTGCGCGGGATCCAGCCCACGCGGAGGTCCATCACGCGGCGGAAGCTCTCCCAGTAGGGCGGGATGCTGTTGAGGAAGGTCTCCATGTTGCTGGGGCCGACGAGTTCCGCGCCGCAGCAGTAGAGCTCGGGCGTGAAGGTCAGGCCGGCCAGGGTAGCGTAGCCGCCGTAGCTGCCGCCGTAGATGGCGACGCGCGCGGGATCGGCGATGCCTGCGTTGATCGCCCACTGCACGGCGTCCGTCAGGTCGTTCTGCATATCGCGTCCCCACTGGCGGTCACCGGCATTGAGGTGGTCCTTGCCGTAGCCCGCGCTGCCGCGGTAGTTGACCTGCAGGCAGGCATAGCCGCGGTTGGCCAGCCACTGGGCCTCGGGGTTGCAGCGCCAGCTGTCGCGCACCCAGGGTCCGCCGTGCACATTGAGCACGAGCGGCACGGGGCCATCGGCATGCAGGGGCAGGCTGAGGTAGCCGTGGATCGTGCGCCCGTCGCGCGCCGTGTAGCTCACGGGCTGCATCGGCACGAGCGGCTGCTCCGCCAGCTCCGGACGCACGCTGCAGATGAAGCTGATCTCGCCGCTGTCGCGCTCGAAGCGGTGGTATTCGGCGGCGCGGTCGTCGTGGATGTAGACCACGATCCAGACCCGGTCGTCGTCACTGCGGCTCTCGATGTGGAAGTCCGCGCTGCGGTGCGCACTGAGGCGGGCAAGGTCGGCCTGAAGGCCTGCGTCGAGGGCATGCCAGTAGAGCCGCTCGCGGTAGACGCTGACGGCCTGGGGGGTGTAGTCCACGGGATGCAGCAGCAGGTTGTCAACATCGTATGAATCCGTGGGATCACGGAACAGGCTGCGCTGCTCGCCGCTCCGCAGGTCCAGCAGGCCGAGTGCCCCGCTGTTGCCACTGCGGCTGTCAATCAGGTAGACGCTGCCGTTGTCAGCGGTGAAGCCGTGCAGGCCGCTCGTCATGGCGTCGACGTGGTCCCAGCGCAGGATCTCGCGGAATTCGCCCTCGCTGCCCTCGCGCATGTGCACGCTCTTGCCCCCGTCACTGCCGGCCAGCGTGTAGCCGCGCAGGTTCAGGTCGCGGTCGAGATGCCAGGAGATGATCTCGCGGCGGCTCTCCTGCAGCAGGCTCGATTCACCGGTGAGGGTGTTCAGCAGGTAGAGGTCGTGGCAGCTTTCGTCACGGTTGTTGAGGCCCACGACGATCTCGTCGGGGCGGCGGCGGCTGGAGCCGGCGAAGGTGGCGCTGACGGGATGCCCGGCCCCGCTCTGGTCGGTGAGCTGGCGGGTTGAGCCGCTCTCGATGTCAATTGCGAAGATGTTCCAGTTCTCGTCGCCGCCCTGGTCCTGGATGTAGAGCAGCTGGCGGCTGTTGCGGGCCCAGCCGTAGTGCTGGATCCCGCGTAGGCGGTCATTGGAGACGGGCAGCGCCTCGGCGCCGTCGCGCGAGAGCCAGAGGTTGAGCACCCCGTCATGCGGGGCCACCCAGCTCATGTGCCGCCCGTCTGGGGAGATGCGCACGCTGAAGATCGCCGGGTTGCCAAGCAGCTTCTCGAGCGGGATCAGCGGGACAGTGTGTGTGCCATTGTTGTCAGTCATGTGTGTCGTACCTCGGTTGTCAAAGCCACCACGCGCCGTGGCGTGGGTTGTCAGTTGGCACGCGCCGCCCGGATCGACTCACCCAGGCGCCTGGCGGCATTCTGCGCCCGGGCAAGATACTTCTCCAGCGAGCTGGGCAGAGGGTCCTCCCGGTGGGGCCTGCCCTCCGCATGCCGCATTCTCAGCATCCAGAGGCTGCTCTCGAGGTCGACCACGCCGGCATAGCCGGCCGCTCCCAGCAGGCTGGTGACGCTGCCCCAGTCCACATTGCCCTCGAAGGGGATCAGGTGGCTGTCGGCCTCGCCCATCGTGTCGCTCAGATGCGTGACGCGCACGCGCGGAGCCATCATGCGCATCAGCTCCACCGCGTCGTCATTCATGATCGTGGCGTGGCAGGGGTCCAGGCAGAAGTGGATGTCGGCGTTGTCAAGCAGCCGCATCACCCGGGCCGTGACCCTGCTGCAGTCCTCGACGCACGGCAGGTTCTCGATGCACATCATCACGCCGTGCCCCTTCGCGAAGGCCGCGAGTTCGTCCAGCGAGCTGAGCGCCTGAGTGGCCATCCCGTCAAGCTGCGCCTCGGGAATCTCGAACAGGCCGCTGACATGCGCCACCACGGCGTTGCCGGCGAGCTCGCCGCAGGCCATGATGCTGAGCTTCGTCAGCTCCAGCGAGGCCCGCCGCGTCTGTTCATCGAGGCTTGCCAGGTCCACCCAGCCCGCCAGCGGGGCGTGGATGTAGTTGAGCCTGAGCCCC
Organism: bacterium; assembly: GCA_041395205.1. Lineage (GTDB taxonomy): Bacteria > 4484-113 > 4484-113 > 4484-113 > JAFGCY01 > JAHEFU01. Next base: position 1,651,718 of record JAWLAZ010000001.1, read on the forward strand.
GTTTCATCCAGCAGCGCCCGCAGCCGCGCACGGCCGTCGGCGGTCTGGTACATGGCGTGCGCCGGGTCGTGGGACAGGCTGACATGGGAGAAGCCCGCCGCCGCGATGGCGCGGACCAGCTCGTCGATTGGCACGTCCAGATCGACGAGCGTGCAGATTCCTGTATCCATGGTCAGTCCATTATAAGGACCCGGTGCTCCGTGGCAAGTGGATCAAGCTGCTCCAGCAGGCGCCCGGTGAGCGATTCACCGTGGCGGGCCAGCATGGAAGCGTAGCCGGCGACCCGTTCCTGCGGCACATTGCCGGGATTGGCCAGACCGTGGAGTGACGCCGCGCGCCGGGTGATGGTTTCATTGTGGCGCTTGAGCGAGGAGGTGATCTTCTTCTCGAGCTTGTCGGCGGTCTTGAGGATATTGCTGCGGATTGTGGCGAAGCTCTGGTCGAGGTTCGGATCGACCCTGAGGGCCAGTTCCAGCAGGGCAGCATCAGCGCCTTCGAGGGTCTGCAGATAGCTGCCGACGGCCTCGTCGAGGCCCTGGGGCCGGAGCTTCTCCACGGCCAGGGCTTCCACTTCCTGCTGCGGACGGTAGAGCTCGGTCAGCTCCCAGCCGAATTCCTCGAGCTGCTGGGCCTGGCGCTCGGTGAGCAGCGTGGCGCTGCTGCGCAGGAAGGAAGGGGCCATGCGCAGCCCGTGGAATTCATAGAGGGCACTGGACTGGGCGCGGTAGGCGATCTCCGCCATGCCGCCCACCCAGGCGATGTTCGGCAGCATGCGGTCCTGCCAGAGCGGGCCGAGCAGCGCTCCTGGCACGAAGCGCTCCGGGCTGGCAATGGCCATCCGCAGGAGTCCGGCACTGTCAGGCCCGGCCGGATTGTCGCGCAGCACGGGCCGGCCATCCTGGACCACGAGCTTGTGGCGGCGGCGCTCATCATCCAGCCAGAACAGCTGCAGGTCCGCGCCCGGGCTTTCCACCTGCAGCTCGTAGCCCGCCTCGCGGATCCGGCTGTTGCGTCCGGCCAGCAGCGCAGCAGCCTGACTGGCCTGTTCGAGCTGGCGCAGCAGCAGATCCGCGCTGCAGCGCAGGTACTGCGGGTCGGAACTGTCCAGCACCACGAGCTCCGTGCCGGCGAAGATTCTGAGCATCCAGCGCGCGAAGCCGTTGACGAGGCTGCCGTCGCTGTAGCTCTCACGCATTGTGGCCAGGGTCCAGCGGCCATGCTCGGAGTCCGGCATGACATCCGCCAGGGCATCGAGCAGGGCCGGCAGTTCCGCGGAGAGATCGCGGGCGGAGATGATGCGGTTGTCATCATCGGGCTGGGGCTCCAGGCAGAGCTGGCGCAGCTCCCAGCCGCGGTCGTAGAGCGAGGCACAGCGCACTTCCTCGAAGTCGCTGTCAATCGCGGCAATCCCGAACACGGGTACGAACTTCAGGTGTGGGAAGCGCTGGGCCAGACGCCGGGCATGCAGGATCACAGCCATGGCCTTCAGGGGGCTGTAGAGCGGACCGCCGAACAGCCCGGCCTGCTGGCCGGTGGTGATGACATATGTATCAGGATCGGCGAGACTGGCGGCTGCTTCCAGCGCTGCGGGGGATGCACCCCAGGCGGACATTCTGCCGAGGATGCTCTGGGCCAGGCGTTCGCGGTCGGGAAAGCTGCGCTGTTCAAGTTCAGCCAGTCGGCGGCTGTCCCAGTCAGCGGAGCGGATGTCATGGTGATACCAGTCGGCAACCCTGGCTGATCCAGCCAGGTAATCCCGGCTCAGCTGATTGCCCGCCGGATAGGAGTCCAGGGGGATGCTGCGCTTCACGCTGGAATGTTATCACCGCAGCCCATGGAATATTCTGCGGCGGTGAAGCGCTAGACTTGGGGCATGGAAATCATCAGCCTGGACAGCCAGCGCCGCGAGGAATTCATTGACATCACAGCCGAGCTGCGGCAGCTGATCCACGAGCAGGGCTGGGACCGCAGCGTGCGCTCGGCGATCCTGCACCTGTGGTGCTTCCATACCACGGCGGGGCTGACCGTCAACGAGAATGCCGATCCGGACGTGAAGCGCGACATGCTGCTGGCGCTGTCCGTGATCGTGCCCGAGGATCTGGATTACCGGCATGCCGAGGGCAATTCCACCGCGCATGTGAAGTCGAGCCTCGTTGGCACCAGCCTGCAGCTGCCGCTGGTGCAGGGTGAACTGAAACTGGGGCGCTGGCAGGGGGTGTACTTCTGCGAGTTTGACGGACCGCGCCGGAACCGGCAGATCGGGGTGCAGCTGATCAGCAGTTCCACCTGATCCGCGCTGCATTCCGGAGAAATCACGGGTAGAATTTCCCGTCTCAGGGTGGAAGTTTGTCACAAACTTATCAACACACTTGAGAAATTGTGGAAAACGTGCTTTAATTACCATTGGTCAAATGCCGGGCAACTAAGTGGCGTAAATTGACCACAAGCATTGTGCCGTGGGCACAGGCGGAGGGTAACAAGATGAGATCAATTATCGTATGCATGGGGATTCTCGCGCTCCTGCTCATGGCAGGCTGCGGAGGCAGCATCCGCCAGCTCACGGATGACGGCAAAAGCGATGCGCCTGAACTGATCGCGATCCGTCCGTCCAGTGGCGTCAGCGGTGAAATGGTGCAGTTCGAGGCCCTGATCAACGATCTGGATGGTACGCTCGGCAGCAACTGGCTGGCTGATCCGGAGCGTCTCAGCAATGCCCAGTTCATCTGGAACTTCGGCACGGGAGCCTACCCCAACACGGTGATCACCAGTACGCCGGAACTTCCCGACGGAGTGGTGCTGCGCGACGGAATCCGTTCCCCCTACAGCTGTACGCTGACCATTCTCGGCAACGAGAATACCGAGGACCGGCTGGTCTACAACTTCGAGCTGGATGTGGCCCCGCTGGCCGTGGCCACCGTCGGGCCCTTCAATGGCCAGGAGGGTGCGAATGCAACCTTCAGCGCCGTGATCGCCAGCGGAGTCGTGAACCCTGAGGATGAGGGTGGCTGGCTCTGGGATTTCGGCGGTGCCTGCGACCCCAACGGCTCCAATGAGGCCAATCCGACCGTGCGTTTCGTGGATCTGGATTTCGCGGATGGCGAAAGCAGCCGTCAGTTCCAGGCCCGCCTGATCGTGAGCAATGACTTCGAAGTCACGACCTTCCCCTTCACGATCACCGTACTGCGCGGTACCAACTGACAGAGGACAACAACGATCCTTGGAAGGCCGGGTTCGCCCGGCCTTTTTTTTGTGCCCACCATCTAAACAAATGATGGTATAATTACTGAGCTGTGAAACAGCCTGCTCCATTTCCACACAGTCCTGAATTCCGACACTGATTCCGGCTCAAGCCGCATCAATACTGGAATCAGGCCCGGTCATGGAGTATAATGGTCATTCAAACAACGATACAAGGACCACGCTTTGGATAAGGACAACCAGAACCCCGAGGAAGAGATCAACGAAAGCAACGGCGCGAGTGCCTCCGCCAGCTATTCCGCGGAAAACATCCAGGTGCTGAAGGGCCTGGAGGGCGTGCGCCACCGCCCGGCGATGTACATCGGCTCCACCTCCGAGGCCGGCCTGCACCACCTCGTGTATGAGATCGTGGACAACGCGATTGACGAGGTGATGGCCGGGCATGCCACGCGCGTGAACGTGACCCTGCACAAGGACGGCTCCTGCAGCGTCGAGGACAACGGCCGTGGTATCCCGGTGGACATCATGAAGGAGGAGGGCCGCCCCGCGCTGGAGGTGATCCTCACCACCCTGCATGCCGGCGGCAAGTTCGACTCCAGCAACTACAAGGTCTCCGGCGGCCTGCACGGCGTGGGCTCGAGCGTGGTCTGCGCCCTGTCCAGCCTGTTCACGGCGGAGGTGCACCGCGACGGCAAGATCCACTACGTGGAACTGGAGCGCGGCCTGCTGACTAAGCCGATGGAGATCACCGGCAAGACCAAGAAGAACGGCTCCGTGATCCGCTTCTGGCCTGATGCGCAGATCTTCGAGACGGTTGAGTTCAAGGCCACGATCCTCGAGGAGCGCCTGCGCGAGCTGAGCTTCCTCAATGCCGGGACGGAGATCGTGCTCACTGATGAGGACGAGGATGAGGCCGAGGAGCGCGTCAAGAAGTTCAAGGCCCGCGGTGGCCTGAGTGAGTTCATCAAGTACCTCAACCGCAACTTCAGCGCCGTGCAGCAGATCAGCCCCGTGATCCACCTCGACGGTGAGATCGACGACACCAAGGTCGAGGTCGCGCTGCAGTGGACCAGCGGCTACAAGGAACGCATCAACGGCTACGCCAACAACATCTTCACGAAGGATGGTGGTACGCACATCATCGGCCTGAAGAAGGCCATCACGCGCGTGATCTCCACCTATGCCAAGAACAAGGACCTGATCAAGGGCAAGGAAAGCCTGACCGGTGACGACGTGCGCGAGGGCCTGACGGGCATCTGCTCCGTGTGGATCACCGAGCCGCAGTTCGAAGGCCAGACCAAGGGCGCGCTGGGCAACAGCGAGGTGGCCGGCCAGGTGGAGCGTGTGGTCGGCGAGCAGCTGAGCCAGTTCCTCGATGAGAACCCCGGCGTAGGCAAGAAGATCGTGGAGCGGGCGGCGGCGGCCAGCCGGGCCCGCGAGGCCGCCAAGCGCGCACGTGACATCGAGCGCAAGAAGGCCGGCCTCAGTTCCAGCCTGCCGGGCAAGCTGACTGACTGCTCGGACCGCAACCCCGAGAACTGCGAACTGTTCATCGTTGAGGGAGATTCAGCGGCCGGACCCGCCAAGGCGGCGCGCAACCGCAACTACCAGGCGATCCTGCCGATCCGCGGCAAGATCCTCAACGTGGAGAAGGCCGGGATCCACAAGGTGCTGCAGAATGAGGAAGTGCGCAGCCTGATCTCGGCGATCGGCACGGGCTTCGTGCCGAACTTCAACCTGGAGAAGCTGCGCTACCACAAGGTGGTGATGCTGACCGATGCCGATGTCGACGGCGCGCACATCCGCACGCTGCTGATGACCTTCTTCTTCAACTTCATGCCGGAGCTGATCGAGAACGGGCATCTCTACATCGCGCTCAACCCGCTGTTCCGGGTGCGCAAGGGCAAGGGCAAGCCGCAGTACGTCTTCACCGAGGAGCAGCGCGACGCGCTGGTGGCGGAGATGGGCGGCAACACCGAGGTCACCCGCTTCAAGGGCCTGGGTGAGATGAATGCCGACGAGCTCTGGAACACCTCGATGGACCCCGAGGCGCGGACGCTGCTGCAGGTCAACATCGAGGACAAGCTGCACGCCGAGCAGGTCTTCGAGCGCCTGATGGGCAATGAGGTCCAGCCGCGCAAGAAGTTCATCACGGAATATGCCCGCGAGGTCAAGAACCTCGATATCTAGGAGGCCTGGCAGTGGTCAGTGGTCAGTGGTCAGTGGTCAGTGGTCAGACTACAGACTCCTGACAACTGGTAACCTGGCGTTTACGCCCGGGCGCATGCGGATGTTGCCAAACAGTGGAGGTGTGCAGCTTGCCTGCGCACAATGCACTGCCCGGATAGTCTCAATAGTTCGAATAGTCTGAATAGTACTGCGATCGGGGATCGGGGACCGGGGAGGACATAGGAGCTGGGTTGTAGGGCTTAGCAGAGTAGGGGACCAGGGATCGGTAGCCGGGCGTTTACGCCCGGGATTTTCCCGCCGTAAACGGCGGGCTACCAGTGATTGCCGGAAAACAGAAAGCAGAGAGCAGAAAGGGCAGGCCAGGGCCTGCCCTTTTCAATTCAAGCAGTGCTGACTGCCGATGCTGGATCAGGAATCGAGGTCGCGCAAGGCAACAGTCCTGCCATTGGCTCCACCGGTCCTGCCGATGTACAGTGAACCGTCAATTCCGATACTCGGCGCGGAGGTGACGGTATTGTCAGTATTAAATGAGAACAGACTGCTGCCATTCTTGTCCAGGGCATACACAAAGCCGTCAACCGAAGCGAAGTAGACCGTGCCGTCCACGCCGATGCAGATGCCGCCCGTGACCTCACCGACTGTCTGGAAGGACCAGAGTTCACTGCCATCCAGGGGGTTGATGGCCCGCAGTTTGCCGTCGTCAGCGCCGATGTAGACGGTACCGTCCCTGGCAATGGCCGGGGAGGAATCACTGGTGCCGATCATCGCCCCCCAGAGTTTGGTGCCCTGCGGCGTGACTGCATGCAGCTGCAGGTTGGAACTGACGATGTAGATCGTGCCGTCAGCGGCAATGGCGGGTGAGGAACGGTCGATCTCTCCCTCGGTGTCAAAGGCCCATTGCTGGCTGCCGTCCGGGTTGATGGCGTAGAGGAAGCCATCCAGACTGCCGACGTAGAGCGTGCCTTCCGGAGACATTGCCGGTGAGGAGTTGACCCGGTCACCGGCGGTGAATGCCCAGCGCTGGGTTCCGTCCGGTTCCACCGCATGCAGTTTGTTGTCACGGCTGCCGAAGTAGATGGCACCGTCGGGACCGACCAGCGGCGAAGAGCTGATCAGGCCTGCCGTCTCGTAGAGCCAGCGTACGCTGCCATCGGGGTTGAGACAGATCAGGTTGCCACTCAGGTTCGTGAAACAGATGCTGCCGTCCGCGGCCAGTGCCGGCGTACTGCGGATGATGCCGCCGAGGTCATCGTTGAAGATCACACTTCCGTCGGTGGGATTCAGGCTGACGAGCGCCCCCAGTGTATTGCCGAAGAACAGCTGGCCCGCGGGATTGACGATCACCTGCGAATCCTCAACCTGGAATGTCGTCGTGTTCTGCCAGTACAGGTTGTTCGTCAGCGGCCCCTGGAAGGGGGACTGCCCGGTATTGCGATTGTCAAATCCCAGGCGCGGGATGGGGCTGTAGGCATGGCTGACAACCATGTCCGTTGTGTCCGTGTTGCCGCCATCATCCGTCACGCGCAGCCGGACCCTGTAACTGGCCTGCACCGTGTAGGCATGGACGGCCGCTGCCGAGGGTCCGCTGCTGTCCCAGTTGCCATCGCCGTTGAAGTCCCATTCGTACTTCACGATGCTGCCGTCGTCCGTGCTGCCCGAGGCATCAAAGCTGATCTGCTGGCCTGGGATCGTGGCGAACAGGTCTGACTCCAGCACCGCGACAGGTGAAGGGTTGGCAGGATTGTTGACCGTGATCTCCACGATCTCCTGGGCGCGTCCGCCGGCATTGTCCTCCACGCGCAGGCGGGCATTGAACACCCCGGCCTCGGTATAGGTATGGCTGGCCAGGATCGAATCGCTGAAGGCATCGAACAGGCCGTCGCCATCGAAGTCCCAGGCATACTCCACGATCTGCCCGTCAGGATCCACCGTGCCGAAGGCGCTGAAACCCACATCCAGCGGGGCGTCGCCGGAGAGATCGCTGACCTGCAGGGAAATCACCGGCAGCTCATTGGGCAGGGGACCGACATTGATGGCCACTGTGTCAACGTCCCAGGCACCCTGGCTGTCCATCACACGAAACTTGGCATTGAAGGTGCCGGGGGTGCTGTATGACTGCGGATCGGGTTCGCTGGTGTCAGTGTCCGCCTCGAAGATTCCGTCGCCATCGAAGTCCCAGGCGTAAGTGAGATCGTCCCCGGGATCCTCAATGTCCTCTCCCAGACCAGTGAAACTGACCGCAAGCGGGGCGGGACCACTCTGCGGATCGGCAATCGCCAGGGCCACGGGACGGCTGTTGCCGGTGATGAAGAGTGAGACACTGCCCAGGGCCACGGAGGTACCGTCAGCGGAGTGGGCACGGACTCGGGGGCGGATGATGCCCGTGCGCGAAGTATCAACGCTGAAGCTGCCGGTCGCGTTGCCAGTGCTGTCAAAGATGCCGTCACCGTCCAGATCGAAGTCATAGGACTCCGCACCCGTGGCGGTGACGGTGACCAGGTCATCGCGCAGTCCGGAGACTGCATTCGTCGTCACCGAGAGCTGCGGCGCACTGCCCGGCAGGGGTGTAACGCTCAGCAGCTCGGAGACGGGACCTTCGTTGCCACTTGTGTCCACGGCGCTGACGCGGATGAATGTCCGCCGGGAGAGGCCGTCCAGCAGGTGGCGGCTGGCGCCCTCGAGATAGGGCAGGGCCTGCACGCCCACGCTGTGGGGATTGATGAAGCCCGCCGTGGACCAGTAGATGCGGTAGCCGGCAAGGTCGCCGGCCAGCACTGGATTCCACTGCAGTTCGGCTCCGCCGGCTACGGCGCTAATGTCCAGTCCGCTGACGCCGGGAGGGGCGTCAACGTCGCCCGCTGTTGCCATTTCCAGGCCGATGGCGACGATGTCCGCGGCGTCACCGCTGCTGACGAGCACGGCGGCGAAGAAGCTGTTGACAGTGGAAAGCGTGCCGCCGGAGGGCAGGCCGAGGCGCACATGGCTGTCCGTGAAGGGGCCCTCCCACTGCCAGCGGCCGCTGGAGTAATCGGCGAAGGCCACGAAGTATGCCGACTGTCCCGCATCATTGTCAGGCAGCAGGTTGGCATCCACGCTCAGTACGCCGGGCTGGCCCCCGCCACTCGGGATGCGGTAGATGGCCCAGGCGGGAGCGGCAGCGCTCTGCAGACGCAGGGCCTCGCCGTTGTCACTTACTCCAGCCCCGCTGTCACTGAATCTTTCAACTCCGGGCAGCAGTGCGGACTGGGGGCTGATTGCAGAGGCTTGACGCTCCCAGGGCTGCAGGGCATCCACGGGCAGATTCGCCGGGAACGCCTGATTGGCAGCTTGTGCTGCAGGGGTCTGACTCGTCTGCGGGACTTCGCTGCTGAGTTGCCCGGAGGATCCGCAGGCGGAAAGCAGAATGGCAAGCAGCACGGCCGGTAAACAGAATATGAATCTCATATTGGACTCCCGGAAATGATTCGCGGAGCAGGGGCAAGATCCTGAATCAAACATGATGGCACAGCCCTGCGGCAGCGGCGCTGGCCATGAATGGAGAGCAGCGATGTGGACCGCTGCCGCTGGAACTGGCCGGTGATCCTCGCTGGACAGGGATGGAGGAGGGATGTACCATCTGGCAACCGGAAGAGGAGAGTCAAATGCACAGAAGCTTCATGCTCGCAGTTCTGCTGGCCGTCATGTCATGTATCGCCGCATCCGCTAAGGAGGATGCAGCTGCCGTGGAAGCGCCGGCGACGCTGCAGGAAGTGGCGCTGTCCTTCGCCGAGCGCAGGGATCTGGCTGCCGTGGGCATCCTGACCCTGGTGGAGGGCGAGCAGGAACTTGCCACCGCCGGGCTGCGGCGGGTCAATGCTGGCGATCCCGTCACCCCTGAGGACCTATGGCACCTCGGTTCCAACAGCAAGGCGATGACGGCCACACTGATCGCAGTGCTGGTGGAGCAGGGTGTGCTGTCCTGGGACAGCCGGCCCGCGGAGCTGATCGGCGCGGGCGATGCGGAAGTGCACCCGGGCCTGGCCGATGCCACGCTGCTGGACCTGCTGCGGCATCGCAGCGGGGTCGCGGCCTTCACCGATGGCAACGACTTCCAGAAGCTGCCGGACTTCGGCGTGGAAACTGACAGCGAGCTGCGGCTGGCATTCAGCCGCTGGCTGCTGGCCAGTCCGCCGGCGGTGGAGCACGGCGAGTTCCTCTACTCCAATGCGGGCTACGGCATGGCAGCCTGCATGGCGGAACTGGCAACGGGTCGCAGCTGGATGGAACTGATGGACACGGAGCTGTTCGCCCCGCTGGGGATCGAGGCAGCCTACGGCTGGCCTGCACTGGAGGATGAAGCACAGCCCTGGGGGCACCTGCTGGTGCTGACCTCTCTCGTGGAACATGACCCGCATTCCGATTACCAGCTCGGGCCGCTGATCGCACCGGCGGGGGACATCAGTCTCAGCCTGGCGGACATGGGGAAGTTCCTCGCGCTGCATCTGCAGCAGTCCAGTGAGACACCGCTGATCAGCGCTGAGAACATGCGGGTGCTGCATGAGGCCAGCGGGGACTATGCCTGCGGCTGGATCGCGGGGACTGACAACACCGGCAATACCTTCTACTCCCATGACGGCAGCGCCGGGACCTTCTACTGCCGCGTGATCCTGGCTCCGGCGAAGCAGTCCGCCGTGGCGATCGTCGTCAACCGTGGCGCGGCGGATGGCCTGATGGAGGAGATCTTCAACGCCGTGATCCCGCTTGTGATCGCCAGCCGGCAGGAAGGAACCTGAAGCTGTGCCATGAATCGGGGGCGTAATCTCCCTGCCGCCGAATCAGTGAACCGTGAAGAGTACCGGCGCGGCCCGCATGGCTCGGGTGGCAACGAGGTTATTCCGGGGCGGTTTCATTGGCGCAGAGGCGCAGGGGGAATACGGAAGCGCTGAGAAAGAACCAATCTGGCAACATGCCCTTCCACACGCAATGCATTGCGCGCGATGTATGCCTAATGTATTGGCGGCGCGGGGCGCCGCCGGTACGGTCAGTGGGATGTGCGTGTGGGAAGTCGCTCTCCAATTTCCTTTGCATTACGCCTAAGTTGTCAGAATGAATTCTGACCTCCGTTGCCCGGATTGCTCCGGGCCTCCCGTTGCCCGGATTGCTCCGGGCCTCCCGTTGCCCGGATTGCTCCGGGCCTCCCGTTGCCCGGATTGCTCCGGGCCTCCCGTTGTGCGACTTGCGCCGCACCTCCTAGTACTCGATGCTGGTGCTGAGCAGGCCGTCGCCGTCGACATGCAGCACGGCGCTGAACTGCTGCGCCGCATTGAGCCGCAGGTCGCCGGGGCTGCCGTCGTAGCGGTAGGGCTCGCCGGTCACCGGATTGAGCGCAGCATCCGCCAGCGGGCAGAAGCCGCTCGCGAACAGTTCATCCATGCTGTCCGGGTAGCGTCCGAAGTAGCCGTGGAAGTCGGTGATCGCCTCATTGAGCTGGCCGATCTGCGCGAACTGCAGCAGCTTGGCGGGGTCGTTCTCGTAGCGTCGCAGCCGCCGGTCATGCTCCGGCACCAGGCGGCGCGTAAGCCGGATGCGCTCGAACTGCTGCACGTAGGTCTCGCCGGCGCGCAGGATGCGCCGGGTCTGGCTGCCATCCGGGCTGAGGCTGACGAGCGCGAAGAAATTGCCGCTGCGCTTCAGGTAGGCATCCCCGGGGAAGTCCAGCTGCCCGTCATCCGGGTCCAGGGTCTCGCCCGCCGGACCGATCAGGGCATGGCTGTAGACCCCGCTGGCGACGACGGCCTGCCAGTCCGCCGGAAGTTCGCCGAAGGCGCGGTAGTAGCGGTCCACGGCGTGCTCGATGAAGCGGGCGGCGTAGTAGCCGGCGGGGTTGCCGGCCGCGGAGCTTGGCTCCTCGGCCTGGGCGAGCTGCGTTGCCAGCAGTGCCAGCAGCAGCACGGTGAACGGAACACGAAGGAATCTGCTCATGAGGAACTCCCGACCTCTGAATTCATCCAACGGACTCAGCTGCAATATAGCAAATCCAGCCATTGCAGGTCAAAGCCCGGAGACGGATTGCAGCTGCGGATGTTCAGATCCGGGACCGGAGCTGAACCCCCCGCGCCGATCCCTGCGTCATATGGCATAACTGATGCAGGAGGCTGCCATGCCGCAGGCCAGCAAGCTGTACTTCGAGGACCTGTCCTACAGGTCATTCGTGTATCCCGGCGATGAGGAAGCGCTGGAGAACATCAAGCGGATTCCCGGGGCGCGCCGGCTGTTCCGCTGGCTGATCGAGAACGCCCTCGAGGACTACCTGCAGCTGGAGAACAAGTACTACCGCACCCTGGTCACGGCCGACAACTACCCGAGCGTGCATGAGCGGGTGCAGCACTGCTGCAGGGTGCTGGACTGCCCGCAGCCTGAGACCTACCTCGGCTACAGTCCCTTCTTCAATGCGATGACCTTCGGCGTCAACCGCACCTTCCTCGTGATCAATTCCGCGATGGTCGAGACCTACACCGACGACGAGCTGGACTTCGTGATCGGGCATGAGCTGGGCCACATCAAGGCCGGGCATGTGCTCTACAAGACGATCGCCTGGTTCATCGTGCAGAACCTGCAGTATCTGCAGGTGATCGTGCCCTTCCCGCTGCCGATGGGGCTGCTGCTGCAGCCGCTGCTGCTGGCGATGTTCGAATGGAGCCGCCGGGCGGAGTTCACCGCGGACCGTGCCGGGCTGCTGACCGTGCAGGATGCCGGGATCGCGATGCAGGCGCTGTCACGCTTCAGCGGCAGGCTGAACGTGCGCGAGGAGGAGCACAGCCTGGACAGCATGCTCAGGCAGGTGCAGGACATCGAGCAGTATGACAACCAGTTCGCGAAGATCATGCTCTTCATCAATTCAATGGGAGCGACGCACCCCTATCCCGTACTCCGGCTGCAGAAGCTGAGGGACTGGATGGAGGAGGGCGGCTACCGCAGGGTGATCAGCGGCGAATACATCCGTGATGAGGAGGGCGAGCATGAGCTGGGCCCGCGCCTCTACTGCGATGCCTGCCGCGTGCGCGTGAATGCCAAGCGTGGCAGCTGCCCGCGCTGCGGCACGCAGCTGGTGATCGAGCGCAGTGAGAACGGCAATGGGAATGGAAATGGCAACGGGAACGGCGGGCATCAGGCGGATGATGCAGACGGCTCAGACTGAGCCGGCGGGGTAGAATGTGTCCGTGCGGACTGAACTGAAAACTGATCCGAACCTGGCGAGGATGGTTGAGCGCCTGAAGGACTTCGGTGGCATCAGCCGCGTGATCCTGTTCGGATCGAGGGCGCGGGGAGAGCATGAGGAACTGAGTGACTACGACCTGCTGATCATCGTGCCCGATGAGGAATACAGGCGCAGAATGGCTGTCGAGATCAGAAGACAGCTCAGCGATATCAGTGTTGCCAAGGACATCGTGGTGGCAAGGCAGTCGATTTATGATCTGCAATCGGGAATTGCCGGAACAATCTACTACGAAGCTGCCCAGGATGGAATAACGATCTATGGTGAGTGACGAACACCTCAGGGTTGCTCGCAACTGGATTGCTAGAGCATTCAGGGATCTGGAAAACGCAAGGATTCTTGCTGATGCCGATCCCCTCTCACCAAACTCGATGTGGTTGATGCAGCAATCGGTTGAGAAGGGAATCAAGGCATTGCTCATAACGTATGGAGTGGAATTCCGGAAGATTCATGACCTTGAAGGCCTGCAGCAATCGCTGCCTGAAAACAGTGCTTTCCGCAAACAGGAGTTTGACCTCCAGAAATTGACGGATCTTGGCATTGAAAGCAGATATCCGGAAGAAGCGGATGAATTGCTGATGTCAGAAATTCGTGAAGCAATTGAAACAGCAGGGCAGATCCTTGCATTGCTGGCCGAGGAACTCGGATATGAAACTTCCTGAGCTGGCAATCACTCTGACTGACTGATATGAGCGCATGCAGCGGAGGCGAAGATGGCACGGACATACTGTGAATGCGGGGCCTGCGGCTACCTGATCCCGGTGGAGAGCAGGCAGTGCAGCAACTGCGGTGAGGAGCGCACTGCCGGCACGGCAGACGCAGTACCGGCCAGCCAGCCGCTGCTGCATGTGCCGGGCGAGGACACGGCTGACAACACTCCCGTGGTTCCCGCCAACCCGGCGAGCACGGGGGCCGTGGATGAACTGCTGCTGGAGGAGCTGCGCAGCCTGCGGCGCATGCAGGACCGCCAGGGGAGAAGCATCCTGCGCTGGATGAAGCTGCAGTCGCTGATCCTCGGCCTGACGGGCCTGTTCGTGACGATCATCATCTTCCTGTGCTACCTGGCAATCACGGGCCCGATCGCCTAGCGTGATTCAGTGACCCGGATCAGGAACTGCCCCAGTTCGGCGTTGTCAAGATAGGCACCGCGCACGGGGTCCGTTTCGTCAGCCAGCGGCAAGAGCAGTTCCGCGCCGCTGCCCCGTGCATAGAGCGGGATCAGCTGGTTCGTATGGCTGCCGTAGCTGCACACCATACCGGGCAGCTCGCCTGCCTCGCGGCTCTCGGGCAGCAGCTCCAGCAGGTCCGAGCCGTCGCGGCAGAGATGCCCGCATTCGTGGTCGCCGGTGACGACGAGCAGGCAGTCATCCCAGCCCGGACCATGCTCGATCCAGGCGCTGACGACATCCACGGCCTGGTTGAAGTCCTGCAGTTCCTCGATCAGCCGGACCTCGTCCTGGTCGTGCGCGGCCCAATCCACGGCCCCGCCCTCGATCATCAGGAAGAAGCCCTTCTCGTTGTCAAGCGTGTTGAGGGCCGCGAGTGAGAGCGTTGACAGATCGGGCAGGTTCGGGTTCAGCGGGGATTCGTAGGGCCGCTCTGCCCGTGCGGGCCGTTCCTCCTGCAGGGTGCCCCAGACCCGCGGGATGCCGATGATGCGTCCGTTGCCACCCTGCTGGGCGAGCTGCTCGAACTGCTGCAGCTGCTCGACGAAGCTCCAGCCGGAGGCGGCCGGAGCCTGGATGGCCTGCCAGTCGGCCTCGGAGATGTACCTGTAATCCGGCGCTGACCTGCGCTGCCCCGCGTTGTCATACCAGGGATTGCCGCAGCCGATGATCAGATCGAGCGGGCTGTCGTGGAGCATCTGGCGCGCGATCTCGGTGTAGTCTGAGCGCGTCAGTACATGCGCGCCGAAGGCTGCCGGTGTGGCGTGGCAGAAGGGCACGCTTGTCACGACGCCCGTGCGCAGGCCCCGGCTCGCCGCGGCTTCCACGACCGTGGGCAGCAGCCGGCCCCCGGGGTCGAGGGAGATCACGCCGTTGTCAGTCTTGTAACCCGTTGCCATCGCCGTGGCCGCCGCCGCACTGTCGGTGGGATTGCTGCGTTGCCAGAGCGGGTCCGACCACATCAGCTGCGGGTCATAGCCCCCGCCCGCCGGGTAGGTGCTCATCGCGAGCTGCACGGGCCACTGTTCATAGCTCTGCGTGCCGCTGGCCCCGAAGCGGTACATCCCGCCGGCGGCGACATGCGCGTAGCCCAGGCCGTCGGCGATCATCAGGATGATGCTGCGCGGCGCTGTCTCGGGTTCAGCACGGGCCGGCTGGCTGCCGCAGCTCAGGGGCAGCGGGAACAGGCACAGCAGCAGGCACAGCGTCAGCAGCAGGAATCCGGACAGCTGGGGCCGTGGCATCCGCACCGGCTGCTCAGTCCAGTGCGGAGCTGTCCGCTTCGAAGAGTTCATCGCCGTCCTCGCGGATGTAGTCGCAGGCCGGGCAGACCTTCCACCTGCCGTCGCACAGCAGGCCGCAGGCCGGACAGATCCAGCGGGTTTCCTTCTCGCCTGGAGAATCCATGGGGACATTATCCCATCATGCTCGCAGACGGCCGTGAACCCGGCGGGTCCGCTGTGTGAAGATCAGGGAAAGCCAGGCCTAGCCGTGCATCTCGACCGTCTGGCCGGTCATTTCATCGATGCGCTGGATGTAGCTGCGGTAGATGCGCTCGCGCATTCCGTCGCCGTAGTTGAAGGCCTGCTGCATCTTCTCGCGCGCTTCAATGCGCGCCTTGTCGAAGTAGCCTTCGTTGATCAGCTCATCCAGCACATAGTCACGGTCGCCGTGCATGTTGGTCTGGCTGATCAGATGCGCGGCCAGCTCCTCATCATCAGTGCCGAACCGGCGCTTGCGGGGAACCGTGACGCTCTGGGGGCGGCCCAGGGAAACCACGATGTAGGCCACGAGGCCGACGAAGCCTCCGAGCAGGCCGATGATGCCCCAGGTCAGCGCATTGCGCTCCGCCATGCGCGCGATGCCGAACAGCACCAGTGCCATGGCCCCGTGGACAAGCAGCGTCATCCTGAGGAGATTCTCGATTTCATTGCCTGTGAAGATATCCATTTTTCCCTTCCAGACACGCATAAACGGCGCGCCTGATTAAATTCTAGGATGGCAAGCAATTGAAGTCAAAAGTCAGAGGTTTAATGCAGGTAATATTTGCTTGATTTGCCGGTAATTTAATCGGGATTTCATTCCAGATCCTGCCAGAATGTGCCTGATGCTCCCAGCAGCAGTACCTGGGTTCCGGTCTGATCAAGACAGGCGGGCATCCGCCAAACACTGCCGATCTCAGCTGGAATCAGATTCTGCAACAGATGCGGGAATGGAATCTCCGGACTTGATTCAGCAAAGTGCTGATTGCGGTTGCGCGGAAAACCATCGATTCCGCTGATTGTCTGCACACTGCCACTGCCGGGCTCAATCAGCAGGCGCAGATTGCCGGCCGCAAGGTCGATCACGTCAATCTCCAGCAGACCGTCGCGCAGCATCAGGTGGCTGAGCGCCTGATCGCGGCCCGGCAGGAACTGGTCATACATCGGCTGGCCGCTCAGACTGTGGATGATGCTGGCCTGATTGCTGCTGCGGTCGAGGCGCACGATATGCCAGGAATAGATGTCCATCAGCACCAGCAGCAGGCCCTGCCTGTCATCCATGCTCAGCAGTTCCACATCGGCAGGCGGGAAGTCGAGGGGTAGCTCCCAGTGGTTGAGAATGCCGCCGTCTGCGCTGGAGTGCAGCTCGATGCCAGGCTCGATGTACATCGTGGAGAGATCGTCCACGGCCTCCCAGCTGAAGGTGCAGAATCCGCCCAGCGGTTCCGGGCCAGTGCCGGGCAGCAGCAGGCTGCCGAGCTGGCTGCGCCACAGTTCCTGAGCGGAAGCCCCGTAGACACATTGCTCAGGTGCCGGTTCGTATTCGGAGGCTGCGGGACTGGCGAAGGCGGTGTAGTCCGCCGCGAAATGCAGTGGCAGCATGCCCGGCAGGGCGACAGCTGGCCTGCCGGAGTCCGGCACGAGCCAGCTCTGCGGACGCAGCTCATCGTCAACAGTACTGATGGCCAGACCTCCGGCGGCGGGATTCCAGCAGAAGCTCCGCAGGTCCTGAACCACGGCCAGCTCACGCCGCAGTTCCCCCTGGCTGATTATCAGCTGGCCGGCGGAATATTCAAGCGTCGCTTGCGGGGTATCAGCCGCGGCACCGGGAATCCGGCAGGTCTGAAGCAGGATCAGGCCTGTGACGAGCAGGATTGCGGGAGGGGGCAGCACGGCATGAGTATAATTGCAGGCATTCCCCGCTGCGGGAGCAGGCAATGTCATTTGAAACAAATGTATCCACGCGCATGGCCCGTGGAGAATCCCTCTTCGCGCTGGAGCTGCTGCCCGTCGTGGAGCAGGCCGCGATCGAAAGCGCCAAGCTGATGGGCAACGGCGACCGCGACGGTGCGGACCAGGCCGCGACCACGGCGATGCGCCAGGCGATGGATCTCTGCGACATCTACGGCCGGATCGTGATCGGCGAGGGTGAGCGCGACGAGGCGCCGATGCTCTACATCGGTGAGCAGGTCGGGCGGGCGGACTCGCCGCACCGTGTCGACATCGCGGTTGACCCGCTGGAGGGTACGAACCTCTGCGCGACGGGTGCCAACAATGCGATCACCGTGATGGCCGTCGCCGAGACCGGCGGTCTGATCCATGCGCCGGACATCTACATGGAGAAGCTGGTGGTGCCGGCCCGGGCCAAGGGCCGGGTCAGCCTTGATGCACCCGTGGCTGAGACCGTGGCCACCGTGGCGGAATGCCTGCAGCTCAAGGTCAACGAAATCGTGGCGATGGTGCTGGACCGCCCGCGCCATGAAGAGATCATCGGCGAGCTGCGCGAGGCCGGAGCGCGGATCAGGCTGATCGGCGATGGCGACCTCTCCGCAGCGATCTCGGCAGCGGTGCGCGGTACGGGCGTACACATGGTGATGGGTATCGGAGGAGCGCCGGAAGGCGTGATCACGGCGGCAGCGATGAAGTGCCTCGGCGGCGAGATCCTCGCACGCTTCAAACCGAAGACCGAGGAGCAGACCGCACGCTGCCTGAAGATGGGAGTCGATCCGCAGAAGATCTACAACACCGACGAACTGGCCCCGGGCGAGAACATCGTGTTCCTGGCGAGCGGCGTGACCAACGGCGACCTGCTGCGCGGGGTGGACCTGTTCGGACGCGGGGCGCGGGTCAACAGCATCTGCATGGCCTATGCCTCGAGCTACATCCAGTTCGTGGACAGCATCCACATGGAGGACCGGACCCGGGCCCCGATGCTGCTGCGCTGAGTCCCGGTTCGAGCAGTGCTGAATCCCGGTTTGATCCCGGTCAAGCGCCCCTGCCACATCCGCTGCGCGGTTAGACTGCAGAAGCCGCAGCTCCGGCTGCGCTTCGGAGGTCTTCGTGTATCCGCGCAAGCGACATATTTCCATGATGCTCGTCAGCCTGCTGCTCCTCGCGGCGATGCTTGCCAACATGCTGGGCAGCATTGATCCGCCGGCCTGGGCCAGCCGCGACCTGCTGGGCTACCTGCTGCTCATGCTGCTGATGCTCGGTCTGGCGCTGCAGTACTACTGGATGTTCAACGGCAGCCCGCTCACGGCGGCGCTCGTGTTCCCGGAACTTGACAACAGCCTGCTGGAACAGCATTCCGCCCGCGACTTCGGCGCGGCCAATGGTGAAAGCTGCAGCATGGGCCGGCAACCCAGCGCGCCTGCGATGGACATCCCTGCCAGCATCGAGCGCATGGGTGGGCTCGAGATCTGGGAGGAGATCATCGAGGCCTGGTTCGAGGAGGTGCCCGTCAACCTTTCCGATCTGGCAAGTGCGCTGGAGACGGAGGACCAGGAACTGGCAACGCGCAGCGCGCACAGCATCAAGGGCACGAGTGCGGAGATCCTCGCCGAGGAACTGCGGCGGATCAGCGCTGAAGCCGAGGAACTGTGCCGCGCCGGCCGGCTGGGTCCGGTCGTGGACCTGCTGCCGGAGATGCAGCGCAGCTTCGCCGAGACGCGGAAGCGTATCGAGGAGTTCCGCGCGGGCTAGAGGATGCGCTTGCCGAGTGCGCTGGCAATCAGTTCCGCGCCCAGCTCGGCGGTGCGGTTGACACTGTCCAGCACGGGGTTGACCTCCACCAGCTCCAGCGAGCTGAAGCAGGGGCACTGCGCCAGGGTCTCCATCACGAGATGCGCCTCACGGTAGGTCAGGCCGCCGAATACCGGGGTGCCGACACCGGGGGCGATGCGCGGGTCGATGGCGTCCATGTCGAAGCTCACGTGCAGATGGTCCACGCGTCCGGAGAGCCGCTCCAGCACCTTGTCAATGATCACGGGCACGCCCTGGCGGTCGATGTCCGGCATCGCGAAGTATTCGATCTCCAGTTCATGCACGGCGCGGGCCTCACCCGGGTCCACGCTGCGCAGGCCGATGTAGGAAACATCCTGGGGGGAGAGCTTGGCTCCCTCGAAGCCGATGTTGACCAGCTCCGCCGGGCCGCGGCCCAGTGAGACCGCCATCGGCATGCCGTGGATGTTGCCACTGGGTGTGGTCTCCGGCGTGTTGATGTCGGCATGGGCATCAACCCAGAGCACGCCGAGCCGCAGGTTGCGCTCACGGCAGTGCGAGGCGATCCCGGCGATGCTGCCGATCGCCATGGAGTGGTCGCCGCCGAGCGCAATCGGGAAGTGGCCGCTGTCCAGGCTGCGCCTGAACCAGCTGGCGAGCTTGCCGCAGGCCCGGGCGATCTCCGGCATGTAGCGGTGGTTGGGATGCGGGATCTTCTCGGTCTCGGGACCGGCGATGCTGATGTCGCCCTCGTCGTGGACCTCATGCCCGAGTTCCTCGAGCTGCTGCGCCACGCGCGCGATGCGCAGGGCCGAGGGGCCCATGTCCACGCCGCGGCGTCCCGCCCCGAGGTCCATCGGGAAACCGATGATGCTGATCTGCTTGCTTTCCATGCCTGCCTCTGCCTGTGCTTGCTGCGGACTGCATTATACGGTGGAACCGCCGGAGCTGCAGGGTGCGGGCCTGACACGCGGGCGGGACCGTGGCGGTAGAATATGCGCCATGCCGGTTATTGGAATCAGTGTGAAGCGCCTGCACGAGCTGCTCAGGAGCGATGTCAGCGAGGACCGCGTCGAGCAGCTGCTCGACTGGCTGGGCTGCGATGTGGATGGAGTGGCCGAGGTGCGCCGGCTCCGGAGCCGCCACAGTGACTACGTGATTGAGCTGAAGCCCCAGGAGACGATTCCGCTCACGGATCCGCACAGTGGCTATTCCGCTGATGACTGGCAGAAGGTCTGGGAAGAGGTTGGCAGCGAACGCCAGGTGCTGCTGGAGCTGCTGCCCGTGCGTCCCGACCTGTTTGATGCCGGAGGTCTGGCCCGCGCTTTGCGTGGCTATCTCGGGCTGGAGACCGGACTCAGGAACTACGAACCGAAACCGAGCGGCTGGCGCTGCGAGGTGGACCCGCGCATCACGGACCCCCGATACGGCCGGCCGCTGGTGCAGATGGCGGTGATCCGCAACCTGAAGATTGATGACAACATGCTGCGCAGCATCATGAAGCTGCAGGAAGGCCTGCACTGGGCGCTGTGCCGCGACCGCAAGTTCGCGAGCATCGGCGCCTATGACCTTGACCGGCTGACGGGGCCGATCCACTACACGCTCGTCGACCCGGACAGCTTCCGCTTCACCCCGCTGTTCTGGGGGCACAGGGAGCCGGTCAGCCCGCGCACGATGCTCGAGGAACACAAGAAGGGCATGGAGTATGCGCGGCTGCTGGAAGGCCTGGAGGCCTACCCGGCCCTGCTGGACAGCGCTGGCAATGTGCTGAGCCTGCCGCCGGTGATCAATGCCGAGCAGACGAAGGTCACCGCCGGGACCGTCAACTTCCTCGTGGACGTGACGGGACCGAATGAGCCGATCGTGACCCGCGCACTGTCAATCCTCGCTTCCTCAATGGTGGAGATGGACCCCACGGGCCAGGCCACGCTGGAGACGGTGGAGATCGTGTACCCGGAGCATACGCTGGCAACGCCGGCGATGGCCACGGAGCGGTTCAGCGTGCGCCCGCAGCAGGCCGCCCGCCTGCTGGGGATCGAGCTCACGCGGGAGGACTGCGCGCGCCTGCTTGGCAACATGCGCCACGCAGTGCAGGACCCCGGCGGGGATGCCCCGCTCAGCGTCACCGTGCCGGCCTACCGCAATGACATCCTGCACGAGGTGGACCTGATCGAGGACATCGCGATCGCCTATGGCTACCACAACATCACGCACCGGCTGGTGCCGAGCTTCACGGTGGGCAGCAGCCTGCCGCTGGTGGAGCGGGGCCGGCAGGCGGCCGAGGCCCTGTGCGGGCTGAGCTTCTCCGAGACCCTGAGCCTCGTGCTCACGAACGAGCGCTGGCATTTCGAGCGGATGCGGATCACGGAGGAGCGCTGGCCGCGGCGTGTGGAAATTGACAACCCCGCGCATGTCGACCAGACGATGATGCGCACCAACCTGCACAGTTCGCTGCTGGAGCAGTTCTCGCGCAATACCGACCACCCGCTGCCGCAGCGGATCTTCGAGGTCGGCGACATCGTCAGCTACTACGGCGTGCCCGACGACACGGCGCATCCGCGTGAGCTGCGTGTGGCCGCCGCGGCGATCTGCGCCGTGCGTACCGGCTATGCCGAGGGCCGCAGCGTGATGGATGCGCTGCTGCATGAAATGGGCCTCGACCCGGCGAAGTTCGGGATCAACTACAGCGAGAGTGACTACCCGGCGGCGCTGCCCGGCCGCTGTGCCGAGCTCTGGGCCGATGCGGAGCTGCTCGGGGAACGGGCGGAGTACTGCGACCTGCCGGTACTGGAAGGCAGCATGCTGATCGGACGGCTGTTCGAAGTGCACCCGGAAGTGCTGGAGAACTGGAAGCTCGGCAACCCGGTGGTGCTGCTGGAGCTGGTGCTCGGCCAGCACAACTGGGACTGAGCACAGGCGGGATCAGATCCCGCGGTCGTCGCCACCCTGGGCTTCCCAGCCGCGGTTGTCCGGCGGCGGGGGCGCAGCCGCATCCTCGGGCGTGTCCCCATAGCGGGCCTCGAGCGAATTGATCGCCCAGTTGAGGAGGAACACGGCGGGGATCGGTGCCAGGCTGATGGAACCGAATGACAGCCAGGCGAAGGGTGCCATCACAGGATAGACGAGCAGGGTCAGCAGGTCCTCGATCAGGGGTACGCCGGGAATGAAGTACAGCCAGCTGAGGATCACCCAGGCGTAGATGACGTACAGGTATGCGCGCAGAATCCAGATCAGAGCCTTCATGCTGCCCTCCCGGCAAACGTGACTGGGATTGATTATAGGGGCAAGAGTCGGGATCGGGAATGCGGGGAGCCAAGCAGGGCGGGAGGGCAGTCAAGCCAGAAGGCCACCCGTGCCGGGCGGCCCTGGTGTCTGCCGGTGAATCCGGCAGTTTCCGGCTTGTGCAGCGGATTGCTCCGCTGCGTGCTTTACTGCACCTCCCTCCGTTTTTCCTGTTTCTTTCAGTGGCGGTTGCAACCGCACAAACAGTCAGACGAGCCGTCCTGAAAAGTGTTCGCGCCGCGGCCCGGAAAATCCTCAGGCGCTACAATTGGAAGTTCTCCGAGGTACCTACACGACCATGCAAGAAATCATCGACGCATTCCTCAACAAGGCCCAGAGCAGGGGCATCGACTACGCCGACATCCGCATCATCGACCGCCGCCGTGAAAGCATCACGGTGCGCGACGGGCGTGTTGACAGTTACGCCGATGCCACGGACGCCGGGATCGGCGTGCGCGTGCTGCACAAGGGCCGCTGGGGCTTCGCCGCCAGCCACAACATTGATGCCAGGGAGGCGGCGATGATCACCGAGACGGCGCTGCGCATCTCGGAGGCCAGTGCCCGGGCGGGTGGAGAGGCCACGCGGCTTGATGAGATCGAGGTCCACAAGGCGGAGTACAGCACGCCGCTGGAGACGGACCCCTTCGCGGTCTCGCTGGAGGACAAGCTCTCGCGGCTGATGGCCTGTGACGAGCTGATGGCGAAGGCCGCGGCGGTCTCGCACCGCCAGAGCTTCTATGACGCCTGGCGTGAGGACCAGCACTTCGCAAGCACCGAGGGTGCCAACATCCACCAGGTGGTGACGGAGTGCGGCGGCGGGATCCAGGCGGATGCGATCAGGGATGGCGACCACCAGGTGCGCTGCTTCCCCAACAGCTTCCGCGGGCAGTTCCACACCGGCGGCTATGAGCAGTTCATGCGCTACGACCTCGAGGGCGAAAGCGCGCGCATCGCCGAGGAGGCCATCCAGCTGCTGGCGGCACCGCAGGTGCCTGACGAAGTGACGACGATCATCATCGACGGACCGCAGCTCGGGCTGCAGATCCACGAGAGCATCGGCCACGCCATCGAGCTGGACCGCGTGCTGGGCTGGGAGCTGGCCTATGCCGGCGGCAGCTTCGTCAAGCATGACGACGTCGGCAAGCTGAAGTACGGCAGCGAGATCATGCACGTGACACTTGACCCGACGCTCTCCGGCGGACTGGGCAGCTACATGTATGACGACGACGGCACGAAGGCCTTCCGCACGGACTTGATCAAGGACGGAATCCTGACCGGCTTCATGAGCGGCCGGGACAGCGCCGGAGCCTGCGGGCAGCGCACCACGGCCTGCAACCGCAGCGACGGCTTCGCCCGCCTGCCGATCGTGCGCATGGCGAATGTCAACCTTGAACCCGGCAACTACACCCTCGAGGAGCTGATCGGCTCCACGAAGAAGGGCTACCTGTTCAGCAACAACCGCTCCTGGTCGATTGACGACCACCGCGTGAACTTCCAGTTCGGCTGCGAGGCCGCCTGGGAGATCATCGACGGCAAGCTCGGGCGGATGTTCCGCAACCCGAACTACACCGGGATCACCACCGAATTCTGGGGCAACTACAGCGGCTCCTGCAACGCGGACCACTGGAACATCTGGGGTACGCCGAACTGCGGCAAGGGCCAGCCGGGCCAGACCGCACATGTGGCCCATGGCTGCGCGCCCTCACGGTTCGACAACGTGCGCGTGGGGGTGCGCGGCTGATGCGGCAGTTCCTCTGCAGCCTGCTCTGCCTGCTGTGCCTGGTGATGCCGGGACTGGCGCAGGCGCGGCTCAAGGCCGAGAGCGCTGACCCGATGGTGCTGCTCGAGGAGGCCAAGCTGACGATCGCCGACGGCAAGCTGGCGCACGCCCAGGAACTGCTGGCGGAGATCCCGCTTGCGGATGCCGAGGACTACGTGGCCCAGGAGGTGCTGTTCCAGCAGCTGCTGCTCTCGGCGGCGCTGCTGCAAGCCTCGGACTTCCTGCTGCGTGAACTGGTCAGCGGCGAGCTGTTCGAGAGCGGCTATGCCGATTACCTCGTGGAGGAGCGCTCGCGCCAGGCTTCGCAGTTCGAGGAGCAGTCGCGGCGCTTCATTGAGCTGAGCGGGACGGACCCGCAGCTGGAGTTCGTGCGCTTCCGCCTGCCTTTCGTGACCGTGGAGCACCTGCGCGACGTGGAGCTCTACAGCGACGTGGAGATGCTGCGCGCAGCCGTGGATTCCTGGGGCCGCGATCAGCAGCGGCTCGGCAAGGGCCTGATCAATGCCCAGGCGCGGGTCGCACTGGTGCTGGTCTGCGCCCGCTTCTACGACCTGGAACAGGCCAGCGCCACGATCGAGGCGGTCTCCCTGCGCCTGCTGGAGGGCGTGCCGGTGGAGATGCGCGCCACCGTGGAATGGATCGCCGAGTTCAGCTACAGCGTTGCCAACCCGGCGGACGGCCTGGAGGAACTCAGCCTGCTGGCCCGCGCGAGCCTTGATCCCAGCGCCGCGGCTCCGCTGGAGGAAGCCGCCCCCGAGACTCCGGCGGCCAGCGCTCCCACAGAGGGCAGTGGCCGCAGGTTCGGGCTCAGGCGCGGCAACAAGCAGTCAAACGATGTGGTGGAAAGGACGTCTGACTGACATGCAGATCCTCAGACTGACAATCGGTATCCTGATCAGCGGCATCCTGCTCGCGGTACCGGCCCTGGCGCAGGGCCCGGCGGACAATCTGCAGAAGGCCCGCAGTGAATTCTCCGCGGACCACATCTATGCGGCGGATGCCCTGTTGCAGAAGGTGATCGACGACGAGGCGGCCAGCCAGCTGCAGGTCGAGGAAGCGCTGTTCCTGCAGAGCATCATCTACTACGGTGACGTGCTGGGGGCGATGGCGGTGATCGAGCCGCTGGCGAGCGCCAGCAGCCAGGGCAGCGGCTACAAGGGCGAGGTCAGCCGCCAGCTTTTGCTGGCCCGGCGGGCCTTCCATGCCGCGAGCACGCGCTACCTGACCGCCACGGTGCTCGGCAGCAAGCTGGACAAGGTCACGCTGGAGCTGCCGCCGTTCACGGAGGCGGATCTCGCGGCGATCAACAGCACGCTGTCCGACAAGGCGGCGCTGGAGCGCATCCTCACGGATTATGAAACCGACAGCGCAGTGGGCAAGGGCCTGCTCGCCAAGTCCAGCCGCCTGGGGCTCTACACCGGCTTCGGGCGGATGCTGCCGCCGGGCGGGAGCCGCAAGTTCGCCTCGATCCGCTCGAGCTTCAAGCAGGGCAGCGCCTTCACGCCCGTGATGTACATGGACTTCATCGCCGAGGTCTCGGTGGAAATGGCAATGCTCGTCAATGAGCCCAATGGCCCGGACCTGATCGATCTCGCGCGCCGCGCGGATGAGCGCATCATGGAGATCACCGGCGGCAAGCCGGACAACCTCTACGTCAAGAACGCCACGAGGCGCATGGCCGGCTACCGCAAGGCCGGCAAGGAGTAAGCATGGCGGAAGTACTGGAAAAGCAGTTCACGACCAAGAAGCTGATGCAGCGCCAGGACGAGCTCGTGACCCTCGCGCGGCATGCACTGCAGAGCAGCGAGGCCGACCAGACCCAGGTGAACATCATCACGAGCGACAGTGCGCTGACGCGCTTTGCCAATAGTGAGATCCACCAGAACACCTATGAGCGCGAGGCCAGCCTCGGGATCACCGTGCGCCTCGGCCAGCGCGAGGGCCGCGTCTCCACCAACGTGCTGACGCATGAGTCCGTGGCCGCCACGGTGGCACGGGCGGTGGCGGCGGCGCGCATCAGCCAGCCCAACCCGGATCTGGCGGAGCTGCCCAGCGGTCCCTTCGACTACCCCTTCCGCGTGGACTACCACGAGGCCACCGCGGCCTGCACCCCCGAGGAGCGCGCCGACATGGTGATCAAGGGCTTCGCGGCGGGTGAGGACGAGGAGTTCCGCGCCAGCGGGATCCTGCGCACGGGGCAGCTCAACTGCGTGGTTGCCAACAATCTCGGCGTGGAGGCGGCGGTGCATTCCAGCACGGCGCGCTACCAGGTGGTCTGGGGTGGTGCCAACAGCAGCGGCAAGTCCGATGTGGAGGTCCGCAACATCCGCGAAATCGACGTCCAGGAGCACAGCACCCGCGCCTATGCGGTTGCCAAGAAGAGCCAGAACCCGCGCAATGACATCGAGCCTGGGCGCTACACGGTTGTGCTCGGCCCCAACTGCATCTCGACGATGCTCGGCTTCCTCGCGGGGCTGGGCTTCAGCGGGCGGCGCTACAACGACGGCGCGAGCTTCATGAGCGGCAACCTCGGCCAGCCGGTGACGGGCCCGCAGATCACGATCACCGACGACCCGCTCGATGAGCGCACGCTCTCGCTGCCCTTTGACAACGCGGGAGTGCCGCGCCAGCGCGTGGTGCTGATCGAGAGCGGCGTGGCCCGCGGCGTGGTGCATGATGCCAACACCGCCAAGAAGGCCGGCACCGTCAGCACCGGCCACGACACCGGGATGCGCTATCCCGCGCCGCGCAGCCTCGTGCTCAGCCCGGGCATCGAGGAGACGGCGGACCTGATCAGCGGCGTGGAGCGCGGGATCTTCGTCTCCAACTTCCACTACACCAACGTGGTGGACCCGATGGCGACGGTGATCACGGGCATGACCCGCGACGGTACCTTCCTGATCGAGGACGGCAAGCTCACGAGCGGCCTGACCAACTTCCGCTTCACCCAGAACGTGCTGGAGGCCTTCGCCAACGTGACCGGGATGGGCTCGGAGCTGGTGTTCATGCCGGCCTTCTGGGGCTCGGGGGCGCTGGTGCCGGAGGCGATGCGGATTGACAACTTCAACTTCAGCGGCAAGACGGATTTCTAGGAACAGTGATGACAAAGTACTTTGACGACGACCAGAAGGAACCGCCTGAGATCATCATCCAGGACCTGCGCCATTCGCGCGGGGCGGAGGAAGAGGAGCTGCAGCCCGAGCCTGAGCAGGCCGCTGCCGCCGAGCCCCAGAGTGCTGGCGCGGCTCCGCAGATGGAGGTCGTGGAAGCTCCGGCGGCCCCGGCCGCAGCGATGCATGATCACGATCACGAGCATGATCACCATGATCACGACCACGATCATGGCGATGGATCGATGGATGAGCAGCTAGCCGAAGCCGAGTACCGCCAGGTGCTGCAGATCTTCGAGCTGGGCCTGAACAACTACCAGAAGAGCCAACTCGGGATCTTCATCCAGTTCGCGCTGATCCACCTCGGGCGCACGCCGCATCCCGCCACGGGTCTGGTGGCGACGGACCTCGACAAGGCGCGCTTCGCGATCGACCTGCTGCATGTGAGCTACACGCATCTCGAGCGCGAGCTGCAGCCCCAGGAGCGCCAGGAGTTCCAGTCGGTGATTGCCCAGCTGCAGATGCTCTATACGCAGCTTGCCGGCAATGCGCCGATGCCGCCGCAGGGCAGCGAGCCGGAAGCCTAGATCACGTCATTCATGCTGAGCGTGAGCCAGCTGCAGTAGAACGTGATGAAGGTCAGGAGGATGAAACCGCCCACGCAGCCCGTGGCGAAGATTTCGCGGAAGTTCATCAGCTCCCCGGATTTCTGCAGCTGGTGCGAAGCATTGTTGCGGCGGAAGAGATAGGCCACCTGCCAGGGCGTGCAGATCGTCCAGATCAGCCAGAGCAGCACCAGGCCGTGCGGCAGGTTCAGCAGGAACTTCATGTAATCGGGCATGCTGTCCAATTGTACGCCGCCGGCTCAGGGTGCTGCGTCAATCCGCAGCAGCGGCCGC
This sequence comes from bacterium, assembly GCA_041395205.1. Taxonomy (GTDB): domain Bacteria; phylum 4484-113; class 4484-113; order 4484-113; family JAFGCY01; genus JAHEFU01. The sequence goes on from JAWLAZ010000001.1 coordinate 1,679,580, forward strand.
AGGCGTTCCAGCGTGGCGCTGCCGATACCCTCCACCTCAAGCAGCTCATCCACTGAACCGAAGCCACGGCGCTGTTCGCGCACGCTGACGATGCGCTGTGCCAGCACGGGGCCGATGCCTGGCAGTTCGTCCAGCTCGGCAGCGCTGGCGCTGTTCAGATCGAGTGTCCTGGGATCTTTCGAACCACCCGGCTGAGCTTCCTGCCGCTCCGGCGTTACCGAATCAATGGAACTGGATGTCTCAGAGAGTGCGGGCGCTGGGTCAGCTGTTGTCTCAGGCGGATCCGGCAGCAGCTGGACCCGGCCCCGGGCGGGGGAGAGCACTGCGGCGCCGGGCTGCACACCGGTGCGCACCGGATCCTGCTGAACGGCGAGGATCCGCCAGCGCAGGGCCAGGCAGGCAATGCAGATCAGGGCGATCCCGCCCAGCATGATGGAGGCATAGAGCCTGCTGTTCAGTGGCATGGCAATATCAGTGAATATATGACAATAATCGTTCTGAATTCTAGCACAGAAACAGGCATTGTGTAAGCGCAGTCAAAGTACAGTCAAAGCGCCGTGAAACCGGCGGTGATTCAGAAGGCAGGGGTTAATCTGCTGTTACGGAACTGATAAATACGCATGGGAATGCAAAAGGAGGCCGGCATGAGCGTGGAAATGAGAGTACAGGAACTGCTGATCGGAGGCGCACCGGCTTCCGTGCTGAACAGGCAGCGGGTGCTGGTCGTGGACGACGACCCCGCCGTGCAGCGTGTGCTGCAGCGCACCATCGGACGCATGGATCTCGACGTGCGGATCTGTGAGGATGGCGACGAAGCCCTGGCCCTGGTCCGGAGCCAGCTCCAGCCCTTCGGGCTGGCGATCCTCGACCGCAATATTCCCGGCACCCGAGGTGCACAGCTCGTGAATGCGCTGCGGGCGCTCTCACCCGGGATCCGCATCATGATGATCAGCGGCGATGACGCCATCGTTGAGGAAGCGGAGCTGCTGGAGTGCGGCGTGGAAGGCCTGCTCATCAAGCCCTTCGAGCTCAGTGAGATCCGCAGCCGGATCATGCGCCTGCTGGACTGCCCTGACATCTGCTGAGCAGGCGCTAAAATCCACGGGTGAACCAGCTCCTGATTGAGGAATGCGTGCGCGCGGAACTGCTGGCCGACATCGGCAACGGTGACGTGACGACCGAATTCGCCCTGCAGGGCCGCGATGTGCCGGCCCGCGCCGACATCCTGCTGCGCGAACCCGGCGTGGCCTGCGGCTGCCATGTGGCACGCGAGGTCTTCCGCCAGCTCAGCGGCGAGGTGCGCTGCGCGCTGCATGTGCCGGATGGCAGCCAGCAGCCGGCGGGCACCAGCCTGCTGACCGTGGAGGGACCGGCGGATGCCCTGCTCAGCGGCGAGCGTGTGGCCCTGAACTTCCTGCAGCGGATGTGCGGGATCGCCACACTGGGTCGGCAGTGGGCCGACCTGGCAAGGCCGCAGGGGATCCGCATCACCGGCACGCGCAAGACCACCCCGGGCTTCCGGATGTTCGAGAAGTATGCGATCCGCTGCGGCACGGGCTTCAACCACCGCATGGACCTCGATCACAGTGTGATGCTGAAGGACAACCACTTCGCCGCCAGCCCGTTCTCAGACTGGGAGGAGCTGGTCCGAAGCGTCAGGAGCAGGCTCAGCCACACCATGAAGCTGGAGGCCGAGGCCGATTCCCCGGCGATGCTCGAGCCGCTGCTGCGCGGCGGGGCGGACATCATCCTGCTTGACAACTTCAGCCCTGATCAGGTGCGCGAAGCCGTTGCCATGATCGGCGGGCGGGCCACGGTCGAGGTCAGCGGCGGCGTGAATCTTGACAACATCGCTGATTACCTGATTCCCGGCGTGGACGTGATCTCCACCGGCACCCTGAGCCACAGCTACCGCTCGCTGGACATCGGGATGGACTTCCTGGCGGGGGGCCGCTGATGCTGCTCGTCTGTGACATCGGCAATTCAAACATCGTCTTCGGGATCTATGACGGCAGCACGCTCGTGGCCAGCTGGCGGCTGACCAGCCGCCTGAATGCGACCGTGGATGAGTACCTTGTGATGACCGGGACCCTGCTGCAGCGCCAGGCCGGCACGGCGCGGATCAGCGATGCGATCATCTCGAGCGTGGTGCCGCCGCTCTTACCCAAGCTGCGCAGCGTGATCCGCGAGCTGACCGGGGCGGAGCCGCTGGTGGTCGGTCCCGGCGTGCGCACCGGGCTGGACATCCAGTATGAGGATCCGCGCCAGGTCGGAGCGGACCGGATCGTCAACGCCGTGGCGGCGATCGAACGACACGGCCCGCCGCTGATCGCGGTGGACTTCGGCACGGCCACGACCTTCGACGTGGTGCTGGAGCCGAATGTCTACCTCGGCGGGATCATCTTCCCGGGGATCCACATCTCGCTGGATTCGCTGGTGAGCCGCACCGCCAAGCTGCCCAAGGTGGAGCTTTCGCCCGTGGAGCGGATCGTCGGGCGCAATACCTCGGAGAGCATCCGCAGCGGGATCCTCAACGGCACGGGGGCGATGGTGGACGAGCTGGTTGACAGGATCTGCGAGGAGCAGGGAATCGAACCGACCGTGCTGGCAACGGGCGGCTTCGCGGAGCTGGTGCGCGAGTACAGCCGCAGCATCCAGTTCGTGGAGACGGACCTGACGCTGTTCGGCCTGCGCCTGATCTGGGAACGCAACCGCTGAGGGTGCAGGAGCCGGGTTGCAGGGTGCAGTTGGCAGCGAGCTCACAGAGCAGAAACAGAATCAGAAACAGAAACGGAATGAGAAACAGGCAGGGGTGAAGTACCGGCGTCGCCCTGCGACGCCTGCACGCGAGGGGGTACTTCGTGTGTAGTGCACTTCGCGAGTGAGGGAATGTTGCCAACGCATTCCAGGAACTTCGTGCCTCCGCGACCAGATCTCGTCTGCAAACAGCCATGAAGTCATCAAGGCCAGATTCAGGGTTGCCAATCCCGTCAACCATGCTAGCATCGCGGCACTCCCTCTCAGCCGTCGCGGGGCAGCGCCGGTCCTTGCAAGCTATGGATTCATTTCAGGTTGATGCAGCCGTGAACGCACTTCCACCGGTAGCCGGGCGTTTACGCCCGTGAAGTTCCGGACCTGGACCTCAGCGTTGCCAGCCGATCACGGGCGAGCCGGACCAATAAACAAACACAGAGCCGCAAGGGCACAGAGTTTTCTTGATCTGACATGAAGTTTCGCAGCAGGGACTTCGTGGCAAGCTCTTTCATGCGCTGCGAGGCAGCGCCGGTACGGCTCAATTGTGTGGGAGTCTGCTTTTCAATGATTCCCTTATGGTAATGGGACTCCTGGGTATCAGTTGCCAGAATTCTGAATCCTCCGTGCTCTCTGTGGTTATTCTTCAGAACCGCCACATCACACCCTCGATGCTTCACGAGCGCAGGCGAGCCGGACCAATAAACAAACACAGAGCCGCAGAGGGCACAGAGTTTTCTGAACATGGACGGATTCACAGCCAAGCATTATTCGTTACAAGCACTCTCAGGCGTCGCGGGGCGCCGCCGGTACGGGACTTTTGAAGATGCCAGACAGGCAAACGAGATTCAAATCATCCGTTGCCAGAATTCTGAATTCTCCGTGTTCTTCGTGCCCTCTGTGGTTATTCTTCAGAACCGCGACATGCCGTCCTCGATGCTTCACGAGCGCAGGCGAGCCGGTAAGTTGCGTGCCTCCTCTACCGCCTACAACCCTGGTCCGAGTTCCTCATTGATCACCCGGCGCGTATGGCGGTCCACGCCGTACAGCGCCTCCACCAGCCGGTCGATCTCCGTGAAGATTTCCGCAGCATCCTGCAGGGGGTTCTCAGCAAGGGCTGCGGAGAGTTCCGCGATGCGCTGCTGCTGGGCTCCGCGGCGCAAAGGCAGCAGTTCCAGCTGGCGCGGGCCGATGTTCAGGGCGCGGCTGGAGTAGGCCCTGAGCCCGAACAGGCTGCGGTAGAGCCACTGCATCAGCCGTGAATTGAGCAGGCCGCAGACATAGTGCAGCTCAGCCGGATCGGATTCCGCTCGGGGCAGGAGCTGCACGGCGGCCTTGCCGCAGATGAAGCGGCCTTCGCTGTCAACGAGGCATTCGATGCGCGAAGCCAGTCCGGCGCAGAGCAGCTTCGGCCGGGCCGCACGCTCCGCCAGACGCGGCAGCCCTGCGCTCAGCTGATCAGGATCAATCACCGGGTGGCGCAGGCTGGCCCCGAGGTAGCGGCAGTCCTGCTCTCCCCAGAGCGGCCGCCAGGGGTCTATCGTGCCCGTATTGAGCAGGCGCGGCCCGCCGGCCTCTGCGTCGTCAACGAGCATTTCCTTCAGGCGGTAGGCCTCGTCCGTGCTGCAGCCGTCGCGGACGTCGAAGCGTGTGGACAGGGCCGGAGCGGCCTCCAGCAGTTCGGCGATGTAGCCGGCGGCAGCACTGTAGGCTGCGCAGAGGTAGCCTGAGGGCAAGCGCCGGAGCAGGGCCTGGCTGACGGCGCTGGTCTGCACGGGCTCGCCGCGCTGCAGATTGACGGGCTGGCGTGGATCCGCGGGCAGGCGGCGCAGCTGCACAACGCAGGGCCAGATCCGTGCATCGGGGAAGGCGTCCTCCGGCAGGAGGCGGATGCGCTCGAGGCGCAGCGCCAGCAGCAGCTGTTCCTGCAGCACGCTGGCGTAGTCCGCGCTGATGGCCCGGGTCGGCAGCACCATGCAGAGCCTCCCGCCGCTCTTCAGCAGGTCCACACTGCGCTCCAGGAAGGGCACGAACAGATCCCAGTTACCCCGGGCGCAGCTGTAGGCACTGCGGATGCTGCTGCGGTAGTCGCGATCGTAGCGTTGCATGCCCTCGGAATCAACATAGGGCGGGTTGCCGATCAGCAGGTCATAGCCAGCCTCGCTGCAGCCCAGCTCTGGGTGCCGCAGCCAGTCCAGCCCGGCGGGTTCAGTCCTGAAGCTGGCTGGAATGGACAGCGAAGGGCCGCTCAGGGCATCGGCGCAGACGAGCCTGAGGGCCGGGAGCGCTGTGCTGAAGCTGCCAGTGGCCCAGTAGCCCAGCAGCCGGCCGCAGAGCGCCAGGGCGGAGGCGTCAATATCGCAGCCATGCAGGGCCTGCTCCACGATGCGCCGGCGCAGCTTGGCCTCGGTTGCGCGGCTGAAGCCGCTGCCGCTGCGGATGATTGCCAGGCGGGCCTGTTCCAGCATCTCCTCGGCACAGCAGAGCAGGAAGGCGCCACAGCCGCAGCAGGGGTCCAGCAGGCGCGGAAAGACCACTTCCCTGGCCAGGGCATCCGGGATGTAGTTCCAGCCCTCCAGCAGCCGTTCAGCCATCCGTCCCGCCAGTTCCAGCGGAGTATAGACCCGGCCGCGGCGCTCAGCGGCATCCGTCTGGTCCAGGTGGTCATGGATATGCCCGATGGCAAGCAGGGCGGGGCGGGGGTCAGGCTGCACGAGGGACTGGCGCAGCAGTCCAGCCAGTTCCAGCAATGAGGGGGGAAGCTCGGGCCTGGCAGTTCCGCCTGTTTCCGTATCCAGCTGCTCGAGCAGGAGCGCGGTGAAGGACTGAGGCGTGCAGGACTGACTCTTGATCTGCTGAAGTTCAGCACGGGCCTGGCCCGCCAGCTGCAGGATTGCTTCAAGCTGTTGCCGCGTACTGCTCATTGAACTGCGGACATGCCTCCGGGAGAAACGAAAAGAGCCCCGCCGTAGCGGGGCTCTCTCTTAGTTCAGCTGAATGACTGACTTAGCCGCACTTGCCGCAGCCGCACTTGTCCTTGCAACCGCACTTGGGCTTGGAGCAGCCGCACTTTTCCTTGCCACAACCGCACTTGGGCTTGCTGCAACCGCACTTGGGCTTGTCGCAACCACCGCACTTGGGCTTGGAGCAGCCGCACTTGTCCTTGCAACCGCACTTGCTCTCGCACTTGTTGCACTTATTGCACTTGTTGGCGCACTTGTCCTTGCAACCGCAGGCGGACTTGGTCTCGCACTTGTTGCAACCGCCGCACTTGCTGCCGCACTTGCTTTTGCAGCCGCACTTGGGCTTGCTGCAACCGCACTTGGGCTTGTCACAACCACCACAACCGCCGCACTTGCTACCGCAGGTGGTCTTGGCGCAGGGACTGCAGGGCACGCAGGGAGCGCAGCACTCAACGTAGGCCTTCTTGATGTAGCAGCAGTCGCAACCACCCTTGACCACGTATTCGATGGTCATCGTGGGGACGTACTCCTTGTAGTTGGCATCAACCGGAGCAAGACCGGAGGCATAGAAGGCGGCCTCGCTGGCGGGGCGCTTGCCATACATGCACTCGTGGGTCTCGAAGGAACGCCACATGATCCACTGCACGATCTTGCAGGCCGCATCAGTGTTGTCACAGAGGTTCCAGCACTCGTGGTCGCAGATCGCGATGTTGCAGCAACCGGGGCAAGCCATGTCGCAGCAGGGGCCGAACTGGCCGCTGATGTCGGAGGTCGCCACCAGGTTGTCCATCGGGATGTTCACCACACCGTGGCTGGTCTGCACGTGAACCTGAACGTCGCCACAACCGTCACCGGGGACATACATGATGTCGCCGTCGAAGTCCAGGGATCCGTCATCCGGATCAATGGCATCGCCGGTGTGGGCGCTGTTGAAGGTACGCAGGGGCAGACCCTTGTCAACCATTGCCGCAAAGCTGGCGGGGAAATCTCCCCAGGCGTTGGCATAACCGTGGGCGTACCAGTAAAGGACCGCACCACTGTTGACGGCTACATCATCCGCAGTGTAGCCGAACGCGTCGCCAGCTTCATCCTGAGCGAACGCAGCGCCCATGCATGCACAACATGCGAGCACTGCCCCGAGCAGAATAAGTGTAAAACGTTTCATTTCCAGCCTCCCTAACTATTCCGGACCTGCCGGTGGGTGAAAACTTGATTATACACGTTTTTCAAATTTCCACAACTTATCAACAGGCGTCTACCTAGAACTGAGATAAGCCACGGAATCGGTGTTCCATGCACCAGGAATAATACCCAGTGTCAGCACAGCTAAACAATAACACTTGTCCGCCGATCATGGAACAATCCGCCGTCGAAAATCACCAAAATTCTAGTTTATTACTTTTAATTTGGCAACCGTTTTCACGATAATGTACGCTAATCGCCGTGAAATCCGCCTAAAGCGGGATATTGCCGTGCTTACGGCGCGGACGGCTCTCCACCTTGTTCTTCAGCAGCTCAAGTCCACTGATCAGTTTCGGCCGCGTATCGCGCGGATCGATCACGTCATCAATATACCCGACCTTCGCAGCCAGGTAGGGATGCAGCAGCTCAGCCTTGTACTCCTGCTCATACTTCTGGGTGGCCTCGGCCAGCTTCGCGGCATTGCCGGCGACCTTCGTGAGGTCCTTGCGGCGGATGATCTTGACCGCACCCTTGCTGCCCATCACCGCGATCTCACCCGTGGCCCAGGCCAGGTTCCAGTCCGAGCCGACCTGGCGTGAGCTCATCACGCAGTAGGCCCCGCCGTAGCTCTTGCGCGTGGTCACGCAGAGCTTTGGGACCGTGGCCTCGCAGTAGGCATAGAGCAGCTTGGCGCCGTGCTTGATGATGCCGAGCCATTCCTGGTTGGTGCCCGGCAGGAAACCCGGCACATCCTGGAAGGTCACGATCGGGATGTTGAAGGCATCGCAGAAGCGGATGAAGCGCGCGCCCTTGAGCGAGCCGTTGATGTCCAGGCAGCCGGCGAGATCACGCGGCTGATTGGCCACGACGCCGATGGCGTGCCCGTTGAGGCGGGCGAAGCCGATCAGCAGGTTCGGGGCGAACAGCGGCTGGATCTCGTAGAAGCTGTCGCGGTCGATCACGGCGTTGATCACGTCGCGCATGTCGTAGGGCTTGTTCGGGTCGTCGGGGATCACGCTTGCGAGGCTCTCATCGCGGCGCGTGGGATCGTCGCCGGTATTGAGGAAGGGCGGATCCTCCATGTTGTTGCTGGGGATATAACTGAGGATGCGCTTGATCTGGTGGATGGCCTCCACCTCGTTCCTGGCCACCATGTGTGCCACGCCGCTCTTCTGGTTGTGCGTGACCGCACCGCCGAGTTCCTCGAAGGTGACCTCCTCGTTGAGGACCTCCTTGATCACGTCGGGGCCGGTCAGGAACATGAAGCTCGTGCCGCGCACCATGAAGATGAAGTCCGTGAGCGCCGGGCTGTAGACCGCGCCGCCGGCGCAGGGGCCCATGATCGCGCTGAGCTGCGGGATCACGCCGCTGGCCTTGACGTTGCGGTAGAAGATGTCGGCATAGCCGCCCAGGCCGACCACACCTTCCTGGATGCGGGCGCCGCCGGAGTCATTGATGCCGATCAGCGGGATGCCGCTCTTGATGCAGCTGTCCTGGATGAAGCAGATCTTCTTGGCATGCTGGATGCCGAGGCTTCCGCCCATCACTGTGAAGTCCTGCGAGTAGATGCCCACGCGCTTGCCATCCACCGTGCCGAAGCCGGTGACGATGCCGTCGCCGAGGATGGAGCTGGACTCGGAGGTGATGAACTTGCCGACCTCCTGGAAACTGTCCGCATCCACGAGCAGCGCGATGCGCTCGCGCGCGGTGAGCTTGTTGCGCTCATGCTGGCGGTCAATGGCCTCCAGCCCGCCGCCGAGCGCGGCCTTCTCGTTCAGTTCCTTGAGTTTCTGGATGCGGATCTCGGTGCTTCCCGAGCCCAGGTCCTTGAAATCCAGCGCCATTGGCTACCCCTCGTGTTGGTCTCAGTTTCGGGCGTTGCCTATTATAGTGGCTGCGGATTGCGAGCTTGACGGGGTGCATTCCGGCCTGCCCTGAAAGTGATATAGATATATAAGGTGTGTTTACCTATTTTTAATCGAAGCATGTGAACAAGATATTCTTTTTTGAAATATCGGTCCAGGGGTGTAACATTTACAGGTAGGCCAAGTTATAATCTGCTTGAGATGCGGTATTCGGCATCCGGGCGCGGGGGATTTGCGCCGCGGAAGCCGGCTGTTTCAACCGGCGAAATCAAAGAGGAATGGATTGACTGGCAGGACAAGGCAAGCTGCGGGACAGCCAGGGGCAACCCTGAAGCATGTCAGTGGCTTCACCCTGATCGAGCTGATGGTGGTGATCGTGATCATCGGGATCATCGCCGCCATCGCACTGCCGAACTACGTCAAGATCAAGAACAAGGCCAAGGAAGCCGAAGTCAAGGCCAATGTCCACAACCTGCAGCTGCTGGTTGAGCGCTTCGCGATTGACAACAAGGGCAACTACCCGGCCTACCTGATCGGCGGTGACAACGCCAGCCTCGTGATCCCCGAGAGCATTGACTTCAGCGACGTGCCGGTGGTGACCCCCACGCCGCAGGAGGATGCCTCTGATCCACTGCTGCGTGAAGGCTATGTCGATGCCTATCCGCGCAATCCCTTCGTAAGCAACAGCAAGGCCGTGCAGCGGCTGCAGAAGGACGTCGGCGATCCGCTGCGCAACTCCTTCACCGTCAGCAATGAGGCCGGCACACGCTTCGGACCGAATGGCAACCTGATCGGAAACACGCTCTGCGATGCCCGCTACGTCTACTGGAACCCGCCGCGCGAGGCCGGGGACTCAGAAGTGGCCCGCCATACCTGGGCGGACATCCAGTACGAGTTCTACGATGTCTGGGAAGGCAACATGAGCCGGCCCTTCCTGCCCGGCAGCTTCTTCTACAAGTCAGCCGGCGAGATCGTCGGCGCACCTGATGAGGAAGGCCGCCGCGATGTGATCGACTACAACGGCCGGCAGGCGATCATCCCGCATAACAACAGGGATGAGGCCGCCTATCCGCTGAGCCGTTCCATGTACATGCTCGGAGCATGGGGCAGCAGCCGCACCAAGGGCATGGACGTGCTGGGTGAGGAACCGCTGGTGATCTTCCGCTACAAGGAGCAGCCGCGCCGCTCCTATACGCAGTTCGCCTTCTTCTTCGATCCGCTGACCGAGAACTACAGCCTGCCCAAGGCCGGCCGCAATGACAACAAGATTGAGACCATGGCGATTCCCGCCTGGACGCGCGGCGTCAACAAGGGCCACGTCGGTCCGCTCTGGGGCAGTCCCTTCGGTGCCAGTGACACCGGCAGCGACCAGCTCAGCCTCGGCAATGCCAACGGCATCCGTGATGCAGTGGTGATCGTGCTGATGTCCGGCCTGGCGGATGGCGACGGCCAGATCGTCAAATAGGGCTCCCCACTTTCTGTATCCCAAGTATATTTAACCTTGCCCCGCCTGCGTGCGCACGGCGTTAGACTGCATGCATATCCGCTGACCGAAAGGAGTCAGTCATGCAATTCGTTGTCTACGCACGCCGCGGCGATTCCCAGGGATCCGTGATTGCCAGCCTGATCCGTTCACTGCTCAGCAGCCACATGCTGATGGGCCAGGTCCAGCTCGTTGACGACCCGGAGCTGCTGCGCATGAACTACGTCGATGCGACGCCGACCGTCATGCTGGACGGCAGCGTCATTTCCAGCGGCTGGACACCGACGCGCAGTGAGCTGGAAATGGCCATCGAGCGCCGCAGCCGGGCCCTGGCGCTGAGCTCAAGCGTGTTCGGCAACCAGGGCGAGGTCCGGCGCTGGCGTCACTGGAGCTGAGCAGCTGCCCGAATTCCGCTCCAGCTGAAATCCCAAATTGCGGTTAAACTGTGTGTGGACGCACACGGACCGGCAGACCGGGATCCTGACAGCACGGAGCAAGCATGCAGTTCATTGTCTATACGAAGAAGGGCGATGCGATGAGCATGGCCATCGTTGGCCAGATCAGGGCCCTGCTGAGCTCGAAGGGACTCAGTGCGCAGCTGCAGTTCGTCGATGACCCGGCGCTGCTGGTGATGAACGGGATCGAGGCCACCCCCACGGTGGTGCTGGACGGCCTGCCGATCTGCCAGGGCTATGTGCCCTCGCGCACGGAACTCGAGAAAGCCCTGGAACGCCAGCTGCGGGCCATGGCTTCGCGCGAGGTCGACCATTAACTGAGCCCCTGGTCATCCTGCTCCCCCCGCAGCAGGGAGCGCCTGCGCTTGTTATACTTATCAGCCTGATAATCACAATCCAGGCAGCGGCAGCATGAGCAGCGCAGACAACAGATACTATCTGACCACTCCCATCTATTACGTGAACTTCAAGCCGCATGTCGGCACGAGTTACACGACGATCCTCGCCGACGTGACGATCCGCCACCGGCGCTTCATGGGAATGGATGCGATGTTCGTGACCGGCAGTGATGAACACAGCCAGAACATCGCCGACCTGGCGGCCGCCGAGGGCAAGACCCCGCTGGCCTACTGCGACGAGATCATCCCCAAGTTCCGCGAATGCTGGGAGACCTGCCGGATCGGTGACTACCGCTTCGAGCGTACCAGTGATGAACGGCACCATGCGCTGGTGCGCCGCTTCTGGCAGCGCATCCATGACAAGGGTGATGTCTACAAGGGCGAATACAGCGGCTGGTACCACACTTCTGACAACCGTTTCGTGGATGAGGATGAACTGCCGGAGAAGCCGGAGGAGCATCCGCGCCTGAAGTACATCACTGAGGAAGCCTACTACTTCCGGCTCAGTGAGTACCAGGACTGGCTGCTGAGGTTCCATGAGGCCTGCCCGGAATTCGTGGCTCCGGACTTCCGCCGCAATGAGATGCTGAGGCGCATCGAGGGCGGGCTGAAGGACATCTGCATCAGCCGCAGCGGCACGGACTGGGGCATCCGCCTGCCCTGGGATGAGGGGCATGTGTTCTATGTCTGGATCGAGGCCCTGCTGACCTACATGACGGGCAGCGGCTTCGACCTGGAAGCCTTCGAGCGCACGATCGTCGACGGCCGCTCCAGCGAGGTGCGGGAACCGCTGTGGGAGACCACGCGAGCTGACCTCAGGAGCCAGCCGGAGACGAACTACTGGCCCTGCGACCTGCACCTGATGGCCAAGGACATTCCCTGGTTCCACGTGGTGATCTGGCCGGCGATGCTCGCCAGCTACGGTGCTCCGCTGCCGAAGCAAGCCTACGTGCACGGCTACTGGAACTTCGACGGCGAGAAGATGAGCAAGAGCCTCGGCAATGTGGTGGACCCCTACGACTGCATCAATCTGGTCGGTGTCGACGGCCTGCGCTACTTCCTGATGCGGGAGGTACCGCTCGGGCTGGATGGCAACTTCAACTTCGAGGCCCTCACCAGCCGCTTCAATTTCGATCTTGCCAACGATCTCGGCAACCTCGTGCACCGCACGGTGAGCATGATCCACCAGAGCTTCGAGGGCCGGGTGCCGGGCGTGCGCGCCGTGACGGATCTGGATGAAGCATTGGAGAACCAGCGCCGCAGCACCGTGGAAAGCGTGCTGGCCCGCTATGCCGAGCTGCGCTACAGCGAGATGCTGCAGGAACTGTGGGCGCTGATCGGCGAAGCCAACCGCTACATTGACGAGAAGAAGCCCTGGGAACTGAAGAAGAACCCCGAGCGCCGCGACGAAATCAGTACGGTCTTCAACCGGCTCGTGAACCTGATCCGCAGTGTGCTGCTGCTGGCCGCCCCGGTGATCCCGGACGGGGCCACGCAGTTCTGGCGGATCCTCAACCTGGAGGGCGATCCCTCCGAGCTGAAATTTGATGCACTGCAGCAGATGGTGGAGGAAGGGCACCAGCTCAACCCCAGCGAGCCGGTCTACCGCAGGCTGGACCTGGCGAAGCTGCGCGCTGAGCAGGAACTGGAGAAGGCCGCCGCCGGGGTAGCCGCAGCGGAGGGGAATGCCGCCACGGCCGCTGATGATGACAACGAGGATCTCGCCAACGTGATCACGATTGACGACTTCGTCAAGGTGCAGCTGCGCGTGGCGCAGGTAGTGAAGGCGGAGAAGGTCGAGAAGGCCGACAAGCTGCTGTGCCTGCAGCTGGATGACGGCATGGGGGGGCGCCAGATCCTGGCGGGCATCGCCCAGTACTATGCTCCGGAGGAGCTGGTCGGACGCCAGGTCGTGATCGTGGCCAACCTGGCGCCGCGCAAGCTGCGCGGGCTGATGTCAGAAGGCATGGTGCTGGCCGCCAGCGACTCCGAGGGCAGGCTGGCCCTGATTTCACCGGCTGGAGAAGTATCGAACGGAGGCGAGGTGCGCTGATGAACTCAGGCCGCATCCCTTCCGTCCATCTACGGGAGCGTAACATGTCCAGACTGATCAATACACTTGTCCTGTGCAGCCTCAGCCTGCTGCTGCTGGCCGCCGGCTGCAACAAGGGCGGCAAAGAGAAGATCGACACGAGCAATGTCGAACAGACCGCGCCGTCACTGAGCGCGGTTCCCGAGGCGGAGCAGCGTGACACGAGCCTCGAGGAAGAGGCGGCAGCGCGGCTGGAGCAGCAGCGTGCTGAGGTCCGCACGGAGCTGATCGCCATGCTGCCGGAGTTCGAGTACTCCTATGATTCCGCGGGAGACTTGATCACGGGGGCCGGGCTGCCTCCGGCCGGAGTGGAGGTTCCGCCGCTGCTGGACAAGCTTGAGGAGCGCATCAAGAAGCTCAACAAGGCTCCGGGACAGCTCGAGTACCAGCAGATGGTGCGTGTGATGCTGACCCAGTTCAAGAGCGCGGGCGTGTCTGCGCAGGAACCTGCGGGAGACAGCAGCGGCACCCAGGTTGAGAATGCATCCGGTTCCACGAAGGATGATGCTGATTCCCTCGGCCTGCACAAGGCTCCGAAGGTTTATGGAGAATGGCGCAGCGTCCGCGAGGAAAGTGACAAGTACACGATGTACCACGATGAGAACTACTACAAGCAGCTGCTGGTGTTCTACAACCGCAACTCCCAGTATTCAACATTCGCGCGTGGTCAGCAGATCAAGAACGATATCTTCGACTACCGCTATGACCGCAACAGTGGTGAACTGCTGCTGACCGCCGAAGACGGCCGCTTCACGATGAAGTTCTACTGCTATGTCCGTGACAGCGAGCCCGGGCTGCTCTATGTAAGGACGGAGAAGGGCGGTGCCTACACCGTGTATGAGAAGCTCGGCCGGGGCGAGGAACCGCTCTCGGAAGAGGAGAAGCAGGCATTCTATGACCTGCAGAAGGATATCAGTGGAAGCACGGGCGGCAATGCCCGCAACGAGGGCAATTAGGCCCGGACCTCGTTGACAGCCGGCGCGCGCTGGCTTATCATCTGCGCGGTGATCCCTGAGTACAGCCTGCCTGCAGCTACCGCCTCGCCTGACGAGGAGGACCCGCGACCGCGACCGTTCACCGAGGAACGGCCATGAGCCTCTTCGACCGGATGGTGGTCGGCATGCTGCCGGTCGTGCCGCGCGGGATCGTGGGGATCGTGGCCAGCCGCTACGTGGCAGGGAACACCGTCGAGGCTGCGATCAGTACGGCTCGCAACCTGGCGGAGGAAGGGGCCGTGGCCACGATGGACATCCTCGGTGAGGAGGTCCGGGATGCCGCGGTGGCTGAGCGTTTCACCCTGCAGTATCTGCAGCTCGTGGATGCGATCGCCGCAGCCGGGATCAGCTCCAGTGTTTCCGTCAAGCCCACGATGCTCGGGCTGGACATCACGGAGGAGCTCTGTGAGCGCAATGTCGCCCGGCTCTGCGAGCATGCCCGGGAGCGCGCTGTGCGCGTCGCCATCGACATGGAGGACCACCCCACCACGGACTTCACGCTGGGTCTGCACCAGCGCATGCGGGAGCGCTTTGGCAACGTCGGCACCGTGCTGCAGGCCTACATGCGGCGCACGCTCAGCGACATCGCCGCACTGCCGGAGGGCCGGGACTGCCAGATCCGGATCTGCAAGGGAATCTACGTTGAACCCGAGAGCATTGCCTACAAGGCCTATGACGAGGTCCGGGCCAACTACCTGCAGGCGCTCGAAGCCCTGTTTGAGCGCGGGATCTTCGTCGGGATTGCCACACATGATGAGTATCTGGTGGACCGCGCAGTGGAAATCATCCGGCGCCGTGGCCTGGCACCGGACGCATACGAGTTCCAGATGCTGCTCGGAGTGCTGCCGCAGCTGCGTGCGAAGATCCTCGGAGGCGGGCATGCACTGCGGGTCTACATTCCCTTCGGGCCGGACTGGTATGCCTATAGCGTGCGGCGCCTGCGCGAGAACCCGAAGGTGGCACGGCATGTGCTGCGGGCAATGTTCGGCCTGCGCTGATTTCAGCAGGATATGCGCTTGTCCAGGTGCAGGCTGTTCACGTATTCCTCGAACTCATTCAGGAACATCTCCTGCTGGCTGGACTGCACATAGAACTTGTTGATGCGGCGCGTGTCCGCGAGCGCATCAGCAGCGCTCTTGCCCTGCACGATCTTGATCGCGCAGACGATCGTGCCCGTGCGCCCCAGACCGCCCTTGCAGTGCACAAGCACCGGGCGTCCGCGCTCCATGTCCATCAGCAGATGGCGGCAGAGCCGGTTGCAGTCCTCGACCCTCGGCACACCCATGTCCGGGATCGGGAAGTGGATGACCTTGAATCCGAAGCGGTCCATGGCCGGCGTGACAGGTTTCTCCGTGAGGGTCACGATCGTGATGATGCCCATCGTCCCGAAGAAGTCCATGTCATCCTCGAGCGGGCCCTGCATGCCGGGCAGGTCCGAGGCTGCAAGGCGGCTCTTGATGATCCATTCAAAACCAGTAATCATGGCACCTGCTGTTCCTCTGAATCTGCTACTGGGAACGGACGGAGATCCAGGCGGCTGCCCAGCACGCTGGCTGTGCTGCCCTGGTCCCGGATCCGTCCGTCCAGCAGCCGGACCACCTCCGTGCAGGTCCGGCTGATTGTCTGTCTGTTGTGGCTCACGAGCAGCAGGCTGCGGTCGGCAGGCAGGGCCTGCAGTTTCAGCGTCACTGCCTCGCGCAGCATGTCATCCTCCAGAGCGTCAGGCTCATCCAGCAGCAGCACTTGCTCCGTTCCCGCAAGCGCCAGACTGAATTCCAGCAGGCGGCGCAGATCTCCGCTGCCCAGTGTTGCCAGCTCCGCCAGCGCCTCGATCTGTGCCTGAGCCAGACCCGGCTGTTCCGGCCAGAGCTGCAGCAGTCGCTCTGCCTGCTGCTGCGGATCCGGACCGAGTCGCCGGGCCACCAGCTCCGTCAGCGCTGGATCACCGGGCCAGGCATTCTGCGGCATGTGATACATCGGCAACTGTGGACGCTGGAGCAGGCCGCTGGCAACGCTGGCATGTCCGGGACGGCCGGCGACGATGTTGAGCAGAGTGCTCTTGCCACTGCCGCCGGGGCCGGTCAGGGCCAGACGCTGGCCGGCTCTCAGACTGAAGCTGATGGAATGCAGTACCGGCTGTGAGCCGTGACTGGCGGAGAGCTCAACTACACGCAGCAGTTCCTGGCCCGCACCGATGCCGGCGTGCCAGATTGTCCCGGTTGCGTGTCCCTTGCTCCGCTGCATCCGCTGTCCTGCCTAGATGTTCTCTTCTTCCGCAATCGCCCGGGTCTTCATCACGGCCAGGCCGAGATTGGCATCCGCCCTGGCAACGACGATCAGCACCACGCTCTGCATGGCCTTCAGGCGCGTGAAGACATGCAGGGTATGTGTCGATGTGGTGATGAATTCCTGCAGGTAGCGTTCATTGCTTTCCTCACCGCGGGATTTCTTGAAGTAATGCTCGATCATGCTGACGTTTTCGCCTTCAAACAGGTCCTTGGTGGCGGCGGCCACGAGATCCAGCACCTTCTGAGGATGGCTTTCCACCGTTTTCACGGCAATCAGCATCCCGGTACCCATGTCAACCACGCCGGCCGCCACGGCCTTGGGGACTTCTTCCATCAAACGCTTCACGATTCCGTCTGCACTCATTGTGTCCACTCCTGAGAATATATATACAGGTGCATTGACAGGCCCGCAGGCCCGGCAAAACGCGGTCTGCAAAGCTTCCGTGGTAAATGAATGACGACATGGGTTATCCCAAATGAGACATCATGTCCGTCGAGTAAGTAATCCGCCCGCTCTGGGGCCGGTTTCACCGAGAACGCTCTGTCGATCAGCACCATTGTAACAGTAATTGAGAACGGAGAAACACTCTTCCTGCGTTTTGTGTGAAGGAATTTCAGCTTGATACAATGGGAATGACGGAAGCTGAAGAATATACAAAAAGTCAAATACTGTTGATTAGTTGAGATTGAATTAATAGGATGTGGAGGGCGCAGTGCTCGCAAACCCGCAGGCTGCAATGACGCAGGAGCCGGACTGCCGCAGCGCTGCTGTTTCACGGATCGAAGCACATCTGCGGCTTCACATGCTAGGATGCTGCCGTGAGGGATCAGCTGCCGGGCGACCGGCAGCCGCAAGGGGCAACCGCTGGTTGCCCCTTTTCATTTCAGGCGTGCAGGAGTCCGCTGGAAACCGCTGCAACGCCGCAGCCGCTTAGAGGCTGTGCTGGAGCATCGTGCCGATCAGGTTGCTTGATGCCTTGTGGACGGGCTGGAGTGAGTTGCGAAAGTAGTCCTCGAAGTCCCTCAGGAACTGCTCCTGCTGCGCACTCTGCACGTACATCTTGTTTACCTTGCGGATCTCGGCCAGGGCCTGCTCGGCGGACTTGCCGCGGCAGATCAGCACCGCGCAGATGATTGTCCCGGTGCGGCCCAGGCCGCCCTTGCAGTGCACCAGCACGGGCTTGCCGTTGTCCATGTCGTGGATCAGCGAGTTGCAGAGGCGCAGAGTCTCATCCAGGCGCGGGGCACCCATGTCCGGGATCGGATAGTGGATGGACTTGAAGCCGAAGCGCTCCAGCGAGGGAGAGACGGGGTTCTCGGTCAGGGTCACCACGGTGATGATCCCGATCGAGCCGAAGAAATCGACGTCATCCTCGATCGGGCCCATCAGGCCGGGCATGGCCGAGGCTGCAAGACGCGACTTGATGATCCATTCAAAACCAGTAATCATGACAGGTAATGTCCTTGATATTCCTGCAGGGCACTGATACGCAGGTCCAGGGCCTTAGAGAACACGTCGATGGGATCGCCGTCGTCAACGACGACTCCGTCCAGCATGCGCACTACCCGCGTGCAGGTGTTGCGGATTGTGCGCTGATTGTGGCTGACCAGCAGGATCGTGCGGGTGCCACGCAGTTCATGAAGCTTGCGGGTGATCGCCGCGAGCAGCATGTCGTCATAGATTGAATCCGGCTCGTCGAGCAGCAAAAGCGGCTCATTGCCGGCAATCGCCAGCGTGAAGTCGATCAGCTTGCGGCGGTCACTGCAGAGAGTGGCATAGTCGGACTGCAGCAGCTCGATCAGCTCGGCGGCGATCTCAGCCTGGTCCAGCCAGATCAGGCGCAGCTGGCGCTCGAGATCAGCCTCAGTGCAGCCGGTGCGCTCACTGAGCGCAGTTGCCAGATTGAGGGGGACCCGCTCCGGCTTCTGCGGCATGAAGTACATGCTGCCGCTGTAGCGGGTGATGCTGCCGCTGATCACGGTGGCCTGGGCCCCGAACCCGGCGAACAGCCGCAGGAGTGTGCTCTTGCCGCTGCCGCCGGGGCCGGTGATCCCCATGGTGCTCCACTGGGCGAGGCCGAGACTGACGTTGTCAAGTACGGGATTGCCCCCGTAGACCGCCGTCAGTCCCACGGCCAGGAGCAGGCAGATCCCGGCGTCAGGGTTTCCTGCGCCGCTTGCCGTTCCTGTGCTTCCTCTTCCGTTGTGGGTGCCCATCGCTCTTCCTTTTATTCCTGTTGTCGCCCGGTTCCGCCAGGCTGATGTTGCCAGGCGGCTCGTTTCAGATCTTCTCTTCTTCCGCAACCTGGCGGGTCTTCATCACGGCCAGGCCGAGGTTGGCGTCAGCACGGGCCACCACGATCAGCACGATGCTCTGCATGGACTTGAGGCGGGAGAACACATGCAGGGTGTGCTTGGAGGTGGTGATGAATTCCTGCAGGTAGCGCTCATCGCTCTCCACGCCGCGGGATTTCTTGAAATAATGTTCAATCTGGGTGACGTTCTCGCCCTCGAACAGGTCCTTAGTAGCGGCGGCGACGAGATCCAGCACCTTCTGCGGATGGCTCTCGACGGTCTTGACAGCCAGCAGCATGCCGGTGCCCATGTCCACGATACCCGCAGCGACTGCCTTGGGGACTTCGTCAATCAGACGCTTCACGATGCCATCAGCACTCATTTCCAGTTTCTCCTGTAAAGAACGTGTTACCGGTGATGGTGCAAGCTGCCAGCTTCCATCCTGGAAAGAGCCTAGGTACAGGAAAAACCTGCTTACTGCCGGGCCAACAGCCCGGCGGCGGCAGGGGAATGAACCCCATACAGATTTTTAGAGCTAGTACGCAGGTGGCAGGCACCAATGCGGTCCGGTGTTTAAGTCTAGCAAAATTCATAAGAAATGCCAATAATATTCACCGTTTAACGCAAGCTTAATGTGAATGTAGTGTTCATAATTTCAGAATAATCCATGCGGAAATCAGCTTTAATCAATTCCATTATAAAATGAGATTGCAATGTACTGTCATAATATGAATATATACGACCACTAATCCGGAAAATGGCTCCCTTTCTAATTCCGGGCAGCGATTGGGAAATCAATACCAATGAAATATGGACATTACCAATGATTCAGGGATGCCTGCCGGCACGGGGCTCCTCCCGAGCCCTGCTCCGTTTATACATGTCCGAGCGCAGCCCGAATCATTGAAACAGGCTGCAGCCGCAGCCGTCTGGAGTGTGCATGACCATCAGAATCAGAAGCTTTCTCCCGCTCCTGCTGGCAGTATGGGCCGCCTGCCTGCCTGCCGCGCATGCACAGGAGCAGCCTGCCGCGCTGGAGCAGTCAGTCCGGGAACTCTGCCTGGCCTGGGAGCTGCCTCATTCCACGGCGGAGGAGGACCTGAAGCGCTACTCCGACAGCAGTCTGGACCCCCTGAATGAACTGCGCGAGGCACTGCTGCTGAGCCGGCTGCCGCGCTATGCGGATCCGGGCAAGCGGGCGGACTACCTGAATTCGCAGTTCCTGCCTTTCCTGCAGCGCCAGAGTGCTGAGCTGCAGGCCACGGCCGAGGCCCGTTACCTGCAGGCCCTGGCCCTGCGCGGGCTGGGTAAGCAGGCCGAGGCCCGGGAGATCGCGGCGGCGATCGTCAGTGATCCTGCGGAGCAGGGAGATGGCTACGCGCTGTGGGCGGCCGTGCTGCTGGATCAGAATGAGAGCACTGAAGCGGCGAAGGTGCTGCGGGCCGGCAGCCAGTTCTACCGTGACAACCCGCTGCTGGAATATGAACAGGCCCGGCTGCTGCTGGCGGATGCCAGGGCGGCGGATGCCCTCAGCATGATCTGGGGTATGGATGACCGGGCCGCTGCGGCTGGTTACAGTCAGTCCGCTCTGCTCGGCATCCTGCGGCTGAAGGGGCGGATCGCTGCCGCGGCCGGGGAGCATGACACTGCTTTGCTCTGTGCCCGGCAGCTGCTGGAGAGCTTTCCCGGGGACGGACAGATGCTGCAGCTGGCGGCTGGCAGCAGTGCCGAGCGCCGGCAGTACAACCTGGCAGCGGAGTATCAGGAGCGGCTCTGTGCCGTGAGCGGCAGCTCGGCCAACTGGCTGGCGCTGGCACGCTACCGGGCGGAGCTGAATGACCCGCAGGCCGGGGAGGCATTCGCGCAGGCACTGGCCGCTGCAACTGACAACGCCTCCGAGGTGCTGCTGGCACGCAGTGCCTGGCTGGAGCGCGGGGGTGAGCGTGAGGCCGCGATCGCCGACCTGCGCCGCCTGCTGGAAACGGATCCTGACAACCGTGAGGCGGCACGCAGCCTGGCGCGGATGCTGGCGGGCAGCGCACCCGGGCCGCAGGGCGAAGGTGAGGAGGCCCTGCGCACCGTGATCGCGACCGACCCCAGTCCCGCCGCCTACCTTGACCTGCTGGAAATCGTCGGGGACGACCCGCGCCGCCGCCAGGAATATGACAACCTCTACAACGACATGCTGGCCCGCTTCCGCAACCAGCCCACGGTCGTACTTTTTGACGCACAGCGGCTGCTGGAGCAGGAGAAGTACGCCCCTGCCCTGCAGCGCTTCCGCGACGGTGAGGGGCTGGACCCGCTGGAAGCGGGATTCGCACTGGGGATCGCGGACTGCCTGCGCGGCATGGGCGGCTATACCGAGGCGATTGATGCCTACCAGCGTGCCCTGCGTCTGGAGTGGAGTCCCCGGGCCGTGGCCGGCATGGCGCGGGCCCAGGAGCGCAGTGGCCAGCCTGAGGCGGCGGAGCGCACCTTCCGTGACAACCTCAACAGCCATCCGCGTGATGCAGCGCTCGTAATGGAGTACGGGCTGTTCCTGTTCGAGGGCACGCAGTACACCGCAGCACTGGAGCAGTACGGGATCGGCCGGCAGCTGGAGCCTGACAACGAGGTGTTCGTGAACCGCAGCGCGCTCTGCCTGTTCCAGCTCAACCAGATCCCCGAGGCGATCGCGCTGCTGAAGGAGGCCATCGCCATCCGCCCGCGGCCGCTGTTCTACCGCAACCTGGCAATCGCCTACGAGGAGGATGCCGAGGTGGAGCTGGCGGAGCGCTGGTACCGCGACGGGCTGGAGCTGTTCCCGGGCGACCAGCAGCTGCTGGAGGGTTACAGCGAGTTCCTCGAGCAGCAGGGCCGTGGCCAGGAGGCGCTCGAGATGCTGGCGCAGAGTGCGCAGCAGAGCACCGACACCGAGGTGCTGATGGATCTCGCGACGCTGGCGCAGTCCGCGGGGCGGATGGACCTCGCGCGCCGGAGCTATGCCCGCGCCCTGGAGCTGGATCCCTTCGACCTCGTGATCAATGAACGCTACAGCACCTTCCTTGCGATCCAGTCTGACAACGACGGCCTGCGTGCCCACCTTCTGGATGCGCTGGACCTGCTGGCGCCGGAGGACTTCGATGAACTGATCGGTACCCTTACCGGGTTCTGGGTGGAGCAGCGCCTGACTGCGGACGGCGAACTGCTGCTCAGCCAGCTGATCGACGCCGACCCGACCGTGGTGCGGCTCTACAACAGCCTCGGCCTGATGCAGCATCTGGCAGGTGACAACGAAACCGCGCTGACGACGGTGACCCGCGGCCAGCGCTATGCCGGGGAGAGCTTCCTCGGGTTGTACCTGCAGACCCTGATCACCTGGCGCAGCATCGGCGTGAATGAGGCGCTGCCGCTGGGGGCGAGGCTGATCGAACTGCCGGAGGCGGATGCCAAGGCCTGGCTGTTGTACCTCGACATGTTGGCCTCGGCACGGGAGCATCAGGAGGAGGCTGCGGTGGCCGCGCGCGGGCTGAAGCAGTTCTTCGGGAATGTCCCGCTCTACCAGCATCTGGTGCGGGCCACGCGGGAACAGGGCGAGATCCGCGAGCTGATCCGCGTGCTGGAGGATCCGCAGTACGTGCGCATTGCGCTGGAGGAGCGTCCGCTGCTGCTGGGCCGCAGCTATGTGGCGGTCGGCAACTACGTGCGGGCGCTGGCCAGCCTGCAGCCCCTGCTGGAGCAGAACCCGTTTGATGAGGAGGCGCTGCGCCTGAGCGGTGAGGCCAATTTCATGATCGGTGAGCAGGCCCTGGCCCGCGAGCAGCTCACGAGCGCACTGGCCCTGAATCCGGAGCTGGCCAGCGCCAGCATCTGGCTCGGCTGGGTGCTGCTGGAGGACCGGGACCTGGCGGGGGCGGAGCAGAGCTTCAGCGTGGCGGAGAAGTCCCCGGCGCTGGACCAGCTGGAGCTGGCCTGGACGCGGCTCGGACAGGCCACGGTGGCGATCCGCCGCGGAGAGCGGATGCAGGCCCAGAGCCTGCTTACGCAGGCGGAGGCGCTGGGGGGCGGCGATGAGCGTTTCGACAGCTACCTGCCGCGCATCCGCGATGAGATCCGTCCGCAGTAGCCTGCAACGGGCGGCAGCTGGCGCGGCTCCTATAATCTAGGCTCATGTTCGGCATCGGCGGCGCGGAACTGCTGGCAATTGCGCTGATCGCGCTGCTGCTGTTCGGACCCAGCCGCCTGCCTGATCTGGCCCGCAGCCTGGCGAAGGGCTACCGCGAATTCCTGAAGTTCCGCCAGCAGATGAACGATGCAGTGGATGACCTGCGCGCCGACATCGACCTCGACCTGGAGGAGAAGCCCTCCAGCGCTCCGCAGATCCGCCAGCCGAGCGGCACGCGTGTCAGTGCGGCGGGGGATGACTACCTGGACGCTCCGGAGGAACTGATCGAGCTCGAGGTGCCCGCCGAGGATGACTACCTTGCGGCAGCGCCTGACGACGGGGAGCGGGGCTGATGGGCGGCGAGGTGCTTCAGGATGCCCATGATCCCGAGCTGGCGCGGCGCATGACATTCTGGCAACACCTAGGCGAACTGCGCGTGCGGCTCTTCCGCAGCGTGTTCTACGTGCTGGTGCTGGGCTGCGTGGCCTGGTTCTACAAGGACCTGATCCTCGACGCGCTGACCCTGCCGCTGGACAGCTTCCGCTCCGACCTGCGCCTGACGGTGCTGGCCGTGCCGGAGGCCTTTTTCCTCTACATCCGCATCGCCACCTACTGCGGCATCGCCGCCGCCAGCCCGCTGATCCTGCTGGAGGCCTGGGGCTTCGTGGCCCCGGCCCTGCATCCGCGCGAACGGCGGCTGGTGCTGCCGGTGCTGCCCGTGGTGCTGCTGCTGTTCATCAGCGGCGTGCTGTTCATCTACTACCAGCTCGTGCCGGTCAGCATCTCGATCCTGCTCGGGATGGCCGGGGACCGCTTCGAGCTGGTGCTGACCGTCGACAAGTACATCAACTTCGTACTCGGACTGTGCATGGCCGGTGGGATCATGTTCGAGATGCCGGTGGTGCTGGCGATCCTCGGATCGCTGGAACTTGTCACTTCCCGCGGGCTGTGGCAGCGCAGCAACCTCGCCGTCGTCATCCTGCTGACCCTCAGTGCGGTGATCACGCCGACGGGGGATGCGCTGACGATGGTGCTGTTCACCCTGCCGCTCATGCTGCTGTACTTCGCGAGCACCTTCGTGGTCTGGCTGATCGAGCGCAGAAACAGACGCAAGCACGCGGCTGCAGGGTAGAAGAAATTGCTGCCGGCATTTGAATTGCGCGCGGCATTGTCCTAAACTGGTAGCGGCTGAAGTAACCTGATCACGGTCCATCCGTCAAAGAAGCCGCCGGTCCGGCCGATATACAGTGGCATGCGGCAACAAGGGGTTCTACGTTTGGCAAGGGATGACTACAAAAGGAAGGAGGAGCGTTCCAAGGAGTACCTTGAGAATGCGCTCATCCACTACCTTGACTTTCTCTCACAGGTCTCACTGCTCACTCCGCAGCTGGAGAAGGAGCTGACGACCACGCTCTGGGAGAAGAGCAATTCACCGATCCTGCGCGAGGACTGCAGACGGCGGCTGATCGAGGCCAACCTGCGGCTCGTGCTGAACATCGCCAAGCAGTACCGGCACATGGGGATACCCTTCCCGGACCTGATCAGCGAGGGCAACATCGGCCTGATGACGGCGATCGACAAGTTCGACCCGCGCAAGGGCCACCGCCTGAGCACCTATGCGACCTGGTGGATCCGCCAGCGCATCCTGCGCTACATCATCAGCAACCAGTCGATCATCCGCGTGCCAGAGCACATCATTGACAAGATCAACAAGCTGCGCCGGGAGACCGAGCGCTTCCGCCAGCGCGAGGGCCGCGAGCCGACCATCGACGAGCTGGCCGAGCAGAGCGGACTGACGAACGAGGACATCCTCAAGTACTCCAGTGCCGTGCCCTACATCATGTCGCTGGAAGGCGGCTTCGAGCACAGTGACGGCGATGAGATGGCGGAGAGCAGCCCGACGATCGCCGACCGCGTCAGCGCCGACAATGAGCTTTTCATGCGCACGATGGACGAGATCACGGTCAAGAGCCTGCTGCAGCACCTGCAGGAGAAGGAGCGCTACGTGATCTGCCGGCGCTTCGGGCTGACGGTGATTGACGAGGAGGGCCGTGTGCGGCGCGGGGACGAGGGCGCCACGCTCGAGAGCCTTGCCAAGGAGCAGGGCGTGAGCCGCGAGCGCATCCGCCAGATCGAGCGTGAGGCGCTGCGCAAGATGCGCAAGGCCTATGGCGCACTGCGCTGAACAATGCAGACAGTTGAGAGGAAATCTCAACCCTGACCAGCACTGAACAAAAAAGGCCCCGCCGAAGCGGGGCCTGTCTGTTTCTTGTGGGAAACGTTCGCCTAGCCGGCGATGGTGTCACGGAGGGCCTTGCCAGCCGTGAACTTGGGCACCTTGCGGGCCGGGATCGTGATCTTGTCACCGGTCTTGGGGTTGACGCCCATGCGCTTCTTGCGGCGGCTGGTGCTGAAGGTGCCGAAGCCGGTCAGCTGCACGCGGCCGTTCTTCTTGAGCTCCTTGGTGATCACGTCAATGGTGGCCTCGATCACGGCCTTCGCCTTGGTCTTCTCGAGCTTGGTGGCCTTGGCCACCGCATCAATCAGCTCGGTCTTGCCGAGAGGCTTCTTAACAGTTGACATTTACTTCCTCCGAGAGAAGTTGTATTACACGAAGCTAGATATAACGCAGGAAAACAGGCCTGTCAAGAGATATGTCCAGAATTCATGGGAAAAATCGCGGGTCATGCCCGGGAATCCCCATGGTTAAAGGGCGGATTTTCCCAAGGGATACTCAATTCTCATTTTGGAGCCGGGCTCCGGCGGACTGCTCATTCTGGCGACACCAGTCCAGGACTGGGCTCCCGTAATCAGGCCAGTCGCAGACTGAAAGCAGGAGAAACAAAACCGCCCCGGTCGTCTGCACCGGGGCGGGGAATGGATTGAAATTCGCGGCAGGGCGGGCTCAGGGGGCGAGCACCACCAGCTGCCGGCGTTCGTCGTCACTGATGAAGAAGCGGCCCTCCGGACCCATCTGGATGTCGGAGATGTCGCGCACCTGGCCGTCTCCGTCGCCCCAGTTGCCGAAGCTGACGATCTTGCCGTAGGCACCCTCCGGAGTGTCCGGGGTGGAGTACTTCGTGAACAGGAAGGTGCCGCCGTAAATGTAGACGTAGCCAGCCGCGTCCACGGCCAGGGCATCGCCCCAGCTGTTGCCGGAGGTGTTCTCGAGGGTGTCGAGGTAGGCCCCCGTCTCCAGGTCGAAGCGCAGGACCTCGGCACTGCTGCTCCAGGAGTTTGACAACACGTAGAGGTTGCCCTGGTAGCCGTCAATCGCCAGGCGGCGCGGGCTGTTGTTGCCGGGATCGGGCATGTCGAACTGGCGCTTGTAGAAGCCGTCCTCGAAGACCTGCACGCGGTCGTTGTCCTGGTCGGTCACGAACAGCTCGCCATCCCACCAGGCCAGGGAGTAGTTGCCCTTGAAGCGGCCGTTCTCGCTGCCCCAGTCCGTTGCCAGCACGCGGTAGCTGCTGAAGTCCTCGGTGTATTCCGTCAGCACGGTGTAGTCGTGGCTGAAGTAGATCTTGCCATCCTCGCCCCAGCAGGCCTCATAGCCCGTGCGGCCCATGCGGCCCGTGATCAGGTCGCCGTCGTTGCCGGCGGTCTCCAGGTAGACGCGATCGAGGAACTGGTTGCGCAGGCCCATCAGCGAGATGCTGTAGGAAGCCTCGTCCATCACGATGTACTGGCCGGTGTCATGGCGGATGCTGACGTGGCGCGGCATCGCCCATTCACCTTCCTGGGGCACGAGGTCGCCGAGCCCGAACTGCACGGCACCGGTGGAGGCGTTGTAGGCCGCGACGCGCTGGTTGGTACGGTCCGCGATCACGAGCCGGCCATCCGCATCGGCGGCCATGCCCCACATCGACCAGAAGCGGCCCTCCTGCCCGGTGGGATCAGTCAGCTCCTTGCCCGTGCCGTCCATGTAGCCGCTGTGGCCCCACTCGTCAATGAAGCTGAAGTCGTCAGGATCGAAGGAGAGGATGCGGTCGCGGTTGGTGTCGCAGCAGTACACGGTGCCGTCAGGCGTGATCGCCAGCCCGAAGGGATCGTGCAGTTCGCCGACGTTGCCCTCGGTGTCGAGGTTGCCGTCATAGCTGCCGAGCAGGTTGCCGTCGTCATCGTACCAGTAGATGAAGTTGCTGTTGACATCGGCGACGACGATCCGCCCCTGAGCATCGATCTCCACATCCTCGGGGTCGGAAAGCGTGCCGCTGCCGATGTAGCGGTCGAAGGCGTTGCCGATGAAGCGTGCCAGGCGGCCGTTGGCCTCGTCCGCGATCACCCAGGAATTGCCGGGGCCGAGCGCGAAGTGGTCGCCGCTGTCAAAGTGGTCATCCAGCACGCTGAAGTCCACCGCGGGCTCGATCGTCCTGGCGACGGGGTCGTAGGCCCAGATCTCCGCACCGTCACCGTGCTTGATCCAGACCCTGCCGTCCGCCGCGACCTCGATGTCGCGCGCATTGGAGATGTAGCAGTAGTCGAAGGGCGTGCCGTCGGCATTGTAGCCTTCCACGCGCCGGGAGTTCTCATTGCCGACCCAGTAGCGGCCGTTGCCATCCACGGCCACGCCGGTGGGATCGTAGGCCTGCCACTCCTGGTAGGTGGTCTTGCCGATCTGGCTCCAGTTCTTCAGGGGCGTGGCGGGGTCCAGCACCTGCAGGGGCTGGCTGTCGCTGAGCTTGCTGAAGACCTTGACGCGCATGCTGGACTGCACGTTCTGCGGGGCATCGAGCGGGACGCGGAAGCGCATCTGCGTCGGGGAGGTGACCTGGATGTTGCCACCGCTGACGGTCTGCGTGCCGTTGAGGATCACGCTCGTAGCCCCGCTCTCGAAGCCGGCTCCCTCCACGTAGACCCAGTAGCCCGGGAAGGTGCGCTCGAACATGATGCGGTCGATGTAGAGATCGAAGTTCGCCTGCAGCGTCGCCACATTGGAGACTCCGCTCTCGACCTGGTCGCTGGCCAGCGCGGTCACGGCGAAGTAGTAGCGCTTGCCGGTGTCGATCTCATTGAGTTCGACATGCGGATCCGCGCCGGGAGGAATCAGGCTCAGGTTGTACCTGACAACCGTGCTCTCGCCGGCCTGGCTGAAGTTCTTCTCGGCGTAGTAGACGTTGTAGCCGAGCAGGCCGGGGCTCGGGCTGGCATCCCAGTCGAGGTGCACGGCACCGTCCTGCACGGTGGCCGTCAGGCCTGTGGGCGGGACCGGCGGCGGGTTGGTGCTGAGCTGCAGCTCCAGTTCGTCGAAGACCACGCGGTCGCCGGCGGCCGTCAGGCCCAGCACGTAGACATGCCCGTTGTGGATGTACTCGCCATCCTGCGGGATCATGAACGTGCCGCTGCCGTCATAGGGGCCGACCCAGCGCCAGCGATTGCTGCCGTAGTCGGCGATCGCCAGGTAGTGCTGGTCGGGGTTGTCACCGACGCTGCTCTTGAGCTCGATGGCGTATTCATCGCCACCCGTGGTGCTGAAGCCGTACATCGCCCAGGCGACGCCGGAGGCGGGGGCCTGCACCACCAGCCGCTCGCCGCTGATGCTGGTGCCACTGCTCTTCTGCATGGCATTCTTGCCGGGGACCACCAGCACCGTGCGGCTGGCCCGGCGGTTGACCTCGGGCAGGGGCGGCAGGCCGTCAGCGGCTATTCCGTCGCGGCTCAGCGCACCGTTGTCAGTTTCCGGCGTGGCGGGAGCCTGGCGGCCGTCGTTGTGCACGACGCTCTCAGTGCTGCCGCTGTCCAGCCGGCTGATCGTCTCTTCCGCTCCGGAGCCACAGCCCGCCAGCAGCAGGGCCATGGCCGCGCAGAGCAGCAGCCCCCTGCGGGGCGCCAGGATTGCGCGCATGCTATTCCTCCGGAGTGTTGTCAATCACCGTGTTGTAGAAGTCCTCGAACAGGCCGCGCAGGTCATGGAAGCCGGGACCGTTGGGCTGGAAGGCCTGCTTGCCGAGGTCAATGTGGTTCTGGATGTCGATGCGGCCATGGCAACCGGCGCAGGTATGCGTCTCACCGGGCTGCACGGAGTTGAACATCCGCTCGCGCACGGCCACGCGGCCGGTGCCGTCCACCAGCTCCCAGGTGATCGGGGTATTGGCGGGGATGCGGATCCGGAAGCTGCCGTCGGGAGCCACGGGGTACTCGCCGATCACGTTGTACTCACCCATCATCGGGAAGTTGTGGTTGCCGAAGCTGAAGTCGCCGGGGTCGCCATTCGGCAGGCCATCCATGCGGCGGGCCTGCTTGACACGCAGGGTCCAGGGGCCGTCCTGGGGCAGCACGTTGCCCTGGCGCTGGTCGCCGCCACGGTCGAAGATGTTCTCGCAGGCGAATTCGCCCCACTGCTCGGCGTTGCGGGTCTCATCCGGGATCACCGGCGGGATCTCACGCGGCAGCAGCGGGATCGCCCCGAACTCCGTGATGCCCTCGGCATCGCAGATCGCGGTCAGGTTGGCACCGTCGCTGTCCATCACGTAGATGCCCCAGTCCGGCTGGTCGCCCTCCTGGTCGTTCCAGACATCGCCGGGGGCGTAGCTCACGAGGATCCGCCCGTCGGGCAGGCCCACCGGGAACTTGTAGCGGCCGTAGGTGTTCCAGTCACCGGCATCCACCATGCGCTTCTCGGTGAGGTAGCTGTAGGTCGGGAAGTCCGGGTTGCCGGCCGGGTCGGCCAGCATGATCGCGCCGGCGCCGTAGTTCTCGTGGTGCGCGCGGCCACCCGTGGGCAAGTTGAAGTTCGTGTGGGTCAGGAGGATCTGGTGGTCCACCGTCTCGTTGACATCCACGAAGCAGTCGATGCTGTCCCGTGCGATGTGGCTGCCGAACACCGGGAAGGCGAAGCGGCCGTCGGGCAGCATCTTCCAGACCACGAAGCGGTTGTAGCGCGGGCCGGCGATGTTGATGCGCGTATCCCAGGAGATGAAGAGGATCTCGCCGGTGTGCGACACGATCGGGTTGAAGGCACCGTTGCTGGAGATGTGGATCTGGCGCTCCTCGCCGGTGAAGCGGTCGAGGATATGCATGTGCGGCACCTGGGTGCCGGCATCGTAGAAGTCGCCGATGCCATAGCGCTCGCTGGTGAAGAGGATGTCGCCGCTGGGCAGGTAGGTCGGCTCAGCGTCGTCATAGTCATTGAAGGTCAGCTGCGTGAGGTTCGTGCCGTCGATGTTGACCTCGAACAGCTCCATGTCGGACCCGCCGAATTCGCGCATCGCCAGCAGGATGCGCTGGCCGTCATAGCTCAGCTCCAGATCCTGCATCGGGCGGTCGCTGATCGTCAGCACCTGGCTGAGCGTGCCGTCCGGATCGAGGCGCATGATGGTCTGGTCCGCATAGAAGTTGCGGCCCAGGTTGCGGAAGGCCATGAAGGGCGTGCGGTTGGGGTTGTCAACCGGGTTGGACTTGATGAACAGGATCGGGTGGTCCAGCAGGCCGTCGGGGATTCCCGACGCGCCCATGGTCACCCGGTTGCCGCCCCCGGCGGATTCCAGCTCGTAGTACTGGGTGCCGCTTCCGGCCTCCAGCACCGCTGACTGGCCCGCCGCCAGCTCCGTGATGGTGGATCTGCTGAGGTCCGCTTCGATGCGGCGAACCACGGCATCCCGGTCCACCTCCACATTGAGCCCTTCAGCACCCTTCTTGATGCTGGTCACCACACCGGGCTCAAGCTGTGACTGGTCAATCCCGTCAACCCTGCCGACGACCGGCAGCCTTCTACCGGCATCCGATAACAGCACGTCCTGGCCGGCCGGCGCTTCCGCCGCGGGCAGTCCCTGCTGTGCGGGCACTGCCCCGCCGCCTCCGCAAGAGGCCAGCACGAGCATTGCCAGAATGCCGGAGACCGGCAGCAATCCAGATTTCCGCATAGCAACCTCCCTAATCCCCGCCGCCGGAAACATGACGACGGCATGCCACAAGGAGATTAACAGGGTGGGCCTGGGTCTGCTGGAGCCTTCGCTGATTCAGCGAATTTTCCGCGCTTTCCCGTCCGTTTCCTGCGATCCCCTTTAACGGACTTTAACCCGGATTTAACTTTCCGAGTATATATGAATTGTAACGTGTTTTCAAGGATTTGACAGCTGTTTTGCGCTTGTGAAGGAAAAAGTCAGGCAATCTCACTATCTTGCGATATTGAGTCAGGGTTTGCAGCAGGGAGACGGGCTACTGAATCTGGCCCTGCAGGGCACTGACCGGATGATCCGAAGGGCGGCGGTCCAGCACCTGGCGGATCGTGGCCGCGAGCCGCTGCGGGCTGACCGGCTTGTCGAGGAAGGCACTGAGGCCGTAGCGCCCGAGCATCTCCGAATTGACCGTGCGGCTGAAGCCGGTGCAGAGGATCACGGGCAGCTCGGGGCGGATCCCGTGCAGGGCCTGGGTCAGCTGCACACCGGTCAGACCCGGCATGGTCTGGTCCGTGATCAGGATGTCGAAGGCCTCAGGGTCGAGCTCGAACAGGCGCAGGGCGTCCTCCGGGCTGAGCGTGCGGGTCACGTGGTAGCCGAGCTGGCGCAGCGCCTGGTCCGCCATGGCGGCGACCATCTCCTCGTCGTCAACCAGCAGCACGCGTTCGCAGCCCTCGATGTTGTCGAAGTCCGGCTCCCCGAGCGGCTCCTCCACATTCTCGGAGCGCGGCAGCAGGATCGAGAACTCACTGCCGAGCCCGGGATTGCTGTGCACGCGGATCGCGCCGCCGAGCCGGGTGACGATGCCATGCACCACGCTCAGGCCGAGCCCCGTGCCGCGGCCGGTTTCCTTGGTGGTGAAGAAGGGTTCGAAGATCCGCTGGCGCACGCTGTCATCCATGCCCTCGCCGGTGTCGCTCACACTGAGCACCTGGTAGCTGCCGGGGCTGATGCCCAGTTCCGCGGCTTCCTCACCGTCCTCGAGCTCATAGCGGCTGAGGTCCACCTCAAGGATGCCGCCGTGTTCCTCCATGGCCTGGCCGGCATTGGTGCAGAGGTTCATCACGACCTGGTGCAGCTGGGTGGCATCGGCGAAGACCGTGCCCTCGAGATCCAGCAGGTTCTGGCGGATCTCGATCGTGCTCGGCAGGGAAGCACGGATCAGCTTCAGCACCTCGCGCACGATGCGCTGGGTGCAGACCGCCTCGCTGCGGGTTTCACGGTGCTGGCTGAAGGTCAGGATCTGGCGCACGAGGTCCGTGGCACGGCGGCTGGCGGTCAGCACGCTGTCCAGGTTGGACTGCATGCGGGCATTGCCGGGCAGCTCGCGCTTGACGATCTGCGTGTAGCCGATGATCGCCGCGAGGATGTTGTTGAAGTCGTGGGCGATGCCGCCCGCGAGGCTGCCGATCGCCTCCATCTTCTGGGTGTGCTGCAGCCGGGATTCCAGCAGCGACTTCATGGTGATGTCGCGCAGCACGCCGACGTAGTTGGCAACCTCGCCGCTGCTGCCGACGATCGGCGTGATCGCGGCATCGACGCGGAACAGCCCGCCCGAGGCATTGCGGTTGACGATCTCGCCGCGCCAGACCTGGCCGGCGGCAAGCTGGCCCCACATCGCGGCGAAGAAGGCGTCGTCATGTTCCTCGCTGCGCAGGATGCGCGCGGTGAACTGGCGCACTTCCTTGAGCCGGTAGCCGCTGATGCGCTCGAAGGCCGGGTTGACGTAGACGATCCGACCATCGCGATCAGTGATCAGGATCATTTCATCGACGCGCTCAATGGCGGTCAGCAGGCGCAGGCGCTCCTCCTCCACGAGGCGGCGCTCGGAATCGTCGCGCAGCGTGAAGAAGGCACCGCTGATGCGGCCGTCCTCCTCGATCGGGATCGCGCTGAGCGTGGCTTCCGTGTAGCCCTGCACACTGCCGCGGAAGCGCACCTCGCAGCCGCTGTGGCCGCGGCCGCGCATCACGCTCAGGAAGAGCTGCTGCACGCGGCGGTGGTCGTCGGGATGCAGCAGACCCAGCGGGTTGCGTCCGATCCACTCGCTGATGGCATGGCTGGTCTGCTGCTCGAAGGCGGCATTGATCGCGGTGAGGATCCCGTTGCGGGAGACGGTGAAGATCAGGTCGTCCGCGCCTTCCACGAGGCTTCTGAGCCGTTCCTCGCTGTGGCGCAGGCTGTCCTCTGTGCGGCGGCGGTCGCTTAAGTCCTCATGCACCAGCAGCACCTCACCGGGCCGGCCCTCGCTGCTGGCAATCCCGTAGATGAAGCAGCGCGTCCAGGGCAGGAAGGGCAGGGGTGTCTGGGCCGCACCGGCCTCGGGCTGGCGCAGGAGCGGCAGTTCGGTGGCCTCGCCGCTGAAGCCGCGGCGCACGTAGGACTGCAGGCCCTGGGCGGCGATCTGCGGATCCTCGAGGATGTTGTAGTCCTCAAAGGCCCCGCGGCGCTGGGCGAACATCCGCTGCCAGACCTGATTGCCACGCAGGGCCCTGCCATCGGTGGAGTAGACCTGCATTGCCAGCGGTGAATGCTCGAACATGTTGCGGTAGCGGGCCTCGATCTCCTGCTGGAGCTGCTCCGTCTGCAGGCGGTCGATGGCAACACCGGCCAGGTTGGCGGCGATCTCCAGGCCGTGGAAGACATCGTCCACGGGCTCCATGCCCTCGGGCATGTAGAGTGCCAGTACTCCGAGCACCGTGCCGCTGGCGGAAATCACGGGCTGGGCCACGCAGAGGCCGAGGCCAAGCCCGGCAGCCTCAAGGCGCTGCATGGCCTGGCCGTCATCCGCAAGCCGCGGGCTGACGACGCGTTCGCCACGGAAGGCCGCCATGCCGCAGCAGGAACCCTCCTCGCTGATGCGCAGCCGGTCCAGCAGCTCAAGGGCGAGTTCGGACATCTGCGGCGGGAAGGCATTGCGCAGGCAGCCGCCCTCGTTGTCAGCGATCATCACGCTGCAGACGCAGCCCGGGTTGATCAGGCCGACGCTGCGGGCCAGGGATTCCAGGATGTCCTCCAGCTCGATCCCGGCCATCAGCATCTCCACGAGCCGGGTCTGGCTGCCGGCCAGTACGCTGGAACGGTGCTGGACCGTCACGTCACGGGCCTGCAGCAGGCGCAGGCTGCGCTCGCCCTGGGCCAGGCTCGTGAGCCCGATCAGCAGGCGGCCGCGTGGTCCGCCGTCGCTGTTGATCTCGGCCATGAAGCAGCTGTCCGCGCTGCCGATCTCGGCGACCGGACGCGGCTCAACCTGGCAGATGTCCACGAAGTCATGCAGCTGGCGGCCCTGCAGGCGGCCCGGGCCGGCCTGCAGCAGCTCCTCCAGCGCGGGGCTGGCGGTGATGAAGTTGCCATTCTCGTCAATCAGGGCGGCGCAGGCCGCATTTTCCCAGAACAGGCTGGCCCCGCTGGGCAGCGGATCAGTCTCGGGTGCCAGGCTGGCAGGGTTCGTATGCTGCACCGGCTGCCGGCGCAGGCGCAGGATGCAGCGCCTGAGCTGTTCGCCGAAGCCACTGTCCAGCACGAGGCAGTCGTCCATCCCGCTGCGCAGGGCGATCACGGCCGCGTGTGTGGCATGCTCCTCCACCAGTGCGGCGCAGGCCAGGCCGGGACAGCGCTGGTGCAGGTTCGTGAGCAGTCCGGCGGGGTCGGAGTCGGCCTCGAGTTCCAGCAGCAGCAGGTCGAAGCGGCGCTCGCCGAGCAGGGCGACGGCCTCGCTGGCCAGCGCGCAGTGCTCGAGCGCAACCGGCAGGCCCCGCAGGGCTTCACCAAGCGCGGATGCGGCCGCGGGACTGCTACCCGCGTGCAGGATGCTGAACTCAGATGACATTTAACACCGGCGGACTGACTGTCCGCGTGAATTACCTGCTCTATGTATAACAACTGCGGCTGTGCCGCAGATCATGCAGGGGCTTAATCGGCGTCAAATCCGGGTAAACGCGAGGTTCAGCCCTCCGGCTGGCTGAGACGCAGCACCATTTCGATGTTGGCAAGGTGGATGCGGTCGCCGTCCCTGAGCGGGCTGGCGGGCGGCGGAGCCTGGCCGCTGCGCCGCGTGATCTCGCTGCCGTTGAGCAGGGTGCCGTTGGTGCTGCCGAGGTCC
Source organism: bacterium (assembly GCA_041395205.1). Classification (GTDB taxonomy): domain Bacteria; phylum 4484-113; class 4484-113; order 4484-113; family JAFGCY01; genus JAHEFU01. The sequence continues at coordinate 1,714,491 of JAWLAZ010000001.1, forward strand.
TGGATGAACAGCCCGTCCTCGATCCAGACCAGCTCGGCATGCCTGCGCGAGATCACCGGGGTCTGGCCCAGTTCGGCATCCGTGAGGTCGATGTCGACGATCACGGCGGGCGGGTCATTGCGCCCGATCAGGGTCCGCTCGCGCTCCAGGCGGTGGCTGCGCCCGAGCGCCGGGCCGTTGGCAATCTCCAGCAGGGCCTGCGGACGGACGGGTGGCGGCGGGGCCTGGTTGTCATCCTGCTGCTGTGCGGTTCCCCCGGGCCTGCCGGGGATGGGTCCGCGTCCGAATCCGGAATCAGTCATGGCTGTCGTCCCGGGCGGTCCTGCTGAGCAGCGAGGTCGCCCTGTGGCGCGTAAGCTTACCAGTTTTCTTCAGTTCACTGAGCTGGGCGCGGGCCTCCTCGGCGATTTCCGGTCGGTCGACGGTCTCGGCATTGTCAATGATCTGCTCCAGCAGGCGTGAGGTCTGGCGCGATTCGTCACTGTCCTGCAGGTTGCGCATCAGTTCATTCAGGCGGCGGCGGGAGGATTCGCGCTGCACGCCCTCATCCACCTGACGGGTGCTGCTGAAGGAATTGGAGAAGGTCACGGCCTGCTCCAGCCGGCCCACCACCCTGCCGTCCTGCACGAGTTCCAGACCCACGGCGCGGCGCTCGCCCTCCTTCGAGCCGAAGGGACTGGCAGCGAACTGCAGGTCGAGCAGCAGCTCGGTGGGCTGATCCTCATTGAGCACGCCGAGCCCGGCCAGCAGGGCGTCGCCCTGCGTTGCCAGTTCACACTGCTGGAAGTCCTGGCTGACGCGGCAGAGCCGGCCGGGTGTCAGGCCCTGCAGGTGGCTGCGGATGCGCAGGCCGCTGTGGCGCGTGCTCAGGCCCCGGCAGTCGCGCAGCAGGCGGCGCAGCTCCACGCTCAGCCCGCCGGGATGGGGCTGGTAGATGAAGCGTCCGCCGCCGAGCTGGGCCAGCTGGTCCAGCAGCTTCGGGTCGAAGTAGTCGGATTCGCCGATGCCCACGGTGTAGAGCCGGATCCCGGATTCGCGCATGCGCCGCACGCGGTCCTCCAGCAGCGCGGTGTCAGTGAGCGGGTAGCCGCGTTCATCGGTGGGAACGCCGTCGGTGATCAGGAGGGCCACGCAGCTGCGCAGTTCGTCATTTGCCAGTGAGGCATCCAGCCAGTCCAGCGCGAGCTGCGTACGCGTCAGGCCGCGGGGCTGCAACCCTGTGAGGCGGGCCTTGAGCTGCGTTGTCAGGTTCTCGCCGCCACGCAGCCCGCGGATCAGCTCCATCAGCTGGCTGGAATAGACCGCGACATGCAGGTGGTCGGAGGCATCCAGCGCTCCCGCGAGACTGAGCACGGCCTGCTTGGCTTCCTCAAGGCGCATTTCCTGCACCATGCTGCGGCTGCAGTCCAGGGCCACGGCCAGGCGCAGGCCATGGGCGGTCGTGGCCGGCGGCGGGCTGAGCCGGATGCGCAATGTGTTCTCCGAGGCCTGGCTCAGGGGCAGCACGGGCCGTTCCCACTGCGCTGTGATCCGCCAGTCCTCAGCCACGTTCCACCACCAGCCTGCCCTCGGCATTGATTGACAGACGCAGGCTCACGCCGCTGAGCGAGGCGGGGTTGTCAGTATTGGCGAAGATCCAGGCATTGAGCGGATGCTCGAGGATGCTCTCGAGCAGGGTCTTGATGCGCCGGCCGCCGAGCAGCAGGTTGTCATTGCGCTGCATCTCGGCCAGCAGGGTCTGTTCGATGCTGGCATCGGTCTCGAGCTGGATGCCGTACTTCTCCTGGCAGTTGCGCCTGAGCGCGCGGATGAACTTGGCACCGATGGCGATCACGAAGTCCGGGCGCAGGATGTCGAAGGGCACGATGCTGTCGCCGAGGCGGTTGTAGATCTCGGCGCGGTTGATCCTGTTGGCAAAGTAGTCGCGCACCTTCTCCTGGAAGTAGCGCTGCACCTCATCGAAGCTGATCTGGCCGCCGCTTTCACGGACCTCCGTGTAGAGTTCGCTCGCGCCGATGTTGCTCGTGAAGATGATCGCACTCTGGTTGAAGTAGGCGGTCTGGCCCTTGCCGTCGGTCAGGCGGCCGTCCTCGAGGATCTGCAGGAACTTGTCGAGCACGCGCGGGTGCGCCTTCTCGATCTCGTCGAAGAGCAGGATGCTGTGCGGATGCTCCATCACGCGGTTGGTGAGCTGCCCGCCCTCGTCGTAGCCGACGAAGCCGGGCGGGGCACCGGCCAGCTTCTCGGCGGCGTGCTCCTCCTTGTACTCACTCATGTCGAAACGGGCGAAGGCCCGCTCGTCGGAGAACACAAGCTCGGTGACGGCCTTGGCAAGCTCCGTCTTGCCGACTCCGGTCGGGCCGACGAAGAAGAACACGCCCTTCGGCTTGGCGCGGCGGCCGGTGCTGCCGCTCATGGAGATCCCGACGCGGGCGCTCGTCAGCATGCGGCAGACGGCGTCCACCGCGAAGGGCTGGCCGATCACGCGTGCGCTGAGGAACTCGCGGGCGTTGGCAACCTTGTCGCGGCTCAGTTCCTCCCAGGGATCGTCGCGCAGCCCGAACTTGAAGTAGTCAATCAGGCTGCGCAGGTCCAGCACCGGGATCTGCTCGACCCAGCTCGTGCGCCGGAGCGCTTCGAGGTCCCAGGCCTGGAAGCCGTCGGTGAGGTCCGCGAATTCCTCGAACAGCTCCTGGCGGTCCTCCTGAGGGATTTCCTCCCAGGCGTAGAAGCCGCTGTGGAAACTGGCGATGAACTGCAGGCGCTCGTCCTTGTCGGGCCGGCCGCACTGGATGATCGTGACAACCGGCAGGTCGAGGTAGAGCCACTCCGGCACGCGCCTGAGCTCGCCGGCGGTCAGCACCAGCGTGTTGCGGTAGCCGGCCAGCGGACCCTCCTGGATGATCGCGGCCTCAAGCAGGGCCTTCTGCAGGATGATCACGCTGCCGCGCTCGGCCTCGGCATAGCGGTTGGCATCACTCGTGAGCATGTCGCCGAGGTTGACCATCGCCGCCACGCTGACCTCACCCTGGCTCATCACGTGGCGCAGGCGCGCAAAGGCGGTCTGCGGATCGACGCGGCGGCTGCCCCCACGCGGCGGGGCGGCGGGTGCGCGGCGGCGGGGCGGGGGAGCGGTGAGGTCACCGGACTGCGTTGCGGCATCGGCCGTGGCCTCCGCTGCAGCGTTGTCAGCGCCGGGCTGGCCCTGGGGATCGGGGGATTCATCACCGGTCAGGCCGGGATGCGCCGCCTCCAGCCGCCTGCGGGCCAGTTCATTGAAGCGCTTCTCCATCTCGCGGTCCGGGAAGCTGAAGCCGTCCACGGGATCGTAGCTGACAACGATGTCGAAGCCGAGCTGGCTGAAGTGCCCCGTGACATAGGCCGGCAGGGTCATGTACTGCCCGTCGCTGAGGAACTGGTCATGGATGTTGCCATACAGCAGCATGTGCTTGCCGCGCATCAGCTGCTTCTCGAAGTCCGTGATCCAGCGCGAGTCGACGCTGGGCCGAGCGTTGTCAGTCACCGGCTCTCCTCCCTGTCCCGACGCTGCCCGCCGCCAGGCAGCTCATCCGCCATGCGCAGGATGCGGTCCGGGTCCTTGCCCTCCCACATCAGTTCGCCCATCTGCACCTGGAAGCCCTGCTCCAGCAGGCCGTGCATTTCCTCAAGCACCTGCTGCGCACTGTCACAGACGGCGGCGTTGCCACCGCCGACGCGGCTCACTGTGCTCTTCGTGTAGCCATCGATGTCATAGTGCACCTCGCCCTCCAGCGGGACGCTGATGCTGATCCCCTGGCCGGCGTCATTCACGGCGCTGAAGGCCAGGGCGGTGGCCGGATGGCCGGGATGCTCCGGCTGCGCCTCACTGACGATGAAGCCCATCTCGGCGAGTGTTTCGCGGATGGCTCCGGCAATGTAGTCGCGCTGGTCGGCGCGGATCTGCGCGGCACCGGCGCGCGCCACGAGCTCCTCCTCGCGGCTCCGGGCCTGTTCCGCGAGATCCTCCGGCAGGCCGTCGGGATTGCTCCGCGCGGTGTGTTTCAGTTCGCGAGTGCGATCCGCAAGCGTTGCCACTTCTCCGGGCAGCCAGCGCATCACGGTGGGGTCCGCCTGCAGGCCCTCCACGATGGCTTCCCAGGCTCCGAGGCGTTCCTCGATCAGCTGCAGCTCGCGCTGGCGGCGGCCGGCATCGGTCTGCACGCGCAGCTCGAGCCTGTCAATGGCCTTGTCGGCAAGTCTGAGCTGGTAGTCAGCCATGACGGGATCCGTGCCACGGCTGGCAGCGCGGGCCTCGGCCAGGGTATGCTGCGCGTCAGTCACGGCCTGCTGCTCCAGCTGTGTGTCGGCATCCGGCCGCAGGGCCGCCAGACGCGCTTCCAGATCATGCAACTGCGCACTGTAGCGTTCGCGCTGGTCTGACAACTGCCGGGCCGCCTGCTGGCGGGCGTTGGCAGCGGCGGCCTGCAGCCGGCGCCGGGCCAGTTCCAGCATGGCCTCGATGTTCGCCAGATCCGGACTGCCCGCCGCATTGGCAGTGGCCCGGGCGCGGTTGATTTCATCACTGATCTGCATGTCGTCAGCGGGCGAAAGCCGCTCACGCAGTGACGCCAGTTCATGCTCAAGCGCCGTGGCCCTGTCCAGCACGGCATTGCGGCGCTGCATGTCGCGCTGCAGCATCCATTCGTCCATCCGCCCGCGACGCAGCACTGCCTCCTGGCGAGCCTCCGCGGTGCGGGCCTCAGCGATCGTGCGGCGGATCGCCGCCGTCAGGCTCGGGGAGACATACTTCGGCGAACCGCTCACCGCTCCCTCCCCTGATCCTGCTCAGTGCCGCCCTGCGGCAGTTCGTCAGCGCTGCGCAGGATGCGGTCCGGGTCCTTCCCCTCCCAGGTGAGTTCGCCGGTGCTGACCTCGAACTCCTTCTCGAGGCGCTCGTGCATTTCCTCCAGCACCTGCTGGGCCTCGTCGCAGGTCGCGCTCGTGCCGCCGCCGACCTTCGCTGAGCTGTGCTTCGGCCAGCCGTCGATGTCGTAGATGATCTCGCCGTCGACGGGCACGCTGACATTGATCCCGCGTCCGGCGTCGTTGATGGCGGAGAACAGCATGGCGGAGGCGGGATGCTCGGCATGTTCAGGCCGGGCCTCGCTGACGATGAAGCCCATTTCGATCAGGGTGCTGCGGATGCTTTCGGTGATGTAGTCGCGCTGGTCGGCCTTGATCTGCGCCGCGCTGGCGCGACTGACGAGATCCTGCTCGGCCGCGCGCATGCGCTCGCTCAGTCCATGTGTGTCACGCGGGGCCAGGGTTGCCAGCCGGCTGCGCAGGGCCGTGAGTTCCTGCTGCAGTTCCCCGACCGCGCCCGGCAGCCAGCGCATCACGGTCGGGTCCGCGCCCAGGCCGCTGACAACGGATTCCGCGGCCTCGAGTTCCGTGCGCTGGGCCTTCCCGGCTTCACGTCTGCGGTCCTCGTCCTGCTCCACGATGTGCTGCAGGCGGTCCACGCTGCGCGTTGCCATCCGCAGGGAGAAGTCCAGTTCGACATCCTCCGCATTGCGTGGCAGCTCCCGCAGAGAGGCCACCGTGCGCTGCGCATCATCCCGGGCCTCGCGCTCATCATTGCGGTCGATCTGCGGCTCCATCCCGGCGATGCGCTGCTCGAGGGCCTCCATGCGCAGCCGCAGCATCTCGCCCTGCTGAGTGGACTGACGTGCGGCCTGCAGGTCCTGCTCGCGGCGGATGGCTGCCAGGCGACGTTCCAGGCTGACGATGCGTTCCTCGGCGGCGTCGACATCCGCATCGCGCGACATCAGCAGGCCCTGGGCACTGGCAATCGCATTCTGCAGCTCCATGTCCTGGTTGACGGGCAGGCCGGACTGCAGGCCGGCGAGATTGCTTTCCAGGCGGGAGAGCCGGTCCGCCAGCTCAGTGCGGCGCAGGGCGCGCAGCTGGCTGAGGTGCACATGCTGCTGCTCCATGCGGAAGATCTGCTCGCGCTCCATGCCCCGGTTGCGGCTGGCCTCGAGGGCCGCGCTGACCGCGACGCTCACGAGCGCGAATACGAGTTTCTCAGCACCGCTCATTCCCCCTCCCCCTCGCGCCTGAGGCTGATCCCGCGGCTTGCCAGACCCGCGCTGAGCTGCTCAAGGAAGCCACTGCGCGGCGGCACGCCTGTGAAGAACAGGCCTTCGTTGTCAAGTTCCAGTTCCAGCCCGGCGCTGTCATCGGCCAGCTCCGCCAGCACATCCGCATAGCGGCCGCTCAGGTCGAGCAGCCGCTGGTTGCTGGATCCGCGCCAGAGCAGCTCAGCATGCCTGTAGCGGATGTAGGGCCCGTCCACCAGCAGGTCGATGCGCTCCAGCAGGGCCTGCTGGGCAGGGCTGCCGCGATGCAGCAGGTCCTCATGGCGGTAGCCGGTGTAGCACATCACCCCGAGATCCCGCTCCGCGCGCACAGCGTCGAGCAGTTCACACAGGGCCTCGGGCTGCTGCATGGGTTCACCGCCGGAGAGGGTCAGACCCTCGATCTCCGGCAGGCCCAGCAGCCAGTCACTCAGTTCATTCACGCTCACGCTCTGTCCCCCGTCACTGGGCCAGCTTTCGGGCACGATGCAGCCCGGGCAGCCGAAGGGGCATCCCTGGACCCAGATCACCGCCCTGGTTCCCGGCCCCAGTACCGCAGTCCTGTCCTGTCTGCGGAAGATGCGCAGCTGATTGCGCTGGTCCATACGTTAATTGTAATGCAGTTCAGTCCAGCCGGCAGTTTTCGAGGAGCAGCGGGGCATCCGGCAGTTCGCGGCTGCCGGCCCCGTTCACATGAATCTCGCAGTCCCGGAACTGCGCCTGGCTGCGCCGGCCTCCGGCAATGCCGTAGCCATGGTTGGCACGGATCTCGCAGCCGCTGAACTGCGGGGAGCCATTCCCGCCGAGCAGCACGCCGTGCTCCAGGCAGTCCGAGATGCGGCTGTCCAGCAGCTCGCCCGTGCCGTCCTCGTGGAACAGCAGGCCGGTGCCGCGGATGTCGTGCACATTGCAGCGCTGCATCTCGACGCGGGAACCGGCGCCGGTATAGACTCCGGCGAAGCCACTGCCGCTGATGCTGCAGCCCTGCAAGCTGACGCCGGCATGGTGGCTGATGCTGAGGCAGGCATTGCGTCCGCCGCTCAGGCTGCAGTCCGTGAGCAGCGGAGCGCTGCTGCGCCCGAAGGCCGTCAGGCAGACGTCGCCCTCGCTCTCGATCGTGCAGTTGCTGATCCGGCAGCGACCGAAGGGCAGGCACAGTGCGGCGGCGCGCACCTCATCATTGCTGACCCGGCAGATCAGCTCGAGGTTGCTGAGCCGGGCGCGGGCGGTCTTGCAGAGCACGGTATGGCGGTCGCGGGTCACGATCCGCACCTGGCCGGGCTGGCCCTCGCCGATGATCGTCAGCTCACGGTCGAGCTGCAGCTGCTCGGCGTAGTTGCCGGGAGCGATGCGGATCGTGCTGCCGGGACGGGCATTGCGGATCGCCGCGCCGATGGTCGGGTAGCCGCTGCCGCCGCCGACATGCAGCTCCTGCGGTTCAAGGCGGGGCGGCGGGCTAAGGTTGCCGGCGGGTGCCGGAGCCGGGACGGGCTGCTCGTCCATCCCCGCGCGGATGCGGTTGAAGAGGCTGCGTGCAGTTGCCAGCGGGATGCGCAGTTCGCGGGCCGCTTCATTGAGTTCGGCACGCTCCAGGCTGGAGATCAGGCGGTCGGCCAGGGCAATCCGGATGCGGCGTTCCAGTTCGGCCAGCGCGGCCGCGTCCTCCTCGATCGCGAAGGGATTGTCAGCAAAGTCGCGCTCCGCCGGTTCAAGGCCGGAAGCGCTGTACTGCGCCAGCTCACGCAGGATCGAAGCGGCACTGATGCGCTGCTCCGGATCGCGCCGCAGGCAGTGCCGGGCGATGGTGGCGAAGGGCTCGCGCACGGTGAGCGGGATGTGCGGGACGTCATGCAGCACGCTGCGCAGCAGTTCGCGCTGCCCCTCGCCATTGAAGGGCAGCTCCAGGCTGAGCGCTTCAATCAGCACGACGCCGAGGCTCCAGGTGTCCCAGCCGCGAGTGATCTCGCCGTCGTAGCTTTCCGGCGGGGCGTATTCGGCGGTGCCGAAGGCCGCGCCCTGCACGGCATGCGCGCCGCCCAGGGGGACGGCCGTGCCCAGGTCGCTGAGCTTCCACTGGCCCTGGCAGAGCAGGATGTTGGCAGGCTTGATGTCGCGGTGCACCAGCCCGCGGGAGTTGTCATGCAGGTATTCCAGCGCGGTTGCCATCTGGCGCAGCATGTCGGCGGCCTGGGCCGGCTCCAGCGGACCGTTGGCAAGCACGGTCTCAAGGCTCAGCTCCGCCAGCTCCATCACGATGTAGAGCAGCGGGCCGGAGGGCGAGAGCCACTGGCCGACGGAGTGGCAGCGGATCACATGCGGATGGTCCAGCCCGGCGGCGAACTGCAGCTCGGTGAGCTGCTTGTCGCGGGCCACCTCGCGGCGGTAGGGGTTGTCACCCTCAGTGGGCTGCAGCAGCTTGATGGCAACACTGCGCATCAGGCGGTCGCCGACCACCTCGTCCGCGCGGAACACCCCGCCGTAGGAACCGGCGTCAATGAATTCCGTCAGGTGGTACTTGCCCTCGATCTGATGTCCGAACATCGAGCGCCAGTCAAGTTCAGCCATTGCGCCAATAGGATAGCGCTTACTTGAAGCCAGGACCCCAGCCCGCTCCGGGCGGGGTGTGGATCTCGAGGATCTCGCCGGGCTGGAATTCCCGGCTGAACTTGCCCGGCAATTCTCGGACGCTGCCATCAGGGCTGATCAGCAGGTTGCGGCCGCAGCGGCCGTTGTTGCCCTCGGCCGGGCCCTTGACCGGGTTGCGGCGGCGTTCGCTGATGATCGTCACCGTGCAGGGCACGTCGAATTCATAGCGGCGCAGGATGCCCCGGCCACCCTGATGCCTGCCGTAGCCGGGATTGTCCACGTTGAGGTGGTAGGCGCTGACCCGGAAGGGATAGCGCCGGGCGATGGTCTCGATCGGCGTGTTCAGGGTGTTCGTCATGTGACTGTGCATGCCGCTTTCACCCGGTCCCTCCGGCCCGGCGCCGAAGCCGCCGCCGATGGTTTCGTAGTAGCTGAAGGGCTGGCCCGTGCGCGGGTCCACGCCGCCGATCAGCACATTGTTCATCGTGCCCTGCGAACAGGCCGGCATCCGCTTTGGCAGTGCCTTCGCCAGCGCCTGCATCAGCACATCCGTGATACGCTGGCTGGTTTCCACATTGCCGGCGGCGACGGCAGCGGGGTACTGCGCATCCACCAGGCTGCCGGGACGCGTGATCAGCTTCAGCGGCTGCATCGCGCCCTCGTTCTGCGGCAGCTCCTCGGGGGCCAGCAGGCGCAGCACGTAGCCCAGTGCAGAGAGGGTGATGGCACGCACGGCATTGATGCTGCCCGGTACCTGGTCGTCAGTTTCAGAGAAGTCCGCTGTCAGTTCTTCACCGGCCACCGTCAGCTTCAGGCGGATGGCCACGTCCACGGCTTCGAGGCCGTCGCCATCCATGAAGTCCTCAGCTTCGTAAGTCCCATCGGGAATGGAGGAAACAACTTCGCGCATCATCCGCGCCGAATATTCCAGCAGAGTTGTTGCCATTGCCGAGACATGCTCCCAGCCGTAGCTCTCGCACATCTCGATCAGGCGGCGACGGCCGGTGAGCTGGCTGGCGAGCTGCGCATTCAGATCGCCACGGCGCTCGTCCGGCGTGCGGGACGCATCGCAGATGCGCTGCAGCAGGGCGTCGTCAAACAGTGCAGGCTCAATGCGGATGCCTTCCTCGTCAATGTGCGTGGATAATGGCAGCGAGCCAGGGGAGATCCCGCCCACGTCGGAGTGATGCGCGCGGCTGGCAACGAGGAAGCGCGGCTGGTCCTCCTCCAGTGGTGTGACCGGGCTGACGATGGTGATGTCCGGCAGGTGCGTGCCGCCGCTGAAGGGGTCGTTGACGATGTAGTGCGCATCCGGGTCCATTTCCGCGAGCGGGAAGCGCTCCAGCACGGCCTGTACGGCGGTGCCCATCGAGCCGAGGTGCACCGGGATATGCGCGGCCTGGGCGATCATACGCGCCTGCTCATCGAAGATCGCACAGGAGAAGTCGCGCCGCTGGTTGATGTTGGGCGAATGTGCGGTGCGCATCAGGCTGTTGCCCATCTCCTCGGCGACTGCCGCGAACAGCTGCCGGAATATTTCCAGTTCAATCGGATCCCCGGTTTCGGGTTTCGGGTTTCGGGTTTCCGCATTCGGAGGTGCGGCACTTATTGCCGCACAAAGTTCCTGTTCCCTGTTCGCTGCAACCTGTTCTTCTGTCCCCGATCCCTGGTCCCCGGTCCCTGCTGTCTTCTCAATCAGGATATGTCCGTTGTCAACCACCCGCATGTCCCAACCCGCCGGAATGGTCGTGGTCGCCGACTGCTCCATGATCGTCAGCGGGCCCGCAAGCTGCTGCAGCGGCAGCAGGTCGTCCCGCTGCACCACAGTTGACAGCCGCGTCTCGGTCGATCCATGCAGGTTCACGGGGTTGTTCACGCCCTGGCCCTGCGAAACCTCCACCGACACATGCACTGAAACGATCTCCAGAGCGCGTTCGAGATGGCAATGCCCGTAAAGCTGCTCATGCAGGCGGTGGAAGTCCTCATCCCATTGATGCCTGGCGTTCCAGTCCACCGTCAGCTCGTGGTCCTGTCCCGCATAGCGCACATCCAGCTGCGTGCGAAAGATGCTCCACATCCGGGTATCACGGTCAGCGGCCTGCACATCGGCTTCCAGCTCCTGGGTCATCTGCTCGATATGCCGGTCCAGCGTGGCAAGGGCATCGTACAGTTCATCCCTGCGGAATTCACTCTCAGACCTGCTGTACATTGCCAGCTCAATCCGCCGGCTCCTGCTGAAACGCAGCGGCGCTGACAACATGCCGACGGCGCTCAGCAGTCCCGGGCTGGCCGGCAGCAGGATGCGTTTCATCCCCAGCAGTTCTGCCAGCCGCACGGCATGCAGCCCGCCGGCCCCGCCAAAGGGCACCAGTGTGTACTGCCGTGGGTCATGCCCGCGCTGCGACGACACCGCACGGATCGCATTCGCCATGTTCTGGTCGGCAATCCTGAGGATGCCCTCGGCACAGTCCTCCACTGACAACCCAAGTTGCTGCGCCAGCAGATCCACCACGCGGAATGAATCCACGCGGTCCAGCTCCAGCTGGCCCGCCAGCCGCACCTCCTCCGGCAGGTGGCCGAGCACCACATGCGCATCAGTCACCGTTGCCAACGGTGCATCATGCTGCTGGCGGCCGTAGCAGGCCGGGCCAGGGTCAGCCCCCGCACTCTGTGGCCCGACCTTCAGTGCGCCACCGCTGTCAATCCAGGCGATGCTGCCGCCCCCCGCGCCGACGGTATGGATGTCGATATGCGGCAGGCGCAGCGGGATGTTGTCAATTTCCATCGTGCGTGCCAGGGGCAGGCCATTGTCCAGCAGCGCCACATCCGTGCTGGTGCCGCCCATGTCGAAGCTGACCAGTTTCGTGATTCCGCAGTCCTGTCCGGCCTGCAGTGCGCCAAGCGCCCCGCCGGCCGGCCCGCTGAGCATCGTCAGTACCGGCATGTGGCTGACCACCGAGACCGGCACCAGCCCGCCGTCGGAGGCCATGATGGACAGCTGCTGCTGTTCCCCTTCATCCAGCTTCGCGAGATACTGCTTCATCATCCGCGCCACCATCGCATTGGCAACCGTGGTGCAGCAGCGTTCATACTCCAGCGCATCCGGGGCGACCTCCGTCGACAGGTGGATGTCCTTGCGCTGTTTGTTGCTGAGCTCGACCTTGAGCCTGATCTGCTCATCGCTCATTTCCCAGCGCCGTTCGTCGCCGATGCTCTCCCAGTATTCATTCCTCTGGCGGATCAGCCCGCGCAGTGTTTCCTCGGTCATTTTGAATTCGGAACGGTAGCTGTGCAGGAAGGTTTCGATCGCCTGTTCCTTCACACCGTCGGGGCCGATCAGGCAGACTGCCCAGGAATCAACTGCCATGATTCCTCCGGGAAACCTGTACTGATCATAGAAGCGCTCGAGATCCTCCGGCCAGTCCGCAACTGCGTCGTGCAGGCCGAAGACCAGCCTTGATTCCACCAGGGCCTTGCCACGCCTCGGGTGCAGCGCATACAGCTCCGGCCGGTTCTGGCGGCCGATGGAGAGCAGGCCTTCCATGCCCTTATTGACAATCAACCCGACACGCGCGCCGCTGCGGGTCAGCATCGCATTCGTTGCCACCGTCGTGCCGTGGATCAGCTCATAGGGCTCCATGTCGCGCCCGGCCATCATCATCAGCATCTTCGCGCCTTCCAGCACTGCGCGCGAGGGGTCGTCCGGCGTGCTCAGGAGCTTGTGCGTGAGCAGCAGCCGGCCATGTTCATCGCTGAGCACGAGATCCGTGAATGTGCCGCCGGTGTCCACGGCGATGCGCAGCAGTCCGCGCGGGATGCTGTCCGCTCCCGTTGCCACATTGAGCGGATCCAGCCCGTCATGCTCGGGATCCGTCTCCGTGTCATCCCAGTTCCTGTGCAGGTCCGTCATGCAGTGTCGCCACAATCATAAACCGCGCCGCCGGGTAAAATAGCCCCAGCACCCAGCGGGGTAGAGGATTACCATGGCAAAGGCAGCAGCAGCAAAGGCAGTCGGGATCGCCCCCTTCACGGGCTTCACGAAGCAGACCATCGCGTTCTACCGGGATCTGGCGAAGCACAATGAGCGTGAGTGGTTCGAGGCGCACCGCGACAATTACATGAACGATGTGATTGCGCCGGCGCAGTCCTTCATCGTCAGCATGGGCGGCAAGGTGGCGAAGCTCTCCGGCGGACTGCAGGCCAACCCGGACTACAACGGCAAGGGTAGCTTCAAGAAGATCTTCACGGATGTGCGCTACAACCAGGATCGCAACCCCTACAAGACCTGGATGGACATCATGTTCTGGGAGGGCACGCGCAAGTCGAAGAAGGACAACTCAGCCTTCTACCTGCGCATGAACCCGGAGAAGCTCTGGCTGGTGGCCGGAATCAAGGGCTTTGACAACAGCCTGCTGAAGGGCTGGCGAGCTGAGATGGCGAACACTGCCAAGCAGAAGGCGGCGAAGGCCGTGGTCGACAAGCTCAGGAAGGGCGGCTATGAGATTCTCGGCGAGACCTACAAGACCCTGCCGCGTGGCGCCAGCGAGGACGGCCCGATGCCGGAGCTGCAGAAGTACAGCGGCTTTTACGCCGTGCACGAGGAGAAGCTGCCGGATGTGGTCTATTCGGAGAAGCTGCTGGAGCACTGCCTGAAGCACTACAAGGCGATGCTGCCCCTGCACCAGCTGATGGTGGGGATTGCGGAGAAGCATAAGTAGTTGGAATAGTTCGAATAGTATTAGTAGTAGGAATAGTGGGAATAGTGCGAATAGTATTGGAAGTAGAGAAAGTGGGGGTGTGTGGGAGCCGCGAATCGCAGCTTCGCCGGGGCAGTGGGAATAGTGCGAATAGTATTGGAAGTAGAAATAGTGCATCGTCACTTCCACAATGAACAAAAGCTTCGACATGGTGCATTCGTTCTATTTGTAAAGCACACTACACCTTCCCTGCAAACCTCGTGTGGATGCTTTCCAGCATTCTGTTGATTTCGCCGAGTAGATCCAGACAGTGGTGATATTCGTCAATGTTGCCATAGCCAAGCTCGCGGGTGATGACGAGCAAGGTATCCACCTCGCGTGCTGAGCCGATAGCCATGGATAGGAAGTGAGCATAATCCCTGTCCGTGTGCCGCCCGTTCCCCTCTGCGATATTGGCAGCAATTGAGACACATGCTCGCCTGAGCTGCGAGGTCAGGCCGAACTGTTCAGATCTGGGGAACGCGGAGCTTAGCCTGTAAACACACATGGTCAGTTCTATGGAGCGCTGCCAGACTTTCAGATCCCTATGCGATTCAATGTTTCTCTTAACGGTCATCATACATATGTATAGTACCCCATATGACGAAACATGTCAATGTGGTTAAAATAAAAACACCATACTTTCTTAGAATCTGCTTCCATGAGCACTACATTAGTGTTAATCTCGGTCTGGCACTATTCGCACTAGGCAAACTATCAGGACTTTTCAGACTGCTTTTTCGAACATTTCGCGATAGAGCACTATCAATAAGGGTACGCATCTGCATGGGAATGCAGGGATTGCCCCTTGGGGCCATCCGCCAGGCGGGATTGCCGGGACCGGGAGCACCGCCAGCCTATATACATTCTGGAGGAATCACATGATCCGCAGACTGATCGCCACTTTCGCGATGCTCGCCATCGCCATTACCGCCATCTATGCCATGAGCGCCCCGCGCGCCGAAGCCCAGGGCATGGCCGTCGAGCCCGGCACCTCCGGCTACGACTTCAGCCTGATGGACACCGAGGGCCACAACCACCACCTGGCGGACTACTTCGCCGACGGCCGCACCGTCGTGCTGGAGTGGTACAACCCCGGCTGTCCCTTCGTGAAGAAGTACTACGAGGGTGGCAACGACAGCATGGTCGATGCCAAGGCCTTCGCGGAGGAGAACGGCGTGGTCTGGCTGGCCGTCAATTCCGGCGCGCCCGGCAAGCAGGGCCACGGCCTGGAGGCCAATGCGCAGTCCGCGACGGACTGGGGCATTGACAACCCGATCCTGCTTGATGAGGATGGCAGCGTCGGCCGGATGTTCGGCGCTCAGAACACCCCGCAGCTCTTCATTCTCTCCAGCGAGGGCGTGCTGCTCTACAACGGCGGCGTCGATGAAACCAAGGCGGCCGGCGAGACCCCGCAGCACAACTTTGTGATCAATGCACTGACGCAGTACATGGCGGGCGAGGAAGTTAACCCCGCCAGCACCGCGCATGTCGGCTGCAGCGTGAAGTACGGTGAGCAGAAGCAGGCCGCCGAGGGTGGCATGCAGCCGCAGACCGCCCAGGGTGCGCGTTAGTCAGCCGGCGTGCTGCAGCAGCCTGGCTGCCAGCAGCTGCAGCCCGGCTATGTAACTGTCCGGGCCGAAGCCGGTGACGACGCCGACTGCGCCCATCGCGGTATAGCTGTGGCGGCGGAACTCCTCACGGGCATGGATGTTCGAGAGGTGCACTTCCACCACGGGCAGGCCGCAGGCGCGGATCGCATCAAGCAGAGCAACACTGGTATGGGAATAAGCCGCGGGGTTCATGAGGATCCCGCGGTTTCCGTTTTCTGCCGCAGCGAGAATCGCATCCACGAGTACTCCCTCGTGGTTGCTCTGGAGGATCGTCAGCTCCAGCCCGCGCTGCTTCGCCGTTTCCTCCAGCAGGGCATTGATCCCGGCCAGGCTGAGCGAGCCGTATATCTCAGGTTCGCGCGTGCCGAGCCTGTCGAGTGATGGTCCGTGCAGTACCAGCAGTTTCATGGCCTGATCGCCTCCAGGGAACTGAGCACCTCGGCTTTGCTGACCTCGATGTCGTACATCACCTCACCGGGGCGGACCGGCAGCACCATCCGCAGGCCGCCCGCGCGGTTCTTCTTGTCGAGCTGCATCCGCCCCAGTATCGCAGACTCCTCCGGCAGCACGCTGGCTTCAGGCAGGCGGCACTGCGCGAGCGCCCGGCGCAGGATCGCCTCGTTGTCAGCCTGGGCCATGCCGTTCTCCTCGGCGATGCGGCAGGCGCAGAGCATGCCGAGCCCGACGGCTGCGCCATGAGAAAGAGTTCCTTCTGACAGGGCTTCCAGGGCATGGCCCACGCTGTGGCCGAAGTTCAGCAGGCGGCGCGGACCCTGCTCGCGGAAGTCAGCGCTCACGAGCTCGCACTTCTGCAGGCTGCAGCGCTCCACGAGCCGCGTGAGTGCCGGCAGGTCGCCGCGGCTGGCCGGGGCGTAGTCCGCCGCCGGGGCATCCTCGATCACGCCGCTGAGCATGTCGTACTTGACGACCTCCGCCAGCCCGCAGTGCAGCTCGGCAGCGGGCAGTGTTGCCAGGGCGCGCGGGTCGCAGGCCACGCAGTCCGGCAGGTGGAAGCTGCCCACGAGGTTCTTGGCCCCGCCGAAGTTGACGGCGGTCTTGCCGCCGATCGCCGCGTCAACCATCGCCATCAGGCTGGTGGGCAACAGCAGGAGCCTGATGCCGCGCATGTAGAGCGACGCCGCCAGCCCGGCGAGGTCAGTGACAACGCCGCCGCCCAGCCCGATCAGCAGGGCATCGCGTCCGGCGCGGCTTTCCGCGAGGAAGCTCAGTACGCGCTGCAGGCCCTGCATGTCCTTGCTGCTCTCCCCGGCCGGCAGGCTCAGCCAGTGCACCTCGCGATCCGCCAGGGCCAGGGCCTCGCAGAGCGGCTCACCATGCAGCGGCATCACGTTGTCATCGCTGAGCAGGAACACGCGCCGGCCCTCCGGCAGCAGGGCATCCAGACGCAGCGGATCACGCAGCAGGCCGTGGATCACGTGCACGGGGGAGTAGCGTCCCTCCTCAGGTTCGACCACTCGCGGTTCGCCGAAGTACCAGGCGATCTGCCGTGCACAGTAGGCGGGGCTGACATAGCTCGTGTCGACCTGGTGGCTGGCCAGACGGTAGACCGGCTCGCGCTCGGCGAGCAGCTCGGTGATGCGGTTCTCGATATCCGCGGTGAACAGCAGTGGGCGGTGGCCCTGGGATTCGATGCGGTTCAGCAGGCTCTCCACGTCGGCGCTGAGATTGACGACATGGCTGCCGCGGCTCAGCAGCTCGCGCCGCCAGGGATCGAGCACCGTGCCGCCGCCGCTGGCAATCACCACATGGCGCGCTGATGACAGCTCCAGGCAGCACTCCAGCTCCAGTTCGCGGAAGCGCTCCTCACCGAAGCGTTCCCAGAGTTCGGGGATGCTCATCCCGCTGCGGCTGGCAACCATTTCGTCGGTGTCAACGAAGGCCAGGCCCAGCAGCCGGGCCAGCTCACGGCCGACGCTGGACTTGCCACTGCCCATGAAGCCCGTCAGCAGGATGCGGTCCGGCAGCTCAGGCATGGCGCACGTGCTCCACGAGGCTGCGGCCGCGGTGGGCGGCAAGGCGCTCCAGCAGCAGGTCCAGCCGGTCCTGACCGAACATCTCGAGCAGGGCATCCGCCAGCACCAGCGCCAGCTCCGCCTCCAGCACGCTGCAGGCGCGCGGCACGATGCAGACATCACTGCGCTGGTAGCGCGCCCGGCGGCTCTCGCCGCTCTGCAGGTCCACGCTGTGCAGGGTCTTCTGCAATGTGGCAACGGGTTTCAGGTGCACGCGCAGCCAGACGGGCATGCCGTTCGTCATCCCGCCTTCGATCCCGCCGGCACGGTTGCTGGAGCGGGCACCGTGAGCGGGATTGTCAGCATCCACCTGGTCATGCACGAGGCTGCCGGGACGCACACCGACATCGCTGCCGATACCGATCTCCACGGCCTTGACGGCGGGCACGCTCATCAGCGCGGCGGCCAGGCGGGTGTCCAGGCGGCGGTCCCAGGCCACATGCGTGCCGAGTCCGATCGGCGGGTTGCAGGCAAACAGCTCCACACTGCCGCCCAGCGAGTCGCCGCTCTCCCGCGCATTGTCAATCGCGGCCTGCATCGCTGCTTCCGCCGCGGCATCCTCGACGCGCACGGGGCTGTCTTCGCAGGCACTGTGGATTCGTCTGAGTTCAGCCTCGTCCAGCAGTTCCTCGGCGGGCCGCCCCTGGGCCGGGATGCCGCCGAGCATCACAACCCGGCTGTAGATCCCGATCCCGGCCTGCGCGAGCAGCAGCCGTGCCACCGTGCCGATGGCGACGCGCATCGCGGTCTCGCGGGCACTGGCCCGCTCACTGATCGGGCGGGTCTGGTCTAGCCCGTACTTCACCGCTCCGGCGAGGTCGGCATGGCCCGGGCGCGGCACGGTGTACTCCGGCGGCTGGTGGTTCTGCCAGTTGGCAAAGTCCAGATTCTCGATCAGCAGGCCGAGTGGTGCGCCGCTGGTCCGGCCTGCATGCACCCCGGCCATGATCCGCGCGCGGTCCCGCTCGATCTTCATCCGCCCGCCGCTGCCGCTGCCGGCCTGACGCCGCTGCAGCTCCGGCAGGAGCAGTTCCTCACTGATTGCCAGACCGGCGGGCATGCCTTCGAGGATCCCGAGCAGGCCCGGGCCGTGGCTGTCACCTGCGGTCATGTGTCTTAGTGCCATCTCAGGGCCTCCCCCTTACGCTGGCCAGCAGCAGATTTGCGTCCACGCTGTGCCCGCTGAGCAGTTCGAATGCCTCCGCCGCCTGGCAGGCCAGCATCGCCAGGCCGTTCTCACTCCGTGCACCGCAGTTGGCAAGCTGGGCCATGAGGCGTGTCACCGGGGGATGGTA
Organism: bacterium; assembly: GCA_041395205.1. Taxonomy (GTDB): domain Bacteria; phylum 4484-113; class 4484-113; order 4484-113; family JAFGCY01; genus JAHEFU01. The sequence continues at coordinate 1,732,873 of JAWLAZ010000001.1, forward strand.
CACCAGATCGAGGGCCAGCATCCCGCGCGGCACTGTGTAGAAGCCGCCCAGCGGGGACTCATCCTCGCGGCCGGCCATCCCGGCGCTCGTGCAGTTCACGAGCAGGTCAGCCTGAGCGAGTGCGCTGCACATTACGTCACTGTCGATCAGAGTATGCTCCACGGACAAACTGCCCCGGCAGGCCTCGGTCTGCCCGGCAAACTCTGACAGTCCGGCCTGATTGCGTCCGGCCACCAGCACACTGGCGCAGTTCAGACGTGACAGTGCCAGAAGAACGCTTCTGGCAACACTGCCCGTGCCGAGGATCACGGCGAGCTTCCCGGCTGGATCGAAGCCGTGGATCTGCGTCAGAGCGCGGCTGAAGCCGCCCACATCAGTGTTGGCAGCCAGGATTCCCCTGTCGCTGAACTGCAGCAGGTTGGCATTGCCGGTCAGCCTGGCATCCTCGCTGTGGATGTCAGCACAGGCAAAGGCCCGCTGCTTGTGCGGCGTTGTCACATTGATTCCGTGGTAGCCCTGCTCAGCGCAGGCCGCCAGGCAGCCGCTGAAGCCCTGCTCGTCACAGGGCAGCAGTTCGTAGCTGCAGGTGATCCCGCGCTGCCGGGCCGCAGCCGCGAACAGGCCAGGGGAGAGGGAGTGGCTGACCGGATAACCGGCCAGCCCTGCCCTCAGCAGGCGCAGGTCCTGCCTTGCATCGGTACCGTTCATGTCAGTTCACCAGCCTCGTGAGTTCCTCGCGGAAGCCCGGGAAGGAGACCGCGATGCATTGTTCATCACTGATTTCAACCTCGCCATCTGCGAGCAGCGATGCCACGACTGCCGTCATGGCAATCCGGTGATCGCCGCGGCTGTCAACCTCTCCGCCAAGCAGTGCCTGCCCGCCGCTGACGACGAAGCCATCCGGCAGGGTTTCGCAGGCCACCCCCAGCGCAGCCAGCATGGCCGCCGTGCTTTCGATGCGGTCACTTTCCTTGAGCCGCAGTTCCGCGGCATCGCGGACCTCCGTCGTGCCTGCTGCCTGGCTGGCGAGCAGGGCGAGCAGGGGCAGCTCGTCGATGATCCCCGGAATCCTCCTGCCCTGGATCCGTGTTGCGTGCAGGCTGCTGGAGCGCACGTGGATTTCCGCCAGCGGTTCACCGCAGACCAGACGCTGATTCTCGAGTGTGATGTCCGCGCCCATTTCCCGGAGCGTTTCGATGAAGCCGATGCGGCCGGGATTGACGCCGACAGCGCGCAGCAGCAGCTCTGAGCCGGGCAGCAGCAGGGCGGCGGCAATCAGGAAGCTTGCCGAGGAAATGTCCCCCGGCAGGCTGAGCTCGCAGGCCTGCAAGCGTGCGCCGGGAGGCAGTTCAATCAGTCCCGCCTCGCGGCTCAGTCCGCTGCCCATGTACTCAAGCATGCGTTCGCTGTGGTCGCGGATCGGCACCGTTTCCAGCAGGCGGCAGCCGGAACCTGCGGCAAGTGAGGCCAGCAGCAGGGCACTCTTGACCTGAGCGCTGGCAACCTCCGGCTTGTGCAGGGTGAAGGGCAGGCGTGCGCCATCGATGCGCAGCGGCAGGCGGCCCTCGATTTCAAGGTAGTCGATCACGCTGCCCATGTCGCGCAGGGGGTCGACAACGCGGGCCATCGGCCGGCCCCGCAGCGAGGCGTCGCCATCGAGGCTGCTGCTGAAGCGCTGAGCGCTGAGCAGGCCGCAGAGCAGGCGCGCCGTGGTGCCGCTGTTGCGGCAGTCCAGCACCCGGCGCGGGGTGCGCAGGCCGCTGAGCCCCTTGCCCTGCACGCGCACGCTGCCGTCCGCCGCGGGCTCGCTGATACTGATCCCAAGCTCCCGCAGGCAGTCCCGTGTTGCCAGCACGTCTGCACCATGAGGCAGGCCCTGGATCAGGCACTCCCCCTCGGCGAAGGCGGAGAGCAGCAGTGCGCGGTGTGCGATGCTCTTGTCTCCGGGCACGCTGGCCGTGCCGCGCAGGCTGGCCCTGGCTGTCAGCGCGCCCATCAGAAACTCCTCCCCATGGCGGAGCAGATGGGGCCAAGTGCGCTGCCGACCTCCGCCAGCATTTCCGGCGTGAGGCTCTGCTTGCCGTCACACAGGGCATCGTCAGGACAGGGATGGGCCTCGATGATCAGGCCGTCAGCCCCGGCGGCCACCGCTGCCAGCGACATCGGCCGGATCAGTTCGCGCCGTCCCGTGGCATGGCTCGGATCCACGATCACCGGCAGGTGTGTCAGCTGCTTGAGGGCTGCCACCGCCGCGATGTCGAGGGTGTTGCGTGTGTAGCTTTCGAAGGTGCGGATCCCGCGCTCGCAGAGCACGACCTGGCTGTTGCCGGCGGCGAGCACGTACTCCGCTGACATCAGCAGTTCCTCGATGCTCGCCATCATTCCGCGCTTGAGCAGCACGGGGCGCTCACTGCGGCCGGCGGCCTCCAGCAGCGCGAAGTTCTGCATGTTGCGCGCACCGATCTGCAGCATGTCACTGTACTCGGAGATCGGTCCGACCATTTCCGGATGCAGGACCTCGGTGACGATCGGCAGGCCGCAGCTTTCACCGGCGGCCTTCAGCAGGCGCAGGCCGGGCAGGCCCATGCCCTGGAAGGCATAGGGTGAAGAGCGCGGCTTGAAGGCTCCGCCGCGCAGGATCCGGGCCCCGCTGGCAGCGGCGGCGCGCGCGGCGGCGCAGACCTGCTCCTCGCTCTCCACGGCGCAGGGTCCGGCGATCAGCACGAAGCGCTCCGCGCCGAGCTCCACCCCGCCCACGTTGACAATCGTATCCTCGGGGCGGAATTCACGGCTGGCGAGCTTGAAGGGCTGGCGCACGCCGCTGATCTCGGCCACGCCGCGCATGGCGCGCAGTTCCTCCTGCTGCGGTGCGGGCAGCAGCGCCGTCACGCCGATGCTCACCCGGCCCGGTTCGCGTGAGAGATGCGGGGTCACGCCGCTGTCCTCCAGGCGGCGCAGGACATCACTGAGCTGTTCCAGCGGAGCCTCGGGCTCCATCACGATCACCATCATCTGAGACTCTCCTTGAGTTGTCCGGCAGCCGTCAATGCGCTCCGGTCCAGTTCCCGGCGGATGCCGGCGATGAACTGCAGTGCGGCATCTAGTGATTCATTGCCATCCTGCAGCAGCTGCAGCAGGGCGCTGCCCACGATCACGCCGTCGCCATATGGCATTGCCAGCGCGGCGGAGGCGGGATCGGCGATCCCGAAACCGGTCAGCAGGGGCAGCGTTGTCAGACTGCGCAGGCTCTGGCTGACGGCTGCCAGTGCCGGGTCTCCCTGGCTCAGGCCGCCGGTCACGCCCATGCGCGAGACCACGTAGATGAAGCCCTCGGCCTGCTGTGCCAGTTTGGCCAGGCGAGCTTCCGTGCTGGCTGGAGTGGCGAGCTGGATGCGGGCCAGGGGGCTCCCGGCCAGCAGCTGCTCACGCAGTGGATCGGCACCGAGTGGCAGGTCCGGGATGATCAGGCCGCTGAGCCCCGCAGCCTCAGCTTCCTCCAGGAAGCGGGGCAGGCTATGGGCCAGCAGCGGGTTAAGGTAGCCCATTGCCAGCAGTGGGATTGTCATTGTTTCGGAGAGGCGGGCCGCGAGTTCCAGTGCACGCTGCGTCGTCATGCCGGCAGCGAGCACATCGGCACTGGCCTGCTGGATCACCGGGCCGTCCGCCAGCGGATCACTGCAGGGCAGACCGATCTCCACGGCATCCACACCCTGCTGCTCCAGCAGCGGCAGCAGTTCGAGGAAGCGCTCCTCGTCCGGGTAACCTGCCGTGACGTACGCCACGAGCAGCGGTCGACGCGTGCGCCGTTCGCGCAGGTCCAGCTCAAGCCGCTTCATGGCCGGCCTCCCTGCGCTCGCGGAGCGCTGTTGCCACATGCGCGATGTCCTTGTCACCACGCCCGCTCAGGCAGACCACGAGTGGTCCAGTGCCCGGCTGGCGCAGGGCCAGGGCCAGAGCATGGCTGCTTTCCAGGGCGGGGATGATTCCCTCCATGCGGCAGAGCAGCTCGAAGGCGGAGAGGGCTTCGTCGTCAGTCACACTTTCATAGCGTACGCGGCCCACGCTGTGCAGGAAGGCATGCTCGGGGCCGACGCCGGGGTAGTCCAGGCCGGCACTGATGCTGTGCACCGGTTCCACCTGGCCGTTGCCATCCTGCAGCAGGTAGCTCAGTGAGCCGTGCAGCACACCGGGCCGGCCGAGGCCCAGCGCGGCGGCATGCCTGCCACTGCTGCTGCCCGTGCCACCGGCTTCCGCACCCAGCAGTTCCACTCCGCTGTCTGCGAGGAAGGCCGCGAACATCCCGATCGCATTGCTGCCGCCACCGACGCTGGCAACGACCGTGGCGGGCAGGCTGCCGGCCTGCTCCTGGCACTGCCGGCGGGCTTCAATGCCGATCACGGCCTGGAAGTCACGGACCAGCAGCGGGTAGGGATGCGGGCCGACGGCACTGCCGATCAGGTAATGTGCCTCACGGCAGCTCGCCACCCAGTCGCGGATCGCCTCACTGGTGGCATCCTTCAGCGTGCGGCTGCCGCTGTCAACAGGCCGCACCTCGGCACCGAGCATGCGCATGCGCTGCAGGTTGGGACTCTGGCGGCGGATGTCCTCCGTGCCCATGTAGACCCGGCAGTCCAGCCCGAGCATCGCCGCTGTGGTTGCCACCGCCACGCCATGCTGGCCGGCCCCTGTCTCGGCGATCAGCAGGCGCTTGCCGAGCCTGCGGGCCAGCAGGCCCTGGCCGAGACAGTTGTTGAGCTTGTGCGCCCCGCTGTGCAGCAGGTCCTCACGCTTCAGGTAGAGCGGGCGTCCGAGCTGCTCGCTCAGGCGCCTGGCAAGGTAGAGCGGAGTTTCGCGTCCCGCGAAGTCCCGCAGCAGTTCTGACAGTTCGGAGCGGAAGCCCGCATCGTCCAGCAGCCGCGCATGTTCCCCTGCCAGTTCCTCCAGGGCCGGGACCAGGCTCTCCGGGACATAGGCCCCGCCAAACGGTCCGAAGCGCCCGTCACTGCCCGGACGGGGCAGTTCCCCCTGCCTGGCAGCCCGCACACTGCGGATGAATTCCTGCATGAGCTGCGGATCCTTGCGGCCGGGGCTGCTTTCCACCGCGCTGGCGACATCCACGCCGATCAGCTGCGTGAACTGCAGCAGGGCGGCGGCGCTGTAGGCATTCAGGCTCCCGGCGATGCGCAGCGGCAGTCCGCAGGCGGCGGCACGGTGGATGTCGGCGATTGTCAATGTCATTTCTGATGAGCGGGGACGGGGCAGATCCAGCAGCAGGCTGTCAATCCCGCTGCCGGCGAGCATTGCCAGATAGGTCTCGTCGCCGAGCTGCGCCGGTTCCAGCACGACGATGATTCGTGCCTCACAGGCAGCCTGCAGTTCCGCGAGGTACTGAGCGCTGACCGGCTCATGCAGCTGCAGGTAGTCCAGCCGGCAGTCCCGGGCCAGGGCAGCGGCTGCAGCCGGAGTCATCCCCTGCAGTACGGCAGCCAGCCTGGCGCTGCCGAGCGCTGCGCGGATCTCCTGCAGCTGCTCCGGGCTGATCCGGCGCGGGCTGTCACAGAGTACGCAGCCGATGATGTCCGCGCCGAGCGACTCCGCGAGCAGTGCATCAGCGGGACTTGTCACGCCGCAGATCTTGATCTCACACGGCTTCATGCGTGACCTCCCGCGAAAGCATCTCCGCCAGGCGCTTCTCCGGGCGGTCATGTTCCAGCAGCTCGGAGCCGATCAGGAAGCTGTGGATGCCGCGGTTCATGAACATGCGCATGTCCTCAATCCCGCGGATCCCGCTTTCGGCGACGATGCGGATGCCCTGCGGCACACTGCCCGCCAGGCGCAGCGCGCCTCGTAGATCCAGTTCCAGACTGTCGAGATCGCGGGCGTTGATCCCGATCAGCTCCGGCTCCAGCGCCAGCGCGCGTTCCAGCTCCGCTTCATTGTGGACTTCGAGCAGCACTTCCAGCCCGATTTCCCGGCTCAGGGCATGGAGCCGCTGCAGGCAGTGGTCGTCAAGCAGGCGCACGATCAGCAGTACGGCGTCCGCGCCGAGCAGCCGCGTCTCGAGGATGTCGAACACGGAGATGATGAATTCCTTGCGCAGCACGGGAATCCCGACTGCGGCGCTGGCCTCGCTCAGGCCGTTCTTGTGCATCCCGAAGAACTGCTCATTGGTGAGCACGGAGATCGCCGCCGCTCCACAGCGCTGGTAGGCCGTTGCCAGCAGGCCCGGGGCGCGGTAGCCGCCGAGTTCACCGCGGCTCGGGGAACGGCGCTTGATTTCCGCGATCACGGCCGGACGCTGTTCCAGGGCAGTGTGCAAGCTGCGCACGGGTGGCAGAGCCAGGCAGTCCTCATGCAGGCGCTGCATCTTGTAGCTGTCAATCGACATCGGCTGGCGCCGCCGCCGGTCGGCGATGATCCTCTCAAGCAGTGCGTTCATGCCGCCACCTCCAGGCTGTTGCTCAGATTCACGAGAGCCTGCAGGGCCGCCTGGGCCCTGCCGCTGTCAATCGCTTCGGCCGCGATTGCCACACCCTCCGGCAGGCCTGCACACAGGCCGCCGAGCACGGCACAGGCTGCGGCATTCGCGAGGACGATCTCCCGTGCCGGACCGGCTTCCCCAGCAAGCAGGCGACGGATGATTTCGGCGTTTTCACTGCGCTCCCCGCCGAGCAGGGCGCGCTTCTCAATCCCGGCCAGGCCGAAGTCGGCCGGCTGCAGTTCACGGCTGCGCATGTCGTTGCCATCCACCTCGATCAGCAGCGTGGCCGCACTGAGGCTGATCTCATCCAGGCCGTCACGGCCGGCGACCACGAAGGCCCGGCTGCCGCCGAGCATCGAGAGCGCTCCGGCGATGCGCAGTGCGCAGTCCTCCGAATAGCAGCCGATCAGCTGGCGGCCGGCCCGGGCCGGATTGCTGAGCGGTCCGAGCATGTTGAAGCAGGTCCGCACGCCCAGTGCGCGGCGCAGGGGGGCGAGGCTGGCCATCGCCGGATGCAGGGCCGGGGCGTAGAGGAAGCCCACGCCACAGTGCTCGATGCATTCCGCCATGCCGCGGCTGTCCAGCAGCACGTTCACACCGAGCTCCTCCAGCACATCCGCGCTGCCGCAGCGGCTGCTCACGGAGCGGTTGCCATGCTTGGCAACGCGCAGGCCCATCCCGGCTGCCACGAAGGCCGTGGCCGTGGAGATGTTGAAGCTGCCGCTGCCATCGCCGCCGGTGCCGCTGGTGTCGATCAGGTCCGGACCGGGCCGGACCTCCACTTTCGTGCAGCGCTCACGCATCAGTTCAGCGAAACCGCAGAGCTCGGCACTGCTCTCCCCACGAATGCGCAGGGCCACGAGCAGCGCACTCCCCAGTTCCGGGCTCGTACCGTTGTCAAGCATCTCCGCCAGCAGTGCGCCGGCCTGCTCGCGGCTCAGCTCCGCCCCGGCGAGGATCGTTTCAAGTGATTCACGCAGCATCAGCGCACCTCCAGGGGGCGCAGCTGCGCCAGCAGGTTGTCAATCAGCCGCCCGCCCACGCTGGTCAGCAGCGACTCGGGATGGAACTGCAGGCCACAGAGCGGCAGGCTGCGGTGGCGGATCGCCATCACCTCACCGTGGCTCGTGTGCGCCGTGAGTTCCAGGCAGTCCGGCAGGCTTGCCGGATCAACCACCAGCGAGTGGTAGCGCATCGCCTCATAGGGGTTCGGCAGGCCACGGTGGATGCCGCGGCCGTCATGGTAGATCAGCGAGCTGCGGCCGTGCATCAGGCGTGTGGCGCGCACGATCCGCGCACCGAAATGCATGGCCAGGGCCTGGTGCCCGAGGCAGATCCCGAGGAGCGGCAGCTCAGTGCAGAGCCCGGCCACGATCTCCGGCATGTTGCCAGCGTCCTGCGGCTGGCCGGGGCCGGGGCTGAGCACGACCAGCTCCGGGGCCAGGGCCCGCAGGCCGGCGCTGTCAATCGCATCATTGCGGAAGACCCTGAGCTCGCCGCCGCGCGTCCCGAGCATCTGCACGAGGTTGTAGGTGAACGAATCGTAGTTGTCAATCACGGCAATCATCCGATGCCCTCCTCAGCGAGACGGATCGCCTCCACGAGCGCTGCCATCTTCGCGCTGCATTCCTCGTATTCACGCTGCGGGTCGCTGTCGGCAACGATTCCCGCCCCGGCCTGCAGGGTGTAGCGGCCCTGCTGGAGCTGCACCATGCGGATCGCGATGCACATGTCCATCCGGCAGCCGCGGCCGATGTAGCCCACCGCACCGCCATAGGCCCCGCGCCGGAAGGGTTCCAGCTCGTCAATCAGTTCCATCGCACGCAGCTTGGGAGCACCGCTCAGCGTCCCGGCGGGGAAGGCGCTGGCCAGCAGCCCGAAGCAGTCGCTGCCTGCCGCCAGCCTGCCGCTGACCCGTGAGACCATGTGCATCACATGGCTGTAGCGGCGTACCGCCATCAGTTCGTCCACATTCACGCTGCCATACTCGCAGACCCGGCCGAGGTCATTGCGGGCCAGGTCGACCAGCATCAGGTGTTCACTGCATTCCTTCGGATCGTCACGCAGTTCCTGCTCACGTGCCACGTTGGCAGCTTCGTCAGTTGCCAGCGGCCGTGTCCCGGCGATCGGCATCACACGGGCCACTCCCTCAGTGAGGGAGACCAGCTCCTCCGGTGAACTGCCGATGAGCTGGTGGTCGCCGAAGTCCAGCAGGAACATGTAGGGCGAGGGATTCACGCTGCGCAGGGCACGGTAGATCGCCAGGGCGCTCGCAGAGGTCAGCCCGCTCAGGCGGCGGGAAAGCACGAGCTGGAAGATGTCTCCGGCGGCGATGTGCTCCAGCACCCGCTCCACCGCCTGCTGATACTGGCCCGGGGCATAGCCGACCTCCTCCGCGGGGCTGCTGATCGCATAGGCCGGGGACTCCTCCTGCGGCAATGGACCACGCAGCCGTTCACGGTAGTGCATCGCCCTGGCATCAACCTCAGCCTGGCTGCTGTCAGCGAGACAGGGCATTGCGGCGATGCGCATCCGCCGAGTCAGGTGGTCGAACTCAACAACGCTGCGAGGCACGAGGAAGCTGGCGTCGGCCAGGCCGGTCTCGGAAGCATGGCTGTCCGGGATGCGCTCAAAGAGCCGCACGCAGTCATAGCCGAAACTGCCGACGGCGCCACCGAGCATCGGCGGCATATCCTCAGTCAGGCCCGCGCTGCTCTGCTCGATGAAGCGCCGCAGCGGTGCCAGCGGCTCCGCCGGGTCAAGCTCATGCTGCTCCTCCCCGGTGGCAGTGATGATGAGCATCCGCTGCCCGCGGATTTCCACGCGGTCAAAGGGGGCGAGGCCGATGAAGGAGTAGCGTCCGAGGCCCTGGCCGTGCTCGCTGCTTTCCAGCAGGAACCCGCATTCGCTGGCGCACAGCTTCATATATGCGCTGACGGGGGTATCCAGGTCGGCAGGCAGTTCGATCAGGCAGGGGGCGAGCACCGGGCCCGCGGAATTTGCTGAACTAGCGGGAGAGTGGAGCGTGGACATGGCGCCGGCCTCCCTTCACCGATTTCGTGGAATCGGTAAAGCGCCACCACAGCCAGGCCCCGCTAGCGTTGAAGCTGCTGAGGACGGCATTGTTGGCGATGAGGACAGCGTTAGTCATTGTCGTGTACTTGCTCCTTGTCAGTCTGCGGGGCGACCCCGCTCAATTGCATTATAACCAGAATTTGCACCCTGCAAAGAGCCAGCGCGGGAGAATTTCCTGACTGCCGGTCTGCCGTACATCTATATATCCGAAAATTCTCTCCGGAATCCGCTGAGGAGGCTGCACTAGAATGGTGGCATGTCAGAGCTGTTCCACAGTCCCGCAGAGCTGAAGCGCATCGCCGCTGCGGCCGCACTCACGGCCGTCCCCGCCAACTGCCGGCTCGGCCTGGGCAGCGGCAGCACCGCCGAGATCTTCGTGGAGGAGCTCGCAGTCCGTGTCCGCCAGGGCCTGCAGGTACGCTGCTGCTCCACCTCCGAACGCACGGCGCGTCTGGCCCGCAGCCTGGGGATCGAGGTCGCGGGGCTCGATGCCTTCGAGGGACTGGACCTGACCGTGGATGGCGCTGACGAGATCGACCCGCAGCTGAACCTGATCAAGGGCGGCGGAGCCTGCCACCTGCGTGAGAAGGTCGTGGCCGCCTTCAGTGCGAAGCTCATCGTCATCGCCGATGACAGCAAGCTCGTTGACAGACTCGGAGCCTTCCGCATCCCGCTGGAAGTGATTCCCTTCGCCCTGCCCTTGGTGCTGCGCGAGGTCACGGGCCTGCCGGGCTGCCGGAGCTGCGTGCAGCGCCGCAGTGAAAGCGCGCCCGTGCTGACGGATGAGGGCAACCTGGTGCTTGATGCGGACTTCGGCCTGCTGACGGATCCGGGCAGCCTCGCGCGCCTGCTCAGCGATGTCCCGGGCATCGTCGAGCATGGCCTGTTCGTCGACATGGCGGAGAGCGCATTCATCGGTACCCAGGACGGGGTCAGGATCCTCGGAAACAGCTAGAACTGCAGCACCGTCACAGTGCCGCTGCCGTCGAACTCCGTGACCGTGGACTCCGTGCCGTCTCCCCAGCGCACCGTCAGCTTCAGGGGACTGCTGCCGGACGGGATGCCGAAGTGCAGCGCTGCCAGCGAACTTGAGAGGTAACTGCTGCCGGCCTGCTGCTCGCGCAGCAAGGTCATGCCGTTGTCAAGTTCCAGCGTCACGCGGCTGCCCGCCGCCCAGCGGTTGCCATCGCTGCCCACGAGACTCACGGCGAGTCCGGTGCCGGACTGCTCCTCGGGGCTGCGCCGGTAGTAGAGCGGCTTCATGCGTGAACCGCAGACCAGCAGTTCCAGCAGGCCGTCGCCATCGGCATCAAAGGCCAGCGCGCCCCGGCTGTCACCGGGAATGAAGATCCCGCTGCGCAGCGGTTCCACGGCGCTGAAGCCGGAACCCGTGCTGCCTTCCAGCAGCTGGCCGTAGCCGGCGTTCCAGCGTCCGGTCTCCGGCTGGGTATCCCGGAAGTTGCCGGCGAGCAGCAGGTCGATGTCTCCGTCGTTGTCCTGGTCAGCGGCACTGATCCCGAAGGCGATGCTGTACTGTGCGGCCAGCGGCAGGGCCTGCAGGCTGAAGCCGCCGGCACCGTCATTGAGCAGCAGCACGCTCGCGAGCTCATTGGCGTAGTAGTGTTCCTGGATCTCCTGCGGATCTCCGTAGATCTCACTGAAGCTGGCGTTGGCAAAATCATGCCAGAGCGGGAAGCGCTCCGCCACGCGCTGCGGCATGGCGTAACCGCTGCAGGAGCGGCCGCGGCCCGGCAGGAATTCCGTCTCACCCTTCTGCTTGGCCTCGACGAGCTGGCGGATGCCGTCGCCATTGAATTCACCGGCGAACAGGGTCATGGCGTGTTCGCTGTCAGCCTTGTACTTCGTATTCAGCCCCTGGTTGCCGCAGAGAACGTCGAGGTCGCCATCGTTGTCAAGGTCCGCACTGGCCAGACTGGTCCAGATGCCGTGCGGAGCGATCTCGATGCCGGCCTGCAGTTTGCCTTCAAGGTTGCGGAACAGGCGCACAGGCCCGTATTCATCACAGGTCAGCAGGTCCTGCCAGCCGTCACCGTCGATGTCAGTGAAGAGCGCATCGCTGATGCAGCCCTGGATTCCGCCTGAGGGCAGAGCTGCCGCTCCGTCCGTGAAGTTCAGGTTGCCCTGGTTCAGCAAAAGCTCCGAGGGCACCGGGGACAGGTAGCTGTGCGGCTTGAGCCGTCCGGCAATGAAAACGTCAAGGTCGCCGTCGCGGTCGATGTCCGCGCTGCAGGCACTGCCCGAGGAGACTTCATCCGTGCTGATCCAGCCGGCCTGCATCCCGTCAACGGTGTTCATCACGAGCCAGTTGCGGTAGAGCGTCGTATCCCGTCCCGCTTCGTTGCCACCAGCGGTGATCAGCATGTCCGGCCGCTCGTCGCCATTGGCATCGAAGCACAGCACGCTCATCTCCTCCACGGCCGCGGGGATCACACCCTCCATCAGTGAACTGGCAGCGAAGCCTCCCTCCGCCCCCATGTAGAGGCGTCCACTCTGGCCGGCGGCTCCTGCGAAATACACATCCAGCCGGCCGTCGAGGTCAAAGTCCGCCACGCCCATGCCGCCGCCCAGCGTACTGCGCTGCCAGGGCAGCAGCGGCTCCGCTGCGAACTCGTCAGCCAGCGTGTCCGCCTCCTCGCGCTGCCATGCCAGTTCATCACCGCTGTAGAGCTTCCCCTGCTGGGCGGGTTGCCAGTCCGGCAGGTCCGGCAGGCGCTCTATCTGATAATGCTGTCCGGCAGCGAGGTCACGCTCAACCTGCAGCTTGCCGTCCGGCCAGATGATCTCGAGGCGGGTCAGGCTTGCCAGCTCCCCCATCCCGATGTGGGTCCGGGCACTCTCGCCCGTGCTGTATCCGCGGGCCAGGCTGACCTCGCTGGCAATCACCTTCGTGCCCACGAAGGCCTTGATCCGGGCTCCGACGGCCTGCGGGTTCGGTCCCGCCTGGCGCAGATCCAGGGTGATGCGGTTGCCGCAGCGGCGGTCATTGCGCCAGACACCGAGGCCCTCATTCGTACGGTTGGTGATCATGTCCAGGTCGCCGTCACCGTCGAAGTCCTGGATCGTGACGCCGCAGCTGATGCTTTCGCCGGTAATGCCCCAGTTGTCCTCGGCACGGCGGTAGCGCAGCGGCTCGTCGGCGGTGAACAGCACATCCTGCTTCAGCAGCGGACCGAAACTCAGGGCATGGGCCTGCAGTTCAGGCAGGGACAGCCCCTGCTGGGTGAGCGCCGCCTGCTCATTCTGGGCATCGACATCCACGCTGAAGCGCATCGTGTAGCCGTTGGTGGTGAACAGTTCCGGGACGGTGGAGCAGTCCAGGTCCGCGATCCGGCAGCTCCAGGTCCATTCGCTGGCCTTGACGCCGGCCAGTTCCGCCAGCTCAGTCATCCAGCCGCCGCCGCGGTTGAGGAACAGGCAGTTGCGCATGTTCTGCTGCGGATTGAAGTTGATCAGCTCCTCGCGGAATTCATACATGTCGCCACTCTGGAGCTTGCCGTCCTTGTAGTCAGCCGCGGCCATGTCGCCGACGAAGATATCGAGCAGGCCGTCGCCGTTCAGGTCGCCGTGATCAGCCCCCATCGAGAAGTAGGGCGTGCGCCGCAGCATCTGCTCCCCGTAGTCGGTGAAGCGTCCGTGGCCGTCGTTGATGTAGTAGTAGTCCCGGGTTTCCATGTCGCCGGAGAGATAGAGGTCGGTGAAGCCGTCATCGTTGTAGTCACCGGCCAGCGCCATCAGTGTCCAGCCGAAGTGGTCCATCCCGGACTCGCGGATGCCGTTGTCAAAGTGCCCGCTGCCGTCATTGATCAGCAGCTGGTCGGAGTCCGGCTTGTTGCGCATCTTGTTGAGCTCGTCGAAGTAGAAGTGCTCGGCCATCTCGCCGGTCATGACCTTCTGGCCCGTGCGCTCGTCAATCCGGAATGTCCCCTCGTAATCCTGCTGCGTCTGCTGCACGATGCTCATGCGGCCCATGCGGTTGTTGGCGACGTACAGATCCAGGTCGCCGTCCTGCTCAACGTCGATCGCGGCCACGGTCACGCAGGTGTTGCCGACACCGGCCCCGCGGGCATCGGTCTCGTCCGCGAAACCGCCGCTGCCGTCGCCGATGAACAGCCGGTTGCCGCTGCCACGCGTGAAGACATAAAGGTCGAGCATGCCGTCCGCATTGACATCAAGGAACATCCCGCCCGCACAGTATTCACCGTCGAGCGCCAGATCCGCCCCGCTGCCGGCGGTCACGTCGCTGAAGTGGAAGCCGCCATCGTTGCGGTAGAGCCGGTTGGGAACCTCGATCCCGGCGACGAACAGGTCGAGGTCGCCATCGTTGTCAAAGTCACCACTGGCCATCCCGGCTTCGGCCGCGATCTGGTCCAGCAGGACCTCGGGCTGGCTGACGCTGTTGACGAAGTCCAGGCCGCTCTCCTCCGGGCTCAGCCCCACGAAGGCATCGGCCGCCGTATCACCCTCCGCGAAGGGCGTGGCGACAATGTGGGACGACTCGGCACCTATGCCGTTTCCGGCGGTCTGCCCAGGGGTATCCTGCTTCGGACAGGCTGTAAGCAGCAGGCTCAGGCCGCAGGCGGCCGCTAAGGGGAACTTGTACATCTGCAGCATCCTTCCTCGGTACCGGCCTTTCGCGCGCGTATCCCGGCCGGCCCCTGCTGCAGATTATAGGGGAGGCAGGCCGCCCTCCATGGCTGCCGCCCAGTCTCAATTGTCCAGGCTAGTCCAGCTCAGCAGCAGTCGGAAGCGCTGCAGCAGGCATCTGCGCACCTGACTGTGATACTGAGCTGCGCACAGGCACAGCTGCTCCCCTCAGCCGGGCGGATGTGCAGGGTGCAGCTGCCATCCCCGTTGTCAATGCACTCACCGCTCAGATTCCGGTTCTGCATCTTGGTCACCTCGAATAGTTAGATTATTAGAGAATAATAGAAATTATTCCTCAAAAAAAATCGCGGCTAGATGCCGCAGATTTTCGGATCGAAGAAATCCGCCAGTTCCTGGATGGTCTGGGGATCAACCCAGCAGACGATCTTCTGGCCCTGGCGTTCGGTGCGGATCAGACCCGCGCGCTTCAGTTCCCGCAGATGGTGCGAGACGGTGGAGGCGGCGACATCCAGCTTCTGGCAGATGTCCCCGACACAGACACAGGCCTCCCGGTCGGTCACGAACACCGTTCCGGGGGTGCAGCAGTTGGTCAGCATGCGGAAGATCTTCAGGCGGTTGATGTTGGACAGAGCCTGGAACATCTCCACCAGCTCTTCGCTTCGATCGATTTCTGTTAGAACTTTCGACATCGCTCGAATTATAACGCATTCTCAGAGTAGTTGCAAGTCGAATTGTGGGATTGGGGAGATGGAGTTGAGCTGTGAAGCGTGATCAATCCCAGCACGGACTCGCTGCACCTGCGTGGTTCATAAGGGAAAGGCTTCCCGCCTGGACTGCTGCATGCGACTCACGATCCACAGCATGCTCTCCAGCCCGACTGAAGCTGGAGCTCAACATCACCAGCCGCGGCCACCGCCCCCGCCGCCACCTCCGCCGCTGAAGCCACCACCGCCGGAGCTGGAGCCGCCACTGAAGCCACTGCCTGAACTGCTCCCCCAGGAGCCGCTGGATGTACTGCCTCCGCCCCAGCCCCCGCCTGATGATCTGCTGGAGGGTGGCGGAGGCGGTGGCAGTGAGGCCCTGCGGTAGACCCGGCTCAAGTTGCGAGGCAGATGCCGCGCCAGCCGGCTGTAGTCCAGATCCTGAGGAGAGAGAAACTCACGCGCGGGATCCGTGTACCAGCCCGGCGCGCCGGCTTTGTCCTGCTCGGAACGCAGATGCTGCAGCAGGATGCTCCACTGGGTATTCACACCGAGGGCCACGGCGTATGGCAGATACTTTTCGCTGAGCACTTCGTCAGCGTATTCATACTGTCCGAGGCTGTCCTCTCCGCCGGTCATGGCCAGCCGGAAGCCCTCGATGCGGTCCAGCACGGCGCGCCCCAGTTCGCTGTAGGCCGGAAGCAGCGCATAGAACAGGAAGTTCAGCACGAACAGGGCCAGCAGCAGCAGGAAGAAATCCGCAGCCGAGAAGAAGAACAGTCCGAGCGCAAGGCAGACCAGCCAGATCCCGAAGCCGCTGACACTCAGCACAATCCCGGTCTGGCGCTGTCGCTCATTCATTTCATAGTAGACATGATGCAGTTCATGCACCAGCGAATTCTCAACGGCCAGCCTGGCACTGCGGAAGCGGTGGTGGTTCTGGCTGTCGAGGGTGATCTGTTTGTACTTGCCGCGGTAGACCGCCTCGATGAAGGCCCGCTCCTCGGGTCGCAGGCCGGCGACCCCGTCGCGCAGGCGGTGCAGCTTCCAGGCACCATGATGATGGTGCTCGATGCGCAGCACTCCGTTCTGCGCCAGCTCCAGGATCAGCGCGGTCATCAGGGTTTCGTCCACATCCAGCTTCCAGATGTAGCGCAGGCTGGCGGCACTGAGGCCGATCAATGGACGTTCCTCGCGCAGCACCAGCCCTTCGTGGGGATCACGTCCGACGCGGATCCAGCTTGCCAGGTAGTAGATCCCGACGATTGCCAGGATCAGTAGGCCGAGCGCCCAGCCGCCGTTGCTTTCCAGCCACCAGCGCATACGCAGCGTCGCTGGTGGTTCAGCGATGATGCCCTTGGGGAAGCCGGCCACGACCGTCAGTCCCTCAGACGGTGCCAGGGGGCGCGTTGTCCGGAACAGCAGACCATTGTCAAGCTGCTCCACCGCGAAGTCCCGGCCCAGGCTGCCATAGGGCCCCGTGTAGGCCTCACTGCGCAGCTGCTCAGGCGGGACGCTCTCCGGGAGCAACACGCGGCAGCTCATTTCGTCGATGCCGAAGGCCCAGGAATTGCCGTTGACATTCCAGTAGAGTTCGTCGTGCTCGCTGAAGCGTCCGATCTGGCGCTGCATGCGGTAGCTGATCGCGTATACGTGCACACCGTGATCGAGGAAGCGGGCGGGACTGCCGATGCGCAGGCCCACGCCGTTCTTCAGGGCGTATTCCATGAACTCGGCGGGCTCGCCATCCTGGCTGACCGAGATGCGGTCCATGGGCACCAGCACCCTGCGCCCGCCGGAGCTGTAGATCGTGGGGATCTCGCGGATGATCCCGCGCTGGATCTCATTGCCGAGCACGAGCACGCTGATCCGCTCCGTGACCTCGATCGCGCCGTCCGGCTTGATCTGAATGGTGCTGTCAAAGGACAGAACCCGCTCGGGACCCTCAGGGACTGCCGCTTGCCCTTCCTCCCAGTTCTCCTGGAGCAGGTTGTCAAACAGCGCTCTGACATCGGGACCTGGATCGTAAGGTGGATCAGGCACACTGCGCGGAGATTCAGCTTGCGCTGAGCAGGGCAGCAGCAGGGCCAGCAGGAGGCACAGCAGGCAGCGCATCACCAGCCGCTGCCTCCGCCACCGCCGCCACCGCCGCCGCTGAAGCCACCACCGCCGCCGCCACTGCTGCTGCTCGGCGGTGTGGCACTGTGGCTCACGGAACTGTTGAAGCTGCGGGGCATGTCGTCACTGAAGCCGCCGAAGTCAAAGGCATTGCCATGCATGTAGCGGCTGCCGCTGTAACCGCGGTACCAGCCCGGGGCTTCGACGCGCTCGCCACGGGACTGCAGCACGCGACCGAACTGTTCGCCCCATTCCTTGTTGACATCCAGGGCCACGGCATGCGCCAGGTAGCGCTCAGAGAGCACGGTGTCGGCGTAGACATAGCCGCCGAGCGAATCCTCACCGCCGAGCATTGCCAGCCGGAAGCCCTCGATGCGGTCCAGCACCGCACGGCCGAGCTGGGTGTAGCTGGGCAGCAGCGCGCTGAAGATCCCCATCAGGATGATCAGCAGGATCGCCGTTGTCACGAGTACGACGTAGTTCGGGAGGATGATGTAGGTCGCACTCAGCAGCCAGTAGATCATGAAGCCGATGATGCAGAACCACATCCCGCGCCCCACGTAGCTGGAGTTGCGCTCGTAGTAGACATGGTGGTGCTCACGGTTGAGCTGCTCGCCGATGGCACTCAGGGCCGCCGAAACCTTTGCATAGTTGTCCTTGTCAATCTCGAACTTCTTCGTGCCACCGCTGAAGATCTTGTCCATGAAGATCCGTTCCTCGGGCAGGAGCTCTCCGTCGCTGAGTTTCGTGCGCTCGATGCGGTACTTGCCCTTGCCGTACTCATGGATGATGATCCAGCCCTTCTGTGCGAGCTGGATCATCACCGCGCTCAAGAGGCCGCTGTCAGCGCTCATCTGCCAGATGTAGCGCAGTGCCGCAGGTGAGAGCCCGATCAGCGGGGTCTCCTCGCGGATCACGAGCCCCTCGAGCGGGTCGCGGCCCACGCGCCACCAGAGCACCATGTAGTAGATGAAGCAGATGCCCAGCAGGAGCATCGAGCCCGCCCAGAAGCCGTTGTCGGCAATCCACCAGCGCAGGCGGCTCTGCGGGGTATCGAGCATCACCTGGCCGCGGGGGAAGCCGGCCACGATCGTCATGCCCTCGTAGATGCTCAGCGGGCGCGTGCTTTCGTAGACAACCCGGCCCAGCTCCTCCACGCGGCTCGTATAGTCCTGGCCCTTGGCACCGTAGACTCCGGTGTAGGCGTCCATGTCAATGCGTGAAGGAGCGATGTCATCGGGCAGCAGCACGGTGGCCCTCACCTTGTCTATGCCGAAGGTCCAGTGGTTGCCGGTCACGTTCCAGTACAGCTCGTCATGGTCAGCATATCTGCGCACCTGGCGTGGAGCGCTGTAGCGGATGGTGTAGACATGCTCACCCTGTGAGACCGTGCGGTCCGCACTGCCGATGCGGATGCGCGTGGCCCCGCCCGCCTGCTCGATGTTGAATTCCTCGGGCACTCCGTCCAGGCGGATCTCCTTGACCCGCAGCGGCACGCGCACCGGGCGCAGCATGCCGTGGCGGATCGGGATGTCGCGCAGGATGCCATGGCGGATGGACTGGTTGCGGACATTGAAGCGGATGTTCTCGGTGACGTCCACGCTGCTGTCGGCATTGATGCGGATCTCGGCCTCGTAGAGCAGGATCCGCTCCCAGAGGTCGGACTGGCTGACCGCCGAACCCGGCAGCAGGCAGATCACGAGGGCACACACCAGGCTCAGCAGACGCAGGGAGCTTCGCACCGCATAACCATATTGGCATATCAATGTGCTGTCAATTGTGACCACTGGCCGATTTCACCGTAAGCACACCCCGCGCCCGCAGCGGATGTATAGAATATGGCTGTCCCGCCCGGGCGGGACGGGAGGACTGATGGCGGGAACCAAGATCGTCTGCACAATCGGACCGGCCAGCTCATCGGATGAGCAGCTGCGTGCGCTGATCCGCGCCGGGATGAACGTGGCGCGGCTCAACTTCTCACATGGCAGCCGGGATACGCACCGCGACTGGGTCAGGCGCCTGCGCCGGGTGGCAGCGGAGGAGAATTCGCCGCTGTGCATCATGCAGGACCTGAGCGGGCCGAAGGTGCGCATCGGCAGGTTCGCCGAGGGTAAGGTCTTCCTCAGCCCCGGACAGCGCTTCATCCTCACCGATGAGGAGATCACCGGAGACGAGCAGCGCGTGCATGTCGCCATCGATGACCTGCCGGGTCTGGCCAGTGGCTGTGAACGGCTGATGCTGGCGGATGGCATGATCGAACTCAGGGTGCTCTCGGTCAGCGGACGTGAGGTGACGACGGAGGTGGTAGTCGGCGGCTATCTCTCCGACCGCAAGGGCATCGCCTTCCCTGGTCTGGCCCTGCCGATTGATCCGCTGACACAGAAGGACATCGAGGATCTCGAGGTCGGTTTCGAGATGGATGTGGACTACATCGCTCTGTCCTTCGTGCGCGGCCGGCACGACATGGAGGAACTGCGCCGCCGCGTGCAGGCCGCCGGCAGCCGCGCGGGGCTGATTGCCAAGCTGGAGCGCCCGGAGGCGCTCAGGGACCTGCACGGCATCCTCGAGGCCAGTGACGGCGTGATGGTGGCGCGTGGTGACCTCGGGATCGAGATGGCGCCGGAGGAGGTGCCGCTGGCCCAGAAGCGCATCATCCGGGAGGCCGCGCGGGCCGGGCGCTACGTGATCACGGCCACGCAGATGCTGGAGAGCATGATCCACAACTCCTGGCCGACGCGGGCCGAGGCCAGCGACGTCGCCAATGCCGTACTGGACGGCACGGATGCTGTGATGCTCAGCGGCGAGACCGCCACGGGTGACAATCCCGTGCGCGTCGTGGAGATGATGCGCCGGATCATCGTCGCCACCGAGGGCTCGAGCGAGCTGGGCCGGCCGGAGCGCCGCCGCGAGATCGCCGCTGAGGGCAGCGAATACCTGGCGATCGCGTGGGCCGCAGTCGAGATGGCGGAGATGACCGGCGCCAAGGCGCTGGTGGCCTACACGGAGGGTGGCAACACCGCGCGCCTGCTGAGCAAGCGGCGTCCGCGCGTGCCCGTGATCGGCATGAGCCAGCACGAGAAGGTGCTGCACCAGATCAACCTCGGCCGCAGCGTGGTGCCCGAGCTCGTGCGCGACGTGCAGGGTTTCGACAGCCTGATCCGCGTGGTGGACAGCCGCGTGCGTGAGCTGGGACTGGCGGAAGTCGGCGACAAGATCGTGATCGTGGCCGGGCTGCAGGTCGGCGTGGAATGGAAGACGAACGTGATCAAGCTCCACCGTGTGGGCAGCCTGGAGTAGGGGGGGAGGCCCGGAGCAATCCGGGTTGGGAGGCCGGGCGCAATCCGGGTTGGGAGGCCCGGAGCAATCCGGGTGGGGAGGCCCGGAGCAATCCGGGCAATGGAGGTCGAGCGCAAGCTCGGCGCGGAGGCCGGACGCGAGTCTGGCAACGGAGTGGAAGTAGTGGGGAAGTGGAAGAAGTTCCCGGTAGCGGTGGCACTCCTGCCGCCGGATCAGTGAACCGCGAACCATAAACAGTAAACAGTGATCAGTGAGTCGTAGCGGCGCAGTCCCACCGTGCTTGGGAGTGGATGCTGCGAAGCAATGAGCAATGAAGAATGAGCAATGAGCCTGACAAGCTATGGCTAGCTCAGCGCCTCTCTTCAATCACTGCGCCTCTGCGCCTATAACACCAGACTGGCGAGCATGCGGCTTCCCGCGCGACTGTGCGCCTCCTGAGACAGAACCTTTGCGCCTCACATTCGTTCGATTGACAGCGTGGTCTGCGTGACGGTTTTGTTGGCGCAGAGGCGCAGATGGGGATCCTGATGCGCAGAGAAGCTTGATTCTGGCAACAATCCCTCACTCGCGAAGTGCATTGCGCACGAAGCTCACGCTCGCGTGCCGGTATCGCCGGGCAACGCCGGTACTGTTGCCTGTTTAGGGTTCACGGAAACGGCGACCCGGGGGCCGCCGCTACTATCCGAACTTCTCAAACTATCCAGACTATTCGTACTTCCCATGCCCGGCTTGCGCCGGACCTCCTACTTCACAACCGCCCGTGCCGCGCAGGGACGGCCGTCGTCGTCTGTCGTCACTTCCACTCGCACCTCGCAGTCGTAGCCATTCTCCCTCAGCCATTTGTTGACGGTCGCAGCCATCTTCCTGGCCGGAGTGTTGGCAGGGAAGCTGAACAGGTGGTCCTCGAAGCGGAAGCTCAGCTTGCCGTTGTTCGCTGACTCACGTTCCTCATCCAGGAGCATCGTCAGTTCCAGCAGTTCCGCATCCGGCAGCTGCAGTTCCACCATCACATCCTTCAGTTCACCGAGCTTCTGCAGTTCGAGCTTCAGGTCACCGAGCTGCAGCTCCTCCAGGCCCTGCAGTTCAAGCTGCAGATCCTGGTTCATTTCCTCCAGGCTCAGCATCAGTTCCTGCTGGAAGGCCTCGCCCTCCAGATCGCCGAGCTGCAGCTCCAGCACGAACTGCTCGCCATCGAGTTCGTGCAGCAGCTCAAGCTGCAGGCCCTCGTGCAGTTCACGCAGCTGCAGCTCCTGGTCGCGCAGTTCCTCAATTGCCACTTCACGGATCATGTCCAGTGAATCCAGGCCCTTGAGCGCTTCCTCCAGTTCCAGCTTGATCCTGCTGTCATCCATCTCGATCAATGCGTTGTCAAGTTCCAGCCCGGCCTGCTCCAGTTCCTGTTCCACAAGCTGCTGGATGTCCAGTTCCTGCAGCCTGGCGCGCTCATCGTTCATTTCAGCGCGGGCCTGCTCGAGCTCCTCGCGTGCCCTGTCGGTCAAGACCTGCCGGTCCTCGGCCTGCATGGCGCGGATCTCACTGAGCATCCGTTCGCGCTCGACATCCGAACTCCTGCGCTCAGATTCCTCAGCACGGACCTTTTCCAGCCTGAGCTTCAGGTCCCTGACCCGTTCGCTCTCGCTGCCATCCGCATCCAGCAGCTCCAGCTGGGCTTCGATGGCCGCGCTGGCCTCAGCCAGACGGCTTTCCCGCTCGCCCATCGCGTTCTCCAGCAGGTCGCGGGCCCGCAGCAGCTCGCGCTGGGCCCGCTCGAGTTCATCGCGGCTCTGCTGGTCAGCGCCACCGGCCAGCAGTTCGATCTCCTCCTTCAGCTCCTGCATCCGGCTGCGGATGCTGTCCTCATCGGTGTATTCACTGAAGCGCTCGGCCGCACGCTCACGCGCCGACTGCGCCTGCGCGGTCTCGTCATCCATCACGAAGATCACGCCGCTCAGGCTGCGCAGGTTGTCATCACTGAAACTGCTCATCACCGCGACATGGTGTGCGCTTTCACGGATCGCGCGGAAGCTGTCCAGGATGCCGCGGCTCTGCACCTCCCACTGCTCGCGCTTGGCAGCCTCCTCGTCGGCACTGGCCGCCACGCCGAGATCGAACACGATCGCCTGCCCGGCATTGTTGGCATAGGAGGTGCCGGCCGGCAGCTGGGCGACCACGCCGACAGCCAGCAGCAGTCCGCCGGCGATTGCCAGCCTGGCGGGCCAGGGCCGGCCGTGCATCAACTTCTCGATTGGATTCATCCTTTTCTCCCTGTTACTGGTTGCCTGTTCCCGTGCTGCGGCAAGCATCCGCTCCCGCCCGGGTTCGATCCCGGCGGGAATGCACATGCCTGACAGCGCGCTGTTGATCTCAGCTTCCCGCCGCATCTCCGCGGCTGTCTGCGCGTCCACATCCGGCGGCGTCTCCGCCGCTTTCAGCTTGCCGAGCTGGATCCGTTTGATGGGGTCCATCAGAGTTCCTCCGGTGCCGATCCGGCACCACAGTAGATCGCCTGTGCATCGAGCAGCCGCCTGAGGCTGCGCCGCGCGCGGAACAGCCGCTGCGAGACCATGCTCACCGAAAGCCCGAGCACCGTTGCCAGTTCCGTGAGCTGCAGGTCCTCGATGTAGAAGAGGGTCAGCAGTTCACGCTGCGGCTCCGGCAGCTGCTGCATCGCCACGGCCAGCGCATCCGAGAGGATGCTGCAGTCCTCGCCGGTGCTGATCCGGTCCTCGGCCAGCTCCTCCACCGCTCTGCGACGCCGCAATCCGGAGATGAAGCGGGTGCGCACGATCGCCATCAGCCAGGCCCGGAATCCGCCGGGATCCCGCAGCTGGCCGAACTTGCGAATCGCATGCGCGAGGGAGTCCTGCAGCAGGTCCTCTGAGTCCTCGCGGCGCGCACAGAGGTAGAAGCAGTACCGCCAGGCAGCGCTGTAGATCTCCGGCGTCAGTGCTTCCTCGAAGGCCGCGGCAGCCGCGTCGCTCGCTTGCACGTAATCAGGGATGCCTGGAGCATAGGCCAATCTAACGGGCAGGGGTGAAAAAGTGGAAGAAGTCGCGGCGGCACTCCTGCCGCCGGAACAGTGAACCATGAACTGTGAACCGGGAACAGTGAACAGGTGACCAGGAAGCACGGCGTCGCGGGGAGACGCCGGTAAACAATAAATATTGAGATGAATACTCTGCATTCCGATAGAAGTGTTCCGGATTCCAGCTTCACAGGCTGGAACCGGAGCTCCACAGCGCCCCGGACCCAGAGTTGCAGGTCTCCAGGCAGGTATCAGATTTGTTGCCTTGTTTTTCCGCAAATCGCCTGATTCTGAAATAGCAGGCCTGAGAATCGAATATCAGATTCAATCGAGCCGTCTGGCAGGCATGCCCGAGGGCAGGAAAATGTGAAAGAGGTAGTGAATATGTACAGTCGCATTCTTGCAGTCGCTTTGTCCATCCTGGCCGCTGTGGCCATGGCCCTGCCGGCCTCCGCCGCGGACACCCTGACCGTGGACCAGGTCCACAGCAGCGTGGTCTTCCGGATTGAGCACAACGGCGCGGCCCCCTTCTTCGGGCGCTTCAATGACAAGAGCGGCACGATCATGCTCGACAGTGCTGATCCCTCCAAGAGCTCCATCGAGTTCACGATCGACCCTGCGAGTGTTGATACCGGGAATGAGAAGCGCGACGGGCATGTGATGAGCCAGGACTTCTTCAGTGCCAAGGAATTTCCCGTGATGAGCTTCAAGAGCACGAGCGTCAGCAAATCCGGCGAAGGCAGCTGGAAGGTCAAGGGTATGCTCGAGCTGCGGGGCGTGAAGAAGGAAATCACCATCAACGTGAACCACAAGCTCGGCAAGGGCATGAAGGGTGAGGCCGTCCATGGCTTCTACACCGAGTTCGCCATCAACCGCATGGACTTCAACATCGGAGAAACCTTCGACAACAATGCGCTGAGCAACGAAGTGATGATGTACGTGAGCCTCGAGGCCAAGTAGCCCCAGGCGAATCAAACGAATCAGCCAGACAGCCCGTCCATGTGGCGGGCTGTATCATTTTCCGGCAGCTCACAACAGGAGATATGAGATGAAAGCAGGCATGACCACACGATTCATTATGGGTGCACTGGTCCTCGTGGGACTGGTCTGGCTGGCGGGCTGCGGCGGCTCTGAAGGTGGTGGCGTGGACACCCGCGCCAACCTCTACGCCACTTCGGCGGTCACCAACTTCGGCGGCCCGGATGGCGATGACACGGATGCCCGTCAGGATGCCCGGGCCCTGATGGTCAACCGGACCTTCGACCTCACCCCGAGCGGCTTCGTGCTGCAGAGCGCGACGGCGAGCACCGCAGCCGGCGGCAACGTGAACTTCGGCAACGGCACGGGCACCGTCAACCTGACCGGCAACAATGGCCTGCTCGTACTGGGGATCGCCCCAGCGGATCCCTCCTACAGCAACGTGGATCTGAGCGGAACCTTCAGTGCGGCCGCCGCGCAGTCCGCGATCGACAACGCCGGCAACACCTTCACGGTGAACTGGGAGATGAGCTACACCCACGGCGCGATCAGCTATGAGATCCACTTCGAGAGCACGCTGACCGGTGCGGACTTCCGCCAGATCTAAGCGCCTTTCCCCTGAGCCTGACCGGCGGCTTCCTCCAGCAGCAGCGGATCCTTGGAACGGATGATCGCCGCGCCGGAGCCGCCGAGGCTCATGGTGATGCTCGTCAGTTCATCAACGCTCAGGTTGACATCGTGGATGTCGTGCACAGGGGCGAGGTAGTTCGTGCCGGAGGTCGGCAGCGGAGCGCTCGGCACATAGACGATGCGGTGGGGAACGCCATGCAGGTCGAATGACTCCGAATTGACCATCAGCCCGAGCATGTAGCAGTTGTCAATCCGCACGAGTACCGTGCGCCTGAGCAGGGCCGGGTCATCCAGCTCGCGGCCGCGGAACAGGTCAGCGATCTGATCGGTGGAGCTGTAGACCGTGTTCAGCACCGGTACGCGGCGCATCAGGCGGCTGAAGAAGCTGCGCAGGCGCTGGGAGGCGATGCTGCCGCCGATGCGGCCGAGCACCCAGAACAGCAGCAGGGCCGCGAGCAGGATCACCAGATAGCTCACGAAGACATAGCGGCTGCCCAGACCGTCGGCCAGCAGCCGGTAGAAGGGTGAACTCTCGCCGAGCAGGCCATTCAGCCAGCGGTAGACGAGGCCGATGGCCCAGATGGTGGCAGCCAGCGGCAGGAAGTACAGCACTCCCGCCACGACCGTTCCGAGGAATCTCTTGATCATGCCAGCTCCCAGACAGGGCTGGCTCCATCTTACAACCCCGCCGTGTCCCCGAGCCTGTAGCCGATCACGGCATTGTCACGCTCGTCCGTCACACCGTCGAGGTTGCAGTCGGCGAAGGCGCGCCAGGCCTGCCCGTCCCGCAGATGCTGCTGCAGGGCCAGGCTGTCAGCGGCATCCACCACGCCGTCGGTATTCACATCCCCGGCGAGGTTGTACTGCCAGGCGGGGATCCGCAGCTCATCGCTGATGTTGCCATGGATGTCGGTCACACGCAGGTGCAGGCGCACTTCAACGTTGCCAGAGTTGTAGGGTGTATCAGCGAGATTGAAGACATAGCCCAGCGGGTCTCCGGAAACATGCACATGCAGATCCGGCGCCTGTTCAATCTGGAATGCGGGAAAATCCAGCCACCAGTCCGCCACGAGCAGGTCGCCGGGGAACTGTGGTGCCACGCTGAGCTGGCTGTTGCCAGGCACACTGCCGAAGACCAGTGCCTGCGGATCCTCGATCAGCGCTTCAGGCAGGTCAATCCAGCCATCCTCACCGAAGCTCAGCACATCCAGCCACCAGCCCCAGTCGAAGTCATGCCAGACGGCCTCGCTGTCGGACTCCGCAGCGAGCAGGAACATCACGATCAGCTGCTCTCCGGCGTAGGGTGACAGGTCCAGCGAGAGTTGCGTATGCGGCAGGATGAAACCGCCGAGCGGCGGCTCCTTGCCGGCAGTGGTCAGCAGCGGCTGCCAGCTCTCGCCGTTGTCAGAACTGGCCAGGATCCGCTGCAGCACGCCGGAGACATTGCAGTGGTGTTCCAGGCTGAGCGTGGGATTGCCTTCCTCTGGAATCTGGATGGGCTGTGTCAGCACTGCGTCCAGTTCGTAACGGCCGTAGCCCTCCAGTCCGATCTGCAGCTGGTACTGCGGGATTTCACCCGGCAGCTCAATGCGGTTCCACTCCGCCAGTCCCAGCGAACGGAACTGCTGCTCACGGCCGGAATAATCCTGGCCGGAAAGCTGTCCCATGGCAACTGGGTCGTACTGCGCGAGGTCCAGTGCGGTGCAGATCCCCATGCCGGCCGTGAAGTGCTCGGCGACCGGTGTTGCCAGCGCTGGGCCTGCCACCATGATGTTGAGTCTGTCAGTACTTGTCCAGTCCGGGAAGTGGGCGGTCACGCTCAGCTCATGCAGCCCGCCGGAAACACCACTGAGCGACAGCTCATACTCCCAGACAGGTCCCTCCAGCAGGGCTCTGCTCTTGCCGTCCAGGCGGATGTCCAGTACCTGCGGCTCACCGCGCAGGCTGAAGGAGAGCGGCATGCTGCCATGCTGTACGATCCGCTCAGGCGGACTGAAGCGCACCGCCGGGTTGACGGCGTTGTCAAACAGCAGGCCGAAATCCAGGCGCATGACCTGTACGCCCTCGCCGAAACCCGTGGTCGGCACGCCGCTGGTTTCCAGCAGGCCCCGCATTTCCACGAGACTCAGTTGAGGATCTGCGCTCCAGAGCAGGGCCGCCGCTGCACTGACGAGCGGTGTGGCATAGCTCGTGCCCGTTCCGCCGCTGACCATGCCGTTGTCATCGCTGGGGGAGAGTGAACTGAGGTTCCAGCCGGGGGCCACCACATCCAGGGCCGGGCCGTAGCTGCTGGAAACGAAGCGGCTCTCGTCCGGCAGGGAATTGCCGACGGCGATCGCGTCCGGATAGGCCCCGGGGTAGGTCACGAAGCCGTTGCCATAATTGCCGGCGCTGCAGACCAGCAGCACGCCGTCCGCCGCGAACTGCTCGGTCATGGCCTGCATCGCCTCGTTGCCGCCCCCGCCCCAGCTCATGCTGATCACCTTCGCGCCGAGGGCATGCGCCAGCATGCAGCCGGCCACGATGCGCTCCAGGTCCTCATTGCCGCCGTCATCGCTGATCTTCACCGGGAAGAGCCGGATCCCGGGGCAGGCCCCGGCGATCAGGCTGCCGTTGTCACTTTCGGCGATCAGCTGCCCGCCGATGAAGGTCCCGTGCCCGTGGTTGTCCTCGATCGAGCTGTCGTCGTTGGCAATGTCGCAGTTCGTGCCGGGAAACTCCAGGGCGGGATCAAGCAGGGCCGCGCCGAATTCGCTGTGGTCCATGTTGAGGCCGGTGTCGACCAGGCCCAGCAGCAGGCTGTCCGAGCCGAGGCCATGCTCCCAGGCCTGCTCGATGTGCATGTGCTTCAGGTTCCACTGGCCGCCGCTGTCATCGCCGCTGGCCGTATAGACGGGGTCGTCCGGACTGAAGGCCGGGCTGCAGAGCAGGCTCAGCTCCGCGGTACTGACCCAGCCGGCATAGCGCCGGCGCAGATCCCGAAGCAGTGATTCAGCATCCGTGCCATCCGGCAGGCCGAAGCCCGCCAGCAGCACGCGTCCGCTGTAGACCTGCTCCGTGATCGTCAGTCCATAGCGGTTGGCGATGCTCTGGGTGATGTCCTCATAGGCCCGGCGCGGGCGGAGGATCGCATTGCTGGCGGACTGGGCAGCGCCAGAGGGGACGATCAGTTCAGGCGGCAATGCCAGGAATTCGGCATCGTCACGATAGGTGATGCAGATGCTGTCCGTGGCCCGCAGTTCGAGCGGAGATGCAGTGCTGGTCTGGATGGTCTGGGTTTCCGGATCGGGGAGGGCGCGGCGGTTACCGCAGCCACAGCACAGCAGCGCCAGCCAGGCCAGCGCAGCCAGTAATTGAGTCTGTTTCAGCCGGGGCAATCTGCTGTGAGTATAACCGCCGGTCAGTTTCCACGCAGAGGAGTATTCCATGCAGGAGATATCGGCCAGCAGGCCGCCCGGATGCAGTTTGGAATCATGGTCATATGAATCGCGTTAAGGAACTGTTAAAGTTCACCTGTACTTAACTCTCTGCGGAGTGAACAATGAAGGCCCTTCCGGCCGTTGCCATTCTGATGCTGCTGCTGTGCACTGCCTGTGCCGGTGGGCCCGTGGCTTCGCTTCAGGAGCCGGGCGTTGCCGGAGGGCAGCGCAACGTGCTGGACAGCACTGAGTTCGAGGGCTGGCAGGCTTGGCAGCAGATCCTCGCCGACCCCGGCATTCCCGGAACTGACTATGATCCGCATGCACTGACGGTCAACTACCGGGCCGACGCCGACTTCCAGCTCTCCGGCAGCATCCTGCCCCCTCCGGGCCAGCGGGCCGCTGACCGCCCGAATGTCCTGCTGCGCCAGGATAGCCGCTATGAGGCCCTGACGGACCATATCAGCGGGCGCTTCGGGATCCCGATCGGGCAGCAGGTCTATGCGCATGGTGTGCTGCTGGCCAGTTTCAGGTTGCCGGCCGCAGCGGACGGCGAGGCCCTGATCGCAGCAATCCGCGCGGAGTATCCCGGCCAGGTGCTGGATGTCACCTACAGCCGCCTGATCACAGCGGACTTCAGTCCCGACGACACCCTTTACATCTTCAGTGATGACAATGACGGCGCGCAGTGGGATCTGTACCGCTGCGGTTTCCCGGAGGCCTGGGAACAGGGCTTCGCTGAAGTCCCGCCACTGATCGGGGTGGTTGACAGCGGCTGCTGGCTAGGGCACGAGGACACCGCCGGGGCGATTGCCAATCCCTTCGAGCAGTTTCCGCAGGCCAGCTGTGACCTGCTCGACGGAGACCGCGATATCACCGATATGGACGGGCATGGCACGGCTGTGTGTTCCCTGATCGGAGCGCGCACGGACAATGCGCGGGGACTGGCAGCCGCCCTTCCCGGTGCGAGAGTGCTGCCCATCAGGGTGGGAGAGGAAGGACTGGCAACGCATGCCACGGTCGTCGCAGGCTGCATGCTGGCTGCGGAGCTGGGCTGCCGGATCGTCAACCTCAGCTGGTCCTCAGCCACGCCAAGCCGCCAGCTCAGCCAGATGGCGGATTCCCTCGAAGTGCGTGGCGTACAGCTCGTGGCATCCGCCGGCAACTCCGGCACCAGTGAGCCGCGCTGGCCGGCGGCCTGCGGATCCGTGCTGGGCGTGGCCGCCAGTGACAGGACTGACAGCCTTGCGGATTTCAGCAGCAGCGGCGACTGGTGTGAACTCAGTGCTCCCGGATACCGGATCGGGGTCGCGGATCTGCTGCGTGACAACAGCTACAGGCATGATGCCTCGGGCAGCAGTCTGGCAGCGGCCCTGGTCAGTTCGGCACTGGGACTGCTGTCCACCCGGCTGCCCGCCTATGACAATGCTGCCCTGCGTACGCTGCTGGTGCAGAGCGCCAGCCCGCTGAGCGGGGGAGGTCCTCCGAGGCTGGATCTGACAACCGCGCTGGCGGTGCTGGAGACACCACGGATCAGCCTTGAACGGCCGGGCAGCATGGAGCAGCAGGACTTCCTCACGCTGCGTCCGGAGCTGTCCGGTACCGTGATTGCAGTGGAACTGTGGCTTGATGGCAGTTATGTCATGACCCGCGGCCAGGCACCATGGGAGTTCACCGCCGATCTGCGCGCACTTGATCCGGGGCTGCACACCCTGGAACTGCGGGTGCCACTGCCGGACGGCTCCGGCCACGTGGCTGACGGCTTCAGCTTCCTGCGACGGGCTGAAGCCTTTGCCATGCCCTGGTCAACGGGCTTCGAGCCTGGTGCTGCACGGGAGCTGCATGCCCTGGATCTGAGTGCCTATCCGCAGGCAATGCTTGCGGATCTGGCAGGATTCGCTGGGCTGACCGGCACGGAGCAGTGTGCCGATGGGGGCGAGCTGCTCGGCTGGCGGAGTACCAGCGGCGCTGCCTGGCAGGGCAGCGGGATGCTCAGGACTGACTGGCAGCCGCGTGACAGTGGTCCCGGGCAGCTCTGTGCGCTGCTTTCCCCGCCGGTCAGGCTGAGCGGTCATGAACTGCCAACCCTGAGCCTGGCCCTGCGCTGGCAGCTGGAACAGGCCCGTTGCGTGCTGCTGCTCAGCGCGGATGGTGGACGGAGCTGGCGGATTCCCGATGAGGTGCATGGCCAGCCCCAGAGCCTGAGCGGCGACAGCCAGGGCTGGCGGCAGCTGGGGATGGACCTCTCGGGACTGGTGGATCAGGAGGTGCAGCTGCTGCTGCTGACGCAGCTGGACGCGGGAAAACAGTCAGCCGGTCAGTTCATCGAGCTGGATGCGCTGGGCTTCGGAACCCTGTTCCAGCCCAGCCAGCCGGTCGTGCAGGGCCTGCTGCTTGAAGTTGAGGTCGTGGGTGCGGTGCCGCAACGGGACAGCATCGAGGTCCGGCTGGAGGGTGCGTTGAACGTTACCAGCGCCAGCTACTGGCTGGACTGTGAGCCCTTCAACAGCCTGGGTCCGGAGGATGTGCTGTCCGAAGCGATCCTCGGAGCGGGCCTGCCGGCCGTGCTGCACCTGCCGCCTGCGCAGTCCGGCAACCGGCATGCCATGCTGCATGCCGACTATCGTGACTCGGCTGGCAACAGCGGGCCGCAGCTCAGCCTGCCGCTCTGGATCTTCGACCGGCGCGGGGATGCCAATGCTGACGGCATTGTCAGTCTGGCGGATCTCGCGGCATACAGCGGACATTACGGCGCGCGCCTGGGTGATGCTCTGTACGAACCATTCCTGGACTGTGATCTGGATGGGGTGATCACGGAACTTGACAGCGCTGCCGTGGGTTACGCCCTGGACTGAGCCGCATCACTCCAGGGGTCTGCCGAGAAAGGCAACGTGGTACGGATGCAGCTCAGCAGACATCACACCCGCCGCAACCGGTGGGTCACTCTCCATCAGGCTGCGGGCACTCTCCTCGTCGGCAGCACGCAGCACCACGAGGCCCATCGTGCGCATGTCGTCATACTGCGTGCGCCCGGCCAGCACGAGGCTGCCCTGCTCCAGCAGCTGCTGCAGGTGCGCGCCATGGGCACTGAGCACCTGCAGTTCCCCGGGGCTTGGCCCCTCCGTCAGCATTGCCTCCCGCAGCGGGCGCAGGATGTAGAGCCATTCCTTCATCAGGCCTCCTGTCCGGCGGGCTGGCCGGAAAGATACTTGTCCGCCGGGTCCTCGAAGATCGGCTGGATCCGGCCGCTGCGGATCTCCCACAGCCGGCTGCCGGCCAGCCAGACCACCCCGATTCCCAGCAGGAGGAGCAGCATGCTCAGCAGCGCTATGGACAGCGTGGAAACATCCGCGCTGCCATGCAGCACCGCAGGCAGGCTGCCCCGCAGCAGATTGGCAAGGCTGACCATGCAGGTCAGCATCATGAAGATCGCGGGCAGCAGCGTGAACCAGACCGGCCGGGCCCGGATCGCCAGCCAGATGCTGACTCCGGCCAGGGTCAGGGCCGCCATCAGCTGGTTGGCCGTGCCGAACACCGGCCAGATGATCTTCCAGCCGTTGGGCAGGGCCACGGCCAGCATCGCGAGCACGCTCAGCCCGGAGTTGAAGAAGCCGTTGGACAGCAGCGGAGTCATGTCGCCGGCGCGCAGGAAGAACCACAGCTCCTCGAACAGGTAGCGGTTGAGGCGCACGGCGCTGTCCAGGGTGGTCACGAGGAAGCCCTCGACCATCAGCAGCCCGAACACCGTGCCGACATGCACCGGGATCCCCAGCGTGTTGCCGAGGAACAGCCCGCAGCCCAGCGCGAAACTGACAACGGGATTGCCGCCGCCGCCCGCGGGGAACTGCAGGGCCAGCAGCTGCTCATGGCCCAGCCCCGCTGCGATGGCGATGATCACGAGCACAGCGAGCAGGCCCTCGGTCAGCATCGCACCGAAGCCCACGCGCCGCGCATCGCTTTCCCGGTCGCACTGCTTGCTGGAGGTGCCGCTGCACACGAGCGAATGGAAGCCGCTGATCGCGCCGCAGGCCACCGTGATGAACAGCAGCGGGAACACGAAGCCGAAGCGTGCATTGCCATCCGCCAGGGTCCAGGCCATGGCGGGGTCCGTCTGCAGGCCACGCAGCCCGCCGCTCACGGCACCGGCGAACAGCAGGGCCATGCCGCCGTAGAGCGTGAAGGAATTGATGAAGTCGCGGGGCTGCAGCACCAGCCAGACGGGCAGGGCACTGGCCAGCAGCACGTAGACGGAAAGGATCGCCATCCAGAGCAGCCGCAGCTGGGCATCAGAGATGCTGCCGAAGCCCAGCGGGAAGTGCATCCCGGCCCAGATGCTGCCGCAGGCGATCAGGAGCGCCAGTCCGCCGAGCAGGCGGTTGTCAAGCCGCGGCCGTCTGAGCAGCAGGCCGAGCAGCGGGGAGAGCAGGGTGATGATGATCACGCTCGTGGTGGCGATCCCGCCCACGCGGACCTTCTGCACACCGTCCAGCTGGCTCAGCTGCCAGCCGAAGGGGTTGTCAGCCGGGAGCTGCAGCAGCGCCGCCGGGACCTGGCTGCCGAGCGTGAGGGCCGAGAGGTCGAGGAAGGCGGCGGTGACGATCACGATCAGTACCAGTGTGAAGCTGATGTAGAGCAGGAAGCCCGCCCGCCCCGTCAGGTTGCCGGTGATCTCGGCGATCGT
The DNA here is from genome assembly GCA_041395205.1 of bacterium. Taxonomy (GTDB): domain Bacteria; phylum 4484-113; class 4484-113; order 4484-113; family JAFGCY01; genus JAHEFU01. The sequence goes on from JAWLAZ010000001.1 coordinate 1,765,904, forward strand.
GCGGCCGCGTTCGCGCAGGCTGATGAACAGCGAACTGTAGTCATGCACCGCGCCGATGAAGATGCTGCCGAGCACCACCCACAGAAGCGCCGGCCAGAGGCCGTAGACGCAGGCGATCGTCGGGCCGACGATCGGCCCTGCGCCGGCGATCGTGGCGTAGTGGTGGGAGAACAGCACGGGCGTGCGTGTCGGGACGTAGTCACGATCGTCACGGGCGCTGTGTGCCGGAGTCGGCAGGCTGTCCGTGCTGCGCAGCACGCGCGAGATCCAGCCGGCATAGAGCCGGTAGGCCAGGACGAAGGCTGCCAGGCAGCCGGTGAGCAGCAGCAGGACGTTCATGGGCGCATCCTCGAAGCTACATTCTAGGCCAGGCGGGCCGGCCGCTCAATCGCTCAGGTATCCGCCGGACTGCGTTCGTCGATGCTTTCGCGGATCAGTTCCGCGAGCCGGCTGGGAATCACCGGCTTGTTGACGAAGCGAGAGATCCCGAGTTCGGCTGCGCCCTTCTCATCGATCAGTTCGCTGTAGCCCGTGCAGAGCAGCACCGGCAGGCCCGGCCGCTCCCCGAGGATCCTGCGGCAGAGCTCGTCACCGGTCATGTGCGGCATGGTCTGGTCGGTGACAACCACGTCGATTTCCGCACCGCTTTCCTGCCAGTAGTCCCAGGCCTCACGGCTGTCGGTGAAGACCACCGCCTCATAGCCGAGCCGGGTCAGGCCGGTCTTCAGCATCTGGGCGATACCCGGCTCGTCGTCAACGACCATCACCTTCTCGCTGCCTCGCGCCGGTTGGCTGCGGGCCTGGCGCTGGGCCTGGGGCCGTTCATGCTCCGGCATCGCCGGAATCAGGATCACCACCGCCGTGCCGCGTTCCGGCTCACTCTCGATGCTGATCCAGCCACCCATCGAGCGCACGATGCCGTGCACCGTTGCCAGGCCCAGCCCGGTGCCTTCGCCCACGCGCTTCGTGGTGAAATACGGGTCGAAGACGCGCGCCGCGGTCTGCTCATCCATGCCGTGTCCACTGTCGGAAACACGCAGCTGGACCATCGGGCTGCCCGTTGCCAGGCCCAGCTCCGCAGCGATCGCCGGGGAGCAGATGGTGTTGCTGCAGGCGATGTGCAGTTCGCCGCCGTGCTCGCGCATGGCATGGAAGGCATTGGTGCTCAGGTTCATCAGCACCTGCTGCATCTGGGTCTCGTTGCCGAGGATGGTGTCGGTCTCGTTGATCTTGGTGACGATGCTGATCGTCGAGGGCAGGCTGCCACGCAGCAGGCCGACGGATTCATGCACGATCGCCGAGAGGTTGACGGGCTCGCGGGTCTGTTCGGACTGGCGGCTGAAGGTCAGCATCTGGCGCACGAGGTCGGCGGCACGGCTGCCCGCGGCACGGATCTCGGTCAGGCAGGCCGCGGCCTCGCTGCTCGGCTCCAGCTGGTCACCGGCGATGTCGGCAAAGCCGAGCATCGCCTGCAGGATGTTGTTGAAGTCGTGGGCGATGCCGCCCGCCAGCACGCCGACGGCCTCCATCTTCTGGGCCTGCTGGAGCTGCAGGGCCAGCTGCTGGGTTTCCGTGATGTCCTGGAAGGTGCCGAGCGCACCGGAATAGCGGCCATGGTCGTCAAACTGCGGCGTGGCCGTCATGCGGATCCGGCGGCGGTTGCCATCGGGACGCATGATGTCCATCTCATACGTGCTGGTCAGGCCGGCGCGGCGGTTGGCCTGCTGGCGGACCAGCTCCTCCTCGCTCAGGCGGTCCGCCACGAACTCGTTGATCGTGCGGCCGTACATCTCCGTGGTGCTGCGGCCGAAGATCACGCTGCCGTTCGGGTTGAGGAAGCTGATGTGGTTGTCATCCCCGACGAGGATCATGCCCTCAGCCATGGTGTGGATCAGCTCACGGTTGCGCTTCTCGCTGTCAGCGAGTGAGTTCTCCATCACCTTGCGGTCCGTGATGTCGGTCAGCATGCCGACGAAACCGGTCAGCCGTCCGTTTCCATCCCTCACGGGATTGATCTGGGTGATCACCCAGGAGACGCGCTCGCCCTGCATCAGCCGGACCTCGCCCTCCAGACTGCTGCCCTGTTCAACCATCTGCCCGCTCTCAGCGGCCACGCGCTCCCGATCCCCGGGATGCACGGCAGCGAGGAATCCGCCAGCGCGACAGGCAGCGACATCCATTCCGAACAGCTCCTCAGCTCGCGGATTCATGTAGACGACATTGCCATCCGCTTCCAGGTGGAAGATCCCGACGGGGGACATCTGCATCATCGAACTGAGCTGCCGTTCGCTGTCTGCTAGTGCCAGTGTGGCATGCCGCTGTGCAGTGACGTCCCGTGTCGTACCCCAGACCATCACGAGGCTGTCACCGGAGACAGTACCCTGCGCACTGTTCAGGAAGTAGTGCACATCGGGTCCATGTTCCTTCAGCAGGTTCTCATCGTCGATTATCCGGTATCCGTTACGCGCAAACCGCTCCATCATTTCGAGGATTCCCTGATTGATGGGAATGAAGTCCTCAAGGCGCAGGCCGATCATTTCCGAGGCGTTTGCATAGCCGTAGATCCGGGCGAACACATCGTTGCATTCGGCGATGCACAGCTGGGAGAACATCATTCTTGCCTGTTCCTGCGGGGGAACATCCGTCGGAATCGGCGGGACGCACTCGTAGCGCCAGATGGCCTCGGAGCTGTTGGCAACGAATTCGCGGTAGCGCAGTTCGCTTTCCTCCAGGCGGCGGCGGGCCATCATCAGGTCAGTCATCTCGGAAGTCGCGCCCCAGATCCTGAGCAGGGATTCGTTGCGCAGCGTACCGGTCACATTGCTCACGGAAAAGCGTTCACGGCCATCGGGGAGGACCATGTGGTTGATCGCGTCGCTGAGCACGTAGCTGCTGGCCACGAAGCGGTGGATCAGTTCCACGGTGCTGCGCATGTCGAGCCCGGCGGTGGCGTCAACCAGGGAGCGGCCGATCAGTTCGGCAGCGCTGCCAAAGCCCCAGGAGCGGGCGAACATGTCATTGCAGTCCTCGATGTAGCCATCGCGCAGGATGCGCTGCACCTGCTCCTCGACGCTGAGGTCGGTCGGCACAGGGCTCTCGAAGGCGATGCACCAGAGGATCTGCGTGCTGTTGACAACGAACTCACGGTAGCGCTGCTCGCTGACCCGCAGCTGTTCCTCGGCATGCTTGCGCTCGGTGATCTCCAGCTCGGTGCCCAGCGCGCGCAGGGCCCGGCCCTGCTCATCGCGCGAGATCACCTTGCCGCGTGACAGCGTCCAGATCCAGTAGCCCCGCCTGTGACGCAGGCGCTGCTCAACCTCGAAGACGTTGTCGTCCCCGTGGATCACGCGGCGGATCTCCGCCAGCACGCGCCGGCGGTCAGCCGGATGCACGCTGCGGATCCAGGTGTCGAAGTTCCAGGTGAAGCTGTCACGCTCAAAGCCGAGCATGGCGGCAAAGCGGTCGTTGCAGATCACACGGCCGGAAGCGATGTCCAGATCCCAGGTGCCGAGCCCGCCGGCGTTGATTGCCAGCTCATAGCGCTGCTCGCTTTCCCTCAGCCGCTCCTTGATCTCCATCTGATCCGTGACATCCCGGCAGGTGGCCCACAGCGTCTGCAGGCAGCCGTCCTGGATCTCGCTGTCAATGTTGTACAGGTACCAGCGGCGGCTGCCGTTTGAGTAGTCAATCGTCAGCAGCTCATTCTCCAGCCGGAATCCGCGCTGGATGAAGACGTCAATCATGTTCCCGGCGGAGGTGATCGGACTGCGGGCGAAGATCTCGGGCATCTTCAGGCCGATCACCTGCTCTGCATGATCCATACCGTAGAGCCGGGCCATCAGGTCGTTGCAATCCATCATCCGTGCATCGAAATGCAGCCTGTGCCGGATTTCGCTTTCAGGGATGTCGAGCGGCAGAGGCGGCTCGAAGCGTACGCTGCCAATGGCTTCAGTACTGCGGGTGACCAGGTCGCGCAGCCGGCCCTCGCTGGTTATCAGCAGCTCGTCTGCATGCTTGCGGGAACTGACGTCCATCAGCATCCCGATTGCACGCAGAGGCCGGCCAGCGGTGTCCCGCTGGATCACCTTGCCGCGGTTGTGGATCCAGATCCGGCTGCCGTCCGGCCGCTCCAGCCTATGCTCAGCCTCGAAGAATTCCGTGTCGCCTTCAAGATGGGCCTGCAGCACTGCAATCAGTCCATCGGTTTCCTCCGGCAGCAGCATTTCAGTCCAGAGTGCCTGACTGCCGGATTGGTCCGGGTCCAGCCCGAGGATCTCGCAGCTGCGTTCACTGTAACGCGCCGTCCCGTGCTGGATATCCCAGTCCCAGGTGCCAAGTTGCGCACCGTCGACGGCCAGCATGAAGCGTTCCTCATTCTGGCGCAGCTGCTCCTGGAGATTGAGGCTGTCAGTCAGGTCGCGGCTGGTGCCCCAGATCCGGACAAGCTCGCCGTTGACGATCTCACCCTCGGCGTTGTAGAGGTAGATCCGGCTGCTGCCGTCCTCGTAGTCCAGCTTGAGCAGTTCATCACGCAGCCTGAAGCCCTCGGCGACCAGCCGGCGGACCCGTTCGGGATTGCGCTGCAGGCGGCTGATGGCACGGATCTCACGTACCGGGCGGCCGCGGATCTGCTCGGCGGAGTCCACGCCGTAGAGCGTTGCCATCTGCTCGTTGCATTCTGCGAGGATGCCACTTTCGGCAAAGCGCACGATCAGTTCCTCGATGTCCAGCTCAACTGGCACCGGTGGATCGTATTCAATGCACCAGATGCCCTCGAGTGTCTTGTCAACGAGCAGCCGGAAGCGCTGCTCGCTGTTCTGCAGCTCCTCCTGGATCTGCATCAGCTCGGTGATCTCGCGGCTGGTGCCACGGGCCTCCACGAGCAGGCCGTTCTCCACCACACCCTGGGCATTGTCAAGATAGACCCGCCGGCTGCCGTCCGGATAGCGCAGTTCCACCTGTTCCTCGTGGAAGGCATGACCGTTGCGCACGAAGCGGATGGCCCGGTCCAGGGCCATCGCCAGTCCGCTGTCCTGCATCAGTTCACTGATCCGCCGGCCGCGCACCTGGCTGGCCTCGCGCAGGCCGTACATGCGGGCCATCAGGTCGTTGCAGTCGGAGAGATAGCCGTTGGCACGGATCAGCCTGGCCTGCTCCTCGGCGGGCAGTTCCACCGGCACGGGGGGGTCATAGCGGATGCGCCAGATCGCCTCGGAACTGAGCGCCGCCATGTCGCGGTAGCGTTCCTCGCTGCTTTCAAGCTTGCGGCGGGCCTCGATCCTGTCCGTGACGTTGCGGCTGTTGCCCCAGAGGCTGATGAGCATTCCGTCGCGGATGATGCAGGTGATGTTCTCCTCCAGGTAGCGGGCCCGGCCATCCGCCTCCCGGGCCACGCGGATCCTGTCGCGCAGCCGGTAGTCGTTGTCAAGCAGCAGGGCCGCCTGTTCCTCCAGCAGTCCTGAATCCGGCAGGATCTCCGCAAACAGCCTGCCGGTGATTTCCGTCGGTTCACGGAAGCCGAGGCGCTGGGCGAAGTGCAGATTGCATTCCGCCAGTACGGCTCCGTCAAGCATCAGCCGCAGCTGCTCCGCCTTCGACAGGCTCGTGTCCACGGGCTCCGCGAGATCGATGCGCCAGATCGCCTCGCTGCTGCGGGTGATGTAGTCACTGAAGCGCTGCTCGCTTATCTCCATTCGCAGCTGGGTCTCGATGCGCTCAGTCACGTCCGTGATCAGCGACTGGATGGCCTGTTCGCCGCCGAAGCTGACCGGGCGTGAGTGGATCTCACCCATGAAACTGCTGCCGTCCCTGCGCTGGAAGCCGATCACCTGGGCCTGCAGCCCCTCCTGGCTCTCGAGCATGCGTAGATAGCGGTCATGAGCGATGTTGTGGAATTCCGTGCGGAACAGTTCCAGCACGGGCAGGCCGACCATTGCCTCCGGGCTGTCATAGCCGAAGAGCTGCGCCATGCGTGCATTGGCAAAGCGCACCCGGCCCTCGGCCTGGATGGAAATCGCCAGTGGACTGTTCTCCGTCAGGCCGCGGTAGCGCTCCTCGCTTTCGGCCAGCTGCCGTTGCTGTTCATGACGGCTGGAAACGTCGATGATCATGCTCTGTACGGCCGGACGACCATCAATTTCGATTGAGGTGGGATAGATCTCACCCTTGAAGCTGCTGCCATCAGCCCGGATGAAGTCGTAGACCTGGGGCTCGAGTCTGCAGATGCTTCCTTCGAGGATGCTGTTGCGCCGTTTGGCGGTCTCGCGCTGTCCAGGCACGATCGTTTCTACAGCGGAAAGTCCAAGCATCTCATCAGTGCTGGCATATCCAAACAGCTGCCGCATGGCTTCATTGACGTAGACGAAACGGCCATTCTCGTGGATGGAGAAACCCAGCGGGCAGTTCTCGGTCAGCTGGCGGTAGCGCAGCTCTATTTCACGGGCCCGCTGCTGCAGCTTCCCCTGGCTCGGCTGGCTGTCCGACTTGCCAAGTTCAGATTGCTGGCTGGCCGGATAGAGCGGATCAGGTGAGAAGAACAGAGCCAGAAAACCGAGCAGGGGCCAACCCGGGAAATCAGACCGGAAAAGGTCCAGCAGCAGCCAGCTCGTGGGAAGTGTCGTTTCCGCCGCGAGATACTGCGCAATGCTGTGAACCCATGAAAGGTCCGGATGCCCCATCAAGCCAAGCCACCACAGGAGAATTTGCGAAACGGTTTTCGCAAATATATTATGTCAGTTAGCAAAATTCAATACTATTGAATCGGGTGAAATATGAATAAAAAACCTGCGCGGCCTGCCTGGGCGAGCCCATCCACAAAGCCTCTTGGGAGCTGAGGATGATTGACTTCTCTCAATTGAAATACGGGTTGATCCAGGGGAATTAATCAGGATTTATTGTTTGGAAAGGATCAAGTCCAATCCTCAGTCAGTCTGATAACGGGTATAAGGATTTGAGGAGCAATTCGAGGGATTACCGGCTGGACACGCAACTTTTTCCTTCAGACTGGCTTCAATTGGATTGATGGTGGGAGACAGGAAGGGCGCAAGCCATTCCCTGGGAAACGGTAAGTGAATCTTGGAGGTTTGGCATGGATCTTTACCTGACCAGGCGGCTGAATGCCGGATTTGAGGAGACCCTGGAGAAGCTGCGACTGGCACTGCTTTCGCATGGCTTCAGGCTGCAGTCCGAAGTTGCCGTGACCGCCGGCCAGCGTGGCCCGCTGGAACTGCCCTACCGGATCCTCGCGGTGAGCAACCCGCAGCTGGAGTTCCCCGGTTCACTCGGTCCGCAGCAGGCTCCGCGCCTGCCCCTGCACATCGTGGTCCAGCGTGACCGGGATGGCAGCGTGGAACTGAGCGCGATGGACCCCGTGAAGGTCATGCTCGCGGCACTCGGCGATTCGCACCGCGAAGAGGCCATGCAGACCCGGATGCGCATGCAGAAGCTGCTGGATTCCATGGTTGCGAGCGCAGTACCGGTTCAGGCTGCATAGTACCGCAGGCAGTCAAGTTAGCTGAACAGGGCAGGCTGGTGTGGATCAGCCGTGCTGCGATCAGTGCAGGCGCCAGGGCCATTCACCCTGCTGCAGGATCACCATCGTCATGCCGAGCATGATCATGAAGGTGCTCACGGCCTGCAGGGTCATCAGCACCGGCAGCAGGCGGCCTTCCAGCAGCAGCAGGCAGACCAGGCAGAGGTGCGGCAGCAGGATCAGCGAAAGCGTGAGCGGATCGGAGTAGTCGATGATGATCACGGGATTGCCGGCCAGGGTCGTGTAGTACTGCAGCGCGAACACTGCGAAAGTGCACAGCAGCGCAAATGCACTCACGAATGTCATCGCCTTGGTAAAGAACTCTCTGGTCTCAACATCCATTTCAGTAAGTTACCCTGCCATTCTGCACGGGTTACCGGTAACACTATACCGGCATTGAACTGTTCGGAACAAAGCCCTTCAAGGATAACGCCTTCCGCCAGATCTGACCAGTGCAGCACGAATGCTCGATCAGATCAGATTTTAACAGAGAATCTCGTCAAGGCTAGTCCATTTCCGGAATCACTTCCATACTCTCCATCCCGCTGATGCTGCCCACCGTGCGGATGAACTCGGCTTCCAGACCATCCCAGTTGGGTCGCGACTTGAGATCTGCCATACTGGCTTCCAGGCGGATCCGGCCCTGGTGGATGATGGCGAGGCTGGTGCAGAGCTTTTCCACCACTTCCATGACATGGCTGGAGAACATGATGGTCACACCCTGGGCCACGCGGCGCTGCAGCAGCTGCTTGATCTGGTGCGAGCTGACGGTGTCGATGCCGTTGAATGGTTCATCAAGGAACAGCACGCGCGGCTCATGGATCAGCGCACAGCCGAGCGCGACCTTTTTGCGCATCCCCTGGCTGAAGTCCACGATCAGCTTGCTGCCCGCGCCCTGCAGGTCCAGCAGCCTGATCAGTTCGGCACTGCGCTCCCGTGCGGTCTCGCGCTCCAGTCCGTACATCATTCCCGTGAATTCGAGATGCTCCGGGGCGCTGAGCCGCTCGTAGAGCATCGGGTCCTCCAGCATCACACCGATACGGGACTTCACACCGATGCTGTCAGTGCGCAGGTCATGTCCGGCGATGCGGATTGACTGATAATCCCCGGCCAGCAGGCCGCAGAGCACGCGGATGGTGGTGGACTTACCGGCACCATTGGGGCCGAGGAAGCCAAAGAATTCACCCTGCGGCACGGCAAAGGAGATGTTGTCCACTGCGAGGAACTTGTCGTAGCGCTTGGAGAGGCCGTGTACTTCCACGGCGAGCGGACGCTGAACAGGCAGTTCCGGCCGGGGCGCAGATGCCGGGGCGGCTGCCTGGCTGGCAATTCCGTCCATGTCCCCCGCGCGATGCTCGTGATCCATCCTGTCCATTATATTTTGCGCGGAGCTCAGCGGCCCATCATCCGCCGGAACAGCACCATCAGGCCGACCAGCACGAACATCGCCGGGCCGAATAGGATCAGCAGCAGGTCGGCGATGCGCTCCACGATCCAGGGCGTCGGGTCGTCATCCGGGTCCTCGGGGCCGAACAGCGAGCTGACCGTGTCATAGCCGATCAGCCAGCCCAGCCAGTGCTGGTAGAGGCTTTCCGAGGCATCATCGTCACCGACTCCATAGCGTTCAGCCAGGCGCATGCCAAACACCATGGCGATGCCGCAGCCGAAGTACAGAGCCAGCAGGATGCTTGAAAGGCCAGGTGCCACGCACAGAGGATAACGGAAGTCCGGGAGCTGGCAGGCTCTGCGGCGGAGCCCCGCCTTGGCAGGGCTCCGGGAATCGGGGATGGCTTATCTGGTGGCTGCTCAGCGGAGCTTGGCTCCTGCGGCAAGGGCAGCCATGCGGATCTGCTCCAGTTCGGCAGGGTCATCCAGTGGCAGGGTGACCGCCGGGCCAGCCTGCCTGCCGACGTGGATCCGCACCGCCTGCTGCCGACGCAACTGCACGGTCTCCAGCCGGCTGATATCGGCCAGGCGGATTTCACTCAGCTGGCGTTTCTCGCGGAATACCATCCGCCGGTCGGTGAGCACGGCCTGCAGCGCACCGAACTTGCGGACCACCGCATAGATCATTGTGGCCAGCAGCATCGTCAGGCCGAGGCCGATGGCGAGCCACTCCCACACTGAGCGGGCAGAGCTCGGGGTGGAACCGGCCTGAGTGGTGATCAGCGTGCTGATGCCGGCAGCCGCGGAAACCATCACCGTCGTGCTGCGCTGCTGCAGGTCCTTGCAGCCGCAGCCGCGGCCCCATCTGAGCAGCAGCTGCTCGCCAGGCTGGATCCCGAGCCAGCCCGGGGGGCCCTGGCCGGCTCCCCGGGCTGCAGATGACAATGGTTTGAGAATCATGATTGTTTGCTCCATGGCCACTTGCACTGCTTGTCAGCAAGGGCCTGCGGATGGCTTGCCGGTTCGTTCAGCTCTTCGGTGTGTGCTTCTGCACATTCGCCTGGTGCTGCATGCCCATCGAGGCCATGCCGGACAGTCCGCCGAGGTTCATGCTGTCAATTGCGCTGGAGGGCACGATCATCAGGCTGCCCTTTTCCTTCAGGCCCTCGAACAGCATGTTCATCGCGCGCAGGTGCAGGGCGGTCGGGTTGTCAGCGTACTGCTCGGCGGCCTCTGCAAAGGACTTGGCAATCTGCTTCTCGGATTCACCGAGGATCACACGGGCCTGGCGCTCGCGCTCGGCCTGGGCCTGGCGGCTCATGGAATCCTGCAGGTTCTGCGGGATCTTGATCTCGCGGATCTCGACGGACTGCACGGTCACGCCCCAGGGCTCGGTGCGGCCGTCGATGATCTCCTGCAGCTGGGCGTCCAGCACGTCACGGCCGACCAGCAGCTCAGCCAGTTCCGTCTTGCCGATCAGGTCACGCAGAGCGGTCTGGGCAGCCCAGGTCACACTGGCCTCGAGCTTCTCCACCTCAAGCGCGGCCTTCTTGGCATCGTAGACCAGCCAGAACATCACGGCGTCGACATCGACGGGGACGGTGTCCTTGGTCAGCGTCTCCTCAGCCAGCAGGTCCGCGGTCTTGACGCGGGTATCGATCCACTTGGCAACCTGGTCCACGAAGGGCACCAGGAAGAACAGCCCGGCCTTGCGCGTGGCGTGGTACTTGCCGAGCTTGAGCACGATCACGTGATCCCACTGGTCCGCGACCTTGAGGCAGGTCAGCATCACCATCGCCGCAATGAACATGACTATGAAAGCCGAGATCGCGAAGATGTAGGCACCGAGTGCCAGTCCGGCCACCAGACTGACGACGCTGCCCAGCAGCAGCAGCATGAACCAGAAGACGGCGATCGGGTGGATCTTGCTGCCTTCGGATGTGGCGGACTGGATGCCGCCTCCCGTCTGCGGGATGTGTACGTATGTCATTGCCATCTCCTTTGCATTTCCTAGATTGCCCCCGCCCTGGTTGCGGCGGGCCTTGGATACCGCTGCCAGCACCGCGAACACCGAGAACAGGACCACTGCGATGATGAACACCGCAGCCTCCTCCTCGGAACGCAGCAGCGCCGGTTGCCAGATTACGGTTCCAGACATATTCAGGCCTCCCTGCCGAGGATCTCCCCGGTCAGCTCCTGGATCTGCCGGACCGAGTAGCCGAGGCTGCGCAGCTGGCGGATCGTCTCCCGCAGCTGGGCCACGCCCGGCATCTCGCCCACGCCCTTCTCCGCCCCCTCATTGGGGTCGACGGCGAAGGTCCCGACCCCGCGCTTGCGGGAGAGGTAGCCCTCACGCTCGAGGTCGGCGTAGATCCGGCTGACGGTGTTGGCATTGATTCCCAGCTGCAATGCCATGTCGCGGACCGTGGGCAGCTGCATGCCGCTGGGCAGCTTGCCGCGGTCGATCATGTACCTGATCTGGTTCTTCACCTGCACGTAAATCGGCACTTCGCTCTCCATGTTCACGCGGATGGTGACCTTCTCAGTGCTTTCCATGAACCCTCCTCCCCGGCTGTCCGGTCCGTCCGGTGGGTCGGTCGTTTACCTTGCGCATGAGGATCAGCGCAGCTCGCGCCTGAACCAGAAGTGGATATAGGAATTGCCGGATTCGACTACCCCGCTCAACTCCCAGCCCTGCTGGCCGAGTTCGGCCAGGGTCTCGTCACTGGCCTTGATCTTGGTGTTTTCCACCTGCACCCGCAAATATTCCCAGCGAGTGCGGCTGCTGTCTGATCTCTGCATTTCACTCCTCCACTAGTCAAACGGTGTACTAGTGAACTAGCACAATAATAACCTAGAAGATAGTGGGAGTCAAGTGAATTTGCGGCTAGTGCCGCAAATCAGGGATCAGGGACCGGGGACCGGGGAACAGGAGTGGTCAGTGGTCAGTAGCAGCGGCACCTTGGTTGTTAGCTTTACAGCTGACCACCTTGCCAGACTGACATCTGGCCTCTGCTGAGTGACTTGCACCGCGCCTCAAAATTCTGCTGGGATAATTGCTGCCATGTTCTCGCATGACGAACTGACCCGCATCAGTCGCACCATCTCCCATGCGCTCAGGCATGCGCCAGAGGAGTACGGCATCGAGCTGGACAAGGAGGGCTGGGTGGAACTGGAGACGCTGCTGGCAGCGCTCAGGCTGAAGGGCAGGCGCTTCCGGGATGTGGATGAGGCCAGTGTGCTGGACCTGATGGCCATTGCCGAAAAGCAGCGCTTCGAACTTGACAACGGCCGCATCCGCGCGGTGTATGGACACAGCATCGAGCAGCCGATCAGCTACACGGCGAAGGAACCGCCGAAGCATCTTTACCACGGCACCACCTCACGCGCCCTTGATGTGATCATGCGTGAGGGACTCAAGTGCATGAACCGCCAGAAGGTGCACCTGTCCAGTGGCACGGCAACAGCGACGATCGTCGGCGCGCGGCGGCAGAAGGCTCCGATGATTGTCAGAGTCCGCGCCCTGGATGCACATGCGGCCGGTGTGGGCTTCTACTACTGCAACCAGGACATCTGGCTCAGTGACGATGTGGGACCGGAGTGGCTGGAGCTGGATAACGGAGTGTCGCTCTGAGAGCGACAGGACCATGTCGGACTCAAGTCCGACATTCCAAAAAAAAATCCCCGCCGGCACCACTGTTGCAGGTGCTCAGGCGAGGACTCTCAGGCGGTGCGCCGCACTGCCAACTGCAGTGCTGAGCCCGATGCGGGCTGGGCTGCACCTCAGGGAAGCAAGGACCTGCTTCCCCCAGGTTCAAAGGTCGCGGTAGCTGAAGTTCTTGTCAAAGCCGTCGCGGGCCTTGCCATCCACCTCGACATAGGGGTAGATCAGGAAATTCAGCGGACCGTCCTGCACGCCGGGGATGGCGAGGTCGCGGCCCATCACGAACTCGATGCGGTCGTTGTCAAGGTTGCCGAACAGCTCCTCACGGCGCTCCGGGGCCTTGGCGACTTCGCTGGCATCGATCGGGATCCAGCCCTGGTCGTCATCGTAGAACTCCGCCCAGCAGTGGTAACCGCCGACGCTGCCCTCGGGGGCGTCATTCGGGATCGGGAAGCCCATCAGGAAGCGGGCCGGCACGCCGAGGCTGCGGCTCTCGCCTATGAACAGGCTGTGGAAGTCCGTGCAGTTGCCGAAGCGCGAGTCACAGGCCCACTCGGCATCGCCACGGCCCCAGCCCTCACGGCTCTTGTCGTAGACCACGGTCGTGACGATGTTGTCATACAGCGCACGGGCGATCATGTAATCGTCGTCGGCGTTGCCGGCGACGCGGGTGGCCTCCGCGGCGACCTCACCCTCCAGCGTGACCATGTTGTCAGGCTTGAGGAAGCGCTCCACCATCGAGGCATCGGTGTCATAGCCATTGGCATAGCCATAGCGCTCGACCTGGTAGGTCACGTTGACCGGCAGGCGGCCCTCACTGTCAGGCTCGATCGCCAGCAGGTCAACCTGCAGGAAGCTGTTGCCATACTCGGGGTCCTGCACCATCTCGTAGGAGAGGTCGCCGGCATCCCAGCTCAGCACCTTCTGGCGCTCATTGCTCGGCGGCACGGGAATCCAGACAAAGGCGGACTTGGCACCCTCATCCACGGCGGGCACGAACACCCCGTAGGTGAACTCCATCTTGCGCGGCTCCAGCGCACCATCCATCTCGTCCTGCTGGGCCTGAGCCTGGCCGAACAGCCCGATGGAAAGCGCGAGCAGCGCAAGCGAAAGCAGCTTGCGTTTCATGCTTACTCCTTATATATATGGGTTGGCAGGAGCGATACCGCTCCGCGCAGTAATGTAACCTACCTCCGGACGCGTTCTGATGATTTTGTGTTCTCATTTAAGGAGATAGCTGAGCATGGAAGGGATGAAGTTGTGGAGATACACGGTCTACAAGGAGGTGGAGTTCGCCGCCTCGCATTTCCTGCGCGAATACCACGGCAAGTGTGAGCACCTGCATGGCCACAACTACGTGGTGCGGGTCTACGTCAGCGCGGATGAGCTGGACAGTGAGGGGATGGTCTACGACTTCGTGCGGCTCAAGCAGATGATGAATGAGGTGTTCTATGAGCGCTTCGACCACAAGCATCTGAACGAGATCCCGCCCTTTGATGAAATCAACCCCTCCGCGGAGAACATCGCGACATGGATCGGCGAGCAGATGGGCGGGCTTTTGGACGATGGCCGGGTACGCGTCACGGAGGTGCGGGTCTGGGAGACTGCACGCAACGGCGCGATTTACAGGAGGTAGGGAGACTGCGGCTCCGGCCTCCACCCGGTTCAGACATGGTGTGCTGCCTGTTCCCTCAGCCGTTGGAAGGATCTACTGACTTTGTCAGCGCTTGATGGCAAAGACTGATCCAAATGAGGAGTCTGAGAAAATTGCCGGCCTGCCATCCAGCTCGACGAGCGTCAGCTGGCCGTTTGAACCGCCCAGATTGGGATGTTCCGGCTCTTTCCATGTATTGCCAGCCGGATCCTGCGCTTCAATGTAGTCAACCAGGTATCCATCCCTGATGTAAGCGACCGCCGGTACACCATTGATGATTGCCATGCAGCTGTACCTGCCGACATCACCTTCCTCAGCAATGATGTGATCCAGCAGTGGCCAGCTGTCCCCGAGTGAGTCCTCTGCCCGGCTGAAGTACAGGTCGCTGTCGTCACCTGCCAGGTTGCCTACCTGGAAATGACTGATGGCAGGCCGTCCATCAACTTCGAGCAATGAGTTATGCCAGCCGCCCTGCAGGGTAACTCGCAGTGGATCCTGCCAGGATGCGCCGTCAGCATCCGTGGCTCGTACATACTTGAGACCTCCATAGTCGAAGGAAACCGCCGGCATACCGCCGATTACGTTAAGGCAAAGCTCGTATGGAAATACGTTGCCGTTGTTGTAATTGATGGTGAGCGGTGCTGTCCAGGCCGTTCCGTCCGGATCAAGTGCCCGTATGTACTGCAGGTTGGCAAAACCCAACTCATCCCGGTCTGCATAGGCAATAGCCGGCTGTCCGTTTACCTCAGCCATTGAGAGCTGGCTGAGTTGCTGGCTGGAGTGACTGCTGACTGCCTGCGGTGCTGGCCAGCTTTCGCCGTTGGCATCCGTTGCTCGCAGGTAGCAGAGTTCCACAGGCTGGCCCTCAGCGCTCTGACGGAAGTAGGAGACAGCCGGGCGACCCCCCATCAGTTTCAGTTCAGTGCGTGCATACTGGGTGCCTGGGATGAGTCCGGGCGAGGCATCAAGCACAACTGGATTGTTCCAGGTCTGCCCAAGCGGGTCATCGGCGCGGCTGTAGACCACGTAGCTTTCATGCTCGAGCTGTGGACCGGCGAAGGTAATGGCCGGATGACCGTTGACAACGGTCATGCAGGCAGCGTGCTCCGGCAGGGGGCTGATGAGCATGTGGGTCGTGCGCCAGCGGACTGTTCCGTCGTCAGGATAAACTACCAGGGTGTCACTGCCAGTGCTCGTAAGTTCGTGCTCGTTTCTGGCAACGACGGTCGGCTCATATTCTCCAGCTTCCGTATAGACGTGCTGGATGGATGTCACATCAGAATCCAGCAGGTCGAATGTCCCGTCACCCTCGAAGTCCCAGTCGAATGTGCAGTTGTCAATCGTCGTCCCCGGGTAGACCCAGATATTGAGGCTGGCCGTATGTTCCGCCGGCGTCGTTGAGATATCCGGTGTGGCATACATTCGGATGTCAGGCGACTGCTGCATCTGGACCTCCTGAAGCGTCATGTCTGACAGACCGTCGTTGTCAGTCACGATCAGGTAGACATCAAATGGTTCAGACTCATACCGGTGCCCTCGGATCTGCACGACCGGCTCCGTACTTGTAGTCAAATTGAACGGAATGTTGACATCCGGGTCATGGAAGGACCACCTGTATTCAACTATCTCACCGTTCGAGTCACTGCTTTGTGTGGCATCAAGTTCCAGCAGGTCGGGAACCTCGCCTGGGACCTGCCTCGCGGTGAAGGACGCATGCGGTGGCTGTGCCGTCGTGAATTCCACTTTGACCGGCTCGGACATCAGCTTGTAGTAGTCCATTGCCAGGAGTGTGATCGTGTACGTACCGGGCTGTTCATAGGTGTGGCTGTGGTACTGACCGGCGAGTACCGCATCGCTGCCGTCTCCGAAATCCCAGAGGCACATGTCGATCTGGTAAGTTCCTTCAATGCTCGAACTCGCGTCGACCTGCACAGCCAGTACATCGAGTTCGGGGTAGGTCGCAGCGGTAAAACTGGCAGCCGGTGGGACTGCCGTGGCGGCGATGTGGTGCAGGGAGGCCTGCCCCTCGGTCATGGTCTGCAGATCAACCGGGGCAACATAGTAATCATAGTCGCCAATCTCATCCACATAGTCTGAATAACTGTAGAATACAGCGCGGTCCGCCAGCGGGGCACTGGTCCCCTCCGCAAAGGTACTGCTGCGGTGGATTGTCAGTTCCGGATATTGTGCATCCCCCTCAAGCAGACTGAACGCGGATTCACCGGGCGCGCGGCGGTAGATTCTGTAGCCGTCCAGCCGTTCACCCCAGTGCCGGGCGATCGGCGTGATGTCAGATGGAAGGATTACTCCGTTGCGGTCTCCGTCAATGCGGGAGTTGCGCCAGGCAATATAGTCAGCATGGGGATACCACGGAACCACGGGATTCTGTTCAGCCGGTATGAAGCTGACAAGCCTGTTGCGGTACTTGGCGATCGGCACGAGGTCGCTGATTCCTACTTCGCCATTCTGATCGTAGTCACCGATCGCCACTTCACCCCAGCTCAGGCTGATCATGAACCTGTCCTCTTCGGCTATGTACCTGCTCGTGGATTTGAGGCTGAAAACCTGGTTGTCGCTGCCCTGGCTGACCATTGCAGTGACCCGTTGAGGGTCTTTCCCCAGAGCGGCCAGTTCCGTCCGGAGGCGCTCTTCCAGCTCGGCGAGTTCCTGAGACGTGGGTTCATGCAGGGCTACTTCGCCCGGTACAGGCGCCGCCGCGGGCTGCAGCTCTGAGGCGATCATGCTGTTCCCGGTATCCGGCGACGATGCGCAGGACTGCAGGGCCAGGGTGGCCAGGATGGACAACAGTAATACCAGCGGCCCGTGTCTAGGAGTCTTCATACTTGTCTCCTGAGTACTGAGGAGATTTTGACTGCTGAATGTTACCGAGACAAGGGACACTTGCTGCGGTAATCACAGGGAACACATCCACTGCTGGCCAAGGAGCCTAGTCGGATAGTGAATGGGAAAAGCGCCAGCATCAGGCCCGTCACAGAAGCAGCCTGCAGGTGACGGGAAACTGGAAGCGCTCAGTGCTTGGTTGCTCACGAAGATTGGCTTTGTGAGCTTGATTGCCACCTGGTGATCACTCTGCTCTTTGTGGTTGATCCTCTGTTGTGCGACTTGCGCCGCACGTCCGTCTGCCGCTGAAGCGGGTAGCTACGTTGTCAGACTGTCGTCTGACCTCCGCTGCCAGGCCAACAGCCTGACCTCCCTCAGCCGTCGCTCACGACTTCCAGCTTGATGTGCTGGTGGCGGATGATCTCGCCCTCAACCATGAACACCACGTCCTCGGCGATGTTCGTGGCCTGGTCCGCGATGCGCTCCAGGTGCCGGCTGGCCATCATCAGCTCGATGTTCTGCTGCGAGTTCTGCGGATTGGCGACGAGGTTGTCGGTCAGTTCATTGATGATGCGCTCATTGGCGGCGTCAATCACGTCATCACGGGCGATCACCGCGCGGGCCAGGCTGGCATCGAGGTTGACGAGCGCCTTGAGGCTGTCGCCGACCATCGCCCGTACCTGTTCCGCCAGCGCCGTGAGCTGCGGGCGTCCGGCCGGAGTCGGCATCTGCGAGAGCCGCAGCGCGCTGCGGGCGATGTTGCAGGCCAGGTCACCCATGCGCTCGAGCGTGCTGTTGACCTTGATCGAGGCCACGATGAAGCGCAGGTCCGTGGCCACCGGCTGGTGCAGGGCGAGCAGCTTCAGGCAGTCCTCCTCGATGTCAACCTCGAGCTGGTCAATGGTCTGGTCGAGTTCCAGCACTTCCTGGGCCAGCTCGGGACGCTGGCCGGCGAGGGAGGCGATTGCCTTCTGGATCGAACTCTCCACCAGGCCGCCGATCTCGAGGATGTGGCGCTCGATGGAGCTCATGTCACGGGTCAGATGCTTGTTCATTGCTTGCTCCAGGGTGCGGTGGATCAGCCGAATCGGCCGGTGACGTACTCTTCCGTCTGCTTCTGGCCGGGACGCGTGAACACCTGCTGGGTCTCACCGAATTCTATCAGCTTGCCGAGCACCATGAAGGCGGTGTAGTCGGAGACGCGGGCGGCCTGCTGCATGTTGTGGGTCACGATCACGATCATGTAGTCCTTGCGCAGCTCCAGCAGCAGGTCCTCGATGGCTGCGGTGCTGATCGGGTCCAGCGCGGAGCAGGGCTCATCCAGCAGGATGACCTCGGGACGGATGGCAACGGTGCGGGCGATGCAGAGGCGCTGCTGCTGGCCGCCGGAGAGGCTCATGCCGTTGGCATGCAGCTTGTCCTTAACCTCGTCCCACAGCGCACTCTTGCGCAGGCAGTCCTCGACGCGGGCGTCGATCTCGCTCTTGGGCAGCTTCTCATAGAGCTTGATGCCGAAGGCGATGTTGTCATAGATGCTCATCGGGAAGGGCGTGGGCTTCTGGAAGACCATCCCGACACGCGAACGCAGCAGGTTCAGGTCCAGGCCCTGGCGCAGGATGCTCTCGCCCTCGAGCGTGACCTCGCCCTCGGCGCGCTGGCCGGGGTAGAGGTCATACATCCGGTTGAGCACACGCAGCATGGTGGACTTGCCGCAGCCTGAGGGGCCGATGAAGGCCGTCACGCGCCGGTCGTAGAGCGGCAGGTTCAGGTTGAAGAGGGCCTGGCTGTTGCCATAGTAGAAGTTCAGGTTGCGCAGGGTCATCTTCTCATGCAGGTCCTGCGCCGAGCTGTCATCCTCGCCATGGTCCCGCACCATCAGCTCCGCCTTCATGGCTGGCAGCTTCGGGCGCTCGTCGCGTCCGGGAGCGCTGTCCGCGGACTGCATCTTGATCCTATCCATTCTTGCTCCTTTGCGTGCCGAGTGTGCGGGCGAGGATGCTCAGCATCAGGACCGCACTGGTGATCAGCAGGGCGCCGACCCAGGCCAGGCGCTGCCATTCCTCATAGGGACTCATTGCATACTGGAAGATCACCACCGGCAGGTTGGCCAGCGGATGGTTCAGCTCCAGACTCCAGAACTGGTTGTTGAGCGCGGTGAACAGCAGCGGGGCGGTTTCGCCGCTGATTCTGGCAACGGCCAGCAGCACGCCGGTGATGATCCCGGCACGCGCGGCGCGGTAGGCCACGTGGCGGATCACCAGTGAGCGCGGCATCCCGAGCGCTGAGGCCGCCTCACGCAGGTGCACCGGCACCAGGTTCAGCATGTCCTCGGTGGTACGGACCACGACGGGGATCACGATGATCGCCAGCGCGACCGCACCTGCCAGTCCTGAGAAGTGTCCGCCGAGTTCCACGGTGATCGCGCCGCCGAACAGGCCACCGGGCAGCGGAATGGCGAACTCAATGTGCGGGGCCACGAGGATCGTGTAGACAAACAGGCCGATCACGATGCTCGGAGCACTCAGCAGGATGTCATTGATGAAGCGCACGAAGGTTGTCAGCCTGGAGTTGCGCCCGTACTCCGCCATGTAGGTGCCGGCGAGAATGCCGATCGGCGTGCCCATCAGCGTGCCGAGCACGGTCATGAACAGGCTGCCGACAATGGCATTCAGGAGGCCGCCGGAGTCGCCCGGAGGCGGGGTCATCTCGGTGAAGACCTTCAGCTCGACGCCGGTCACACCTTCGAACAGGAGAGTGCCGAGGATCAGCGCCAGCCACATCAGGCCGATGCCTGCGGCTACGACACACAGTGTCATCATCACCGAGTTGCGCAGCTTGCGGCTGGCGTAGAGGCGCATGTCCATGTTGACAGCTGACATCAGTTTCCCAGCCTCCGCTCCATCCGCATCAGCATCAGGCGGGCGGCCGCCAGCACGATGAAGGTGATCACGAACAGGATGAAACCCAGCGCGAACAGGGTGCTCGAGTACAGTCCGGGGTCGGCCTCGGTGAACTCATTGGCAATTGTCGCCGAGATCGTCGTGCCGGGATCGAGGAATGACGGGTTGATGCGGTGCGCGTTGCCGATCACGAAGGTCACGGCCATGGTCTCACCGAGCGCACGGCCCAGTGCCAGCATCCCGCCGCCGATCACGCCGACGCGGGTATGCGGGATCACCACCTTGCGCACCACCTCCCAGGTGGTGCAGCCCAGCCCGTAGGCGGCTTCCTTCAGCACGGCGGGGACGGTCTCGAACACGTCACGGCTGACGGAGCTGATGAAGGGGATGATCATGATTGACAGGATCAGCGAGGCGGTCAGCACGTTGGTGCCGTAGGAGCCGTTGGCGAACAGGGCGTTGAGCAGCGGGATCGGTGCGAAGAACTTCACCAGTGCGGGGTTGACATGCTCCGCAAGGAAGGGCGCGAAGATGAACAGGCCCCAGATGCCGTAGATGATGCTCGGCACGCCGGCCAGCAGCTCGACTGCGATGCCGATCGGCTTGCGCAGCGCCATCGGACAGGTCTCCGTGAGGAAGATGGCAATCCCGAGGCCGACCGGCATGGCAATCGCCATGGCAATGATCGAGGTGATCAGGGTGCCGTAGATCGCCGGCAGACCGCCGAAGATTTCCTTGGGCGGGCTCCAGCGCTGGCTGACGAAGAATTCCCAGCCGTAGGCCTGGAAGGCGGGCAGGGCACCGCGGAACAGTGCGATCATCACTCCCGTGAGGATGATCACCACGGTCCAGCAGGCAATCAGGGTGGTGAGTGAGAATGCGCGGTCTCCCCTGGCGAAGCCGCGCAGCACCCTGCTGCGCTGCTCCGTCAGCTTCGCCGCATCCAGGCCCACATTGAGCATAGTTCCAGACATCTGCCTTCCGTTGCTTGTCCTCGCCGTTTCCGGCGGGCGGGCTGCGGCTACCAGACACTTGTCCACTGGTAGAGCCGGCTGCAGATATTGAATCAAACCAGTGTGAAGATCATGTGAAGATAGCCGTCGGATTGCGTAAATAAAGAAAGGACTCCTCCCGCGGGTCTGCGGGAGAAGTCCTCCATACGTCTAGGGGTAGCTGTGTTGGGGTCAGACCAGCGGCTGGCCGTTCTCGCCCTTGATCTCGCCGGCCCACATCGCCTCGACGCTCTCCACCACGGAGCTGGGCATCGGGATGTAGTCGAGGCCGAGTGCTTCCTCACTGCCGTACTCGAAGGCCCACTTGAAGAACTTCAGGGCTTCGGCGGAAGCGGCGTCATCCTCGGGGGACTTGTACATCAGGATGAAGGTGGCGGCGGTCATCGGCCAGGTGGCATCACCGGGCTGGTTGGCGAGGATCACGCCATAACCGGGCACGCTGCTCCAGTCGGCACTGGCGGCTGCGGCGGCGAAGGCATCGGCATCCGGGCTGACGGTCTTGCCGGCCTTGTTGATCATGTTGCAGTGCGTCATGTTGTTCTGCTTGGCGTAGGCATACTCGACATAGCCGATGCTGAATTTGGCACCAGCCACGTTCTGGGCCACGCCCTCGTTGCCCTTGGCACCGATGCCGACCGGCCACTCGACGGCCTTGTCAACGCCGATCTCACTTCTCCAGGCCTCACTGACCTCGGCCAGGTAGTAGGTGAAGTTGTAGGTGGTGCCGGAACCGTCGGAGCGGGTGACGACGTTGATGCTGGCATCGGGCAGCGTCACGCCCTCATTGAGCGCGGCAATCGCCGGGTCGTTCCAGTTGCTGATCTTGCCCATGAAGATATCCGCAAGCGTCGTGCCGTCCAGTGTGACCTGGCCAGCCTCAATGCCCTCGAGATTGATGACGGGGACGATGCCACCCATCACCATCGGCCACTGCACGAGGCCGCTTTCCGTGAGTTCCTCTCCGCTGAGCGGGGCATCGGTGGCGCCGAAGGTCACTGTCTTTGCCTTGATCTGCTTGATGCCGCCGCCGGAACCGATGGACTGGTAGTTCAGACCGACGCCGGTCTCCTTCTGGTAGCTGTCAGCCCACTTCGAGTAGACCGGATAGGGGAAGGTTGCGCCTGCACCTGCGATCTGGCCCACGCCGCCGGCGGAAGAAGTATCGCCTGCGGAGGTGTCCGCAGTGGAGCTGTCGGCAGTGGTGCTGCTGTTGTCCGCGGTGCTGGAAGAGCTGGAGCTGCTGCTGTCGGTTGACGTGCTGTCAGTCTCGGACGGGCAACCCGTCGCAAACGCGGCCAGCATGGCAACAGAGGCCAGCAGGGCCAGCACGCGGAGCGGGAAGATGGTGTTCAGGGTCATGCCTGTGCGATTCATTGTTATACCTCCGTAATAGGCAGGGAGAATGTACTGAGGCCGTGTGTGGATTCCGTGAAGATAACGTGAATCCACATGAATTCTTGACAAATCAGCTGCATTGGCAACCCAGGGGATTGCCGGACTCCCGGTTCAGGGGACAGCTGCATCACCGTCCGGGCTGGCATGAAAAGCAGAAGCTCTCCCGCAGGCAAGTTTCACCTTCGGGAGAGCCTCATCTGGTCAAAGCTTCAGGCTCAGATCAGCGGCTTGCCGTTGGCACCCTTGATCTCCTTGGACCACATCGCCTCGACGCTGTCCACCACGGACTTCGGCATCGGGATGTAGTCAAGACCGAGCGCTTCGCTGTCACCCTTCTCGAAGGCCCACTTGAAGAACTTCAGGGCCTGGGTGGAGGCGGCGTCATCCTCGGGGGACTTGTACATCAGGATGAAGGTGGCGGCGGTCATCGGCCAGGTGGAGTCACCTGGCTGGTTGGCAAGGATCACTCCGTAACCGGGCACGCTGCTCCAGTCGGCGCTGGCGGCGGCGGCGGCGAAGGCATCGGCATCCGGGCTGACGGCCTTGCCGGCCTTGTTGATCATCTTGGTGTAGGTCAGGCCGTTCTGCTTGGCATAGGCATACTCGACGTAGCCGATGCTGTTCCTGGCGCCGGCCACGTTCTGGGCCACGCCCTCGTTGCCCTTGGCACCGATGCCGACCGGCCACTCGACGGCCTTGTCAACACCGATCTCATCCGCCCACGCCGAGCTGACATCAGCCAGGTAGTAGGTGAAGTTGTAGGTGGTGCCGGAACCGTCGGAGCGGGTGACCACGTTGATGCTGGTGCTCGGCAGGCTGACGCCGCCGTTGAGCTTGGCGATCGCGGGGTCGTTCCACTTCGTGATCCTGCCCATGAAGATGTTGGCAAGCGTGCTGCCATCCAGCACGAGCTGGCCGGGCTTGACACCCTCCACGTTGATCACGGGCACGATGCCGCCCATCACCATCGGCCACTGCACCAGGCCGGACTCACTGAGCTCCTGGCCGCTGAGCGGAGCATCGGTGGCACCGAAGGTCACTGTCTTTGCCTTGATCTGCTTGATGCCGCCGCCGGAACCGATGGACTGGTAGTTCAGACCGACGCCGGTCTCCTTCTGGTAGCTGTCAGCCCACTTCGAGTAGATCGGGTAGGGGAAGGTCGCCCCGGCGCCCGAGATCTGCTCGGCGGCGCTGGCGGGCGTACCGCGGAAACCGGCTGCCAGGGCAGCGAGAATGACAACTCCGGCGAAGACCAGCATGGCCTTCAGCGGATTACTGTTCAGGTTCTTACCTGTGCGCTTCATTGTTATACCTCCGTTATAGGCAGGGAGAATGTACTCAGGCAGTGTGTGAATCACGTGAAGGCAAGGTGAACCCCGGTAATTTACTGGGGAAACGGGAGGTTGTCAGTTTCCCTGGAGCTCTTGGGGGAACGACAGGATGAACTCGGAACCCTTGCCGGGACTGCTCTTGATCCGCACCTCGCCGCCATGCGCGATCATCACATGCTTGACGATCGCGAGGCCCAGCCCGGTGCCTCCCAGCTGGCGCGAGCGCGCCTTGTCAACGCGGTAGAAGCGCTCGAAGATCCGCGCATGGTGCTCTTCCGGAATGCCCGGGCCGTAGTCACGCACACTGATGAAGGGGTTGCTGCCCTCGAGGCCCACTGTCACTTCAACCAGCTGGCGGCTGCCGGCGTACTTGATGGCATTGTCAACGAGGTTGCCGACGGCCAGCAGCAGGTTCTCCTGGTCGCCCATCACGCGGATCGGCTGCTCCGGCAGGCTGAGCCGGAGCTCCACGCCTGCTGACTCGCTCTTGGCCGAGCAGTTGTCAATGGCCAGCCGGGCCGTCGCGGCGAGATCCAGCGGCTCGTCCTCGCGCTCGTGGAAGCCGTGCTCCACGCGCGAGAGTGAGAGCATGTCGTTCACCAGCCCGCTCAGGCGCAGGGACTCATCGAGGATGCTGCCCATGAAGCGGTCGCGCACGGCATGTTCCATTTCCGGGTCGCTGATGATCGTCTCCGCCAGGCCGCGGATCGCGGTCACGGGGCTCTTCAGTTCATGGCTGGCATTGGCAATGAACTGCGTGCGCATGTGCTCGAACTCGTGTGTGCCGGTGATGTCGCGGATGATGCCCACCGCGCCGAGCACGCCTACCGTGGCATCCCGCCAGGGGGTGACGATGATGCTGATCCAGCGGTTGCTGCCGGTGCCAACCAGCTCCAGCTCGCGCTGGATCGTGCTACCGTTGCTGATCGCCGCCGAGAGGGCCTGCACCAGTTCGGGCACGGTCAGGCATTCCCAGGCATGCCGCCCCGCGATGGCATCGTACTCCTGGCGGCAGTATCCGGCGGCCACGCGGTTGACATGCACGATGCGTTCCTGGCTGTCAACGGCGATCAGTCCCTCACTCATGCTGGAAAGGATCGCCTCGAGCTGGCTGCGGTCGCGGGCGATCGTCAGCATCCGCTGGGCCAGGCTGTCGGACATGCTGTTGAGCATCTCGGCGAGCTGTCCCAGTTCATCATGGGTCATGACTTCCGCCCGCTGGCTGTAATTTCCGCGGCTGATTCCACGGGCGACCTCCATCATGCGCGTCACCGGCCGGGTCACGCGGCGCGCGAACAGCAGGCCGAGCGGCAGGCTGACGAGCAGGGTGATACCCGTGCCCATCAGCACACTGAGCCGCAGGGCCCTGAGCTGGCTGTCGATGTCACTGAGCGGCAGGGAAGTGCGGACATAGCCGCTCAGCCTGTCGCCGTCATGCACTGCCAGCGCGTAGTACATCATCCGCTCATGCACGCTGCGGCTGAAGCGCCGCGACATGCCGCTGCCATTGCTGCCTGCGGCCAGCAGTTCCGGACGGTTGGCATGGTTCTCCATTTCGGCCGCCGCCATATGCGAGTCAGCCAGCACCACGCCGTCCTCGCGGATCACGGTGAAGCGGGTGGCGGTGGCCTGGCCAAGCTGCCTGAGCTGCTCATTCAGCGCCGGCTGGGCCTGGCCCGCCCGCAGGCTGTCCTGGGCCATGGCCTCCAGCATCAGGCACTGCTGCTGCAGGGACCGCTCAATGCGCAGCAGCGAGTCGGCCGTGATCCGGAACTGGATCAGCAGGCCCACCGTCAGGGCCGTGAGCACGATCAGGATCGCGTATACGGAGTACAGCTTCCAGAAGAACTGCGTGCGCAGGGCCATCAGTCCTCCCGGAAGCGGTATCCCACCCCGCGCACGGTCTCCACGAGCTCGCGCTGTTCCCCGAGCTTCTTGCGGATCGACTTCACATGGGTGTCAATGTTGCGCTCGATCACGATCCCGCCGCTGTTGCCGGTGAGCGCGAGGATCTCCTCGCGGCTGAAGACGCGGCCGGGGCTGCGCATCAGCAGGCTCATGATCTGGAACTCGGAGGGGGTGAGTTCCACCAGTTCATCAGCTACGTAGAAGCGGTGGCGCTCAGTATCTATCCGCAAGCCGCCGGCATTGATCACGGTGCGGCTGCCGTCCTGGGCCTGATGCAGGCGGCGCAGGCTGGCCTTGACGCGGGCCACGAGCTCTCGCGGGCTGAAGGGCTTGACGATGTAGTCGTCAGCGCCGATACCCAGACCGAGCACGACATCGGATTCCTCCGAGCGCGCGGTGACCATCAGCACTGGAATATGGCGCAGCGAGATATCCGTCTTGAGGTTCTGGCAGATCTGGATGCCGTCCATTCCGGGCAGCATGATGTCCAGCAGTGCCAGATCGGGCTTTTCGCGGCGGATCATGTCGATGCCTTCGACACCATCCCGCGCTTCCAGCACACGGTAGCCTTCACGGCGCAGGTTGTAGGAAATCACCTCGAGGATGTTGTTCTCATCCTCGACGACGGCGATGCGGTACTGTCTGCTCATTTCAGTTTCCTGTTGTGATTTGCCGGACAGGTGCCTATAAGCCTCTCCGGACACTTTCGGGAAAATATGCAGACGGGGTATAACACCATTGATTATACACAAGCCTGCCCCGGGGGCGGGGCAGGCGTTTTCATTTATCCTCCTGACTTCCAGATTTCAGCAGCGCGGATTTCCCGGATAAATCCTGATTGACTGCACGCCTGGTCAGCTTCGCTGTGTTTCAACTTAGGCAGTGAACGATCGCAGCAACATCATCGCGCAAGTGATTGACGAGGCCTGCCGGCAGCGCGGCTGGAATCTTTCGCAGCTGGCGCGCCATGTCGGCAAGAGTTCAACGACTCTTTCACGCTGGAAGGACGGCACGAGCGGGAACTGCGATGTCTTCACGCTTGCGGAGATCTTCCGCCTGGCCGGACTGAGCATGGACGAGGCCTTTCGCCTGAGCAATGCGCCGGCAGGAATGACGGCTGCGGACGCAGGCATGGAACTGAAACGGGAAGTTGAAGAGCTGCGCAGCCAGCTTGGCAGGCATGAGAGCGTACTCAATGGACTGCACAGCGTGTTTGCCCTGCTGGGCGAGGGGGCTTCACGACGCTTGGGCCAGGTGCATTCCGCACGCGCGGAGAGCAGCGGGCAGGCCGAACAGGAAAGCTGCCTGAGCGATGTGCTGTCCAGCCTCGACCGGACGCTGGAGCAGCTGGACCGGGAACCGGACCCCGGCACCGGGAAACAGGAGGAGGAAAGCGGTTTCGGCTGGCAACGACGGGCCTGAGTCCTGATGGAATTGCGGGATGCGCGACACTGAGACAAACTACACCTGGCTGGCCAACCTGGCAAAGCTTGCCACGGAGCATTACCACGCCGGCGACTCGGCTGCACTGGCAACGGTGCTGCGCCGTCTGCGCAGCATGGCGGATGCCTGCGGCAGCGGCAATGACCTGACAAGCTACGAGACGACCGTCTGCCGCTGCCTGTTGCTTTACGGCTCACTGCGCCTGGATGCCGGGGACTTCTCCACATGCCGCAGTGCGAGCATTGATGCCTGCAGGATCCTCGACAGGAAGCGCCAGCGTCTTGAACATGCCGGTGAGCAGGCGCGGCCGGACAGCCTGGCCTGGCTGGCAGTGCTCAAGCTGGAGGCTGACATGTCCTGGCTGATGCTGCCGGAGGATGAGGTTCAGCCACTGGCGAGTCCTGACGTCGCCCAGCGCATGGGCAAGGTGCTGCGTGCACTGGAGATCGGCCTCAGCCGCAACCGCGACATGGATCCCGAGCGCAGGCGCAACATAGAAGTCCAGCAGCTGGACTGCCTCTCGTCACTGCTGCGGCTTGCCCTGCGCGATGACATGCACCTGCACGAGCAGCTCTGCGCCGAGTACCGGCATCAATTGGAACCTGCACTCCGGGATGAGGGCAATCCATTCCACTGGGAGATGTTCATTGCCCGCTCCCACCTGCAGGGTAGCCTGGACCCGCAGCAGTTCACACGCCTGGACCGGGTCCGCCGATCAGCCTACATGGCCTGCTATCCGGAATTTGTCGACGAGCGGCACTACCGGCAGAGCGCGGATCTGGAACGACGCCGATTCTTCAGTGCTCCCGCCCTACTGGTACCACTCCGGTGCATCGAGCACGACGTGCAACAGGTCGTCAATGTCGATGTCGGGCACGAGCGCGGACTGCACCTCGCCCCGAATCGCCTCCAGCAGGGCCTCTGAATCAGAGCTGAAGCTGCTGCCGTTGTAGAGATCGCCCAGGTCCTCCTGGGTGTAGGGAGTCATCAGCACACCGGCGGGGCATGCATCGAAGTTGCAGCTCGAGCAATGCAGGTCCCAGGCATTGACGACATCCGCCCGGCTGGTGGCAACCTTCACGCTGCGCGGCAGCGCTGTTTCAGGAGCGGGGGCAGCGGAAGAGCCGCAGCCGGCAAGCAGGGACAGACAGGCAAGGAACACGAATACAAACCAAACGCGCATACTGACACCTCTATTCAGGGATAAAAGTGCCAGATTATACCAGCGTTCAATGACTTGTTAAATGCGATTTGGCAATTGTACCGGAAGTCAGGAATCACATATGCTGAGATTGTCAATATTGAGAAATGCGTTAACAAAGTGAATGTTGAATTTTCAATCGATGGTTTGCACAGGACACCTGCCCCCGCACCTCCGTCATTCAAGGCAGATTGTGACAATGTTCAGGCGTATGCCGTCTGGCTGACGGGCTTGTCCGTCAGGTTCAGCCTGGTCAGGGCCTCGGCCAGTTTGGCATCGCTGACCGGCTTGACTAGGATCGAGTTCACGCCGGCCTCCATCAGGGGCAGGGCCGTGTCCGGTGTCACTGAAGCACTGATCACGATGATCTTGGTGCTGCGGTTGACCGTGCGGATCATCTTGGCGCACTCCAGTCCGTTGCAGACCGGCATTTCGTAGTCCAGGATCACCAGTGAGGGCTGCAGGGTATTCACCTGCTCCGCCCCCAGCACGCCGTTGTCAGCCAGTCCCACGATGCGGATGCCGTGGTATTCCAGGGTCCGGGCGAAGCGGAAGCGGAATACCTTGCTGTCGTCAATTACCACTGCCGTGTTTTCCATCTCTGCAAGTTCCAAGATCTGAGATAGCTGGATTCTATCCGAACCGGCAGACCAATAATGGACCTCTGGACAGGTTTTCCTGTACCGCAATTCAGAAGCAAGGCTGCCAGCAACTGAATGCAGCAAGAATTGCCACAATCCTGACTTGTCCGGGTACGGATTCCCCGGAGATCCCCGGATCCGCAGGGAATTCCTGCGAATCTGCAGGATTCCTCCATGGAAATGCAGACTTAAATCCCGGTGAAGTTCTGATTGCCAGATCAGGGAGGAAGGACCTGTATCTGCCTGCCAAAGCAAAACGGGGAGGCCTGGGCTGGCCTCCCCGGATGCTGGTGGTCCCCGGCGTTTTTTCACCGGAATGAGGATGGTTAAACGAGGGAATCGTCAGTTGCTGGACAGCTCCCAGATCACAACCGTGCCGCTCACCTCACAGGCGTAGGCAATCAGCGGCCTGCCGCGCGGACTGAGGTCCGCCGGGATGAACAGGAAGCCCTCGGGAGCAACATCCTTCTGCTCACCGTTCGGATCAGTGGTGACGTAGTCGAGCATTGCCGGGCTCTGCGGATCAGAGATGTCGTAGACGAACATCCCGCCTTGGCGCTCCAGGCCGATGAAACCGAAGGTCGTGCCGCGGTAGTGGCCGATGCACAGGCCTTCGGGCTCGCAGCCCTTGTCGTCACTGCGCTTGTCGAACTCTCCGATGTCGCCGTCATCCATGTTGAAGATGCCGGCATGATTGGCGGCGAGGAACTGCTCGAAGGCATCGCCGCTGTCATAGACCTGCGTGCCGGGCTGCCAGATGCTGAAGCTGCGGGCGCCGTAGCCGTAGATCACGTCGTAATCGCCATCGTCGTCGGTGTCGCCCTGGGCGAAGGTGACCTTCATGCGGCCGAGGTTCTCATCCTTGAGCAGGTCCACCTCGTTCGGGAAGACCGTGTCATCAAGGTCGAGGTCCTTCACGCGGCCCTCCTCGGAGTAGCCGGCGTAGTCGCGGGAGTCGCCCTCGTTGGCTGAGACGATGTAGAACTGGCCGTTGGCAGCGTAGCCCCCGACGGTGTCGGGCATGTAGAAGCTCTGCACCGGCCAGTTGCCCAGCAGGATGCCCGGGTCGCCGCCGCCGCCGTTGCGGTCGGAGGGATCGAGCTGCGGGCCGCTGGACCAGTCCTTGGCACCGAGCGGGTACAGCCCGCTGATGCTGAAGTCGGAGAGGTCGATCTCCAGCAGGGCGTTGTTCTCCTGGCAGGAGACCCAGGCACGGCTGTTGTCAGGGGCAATGGCGATGTACTCCGGCTCAAGGTCCTCGGCCAAGGTGCTCGGCACGTCGCCGGGCTGCTTGATCCCGAACACGCGCACGCCGGCGGCCTCATGGGCGGCCTGCTCGGCATTGAGGCCCGTCAGCGGGATCTGCGTCACGAGCGGGCTGGCCGTGCCACCGGAGATGTCGATCACCGTGATGCTGCCCTCAGGGTCGATGGTGTAGTCGTCATTCGGCTCACCCTCGTTGGCGGTCAGCAACAGGCGGCTGTCGGGGGTCAGCACCACGTTGTCAGGCAGCGCGCCGGTCGGGTTGCTGGAGAGCAGCGCGAGCGTGGCCGCATCGTAGATGTTGCAGACGCCGGCGTCGGTCTTCGTGTCATTGGCGATGGAAACCGCCACGATTCCGTGCTTGGCGACGCAGCTGGTCGGGCTGCCATAGGCGCTGGTGTCGATGCTGGATCCGCTGTCCACTGGGCTGCCCGGATCGGAGAGGTCCACCACGCTGACGCTCTTCGCACCGGCGTTGGTGAGGAAGACCCGGCGGGTGTCAGGGTCGTAGCTGATGATCTCCGCGGCACCCTCACCCAGTCCGGTGTCGAAGGTGGCGAGGTAGTCCACGCTGAAGCCGTTGCCGTTGACCGTCATGATGCGGCGCTCGCCGGGCAGGATGTTCATGTCGCCATCCTCGCCCTCGTACGGGTACTGCACCGCGCTGACAACACCGCCGAGACCGTCCTCGATGTAGTTGCGCAGCGCCTGCTGGTAGCTGACGCCCAGCGTATAGAGCTTGTCACCGGTGAACGGGCTGCCGTCACCGCCACGGGCGAGGAAGTCGATCGTTGCCAGGTTGATCTTCGTGTCCGGGTTGAGTAC
This sequence comes from bacterium, assembly GCA_041395205.1. GTDB lineage: Bacteria > 4484-113 > 4484-113 > 4484-113 > JAFGCY01 > JAHEFU01. The sequence continues at coordinate 1,796,900 of JAWLAZ010000001.1, forward strand.
GGTGCCGTCACTGATGAACTGCGTGCCGTCGGTGAACCAGGCATTCTTCACGCGGCTGCCGCTGCCGGGGTTGCCGAACTCGAAGGGCTCGCCGTCCTTGTCATATACGAAGCGCAGGCCGGCCACCTGCAGGAAGCCGCCGCTGGTACCCTGCACGCCGTTGACACTGCTTTCGAGAATGTCACGCAGGGTGCTGTGGGTCACACCCTCGAGGATGGTCACGAAGTTCGGGAAGGCGTTGATGTCGAAGGTGTCAAGCTCGGTGATGTCACCGGGTTCGATGATCGCATCATTGCGCATGCCGCCGCCGTTCTGGAAGGCCACATCGGCATGCGGGGCGCTGAAGCTGTCGGCCAGCTCGTTGGCCTGCCAGAGCAGGGCATCGGCGTCGAGATTGCCGAGGTTGGTCTCGGAGTTGCGCACGCCGATGATCGAGGGTTTGTCATTCACGTCATCCCAGCCACCGCGGCGGCCGTTGAGCGGGACTTCGGTGGTGCCGATCACATTGGCTGCCAGTGCCGCCAGGCTGCTGCTGACCGGAGTGCTCACACTGCTCACGATCGCGGCGTTGCCCACAACGGCGTCCGGGTAGTCGCTGTTGGCGACGCGCTGCAGGCCGGAGTGGTCGCCCACCACGCCGGTCACCTCGCCGGCGTCGTTGAACTCAACCGTCAGCTGGCCGACATACTTGTAGTTGCCGGGCGTGGTGACGACGGGGATGTCCCTGCCATCCGCATCCTGCAGGATCACGGGGTAAGTGCGGCCGGCTACCGGCTCGTCACCGGGGATCAGGTTCTCGCTGGCATCGCCGTTGGCAAGCAGTTCATCGCCGCCGCCGGCCACCGCGATGTCGATGCCGCGCAGGGTGGAGATCAGGGACTCATCCTCGCCGATGCCCTGCATGTGGGAGATCAGCACGATGATGTCCACGCCCTCGCTCTCGAGGCTGTCCACCTCCGCCTGGATGCTGGACTGCGCACTGAGCACGCTGACATTGCGCGGGTTGGAGAACTCACGGCTGATGCCGGCCTCGCTCACGCCACGCGGGCTGGAGATGATGTCCAGCAGCTCGGTGGTCGCGCCGACGATGCCGATCCTGCGGCCACCCTTCTCAACGGTCACGCTCTTGAACAGGCGGTCGCCGACGAGTGCCTGAAGATTCGGTTCATCCGTGTAGTCCAGGTTGCTGGAGAGGTAGGGCACGCTGCTGGAGAACTCATTGATGAAGTCCGCGAGCACGTCCGGTCCGAAGTCGAAGTCGTGGTTGCCGAGGCAGATCGCATCGTAGCCGATCGCATCCAGCACGAGGGCATCGTAGAAGGTGCCGTCCTGCAGGCTGGCGTTGAACTCCGCACCGGCGAGGAAGTTGTCACCGCTGGAAACCGTGATGCTGGCATCCGCGAAGCTGCCGGAGTCAGTGCGCAGCTCATTGAGCTTCGTGATGAAGTTGGCGGCGCCGCCGAAGCTGGAGAGGTTGCCGCTGTCAGGCAGTTCCTCGCTGCCCGCGTTGAGCAGCTGGCTTTCACCGTCGTTGTTGTGGAACAGGGTGAGCGTGAAGGGCTCGGGCTCCACATCCAGGGGCGCTACCGTGAAGCTGCCGCTGGCGCTGTCGCCATTGCCGTTGGCATCCAGCACGGTCACGTTGTATGTATATGTCTTTGCTGCGCTCGTGCTGTTGAGCATCTGCACCGTGCGGCTGTCCGGGCTGGTGGCCGAGCTGGACTGCGCCGTGTTCGGATCCGCACCGCCGCCGAAGTTCCATTCAATGCTGTAGGGAGCCTCACCGCCGCTCCAGCTGGCCTGCCAGAGGGCATCCTCAGCCGCCTTGAGCCCGGAGGGCACGGTCACATTCAGTTCAGGCATGCTCACTTCAAGCTCGCTGCCGGCCACGAAGGAGCCGAAACGCGTGCTGCTTACCGTGGCCGTGCCGCCCTGTACGTTCACCTTGCCGAGGCTGGTCCAGCCGGGGACGGCGGAAACGGAGCTGTCGTTGAAGCGGTAGACCTCCACCTCACCCGTCTCGCTGCCCGCGGGCACGCTGATGCTGACACTGCGGTCAAAGACGCAGTCCGCAGGACTGAAGGCCACACTGCCGAAGCGGGTGGCGGTGAAGCTGTCCAGTACGGACTGGCTGACTGCCCCGCTGCTGAACTGGATCGTGCCGTTGCTGACCGAGTCGCTGGTGACGGTGCTGCCCGCAGGAATGCTGGCGACTGCGCCGTTGCTCCCGGTGACCGTCTCAGCCTGGCTGATGGTGGCCTCATTGTCCGGCTGCTTCGGACCTCCGCCTCCACCGCAGGCCGCGCAGCAGAGCGCCAGCAGCAGGGAGATGCTCAGCGAAGCCAGGAGCTGGCCCGCAAAATGTTTCCTGTACATGGGATCCTCCTCGATAGCGGCACCAGCTCTTAAGCGTGCCGTCGTTGCCATCAGGCGCAATGCTAGAGCGCTGTTATGTGAATGGCGTGAACCCGTAGTGAAGAACGCTCAGGTTCAGGGCAAATGCGGTCTGATTGACAGCGCAGGCCGGTAATGCTAGATTCTTCGCACGGTGCTCCCGGCACCGGACCTCCTGACCGCCCGCCTGCGCCGGACGGCACTGCGGAGGCGAAGGGGACCTCTGTTCTCCGGGACTGGCGACTCTGTATCATTCATCTGGTCCGCTGCATGGACCGGGACCGCGCAGGGGTGGGAGTCCGTGCGGCCACTGGAGAGAATGATGACGAAACGCAGCAGTTTCAAGAAGCTCGTACGCGAGCGGATGAAGAAGACGGGCGAGAGCTACAGCTCGGCCCGCCGGCAGATCATTGCCGCAAGGGCCCCCGCAGCGGGCCTGACCCACTTCCCCGGCACCAACCCCGGCAGTACGGCTCTGCGTATCCTGCTCAGTGCAGCCGGAATCGTGAATCCGGCCACGAAGCAGGCATTCAGCGAGTCGATGATTCTGGGAATCTCAGGTGGGCTGGGGGCCGGCGTCTTCACCTTCCGCTATGAACAGCATGACTTCAGTTCATTCTTTGCGGCCGGGCGGCACCTCTGGCAGGACAACCTGCTGTACATGCAGGGCTGCCTGGACCGTCTCGGTGTGGAGTACAGAGTCTGGGAAAGCGCTGCAGCGAAGAAGGGCTGGGAGCAGCTGCGCGAGGCACTGCAGCATGGCCCGGTGGCGGCCTGGCTGGACATGGCCGAGCTGCCTTACCACGGACTGCCGGCCTGGATGAGCGGCGGCGGCTACCACCTGCTGGTGATCCAGTCGCTTGACGAGGACCGCGAGCTGGCTGTGTTGAGCGACCTGATGGATGAAACAGTTGAACTGCCGTTTGCCGATCTCGAACGCGCGCGATTGCGGATCAAAAAGGACAAGCAGCGCCTGCTGGCAATCACTGGCCGCAGGCAGGCAGCCGGGCTGCAGCCTGCTGTGCTGGCGGGAATCAGGGCCTGCCGTGAGGGACTGACAACGGGTAGGATGAAGAATTTCACGCTGGCGGCCTTCGAGGACTGGGCGAAGCAGTTGCATGGCAGCTCCGGCAAGCAGAGCTGGAGCGTGCTGTTCCCGGCCGGGCGGCATCTCTGGACGGCCCAGACCTGGGCCTACGACTGCATCGAACACTACTTCAGCGGTGGTGGAATGCTCCGGCCGCTGTATGCCGACTTCCTGGAGGAGGCTGCTTCCCAGGCTGATCTACCGGAGCTTGCGAAACTGGCAACACAGTACCGATCCATCGGTGCTCAGTGGAGCGCGCTGGCGGATACCCTGCTCCCGGCGGATGGCGGTTTGCTGGGACAGGCCCGCGAGTTATACGAGCTGCGGGCGGAAAGCTACAACAGTCCGGCGGAGGTCGAAGTGGAGCGGGCGGAGATCATGGCGCGGCTGGATGCACTGAAGCGCCAGGCGGCCCAGAGCTATCCGCTGGATGCGCAGGCCGTTGACAACATGCTCAGCACGGCCCAGCAGCAGCTGCAGGAGATCTGCACTGCTGAGCGAGCTGCATTGGCCGGGCTCGGGGAGGTGCTGTGATGGATGCAGGTAATCGCAATTCCCAGGACTCCATTCGCCGCAGTCCGCTGTCCGTCCTGCTCAGCATCTGGGCGGTGCTGGCAGGCTACCTCACGCTGTCAATCCTCGTGATGCTGCTGCTGATGATCGCACTGGTGATCGTGCCGGAATGGCGGGAAACGGTCTCCGGCGGCTACCTGCTTGCCAACATCCTGCTGAGCATCATCTCCGCAGCGGCCGGCGGCTATCTCACGGCCCGCCTTGCCCCGGCCAGCCCGCTGGGGCATGGCCTGGCACTGGGACTGATCTCGCTCCTGTTCGGCGTATTGTATGCACTGAACATGCCCACGGAGCCTGGTCGGCCGGAACCTCCGGAATGGTACGGCATGCTGCTGGCTGCGCTGGCCCTGCCATCCGTGATGCTCGGAGCTCTGGTTCGCGTCCGAACACTGCCGGCCAGCGCTCGTCCAGCTGGCAAACGCTAGAATGTGCATATCTGGTAAAGGGGTTTGCAATGAACACGTCATTCAGATCAGTGATTCTCGGCCTGCTGCTGACAGCGGCCGTGCTGCTGCCGATGTCCGGGGCCAGGGCCCAGGAGGACAGCGGCCGCGACTACATCTTCGGCACCCGCCTGGTGATCATCAGCCCGAACAACCTGAGTGGGCCGAACTACGCCTGGTGGGGAGACAAGCTGCCGATGCCCTACACGCATGCGGTGGGCTGGATCGTGCAGATCGTCAATGAGGCCCGCGCCGAACGCGGTAACAATGAAGTCGTAAATTACAGGGAGTACCCGGTCTCCATCAACGGAGAGATCCAGAAGGGTGACAGCTGGGAGTACTACATCGACTTCATGAAGATGAGCCCCGAGGATGTACAGGTCGTTCTCGATCAATTCCCGATGGAAGGTGCAATGGCCGACCTGCGCACGGAGATCCGTCCCGTGAGCATGGGCAACTACTATGGCAACAGCCAGGAGGGCGGCAGCGTGAGTCTGGCCCTGCCGGGCGGTGACATGCAGTTCAGTCCGCAGGTCAGCTACGACGAGAACTGGAACCGCGTCAGCCAGCGCCTGACGGACTACTTCGGCCGTGAGGTCAAGTTCGACATGAGCATGAACCGCTACAAGGCCGCCAATGGCTACAACAGCTTTGATGTCAGCGTCACCATCTACATGGATGACAGCTGGGAGATGGGCGCAGGCTATCCGACCGAGTACGATTGACTCGGCTGCTGAATCTGGCAATCCGGGCCGGGATGGGCACTGCTCATTCCGGCCCTTTCCGTTTCTCCAGCCTGCTGAAGACTGAGCGCAGCCGCGATCCATGCTGCTCACCACCGTTGCGCAGACGGGAGATCCCCGTGCTGCCGGCATCCTGGATGCGCTCCCACTGCCGGCGGCTTCCCGCCTGCAGCCGGTCCAGCTGGGCCTCGGTGCCGCTCAGCAGTTCCTCATGCCGCTCCCGCAGCTGCTCCCCGGCCTCGCGGGCCAGTGCACTAATCTTCAGTGATTCCTCGCTGGCGAAGGCATACAGCATGCGGACCTTGGCGGCATAATGGGCGGCGAGGATGAAGGGCGGGGCCCAGAGGCAGGCATTGGCGAGCAGCAGTTCCGTCCAGGCCAGCCAGAGTGGATGTGGGCGGAAGATGAACTCAATCAAGCTGGCAATCAGCAGCACCACGCTGAGCAGCAGCAGCAGTCCGCAGAACAGCATCAGATGCAGGGGCGGCCACCAGCTGATCGCCTCATCCGCCGTGTCCAGATAGCGCAGCACCACTTCCAGATCAGTGCTGCGCAGCAGACCGAGGCGGACCGCGAGCCTGAGCGGCAGGCGCGCGAAGAAGGGCAGGTTCGGAATTGCGCCGATGAACTTCAGGACCGGTATGTTGACTGGCATGGCTTCCCCGCCCGGCTTGTCGCCTGATAGAGCCTAGCACAGCGGCTGCGCTAGGATAGTGGGGTGAGAACTGAGCTGCCACCTGACATGCGCATCGTCAGCCTGCTGCCTTCCGCCACTGAGATCATCTGTGCGCTGGGCGGACAGCGAAACCTGGTCGGCGTGAGCCATGAATGCGACCACCCGGACGGAGTGGGGGAGCTGCCGAAGCTGACCCGGCCGCGCTACCGGATCCCGGACTCCAGTGCCGGGATCGACGGTGCGGTGCGCAGCGTGCTGGAATCCGCGTTGTCAATCTACGAAGTGAACGTGGAACTGCTGCGCGAACTGCAGCCGGATGTCGTGTTCACGCAGGATCTCTGCCGGGTCTGTGCCCCCAGCCTGGATGATGTGCAGCAGGCGGTGCATGCCTGGTGCGGAACAGGCACGCGTGTTGTCAGTCAGTCCCCGCAGAATCTCAGGGAGGTCCTGCAGAGTTTCCATGATGCAGGCAGCGCACTGGGAATCGCTGCTGAAGGTGAACGGCTCAAGCAACAGACCGCACGCGCGCTGCTGGAACTGCAGATGAACTGGGTCCGGTCGGAACGGGCCGCGGTTCCAGTGCTGACTATCGAATGGATCGAACCGCTGATGCCCGGTGGGCTGTGGATGTCTGAACTGATCAGGCAGGCTGGTGGCGATCCATTGCTGACCGCCCCTGGCCAGCACAGTACACCGCTCAGCGATGAACAGCTGGCCTCCATTGCGCCAGAGCTGGTGCTCGTGCATCCCTGCGGCTTCGACCTCACACGCGGACTGCGCGAGGCGGACATCCTGATGCGGCGCCTGCCGGCGGACTGGCCGGCTGTTGTCAACAAGCGGATCTGGTTCACGGATGGCAGCCACTACTTCAACCGGCCGGGTCCGCGCCTGTATGATTCCGCCTGGCTGCTGAACCTCGTGCTGCATCCGGAACTGCATGACGACCAGCGTGCGATGTTCAGCAAGGCACTGATGAAACTGGGAGGACTGCCATGGTAGTTGGAGCAAAGCAGAAGCTGGCCGTGGCCTGGAGCAGCGGCAAGGACAGCGCTTGGGCGCTGTCAGGATTGCAGCAGGATGAGCGCTTCGAGGTGGCGGCCCTGCTGACAACGCTGAGCGAGGAGGATGGCAGCATCGGCATCCACGGCACCAGCCGTGATGTACTGCATGCACAGCTCGCGGCGATTGGACTGCCGCTCTATGAAGTATGGCTGCCTCGGCCTTGCCCGAATGAGGTATACGAGCAGCGCCTGCGGGAATGTGCCTGGCTGCTGCTGGCGAATGACATCACGGCACTGGCCTTCGGCGACCTGCAGCTGGTGGACATCCGGCAGTATCGCGAAGCGCTGTTTGCGGACAGCGGGCTTGACCTGCTCTTTCCACTCTGGCAACGCAGCACCCGTGATCTGGCCGGTGAGATGCTGGCGGGAGGATTGCAGGCGGTGGTCTGCTGCGTGCAGCATGCGCTGCTGCCGGCGTCGCTGCTGGGCCGGCCCTATGATGCGGAATTCCTGGCGGAATTGCCTGAAGGTGTGGATCCCTACGGTGAGAACGGGGAGTTCCATACGATTGTGACCGCAGCTCCCTGCATGTCCGTCAAACTGGATCTCGTTCCAGGCGATATCCGCAGGGATGAAGTGCACAGCTGGCTGGAATTCCAGCCTGTGGAATGAGTCCACACTTTCGCCACACTTCCCGCGCAGAATCCCTACGCGGCCCTGCTAAATTTCCTGTGTCAGGCATTGCCTGCGGGAGGAAGCCATGCAGTACGGTGACCACTGGTTCGAACTGAAACTGGAAGAGATCAATCCGGCTCCCCTGAACTGCTGCCAGGAGGGGGTGGCGGAACTCAGCCCTGCTGCATTGATGCCAGCCAGTTGCTGAGATTCTGCGCGATCTCCTCCTCGGTGTAGTTCCACTGCCGGGTGGCAATCGCCCAGTGATGGCCGAATGGATCGGCAAGCTTGCCCATCCGGTCTCCCCAGAAGGCATCCATGGGCGGCATCAGGGCCTTGGCCCCATGCTCAACGGCCTTGCCGAATACGGCATCGCAGTCCGCCGTGAACAGCCACAGCCCGCCCGTGGTGAAGCCAGCGGGTCCCTGTTCGCCTGAACCGGGCATCGCGTCATTGAGCATGATGTGGCTGTTGCCGATCTGCAGCATCGCATGCCAGACACTGCCACCATCAGGGCTCATGGAAATCTCACCCAACGGCAACGGCATCCAGTGCCGCCTTGTACCACTCGATGGCCTGCATGCAGTTGCCGCTGAATGCCAGTGTCGTGGTCAGGCTGTTCATGCCCGCCGGGATCGGTCCGTTTGCTTTTTCCGCCATGTCTGCCTCCTGGGAATTCAGGCTGATTGTATGCCAGGCTTTCTCCATACTTATCATGCAGAACCATGACCAGTCCGCTGCGGCCGCCTGCTAGGCTCTGCCGGTGAGTGAATCGACAACCTGGCCCGTGCTGCTGCTGCTCAGGCGTGACCTGCGCCTCGCCGACAATCCGGCCCTGCTGGAGGCTGCACGCAGCGGGCTACCGGTGCATGCCGTGTACGTCTGGCCAGCTGCCGGACAGGCAAGCAGGCCGGGTCACGTTGCAGCAGCCTGGTACCTGCGGAACTTCACTGACTTCGCCGCTGAACTGCAGGATGAATGCGGGCTGACAGCGGATCTGCTGCAGGGCAGCCTGAAGGAAGTGTTCCTCAGGCTGCGGGCGCTGCATCCTTACAGCGTGGTAATGCTCAACGCCGGGCATGACCCCCCGGCTTTAGCTGAAGAAGTGGAGCTGCAGCAGGCCTGCCGGGATGCGGATGTGGATTGCCTGATGCTGCCTGCCAATACACTGCTGCCAACCGGTGCGGTTCTGAACAAGGATGGCAACAGCTTCCGGGTATTCACACCCTATTACAAGCGCTTCCTGGAGCGCTACCGGCACCAGCCGCCGCTGGCGCAGCCGGGGCGGATGCGGGATGCCGGACTGTCCGGCCAGGGGAATTCAGTTGAGTCGATGCTGCAGGAGATCCCGGAGGCCTATCGTGATGCGGCCTCACACTGGGAGCCGGGGGAGCAGGCTGCCCGGGACTGCATGGAGCAGTTCATCGCCAGGCACCTGCAGGAGTATGGCAGTGACCGCCACAGCCTGGAAATCAGCGGGACATCGCGGATCTCCGCCTGGCTGCAGGCCGGCGTGATCAGCACCCGCCAGGTCTGGGAACTGGTGCAGCAGGCCCGTGAGCGGGATCCCGCACTGGCGGATGGCGCGGCGATCTTCCAGCGCCAGCTGATCTGGCGCGAGTTCGCGATGCAGGTGCTGGATGACAATCCGCAGCTGCCGGACAGACCACTGCAGGAGAAGTTCGCGGCCTTTCCCTGGCAGGAGGACAAGGCAGCTCTTGCAGCCTGGCAGTCCGGGCAGACAGGCTTCCCGGTCGTGGATGCCGCGATGCGCCAGCTGAGCAGCGAGGGCTGGATGCCGGGTCGGGCCCGGATGGTGGTTGCCAGCTTCCTCGTGAAGCACCTGCTGCAGCCCTGGCAACAGGGCGAGGCCTGGTTTGCGGACTGGCTGATTGACTACGATCTGTCATGCAACGCCTTCAACTGGCAATGGGTGGCGGGCTGCGGAACCGATGCAGCTCCGTACTTCCGCATTTTCAATCCGATCCTGCAGGGCCGGAAATTCGATGCGGACGGCACTTACGTGCGGCAATGGCTGCCCGAACTGGCGGACCTGCCGGACAAGGTGCTGCATAGCCCCTGGGAGGCCTCACCGCTGGAACTGCAGGCGGCGGGGGTGCAGCTCGGTGGCAACTACCCACAGCCCATCATCGGACACAAATTCGCCCGTGAGCGCGCGCTGGCGGCACTGCAGTCCACGCAGGACTGAGAGATTGGCAATGCTCATGCGGAGCTTGTATTGGCAGCCACGATCAGGCAGGTGGTCGCGTTGGCGGCGGCATGCATGAGCCAGGGAGCAAGAATCGACCCGGAGCGGATCCGCAGCCAGCCGGACAGCAGGGCAAAGGGAAAGATCATGGCTATCATTGCCTTCAGCTCAGGCATGATTGTCAGGACCAGGAGATGCGGTGCGGTGAAGATCACAGCCTGCAGCAGGTTTCCCCACAGCAGCCCCATGCGCCTGGCCAGGCTGCCGGCAATCAATCCGCGAAACAGGAATTCCTCGCAGAATCCGGTTTTCAGGACACTGTAGATCAGCGCCAGCAGGATGCCCTGCAGGCCGATGCCAACACCGACGAACTCGTGCTGCGCGCTGCCCTTGCGGGTCAGGGCTTCCAGATCCGGAGTCAGGAACAGCAGTGCCAGTACCACGCACAGGCTGATCCCGGCACCATACAGGAGATAGATGGGTTCCCCGCGCTGCAATCCGGCGCGTTCTGCAATCTCCTGGAAACTGCGCTTGTGCCGGCTGCGGTGAAACATGAAGTATCCCGCAAACGGTATCACAACCAGCAGGACTGCATTGACGAGTGCACTGAGCAAGGCATGGACGATTGGCATTCGTTCCCCCGGGCCCTTGAGTTGAAAATGGTACGCCGGAATCAGCGACAACTGTTTCACGAGCATCGGATTCCGTGCAGGTACAGCAAACACGCTTGCATCGAGGGCTGACTTCCCTGCGCGACTTCTCCTAAAATGGATCGCGGAGGCAGATGTGGACAAGCAACAACAGATACCTGACCCGGCCGTATTCGAGAAGCTCGGGGTGTTCTACCTCGGAGCCGAGCGTGAAAGCGTTGCCAGTGGCGCGATGCAGCCCGTGCTCTACGACTCACGCGACCTGACCACGCATGCGGTCTGTGTGGGCATGACCGGCAGCGGCAAGACGGGGCTCTGCACCTGCCTGCTGGAGGAAGCGGCGCTGGACGGGATCCCGGCGATCGTGATCGACCCCAAGGGTGATCTTGCCAACCTGCTGCTGACCTTCCCTGATCTGAGCGCGGAGAGCTTCGAGCCCTGGATCGACCCGGGCAGTGCCCAGCGCAAGGGCCAGAGCGTGGCTGAGTTTGCGGCGGCCACCGCCGAACTGTGGCGCAGGGGCCTGGCGGGCTGGGGCGAGGACCGCGAGCGGATCGCCGCCCTGCGCCGCGCGGTCGAGATGCGGATCTACACGCCGGGCAGTGACAGCGGCCTGCCACTCTCCGTGCTTAAGTCCTTCAGTGCTCCGCCGGCGGAGATCCTCAATGATGGCGACGCCTTCCGTGAACGGATCTCCGGCAGCGTGAGCGGGCTTCTGACCCTGCTCGGGATCGACGCCGACCCGCTGCGCAGCCGCGAGCACATCCTGCTGGCGAGCATTCTTGACAACGAATGGAAGGCTGGCCGGGACTGCGGCCTGCCTGAGCTGATCCGCCTGATCAGCACGCCGCCCTTCAGCCAGGTGGGCATCCTCGACCTGGAGAGCTTCTACCCCGGCAAGGAGCGCATGGAACTGGCGGTCACGCTCAACAACCTGCTGGCCTCGCCGAGCTTCGGGGCCTGGGCGGTCGGTGAGCCGCTCGACGTGCAGTCCCTGCTCTGGTCGCCGGAGGGCCGGCCGCGGGTCTCGATCCTCTACATCGCACATCTCAGTGAGGCCGAGCGGATGTTCTTCGTGACCCTGCTCCTCAATGAGGTGGTGAGCTGGGTCCGCCGCCAGACCGGCACCGGCAGCCTGCGCGCGCTGCTCTACATGGATGAGGTGTTCGGCTACCTGCCGCCCGTTGCCAATCCTCCCAGCAAGGCCCCGATGCTGACCCTGCTCAAGCAGGCCCGGGCCTTCGGCCTGGGACTGGTGCTGGCCACGCAGAACCCGGTGGACCTTGACTACAAGGCGCTCTCAAATGCCGGGACCTGGCTGCTGGGACGCCTGCAGACCGAACGCGACAAGCAGCGCATGATCGACGGGCTGATCGGGGCCCAGGGCGGGAGCGGGCTGGACCGCGAACAGCTGCTGGCAACGATCAGCGGGCTGGAGAGCCGAGAGTTCCTGCTGCACAACGTGCATGACGACGGCCCGACGGTGATGGCAACGCGCTGGGCCATGAGCTACCTGCGCGGCCCGCTCAGCCGCGACCACATCCGTCTGCTGATGCAGGAAGCCGCTGCTGACCCGCCGGCGGTGCCTGAGCAGCCGGCTCCGGCAGCCACCGCCCACAGCGCAGCCGAGGCGCGGCAGGTTGAGGAGACGCCGGCGCTTGAGCGGCCCCTGCTGCCGGTCGAGGCCGGGGAATGCTTCCAGCATGCGCAGATCCCGGACGGGGCCGGAGTGCTGTATGAGCCGGCCCTGCTGGCGGAACTGAGCCTGCACTATGTTGACAACCGCCGTGGCTGGGATGAATGGCGGGATGTCACGCTGCTGGCGAAGCTGGATGAACGGAGCGGGGCCGATCCCTGGGATGGGGCGACGCTCAGCAAATCCCTGGATTGTGCAGAGCAGCCCGCGACACCGGCGGCATTCGCCCAGCTGCCGGCGAGGGCCCTGCAGGCCGATGCCTATGGCACCTGGCGCAAGTCGGTGGAGGGTCATGCCTACCAGTCCCTGACCCGCGAAATCCAGGACTGCCGCGCCCTGAAGCTGTATTCCCGTCCCGGTGAGAGCGCGCGGGATTTCGCGGCCCGCCTCAGCCAGCAGCTGCGCGAGGAGCGCGACGAGGCCATGGAGAAACTGCGCCGCGACTACGAGGCGAAGATTGACAGAATCGAGGAGCGGCTGGAAGGCGCGGAACGCAAGCTGGCCCAGGAGCAGCAGGAGTATTCAGAGAAGCGCATGGACAGCTATCTCTCCGTCGGCGGGGCGATCCTCGACACGGTGTTCGGCACCCGGCGCGTCACCAGGCGCAAGCTGGACCGGGCCCGCAGTGCAGCCCGCAGTGTCGGCCGGGCCGGACGCGGCAAGGACGACATCGCCGCAGCGCAGGACAAGGTCCGCAAGTACGAGCTCGAGCTGGATGAGCTGCGCTCGGAACTCGAGGAGAAGCTGTTTGAGCTGCGCGAGCGCCATGCCCCGGCGAATCTCGAGCTGGAAAGCATCTGCCTGGCTCCGCGCAAGAGCGACATCAGTGTCAACCGGCTCTGTCTGGTCTGGCTGCCACGCATCTCTGCGGGAAGCTGATTGGGCTCAGATGATGGGCGTGCCAAAGCAGTAGAAGGAGTTGTTGGCACTGCCGGCATAGACAGCGCCGTCCGGGCCGATGCTCGGGGATGAGACAACGGGATCGCCCGTGTCATATTCCCAGACCAGGCTGCCCGCCGGGCTGAGCGCGCGCACGAAGCCGTCGAAGCAGCCGATGTAGAGCACGCCTGCGGCGTCCAGTGCGGCACTGCTGGTCACTGCAGCTGCGGTGTCATAGCTCCAGAGGAAGTCGCCGTCCTTGTCAACGGCCTGGATCTTCATGTCGGAACTGCCGAAGTACAGGCTGCCGTCGCTGCCAATTGCCGGAGTGGAGACGATCTCCCCGCCGGAGGTATAGGACCACTTCAGGCTGCCGTCAGGCATGAAGGCGTAGAGCTTGTGGTCCGCGCAACCGACGTAGATGGTGCCATCCTCGGCAATCGAGGGGGAGCTGACCACTGCGTCACCGGTTTCATATGACCACAGCTTGTTGCCGTCCTGATCCAGGGCGTAGAAGGAATCACCGAAGCCGCCGCCGCCTTCCGTTCCGAAGTACAGCACACCGTCGGCAATCGCCACGGAGGATGAAACGTCATTGCCGGTGAAGTAGGTCCACTTCGAAGTGCCGTCCGGATTGATGGCGTACAGCGTGCCGTCCCAGCTGCCGCAGTAGATCGTCCCGTCCGCACCGATCGCCGGGCTGGCCGTGACTTCCGCACCGGTGATGAATTCCCATTTCTTCGAGCCGTCGGGGTTCAGGGCGTAGATGCTGCCGTCATAACTGCCGATGTAAATCGTCCCGTTAGTATCAATGGCCGCAGAGCTCTCGACTTCACCTTCAGTGGGGAAGGACCACTTGAATGTTCCATCCGGATTGACGGCGTACACGCTGAAGTCGTAGCTGCCGAAGTACAGCGTGCCGTCCTCCGCGATCGAGGGCGAATTGATGCAGGGGCCGTCGGCTTCATAGGACCAGCGCACATTGTTGTCAGTGGGACCCGTGAAGGGGCTCCTGCGCTGGTGCTTCAGATTGCGGCCGAACATGAACCAGTCCCCGGGCCCCGGTCCGCCCTCGCCGACATCCGGCACAGCAATCCCGCTGAGCACGGCCTGGCTGCTGCCGGCCACGAACAGGGCCACGAACATGCGGTTGCCGGCATCGCTGTACCGGCTGATCTGCGACACGGGCAGCTGGGCGGGGTCCGCCGGCTGCAGGAAGTCCCAGCGGTTGCTCTGCCAGTTGCTCAGTCCCACCCACATCTCGGAAGCCAGCGGACTGCTCTGCCAGATGAAGCTGACCGGTGACTGCGGGTTGATGCCAGTCAGATCCAGTTCATAGACCGCATAGGCCATCGTTGTCAGAACAGGCTGGCCGCTGCCTGCCGGAGAGAAGACTCCCTTCCCTGCATCCGCGCTGACCAGATTGCTGGGCAGCACCAGGCTGAAGGCATCGCCCTGGACTCCTGCCCCTGAGGCACTCGAGCTTCTCGGCAGCGAGCCGGGTGCCGGCAGCAGCAGCTGTGCACTGGCCAGGGGCTCCGAGACAGCCTGACTTTCACCGAGATTGTTGCCCGCCGAGCAGGCGGACAGCAACAGGCCGGCAACAGCGGCCAGCAGGAATGGGGCGGTCCGGTTCTTCATCATCTGTCTCCAGTCCAATTGAGTAGAATCCCGTATACCTGCAGATTTCCTGCAGGCGCAGAGTCAGGATTCTAACCTATTTTGTACAGCAAGACCAACAAACAGCGGATTGGCGAGGGTTGCGACCCTGTTTCAATTGGATGAATCCGCTACTCCGGGCAGGGCAGATCCGCAGCGCGCAGTATAATCGTGTTGTCAAGGAGGAGACCGGCGGAGCCCGGAAGTTTGCCGGGGTGGCCGCCGGCAGCAAGGACATGATTTCCCATCAGTCCAGCTACACGATCACCATCAGGATCAGCGGTCCGCATGAAATCGGCCTGATCCACCGCATCCTCGGGGCCATCGCGGATGCCGGCGGAATGATGGGCGCGATCGACGTCGCCGAGGTTGACCACGGCGGCTGGGTCCGCGACTTCACCGTGCACTGCACGGATCCCGCCCACGAGAAACGCATCACTGATGCCGTGCGCTCCGTGCCGGGCATCAGCGTGCTGGCCGTTTCGGACGAGACATTCCGCATGCATCTCGGCGGCAAGCTCACGGTGCACAGCAAGATGCCGATCCGCAACCGCGCCCAGTTGTCAATGGCCTACACCCCGGGCGTTGGCCGGGTCTCGCGCTACATCGCCGAGGATCCCCGGCGCGCCTGGTCGCTGACGATCAAGGCGCATACCGTGGCGGTGGTCTCCGATGGCAGCGCCGTGCTCGGGCTTGGCGACATCGGGCCCGAGGCCGCGCTGCCTGTGATGGAGGGCAAGTGCCAGCTCTTCAAGGAGTTCGGCGGCGTGGATGCCTTTCCGCTCTGCGTCAACACGCGCGATCCCGCGGAGATCATCCGCTTCTGCGAGCTGATCGCCCCGACCTTCGGCGGCATCAACCTGGAGGACATCTCCGCCCCGCGCTGCTTCGAGATCGAGGCTGCACTGCGCGAACGCGTAGACATTCCCGTGTTCCATGACGATCAGCACGGCACGGCGATCGTCGTGCTGGCGGCCGCCCGCAATGCCCTGAAGCTCGTTGGCAAACGGCTGGAGGATGTGCGGATCGTGGTGCTGGGGATCGGCGCGGCAGGTGTGGCCTGCAGCCGCATGCTGCTCGCCGCGGGCGCCACGCAGCTGATCGGCGTGGACCGCCAGGGGATCATCTGCGAAGGTGATGACTGCCTTGGCAATTCCATGCACGACTGGTTCGGCCGCAATACCAATCCCGAGAAGCTGCGCGGTGGGATCCGCGAGGCCCTGCAGGGCGCGGACATGTTCCTCGGGGTTTCCGCCGCCGGCCTCGTCGAACCGGAGTGGATCCGCAGCATGGCACCGGACCCGATCGTGTTTGCGATGGCCAACCCCGTGCCCGAGGTGATGCCTGAGGAGATCGAGGGCATTGCCGCGGTGATCGCCACCGGGCGCAGTGACTACCCCAACCAGATCAACAACGTGCTGGCCTTCCCTGGGATCTTCCGCGGTGCGCTGGACGCCCATGCCACGGAGATCAATGAGGCCATGAAGCTGGCGGCGGCGGATGCGATAGCCGCCTGCGTGGATCCCAAGCGCCTGAGCCGCGACTACATCATTCCCTCGCTCTTCAACCGGCATGTGGCGCGTGAGGTCACGCGCGCCGTTGTGCATGCGGCCCATGAATCGGGGGTGGCCCAGCGGCGGCGCAAGCCGACGCAGATCATGCCGAAGGTGTAGGGTGGGCAGCGGGCAATCGGAAGTGTCCAATGCCAGCTTGCAAGTGCATGACATGGTTGCTGGATACAGGAAGTGGTCTGGAGCGGGAGGAAATGGCTCCGGCGACTGGACTCGAACCAGTAACCTAACGGTTAACAGCCGTTTGCTCTGCCATTGAGCTACGCCGGAACGATGGGAAAGAGATAGTACCGCCAGCGGTTCCTCATGTCAATAATCTTTCAGGCCAATATCGCCGATTGAACCTTGCCCACACAGGCGCGGCCAGTCAGCTTTCCTCCCGGGATTCCACTGATCAAATTGGCACGAGTATCCGGATCAGACTCTACAGTGCTCGCGACACATCAGCTCTGGAAAATATGTGGTGCACCAATGATACTTGGTAATAATTACAAATCAGATGGGCTTTATATCTGTTTGCCTTGCTTATTTTGAGCACTATCCGTGAATCAGGTCACGAACACGGGTTTCTTGGCTTCTGCTCTGGCATTCTCATGGGCTGAGAAAGTCGGATTTATACCACCGGTGCTACTCGGACTTTATTTATCTGATATAATCCTGCTGATTTAGATTCTCAGGTGAACCATGCAGGTATTGAAACTCTATCGCTGGGATGACAGGGAGCTCGACCGCCCCGTGCGGGAAATCGACCTGTTGCGTGTCGACGATCTGACCCGCAACTCCAAGAAGCGGCTGTTTGCCTGGAGTGGCGACGAGGATGAGATGAACTACATGCTCTATCCGGATTACGGCACCGCCTACCCTGAGTTTGACAACAGGGTGCAGAAGCAGCGTCCGGGAATCAGGTACCGCTACGAGCTCAGTGACTGAGACCTTACTCTCTACAGGAACCTGCCTTGATAACGAAGACCAGTGACCTGGGAATCCAGGCAACTCTCTACCTCGCCATGCGTGCCGAGGATAGCCCCGTGCCGCCGCGCGTAATCGCCGAGGTCTGTGAAAGCAGTGCCACCTACACCGCCAAGGTGATCCAGCATCTCGTGCGCAGCGGGATCATGCGCTCCACCAAGGGCAGCAAGGGCGGGGTGACACTGGCCATGCATCCGCGGGAAATCACCCTGCTGAGCATCGTCGAGGCCTGCCAGGGCAAGATTCTTGCCGAATACTGCGAGGACTTCAAGGAAGCAGACAGGCTCTGCGGCCTGCACAAGGCGATGATGCAGCTCAATACCTCGATCACGAAGGTCCTGACGCAGTGGACCGTGCAATCCCTCGTTGACAATCCCACGCCGCATGATTCTGTCCGGGCCCACGTGAACTGCAAGCTGCGCAATGTCTGTGCGATGTGCAGCAACTGCGTCTTCGAGTAGGAAACCCGGACTGACAACCCGCCATACCACAGCCCCCCACGCTGAGGGCTGTGTTTTCCACGAACCTGCTGCCTAGCCGTCCTGGCCAGTAGCTCCGAGCGTTGACAGTGCCTCATCCGCGAACTCGCGGCTCTTGCTCAGCAGTTCAGAGGCATAGCCGTAGTTGTGGATTCCGCGTCCGAAGCTGACGAACTCCAGGTTGTACTCCGCATCCTCGACGAGCTTCTGCGCTTCGGCATAGCCCGCGATGCCCGGATCCGCGAGGCCCAGCGCCGTGCGTGCCCGTGAGACGGCGACGGTGGTTTCCGCGGTTTCCTCAGCGAGGTAACCGCTCCACATTTCGTAGAAGTCCCGCCCGATGTCGTCATGGCAGTCCACGCAGCCCTGGACGGTCGGCCGCTGGACCTCACCACCCATCATGTGGCCTGCGTTCTCGGTGCCTTCCTCCATGTGGCAGCCGATGCAGTCCACCTGGGCGATGTACATCGAGGAGGGCATGTCCTCCACGCCGCGGCCGCCCTTGCCGGCGTACAGCTCGCGCGCCCCGACATGCGGCTCGGAATGGCACTGCTCGCAGCTGAACTTCACCTGGGTCTCGGCGACGTGCGCTCCGTGCTTGATCTCGGAGTGGCACTGGTAGCAGTCCACCTTGTGGTCCGTGACGTGGATCCTGTGCAGCTCGTTGCGCTCACTGGTCAGCGTCGGCAGTTCCGTCCTGGAGTGGCACTGCAGGCAGGCATTGCTGTCAACGTCGCCATTGCCCTCGATGGCGTCAATATGGCAACGCTGGCAGTCGACCTTCTGCTCCACGTAGGAGGCATGGTTGAAGGTCTGCTCGCCGATCTCGATGTCCTCCGCCGGCGCATCGTGGCAGTCCAGGCAGAACTGCTGCGGTACGGGGGAGGAGCCGCTGATACGGTCCTTGAAGTGGCAGAGATAGCAGGTCGTGGTGTCCGCTGCGATGTGCTGGTCGCCGATGTTGTTGGAGTGGCAACTCGTGCAGCGCAATTCCATGCCGCGGGCGCTCTTGCCGTAGTGTGTGGCATGGTCGAAGCGGACCTTGCCGTTGTACATCGTCTTGCCCGGGGTGTTGGTTCCGTGGCAACCGCTCGTCATGCAGGAAGCGTCATTGATGTGCGCGTAGAACTTGGTGTCGTAGGTCCCGGTGACGTAGAGCACGACCTGGTTCAGGGCCTTCATCTTGGCGCTGATCTTGTACTTCTCGCCTGGAGCATAATGGCAGTCCACGCAGGCCACGTTGCTGTGCGCGGAGGCCTTCCAGCTCTGGTAGAAGGGGTCCATGATATGGCAGCTCTGGCAGAAGCCCGGCTGGTTTGTGTATTGCAGGCTGCCGAATCCTCCGCCAAGTACGATCACGATGATGGCGAGGGTGGTGACAACCCAGCGCTTGCGCAGCAGATCCTTCATTGCGTTTCCCTCCGGGACTCCGCCCGGTGATAATTCCGTCCTGGAGCCGTACTCCGGCCGGTAAGGGGAAACGATGCCGGGTCTAAGGATCGCTTCCCTGCTACCCGCCTGCCGACTTGCCAACCCGGTGCGGTTGCACCCGGTTGGCTGAATTGTACACCATGTATATGACAGATATCTCTTGTCTGGCGCATCCGCTGGATTTGGCGGATTTCTGCAGGAATCCACAAATAAGGATAATATGTGGTATATATATCCTAGTTTCATCCACCGTAATTGTTCGTACGGGGATGGGCCTCAATTGCCAATCAGACGCAACTCTTAATTCCTGGTCCTGAGCCCGGGTTGCCAACGGTGACCCGGGCCTTTTTCATCTCCGCCGGGAGAGGATTCAGTCCAGGTAGCGCAGGCGCAGTTCCGGTCCCGGCAAGGCACAGCGCTCCTTCGCCAGGCGGTGCCGGTTGCGCTTCACGAGGTTGTAGAGCCAGTCCAGCACTGGGTCCGGGATCCACCAGGACAGCCAGCCCAGCAGATTCCAGGGAAAGCCCATGCGCCGGGCGATCATGCGGCTGGCGCGGCTGCGCCCGTAGAGCCGGGGATTGTCACCGCCGACACCGTCCACGCAGATGATGCTGTCAATCCGCGAATTGTCAGCGCGGATGCTTTGCAGGTAGTCGTCGTCAATCCCCAGCGCAGGCAGCACCCGGCGGGCGGTCTCTCCCTGCAGGGCGGCGATGTGCACCTGGCCGCGGGGATCATTGCGCAGCATCCAGGCAGCGCTGTTGCTGCAGAAGATGCAGTCGGCATCGATGAACACGATGAAGCGGGGCAGTCCCGGATCCCGGCTGGTGCTGCTGTCAGTCTGCTGGCTCTGCCGCATGTCCAAGCTTACCCCGGATTTCCCATTTCAATCCTGGCTCAGGCCGTGATTTCCTGCTGGATCAGTCTGATGTCCAGCCCCGCATATCCGAGCTTCTGCGCGATCTCCCAGACATCGTACTTCTGGCCCTCGCCCCACAGTCCGCGCAGGAAGTCACCGGCGCGGCGACTGCTGAACCAGTTCTCACCGAATTCAGCTTCCAGATGCCGGCGCAGCTGCACTTCCCAGATCCAGGCCTGCAGGTACTGCAGTACATAGAAGTTGCGGTCGAAGTCCGCCAGGTAGCGCTCACGCGGGTAACTGACCACATTGGAACGCGTGAGGTGCTGCACATAGCGCTCTGCCAGTTCCTCACCGCCACCCTGTTCATGAAACTCGATCTCATAGAGCAGCTTGGCTCCGTAGCGGCGCAGGAAGTACAGGCGGTGGAAGCGGGCGAAGGCCGGGTAGTCACCCGGGTCCTCGCGCATGATCTCCTTCCACCAGACTGGATTGCTCACGAGGTGCTGCAGCAGGAAGGCATAGCTTTCGTGCACGCTCGTATCCCCGCTGTGACGATAGACCACGGACAGTTCGGGATCCATATGCGCACTGAACTGCATATGTCCCGCCTCATGGAAGAGCGTCGAGAAATCGTCCTGCCCGCCATGCGGCTTGAGTACGATCCGCACATCCTGCGGAGCACGCACACTCACGCAGAAGGCGCGCGGGGACTTGCGCGGGCGGTCCTCGAGGTCGATCAGCACATTCTTCTGGCTGTCCAGGTCAATCCCCATGCCGCGCAGGGTCCGGGCCAGGGCCGGCACCATGTCATCGCTGACGAACATGCCGTCGTACTGCCGTGCGCGCAGAATGTAGCCGAGGTCGCAGCTGCGCAGCTCGCGATCACCGAGGCCTGCGATCGAGGCATAATGCCTGAGGCGCTGCTCGAAGATTTCATCCGTCTCATCCAGGAAGCGCTGCATCTGCTCCGCGAGCGGGCGGATGCGCATTCCCATCAGCTGCTCACTGTAGGCGATCTGGTTCTCGTAGCCAATGTCCTGCATCGTTTCACGCAGGCGGGTGAAGATCCTGCGACGCAGCGGGTTGAGGCTGTCCATCACCGCCAGGTAGGCCTGCTCCAGCCGGCCGCGGCGATCGTAGTCAGCCTCGTTGGCAATGATCACCGGCATGGCGCGGTAGGGCCAGCTTTCATCCTCCAGGCTCACGGTGGCACTGCCTTCGGCATTGGCCAGCTCCTCCAGCATGCTCTTGACCTGGTCCTGCACGTAGTTTCCCGAGAAGTCAGCACGCAGGAAGCGCAGCAGCCGCTCATCCGTGTCACCGGCAGGCTGCGCGATGCTGATCCCATCCAGGGTCTCGCGGGCGTAGAGCTCCGGATATTCCTCCAGGATGCTCACCACGTTGAGCTGGTCCTGCTGGCCGCTGAAATGATTGAAGTACTCGAGCGCGATGCGCTGATGGCATTCCTCGGCCCGCGCGATGAGTTTCTGGATATCTGTCATTGGCTGTCTCCGAGCCATCATTCTAACGGAACATCGGCGGCTGGCCCGCCAGCCGGATTTAACCGGTATCAGGCGCAAACTGAATTCGCCCACAATCCATCTTGGATAAACTGAATCAGATCGCAATACATAGCTGATTCTGAAAGAGGATTTGGATCTTGATACAGGCCGGAAACAGACCGAGAATACTGATAGCCGAGGATGACAAGCTGTCGCGCCTCAAGCTGGAGCACTTCCTCGCACGCCACATCAATGCGGAGCTGGTGCTGGCCCAGGATGGCGAACAGGCCTGGAAGTACTACCAGGAGCAGCCTGCCGACATCGTGATCTCCGACTGGGAAATGCCCGGCATGACCGGTCCGCAGCTCTGTCGCCGGATCCAGCAGAGTCCGCAGCACTTCACCTATTTCATCCTGCTGACCGGCCGGACGGAATCCGCTGACCTGCTCGAGGGCATGACCACCGGGGCCGACGACTACGTGCGCAAGCCCTATGATCCGCCCGAACTGCTGGCCCGCGTCAATTCCGGCCTGCGCCGGATCTATGTCGAAGCCCAGCTCCAGGCGCTAAACAAGGAACTGGGCAATGCCTACCGCAAGCTGCGCGATGCCCTGCATGCGGCAGGCCAGATGCAGCTCAAGCTGATTCCCTCCAATGCGCAGATCGCCGATCTCGGCCGCCGCACGGGGCTGAAGCTCGATTACCGCTATGTGGCCTGCGACGATCTCGGAGGAGACGTGATCGGGATGTTCAGCCCCGAGAAGGGCAAGGTGGCGATCTTCCTCGCGGATGTCAGCGGGCATGGCGTGGCGGCAAGTATGGCGGCCGTGAGCATGCACACATTCCTGCAGACCATGCTGCATTCCGAGACGGACCCGCTCAAGGTGGTCAGCGCCGCCAATGAATTCGCCTGCGATGAATTCCCGGATACGACCTTCGCCACAATGGCCTACTTCCTGTTTGACACCGAGGCGATGACTGCGGACATGATCGTGGCCGGCCACCCGCCCGTGCTGATGACCACACGGGACGGGGCCCTGGTGCAGTTCGACTCAACCTACCAGCCACTCGGGATCTTCCGTGACCCGCCGACCGCCACCGACGTCCAGCATGTCAGCCTGGATGAGGGCGAACGGCTGATTGCCTACACCGACGGCGTGATCGAGACCCGCAACCCGAGCGGGAACTTCTACTCGCTGGACTACCTGTTCGCGGATATCCAGGCCCGCGGCCGCCGGCCGCTTGCGGGACTGAGCCAGTCCATCCTCGATGCGGTCGATGCCTGGCGTTTCAATGGTGATGTCGAGGATGACGTGACCGTGATTGCAATGTGCTTCCAGGAAGTGGCGGCGATCAAAAGCTGACCAGCAGCTGCACATAGTGCACCTGCTCCGAGGGCGCGAAGTTGTAGATTCCCACCCCCGTGAAACGCACTTCCGGGTCGTAGAACAGGTCCCGGTGCCCCGGATGCAGCGAGAAATTCAGCACGACGCGCTCCACACTTGTTTCGCCGGGGTAGGCCACTGCGGAATTCTCTCCCCCGTGCAGCACGCGCTCGCCGCCGGCCGCACTGATCCGGTCACGGCTGCCCAGATCCTCCGGCGAGCGGTGGTTCCAGTAGTCGCGGATGGCCTGGTCCATGGCATGCGCCTGGGCCACGCGGTTCAGCAGCGGCAGGCTGGTGACTGGGCTGAGCCCGGCCTCTGTCCGAAGCCGGTTCGTTTCCTGGGCCAGAGCGCCGGCCTGTTGTGCGGTAGCGCTGTCCGGATAGATCGAATCCGGCACGAGGCTCAGGATGTTTCCGGCCCACCAGGCCAGTGGCTCGCTTTCGCCGGGCAGGGCCAGACTGAGCCGTTCGGGATGCCGGGGCCGGGCAGGGGGGTAGTCCTGGACAGGTGGTGTTCCCCCGGAAGATCCACAGGCGCTGCAGAGCACGAGCAATACCGCCGCAAGGCAGTGCCTCAATCCATGCATGCCCGCCGGATCCTCCCTGTTCCTGTGTTCAGATTCCCGGAATTGTACGCGAGAATCAGCCCCGCATCAGCGTTTTGCCGGTATGGATGGGATGTGAGGAGGTTTCACGCAAATATTCCCGGAAGCAGGGGGCGGGACTTGCAAACATTTGGAGGCTGGGGTATTATTACATTGGATCTAGGGCTGGTTTGTCCGCAGCTGCCACCCTGGAACCAAAGTTTTTCTCCAATATTCCGGACGCGAAGGGAGGCCCTGCCTCCCTTTGTTCTTTTCTGAATCTACTCTATTCCCCTGTAATGACCGCATCCCCGCTGTAACCCGGCCATTCACTGATGTTGATTGTGGGGGCATTCCCGACCAGGTGGTTGACTTCCTCCATCCCGATCCCGGTTTCCTCAGCTGCCGTCAGCCCGGCCTCCTGCAGCTCCTCGGGGCTGAGTGTCGCAAGGATCTTCAGGTTGTCGCGCAGGCCTTCCAGGCCCAGCAGGGCCAGGGTGAAGATCATGATCCCCACGATCAGGCCTGCACCGGCCATCACCGTGGCGCGGTGCGCCATGTCTCGGGTGCGCCGCAGTTCACGGCGCAGCTCATTTGCGAGATTCTCGAACTGCTTCGGGCTGGCGGGAGTGTTATCCGGCATCTCTGTGTGTCCTATCCTCAGTTTCAGGTTGTGCCCAGAGCTTAACAAGGCAGGCTTCGTGGTTCTCGACCGGCGGTATTCAAAGCTCCCATATCAGCCGGAGTTCATGCTGGCTTGAATCATGTTTTATATTAGTACTCCTGATTTATGGTGGAGGAAGCATGCGAGCAGTAGTGGTCGAGACCCCCGGTGACCTGGACCAGCTTCGGCTAATGGATTCAGTGGAGCGACCCTCGGTCGGTGACAACGATGTGCTCGTCCGCACGGCCTACGCGGGGATGAACTTCATGGAAGTGCTGATCCGTCGCGGAGACTACCTGCGCAACCCGAAGTACCCCCTGATCCTCGGCAGTGAGGCGAGCGGGATCGTGGAGGAAGTGGGCAGCGCCGTCACGGAGTTCAAGGCCGGTGACCGTGTCGCCGTGCTCTCCGGGGACCGCGGCTGCTATGCGGAGTATGTCTGCGTGGAGCAGACGCATGTGGTGCCGATCCCGGATGCGATGGATCTGCGCACCGCCGCCGCCTATCCCCTGCAGGTGCTGACCGGCTGGGGCATTCTCTTCGCCTCCGCCCGCATCCAGGAAGGTGACTGGGTGCTCGTGCATGCCTGCGCCGGCGGCGTGGGCCTGGCACTCGTGCAGATGGCACGCATCGCCGGCTGCCATGTGATCGGCACCACCAGCAGCGAGGACAAGGCTGAGCTGGCCCGCGAGATGGGCTGCGAGCACGTGATCAACTACACCCAGCAGGACTTCGGCCGCGAGGTGCGCAAGATCGTGCCCGAAGGTGTCAACGTGATCTGCGACAGCGTCGGCAAGGTCAACGTGATCGGCAACCTCAGGGCCATTGCCAACTTCGGCCTGATCGTGGTCTTCGGCTACGCCAGCGGTGAGCCGAAGTATGACGACAAGCTGCTCTGGGGCCGCAGCTGCGGGATCACCATGAACGGGCTCTACCACCTCGTGCCGCACCGCCGCGAATTCACCCGCGCCGTGCGCGAAACCACGCAGTGGATCCTCGATGGCCGCCTCAAGCTGCACATCGGCCAGGAGTACGATCTCTCCGAGGTTCAGGAGGCGCATCGCGCCCTGGAGGGCCGGCAGTCGATCGGCAAGCTGCTGCTGCGCATCAACAGCGAGCTGCAGTAGCCTTCAGTCCGGCCGCTCGCAGATGCAGATCGCATGTGCCAGGCTGCGGTCGTGGGTGATCGAGAGATTCACCCGCCGGTCGCCGAGCAGGCGTTCAACACGCTCCACCATCACGTAATAGGGTTCGCCGCTCGGACGCTGGGCGACGCTTACATCCGTGCGTCTGACCCAGATCTGCGTGGCCTTGAAGAAGGCCTCGCGTGCCGCAAAGCAGCCCGCCAGGTGCTCAAAGGGATTGCGGCTGTTGCGCGCACTGCGCAGTCGCTCGTGCTCCGTGAACATCTTCTCCGCAAAGCGCGAGCCCGGGTAGAGGCATTTCTCGGCGATGCGGGCGATTTCAATGCTGTCCAGTCCGATTCCGCTGATCACGCGCTGAGTGTAATGCAGGATGCGGCGGGCCGGGAAAGGTTTGCTTAAATCGCCTGCGCGGCCTGCAGGAGGGCTGATCGTGTGTAAGGATTAGGGATAGATCAGCCGGGCCGTCCGCGTGATATTGATAGGTGGCGGGCTTGACCGATGCTAACATTACTTTTCCAAGTGTTTTCAAGGGGCATGAATGAGTGATCAGGATCACAATCAGGGCGGGATGCCAGGCGGAGCTCCCCCCAGGGCCGAGGATCTCCCAAGCGAACTCCCGATTCTCGCACTGAAGAACGTCGTCGTCTTCCCGAGCGTCGTGCTGCCGATCCATGTCAGCCGTGAGAAGAGCATTGCCGCCATCGAGGCGGTGATCTCCGAGCGGCGCATCATCGGCCTCCTGACGCAGATGGATGAGTCGATGGACGATCCCGGCGCGGAGGACCTCTACAAGGTCGGCACGATCGGGCTGATCCTGCGCGTGCTGCGCCTCCCGGAGGGTGGAGCGCGGATCCTGATCCAGGGGCTGAGCCGCTACAAGGTGGAAAAGTGGATCTCCGAGGATCCATACTTCCGTGCGCGCGTCACGCCGCTGCCTGAGCGCGAGCAGGACAGCATCCAGGTCCAGGCGATGATGCGCAACGTCAACGAGCAGTTCAAGCAGTACGTGAACGTCGGCAAGAATCTGCCGACGGAAATCCTCGTGGCTGCCAACAACATCAAGGAACCCGGCAAGCTCGCCGACCTGGTGGCCGCCAACATCTCGATCACCGACGACGTGCGCCAGGAAGTGCTGGAAACCATCGACACGATGGAGCGCCTCGAGAAGGTCAACCAGCTGCTGACCCGCGAGATCCAGCTGCTCAACATGAGCAGCCGCATCCAGACCCAGGTGCAGGAGGAGGTCGGACGCAGCCAGCGCGAGTACTTCCTGCGCGAGCAGATGAAGGCCATCCAGCGCGAGCTGGGCGAGGCGGACCCCAAGGAAGCCGAGAAGGTCGAATACGACAAGAAGATCGCCGAAGCCAACATGCCCGAGGAGGTTGAGGCCAAGGCCCGTGAGGAGCTGCAGCGCCTGGAGCGCATGCACACCGAGAGTGCCGAGGCCAGCGTGATCCGCACCTACCTCGACACGCTGACAACCCTGCCCTGGAATGTCTCCAGCGAGGACGAGGTTGACATCGCCAAGGCCAGGAAGATCCTCGATGAGGACCACTACGGCCTCGAGAAGGTCAAGGAGCGCCTGCTGGAGTTCCTCGGCGTCGTCAAGCTGACCCAGCGCGTCAAGGGCCCGATCCTCTGCCTGGTCGGCCCTCCCGGCGTGGGCAAGACCTCGCTCGGCCGCAGCGTGGCCCGCGCCATGGGCCGCAAGTTCGTGCGCATGAGCCTCGGCGGCGTGCGTGACGAGGCGGAGATCCGCGGGCACCGCCGGACCTACGTCGGCGCAATGCCCGGCCGCATCATCCAGAGCATCCGCCAGGCCGGCACCAACAACCCGGTGATCATGCTCGACGAGATCGACAAGCTTGGCAACGACTTCCGCGGCGACCCGTCCAGCGCCCTGCTGGAAGCGCTTGACCCGGAGCAGAACTACAACTTCAGCGACCACTACCTTGAGGTGCCCTTCGACCTCTCGACCGTGCTGTTCGTGGCCACTGCCAACATGCTCGACACCATCCCGCCGGCCCTGCGCGACCGCATGGAAGTGATCCAGCTCGCCGGTTACACGGAGCTCGAGAAGGTCAAGATCGTCCAGAAGTACATCCTGCCGCGCCAGATCGAGAACCACGGCCTGAAGAAGAGTGCGCTGAAGATCAGCCCGAACATGATCCGCATGATCACGCTCAACTACACCCGTGAGGCCGGGCTGCGCAACGCCGAACGCGAGATCAGCAAGATCTGCCGCAAGGTGGCGCTGAAGATCGCCGAAGGCGACATCACGAGCGAGAACATCACCACCGAGGAGAAGCTCAAGGAATACCTCGGCCTGCTGCGCTTCGAGTATGACGAGGCCTCCCGCGAGGATGCCGTGGGCGTCGTCACCGGCCTGGTCTGGACCAGCGTCGGCGGTGACATCCAGAGCATCGAGGCCAGCTTCATGCCCGGCAAGGGCCAGCTGATCCTCACCGGCCAGCTCGGCGACGTGATGCAGGAAAGCTGCAAGGCGGCCATGACCTACTGCCGCTCCAACAGCAAGCTGCTCGGGATTGAGGACGAGCTGTTCCAGCAGCGCGACATCCACCTGCACTTCCCGGCGGGCGCGATCCCCAAGGATGGCCCGAGCGCCGGGATCACGATTGCCACGGCGATCATCTCGCTGTTCACCGAGCGCAAGGTCTCGGCGAAGGTGGCGATGACCGGCGAGATCACGCTCAAGGGCCGGGTGCTTCCGGTGGGCGGTCTCAAGGAGAAGCTGCTCGGTGCCAAGCGTGCGGGGATCCGCACGATCATCGTGCCGAAGCGCAACTACAAGAACATCATGGAGATCCCGGAGGACATCCGCAAGGGCATGACGATCCACTACGTGGATCACCTTGACGAGGTGCTTTCGCTGGCCTTCGTGGGCAAGGGTCCGGAACAGGCACCGGTCAGGCGCCAGAGCAGTCCGCAGGGCAAGGGTGCCGGTAGCCGGCAGCAGCGCCCGCGGTCCGGCTCCACTGCGCAGCGCGACCGGCCGTTCATGTACTAGGCCTGTTCCTCTTGCTGGCAACCGGCAGGTGCTACATTCTGCGCGGCCGGATTCCGGCCGCAGACTGACAAGGAAACTGAAATGCCATACAAACCAGGCAAGCCCGGCGGCTTCCGCCCGAAGGGGCGGCCCGCTTCATCCGGACGTGACGAGCAGCGCGGCGGCAAGCGTCCGCCGCGTGACGGCCAGCGCTTCCGCAGGGACGATGATCGCTCAGAGGCCCGTCCCGGGCAGGACGAACGTCCGCCCTACAACCGCAGCGAGGATGACCGGCCCCGGCGCTTCGAGCGCGGACGCGATGAGCGTCCCGGCGGCGGCCGCAGATTTGACAACAGTGATCGCGGCCCGCGTCCGCCCCGCGAAGGTGGCGACGACAGGCCGCGTGGCGGTGGTGGTGGCTACCGTCCCCGCGAAGGTGGCGACGACAGGCCGCGTGGCAGTGGTGGATACCGTCCCCGTGAAGGCGGCGGCGGTGGTGGCTACCGTCCCCGTGAAGGCGGCGGCGGCGGTGGCTACAGGCCCCGAGAAGGTGGCGATGACAGGCCGCGTGGCGGCGGAGGCGGCTACCAACCCCGTGATGGTGGTAGCGGCGGTGGATATCGACCGCGCGAAGGTGGTGGCGGAGGAGGCTACCGGCCCCGTGAGGGAGGCGGAGGTGGCGGATACCGTCCCCGTGAGGGTGGAGGTGGCGGTGGCTATCGTCCCCGTGAGGGTGGAGGCGGTGGAGACTACCGTCCGCGCCGGGATCACGACTCGCGCCCGCCGCGCTTCGACGGGCAGCGCGGTGGCGGCCGTGACGATCGCGGGCCTCGGCAGGACAGCGGAAGCTACCGCCGCAGTGCTCCGAAGAACCAGCTCCCCGAAGCCCTGATCTACGGCATCAACCCGGTCAGTGTCGCGCTGGAGCGCAGCCGCCTGCGCCGGATCTTCATCGACCAGGACAGTGACAACCCGCGCCTGCTCGATCTGCTGGAAACAGCGGAGGAAGCGGGCGTTGAGATCCTGCCGCTTTCCGGCCAGGGCTGGGGTGATGCCCTGTCCCGCGACATGCACCAGGGCGTGGCCGGCCTGCTCAGTGGCCGCAGCTTCCTCAACATCGAGGAGATCGTTGCCAAGCTGGACAGCAATGCCCAGAGCACGATCCTCTTCCTCGACAAGATCCAGGACCCGCACAATCTCGGTGCCGTGCTGCGCAGTGCGGCCGCGACCGGCGTGGACGCCGTGGTGCTGCCCAAGACCGGCGGCTGCGGCCTGACTCCGGCGGTGCACAAGGCCAGTGCGGGCATGAGCCTCGTTGTCAACGTGATTGAGGACGTGAACTTCGCCCAGGCCCTGGCCTTCCTCAAGCAGCAGGGTTACTGGGTCGTGGGCTGCGACAGCGGCGGCGGCGAGGATGCCACCCGCTTCGAGTTCCCGCAGCGCCGCGTGCTCGTGATGGGCAGTGAAGGCAGCGGGATCCGCCGGCTGGTGCGCGAAAGCTGTGACCACCTGGTGAAGCTGCCGATGGCCGAGGGCGTGGAATCACTCAACATTTCCGTGGCAACGGGCGTGGTGCTCTACATGGCGCAGGCTTCAGCCCTGCGCGCGCATGAAGCCGGAGGCAGCGATCCGGCCCGAGTTAACGCCGCTGCGGAACCGGCCCCGCTGCCTGAACCGCCTGCGCCGGCTGATCCGCCTGCAGTCGCAGACGAGGTTCAGGACGAGGCCATCGGCGACTAGTACCGGCGCCGGCCCAGGGTTCAGCCCTGGCTGGTGGTCAGTTCAGCCATTTCCGGGAGGAAGGCCAGCAGCTGCGCGGGATAGTCCTGCAGGGACTTCTCGCGCTGGCAGGCGCGCAGTACCCTGCCGTACACGGGGTCGTCCAGTTCGCCCTTGCGGACGAGGCGGCCCAGCGTGCGGATGGCCTGCAGCAGCTCAATGGAATCCCGGGAGTCAATGCTGCGGTCGCTGCGGACGGTTTCCTTCATGTCGTCAATGATGCTCATGAACTGATCAAGATCAAAGGCTCTCATCTTCAAGCACTTCCTTAACGGAAAAGTAAGCAATTCAGCAGTGATGAACTGCCTGAATACTAACAGACTGGTCGGCGTGTTTGGTTAAGCAATGGTTAAGACGGCGGGTTTTTCCCGCAGGTGCAATTGCCTGTTTTCCAGGCGCAGGGCCGGGATGTTCAGCAGAAGATCTGCCTGTGCAGCTGCTCGGTGAAACCGGTCAGGACCGGCATCCGCCACTGGCTGGAGGCCCGTTGCCATTTCTCCTCGAGCTGGCTGTCGCCCTTCAGTTCATCCCAGAAGCGGTCAAGCGAGAGGATCAGCTCAAGGGCCTGTTCCTTGTCCAGGTTGGAGTCATTGCGGATCACGCTTTCCATCTCGTGCAGGATGTTCATGACCCGGACTCGCGTCAGGTTATCCATACCCATTTCCTCTGAGTAGCGCTGCCTGCTGCATCCGGCGGGTCGGACACAGGGTTGTCGTGGTTCGTCGTCCCGATTCAGGCAAATCCCTCCGCTCTGTTCAGAGCATAACAGGACAGCGCGCTGACTGCAGTCCCAAAGCGGGATGAAACTCAGACATAACCTGCTTCGCTGCGCGGCGGGCGGGTCATCAGGCGCATCAGCGACTCGCGCGGTTCGGCCCCGCAGTGCAGGATGCGGTAGACCTCCTCGGCGATCGGGAGGTCCGGCCAGTTGCCATCCGTGTGGTCGGCGGGCCAGTTGTGCAGGGCCAGGCAGGCCTGGATGCCTTCGGCAACCTGGGTCATCTCTTTCTGGATCGTGGCCAGGTCCTGGCCGCGGCCCAGCCGCATCCCGACCTGGAAGTTGCGGCTGAGTTCCGAGCTGCAGGTCACGATCAGGTCGCCGAGGCCGGCCAGACCGCTCAGTGAGGCCGGATCTCCGCCGAAATAGGCGGTGAGCCGCGACATCTCCGCCAGTCCCCGCGTGATCAGGGCGGCCCGGGCGTTGTTGCCAAGCCCCAGTTCCGTGAGCAGCCCCGCGGCGATGGCTAGGATGTTCTTATAGAAGCCGCTGACCTCCACGCCGACCAGGTCAGAACCCGTATAGACGCGGAATGTGTCGCTCAGCAGCTGGCGCTGCACCTGCTGGGCGGCCGCTTCCGGTCCGCAGACCACGGCGGCGGCGGGCAGCCCGCTGACAATCTCGCTTGCGAGGTTCGGTCCGCTGAGGTGCAGGATTTCATATCCATGTAACGTCTGGGCCAGCCAGTCGTCTGTTCTCTGGGTCGGATCAAGCAGGAGACCCTTCGTGCAGTTGATCAGCAGCATTCCTGACTTACAGGCATTGCGCCAATCGGTTATTTTAGATAGAATAAACGAGCGAATGAACTTCGTGGGTACGACCAGGTAGACGAGTTCTGAATGGTTGAGGGTCTCGGATAGTTTCCCCGTGGCACTGATTCCTTCAGGCAGCACCAGATCTGGAAAGTATGCGGAGTTTCTGCGGTTGATGTTGATGTCATCCGCGATAGTGTGGTTTCGGCAATAAATGCTGACGGAAATGTTGTTACGGGCCAGCAGGACGGCTAAGGCCGTTCCCCAGCTGCCACTTCCGATCACTGATGCTTTATTGCCCATGGAAGGGATTATAGCTTTGCACTGCATGGTGAACGGACACGCGCCTCCACCCAAGGAGGATCTTGGACTGGAAGGAGCCAAGCGCGCCAGCGCTTCGATCCAAAAGACGAACAATCTGTAATTCTTGAAGTTGGTTGGTTCAGAAATATGAGTACGGCATCATCACAGAAGTCCATCGTGGATACGACGGCAACCGTGAATCAGAAGGAACGCATCGAATGGCTGCATGAGCAGCTCAAGGATGACAAGTTCCCGAACCATTCCGCGCTCGTCGAGAAATTCAACGTGACCCCGGTTGTGGCCTACCGCGACCTGGATTACCTGAAATACATCCTCAAGGCCCCGCTGGTCTATGACTACAACGCGGGCGGCTACCGCTACAGCAAGAAGCGCTACAAACTACCCGAGATGCGCTTCACCGAGGGCGAGCTGGCCAGCCTGCTCGTGCTGGGTGAGCTGCGCAAGGCCTACGAGGGCAGCGAGATCGAGGCCCCGCTCGGGACCGCGCTCGACCTGATGACCGAGAACCTCAACGACCACGTGAAGCTGGACCAGGAAAGCCTCGACCAGATCCTCCAGGTGGACATCGAGCCCTTCCCCTACATCGACATCAAGGTCTTCCAGGATCTGCTGCAGGCGATCCGCAACAGCGAAAGCATCGTGATCAAGTACTTCTCCGGGCAGAAGGCGATCATCGTTGACAAGCCCTGCGACCCCTACCAGCTGCTCAACTTCAAGGACAACTGGTACCTCGTGGCCTTCTGCCACGAGAAACAGGACTACCGCGACTTCCTCTGCTCCCGCATCATGGCGGTGGAGCACACCAACGTGACCTTCCTCGCCGACCCGGACTTCTCGCTGGAGACGCACAAGCGTGAGAGCCAGCTGTTCGCGAGCGAGGCCCCCACCGTGGAGATCGTCGCGGAGTTCGACAAGTACGCCGCGCACTGGATCCGCCTGAAGGAGGTCCACCCCAGCCAGAAGGTGCTGGAGCGCAGCGACGGCAGCCTTGAGGTGAGCTTCAAGGTCAGCTCGATGGAGAACATCATGCGCTGGATCCTCAGCTTCGGCGAGCATGCCCGGATCCTGGCCCCGCTGGAACTGCAGGAGCGCGTGCGCCGCACCATCGGCCGCATGAATTACCTGTACAACCGGTTCTAGGAGGTCCGGAGCAATCCGGACAAACTGCTAGGAGGTCCGGAGCAATCCGGACAAACTGGAAGAGCGCTTTCCAGGCGCCGTGTGGTCGGCGGCATGATGCCGCCGCTACGGATTGAATACATGAACACAGGCCGGGGGCGACCCCGGCCTTTTTCTTGGCAGGTATAATCCAGATATGACAACAGTAGCTTCCAGCAATACCCTGAACATCGAAGGCATCTTCGGAGCCAGTGGTCGCTACTACCGATTCAGTCGGCCACTGGAGATGCAGATCGAACTGGATGAGGAGGGTTTGTGGCATCATCGACTGCCGGCCCTGAATCTGTGGACCTATGAGCCTGATCGCAATGAGAGCCTGCGCGGCCTGCAGGAATTCCTCGATACCAACTATGAAACCTTCTGCCAGGCGAACGAGGAGAACCTCGCAGGCAGTGCCCGGGAGTACCGGAGCCTGCTGCTTGAGACAATCACCTCCGTCTACTGATGGTTGGCCGCAGCTCGCATGATATCGAACGCGCCCTGCTGCGCAAGGGTTTCCGGGCCCGGGATACACATCACCGGCAGTTCATGCTGTTTGACAAGGACCAGCCATTGCCAGTCTTCACATATCTGAGCCACGGTCGAAAGGAATATGGCGACAGACTATTGGCAAATATAGCCAGACAGTTGCATCTGAACAAGGCAGAGCTGCTAAAGTTTATTGACTGCCGGATGAGTGGGGAGGATTACTTGGAAGTTCTTCAAGGCAAGGGAGTGATTTAGCCGGACAGGGACTTTCCCTTGGTCAGCCCCAATAGCATTTGAATCAAAATGAACCAGCCGCCGAAAATCCATCCCTTCAAGAACCTCTACACAAAGCAGGAGCAGGCTCTGCTGCACTGGGAAGAAAAGCCTCTGCCCGCTGCGCTGCCTGAATCAATCAGAGAGCTGGCAATCCGAGGAGAAGATTGCCATCCTTTCCTGGCAGGCAGGAAAGTCTGGTTCTGGGATAAACAGAGACTGCATGCTCTTCTGACGTATCTGGAAACTTCCAGTTCTGCTGAGAGTGTTGGCGCGCACATCATGATTGACTTTGTGCTTGCCATGGAAAAGAAGGATGCCGAGTATGAGTTAGGACACTTTGAGGATGGCCTGGACCTGTTTGAAGCGCTTGAACCGGAAGATGTGCGAAACTGGCTGGCAAAGCAGGAACGGTTGAATCCGGATAAGGAATACTTGTATTCGGTTGACTTTTGCCCTGTTGTGCAAGGAACTGCTCCCGGAAGCCATCGAGGGCAATTGTTGCCAAGATACACGGGCCCAAAACTAAATTGGCTTAGAATCGCGATCCTGACACTTGTCCTGGGATATGCATTCTATGCAATGACAAGTTGTTACATAACCAATGGATTGCGATTTTGATCGGTTTCAGAAACCAATCATCATGATCTCACAGTTGCCAGACTGAAGTCTGGCCTCCGCTTCAGCTCTTCTTCTTGCCGCGTTCCATGTCGTAGTCGACCGCGCTCATGGTCTTCGTGGCGTCGTCAATGTCACCGCGGCTCAGCTTCTGGATGATCGTGCCCACCATCGTCGCGTCATCGCTGCGCCCGGCGGCGTTGAGCGAGGCCTCGGCCTGCTGGATGATCATCGTGGCCGTGCCGACGTCCGTCGCCATCATCGCCGCCGCACGCTTCAGGTTGGCGACGATGTCCTTCTCGCGCATCACCTGCTCGACCACAGGGTCGATCCCGCCGAGGATGCTGTCCTTGTCGTCGGTGAACTCGACCACGAAATCCCCCTTCAGCGTGCGCTTCTCGGTCTGGCCGAAGTAGCGGAAGGAGAGCTCGCTCTGCACCATGCGGAAACGGGCCTTCGGATGCGGCTTGGCCCCTAGCTGCATCAGCACCGGCAGGCTCTCGCCGTTGGCCAGGTCCGGCAGGTCGATCGTGACCGTGCTGCCACCCTTTGCGAACTCATGGCCATAGACGTTCGTGATCTCCACGTCCTTCGCGAGCGACAGGCGCAGGCTGACGTTCGTCGCCACCGTGCCGAACACGCTCTTCAGTTCCCTGTCGAAGACATCCGGGATGTTGTCAATCGAGTCGATGTAGTAGTAGTTGCCGCGCGTGTTCTTGGCGATGCCTCGCATCAGCTCCTCGTTGTACTCGATCCCCAGCCCGACGGTGCTGATCGTCGCACCCTTGGCGCGGTAGTTGCGGGACTCGGCGATGATGTCGGCATACTCCACGATGCCCTCGTTGGCCTCACCGTCCGTGAGCAGGATCACGCGCGAGAGCGCCTGCGGCGTGCCGACCTTCAGCAGCTCCTCAGCCGCGGTCGCCATCCCCGCGTACAGGTTCGTGGTGCCCTTGGGGCGGATCCGCCCGACATGCTGCTTGATCAGCTCGCGGTTGAGTACGCGGCTGGCCGGCATCAGGGTCTCGACGCTTTCGCCGAAGGTCACGATGCTCAGCATGTCGGCATCCGTGAGCTGGTCCACGATCAGGCTGACCGCGGTCTTCACGCTTTCGATGGGCTTGCCTTCCATGGATCCGGAGCGGTCGATCGCCAGCGCCAGGGCCACGGGAGCGCGGGCTTCCATCCCGCCGCTGAAGAAGGAGCTGATGTCCGCCAGCAGGTAGTTCTGCACGGTCTGGCCGGTCAGCGCGTAGGTATTGTGCGCACGCAGCCTGTATTCCACCACGGGCTTGATGCTGCTCAGGTCCACGGTCGCGGCCCGGCCCGCCACCACCGTCCCGTCCGCACTGGCCTGGCTGACCACCACCGTCGCATCGCCGCTGGCGGCCGCCACCACCGTGGCCTCACCCTGGGCTACGCCGGGCGCGATGATCGTGGCGTCGGAATCCTGCTTGTCAGTCATGGGCTGCACCTTCGTGTTGCTTGCTACCGGGAGTGAATTGATCTACTGTCCCGGTTTCTAGACCATTATAGGAGCGGTAGTGTTTCGTGGAAGTTGGGCTGATCCGCCGGAGAAAAATGAAAAAGGGACATCAGCGCTGCACGTGCGATGCCCCTGTGAGCTTCAGATTATAGACACTGATCCCCGGAATGCTACCCGCTCTGTGAATTTTCCGGGTGGGATATTGGAAAACCAATTCAGCCATCAGGGACAGCTTCTGTCCGGCTCCGGAACTGACCCCCGTCCCTAACATCAAACGCCGGTTAAGCCTATATTCAATCGGCGTTATGAAGCACCTGATCAACACACGTGTCCTGCCCCTGCTGCTCTGCGGACTGCTGCTGGGTTCCGCTCCGCTGCGTGTCGCCAGCCTGCTGCAGAGTGGCGAACTGCAGGCCCGCGGCATCGTTGAATCCGACTTCCTGCGGCCCGGCAGTTCCATCCGCGGAATTGATGTCCGCCAGTGGCTGATCCGCTGCTGAAGCAGCCTCCCCCGATTCCCGCGCAGCCACTAAAATAGGTGGATTCCACGGAAACACCATGGAGCACCCATGTTGCGCAGAATCCTCCCGGCAGCCATCCTGCTGCTGAGCTTTACCGCCATGCCGGCCTGGGCCCTGACTGACAGGGTCGAGGTCTCCAGCCCCTGCGTCAGTGCGGACGGCCAGTCCGTCTACTTCTCGGCCTGGGGCGACATCTGGGTCAGCGACCGCAAGGCCTCGCAGCCTGCCCGCCAGCTCACGAACAGCGTCGCCGATGACGACATGCCGCTGCTCTCCCCGGATGGCAAGTGGCTGGCCTTCGGCAGCGACCGCTATGGCAGCTGGGATGTGCTCGTGATGCCCGCCGCCGGCGGCCAGCCGCGGCGTCTCACCTGGTCCAGCGATGCCGAGCTGCCCTGCGCCTGGAGTCCGGACGGCACGCGCATCATGTTCTCCAGCGGCGTGGACCAGACCTGGCTGCCCACGCTCTGGGAGGTGGATCTGGACGGTGGGGCTCCGCGCCAGCTCGGCGGCGAGGACCAGCTGGAACGCATCAACGGCTGCTATGCCGGAGATTCCGAGCGGATTCTCCTGCAGCGCGGCGTCGGTGACTGGTGGCGGCGCAACTACCGCGGCTCCTTCACCTATGACATCTACAGTTATGAGCGCGGCACGCATGCCCTGACGCGCCTGACGGAGTTCGACGGCCTGGACGCCTGGCCCCAGAGCAGTCCGGATGGCAGGACGGTCTACTTCGTCAGTGACCGCCAGGGCAGCCGCAATGTCTACAGCCTGCCGCTCGCCGGTGGTGCGGAGCCGAAGCGGGTCAGTGACTTCAATGGCAACGGCCCTACCAGCCTGCGCATCAGCTCAGACGGTGACGAGATCGCCTGCGAATCCTTCGGTGAGCTGTGGCTGGTGAGCACCGACGGCAGCGGCAAGCAGCGCGTGCCGGTGCAGATCGCTGCCGACCCCAAGCGCGAATGGGTGCTGGAAACGGATGAGCGCAGCCTCACGGACTTCCGCGTTTCGCCCAATGGCAACTACTTCCTCGCGGAAGTGGACGGTGACCTGCACATCCTCAAGAACCCCGATGCCTACAAGGATGACGAGAAGCCCGACCAGGACCTCTCGCGCACGCACCTCGTCGTCAGCGATCCGGGCTGGGAGCGCCAGTTCTCCTGGCACCCCGATGGCACGAGCTTCGTCTACGTCTCGGACCGCAGCGGCCAGAACGAGCTGTACCTGCATGACCTGCAGAGCGGCGAGGAAAGGAAGCTGACCGATAGCAGGGAACCGGAGTGGGCACCGCAGTTCGCGCCGAAGGGTGAGCGCATCGCCTATGTGCGTGGCAACACCGAACTGCGGGTCATGGATCTCGAGGACGGCACCGACGAGCTGATCTATCGTGGCAATCTCAAGCGCAATGACTGGGTGGCCGGCTTCAGCTGGGCCCCGGACGGCTATTGGCTGGCCTTCTGCGCCCACCAGGGCAACCTGTTCTTCGATGTCTACCTGGCGAACGTGGAAACCCGCGACCCCGTGGACATCAGCCAGACCCCTGACAACGCCCTGAACCCGGTGTTCAGCCGCGACGGCAAGTGGCTGGCCTGGTCGCAGTCCAGCCAGGTCTTCGATGAAAGCAGTGCGGCACTGCTGCGGCTCGTGCCCGAAGGCAATACCTACAATGACGACCTGCTCTTCCCTGAGGACCGTCCGAAGGAAGATGAGAAGGCTGATGAGCCTGCCGAGACGGAGGATGCTGAGGCCGCTGCTGACGATGCGGATGACGCGACGGATGCGGAGTCTGCGGACGAAGCGGATGCCGGCGACGAAGCTGCGGCTGAGGACGATGACGCCGGCGACGAAGCTGCGGCTGAGGACGATGACGCCGGCGACGAGGATGAGGAGGATGAGGATGACGGGCCGAAGTATGACCCGATCGAGATCGACTTCGAGCGTATCCATGAACGTTACTTCTCCGTTGGCAACCAGTTCGTGCAGGGCGGGGCGGAGCTCTTCGACTTCGACAGCGGCTTCCTGTTCTTCAGCACCGGTGGGCCGGGTGGCGGCGGGCTGTGGGCCTACGACCTCGACTCCGGTGAGGAAAGCCCGGTGGATGGTGGCCTGAACGCCGGCAACCTGCATTACGGCAAGGACGGCAAGCGGCTCTACTACAACAGCCGCGGCGGGATCGGCTACCTTGAGATGAGCGGCAAGGACAAGCGGGGCCAGGGCAGTGTCCCGCTCACGGCGCGCGTGCGCTTCAACCAGCGCGAGCGCTGGGAGGAGGTGCTGGCCGACGCCTGGCGCCAGATCGGCTACAACTTCTATGACAATCACATGCACGGCATCGACTGGGATCCGATCCTGCCTAAGTACCGGAAGCGCCTGGAGGGCATCGGCACCACCCGCGAGTTCAACCGCCTGCTGACGGAGATGGTGGGCGAGATCAACGCCTCCCATACCTGGGCCTTCGTGCCCAATCTGGAGGGCAGCGCGGGACCGGCTGACAACACCGGTTTCCTCGGCGTGGACTTCGACAGCACCTGGCCCGGACCGGGCTGGTTCGTGGAGCGCAGCCTGCGCGACGGCCCGGCGGATGACCCCGGCCATGAGCTGTACCACGGCGACGTGATCCTCGCCATCGACGGCCATGAGATCCAGCCCGCTGACAACCGCTTCGAGCTGCTGCGCAACATGGCCGGCAACGTGGTGCGCCTGCGCGTCCGCAGCTCCGAGGCTGCCCTGGCTGCTGAAGCACAATGGCAGGCCCGCCAGGCAGCTGAGGCTGACAAGGACAAGAACAAGGACAAAGGCAAGGGTAAGGACAAGGCGGCGGACACTGCACCTGACTACCCCATCACCGCTGACAACGGTGAGCGCGAACTGCTGCTGCGCCTCAGTGGTGGCGAGGGCGGGCTGCGCTACCGGCAGTGGGTGGATGACCGCCAGGCCGAGGTGGACAGGCTCAGCGAGGGACGCATCGCCTACGTGCACATGCCCGGCATGAACATGTGGCAGTACAACAATCTCTTCCGCGAGATCTTCGGACCGCAGAAGGACCGCGAGGCCCTGATCATCGACGTGCGCTTCAACAACGGCGGCAATATCCACAACGAGCTGGCGGAACTGTTCAGCCGCAGGATGTTCGCCACCGTCAATCCGCGCGGCGGCCCGTTCAGCAAGGAGCCGTCCTTCACCTGGGAGCGTCCGGTGGTGATGCTCATCAACGAGCGCGCCTACAGTGACGGTGAGATCGTGCCGCATGTCTTCAAGCAGCTCGGGCTGGCCACGCTGATCGGGATGCCCACCGGTGGCAACGTGATCCGCGCCGGCGGCGTGGGCCTGCTGGACGGCAGTGCGATCGCCACCCCGGCTGACGGTTTCTACATGAGCACCGGCCTCAATACGGAGCGCAACGGCGTCGAGCCGGACATCCGCGTCGAGATCGATCCGCTGCTGCTGGAGCAGGGCCGTGACAGCCAGATCGAGGAAGCTGTCAGGTATCTGCTGGAGCAGCTCAACTGAGTATTCCCGGGAGGGATGCACCGATGTTCAGATTCATCACCGCAGGGCTGGCCCTGCTGCTTGTCGCCGCCACCCGTCCGGCCCTGGCGGCCGAAGCCTTCCTGCAGCATCCCGCACTCAGCGCGGACGGGGAGCTTGTCTACTTCACGGCCCAGGGAGACATCTGGGTCGCGGACACCGCGGGCCGGGCACCGGCGCGGCGTCTGACTGACAACATCGCGCACGAGGACATGCCGCTGCCATCACCCGACGGCAGCCTGCTGGCCTTCCGCAGCTTCCGCCATGGCAATGCCGACCTGTTCGTGATGCCCAGTGCCGGCGGAGCAGCCACGCGGCTGAGCTTCAGCCC
The DNA here is from genome assembly GCA_041395205.1 of bacterium. Classification (GTDB taxonomy): domain Bacteria; phylum 4484-113; class 4484-113; order 4484-113; family JAFGCY01; genus JAHEFU01. Next base: position 1,837,223 of record JAWLAZ010000001.1, read on the forward strand.
GGATGGCGAACTGCCGCTGGCCTGGTACCCCGATGGCCAGGCCCTGCTCGTGACCACCCGTCGCCAGGATCCCCAGGCCCCCTGCCTCTACCGGATCGGGATCGACGGTTCACAGCCCGAGCGCGTGGCCGGCCCGGACCATGACAGCCAGCTCTATGCCTGCTGGGCCGGCGGGACTGACGACATCATCTACACCCGCGGCCCCGGAGACGAACAGCGCAAGCGCCACAGGGGCCAGGACAGCTTTGACCTCTGGCGCCTGCAGGAGGGACGGCACAGTCCGCTGGTGACGACGCGCGGCCGCGATGCCTGGCCCGCCTGCAGCCCGGACGGCTCCGTGCTGTACTGGACCAGCGACCGCAGCGGCTGTGACAACATCTGGATGATGCAGTTCCCTGACGGCGAGCCGCGGCAGCTGACGGATTTCAGTGACGACGGTCCGCAGTTCCTGCGCATGAGCAGCGGTGGCGAATGGCTCGCCTGCAGCGTGTTCGGCGCACTGTGGGTGATGGACACCAAGAGCCAGGCCATGCGCGAACTGAGCATCGAGCTGGCCACGGAACCCAAGCATGAACAGCTGACGAGCGAGCGCTGGCAGGACCGCGCCAGCGAACTGGCGGTCAGCCCCAATGGCAACTACTTCGCGATCGTGCTGCAGGGCGACATCTACCTGCTGAAGAACCCCGATGCCTATGAGGAGCAGCCGGACCAGGACCTCAGCACGGCCCGCCTGCTGGTGGGCAGCCCCGGGCGGGACTGGCAGCTCTCCTGGCATCATGAGGGCCGCAGCATCTGCTATGTCTCGGACCGCACGGGCGAATACGACATCTACATGTTCGACCTGGCAACGGGCGAGGAGCGCCAGCTAACGAAGACTCCCGAGGATGAGGCCCTGCCGCTCTGGAGCCCGGTGGACGGGCGGATCTGCTACTACCGTGGCAACCATGAGCTGCGCGTGCTGGACAGCGCGGGTGATGTTGACGACGATGTGCTGATCAGCCGCGCCGAGCACCGCATCGGCCCCTTCGGCGGCGATGCGCGCTGGAGCCCGGACGGCGAATGGCTGGCCTACAGCTATGCGCCCGTGGCCTGGAGCAGTGACGTGTTCATCACCGCCAGCAGCGGTGGCGAGGAACACAACGTCACGCTCACACCTGACAGTGAGTATGGCCCGCAGTGGTCCGCTGACGGCAGCTACCTCGGTTTCAGCTTCTCCAGCAGTGATGACTACAGCAATGAATTCGGGGCCCGCGCCCGCCTGCTGCCTCTGGACCGCACGGAGTATCTCTACGATGCGGAACTGCTCTTCCCGGAGGACCGGCCTGAACCGGAGGACACTGAGGCTGACGACGAAGCCGCCGAAGCTGACGAGGCGGCAGATGAAGAGGCGACAGATGCGGAGGAGGATGACGAGGACTATGTGGCTGAGGTCCTGATCGACTTTGATGAGATCGAGAACCGCAGCGAGACCCTCCCGGAGTGGGGTGGCGAAGCCCAGCTGGAGCTGCTCAGCCCCGATGGCAGCGTGGCGATCCTGACCATGCTCAGTGAGGGATCGCAGCTGGCGGCGCTCGACACCTTCAGCGGCGATTTCGAACTGCTGGGCAAGGGCCGATACTCCTCGCTGCAGTTCAATGAGGACGGCAGCCGGCTCTATGGCCTGAACGGCGGGGCGATCAGCTACATCGACATGAAGGGCAGCAGCGTGGCCGGACAGGGCGGCTATCCGGCCGGGGCCATGTTGACAACGGATGTGCGGGTCCTGCGCCGCCAGGCCTTCCATGAGATGTGGCGCATCCTGCGTGACAACTTCTACGACCCCGCGATGCACGGCACGGACTGGGATGCGGTCAGGCGCAAGTATGAGCCGATGCTGGAAAGCGTCGTCACCCCCGAGGAGTACAACCAGCTGATGGAGCACTTCGTCGGCGAACTGGCGGCCTCGCATTCCTGGTTCTTCAGCCCCGGCGAAAGTGGCGACGGCCCGTATGACGGCGGCGGCAGCCTCGGTATAGAAATTGATGAGGACTACAGCGGCCCCGGCTGGCTGGTGGCACGCGTGATCCGCGGCACCCCGGCCTGGGAGCATGGCAGCGAACTATATCCCGGCGACCTGATCGAGGCCGTCAACGGCGAGGAGCTGAGCGCTGCCAGCCAGCGCGACCGCCTGCTGCGCAATACCGAAGGTGAACTGCTGCGCCTGCGCGTGCGCAGCGGGGAGGCCGCGCTTGCAGCCCTTCGGGAACAGGCGGTGGAGGAGGCGGATGAGGATGAGGAGATTGCGGAACCGGAGGCCACGCGCGAGGTGCTGATCATCCCGGCCTCACCCTGGGAGATGTACGGCCCGCAGTATGAACAGTGGGTGCGTGACAACCGCGCCGTCGTCACGGAACTGTCCGGCGGGCGGGTCGCCTACCAGCACATCGAGGGCATGGACTTCCGCTCGCTGGCGCGTTTCCGCCGTGAGCTGTACTCCATGCACCGTGACAGTGAAGCGCTGATCATCGACGTACGCTTCAACGGCGGCGGCGACATCTACGCCCAGCTCTATGACATCCTCACGAGCCCGCTGCTGTTCCGCACGCGTACACGCTTCGGCGAGACCCGCAACGCACCGGAGTGGCGCTGGCAGGGCCCGGTGGTGGTGCTGATCAACGCCTGGTCCTACAGCGACGCCGAGGACTTCGCACACATGATGCAGGAACAGCAGCTGGCGACGATCGTCGGCGAGGACACCGGTGGCAACGTGATCGCCGTCAGCGGTGTGAAGCTCCTTGACGGCAGCTTCTTCGGCCTGCCGCTGGAGGGCTGGTACCGCCTGGACGGTCGCAACATGGAGGGCTTCGGCTGCCCCGCTGACATCTTCGTGGAGATCGATCCGAATGCGCTTGCCGAAGGCCGTGACAACCAGCTCGAGGCCGCGGTGGCGACGCTCATGGATCAGCTTGGCAGCAATTCCGCCGCCGCTGTGGAATGATCTGGCAATCGCTGGTATACTGGCAGCGGCAAGGAAAAGAGGGCAGCCCCGGTGGCTGCCCTTTTGTTTTTTCTGACTGGAGGCCAGTGCCAGGCACTGGCAGGTCGTCAATCCCATGGATTGACAATGACTGGTTCCGCACACCAGCTGCTATCTGAGGTTTCTTCTTGTCAGCTGCAGCTGCAACGTTGCCAATCACTGTCTTTGAAGCAAATGCAGACTTAGCCCGCAGCGGCCATGGGCCACATCGCCTGCAGACCATGGGTCTGACCTCCGGCAGCACGCTGTTTAGCTTTCTGTGGCAGTCTCCGAATATCTCATGCACGCTGCACGCGGCGGATACACCACGGGCAGCGGCACGGTCGGGGCAATTGGCCGTGCTCATATGGAAAGGCCGGATTGCGGCGGACGTTGCCTGGCAGCGGACGGCACATGCGGCAGGGAAGGCATTCCCTGTGGCATGCCCTGGAGCGGATGGCTCCGGGCATGCCGCACCGAGGGGGACAGTGCCCGGATGTTCCCCTGGGATTCGCAGTCAAGTGTTCCTGTTCACTGCTCGGGAATTGCTGTAGCATTTCCACATGAAGGGAACAAGGGACAAGTATCGGGCCTTATGTTTTGCAGGCATGGCATTGCTGCTCGGCTCAGTGTCCTGCGGTTCCGCTGGCAACAGCACCTCGGCCAGACTCACTGACTCCGCTGCAACATCCGCAGCTCAGTTGCAGTCTGACACTGCCGCAATTCCCGACTCCGAGATCCCGCCGCCGCCCGCGGCCGACCAGCCGGATCCCGCTGAACTGCAGCGCATCCTCAGCTCCGAGCTGGAGCGGCTCGGCAAGGACCCCGAACGTACCACGGTCCAGGCACCCTCAGGTGCCGACAACGCCGTCTTCGACCTGGTCGTGTCCTACCGCAGCACACGCAGCGGAGCGACACTGCACTGGACCGAGCGCATGATCGGCGACTACGACATGAATGGCGAGGTCAATGCCGCCGACCTGACGCCGATTTCCCAGCGCTGGAAATTCACGGTGAAGCACCTCGAGCCTGAGGATGCCCGCGGTTTCCTCTGCTGGCCGGAGGGCCATCCGCGCAATGGCGGCTTCTCCGGGATCCTCAACGGCTTCCCGGGTTTCAACACACCGGCCCATCAGTGGCGCACGGCGCGTGTGGATGGCGATGACAATGGTGAGATCAATGCCGCAGACATCGCCTCCATCGCCCAGCAGTGGCATGAGCGGCTCGACAGCTACCGCATCTACCGCCGCGCCCCCGGCGAGGATGACTTCAGCATGCTGCGCCTGGGTGAGGAGGACACATACAGCATCCCGCGCGGCAACAACTTCCCCAGGGGAGCCACGGCACCGGATCCCGCCTGGGTCTACCGCCTGCATTATGCCGATGTGACGGTCCAGCCGGGGACATATGAGTACTACCTCGCCCCCTTCGACAGTCAGAGCGGTGACGAGGGCACGCCCTCGCCGGTGATCAGCATCACCTTTGACGACAGCAATCCGCCACCTCAGCCGGAGGGAAACCTGCCTCCGGAGATCATCGTCGTGGCGGATGTGACCAGTGGCGACGCCCCGCTGCGTGTCGAATTCGATGCCTCGCAGTCGAGTGACCCGGACGGTGAGATCGTGCTCTACAGCTGGGACTGGGAAGGCGACGGCCAGGTGGATGCCAGCTCCCAGAGCTCGCCCTATGCCTACCACATCTACAACGACACCGGCTGGTACCAGCCTGAGATCACGGTCTGGGACGACCTCGGTGGCAGTGCCACCGCGCGGATTGAGATCGAGGTCGGGGTCGGCAGCGGCGGCGTGCTGCCACCGAAGCTGGAGCTGAGTGCCAGTCCTGCTGTCGGCCCGGCTCCGCTGGCGGTGGAGCTCACGGCGCAGGTCACTGCCGTGGATGGCAACTACGCCGGGATGCATTACGAGATTGACCATGAAGGCGACGGTGTCGTCGACTACACCTACGGCAAGCATCCCCTGCCGCCGGTGCCATTCGTGTTTGAAGCCAGCGGTGTCTACCATCCCACCGTGACCGCGATCAACTTCGCCGGTCTGCGCACCACTGCCAGTGTGGAAGTCACAGTCAACGACAACATCGGTCCGCAGGCGGTGATCAGCCTGACTCCGCAGACGGGCGTGGCCCCGCTGGATGTGCATGTCAGCGCGCTGGACAGTGTTGACCCGGACGGCTCGGAGCTGGTCTATGATTGGACACTGGACGGCCAGCCGTTCTTCGGCAACCCGAACATGCAGCCTGCGGAATTCGACCACCAGTTCGACTTTGTCGGTGAGTACCTGTTCGGCCTGACGGTGACGGATGCCGGCGGGCTGAGTGACCACGCTGAGGCGATTGTCACCGTGCTGCCGCCGGATGGTGACCTGCCGCCGGTGGCGGTGATCCATGCAGAACCGCTGATCGGGGCGGCCCCGCTCAGGGTGCATTTCAATGCAGACGGCAGCCATGACCCGGAGGGCAAGCCCATTACATCCCGCTGGGACCTGAATGGCAGCGGGAACTACTATTACAACGGCCAGACTGATTTCGAGCATGTCTACTACAGTCCGGGGGTGTATCAGGCCAGCCTGCAGGTGAAGGATGTCTACGGCCAGGCGGCATATGACAGCGTGCAGATCACGGTGCTGGACAACCATCCGCCGCTGCCGGTGCTGGTTGCCACGCCATCGAGCGGGGATGCCCCGCTGATGGTCGGGCTTGATGCGCGGGACAGCACTGACCCGGATGGCGACGAGATCAGCTTCAGCTGGCAGTTCGACTACTACCCCGGCGACCAGCACTGGAAACCGGGCGAGGCACTGGAGGGATACAATTACCGCTTCGGCGGCAAGCGCACCGTCCGCGTGCGGGTGACGGACCAGTGGGGTGCCTCGGCCATCGCGGAGGCGGAGGTCGACGTGGGTGGCCCCGGCTGGTATGTCGTCAAGCTGGATGACGGCAGCGCTGACTTCTGGAGCCCGGACATCGGCTTTGAGATCGTGGATGGAAATCCCGCGGTCGCCTACGGCGCTGGCAAGGATATGCGCTATGTGCGTGGCAATGACCCCGACGGACTGAGCTGGGCAACTCCGCTCAGCATTGAATACGAGGATGAAATCTACAGCGGCGTTCTCGGTCCATCGCTGTCATTCATCAACGGTGCACCCTGCGTCGGCTGGATGCGGCATTCCGGCGTGGTCATGTACTGCCGTGCGATGGACTCCACCGGCGCGACCTGGCAGGACCCGACACTTGTCTATTACATCGGCGGCTCGGGCAGCGGCACGGACATCATGACTGTGGCAGGCAACCCGGCGATGCTGTGGGTGGATTCCCTGGGGCATATGCGCTATTCGAGGGCACTGGACGACCTGGGTGCCCTGTGGGATACACCCTTTGACTTCGGCCAGATCAGTCTCGGGGAAGGTAACTGCCAGGCCGAAATGGCAATCGTGAACGGTACCCCGTCGGTGGCCTATGTGGGCGGAAGCTGGTTTGAATCAGGGGTCAACTATCGCTGGTCCAATGATGCCAATGGAGTCATCTGGGCGGACCGGGTCCAGATCTATGATGCGACCAATTCGCGGTCGGCGGTTTCACTGACGACGATTGCCGGCAATCCGATGGTTGCCTATTACTGCGAACTCGGCCTGGTGTTCCAGATTGCCCCGGATGGCCTGGGCAACACCTGGAGGGAACCGGTGGTGATCACCCCTGAAGTCGGCGACGGAATCGGCTTCTTCGGTTGTGACGAGATCTGCATCGTGGAACTCAACGGTGTGCCGGCCGTGCTGGATCACTCAATGGGCATGTGGATCGCTGACAATCCCACCGGCACAAGCTGGTACGGCCCGGAGCACATTCCCAACTACGCGAGTGGTACCACCTTCGCCCTGCTGGAAGTGAATGGCCAGCCCGCCATGGCCTGGCAGAACGGCGCTGTCTACTACGGCGTGAAGCTCCCCTGAGCGCGGCTGTTCCCTGCTGTTCCCTGATAACAGCCTGCAAGTGTCCGTTTACCTTCCGCCGGACACTCGGTAGAATTCCGGTATGATGCGGGCATGCCACACAGGGCAGGGCAGGGAAACATTGCTCCGGACGGGGCGGGCTCTCCGTAACCTGGCGCTGGCTGTCAGCATCCTCGCGCCAACTCTCTGCATCCTCGCGCTGGCGGGCTGTGGTGGAACAGCCCGTGAATCAGGCGCTGGACTCTCGCCTGTGGACATGCCGGATGCAATGCCTGCGCCACAGAGCATCCCCGCCAGCGAGCACTTCCCACCTCCAGCCTCCGACACTCCTTCGTTGGATGAGCTGCAGGCCGTGCTGGACAGTGAACTGCTGCGGCTCGGGATCGACCCGCAGAAGTCCGCCCTGCAGGCCCCGCTGGGTGATGACAACGCCGTCTTCGACCTGCGGGTCAGCTACTTCGACCTGCGCCAGGGAGCGGTACTGCACTGGACGGAGCGCCTGCTCGGCGACTACGACATGAACGGCCTCGTCAACGCCGCCGATCTCACATCGCTGGCGCAGTGCTGGAAGTACACTGTGGACTACCGCGATCCGGCCGAGGCCGGTGTGGCCTGGTGGCCCGTTGGCAATCCGCGCGACGGCGGGCTGAGTGGCATTCTGGATGGGCGGCCGGGCTTCATGACGCCGGCGGACCAGTGGCGCACGGCACGGGTGGACGGCGATGGCAATGGTGAGCTGAATCTTGCGGATGTGACTCCGCTGGCCCGGCACTGGCAGCAGAGCCTGGACAGCTGGCGCATCTACCGCAGGGCTCCCGCTGAGCAGGAATTCAGCCTGCTGCTGCCGGACCCGGAGCTGGACTACAGCCTGCCGCGCTCCGCGAACTTCCCGGCCGGGCAGGGCCGGCCTGACAACCACTGGGCCTACCGCCTGCACTTCGCCGACCTGCAGATCGGCCCCGGGGAGTACAGCTACTACATCACGGCCTACGACAGCCAAAGCGGCAGTGAGGGCCCGCCCTCAGCGGTGGTCACGATCAACTTCGAGGAGAATCCCGGCCTGCCGGAGCCGGAGATCCCCGGCAACAAGCCGCCTGTTGCCAGCTTCACGGTGGACCCGCGCACGGGCGACCTGCCGCTGACCGTGAACTTCGACGCGTCAAAGAGCACTGACCCTGACGGGCAGATCGTGCTCTACCTCTGGGACTTCGACGGCGACGGCACGGCGGACGAGAGCGGTAACAACCTGCCCACCGTCAGCCATGTCTACACCGAACCGGGCTACTGGCAGCCGCGCCTGACGATCTGGGACGACCTCGGTTCCAGTGCCACGCTGTATGCCAACATCAACCTGGAGATCAGCCAGGACGGCTGGCTGCCGCCGCGCATCCTCGACATTGGGGCGGACCTGACGGAGGGCCGGGCTCCGCTCACGGTGCACTTCCTGCCGGAACTTGTGCTGCCGAATGGCAAGGCAGGACTGCAGTTCGCCTGGGACTTCGATGGCGACGGCACGGTGGACAGCACGGAACCGGCGCTGGATGACGGCATCGGCCATACCGACGACTCAGTGGAGCATGTCTACGGCGAGGACGGGCCGCAGCAGTGCCGGCTCACGATCACTGACAACAAGGGCCTGAGCGCGAATGCTGAACTGGAAATTGAAGTGTTTCCCAATGGCTATCCAGTGGCCGTACTGGAAGTAGTGGACGGCGAGTTCACCACCAGGGCCACGATCCAGTTCGATGCCTCCGGCAGTTCCGATCCGGACGGCGACAAGCTGAGCTTCCGCTGGGACTTCGATGGCGACGGGATCTTCGAGGAAGACACGGGGTTCGTGGACAGTGCGAAGCACCTGTTCCCAGATGCCGGGGAGCATCACGTCGGTGTCCGGGTCCGGGACACCTTCGGAGCGGAAACCATTGCTTCGGTTGACTTATCCGTGGAGCAGTACATCAATCTGGCACCGGTGGCCATTCTTCAGTCAGATCGCAACAGAGTACCGATCAATGGCAGCAATCGCACTGTCAGTTTGGATCCCTCGCAGAGTTTCGATCCGGACGGCAGGATCACGATCTATCGTTGGGATGTGGATGGTGATGGTGAGTTTGAACTGAGTTACGAGCATAGCGAGGTCCAGTACCTGGATTTCGATGAACCCGGGGAGCATGTTGTCACGCTGGAAGTGGAGGATCGCTATGGTGCCAGGGATCAGGCAAGCGTGACGATCACGGCATTTCTGAACCATCCACCTGTTGCCGAACTGCATGCCAGTCCGGATTCCGGAGTGCTGCCGCTGGATGTGTTCTTTGATGCCTCAGGTTCATATGATCAGGATGGCGATCAACTCACCTTCCTCTGGTTCTTCGATTTTGGATTTGACGAAGCAGTCTTTCAGGGTGAAGCGCAGGAGCATCATGTCTACCATGTCGCGGGGCGCAGGACATGTGCTGTTGTCGTGGATGATGGCTGGGGAGAGAGTGACTATGTCCTGCTGGACATTCAGGTGTCCGGTCCCGGTTGGAACACGATTCCGCTGTCAGTGTTTGAAGACGAAGCATTTGAAGTGGATTGCCAACTTGAATATGTGGATTCCAGGCCGCTGATCTCGTATTCACAGTACCGTACAATTACATCCCGTTACCCTGACCTGGTGGCCAGGCAGGCTGCCGACTCCAACGGACTGGTCTGGCTTGAGCCGGTGATTGTCGAAGCGAATGACAACAGCACGACAGGCAGCCGCAGGCAGAGTATGGTGATTTTCAATGATGAGCCCGTCATTGCCTGGCAACGCCCGGGGCAGGACATTGTCTTCAGTGCGCCGGTTCCACATTCTGATGGCTACCTGCTCTGGCAGGATCCAAGGCCGGTGCAGTCCTATTCCAGTGGTCCGCTGCAGTTGTCAGTGATCGCAGACCGGCTGGCGATTCACTCGTACGAGGGTTACAGCAGGGCTCAGGATGTTGATGCGGGATCCTGGTCTAGCTGGCACATCCCGGAATTCATGGAGAACATGAAGCTTGTTCAGTTGTCATCACTGACCGAACTTGGAGGACTTCCGGCTTTGGCATACTGTTCTGAGCTGGATGAAAACACAGATACGATTGGTTTATCAACTGCGGCTACCGCCAATGGGATCCCCTGGAAAGACAATACCGAACTGATGGATGTTAAGGCTGTCACGGATGTCTGCATGGCGGTCATCAGCGGCAAACCGGCGATTGCCTATGGTTCAAGATCTGGCATTGATGGAATCTACTACATCGCGTCTCAGGACGAGACCGGCAGCAGCTGGCTGGAGCCGGTGTTTCTGCCGTTGAGTGAACCCGATAGCAGCCTCAAGTACCTTCAGAATCTGTTTCTGCTGGAGATGGACGGAAGAGCGCTGCTTGTGGATGCACAGATGGGTATGTGGATGGCTGCTGATCCACAAGGGCTGAACTGGTCAGAGCGGATTGCATTTCCACTGCCGGATGCGGGAACGCTGAATGACGTATGCATCGTCAATGGCAATCCGGCCCTTGCATATATCTCAAACAAGCACCTCTTCTACGCCGTCTACCTCCCCTGATTCCTGTCCCTTCTCCTGTCACATCCCGTGCCCCGGCGCTGTCTCCCCATAAAGCATGTCCGCCCAGGCAGTTCTGCCGCGGGCCTGCGCGAGCTAAACTAGGGAATCTGTTTCAGGAGATCCACCACATGCGTCATCTGCGCCAGTGCTGTACCGCCATCGTCCTCCTCGCCGCCATGCTGTTCTGCGCCCGCCCGGCTCATGCCCTGCGCGAGGCCCGCAGCATCACCACGCCCGCGATCAGCGCGGACGGCCGGACCGTCTACTTCGCCTGCTGGGGCGACATCTGGAGCGCGCCCACCGACGGCAGCGCCCCCGCCCGGCGCCTGACCGACAACATGTATGAGGACCAGCGCCCGGTGATCTCCCCGGATGGCAAGACCCTGGCCTTCATGTCCAACCGCTACGGCAACTTCGACATCTTCACGATGCCCGCCGGCGGCGGCCCCGCCACGCGCCTGACCTGGAGCGACGGCTGGGACTACCCCTATGACTGGAACCACGACGGCACCGCCGTGCTGGAATACTCCAACCGCCAGGATCTCTGGGGCATCTGCCTGTATGAGGTGCCGCTCGACGGCAGCCTGCCGCGCCGCGTGACCGGCCCGGACCACGATGACAACGTCTTCGGCTGCTACCTCGGCGACGACCAGCACCTGGTCTACACCCGCGGCCCCGGCGACTGGGCCCGCAAGGACCACCACGGCTCCGACAACTACGACCTCTACATGTTCGAGCGTGCCACGGGCAAGCACACCCAGCTCACCGACTACGACGGCACCGACCTCTGGCCGCAGCCCGGCCCCGGCGGCAGGTCCGTCTACTTCGTGAGCGACCGCGACGGCACAGAGAACATCTGGGAGATGAAGCTGCCCGGCCGCGAGCTGCGCCAGCTCAGCCACTTCAAGGGTGACGGCCCGCGCTGGATCCGTGTCAGCAGCGACGGTGACGAAATCGCCGCTGAGGTCTTCGGCGAGCTGTACCTCGTCAGCACCGCCGATGGCAGCAGCCGCCGCCTGGACATCAGCTTCAGCGACGACCCCAAGCGCGAGATGCAGGCCACGCTGGACCGCCGCAATGAAATCAGCGAATTCGCGATGTCACCGAACGGCAGCTACTACGCCTGCGTGGTCTTCGGCGACATCCACATCCTCAAGAATCCGGACAAGTACAAGGAGGATGAGAAGCCGGACCAGGACCTGTCCCGCACCTTCCCGGTCGTGGCCTCCAGCGGGCGTGACTGGCAGGTCACATGGCATCCCGATGGGAAGAGGATCGCCTACATCTCCGACCGCGACGGGCAGTACGACGTCTACAGCTTCGACCTCGTCAGCCGCGAGGAGACGCGCATCACGAACACTCCCGAGGAGGAGTGGTATCCGCAGTATGCGCCGCATGGCAACCTGCTGGCCTACTACAGCGGCAACGACCGCATCACCGTGAATGACCTCGATGGCGACGGCCCGCGCGAACTGTTCCGCGGGCAGATCCGCCTCGGGCCCTGGAACCTCGGCTTCCAGTGGTCGCCGGATGCGCGCTGGATGCTCATCATGGCCAGCACGCTGCACTACCGCAGTGACGTGCTGCTTGTCAACGTGGAGAGTGCTGCGGTCACGAATGTCTCGCGCACACCGGACTTTGACGACATCGCGTACTTCTCCCCGGATGGCAAGTACCTTGCCTGGGGAGCGGAGACCAGCACCGGTCAGGACCTGATGCTGCTGGAACTGGCGGCGGAGGCGAAGACATACGATACCGAGCTGCTCTTCCCGGATGACCGGCCGAAGCCTGAGGAGGATGAGGGCGCAGCCAGGGACAAGGACGGGAAGTCTGACGAAGGTGCTGACGAGGCCGCGGATGAGTCTGCTGACGACGCGGACGGGGACAAGCCCAGCGACGATGACAAGGACAAGGAGGATGAGGTCGAGCCGATAGAGATTGACCTCACGCGCATCGACACCCGCGCGCGCAGCGTTGTCAACCTGCCGGGCAATGCCTACCCGGTGCTCTGGAGCCCGGACAGCAGCTTCCTCGTGTTCTACAGTGACCACAGCGGCGATCCGATGCTCTACACCTACGGCGTGGAGGATGGCGACGTGCAGGAACTGTCCTCCGCGGCCGGGATCAGCAACGGCGTGTTCCAGCAGGACGGCAAGCGTATCTACTACCTGCGCGGCGGCTCCCTGGCCTATTCCGAGCTGCGTGGCCGCAGCGTCAGCGGCGGTGGCAGCGTGCCCTGCACGGCGCGCTCCGAATACGACACCCATGCGCTCTGGCAGCAGCTGATGCATGAGGGCTGGCGCAGCCTGCGCGATTCCTTCTACGATGAGCAGATGCTCGGCGTGGACTGGGAGGAGATCTACGAGCGCTACTCCGCGAAGATCCCCGAGCTCGGCACACGCAGCGAATTCAACACCCTGATGCGCGGCATGCTCGGCGAGCTGTCCGCTTCGCACCTCGGCTTCTACGGCGGTGGCGATGAACCCCAGCCACCCTCCGACACCACGGCCAGCCTCGGCGTGTGGTTCGACGAGCAGTACAGCGGCCCCGGCTGGAAGGTCAGCCAGGTGCTCATGGACGGTCCGGCCGAGATTCCCGGCCAGGAGCTGCGGGTGGGCGACCTGATCCTGAGCATCGACGGCGAGTCCATCCCGGCCCGCAGCAACTGGTACCGCGAGCTCAGCAACCGCCTGGAGCGCCCCGTGGTGCTGGAGGTGGAGCGCGAGGGTGAGGCTGAGCCGCTCAGCATCACGATGCAGCCCGTGCCCGAGGGCAGCCTCGGCCAGCGCCACTACCTGCAGTGGGTCGAGGACAACCGCCGCACGGTCGAGGATGGCACCGGCGGCCGCGTGGGCTACATGCACATCCAGTCCATGAACGGCCCGAGCCTCGAGAAGTTCCGCCGCGAGCTGTACTCCTACAATCTGGATCGCGATGCGCTGATCATCGACGTGCGCTTCAACGGCGGTGGCAACATCCATGAGGATCTCGTCGAACTGCTGGACCGCCGGCCCTTCTGCTACACCGGGCACCGCGGCCAGGACCGTGAGATCCAGCCCGCGCTGATGTGGCACGGCCCGATCGTGGTGCTGATCAACGCCTCCTCCTTCAGCGACGCGGAGATCTTCCCGCACATCATGCAGGAGCTGGGCCTGGCCACGATCATGGGTGAGCCCACCGGCGGCAATGTGATCGGCACCTACAACTTCCCGCTGCTCGACGGCTCCACCTTCCGCCTCAACAGCTGGGGCTGGTGGCTGCTGGACGGCACCGACATGGAGGGCAACGGTGCCCAGCCGGACATCCTCGTGCGGATTGATCCGGAAATCACGGCGGCGGGTGGTGACAATCAGCTCAGTGAGGCGATAGAATACCTGAGCGGTCTCCTGCTGGGAGACTGATGTGGAAGAGGCATTCAATCCTGTTCAAACGGCTGCTCCGGCCCGGCCGGGGTATTTAACATGTCACATGGGCATAACGAATAGGAGTTGAGTGAAGGCCGGGGCGTCATTCCCCGGTCAAGGCAACTATGGATAGTCGCATACGTGAAATTGAGCAGTGGCTTGACGAGGCCAAGAACGACCTCCAGGATGGTGGTCGCGAAGCCTATCTGCGCAAGCTTTATCTGCTGGATGCCGAGATCCGGGCGGTGATCAAGGAAAATGATCCCCTGCCCGAGATGCAGCAGGCATCCGCGGGGCGTCGCGCTCCCCGGGCATTCAAGCTGCCCGTGGCCGTGGCCGGGGTTGCCGCATTCGCGGTGATCGGCTCCGCCGTCGTGTTCGGGCAGGGCGTGCTGAATGGCAACCTGCGCAGCGCGGGCTTCACGGGCCGGGTGGCTGACAGCTCCCTGGATGGCGACATGACCATGGCCAGCCTCAACCGCTTCCCCCAGGGCGAGGAACTGATCTCCCTTGATGAACTGGATGGTGCCGAGCCTGCGCCGCAGTTCGAGGGCTTTGACCGGGACCGCGTCCTGGCCGCGCTGTCGTCCGAGAGCTTCGCCTCGGATGATGCCGTCGCGCCGCTCAGCCTGCAGCTGGCCTCCGGTTCGCCGGTCCAGGCCGGTCCGCAGCAGTCCGCCGGACACCAGCTGCGTGGTCCGGTGGGTGACATCGGATCCAGCCCGGATCCGCTGCCGGTGCGCAATGCCAGCCAGAACAGTGGCATTGAAGTGCACATGGCGATGTCCCGCGAGCCGCAGGAGGCCACCGCAATCATGGTGCCCCCTGCCGCGGCCATCCCCATGGATCAGCCGACCCTGTCTTCACTCTCCCAGATTCCGGACAATCGCGCACAGTCCGAGCCTGTTGCCAGCCCCGGCAGATTTAACTATTTCCCGGGTTACGGCGATAGTTCTGGGGTGGATCCCTCCGGGTCCACGTCCAACGTCAATGGGCGTTCCTCCGAAGTGCAGCTTTCGGGCAGCACTTCCGGAACTAAGACGAAGGACGGCCAGGTGGAGAAGAAGGTGGAGAAGACTGAGCTGAAGAAACTCCTGGAGAAGAAGCTCAGCAAGGAATCCAAGGATACCAAGGACTCCTGATCCTCCCTCGTCTCCCTCTATATCCCCAGTGGTAAAGAGAGAAGGCGGTATGGTACAGGCGGCAAACACTGTTGATAGGTTGTTGACAACACTCCTGGTGCTTGTCTGCATCCTGCCTGCGGCGGCACACGCCCAGGCGGACAGTCCCTCCATCAGCTTCAGCATCAGCCCCTCGGAGCTCCCCAGCGTGCAGGTCAACCAGGCCGACGACGGGATCGAGATCCGCAGCGTGCGCGTCGAGGGCCTGGAGTATCTGGAGGAGTCCACGGTGATCACCGGCCTGACCATCAAGGCCGGGGACATTCTCGTCGGCAATGTCACCGCCAAGCTCAATGCGGCTTCCGAAGCGCTCTACAACACCGGCTGGTACCAGGACAAGCCGGTGCTGACGCTGGACAGCCAGGGCGATGGCGCCGTGCTCAAGGTCACGGTGCATGAGAACCCGCTCTACCGCGGCACCAACATTTCCGGCAACACCCTGTTCTCCACCCCGCGCATCCTGCAGGAGGTCGAGGGCAGTGACGACGGCAGCGGTGCGCAGATGCACCCCGGCGACGTGATCAACGTGCGCAACCTGCAGCGTGCCATCGACGGCATCTCCAGGCTGTATGCCGACGCCGGCTACATCGCGGCCGGTGTCAACGACTTCAACTTCTCCTATGCGGGCCCGGATGAGGGCATGGTCTCCATGGTGATCTCCGAGGGCTTCGTCGAGGACATCGTGATCACGGGACTCGAGGGCACGCGTGAGGACGTCGTGCGCAGCCAGATCACGCACCTGCATGCCGGCAGCGTGCTGACCCAGGACGACATCTACCGCGACATCAACCAGATCTACAACACCGGCCTGTTCGAGTCGGTCGAGCCGGACATCCAGCAGTCGCTGAAGCCCGGCTACGTGATCGTGCTGCTGGAGGTCACTGAGGCCGCCACAGGCCAGGTCGGCTTCGGCCTCGGCTACTCCACGATCAACGGCCTGCAGGGCAGCGTCAACTACAACGAGAAGAACCTGTTCGGCAGCGGCAAGGTGCTGGGCGCGACCGTGGTCTTCAGCCGCAACAAGCCCGGCATCCAGCTGACCTACAGCGACCCCTACTACAAGGACGATTCGTTCTACAGCATCAGCCTCTACAGCCTGCATGAGCGCCAGCAGTCCGCGCCCGGCAGTGCCTATGAAAGCGAGCTGGCGGTGGACACCCAGGGCATCAGCCTCGGCTATGGCCAGCACCTCAATGAGTACGACAGCTGGCAGAGCACCTTCACGCTCGCCGATTACGACTACGAGGTCCGCAAGGGTGATCCCTTCCGCGGCACCGACCCGCGCACCCGCGCCCGGCTGAGCGCCAAGGGCGAGACCCGCAAGCTGGGCCTGTCCTACACGCACGACACCCGTGACAACATCTTCTCCACCAAGCAGGGCATCTACGTCCGCCCGACCGTGGAGTATGCGGGCTTCGGCGGCGACTTCTCCTTCCAGAAGTACAGCCTCGAAAGCCGCGAGTTCTTCAAGCTCGGTCCCGGCACGATGGGCTTCCGCGAGCGCGTCGGCCTCGGCACCGGTGAGATCCCGATCTACGAACAGTGGCGACTGGGCGGCGTGCAGAGTGTGCGCGGTATCCCCGAGGACATGCTGCAGGGAACGCACCACCTGCTGCTCAACGGTGAGTACCGCGTACCGATCAACGAGACCGTCGGCGGCGTGGCCTTCATGGATGCCGGCTGGGCCGGCAACGGCTTCGGCGAGATGGACAACGCGGTCAGCGCCGGTCTGGGCGCCCGCATCAAGCTGTCCTTCCTCGGCGTGAATGCCGTACGGCTGGACTACGCCTGGCAGATCGCCGGTGACCGGGAAGACCACGGAGGCAGCCGCTTCCACTTCTTCCTCGGCGAGATGTTCTAGGCAGCGGACGCGACTTACAGGCAACGGAAGGCAGAGGAAGCATGAAGAGGCAGGGCAGAGGCAGCTGGAATGTGCGCATCGTCAGATGTGCCGCCGGACTGCTGTGCCTGCTGGCCCTGCTCCTGCCCCACGCTGCCAGGGCCGCGGACCGGGTGGAGGGCGTCTCCGTCCTGCTCAGGTTCGAGGGCGGCTTCGTCGGCAATGAAACCATGGCCCTGCTGGATGAGGCCCTGACAGCCACCGCTGAGGCCGCGATCATGGAGCAGCTCGGCGGTGACCTTGACTACATCCTGCGCAATAGCGGTGAGGTCAGCGGCATCCTCTCCGACGTGGTGGACAGCACGCTCACCAGCCGCGGCTTCGACCTCGTGGAACTCTCGCTCGATCCCGGCACGCGCACCACCGTGAGCATGACCCTGCGCATCGCCGACCAGCGCGTCAGTGCCTTCAGCGTGGACTTCCACGTGATGGGCAATGTGCCGCGCATCACCGAGACCCTCGGCGAGGATGAGCAGCGCGTTGTCAACCGGCTCTATGAAACCCTCGCCAGCACACCCTATGACGACAAGCAGTGGCTGACCTCCCTCGTGCATGACACGGTGCATGACGAGCTGTCCCGCATGCCGGCCTACGCAGACTTCGGCCACAGCATCGTCACCGAACCCGGCGAGACCACGCGGGTCGTCGTCAGCTTCGAGCCGCTGCCGGAGGCGCTGCTTGTCGGCGACTACAGCATCAGCGTGCGCAGCCTGACGCTCACCAACCTGCAGCTGCGCCCGGCCCGGGACAGCCTCGCCAGCTACCTGCAGTCCTTCGTGGGCCTGCCGGTGAGCTTCGTCTCCAGCAAGCTCAGCCACTTCCAGCAGGGTGCGATGGGCTACCTCAACAGCAACTGCAGCCTCGTGGCCCAGAGCCCGGATTCCACGCTCAGCCTGCGCGTGGACTACTGCACGCTCGAGGCCTGGATCAACCTGGACAGCACGCGCTACCTCTACGATGCGCAGCTGCGCCTCGATCTCTGGGAGCACAGCCAGTACGACATCCACGGCCGTCTCAGTGCCGGAGGCGGACGTTTCATCGGCGGACGCTGGGCGGCCTACTTCCATGCCGACTACCACCCGGGACTGGAGCGCCTGAACCCGATGCTCGGCGTGGCCCGCCAGCTCGGGCCGCAGACCCTGCTGAGCGCCGGCTATGACCTGCAGGCCGAGAGCCTGCGCCTGCGCGGTGAGCACCACCTGCGCCGCGATGTCTACCTGAGCGCCGACATCTTCACCGAGGACGACTGGGACTACCTGAGCGAGCTGGCCCTGCACTACCGGCTGCATGACATATATGAGCTACAATTGGTCTCAACCATGGATGGAGAGGTGTTCGCTGCGATCGCTGCTGATCTGTAGCCTCGCCGCCACCAACGCACAGGATGAAGACACTCGAGCAGCTGGCCGCACTCACGGGCGGAAAGGTCAAGGGGGACGGGGCACTGTCCCTCGCGGGTTTCTGCAGCCTCGACAATCCCCGCACCGGCTGCATCAGCTACATGGAGAAGCTCAAGGACGCCTCCAGCCTGGCTGACACCAGCATCGCCGCGCTGATCACCACCGAGAGCCTCGCCGGCCACTTCACGAACGTGCTGATCCACCCCAACCCACGCCTGGCCTTCATCTCCGTGATGGAGGACTTCATCGGGCCCAGCCCGGAGGCGGAGGGCTTCATCCATCCGCGCGCCGTGGTGGAGGAGGGGGCCGAGATCCATCCCACCGCACGCATCAGCGCCTGCGCCGTGGTCAGCCCCGGAGCACGCATCGGTGCCCGCACCTTCCTCGGGGCGGGCGTCTACGTGGGAAAGGATGCCGTACTCGGTGAGGACTGCTTCATCCATGCCAATGTCTCGATCTACAGCCGCAGCCGGATCGGCAACCGTGTTGAGATCCACGCCGGGACGACCATCGGCAGCGCGGGCTTTGGCTACCTGCCCACAAGCGAGGGGCATCGCCGCTTCCCGCAGGTCGGCGACGTGATCATCGAGGACGACGTGGATGTCGGTGCCAACTGCTGCATCGACCGCGCCGCGCTTGACAGCACGGTGATCCACAGCGGCACCAAGATTGACAACCTCGTGCAGATCGCGCACGGCGTGAGCGTCGGCACGAACACCGTGATCGCGGCCCAGACCGGGATCAGCGGCGGCACGAGCATCGGCAAGTGGTGCGTGATCGGCGGCCAGGCCGGCTTCCAGGGGCACATCACCGTCGGCGACCAGTCCATCGTCGCCGCCCAGAGCGGTGTGTTCAACAGCCTGGAGTACAAGAGCAAGGTTTCGGGCTATCCCGCCAAGCCGCACGGCCAGAGCCTCAAGGTGCTGGCCCTGACCTTCAAGCTGCCGCAGCTCGTGGAGAAGGTCAAGAGCATGGAGATCGACATCGACCTGCTCAGCGGTGAACTGAAGAGCCTGCGCAAGCGCGGGCTGGCCGGCACTCCCGACAGCATCCCCGCCGGCAGCGGCGAACTGGGTGAGCTGGTGCAGGGCCTGGCCGAGAAGTTCCACGGCCTCGAGATGGACATCGAGCTGATCCGCAGCGAGCTGCACTCCCTGCGCAGCGACGGCGGCGACCCGCCGACCACGGGCAGCGCGTAACCCCACGCCCCTAAAGCCCGTCCCCTCCCGCGCCGATAAGTCCCCCATAAAGGCCAAGCGCCAGCGAAGAGGGGCCTATGTGGGTACGCACTTCAATTCTGACGATCATCCTCTGCCTGCTCAGTGCATGCGCCGGCCGCCTGCCGCAGCTTGCCAGCCAGCCCGGCCCCGCCCCTGAACAGATCCTCGCAGTCCTGCCCGGCATTGCCTCCGAGCAGCCCCGCGCAGCCATGATCGCCGGGGCCCAGCCCGCTGATGCCGGTAACCTGCTGGCCCGCAGCGCCAGCGCCGGCGCGGTCGGCAGCAGCATGATGCTCAACAGCAGCGCTGAGGTATCAAGCTGGGCACTGTGGGGCTGGTACGGCCTGAACAGCACGGTCTTCCCTGAACGGATCCGCGTCAGTCTCAGCACGCCGGAGGAGGATTGCCATGTCCTGCTGGCGGACTTCGCCATGAGGCGCTGGCGCACGCTCGGCCCCCTCCAGGGCAGTGTGATCGAGATCTCGCCCGCCGAGCATTGCGACCGCGTGCTGGGCCGCGACGGGGTGTTCTATGTTGCCATTCTCGCAAGCGATGGCAGCCGGCCCGTGATCAGCGGGATCAGCATCGAAACCGGCAACAGCATCGAGATGCCGGCTCCCGTGCAGTGGTGTACGGCCAGCCAGGGCAGCCAGCCGGACCGCATCAGCCTCGCCTGGGAAGCCTCGCCGCTCTCCAGTGCCTGGACGCTCAGGCGCGTGCGCCTGGCTGATCCTGAGGACCTGGCCGAGATTGCCGTGGAATGCTGCAGTTACATTGACGAGGACGTGATTCCCGGCGAGCTCTACAGCTACAGCGTGGTCTGCTCCAACCTGCATGGCAGCGCAGTCAGCGGACCGCCCGCGCTGGGGCATGCCGGCCAGCTCAGTGGCGCGCGGCTCAGCGGCAGCCTGCATTACGACTCCAGCCATCCCGCCGCAGGCATCCCGCTGCAGCTTGGCAACGGCCTGCTCGTCAGCAGTTCCGGTTCCGACGGCAGCTTCAGCTTCGCCGGCCTCAGCCCCGGGCTCTGGACTCTGTGGCGCAGCGACAGCCAGCCGCGGGTGCAGCTCGGACAATTCGTCGTCAGCGGTGCCGATGTCAGCACCGGGGTGATCACGCTTGAGCGCGGCGGCACGCCACAGCTCGGCTGGCACTGGATCTATCCGCCCCAGAACCTGCAGGTTTCCGCCAGCACGAATGACAGCGTCACGCTCAAGTGGCAGGACGCAGAGCGCGCCACCCGCTATGAAGTGCTGCGCGGGCGCTTCACCGATCCCTACTGGGCTGAACTGCAGGCCGTGACTGAACTGAACAGCATCGCGCTCACGCAGCAGGGCAACGGCCAGTACTACTACTGGGTGCGCAGCCGCGAGGAACTCGACAGTTTCACACGGATCAGCGCCGTGGGCCAGGCCTGCGGGCATCTCTTCCCGGACAAGGGCCTGCTGCCCGATACGATCTACGCCATCCCGGACCGCACGAGCGTTGCAGCGGGGGAGATCGTGACCTTCACCGTGATGGTGCACGAAACCGCGCATCCGCTGAACTTCGTCAACAGCGTGCGCGTGACCTTCGAGGAAGGCAACCAGTATGTCTCCGGCAGCTTCAACCCCGGCAGCGTGGGCGGCGGCGTTGACAAGGCGGACGGGATCTGGCAGTACGTCGACCCGGCGGACGGCTTCCTCCCGCTCGACAGCGAGGTGCTCGGCCAGCAGGATCCCGTCAACGGGCGCAGTGCCATCGACTTCAACGTCACACCGCTCGGCGGCAGTGAGATCGAGCAGGCCACGGGCGCGCTGTTCAACTTCCGCCTGCGCATCTACACAGATGTCACGCTTTCCTTCCAGACCAGCAATGAACTGCTGCGCACCTACTACTCGGACGGCAGCCAGCAGCACGAGAACGTCTGGACCCACGATGACAACATGGGAATGCCGGTGGTGCGCGTCGTCAACTGAGGCAGGGCTCAGTAGATGCGCTGGTTGTGCTCGTCCAGATTCTGCAGGAAGAAGGCCGTGTCCGTGAAGAACTCCAGCAGCGCTTCCTTCTGCACACCATCGATTCCCACTTCATCCAGTGCCGCGGTCATGTGCTCGATCCAGCGCTCGGCGGCCCGCTTCGTGATCGGGAAGCTGGCATGCCGGGCCCGCAGCGCCGGATGGCCCTTGCGCGCGGAGTAGATCTGCGGCCCGCCCAGGCGTTGGGCGAAGAATTCATACTGATTCTGGATCGCCATGTCCATGTCGTCCGGGAACATGTTGCGGAACCAGGGGTCCTGGTCGGCATAGACCCGGGTGTAGAAAGCGGTGGACAGCTCGACCAGCTTCGGCAGGCCGAGTTCCTCGAACAGGTTGTGGTTGTCAATCTTGAACATGCTTGCTTCCGGTGGGGCTCAGACCGCTGCGCCGGCATTCGCGGTCACGGCATTGTGGATGATCCGACCGTTGCAGATTGTAAGGCAGGACTCGCCGCTGTCCAGCACCGCGCCGAACACCGCATCGAAATCCCCCGCCGTGTCAGCCGGGATGCGGAAGGCCGCCAGGTCCGCGATGAATGAGGTGCTCAGCCGCCCCAGTTCATGCTGCAGGCCCAGCACCCTGAGCGGATTGCCGGTGATCATCGCGAACAGCTGCTGCATTGCGAGTCTTGGGAAGCGTTCCCGCACCAGTGCGGCCTCATGCAGCGGACTGAGCCGTTCATTGCTGGCCAGGCTGTCCGTACCGAGCGCCACGTTGACGCCCGCCTCCAGCAGATCCGGCAGCGGATGCTGCGGATGCCCGAAGTAGGCATGGCTGCGCGGGCAGTAGACCACGGTCGGGCGCTTGCCGGCGAGGATCGCCAGGTCGCCCTCGGTGAGATAGTTGACATGGATCGCCAGCGTGGTGTCATCGAGGATGCCCTGCTCGGCGTAGAAGCGCACCGGTGAGAGCCCGGTGCCGCTGAAGCTGTCATTCTGCGTGCCGGCCAGTTCATGCAGCTGCTCGATCTCCGCGTCACTGCCGCTGCGGATGAAGTCGATCTCCCCGCAGAATTCGCTCATGTGTACCGAGAGCGGGGCTCCGGCCTGCGTTGCCAGGCGGCGGCAGGTGCGCGCCATGGCGGGACTGGCGGTGTAGGGCGCATGCGGTGCATAGCCGAAGCGGGCCCGCCTGCGGATCCGCTCGCCGTCCGGGTCGTCATTGTTGAACTCGAAGCATTCCAGCAGCGGGACATGGCGCAGCCCGAACAGTTCGATGCGTTGCCAGTCCAGGTCCACGGTGTGATGGTCGAAGACCGTGGTGCAGCCGCTGCCCGCGAGCTGCGCGAGGCTGGCATGCGGGTAGGCCGTGAGCTGGTTGCCGCGCTCCTTCTTCAGGTCGCGCACATGCTGCAGCCAGTCCACGAAGCTGCCGTTGAAGCTCGTGCGGCCCTGGCAGAATTCCAGTTCGAGATGCGCATGTGCATTCACGAAGCCGGGGGTGAGCACGGCATCGCCGAGGTCGATGTCGCAGGGCGGCGCGCCGTGCACGTAGCCTTCGCTGATGGAGAGGATGCGGTTGCCGTCCGTCTCGAGCTGCACATCGCGGCGCAGGTCCCCGGGTCCCGCCAGGGCATGGCTGGCTCTGATGATCAATGCGGCTCCTCCTCCTCGTTGGCGCCACCATCATAGCAGGCTCAGCCGGTGCGCCGCCTGCGTTCATCCCGGGCGTTGTCATGCCGGACGAGATAGCCCTCATCCAGGCTCAGCATCGGCCGGTTGCGCACCGCCTCCGTCTCCGCTCTGTGGCTCCTGCGCCGGATGCTGAAAGGCCTGTGCAGCTGCGGCAATCTGATTGAGCCGGGCAGGTGTGGCCGGGGCAGCCGCACTCTGGCGGTGAGCCGTCCGGCCAGGGCCAGCGGTAAGGCGAGCAGCGTCCGGCCGCAGAGCAGCAGGGCCGCCAGTGGCAGGATGCTTGCCAGCCAGTACGGATTGCCGGGCAGCGGTGTGGCCAGCAGGCCCAGGACCGTCAGTCCCGCAGCCAGTCCCGCCATGATCAGCTCGCGCTGTTTCACCGGCCGGCCGGGCAGCAGGTTCAGCAGCAGATGCTCACCCACGCACAGTGCCAGCAGTACGGCCAGCTCGGCCGCGCTGCCCAGCAGCCGGTCGAGTGCATCCACGGGCTGCCGCCACTGCACCAGCAGCAGGGCACACAGATACAGCCAGGGCCAGGCCAGAAAGCGGCGCAGGCCAGCCGTTGCCAGAATCCCGAGCAGCATCACGCACAGCAGTGCAGCCCGTACGAGCTCCAGCAGCAGCGGGTTCCAGAGTGAGGGTTCGGCCAGCAGTGTACGGGGCTCGGGCCAGTAGGGCAGGCTCAGCAGGCAGCCCGCCAGCAGCAGCAGTGCCGGCAGCAGTTCCAGGGCTAGCTGTCTGGCGCGGGACTGCATTCCGCCTAAGGTATAGGCGCTTGCCGTGAAAATTTCAAGGTCGAGCGGCGAACTAGCTGCATTTCGCGCATTGCGGTTCATTCTCAGTCAGGAGACACCGTAGATAGTCGGTTTACGTGGGAAATGTCCTGAGGCACATGTTCAGCAGCATGATTGCCTGGTTCAGCCTGATGCTCATTTCCTCCGGAGCTGCAGGCAAGCGCCTGAAAAGCGCGGAAATCCCCGGGTAAACAGTTCTGTCCAGGAGCCATTCCACTGGGCTGGATCAATTGCCACGCACTGGATATAATTACAAGGTTAATTCGTGTCCAAAATATCCGAATTAGCCTGGGAGCGTATCATGCGCTGTATCCATCTGCTACTGCTGGGTTGCATCCTGCTTGGAGCTTCATGTACCCGTGGGGCCGGGCTGTCCCGGCAGGGTATTCCGGAGCCGGCGCTGGAGAGCCAGTCTCTCCCGGACCGTCTGGCAATTCCCTTCCCTGACGACTCGCGGGAGTTGTCAGCTGTGCCACTCCGGCTGGAAGTAGTCGGTCGTGACACCTACGACCGCAGTGGGCTGGCTGGCGATGACAACGATGACCTGCTGCTGCCGGCCATGCAGGGCCAGCTGAGCTACGGGATGTACCGGCTGCATCCAGGCCGCTTCACGTTTACTGAAATCGGGTTTGAATTGCAGGATACGACCCGGCCGGAAGGCATCTGGATCGGGGTGGCGGATTACTTCACTCATCGGTGGCGATGGACGCAATACACCGCGGGAATGGCGACGCTGGATTGCAGCGGCATTGCCCAGGTCGGTCCGGCAGGCAATACCTACATGGCTATCCTGGCCCATGACGACACCCTGACACGGGTCAAGCGCTGCTACGTGGACCTGGAAGTGCCTGCCTGGAACGGTTATGAGATTGACAGCAGCAACACCCCCGGGGTGCGCAATGCCATGGCACGCTTTGGCAACATGCTCGGCATCCTGTATGAGGCCGGCGATGGCCTGGGCGGACAGGAACTCCGCTTTGCCACGCACATTCCGCTGATCCCGACCCAGCCTTCCGACTGGACCGTCACGGATGTCTATGGCGGCTACCTCGACCCGGTCATTGACATTGACCTGGAAAGCATCGGCAACAATCCCGGGATGGCCATGCAGATCCCGGATGCCGTACCCGGCAGCACGGACCTCTGGTATGCCTATTCCTCAACATCAAACCCGGCGGATGCGTCGGCCTGGAAGTGGACCTCGGTTGGAGTCGGTGTTGACAGCGACGGGATGGACCTCACGGTTGTCAATGGCAATCCCGTACTGGCCTACGAGGCAAATGAGGGTGGTCCGGGCAATACGGTGCGCTGTGCATTCAGCAGCCGGCCGGATCCGCAGATCAGCCCTGACTGGGTCAACATCGTGGCCTGGCAGGATCCTGGCCTGAACGGGGACTATTCCTCCATCAACGTCTATCCACTGGTCAGTGGCCTGGCACTGCTGTTCTACAATGCTGCCAACCAGCATCTTGAGCACGGCTACTATGAGGGGGTCATTCCCCCCGCCGGTCCCAGCGAATTCACCGTGGGTGACGTTGATACGGAACCCCTGCTGGGGCAGCTCAATGCCGGCATCGGTTTCCAGCTCGCCTCAAGCTGTCTCTACACCGACCCGGTAACCGGAGTACTGCTGTACGCGCATGGCAGCAAGACCGGTCCGCTGTCGCCGGCGGACTTTCAGCATCAGCACGTGGTGGACGAATCCACGGTGGGGGAAAGTCTGGCCGTGATCAACCTGCAGAGCGGCATGGGGGTTGTATACAGGGAAATGGATGGCAGTTCCGTGCGCTTTGCCTGGACGGAGGGATTCCCGGTGAACTCCGGCAACGACTGGTACATCCTGACCGTGGATGAACGGCCCACGCTGGGAGACATCAGCGTGTCGTACCTTCAGGACGGCCGGCCATGTGTCTGCTACCACACCATCAATCCGCCAGCCCTGCAGTTCAGCGTGATGGTTCCCTGAGCCCGGGTTCTCAGTTGCCGCGCCGACGGCCGGGAGTATCCTCAGGCGGTGGGTTGCGATCAGCGCCGGCACCATTGCGCTGCGGAACCACGCGATCCGGTCCGCGTGCTCCATCCTGGCCAGCGCCGGGTGGCCGGACCGGGCCGCGTCGCTCATCCGGGCCGCCCCGGCCGCGGCGCTCCAGCATCTCGCGCATCAGCTGGCCCTCATCCATGCCCGGGCCCTTGGGCAGCACCTGCAGGCCCAGATGGCTCATCCGCAGGATGAACTTCTCGGTGATCAGTACATGCAGGCGGCCATTGAGGAAATCCAGCGGTTCATTCTCGCCGCTCCTGAGTGAAATCTGTGGCCGGTTGCCGCGGGCCTGGGGCTGCTCCACCCTGTATTCAACACTGAGGCCTTCCGGCAGGTTCTCCAGGCGCTTGCCATTGGCATTCATGGCATAGCCATCCTCCTCGCGCAGCACGGCCAGCAGCAGATGCAGGTTGCCCTGCTCATCCTCCGTGACCTCCAGCGGCCGGCCCGGCAGCCGGATCCCGCGCCGCTCCAGGCGTACCCCGACACCGTCCCCCGTGCCCTCCTGCTCATCCAGTGCGCCGAACAGGACAAGGATCGACCAGAAGACGAGCGGGACCACCGCCCACATGAGCTTCCGGTTGAACAGGAAGATGTCCATGACCTGCCTATCGTACAACGCCGCAGCCTTCCGGCTGCTGGGAATAGGAGTCCGGTCCGGCTTCGCGGGTTGCAGTTGCTGGGAAACTGGCATTGCAGGGTAAAATTTCTGTGGATGCGTCTGATCGTGACCATTCTCTGGAGCATCGCCGCACTGTGCTGGCTACCCTGGGCCATGATGCTCGTGCGCCTGATTCTGGACCTGGCCCTGGGCACACCGCCGCTGGAGAGCGGCTACCTGCCGCTGGTGCTCCAGGGACTCTGGCCGCGCTGGCAGATCCTCGGCCCCTGGTACGTTCACTCCTGGTTTCCGGTCTGCGCCTTCCTCGGCTCAGTGCTGGTCACCGCCGGCTGGCGCATCTACTGGGTCAATGAGTATTACCGCCTGACCCGCCCCCTGCCCAGGGTCATCCTGAGCATCCTCGTGCCGCCCTATGCCGTGTTCCTGATGTACGACGATGCCCTGCGCCGCCACAATGAACTCGAAACAGACCTGGCACATGAATCTGAAGACGCCAGGCTCAGGCTTGATACACGTTCCTGACTGCTGTGGATCTGAACCATTGAGGACTGAAGTGAAATCTCCCTGCGGAGTGGATGATGAGGACACTGCAAATCCTGGCTCTACTGCTGCTGCTGGCGGGCAACGGCCTCGCGTCATCCTGTTCCGGCCAGGGCCGGGTTCCGGCTGAACCACAGCTTGCAGCACCCGGAAAGCCCCAGCTCCCCACGCCGCAACAGCTTGAGAAACGGGCGGTTTCCGCCACCTTCCCGCATTTCCGGCTGGCCAGCGATTTCGTGCCGGATGCCACGGTCCGGACCCTGCCAGGGCTCGCGCTTGGCCAGCGGATCTTCCAGCCGGATTACGACAGTGCCGGAAGCGGCAGCGGGCCGGCCTGGGCCGTCTACGGCATCCTGCTCAGCGACTACAGCGGACCCGATGAGATTCATCTGGACTGGGCGAGCGCTCCGGCGGCGGCGGATACCTACATCGGCATCGCCAACTTCAGCACCAAGCGCTGGGACTGGAGCCAGCCGGCGGATGTCAGCCTCGTCGGCACCGCCCTCGACCCTGACCATACGAGTGCCACGGATGTGCTGTACATCGCCGTGCTGCTGACCGGAACATCGGAGGCGGTCCTCAACTGGGTGCGCGCCGGCGGCAACATTGCGCCGATCGTGAGCTTCGACGCTTCCGTGCGGGCCGGGTTCGGCAGCGTGACCAGCACACTCGTGGCCAGCGGCGTGGACCCGGAAGGCACGCCGGTGCAGTTTGAGTTTGACGCGTTCGGCAGTGGCAGCTTTGCTGACAACGGTGCCAGCGGCATCGTGGCGGATGTGCTGTATGCCTCTCCCGGAGCCTATCACCCGGTGGTGCGCGTGACGGATGGCGATGGCGGGGTATCGGAGGAGACGATCACCATCGGCGTCGGCTGGGTGCACAGCTACGGCGGCTCCGGCTATGAGGGCCTGAATGCCGCCGCGCCCTACGCCGGTGGCGCCCTGCTGGCTGCCGGGATCACGAACACCTGGACCCCGGCCTTTGACCGCGGCCTGATCGCAGCCTGGCAGCCGACGGGGAACTTCGCCAATGGCAACAATTTCGGCAATGCAAGTGCCACGAGCGAATTCACCTGCCTGAAGACGAATGTCAACAACTTCGCGATCATCGGCGGGTTCACGGCCGAACCCCCGGATTTTGACCAGGACCACTACGTGGCACTGCTGAACCAGACCGGGACCATCCTCTACCAGAAGCTGATCAGCTCACCGGATTCCGAGTCCGGGATGGATGCCGCGATTGACGACTCTGCCAACGCCGTGGTCGTCTGCAGCTACGGCACCGGGGGCGATACCGGCCTGCTGCTGCTGCGGATTGACACCGGGGGCAGCATCGTACTGCAGAAGCTCTTGAGCGGAAGCGGGCCGCTGAGCGATCCCAGAGTGCATCTGGACCAGGCTGGCAACATCTACATCTGCGCCGGGATGGACCGCAGCCCCCTGCCTGGCAATGACATCGTGGCCATGCAGCTGGATCCGGCGGGCGTCCTGCAGTGGGCCAGACGCCTGAATACGCCGTTCCGTGCCGAGCTGCGCGGGATGGTTGCGGATGCTGATGCACTCTACATCAGCGGTACGATCAATGCGGAGATGCCTGGGGTGGCCGATGGCGGCTACCTGGCCTGCATCGGGCTCGACGGGCAGTTCGGCTGGAACCGGCGGCTGGACTTCGGCAATCCGAATGCAGGCTGGACCAGGCTGACAATCGACCAGCGCAATGGCGAGCTGATGCTCTGCGGCATCACGTCCAACCAGGGAGGCGCGGACTTCAGCCTGTGCGGCCTGCTGGCCCGCTACAGTAACGTCGGCGAACTTCTGTACATCAATGCCTACAACCAGCCGAACATCAACAACCAGTTCATTGATATCGCGTATGACCGGGACGGAGGGTTCTATGTGGTCGGTTCGGGACAGGGTGTCACGGGGGATTTCTACGAACCGAGCTACACGGCGTTCAACGATGTGCTGGGCTGGGAAAGCATCAGTCTCACCATTGCTGATGCCGTGGCCGCCATCACGAACTGGGATGCGGCGTTTGCGGCGAATGACGCCCCGCCGCCGGTCTTCGATGCACCAGCCGGCAGCAGCGATGCCATCGTGATGCGCTGGTTTCAGCCCTGATGCGGCAGCCTCGGCCAATTGGCCCTGGATTACCGCAGTTCTTCACTCAGCCGGAGGCCGTCCGGCGCTTTTCCATTTCCAATCCGGAGATTCAAATGAAGCGAATGCTGAGCCTGATCTGTGTGCTGGGACTGCTGGTCCTGACTGCCTGCGGTGGCGGCGCTGCACCCTCCGCACCCGCCGACCCGCTGCCGGTCTCCATACTGCACGGCCTGCCGACGGTGGACAGCCTGCGTGAAGTCAGCGCCGGGGAACCGGTACCGCGCTTTTCGCTGGCCGACGCCTTCCTCGCCGGAGCCAGCCAGCAGACCACGGGCGGCACGAGTGGCGGCAGCCTGCTGTTCCAGCCCGACTTCCCGGGCAGTGGCCCGGCCTGGGCGATCTACGGCCTGGACCTGAGCAGCTACAACGGTCCGGACGAGGCCACCCTGCAGTGGACCACCGAACCGGCCGGGGGCCAGCTCTACATCGGTGTTGCCAACTTTTCCAGCAGCCGCTGGGACTGGCAGCTCGCGGATGACCCCTCCCAGCTCAGTGTGCCCACCGACGCCGCGCACCGCGGCCCCAGCGGCCGGCTGTTCCTCAGCGTGCTCGTGATGGGCAGCGCGGAAGCGGAACTGGACTGGCTGCGCATCGGTGGCAACATTTCGCCGGTCGTGGAACTCTTCGCGGACCTCAGTACCGGCAGCGTGCCGCTGTCGGTGACACTCACGGCGGTCGCTTCCGACCTGGACGGCGAGATTATCCTGTTCAGCTTCGACGAACTCGGTGACGGCAACTTCGTCACGAACGGCACGACCGCTGAATGGAGCGTGACCTATACAGACCCGGGGGTCTTCCTGCCGGTGGTCAAGGTCAATGACAACGAGGGTGGGGAATCCACGGCTGAGACCCGGATCGGCGCCGGCTGGATCCACAGTTACGGTGAGGCGGGCTACGACAGCGCCGGTGACTGCATTCAGGGGCCGGACGGGACGCTCCTGCATACCGGGCTTGCCAACTCATGGGGGCAGGGTGGCAACGAGTGCGCACTGCTGTCCTGGGATGCCACTGGCCAGCCGGGCATGCAGTTCTGCTTCGGAACCAGCAACGGCGAGACCTTCAACAGCATCCGCAGGAACGACAACGGAGAGATCCTGATGTGCGGCAGCATGTTCGATTCAGGCAGTTTCAGCAACTCACCCGTGCTCATGAAATGCGATTCCGCCGGCGACATCGTCTACCAGAAGCAGATGCTCACCCAGAATGGAACAACAGTCAATGGCGCGATCATCGCCCCCAACGGGATCGTGACCTTCGCCGGTGCCAACAGGAAGGATGACGTCTCAGGAATCGACCTCGTGCGCATCGGCACCAACGGCATCGTCGCCACCCAGCGGCGCTATGAAGCGGCGGGCAGCCTCCTGAGCCCGCAGCTCTACCGCGACTCCGGCAACAATACGTACCTGCTCTGCTCGGAAAGCAGTGCTGACGGCAGTGACCTGCGCGTGATCGTGCTCAGTCCCACGCTGGAGCTGATCTGGAGCAAGGTGCACCACACGATCGGGGACTTCCGGCTGGGCGAGGCGCTCATCGCCGGCAACAGTCTCGTGATCTGTGGAGGTCTGAATTCCCCGATCGAGGGAGAATCCGGCCCGATTGTCTTCTCCGTCACTGCAGCCGAGGGCAATCTGGAATGGCAGAGCCGCCTGGACTTCGGTGGCCAGGGAACCTGGCTGGGACTGACCCGCCAGGAAGCCACGGGCGATCTGTTCCTCGTCGGCGGAATCCCCAACCAGGACGTGTCTGACCCGGCCTCCTGCGGGATCATCGGCCGCTGCAGCGCGAATGGAGTCATCCAGGAAGTCCAGGCCTTCAACCAGGCGAACTTCAACAACAGCTTTGACGGCATCGTGGAGGCTCCGGACGGCAGCTTCTACATCACCGGCACCGGGCCCGACAACAACGGCAGCTGGTATGAACCGGATTTCCTGCAGTTCCTTGAATCCGCGAACTGGACCACGCAGCCCCTCACCTTCAAGGTCTCCACCGTCGGTGTCGTGGACTGGACAGCCCTGCGCAGTGACCTGGATGTCCCCGCGCCGGTGCTGGACAGCGGCGGCGGCAGCAATGACATGCTGGTAATGCGCTGGTTCCAGCCCTAGATACTCAGCAACTTCACTCTGATCTGTGGCATGATACAGGCCACGATGCGGGGAGTGGCAGCGCGAATCAGGCAGTGGCTGGACGGGTTGAATGACAACCCGGTGGTCACGCTGCTCGAGCGCCGCCGGCATGCCGGTCCGGAGGGCAACCTCGGCTGGCTCTCCCGGCCGCTGTTCCTGCTGAGTGCCGGCCTGCTGGCCTGGTTCCTCTGCTCGCAGCTCAGTGAGCAGCACATGCTGCTGAGCCTGCAACCCGCGATGGGCTGCAACCCGCTCTACGTCAACTGCGCACGGATCAGCGCTGTCAACATCCTGCTGGCGTTCTACGCCGGGCTCTGCCTGCTGCTGGCGCTCTCGCGGATGCTCACGGCGCTCGGGCACGGGATCCAGCTGCTGGCAACGCATCCCGCCGGCAGCAGCGGCCTGCACCTTGATGAACTGCTGCGCACGGCACCGCTCAGTGAGAAGCTGGTACTGCAGGGCCTGCTCTGGTTCCACCTGCGCTCCATCCTAGCCGTGCTCTGGGTACCGCTCGCGGTCGCGGCCTATGTGATCGCGCTGTTCATTGCCGATGGGCACATCGACCGCGGCGATCCGCCCCTGCAGCCGGATTACCTGCTGGTGCTCATCCTCCCACTGCTCTGCGGGGCCCTGTTCTGCCTGCTCTGCAGCGGGCTCGTGATGTTCGGAATCTTCCTCGGCTCACGCATTCCCTCGCCGCGCATCTCCCAGGCCGTGTTCTGGCTGCTGGCGGCGGGCTATGTGTACATGCTGCACGTTGCCAGCCGGGGAGCGGTGGAGCTCGGACTGGCGCTGGATCTGCTGCGCGGCGGGCGTCAGGCCTGGCTGTTCAGCGGCGTGACAGTGCTCCTGATCCTGCTGCTCACGATCCGCATCTTCCGTGAGCTGGGTGAAACGGCGATCCGCCGCATGGCGCTGCGGCCCCAGGGACATGTGCCGGGCAGCGGCGGGATCTACCAGAATGTCCGGCATGCCCTGCGCAATCAGCTCGGCACGGAGGCCTTCCTGCGCTGGGCGATCCTGCTTGCCCCGCTCGGCTATGCCGTGCTGCTGCTTGGCGAGAGCTTCCAGCACCAGCCGCTGCAGTACCGCAGTGACGACGAACTGCTGAGTTGGTACCACCGCTATCTGGAGCGCAGCCTGCAGCGCCAGGTGGACGGCAGCCCGGTCTGCGGGCGGATTCCCACGGCCTGGGCCCTGCACAGCACCGTGGATGACAGCCCGCGGCTGCGCCCCGAGGAGGATCTCCTGGAGCGGGTGGACTGGCATTTCCGGGATGACTGGCGCTGGCATCAGCTCAAGCTGGACCTCCACCGCAACACTGAGGATCCGGAACTGGTTGCCAATTCACGGGGGGCCGCTGACAACCGTGAGCTGGCGCGGATGCTTTTGGAGGGCGTTGTGCCTGAGGAGATCAGCGATCCGCGTATCCGGCTCGTCTACACGCTGGATGCCTGGCCCCAGCTGGAGGAGCTGCTGGATGAGCTGGAGTCCGTGCATCATGCCGGGCAGGAAGGTGACGATGAACTGCGCAGCGCACTCTGGCAGCTGAAGGACAGCCTGCGCAGCGCGATCATTGACGATGCAAGACAGTGCAACGAGGCCTTCCCGCTCTATGCGCTGGGCATGACTGATTACGGTGATACCCGGGATGAATGGCTCAGTTTGCTGAGCCTGGCTGACGACATGCCCTGTGACACCCTCGGCGTGAATGGCCCGGCGCTGCTGGCAGCCGGGATCGCGGCGGATCTGGAGCATCTGCCGGACATGCAGGTGATGGCACTCGCGGACAGTTCGCACATCCTCAGTGACAGGCATCCGCTGCTGCCTGACAACTGGATGATCCGTTCGGTCAGCTACAACCTGCCGGCCTTCATGGGTCCGCATGAACTGAGCCATGTCAACCGCGCCCTGGCCCGCACTGCCGTTGCCAATGACAGCGGCCCGGAAGTCAGCAGCTGGTGCCAGGACTGCCTGCACATGACGATGTGGAGGCTGCCTTCCGCCTACGAATTGCCGGAGCCAGCCGCCATCAGCATCAACCAGCGGAAGTTCCTCGGCAGCGAGATCGACGGCGACTTCGCCGCCACGCTCTGGTTCCAGCTCAACGACTTCCACACCTTCCGGCTGGGGGTGATGCCCGGTCAGCGCAGCAGCTTTGTCAGTATCGAGCGTGAGCGGCTGCCCTGGCTGGCGGAGCTGTTCAGTCTCGGACGCAGCAATGCGATCCTCGAACTGGAGTCACGCACGGCCTTCGAGGAACTGCAGGATTTCCTGATCTGGCAATCCAGTTATGCCGAAGCAGTGCTGGACATCGGCGAGATGAATCTGGAGGGTGCAGCGCGAAAGGAGGAGGATGAGGAGTGATGACAACAGGACGGTAGCAGGCCGTTTACGGCCTGTCCCGGCGTGAACGCCGGGCTACCTTCCGCCCGACCCGACGAAACTTGCTTTCGTCGCAGCACCAGCCTGGATTCTCCTTCCGTCTCGTGCAAGCACTCGACGGTCTGCAATGCAGCTCGAAGCAAAGCTCCTCGCTGATTGCACGAAGCGCCGATGTTCTCCTGCAACTTCCGCGCGACCCGCTGGCAGCGAATGCGCCAGCGCAGCGCCAGACTGCTGAAGCTTCAGCTGAAGCAGTATTGCAACACAACTTCCGCCCGACCCGACGAAACTTGTTTTCGCCCCAGCGCCAGACTGCCGAGCGCTGTATCTTCAACCCGACCCGGATGCGCGGATGCGCAGCCGCAGGGTCAGACTGCCGAGCGCTCGCGCGAGGCAGAAAATCAAATGGGCAGGCACATGGCCTGCCCAGCAGGTATCGCGGCTTTGGGGGAATGCATTTACTGCGACACCTTACAGCTTAAATAGACACCGTCTCAGCAAGCTGTGATACGTTTTCCCGCACGAAATTCGCAATATTGCGAATTGCAGCAATCCGTCCGCGCCCTGCTCAGCCGTCCAGCTTCAGCAGGCGGCGGATCATCGCCGTGGTGTCCGCCGGGTTGGCTCCACCGCGGCTGGCCTTCATCACCTGCCCGAGCAGGGCGTTGATCGCCGTTTCCTTGCCGCCGAGGATGTCATCCACGATCTTCGTATTGCGCGCGATCACCTCGCGGCAGGCTCCCTCCAGGTCGAAGCCACTGTCCGCGCCGAAGCCCTTCTCCTCCACGACCACACTCGTGGCCTTGCCGCTCGTGTAGATCTCCTCGAAGACCTCCCGCGCCTGGGGCCTCGTCAGCTTGCCGTCCTTCATCAGCGCGAGGATCGCACTCAGCTCGCCCGGCTCCGTATGCAGCGGGCCCTCGCGCAGCAGGCGCACGAAGTCGCCGGTCACCCAGTTGGCAACTTCCTTCGGGCTGTGCCCGTCCAGGCTGCAGTTGCGGTAGAAGCGATGCAGGATCGGGTCGCTGGCAATCGTCTGCGCGGCCTCATGCGTGATCCCGTCCTCCTCCACCATCAGCCGCCTGAGCTCGAACCAGCTCGAGCTCACGAGGTGCGAGGCCTCCTCCTTCAGCTCGGCGCTGATCGTCAGCGGCGGGATGTCCGGGTCGGCGAAGTAGCGGTAGTCATCCGCCGTCTCCTTGCGGCGCATCTCCACCGTGACCCCGCGCGCGTCGTCAAAGCGCATCGTCGCCTGGTGCACGCTGCCGCCGCCCTCATAGACCGCGATCTGGCGCAGCACCTCGGCTTCCACGGCACGCCTGAGCGTCTGGAAGCTGTTGAGGTTCTTGATCTCCGTCTTGGTGCGCAGCTCCGTGCTGCCAACAGGCCGCACGCTGACGTTCGGCTCACAGCGGAAGTTGCCGCTTTCCATCGCCGCATCGCTGATCCCGAGCTTCACGAGCAGGTTGCGCAGTTCCTCGAGGTAGCTCACGCACTGCTCCGCCGAGCGGAAGTCCGGCTCGCTGACGATCTCGATCAGGCCCACGCCGCCACGGTTGTAGTCCAGCGCCGCCGTGCCGTCGTCCATGTGGAACAGCTTGGCGGTATCCTCCTCCAGATGCGCACGCACGATCCCGGCCTCCAGCGCCAGCTCGCCATGCCAGTAGGGCAGGCGGCCGCCCTCGCAGATGGGCAGTTCATACTGGCTGATCTGGTAGCCCTTCGGCAGGTCGGGATAGAAGTAGTTCTTGCGGGCGAACACATTCACGCTGTTGATGCGGCAGCCGAGCTTCTCGCCGAGCGTCAGGGCTTTGATCACGGCCTGGCGGTTCGGGCGGGGCAGGGTGCCGGGATGCCCGAGACAGACCGGACAGACGAAGCGGTTGGCATCCGCCAGCTCCGTTGTCTGCTCCACGCGGCAGCTGCAGTACATCTTGCTGCGTGTGTTGAGCTGGGCATGCACCTCCAGCCCGATCACGGTCTCCCACTTCGTCGCGACAGCATCAGCCATAGCAGTATTGTAGGGCAGTGCGTTTCTGCGGAAGTGTCAGTGGCTGACTATGCATCTCATTTGGTCAGAAAATTTCTCATTTATTGCCAATGGATTGACACGTGTGTGTGTGTGTGTGTGTTACTTTCTCGGATAGGGAAACCAGCTAGGGGAGTATGGAAGATGAGAAAGATCATTTTCCTGGCAATGACGATGCTGATTGTCATGGCAGGCATTGCGCAGGCGAAGGAAGGCTGCAGGTGCGGAAGAATGATTGGTTATCTGGAATTCAACAATCCCGAGGTTATATCGTATATGATTTCCAGTGGCAAATCTGTCACGTACATCTATCAAGGAAGTCCGAATCAAACTTGGCGTGTCTGCTTCTGCGCTACTGCAACACCCATATGCAAGTCACAGACATATTCTTACGAGCCATCAGGACCATGGAAACTCAGTCCCGAGACGCAAGGAGATGATACTTTTTACTTGGAAGGATCAAATGGGAAATGCCAGTGGCGTAACGGAAGTGCAGGACCGGAGTGTAAGGATATTAACTGTACATAAAAAAGATTCTTTGACCAGATTATCTCAAGGAGAATTTACATGAAGACAATTATTCTCTCCCTGTTGATGATAACCGGAATGATGATTTCCGGAGCTAATGCCCAGTCCTCCATCGAGGATGAGATGGTGCAGGGCTTCAAGGCGGAAGCTGTCACGCGCAGCCTGGAACTGCAGACCATCCGGGAGCGTCTGGAAGCTGACTCATACAGCAGCGAAGAGCAGCGCATGATGGATGTACGCCAGTACCTGTTCAATGCCGTGCTGACGGTGTACCTGGGTAAACTGGCAGCGATCAATACATATGGGTCGGATGTGCTTGCCACTAACAACGACCCGCTGGAGCTGGTGGACCTGGGCTATCTGCCGAGCTGGCCTGGCAATCCCTTCAACGACTGGGAGCCGATGCAGGTGTTTTCAACAGCAGATCCCTTCTCGCCGGGAGATCTGGTCGTGGAACTCTGCCCCTCCAGCGCCTATAGTTCGTTCCCCGAGACCGGGGCTGCGCCTTACTCATTCAACATCTATGTATACGGTGCTGACATCATTCCGGAGTTTGATGCCAACGCATGGGTGCTCAAGGCAAACAAGTCCTGGAGCAGTATTCCTGAAGGTGCACTGTTCAGTCAGAGTTTCCACATGAGCAGTGATGAGGAGGACAGACAGGGCGCAGCCCGTGCTGCGCAGGAGAATCAGGGAGATTCTGAGTAACTCAGAACTACACAGATTTTCAGAGAGTATCGATTGCCCGTCGGCAGGTCCGGCGGGTTTTTTCTTGCCCACTGGTCCAAGGTGAACCCTGTACCAAACCTGCACGGCGGTCCACAATCAGCGGGGCAGCGGCGGTACCTTCACTCCAGCAACCCTTGCTATACAGGAGTGAGCATGTCCAGAATTACCGCTGTCTTCGTACTGAGTCTCGTGATGACCCTGTTTGGCGCCTTCAGCGCCGTGGCCTCCGGCCCCTCCAGCCCCGAGGAGGCGTTCGTGGCCCTCAAGGAAGGCAACGAACGCTTCGTGGATGGCCGCAGCGCACATCCCAACCTCGACCTGGAGCGCATCCGTGACACCAGTGCCAACGGCCAGCACCCCTTCGCCACGATCATCGGCTGCTCCGACAGCCGCGTGCCGCTGGAGCTCGCCCTGGACCAGGGCATCGGCGACCTGTTCATCATCCGCGTGGCCGGCAATGTCTGCAGCACGGATGAGATCGGCAGCATCGAGTACGGCGTGGACCACCTGCGCACCCCGCTGATGGTGGTGATGGGCCACAGCAAGTGCGGGGCCTGCACCGCCGTGGCCGAGGGCGCGGAGGTGCACGGCAGCATCCCGGCGCTGGTAGCTCCGATCGGCGATGCCGTAAAGGCCGTCAAGGCGCATGACCACTCCCTCAGCGGTGACGAGCTGGTGGCGGCCGTGGTCGAGGAGAATGTCTGGCAGTCCATCGAGGACCTGCTGATGAAGAGTCCCGACACCCTGAAGCATGTCAACGGCGGCACCGTGAAGGTCATCGGCGCGGTCTACGACATCGAGACCGGTGAAGTGCGCTGGCTCGGCGAGCATCCGAAGCAGTCGGCGATCATCGCCGCGGCCGGCGGTGGCAACCCGCATATCGCGGCGGCGGATCCGCATGGAGAGGCTGACGCCGGACACGGCGTCGGCCATCACTAGACGCAGTCCCACAGACTGAAGCAGAGCAACCCGCGGCCGGCCATGGAGGGCTGGCCGCCTGCTTTTCTACATGGGCCGAAAGCTGAAACAGGGAACTGATCTGCTCGCCGGGCTTGACTGGCAACGCGATGGCAGTGATGGTTTTACTGACGCAGAGACGCAGGGGCGCAGAGATCAACCGGACTTGTGAATCAGGGTCTGTAGTTATTGGCAACCCTGAAAATGCCATCCCGCAGCACTGCAACATTGAAGTTGATGAGCAGACCCCTCGCCAGCCCGCTCATCCTCAGATAGCTCAATAGCTGTGCCTTATGCACCGGTTCCACCTTCGCAATGCTCTTTAACTCCAGGATCAGTTCGTTTTCCACAATCATGTCCGCGCGCAGGTTTGCCGCAATCTTCACTCCTTTGTACTGCACCGGTAACTCGGACTCAAGCCGGAAGCTCATTCCCCTGAGATGCAACTCATGTGCAAGGCAGGATGAATAGATGGATTCAAGCAGGCCCGGTCCGATCCGTTTGTGGACTTCCATGGCAGCACCGATCACCGCAGCTGAAAGTTGATCCCGTTCTTTTGCATTATCAGACATGACATGTTATTATCATAATATGCCATATATATTT